>NZ_JBITEU010000044.1:0-1094 GCF_044455475.1 Streptomyces sp. NPDC051218 | reverse complement strand
TCCACCGGAATCCGACGCGCCCGCACCCCCCGCTCCTCGCACAGCCCCAGCAACTCCTCCAACGCCTCCGGCTCACCCGACACCACCGTCGACCGGGGGCCATTGGCCGCCGCCACCGACAACCGCCCACCAAACGCACCAATCAACTCCTCAGCGCGAGCCCGCCCCTCAGCAACCGACACCATCCCGCCCGCACCCGCCAACGCAAGGATCGCGCGACTGCGCAACGCCACCACCCTGGCCCCATCCTCCAACGACAAACCACCCGCCACCACCGCCGCAGCGATCTCCCCCTGCGAATGACCCACCACCGCAGACGGCACCACCCCACACGCACGCCACAACCGCCCCAACGACACCATCACCGCCCACAACACCGGCTGCACCACATCCACCCGACCCAACAACCCCTCATCACCGCTCTCCATCACCTCACACAACGACCAATCCACCCACCGCCCCAACGCCACCTCACACTCAGCCAACGACTCCCCAAACACCCCCGACCACCGCGCCAACTCCCGCCCCATACCCACCCACTGAGACCCCTGACCCGGGAACACAAACACCACATCCCCGGACACCACCTCACCCGACACCACACCCGGCGACCCCACACCAGCAACTACCGAACTCAAACCCTCCACCGCGCCCTCACGATCAGCGCCCAACACCACCACACGATGCTCAAGCCCCGCCCGCGACAACAACGACCACCCCACATCCACCAGCCCAGGGCCAGACTCACCCGACACAAGCTCCCGCAACCGATCCGCTTGCCCCGCAAGACCCGCAACCGACTTCGCCGACACCACCAACGGCACCAACCCAGAACCCACCCCAGGCTCCGGCACCACGACGGCCACCGGCTCAGCCTGCTCAATGATCACGTGGGCATTGGTGCCGCTCATCCCGAACGACGACACACCCGCCCGACGCGCACGACCCACCTCAGGCCACGCCCGCGACTCAACCGCCAGCTTCACCGCACCAGTTGACCAATTCACGTGCCGCGTCGGCTCGTCGACGTTCAACGTCGCCGGTACGACCCCGTACCGCATCGCCTGCACCATCTTGATGACGCCCGCCACACC
>NZ_JBITEU010000043.1:0-1865 GCF_044455475.1 Streptomyces sp. NPDC051218 | reverse complement strand
AACACAGTGGACGCGAGCAACTGAGGACAAGCCCTCGGCCTATTAGTACCAGTCACCTCCACCCGTTACCGGGCTTCCAGATCTGGCCTATCAACCCAGTCGTCTACTGGGAGCCTTAACCCCTCAAAGGGGGTGGGAATACTCATCTCGAAGCAGGCTTCCCGCTTAGATGCTTTCAGCGGTTATCCTTTCCGAACGTAGCCAACCAGCCATGCCCTTGGCAGGACAACTGGCACACCAGAGGTTCGTCCGTCCCGGTCCTCTCGTACTAGGGACAGCCCTTCTCAATATTCCTACGCGCACAGCGGATAGGGACCGAACTGTCTCACGACGTTCTAAACCCAGCTCGCGTACCGCTTTAATGGGCGAACAGCCCAACCCTTGGGACCGACTCCAGCCCCAGGATGCGACGAGCCGACATCGAGGTGCCAAACCATCCCGTCGATATGGACTCTTGGGGAAGATCAGCCTGTTATCCCCGGGGTACCTTTTATCCGTTGAGCGACGGCGCTTCCACAAGCCACCGCCGGATCACTAGTCCCGACTTTCGTCCCTGCTCGACCCGTCGGTCTCACAGTCAAGCTCCCTTGTGCACTTACACTCAACACCTGATTACCAACCAGGCTGAGGGAACCTTTGGGCGCCTCCGTTACTCTTTGGGAGGCAACCGCCCCAGTTAAACTACCCATCAGACACTGTCCCTGATCCGGATCACGGACCCAGGTTAGACATCCAGCACGACCAGAGTGGTATTTCAACGTTGACTCCACGAACACTGGCGTGCCCGCTTCAAAGTCTCCCACCTATCCTACACAAGCCGAACCGAACACCAATATCAAACTGTAGTAAAGGTCCCGGGGTCTTTCCGTCCTGCTGCGCGAAACGAGCATCTTTACTCGTAGTGCAATTTCACCGGGCCTATGGTTGAGACAGTCGAGAAGTCGTTACGCCATTCGTGCAGGTCGGAACTTACCCGACAAGGAATTTCGCTACCTTAGGATGGTTATAGTTACCACCGCCGTTTACTGGCGCTTAAGTTCTCAGCTTCGCCAACCCGAAAGTTGACTAACCGGTCCCCTTAACGTTCCAGCACCGGGCAGGCGTCAGTCCGTATACATCGCCTTACGGCTTCGCACGGACCTGTGTTTTTAGTAAACAGTCGCTTCTCGCTGGTCTCTGCGGCCACCCCCAGCTCATGGAGTAAATCCAATCACCAGTGATGGCCCCCCTTCTCCCGAAGTTACGGGGGCATTTTGCCGAGTTCCTTAACCATAGTTCACCCGAACGCCTCGGTATTCTCTACCTGACCACCTGAGTCGGTTTAGGGTACGGGCCGCCATGAAACTCGCTAGAGGCTTTTCTCGACAGCATAGGATCATCCACTTCACCACAATCGGCTCGGCATCAGGTCTCAGGCACATGTGTGACGGATTTACCTATCACACGCCCTACACCCTTACCCCGGGACTACCATCGCCCGGGCTGGACTACCTTCCTGCGTCACCCCATCACTCACCTACTACAAGTCTGGTTCGTCGGCTCCACCACTTCCCTTTGCCCGAAGGCTCCAGGACGGCTTCACGGACTTAGCATCGCCTGATTCAATGTTTGACGCTTCACAGCGGGTACCGGAATATCAACCGGTTATCCATCGACTACGCCTGTCGGCCTCGCCTTAGGTCCCGACTTACCCTGGGCAGATCAGCTTGACCCAGGAACCCTTAGTCAATCGGCGCACACGTTTCTCACGTATGTATCGCTACTCATGCCTGCATTCTCACTCGTGAACCGTCCACCACTAGCTTCCGCTGCAGCTTCACCCGGCACACGACGCTCCCCTACCCATCCCAGCAGGCGTTGGCCCT
>NZ_JBITEU010000041.1:0-1904 GCF_044455475.1 Streptomyces sp. NPDC051218 | reverse complement strand
GTACTCGGCCACAGAGAGGTGGAACAGAGCGCCTCTGCCGAACTCGTCGGACGAGGCCCAGACCACCACGGCACGGCCGTGCCGTGAGGCGGCGACGACCGGGGAGGTGAACCGCGCCTCGTTGAACGGCTGTGGCTCGCCGTCGAATGCGAAGCTCCAGCCGTGTCCGGCACGACCGACGGCGACCAGTGCCTTGTCGTCGTACGAGGAGGACGTCCCACCGGACCGCAGTTTCGAGCGCGCATCCCACAGCGTCATCGGCTCGTGCAGCTCCGCGCCGTCCTCGGCGCCGATGAGGGCGGGTAGCGCATCGGGCTCCACGCCCTCGACGAGGAGGAATCGGTACCCTTGGCGCTGGCCGTTCGAAGGCCGTTCCGCGAGCCACGCCAGGCCATGGGGGTCCTCGTCGACTGGAACGGCTCGGCTGCCGGTCGCCTCCTCACCTCTGGGGGTGGCCAGCAGTGCCCGACCCCGCTCCTGCGTGAGCAGCGGTCCAAGCAGCGGGTCGGCGACGAGGCCCACTGGCGCGAGGTGGTCAACACCCAGCGGCTGCCACTGGGGCAGCGCGGTCAGCAGTGTCCGCCAGGCCGCGTCCGCCTCGCCCCACCGCGCCAATTCCCGGGCCGTCTCCACGGCGTCGCCGAACGGTCCTGGCGCGGTGTACGCATAGGTGCCCTCACGCAGCTGCCGCAGCACCACCCGCTCCAGCGCGCGCACCTCGTCGGACCTGCCGCGCACGTGGCCCTCATATGCCCCATCGTCACGCCAGGACCGCTCCCCGCGGCCGGCGATCAAGGCGGGCAGCAATTCCGGCGCGTACACCGGGTCGGCAGCGAGCCCGTCGAAGTGCCTGGCATGCCGGTCGCCGAGCAGCCACATGATCTGGTCCCGCATCGCCCCGGCGCGGGGCCTGCCGAACTCCTGCGCCTGCGCGAAGACCGCTTCGGCCCGCTCGTAGTCGCCACACAGCGCGTCACGCCGCGCCTCCTCCACCATGGCGTCCAGCGACTCGGTTGTGACGTTCACGAATTCCGGCGCATCGTCGGCCCGAGCCCGCAGGCTGTGGAACTCCCGGTAGGCATCCTGCATGAACTCCCAGAAGGACGCGTGCCGTTCCGGAGGACTGGCGCGCCAGGGGGCCCACGTGTACACCGCCCATTCGCCGTGCGGGTCCACGTCTTCCGGGTCGAGCATGACGGTCATGGCGTCGGATTCCACGGCCAGTTCGAGCCCTCGCGTCCAGATCGTGGCTTCCAGGACCTCCTCCCGCGTCGCATCCTCGTCCAGGTTCTCCTGGAAGATCTCGGCGAGTCCCGCGTCGTCCTCGTGCCAGCGGGCCTTCTCCGTGCCCGCGAGCAGCCACACGAACCCGCCCGCATGCCGCCAGCCGTTGGTGACCTCCAGGAACGTCTGGTACGACGGCGGCAGCCGGTGCCCAAGGCGTTCTTCGAGGGCCGCGACACGCGCGGGCGCCGCGGGTTCGAAGCCGAGCCAGCGGGTGCGACGGGCCTCCTCATCGCCCGAGTCCCGCGCTTCATCGGGATCGCATGCGTCCGCCCACTCCTCGCTCCACCGCGTGAGGAAACCCCGCCAGTCGTAACTCGCGCCAGCCGTCGCAGTCATGTGTGCGATCGTCGCACCCGGCACTGACAACGCCCACCCGCGAGGCGCGAGGCGGGCCCAGAGTGTGATGGCATCACCTCAGTCTCACCAACGCACCGATCGCGCTCGGGCGGGAACGCCTGGTCACGCGGGCCTTAAGCGTGCTGCGGGAGGCTCTGCTGCCGAAGGCGGTAAGGCTGGTGCTCGACCAGTTCACGGAGACGGACAGGCTGGTCGTGGTCGACGCCCACAGCAATGTCGGGGAGGTTGGCGTGTCCCGACTGTGCGGAGGTCTCCCGGCG
>NZ_JBITEU010000040.1:0-1927 GCF_044455475.1 Streptomyces sp. NPDC051218 | reverse complement strand
CCAACAACTTCCAGAACTCACCCGGAGACGACACACCACCCGGAAAACGACACCCCATCCCCACGATCACCAAACGCTCATCACCAACCGGCACCCCACCAGCCAACGGAACCACGGAACCTGCCGACGCGACGCCCATCTCCCCGAGCAACTCGCTCAGGACGAACCCGGCAAGCGCCACCGGAGTCGGATAGTCGAACACCGCCGTCGCGGGCAGATGCAGGCCCGTGGCGTTGTTCAGTCGACCACGCAGTTCCACAGCAGTGAGCGAGTCGAAACCGACGTCGCGGAAGGAACGCGCGGAGTCAACAGCTTCGGGCCCCGACATGCCCAACACCAGGGCGGCCTGCGCCATGACCAGGTCCTGCATGGTCTCCCGCTGTTCGACCTGGCTCAGCACAGTCAGGCGAGCGACCAGCGCGTTCTTCGCCTTCGAGGTGACCTGACCCACCGCACGACGGGCAGATGAGCCCTTGCGCACGAGGGCGGACAGGAACGGCGGGGCCTCGACCGCTCCACGTATCGCCGCCAGGTCCAAGTCGGCGGCTATCAGCAGCCGTTCATCGCGGGACATGGCCGCGTCCAATACAGCGAGGCCGTGCGCGTCAGACAGAGGCCGTATTCCCTGACGAGCTATCCGCTGCCGGTCGGCCTCCGTCAGCTCACCTGCCATGCCCTGCTCCCATGGCCCCCAGGCGAGGGACACCGCAGGCAGGCCCTGATGGCGTCGGTGGGCGGCGAGTGCGTCCAGGAAGGTGTTGCCCGCCGCGTAGTTGGCCTGGCCCGGATTACCCCAGACACCGGCCACCGACGAAAACAGGACGAAAGAATCAAGATCCAGATCACACGTCAGTTCGTGGAGGTTCCAGGCCGCGTCGACCTTCGGCCGCAGCACCGCCTCCATACGTTCCGCGGTCAGCGCTCCGACGACCCCATCGTCCAGAACGCCTGCAGCATGCACGACACCGGTCAGCGCCACGCCATCCAATACCTCGGCCAGCTGCTCACGATCAGCGGCATCACAAACCGCGACCGTCACCGCAGCCCCCAACTGCTGCAGATCGGCGACCAGTTCCGGCATTCCCCGAGCCTCAATGCCACGACGTGAGAGCAGGAGAAGCCGATCGGCCCAGCCCGTCTGCGCCAGATGCCGCGCCACCAAACCGCCCAGCGCACCCGAGGCACCCGTCACCAACACCGTGCCGCCCGGCTCTGCACGACCCACCGCAGATGACGTTCCTCCCGCCGCCGCCCGCACCAGGCGCGGTACCCGCACCTGACCCGACCGCACCGCGAACTGCGACTCGCCTGTCCCCACGCCCAACCGCAGCCACTCCACAACCCCATCCGCCGACAGATCGTCCACATCCGCCAACACGAAGCGACCGGGATTCTCCGACTGCGCCACCCGCACCAAACCCCACACCCCACCAGCCACAACCCCCACCGAGCCCGTACCCACGTCCACGGCAGCCTCGGTCACCAGCACCAACCGCGACCCGGCCAACACCTCCGCAGCCAGCCACTCCTGCACCACACCCAGCACACGCACCGCCACACCCCGAGCCGCACCCGGAACATCCCCACCCTCCGCCTCCGGCGCCACCCGCATCACCACAACCGGCGGAACCTCCCCACCCGCCTCCACTGACGCCACCAACCCACCCACACCCTCAACACCCAACTCCACCAGCTCAGCCCCAACAACAGACTCAGCGAGCACCCACTCCACCCCGAACAGCGACCCACTGACAGATTCCGAACCAGCAGCGAACGGCCGCAAGACCAGCGAACCCACCGACGCGATCAACCCGCCCGCAGCGTCAGCCAACGTCACCGACACACCCTCACCGACCTCAGCCGGGGCAACCCGCACCCGAGCCACCGACGCACCCGAGGCATGCACCACCACATCACTCCAGGCGAA
>NZ_JBITEU010000039.1:0-2564 GCF_044455475.1 Streptomyces sp. NPDC051218 | reverse complement strand
GGGCAGCCGTGGTTGGCGGATCATGTGGTGGCGGGGCGGGTGATTGTGCCGGGTGCTGCGCTGGTCGAGATGGTGGTGCGGGCCGGTGATGAGGCTGGCTGCGGGCGGGTCGAGGAACTCGTCATGGAGTCGCCGTTGGTGCTGTTGGCTGGGGGCGGGGTGCGGGTGCAGGTGACGGTGGATGGGCCGGATGAGGCCGGTCGTCGTGCGGTCGCCGTTTATGCCCAGGCCGAGGATGCCTCGCTTGAGGACGCGTGGGTGCGGCATGCGGCAGGTGTTCTGGCCCCGGCGGACTTCGTGGGCGAGGCCGCTGACAGTGGTCTGACGCAGTGGCCGCCTGTTGGTGCTGTTGCGGTGGATCTGGACGGCTTCTATCCGGCACTGGCGGATGGCGGTCTTGCCTATGGTCCGGTGTTCCAGGGGACACGTGCGGCTTGGCGACGCGGCGAGGAGCTGTACGCCGAAGTCGCCCTGCCCGAGGGCGTGAGCGCGGATGACTTCGGTGTGCATCCGGCACTGCTGGACGCCGCCTTGCACGTGATCGTAGGTACTGCGGAACACAGGGACGGGCCCGAGATCCCGTTTGCGTGGAGTGATGTGGTGGTGCATGCCTCGGGTGCGTCGGTGGCTCGGGTGTGGGTGGTTCCGGCTGAGGTCGGTGAGGGTGTGTCGGTGACGTTGGCTGACGCTGCGGGTGGGTTGATCGCGTCGGTGGGTTCGTTGGTCTTGCGGCCGTTCGCTGCTGGTGCGGTGCCGGGGCGTGATGGCTTGTTCGGGGTGGAGTGGGTGTCGACTGGGGCTGTGGCTGAGTCTGTTGTTGGGGCTGAGCTGGTGGAGTTGGGTGTTGAGGGTGTGGGTGGGTTGGTGGCGTCGGTGGAGGCGGGTGCCGGGGTTCCGCCGGTTGTGGTGATGCGGGTGGCGCCGGAGCCGGAGGGTGGGGATGTTCCGGGTGCGGCTCGGGGTGTGGTGGCGAGTGTGCTGGGTGTGGTGCAGGAGTGGCTGGCGCACGAAGTGCTGGCGGGATCACGGCTGTTGGTGGTGACTGAGGGTGCCGTGGATGCGGGTGGTGAGGGTTCGGTGGGGGTTGTGGTTGGTGGGGTGTGGGGTTTGGTGCGGGTGGCGCAGTCGGAGAATCCGGGTCGGTTTGTGTTGGCGGATGTGGATGATCTGTCGGCGGATGGGGTTGTGGAGTGGCTGCGTGCGGGTGTGGGGACAGGTGAGCCGGAGTTTGCGGTGCGGTCGGGTCGGGTGCGGGTGCCACGGCTGACGCGGGTGACGGGTGGGGTGTCGGCCCCGGCGATTTCGGCAGAGCCGGGCGGCACGGTGTTGGTGACGGGTGCGTCGGGTGCGTTGGGCGGTTTGGTGGCCCGGCACCTGGCGCAGACGGGCCGGGCCGAGCGGCTGCTGCTGGTCTCACGCAGTGGGCCGACCGCATTCGGTGTGGCCTCCCTGGTGGCGGAGTTGGCCAGCAGTGGGGCCAGTACGCAAGTGATGGCCTGTGACGCGGCTGATCGCGAGCAGCTGGCCGGGGTGCTGGCCGGGGTGCCGTTGACCGGGGTCGTTCACGCGGCCGGGATCGTGGACGATGGCCTCGCCACGGCCATGACGTCGGAGCGTATGGAGGCGGTGCTGCGGCCGAAGGTCGACGCGGCCTGGAACCTCCACGAACTGACGTGTGATCTGGATCTTGATTCTTTCGTCCTGTTTTCGTCGGTGGCCGGTGTCTGGGGTAATCCGGGCCAGGCCAACTACGCGGCGGGCAACACCTTCCTGGATGCTCTCGCCGGCCACCGACACCAGCAGGGCCTGCCTGCGGTGTCCCTCGCTTGGGGGCCGTGGGAGTACGGGATGGCGAGTGGGCTCACCGATTCGGACTGGCGGCGGTTGTCTCGTCAGGGTTTGAAGCCGCTGTCTGTGGCGGACGGGCTCGCTCTGTTGGACGCGGCTGCTGATGCTGCCGGTCCTTTGCTGGTGACGGCTCGGCTGGACCTGGCGGCGATACGCGAATCTTCCGAGGTCCCGCCGTTCCTGTCCGGCCTTGTGCGCAAGAGTTCGCCCGCTCGTCGTGCGGTCGGTCAGGTCACCTCAGAGGCGAAGAACGCGCTGGCTGCTCGTCTGGCCGCGTTGACCCCGGCCGAACAACGGGATGTCGTACGGGACTTGGTCCTGACGCAGGCTGCCCTGGTGTTGGGCATGCCGGGGCCCGAAGCAGTTGAACCGGGTCGCTCTTTCCGTGAGGCAGGTTTCGATTCGCTCACTGCTGTGGAGCTGCGTGGCCGACTGAACAACGCCACGGGCCTGCGCCTGCCGACGACGGTCGCGTTCGACTATCCGACTCCCGTGGCGCTGACCGGGTTCGTGCTGGCTGAGTTGCGCGGTGAGTCCAGCGTGACCGGTGGCTTGTCGGCGGGTTCGGTGGTGCCGGTTGGTGATGAGCGTTTGGTGATCGTGGGGATGGGGTGTCGTTTTCCGGGTGGTGTGTCGTCTCCGGGTGAGTTCTGGAAGTTGTTGGAGGAGGGCGGGGACGCGGTCGGGGTGTTTCCTGCGGACCGGGGTTGGGCTAC
>NZ_JBITEU010000038.1:0-3277 GCF_044455475.1 Streptomyces sp. NPDC051218 | reverse complement strand
GGGCAGCCGTGGTTGGCGGATCATGTGGTGGCGGGGCGGGTGATTGTGCCGGGTGCTGCGCTGGTCGAGATGGTGGTGCGGGCCGGTGATGAGGCCGGTTGCGGCCGGGTGGGAGAGCTGTTGATCGAGTCGCCGTTGGTGCTATCGGCGAGCAGCGGGGCGCGGGTGCAGGTGACGGTGGATGGGCCGGATGAGGCCGGTCGTCGTGCGGTCGCCGTTTATGCCCAGGCCGAGGATGCCTCGCCTGAGGACGCGTGGGTGCGGCATGCGGCGGGTGTTCTGGCTCCGGCGGACTCGGTGGGTGACGCTGTCGATGGTGGTTTGACGCAGTGGCCTCCGGCTGACGCTGTATCGGTGGATCTGGATGGCTTCTATCCGGCGTTGGCCGAGCGCGGCCTTGCCTACGGTCCGGTGTTCCAAGGGACCTATGCGGCTTGGCGGCACGGCGAGGAGCTGTACGCCGAAGTCGCCCTGCCCGAGGGCGTGGCGGTGTCTGGATTTGGGGTACACCCGGCGCTGATGGACGCCGCGTTGCACGTGGCGACGCTGAGTGTTGAGGGCGACGGCCTGGTGTTGCCGTTCGCCTGGAGTGATGTGGTGGTGCATGCCTCGGGTGCGTCGGTGGCTCGGGTGCGGGTTGCCCCGGCTGAGGTCGGTGAGGGTGTGTCGGTGACTTTGGCTGACGCTGAGGGTGGGTTGATCGCGTCGGTGGGTTCCCTGGTCTTGCGGGCGGCATCGGCTGAGGACCTGGCTACTGGCTTGGGTTCTGTCAGTGGGTCGCTGTTCGGGGTGGAGTGGGTGCTGGCTGAGTCTGTTGTTGGGGCTGAGCTGGTGGAGTTGGGTGTTGAGGGTGTGGGTGGGTTGGTGGCGTCGGTGGAGGCGGGTGCCGGGGTTCCGCCGGTTGTGGTGATGCGGGTGGCGCCGGAGGCGGAGGGCGGGAGTGTCCCGGCCGCGGCTCGGGGTGTGGTGGCGAGTGTGCTGGGTGTGGTGCAGGAGTGGCTGGCGCACGAAGTGCTGGCGGGATCACGGCTGTTGGTGGTGACTGAGGGTGCCGTGGATGCGGGTGGTGAGGGTTCGGTGGGGGTTGTGGTTGGTGGGGTGTGGGGTTTGATGCGGGTGGCGCAGTCGGAGAATCCGGGTCGGTTTGTGTTGGCGGATGTGGATGATCTGTCGGCGGATGGGGTTGTGGAGTGGCTGCGTGCGGGTGTGGGGACAGGTGAGCCGGAGTTTGCGGTGCGGTCGGGTCGGGTGCGGGTGCCACGGCTGACGCGGGTGACGGGTGGGGTGTCGGCCCCGGCGATTTCGGCAGAGCCGGGCGGCACGGTGTTGGTGACGGGTGCGTCGGGTGCGTTGGGCGGTTTGGTGGCCCGGCACCTGGCGCAGACGGGCCGGGCCGAGCGGCTGCTGCTGCTCTCACGTCGTGGCATCGAGGCAGCGGGAATGCCAGAACTGGTCGCCGATCTGGAGCAGTTGGGGGCCGCGGTGACGGTGGCGGCTTGTGATGCCGCTGATCGTGAACAGCTGGCCGGGGTGCTGAACGGGGTAGTGCTGACCTGTGTCGTGCATGCCGCGGGTGTTCTGGACGATGGGGTCATCGGAGCGCTGACGGCGGAGCGTATGGAGGCGGTGCTGCGGCCGAAGGTCGACGCGGCCTGGAACCTGCACGAACTGACCCGTCACCTGGACCTGAACGCCTTCACCCTCTTCTCGTCGATCGCCGGAGTCATCGGCCACGCGGGTCAGGCCAACTACGCGGCGGGCAACACGTTCCTGGACGCTCTCGCCGCCCACCGACACCAGCAAGGACTGCCCGCGGTGTCTCTTGCCTGGGGTGCCTGGGAGCGGGGCATGGCGGGTGAGCTGACGGAGGCCGATCGGCAGCGGATGGCTCGTCAGGGAGTACGTCCGCTGTCCGACGCGCACGGTCTCGCCGTACTGGACGCGGCCATGTCCCGCGATGAACCGCTGCTGATAGCAGCCGAGTTGGACATGGCCGCAGTGCGCGGATCGGGTGAGGTCCCGCTGTTGCTGTCGGGTCTGATACGTGGGCCGCGTTCCGGTGGGCCTGCCCGCCGTGCCGTCGGTGAGCACACCGTCGATGGGCAGAACAGTCTGGCCGCTCGCCTGACCGCGCTGAGCCCTGCCGAGCGTCAGGAGGCTCTGCGGGATCTCGTCGCCACGCAGACCGCCCTGGTCCTGGGCATGTCCGGGCCCGGCAGTGTCGACCCGGGCCGCGCGTTCCGCGACGTCGGTTTCGACTCCCTCACCGCCGTGGAATTGCGCAACCGGCTCAACAACGTATCGGGGCAACGCCTGCCCGCCACGGCCGTGTTCGACTACCCGACCCCGGCTGCCCTGGCCGATTTCCTGGCGCAGGAGATGTTCGGTTCGGCCGCCGAGGAGGCGTCCGCCCTGTCGGCCTACTCCGGACTCGACAAGCTCGAGGCGTCGCTGACAGAGGTCATGGACGACGACGCCGCCAGGGCACGGGTCACGGCACGGCTCAAGGACATTCTCGCCGTGCTGAGAGGCGCCGACGGATCCGGCGAGGCCGACGACAACGGTGATTCGGTCGCCGACAAGATCCAGTCGGCCGACGACGACGACATGTTCGACTTCATCGACAACCAGCTCGGGCTCTGAGTACGTGGCCGTACCACCGTGCGTAATGAGGAAGGCGTCAGCGGATGGCGAACGAAGGCAAGCTTCGTGACTATCTGAAGCGGGTCACCACTGACCTGCACCAGACCCGAGAGCGCCTGCGCGAGGTGGAGGGCCGTCGGCAGGAACCTGTGGCCATCGTGGGGATGGGGTGTCGTTTCCCGGGTGGTGTGTCGTCTCCGGGTGAGTTCTGGAAGTTGTTGGAGGAGGGCGGGGACGCGGTCGGGGTGTTTCCTGCGGACCGGGGTTGGGCTACGGACTTGGTCGATCTGGATCCGGATGCGGTGGGCAAGAGCGTCTCGGGTGAGGGCGGATTCCTTTATGAGGCGGGGGAGTTTGACGCGGAGTTCTTTGGGATCAGTCCGCGTGAGGCGGTGGCGATGGATCCGCAGCAGCGGTTGCTGCTGGAGACGTCGTGGGAGGCGTTGGAGGATGCGGGGATCGATCCGGGGGTGTTGAGGGGCAGTGACACGGGTGTGTTCACCGGCCTCTTCTACCACGACTACCTGCCGTGGCATCCCGTGCCTGAGGAGGTCGAGGGGTATCTCGGTACGGGCGGTACGGGGTCGGTGGCGTCGGGTCGGGTGGCGTATTCGCTGGGTCTGGAGGGCCCGGC
>NZ_JBITEU010000037.1:0-4204 GCF_044455475.1 Streptomyces sp. NPDC051218 | reverse complement strand
TCCACCCGCGCACACACCGCATCAAAAGCATCCGCGAACACCGCAAACGCCCCGTACAACTCCCGACCCATCCCCAACCGCTGCGCACCCTGACCCGAGAACAACAGCGCCGTGGACCCCTCACGGACTGTTCCTCGGATGACCCCGGCGAACGGCTCGTCCGTCGTCAGCGCCGCCAAGCCGTCGGAGTACCCCGCGGCGTCCTCGGCGAGCACGACGGCGCGATGTGCCAGTCCGAGGCCCGTCGTGGCGAGTGCCCGGCCCGCCGCGACGGCGGAGACGCCTGGGTCGTCGCAGAGCGTCATGAGCCCCTCCGCCCGCGCGTGCAGCGCCGCGCCGGAGTGGGCTGAGAAGGCCCATGGCAGTACGGAGTGCTGGGCAGGTGCCGAGGGCACGGCGACATCGGCCTGTTCCAGGACGACATGGGCGTTCGTGCCGCTGATCCCGAACGAGGAGACGGCCGCCCGACGCGGTCGGTCGGCCCGCGGCGTCCACGGAGTGGTCTCGGTGAGGAGGCTCAGGCTGCCCGTGTCCCAGTCGACGGACGGTGACGGTTCTGCTGCGTGCAGGGTGCGGGGCAGCTCGCCGTGGTGCATCGCCAGCAGCATCTTGATGACACCGGCGACACCCGCCGCCGCCTGCGTGTGCCCGATGTTGGACTTCACCGACCCCAGGTAGAGGGGTTCCGAGCGGTCCTTGCCGTACGTCGCAAGGAGCGCCTCCGCCTCGATCGGATCACCGAGCTTCGTACCCGTACCGTGTGCCTCCACCGCGTCGACCTCCGACGGCCACAGCCCGGCCGAGGCCAGCGCGGCGCGGATCACCCGCTGCTGCGCGGGGCCGTTCGGCGCGGTCAGGCCGTTGGACGCACCGTCCTGGTTGACCGCGCTGCCCCGCAGCACCCCGAGCACGCGGCGGCCGTGGGCTCGTGCGTCCGAGAGCCGCTCCAGGAGCACAAGACCGACGCCCTCCCCCCAGCCGGTGCCGTCGGCCGAGGCCGCGAAGGCCTTGCAGCGCCCATCGGCCGCCAGGCCGCGCTGGTGGGCGAACTCGAGGAACGCGGTGGGCGCGGCCATGACCGTGACACCGCCCGCGAGCGCCATCGAGCACTCTCCCGATCGCAGTGACTGCGCCGCCAGGTGCAGGGCGACCAGGGACGACGAGCAGGCGGTGTCCACCGTGACGGCCGGGCCCTCGAGACCGTACGTGTAGGAGATCCGGCCGGACAGCACGCTGGCCGCGCTGCCGGTGGCCACGTGTCCCTCAAGACCCGATCCGGTGGTGGGGAACAGCCCGGCGTAGTCCTGGCCGTTCGTGCCCGCGAAGACGCCGACACGGCTGCCCTTGAGGGAGGCGGGGTCCAGGCCGGCCCGCTCGAAGGTCTCCCAGGAGGTCTCGAGCATCAGCCGCTGCTGCGGGTCCATGGCCTGCGCCTCGCGTGGGGAGACGCCGAACAGATCCGCGTCGAAGCCGGCCGCGTCGGCCAGGAAGGCGCCGCGACGTGCGAAGTCGGGGGCGTCGCGCAGGTCCCAGCCCCGGTCGGCGGGGAAGTCGCCCACCAGGTCGAGGCCTTGGGACAGCAGATCCCAGAATTCCTCCGGGGTGGCCGCGCCGGGGAATCGGCAGCCCATCGCGACGATGGCGATGGGGTCTTCGGGCGCGGCGGACGCAGGGAGGCCAGGGGGCACGGTAGCAGAGGCGGCGGCTTCAGCGCCTCCGGTCAGTTCGGCGCGCAGCCGGGTCGCGAGGGCGGCCGGTGTGGGGTGGTCGAAGATCAGGCCGGCCGGGAGCGGGAGCCCGGTGGCGGCCCGTAGAGAGTTGCGCAACTCGATGGCGGTGAGCGAGTCGAAGCCCAGGTCGCGGAACGCCTTGTCGGGCGCGACGGCGGCCGCCGTACCGTGGCCCAGCACGAAGGCCGCCAGGGTGCGCACCAGTTCCTCGGTGATCCGGCGTCGCTCGCCCTCACCTGCGGCGGCGAGGCGCGCCGCGAGGCCGGTGGCATCGCCGGAGTCGTCGGCGCCGTCCGGTGTGTCGGTGGGGACGAGTTCGCGGAGCAGCGGACTGGGCCGTGCCGCGGTGAAGCCGGCGGCGAACCGTGTCCAGTCGACGTCCGCGACGACGACGGCAGCGCCGGCCGTCCCGTCGCCGTCCGCGACCGCGCCGCCGAGCATCCGGCTGAGGACGGTGACGGCGAGGTCTGGTGGCAGGGGGGTCAGTCCGGAACGGCGCAGCCGCTGAGTGAGGGCCTCGTCCTCGGCCATGCCGGTCTCGGCCCACGGCCCCCAGCCGATCGACGTGGCGGGCAGTCCCTGGGCGCGGCGGCGCTCGGCGAGTGCGTCGAGGTGGGCGTTGGCGGCGGCGTAGTTGGCCTGGCCCGCCGTGCCGACGGCGCCGGTGAAGGACGAGAAGAGGACGAAGGCGTCGAGTGGAAGGTCGCGCGTGAGGGCGTCGAGGTTCTCGGCGGCCAGGGTCTTGGCCCGGAGCACCTGTTCGAAGCGATCGGGAGTCAGGCCGTCGAGTACTCCGTCGTCCAGCACACCGGCTGCGTGGACGACGGCGGTGAGCCGGTGCTGCTCCGGTATCTCGGCGAGCAGGGCGGCGAGTGCGTCGTGGTCGGCGACGTCGCAGGCCACGGCCGTCGCCGTGGTGCCCACTGCCGCCAGTTCGGCGGCCAGCTCCGCGGCGCCGGGCGCCTCGGGTCCGCGCCTGCTGACGAGCAGCAGCCGGGTGTGGCCGCGCGCGGCGAGCAGGCGGGCCACCTGGGCTCCGAGCGCGCCGGTGCCACCGGTGACCAGCACGGTGCCGCTGGTGCGGGGCTTGGGGGTTGCGGCCAGGGGAATTGGTGCGGCAGCGACGAGACGGCGGGCGAAGACGCCTTCCGCCCGGATCGCCACTTGGTCTTCCTCGTCCGCGCGTGCACCCCTGGCAGCGAGTACGGCGCAGAGCCGGTTCCCGGCGCGGGCATCCAGGGTCTCGGGCAGGTCGATCAACCCGCCCCAGACGTGAGGGAGTTCGAGGGCGGCGCCCCGGCCGAAGCCCCAGATCTGGGCTTGGGCGGGGTCGGGCGGGCCGTCGGCGCGGCCGGTCGAAACCGCGCCCCGGGTGAGGGCCCACAGCGGGACGTCGGCGTCGGCGCAGGCCTGGGTGAGCGAGAGCGTGGCGGCGAGCCCCCGGCCGAGGGCCGCCCCCGTGCGCAGCACGCCGGTGTCGGTCCCCAGCAGCGAGACGACGCCCGCCAGTTCGCCGCAGGAACGCAACTGGTCGGCGAGGGCGGCCCGGTCGGCTCCGGGGTCCGGCAGGGCGAGGACGGTGGCGCCGCTTCGCCGCAGCACGCCGGCGACCTGCGCGCCCAGGCTGTCAGGGTTGTCTGCGCTGTCCGGACTATCCGGGCTGTCCGGACTGTCTGCGCTGTCCGGACTGTCTGCGCTGTCCGGACTAACGACGAGCCAGACGCCGTCGAGCACGGCGGGCGCCGCAGCGACGGGCCGCCAGACCGACCGGTAGTACCAGGATCCAACGGCCGCCTCGGTGCGCCGGCGGTCGTGCCAGGACGCGAGGTGCGGCATCAGGTCGGCGAGCCCGCGCCGTGTTGCGTCGTCGGGGAGCCCCAGGGTGTCGGCGAGCCGGTCAACCTCGCGCCCGGCAACGGCCGTCCAGAATCCGGTCTCGGCCCGTTCGCGGGGGGCCGTGATGCCGTCGTCGGCCACGGTGTCGGGCCAGAAGCGCTGGTGCTGGAAGGCGTACGTCGGCAACTCGATGGCATGGCCCCCGAGCGGCGCGCAGTACCTGTCCCAGGCGACGTCGGTGCCGTGTACGTACATCTCGGCGATGCCGCGCAGCAGTGTGGCGTGCTCGTCGTGGCCGGAACGCAGAGCGGGGACGGCGGTCACGTCCTCGATGAGGTGCGGGACGAGGGCGGACAGGGCACCGTCGGGGCCGAGTTCCAGGAACCGGGTAGCGCCCGCCTCGTGAGCACGGCGCACCGCGTCGGCGAAGCGGACCGGCTCCCGCACCTGACCCACCCAGTAGGCGGGGGTGGCGATGTCGCCAGGCGCGGTGGTGTCCACCGGGATCTGCGGGGCGTGGAAGGTCAACGACTCCGCCACCGCCGCGAACTCGGCCAGCATCGGCTCCATCAGATACGAATGGAACGCGTGCGAGACAGCCAACCGCTTGACCCGCACACCCTGCACCCGAAGCCGCT
>NZ_JBITEU010000036.1:0-4359 GCF_044455475.1 Streptomyces sp. NPDC051218 | reverse complement strand
TCTTGCGCAGGCTTACGTCGGCGGACTGCCGGTGGACTGGAAGTCGGTCCTGCCCTGCGGTGAGCAGGTGGAGTTGCCGACGTATGCCTTCCAGCAGGAGCGGTACTGGCTGGAGTCGGAGGCAGCCCCTGTCCCGGTGGGCGGGGACGGCGCGAGCACGGAGGCCGAGGCCCGGTTCTGGGCGGCGGTCGAGGGTGGCGACCTGGCTCATATGGCGGAAGTCCTCGAGGTGGAGGACCAGCAGCATCTGGGCGAGGTACTGGAAGCGCTGACGTCCTGGCGGCGGCGGGAACGGGACCGGTCGGCGACCGCGAACTGGCGTTACCGCGTGACCTGGGCGCCGGTCGCTGACCCCGGCCCCGCCGTGCTCACCGGCCGCTGGCTCGTGGTCGCCCGGCAGGCCGACGACGAGCTGACGCGGCAGTGTGTGGCGGCGCTGGCCGCTCGTGGAGCGGACGTAGCGGTCGCTGAGGTTCCGGCCGATGCCGTGGACCGGGACGAGATGGCGGCCGTGATCGGTCGGATCCTGGAAGCGGATGCCTCGGCGTTGGCAGGCGTGGTGTCGCTGCTCGCGCTGGACGAGACGCCCGTACCCGAGCATCCTGTGGTGTCCGCGGGTCTTGCCGCGACGCTTGCCCTCGTGCAGGCGCTGGGTGATGTGGAAGTGGACGCGCCGCTGTGGGTGACCACGCGGGGAGCCGTCGCCATCGGATCCGGCGAGGCCCTGACCAACCCGGCGCAGTCGCAGGTGTGGGGTCTTGGGCGGGTTGTCGGACTCGAACACCCGGACCGTTGGGGCGGGTTGGTCGATCTGCCTGCTGTCTTTGACGAGTCTGCTGGTACGCGCCTCGCGGCGGTGGTGGCCGGGTGTGGTGAGGATCAGGTCGCGATCCGCTCGGCCGGGCTTCTGGGGCGGCGGCTGACGCGGGCTTCCGGGCCTCGGGCGGTCGGTGCGGAGTGGACGCCGCGTGGGAGTGTCCTGGTCACGGGCGGTACGGGTGCGATCGCCGGGCATGTGGCGCGGTGGCTGGCCGGGCGCGGTGCGCCTCGCCTGGTGCTGACAGGTCGCTCAGGTCCCGCCGCTGCCGATATCGCGGCGACGGTGGCCGAACTGGCGGCGCGTGGCTGCTCCGTGGACGTCGTGGCGTGTGATGCCAGCGACCGGTCGCAGCTCGCCGGTCTCATAGGCTGGATCGGGACGACTGGTCCCGCGCTGTCTGCGGTGATGCACACCGCGGGCGTCGTGCAGGCGACGACGGTCGACGAGACCGATGTGGCCGAGACGGCCGCTGTGCTCGCGGCCAAGGCCGCAGGTGCCGTCCATCTCGACGAGCTGACCCGGGAGATGGGCCTGGACCTGGACGCCTTCGTGCTCTTCTCGTCGATCTCGGCGACCTGGGGCAGTGGTCTTCAGCCCGCCTACGCCGCGGCCAACGCCTCTCTGGACGGCCTCGCAGAGTACCGCAGGGCGCAAGGTCTTCCCGCGACCTCGGTGGCCTGGGGCTCATGGGGTGGCGGTGGCATGACCGACGAGGAAGGCGCCGCGCAGGGGCTGCGTCGAGGGCTGCTTGTCATGGAGTCGGGCCACGCCGTCGATGCGCTGGCCCAGGCCCTGGACGGTGACGAGGGCCTTGTGACGGTTGCGGCCGTGGACTGGGCGCGATTCGCCCCGCCGTTCACGCTGCGGCGGCCGAGCCCCCTCATCGAGGACCTGCCCGAGGTGCGGCAGGCCCTGGAGGGCCCCGCGGCGGACGAGACCGCCGAATCGGACGCGGGCACGTCCCTGAAGCAGGAGCTCGCGGGGCTTTCGCGCGCCGAGCAGAACCGGACGCTGATCGGCCTCGTCCAGGCCAAGGCTGCCGCGGTGCTCGACTACCCGTCACCCGAGGCCGTGGAGGCCACTCGCGCCTTCAGCGACCTGGGTTTCGACTCGCTGACCTCGGTCGAACTGCGTAACCGGCTGAGCACCGCGACCGGCCTGAAGCTGCCCGCCACCCTCCTGTTCGACGCCCCTACGCCCACGGCCGCCGCCGAGTTCCTCCTGGCGGAGCTGGCGGGCGTCCCCGACAGCGCGCGGGACGTGCCGGTCGTGGCAGCGGCCACTGACGAGCCGCTGGCGATCGTCGGCATGAGCTGCCGGTACCCGGGCGGAGCGACGAGCCCCGAAGAACTGTGGAACCTGATCGCCGGTGGCACCGACGCCATCTCCGTTCTGCCGGAGGACCGGGGCTGGGTCATCCAGGACAGGACTGGCGCCGGGGCGGCGTCCGGAGAACCCGTACGTGCGGGTGGCTTCGTCTACGACGCGACCGGGTTCGACGCGGGCTTCTTCGGAATCAGCCCGCGCGAGGCCGTGTCGATGGACCCGCAGCAGCGGCTGCTGCTCGAAGTGGCGTGGGAGGCCCTGGAGAGGGCCGGTCTCGACCCTGCGTCGCTGCGCGGTTCCGCGACGGGTGTGTTCGCGGGCGCGTCCGCATCCGGCTACGGCTGGAGCTCCGGCCTCGAAGGCGAGCTCGACGGTCACCTCGTCACCGGCATCTCGACCAGTGTGGTGTCCGGCCGAGTTGCCTACGTCATGGGTCTTGAGGGCCCGGCGGTGACGGTGGACACCGCGTGCTCCTCGTCCCTGGTCGCGCTGCACCTGGCCGCCCAGGCCATGCGTTCGGGCGAGTGCACGCTGGCCCTGGCCGGCGGTGTCATGGTGGCGGCAAACCCGCTCCTGTTCGACCAGTTCAGCCAGCAGATGGGCCTCGCTCCGGACGGGCGGTGCAAGCCGTTCTCGGCGGGCGCCGACGGCATGGGCCTGGGCGAGGGCGCGGGCATGCTGGTCGTGGAGCGGCTCTCCGACGCGCGGCGCAACGGCCACAACGTGCTCGCGGTCATCCGCGGCAGCGCGACCAACCAGGACGGCGCGTCCAACGGCTTGACCGCCCCCAACGGCCCCTCCCAGCAGCGGGTCATCCGGGCGGCCCTGGCGAACGCCGGGGTGCGGGCCGACGAGGTCGACGTGGTGGAGGCGCACGGTACGGGGACTCCGCTCGGCGACCCGATCGAGGCGCAGGCGCTGCTCGCCACGTACGGCCAGGAGCGGCCCGATGACCGGCCGTTGTGGCTCGGCTCGGTGAAGTCCAACATCGGTCACACGCAGGCCGCTGCCGGTGTGGCGGGCGTGATCAAGATGGTCCTCGCCCTCCAGCACAAGGAGCTGCCCGCGACGCTGCATGCGGCGGAGCGCTCGCCGCACGTGGACTGGTCGGTCGGTGATGTGCAGCTGCTTACCGAGACGGTTCCGTGGTCGGCGGACGGCCGGGTGCGGCGTGCAGGAGTGTCCTCTTTCGGGATGAGCGGCACCAACGCGCACCTCATCGTCGAGGAAGCTCCGGCAGCCGACGACCGCGAGACCGAGGCGAACAGGGACCTGAGCGGCACTGAAGGGAGCGCGCTCGACACGGTTGACGTCCCCGCGGTGCTTGATGCTGCCGAGGTCGGTGCGTGGGTGGTGTCGGGCCGGTCGGCGAAGGGCCTGTCCGGGCAGGCGTCTCGGTTGGGCGAGTGGGTGAGCGCGCGGCCGGAGTTGGAGCCGGTGGATGTGGCGTGGTCCCTTGCGGCGACGCGGTCGGCGTTCGAGCACCGGGCGGTGGTTCTGGGCGGTGACCACGGAGAGCTGGTGTCCGGTCTGCGGAGCCTGGCGGCCCGAGGCCCGGCCGGTTCGGTGGTGTCGGGCGTGGTCAGGACCGGTACGCGGACGGTGTTCGTTTTCGCGGGCCAGGGCTCTCAATGGCTGGGAATGGGCCGGGAGTTGGGCAAGTGCAGTCCGGTGTTCGCGGCGCGGCTCGCGGAGTGCGAGCGGGCGCTGTCGCCGCTCGTCCCATGGTCCCTGTCCGATGTTCTCGTGGGCGCTGAGGGTGCGCCCGAGATGGTGGCGGCGGATGTGGTGCAGCCGGTGTTGTGGGCGGTGATGGTGTCGCTTGCTGCGGTGTGGGAGGCGGCCGGTGTCAGCCCCGACGCGGTGGTGGGTCATTCGCAGGGTGAGATCGCGGCGGCGACGGTGGCCGGGATGCTGAGCCTGGAGGACGGCGCCCGGGTGGTGGCGGTGCGTTCCCGTGCTCTGTCGGGTCTGTCGGTTGAGGGCTCGATGGTGTCGGTGGTGATGCCGTCGCAGGCGGTGGGCGAGCTCGCGGAGCAATGGGGCGAGCGGCTGTCGGTGGCGGCCATCAATGGTCCGGCGTCGGTGGTGGTGTCTGGTGAGCCGGAGGCGTTGGGGGAGTTCGAGCGGGAGTTGGCGTCGCGGCATGTGTTGCGGTGGCGTGTTCCGGAGACGGATTTTGTGGCGCATTCGCCTGCGGTGGAGCCGTTGGC
>NZ_JBITEU010000035.1:0-4775 GCF_044455475.1 Streptomyces sp. NPDC051218 | reverse complement strand
AGCATGCCCGCGCCCTCGGCCCAGCCGGTGCCATCGGCGTCCTCGGAGAACGCACGGCACCGACCGTCCACCGAAAGACCCTGCTGCCGCGAGAACTCCACGAACGTACCCGGCGACACCATGACCGTCACACCACCGGCCAGCGCGAGCGAGCACTCACCCGAACGCACCGCCTGGGCTGCGAGATGCAGCGCCACAAGCGACGACGAACACGCCGTGTCCACCGTCACCGCCGGACCCTCAAGCCCCATCACATACGACACCCGGCCGGACAGCACACTCGTCGCATTGCCCGTCATCAGGTGGCCCTCGACACCGGAACCAGCCTGCCCCGCCAGGGAGACACCGATTCCGTAGCTGGAGGCGAAGCCGCCCGCGAAGACGCCGGTCGCGCTGCCCCGCAGTGAGTGCGGGTCGATACCGGCCCGCTCCAGCGCCTCCCACGACGTCTCCAGAAGCAACCGCTGCTGCGGGTCCATCGCGAGGGCCTCGCGCGGGCTGATCCCGAAGAAGTCCGCATCGAACACCGTCGCGTCCCGCAGGAACGCGCCCTGCGCCACGTACGAAGTGCCCTCGCTCTCGCGGTCAGGGTCGTAGACGCTCTCCAGGTCCCAGCCACGGTCGGTCGGGAAGCCGCCCACCGCGTCACCACCGGAAGACAGCAGCTCCCAGAACTCCTCCGGACTGCCCGCACCCCCCGGGAAACGGCACGCCATACCGACGATCGCCACGGGCTCCGTCGCCCGCTCCTGCACCTTGCGCAACCGTGCTCGGGCGTCCTGGGCGTCGGCAATGGCCCGCTTAAGGTAACTACGAAGCTTGTCCTCGTCAGACACGGTCAGCTCCCAGGAATGATGTTCGGTGGTTTCAGGGGGAGGGCCGGCCGCACGGAGCATGCGGCCAGCCCAAGGGGGGCGCGGCCCATCAGGGCCGGGCGGGGATCACTCGAGTTCGTCGACGAGAGCGAACAGCTCGTCGTCGGTTGCGGCCTCGAGCTCCTCTTCGCGCCGCTTCTTGCTCTTGTCGGCGGCCTCGTCGCCCATGGCTTCAAGGAGTCGGCGCAGCCGCTCGGCAGCCTCTTCCCGTACGGGTTCGTCCACCGAGTCGGCCCGGAGGGCGGCCTCGAGCCGGTCGATCTCGGCGAGCACCGGGACCGGCGCCGCTTCGTCCGTGACCATCTCGGTGCGCAGCCACTCGGCGAGTGCGACCGGGGTGGGGTAGTCGTAGATGAGCGTCGCGGGCAGCCGCAGTCCCGTCACCCCGTTGAGGCGGTTACGGAGCTCGACTGCCGTCAGGGAGTCGAAGCCCAGGTCCTTGAACGCCCGCCGGTCCTCGACCGCTTCGGCCGATGCATGACCGAGGGCGGCGGCCACTTCGGCCCGCACCGCATCGGTGAGCACCCGCTCCTGCTCCGCCCGGCCGAGACCGGCGAGCCGCGCCGCGAGGCCGCCCTCGTCCCGCAGCCCACCGCCGCGGCCCACAGCCGGGGCGGCGGCCAGCTTGCGGATCTCCGGCAGGTCCCGCAGGAGCGGGGTCTGCCGCGGGTTTGTCGCGCCCGGCGCCGCCACCAACTGCTCCCAGTCGACGTCCATCACGGTCACCACCGCGTCGGGGCCGTCCAGGGCCTCACCCAGAGCGCGTACGGCGAGCTGCGGGTCCATCGGCGGCATCGGGCCACGCTTGACCCGCTCTCGCACCGCCTCGCTCGACGCGGCGAAACCGCCGCCCGCCCACGCACCCCAGGCCACGGTCAGACCGGCGAGGCCACGGGCCCGTCGGTCCTCCGCCAGCGCGTCCAAGTACGCGTTGGCGGCGGCGTAGTTGCCCTGACCCGCGGCTCCCAGTGTCGACGCGGCCGACGAGAACAGTACGAACGCGTCCAGGTCGAGGTCGGCAGTCAGCTCGTCCAGATGGGCGGCGCTTGCGGCCTTCGCCGCGAGGACCGTCTCCAGACGCGGCACCGAAAGCCGGTCCACCACACCGTCGTCCAACACCGCCGCCGTATGCATCACCGACGACAACGAAGGACCACTCGAACCAGCCCACGCGATCAGCCCGGCAAGCTCCGACCGGTCACTCACATCACAAGCCACCACATCGACGGCAGTCCCGCCAGTCGCCAGCTCCGCGACCGTCGCCGCGATGTCGTAGGCGGCAGGACCGGAACGGCTCGTCAGCACCAGACGTGCCGCGTCCCGCTCGGCCAGCCACCGCGACACGTGTCCCGCGAGCGCACCCGTGCCGCCGGTGATCAGCACACTGCCGCCCGGCGTCCAGGAACGGCCGTCGTCACGGTGCTGCCCCGCACGGGTCAGCCTGCGGCCGAGGATTCCGGCCGACCGGATGGCGACCTCGTCCTCGTCGCACCCGGCAAGCACCGCCACCAGGCGTGCGCCGGCCCGCTCGTCGACCGTCACGGGCAGGTCGATCAAGCCGCCCCAGCGGTCCGGGTGTTCCAGACCGACGACCCGGCCCAGACCCCACACCTGACCCTGTACCGAACTGACCAGCGCCTCACCGGGCGCGGTCACGACCGCGCCACACGTGGCGACCCACAGCGGCGCGACGACTTCGGCATCGCCGAGGGACTGTATGAGCCCCAGAGTCGCGGCAAGGCCCCCGGACACCACCGGATGCTCCGGCACCAGCGTCTCGTCAAGCGCGAGGAGCGAGAGCACACCGGACACTCCGGCAGGCTCCACGCCCGCGCTCCGCAGCGCCGCGCCGAGTACGGCGCCCAGATCCGCACGGTCCACGACCCCGGCCGGAACCTCGGCCACAACGACCTCGGCCCCACGAGCCGCCAGCGCGGCGACACACCGGCGTGCAGCGCCTTCCCCGCTCAGTCCGGCGGGAGCGACGACGAGCCAAGTTCCGGACAGGACACGGGAGTCGGGCTCTGCGACCGCGACCCAACCCGCCCGGTAGCGCCATCCCGCCGTCATGGAACGGTCCTGCTCGCGGCGCCGCCAGGACGCCAGCGCGGGCAGTACCTCGCCCAGGTGTCGCTGGTCCTCGATGGCCAGCGTGTCGGCGATGCGCGCCAGGTCTCCGTCCTCGACAGCCGCCCAGAAACGGGATTCGGCCGCCGTACTCGCGCCATCGCCACCCGCGACCGATCCCGGCATCGGCAGGGTGAGCACACCCTCGGGCCAGTACCGCTGGTGCCGGAAGGCGTACGTGGGCAGTTCCGCCTGCTCGCCTGTCGGGAGCACCTTCGGCCAGTCCACGGCCGCACCCTGCACGAATGCCCGCGCCAGGCCGGTCACCAGACCTGACACGGCCTGCTCGTCGCGGCGCTGGAGCGGTACGAAGACGCCGTCATCGCCGCCGGCACCCGCCACCGCTTCGGGGCCGAGCGCGGACAGCGAACCATCCGGGCCCACCTCGATGAACACCGACACACCCTGCGCCGCAAGCGCGGCCACCGCATCCGCGAACCGCACCGCCTGCCGCGTCTGCGCAGGCCAATACCCGCTCTCGCACTCCGACAGCACCTCGCCGCTCAGCGCACCGGCCCACATGGTGTGCGGGCGCTGGTAGGTGAGCCCAGAGGCGACCTCACCCAGCTCGTCCAGTACGAGGTCCATGGCCGGGGAGTGGAAGGCGTGCGATACGCGCAGCCGCCGCACTCGACGGCCCTGCTCCCGCCACGACTCCACCACCGCATCCACGGCACCGACCTCACCCGAAACCACCACCGAGTCAGGACCGTTGACCGCCGCGACCACCACACCCGGCAGATCGGCGAGACCCGAGACGACCTCCGCCTCGGATGCGCCGATGGCCGCCATAGCCCCACCAGCAGGCAGCTCCTGCATCAGCCGCGCACGCGCCGCCACCAAACGGCACGCATCCGCCAACGACAGCACCCCAGCCACGTACGCAGCCGCGACCTCACCCACCGAATGACCCACCACAGCATCGGCGACCACACCAGCCGCCTCCAACACCGCAGCCAACGCCACCTCAAAGGCGAACAACCCCGCCTGCGCATACAACGTCTGGTCAACCAGGCCCGCGTCCACCCCATCCACACCCAGCACTACATCCCGTACGGATGCACCAACAGACACACCCAACTCCAGCTCAAGCAGCCCACACACACGGTCGAAGGTCTCAGCGAACACCGGACTGCCCTCATACAGGCCCTGACCCATCCCCACCCACTGCGAACCCTGACCCGCAAACACCAGACCAACCCGCGCATCCGAACGGGCCACGCCCGACACCACTGAAGCCGCCGACACCTGAGCGGCCAGACTCTCCAGACCAGCCACCAGCTCGGTCCGCTCGCCGCCGACCACCACAGCCCGGTGCTCGAACGCCGACCTGGCCGTGGCCAGCGACCACGCCACATCCACCGGCTCCAACTCCGGCCGGGGGACGAGCCATTCGCGGAGGCGGCCCGCCTGAGCCGCAAGGCCGTCCGCAGACCGACCCGACACCAACCACGCACCGACCTCACCGGAACCGACAACCGCCGGGGGTACGTCCACCGGCTCGGTCAACGGGTGATCGTCTACGGGAGCCTCCTCCACGATGATGTGCGCGTTGGTACCGCTCATCCCGAATGCCGACACGCCTGCACGACGCACCCGGCCCTCGGACGGCCACGGCACCGACTCGGTCAGGAGCCTGACGTCGCCGGCCGTCCAGTCCACGTGCGACGACGGCTCGTCCGCGTGCAACGTCTGCGGCAGCTGCTCGTGCTGGAGGGCGAGGACCATCTTGATCAAACCCGCCACACCGGCCGCCGCCTGCGTGTGACCGAT
>NZ_JBITEU010000034.1:0-7921 GCF_044455475.1 Streptomyces sp. NPDC051218 | reverse complement strand
GGTGAGGAGCGTTTCCTGACGGCGCTCGCGGAGGCGTGGGTGGCGGGTGTCGACGTCGACTGGTCTGCGGTCGTCCCGGCCGGACATCGCGTGGAACTGCCGACCTACGCCTTCCAGCACGAGCGCTACTGGCTGGAGCCTGCATCAACCACGCACGAAACAAAGGAAGTTGACACTGAGGAAACCGCCTTCTGGGACGCCGTGGAACGCGGCGACCTCGCGGAACTCACCGGGACCCTGGAGCTGGAGTCCTCCCGGGAACTCGGCGCACTACTGCCCGCACTCTCCTCCTGGCGTACCCGACGCCGTCAGGACACGACCATCGACACCTGGCGCTACCGGGTCGAGTGGTCCCCGTTGACCGGACTCCCCGCCACCGGCGTGCTGTTCGGTACCTGGCTGGTCGTCGTCCCCCCGGCCAGCGAGCTGACGAAGTGGGCCACCACTGCGCTACGCGCCGCCGGTGCCGACGTCGTGGAGTTCGAAGTCGGCGACGGCCCCGCTCCGGACCGCGACACCCTTGCCGCACGCCTGAAAGAGACCACCAACCTCCAGGAACCCCTCTCCGGCGTCCTGTCGCTCACCGCCGCGGCCGACCTCGCGCTGCCGGTCACCACGGTGCCCACCGGGGTCGCCGCCACCGTGACGCTGAGCCAGGCGCTCGGCGACGCGGGCATCGCCGCACCCCTGTGGATGCTGACCCGTGGGGCGGTGTCCACCCGTGACGACGACCCCGTCGACCGCCCGGCCCAAGCCGCGGTCTGGGGCGTGGGCCGGGTCGCCGCGCTCGAACACCCCGACCGCTGGGGCGGGTTGGTCGACGTCCCACTCGCTCCCGACAGCGCCGCCGGCGACTTGCTGACCGTCATCCTGGCCGGCGACACCGACGAGGACCAACTCGCGATCCGCGAGAGCGGCATATCCGCCCGCCGGCTCGTACGCGCACCTCAGGACACTGGCACCACCCAGCCCGTGCCATCTGCCTGGACCCCCACCGGAACGGTGCTGATCACCGGTGGAACCGGGGCCATCGGCGCCGAGGCGGCCCGCTGGCTGGCCGGCAGGGGAGCACCGCATCTGCTGCTGGTCGGCCGGCGTGGCGAAAAGGCCGACGGCGCACGGGAGTTCGCGGAGGAGCTGACCGCACTCGGTACGACGGTCACCCTGGCCGCCTGCGACGTGACCGATCGGGACGCGCTGGCTGAGGTGTTGGCGGCGATACCGACGCAGTGGCCGTTGACCGGCGTGCTGCACGCGGCCGGCGTCGACGGTGTGACCGTACTGGACGAGGTCGACGCGGACCATCTCGACACCGTGCTCGGTGCGAAGGTCACGGGTACGCGCCAACTGCACGAGCTGACCCGGGAGATGAACCTGGAACGGTTCGTGGTGTTCTCATCCGGCGCCGCGGTCTGGGGCGGCGGAGGTCAGGGCGCGTACGCCGCGGGCAACGCGTTCCTCGACGCACTGGTACGGCACCGCCGCCACCTCGGCCTGGCCGGAACTTCGGTGGCGTGGGGCTCCTGGGCCGGTGGCGGCCTCGCCGCGTCGCCCGACGCGGACCGGCTGCGGCGACTCGGGGTCGTCCCGATGGAACCCGAACTGGCGGTACGAGCCCTGGCGCGGGCGATCGACCGGCAGGAGGACGGTCTGGTCGTCGCCGACATCGACTGGGACGTCTTCGGACCCGCGTTCACCGCGAGCCGCCCGAGCCCGCTGATCGCCGCGCTGCTGGACGACCCTACGCCGGAAGCGGCCGACGAGCAGAGTGCCGACGAGACGTCCGTACTGCTCGACCGGCTGTCCGCCGCACCGGCCCGACAGCGGCGGCAGATCCTGCTCGATCTGGTCCGTACCGAGGCCGCGGCGGTCCTGCGGTACCGGGACGGACAGGTCGTCGAGGCCGCGCAGCCGTTCAAGGACCTCGGCTTCGACTCGCTCACCGCGGTCGAGCTACGGAACCGGCTGAGCCGGACGACCGGGCTCCGGCTGCCGGTGAGCCTGGCCTTCAACCACCGCAACCCCACCGGGGTCGCCGCCTACCTCGGCTCGGAACTCGGCGTCGCCGACGACGAACCGACCGCCGACAAGCAGCCCGCCGAGCCAGGAGAGGACGCCATCCGGAACGCGCTGGCGACCATTCCGATCGCTCGGCTACGTGCGGAGGGCCTGGTGGACGCGCTGCTGCGACTGAGCGGCGATACCGACACGTCCGCCCCAACCGCTGACGGCGACTCGATCGATGAACTGGACGCCGACGCGTTGATCGATATGGCGCTGAACGCCGACCGAGACGATGCCTGAGCCTGTGGAGAACTCGATGAACACTCGTGGCGACAAGGCCGTCGACGCCCTCCGAGCCTCGCTCAAGGAGGTCGACCGGCTCCGCCGGCAGAACCGGGAGATGCGGAGCGCGGCCCGGGAACCCATCGCCATCGTCGCGATGAGCTGCCGGCTGCCCGGCGGCGTCGGCGCGCCGGAGGACCTGTGGCAGCTGCTCGCGGACGGCACCGACGCGATCGTCGACTTCCCCGACGACCGCGGCTGGACCCAGACCGTGGCGGAAACCGGCGGCTACACCCGCCGCGGTGGATTCGTGCCGGACGCCGCCGAGTTCGACGCCGCGCTGTTCGGGATCAACCCGCGTGAGGCGCTGGCGATGGACCCCCAGCAGCGGCTGCTCCTTGAAGCGGCGTGGGAGGTCCTCGAACGGGCCGGTATCGACCCGCACTCGCTGGCCGGCAGCGACACCGGCGTCTTCGTCGGCGCCTCACCGTCCGGGTACGACACAGTGGGCCAGATGCCCGAGACCACCGTGGGCTATCAGCTGACGGGTAGTGCCAGCAGTGTGCTGTCCGGTCGGCTTTCCTATGTGTTCGGTCTTGAGGGCCCGGCGGTCACCGTGGACACCGCCTGCTCATCGTCGCTGGTCGCCCTCCACCTGGCGGTCCAGGCGTTGCGGCAGGGCGAGTGCGGCCGGGCGCTGGTCGGCGGCGTCGCCATGATCACCACCCCGGCGGCGTTCACCGAGTTCGGCAAGCAGGGCGGGATGGCCTCCGACGGGCGGTGCAAGTCGTTCTCCGCCGCGGCGGATGGCACCGGCTGGAGCGAGGGGGTCGGCGTACTGCTCGTCGAACGGCTCTCCGACGCGCGCCGAAACGGCCACGACGTCCTCGCGGTCATCCGAGGCAGCGCGGTGAACCAGGACGGCGCGTCCAACGGCCTCACCGCACCCAACGGCCCCTCCCAACAGCGCGTCATCCGACAGGCACTCGCCAACGCCCGGCTCACCACCGCCGACGTGGACGCGGTGGAGGCACACGGCACAGGTACGGCGCTCGGCGACCCGATCGAACTCGAGGCGCTGCAGGACACCTACGGCAGGGACCGCACCGACGACCGTCCGCTGTGGCTCGGTTCCGCCAAGTCCAACCTCGGTCACTCCCAGGCCGCTTCAGGTGTGGTCGGCGTCATCAAGAGCGTGCTTGCGCTGGGCAACAGCCTCCTGCCGCGCACCCTGCATGTCGATGTCCCCACACCCCACGTCGAATGGGAGGGCGGCGGTGTCCGCCTGCTCGCCGACGCCCGCCCATGGCCCCGTACGGACGCGCCACGCCGGATCGGCGTCTCCGCGTTCGGCGTCAGCGGCACCAACGCCCATCTGATCCTCGAGGAAGCGCCGGCTCCGACCCTTGAGAACACGCCGGCCGAGGAGCCGGCGGAGCCGGGCGTCGTCCCGCAGCCCGTGCCGCCGCTGCTCTGGCCGGTGTCCGCGCAGACGACCGAGGCGCTGCGCGCACAGGCCGAACGTCTCTCCCGCCGGCTGTCGAACGGCGCGGAGCAGCCGGCCGATGTGGGATGGTCGCTGGCGACGACCCGGGCGGCGTTGACGCGGCGCGCCGTAGTGTTCGGCGCTGACCAGGCCGAACTGCTCGCGGGACTCCAGGATCTGGCCGACGCGCGCCCGGCCGGCGGTGTGGTCACGGGCGCGGTGGACGAAGGCAGGACCGGGTTCCTCTTCACCGGCCAGGGCGCGCAACGCGTGGGCATGGGCCGGGGGTTGTACGAGTCGTTCCCCGTGTTCGCCGAGGCCTTCGACGCGGTGTGCGCGGAACTGGACCCGAACCGTGAACGTCCGCTCAAGGACGTGGTGTTCACCGGCGCCGAGCTGGATCAGACCGAATGGGCACAGGCCGGTCTGTTCGCCGTCGAGGTCGCGGTGTTCCGACTCCTTGAGTCCTGGGGTGTCGCCCCGGACCTGCTGCTGGGCCACTCGATCGGCGAGATAGCCGCCGCGCACTGCGCCGGAGTCTTCTCGCTGTCACACGCCTGTCAACTCGTCGCCGCGCGCGGCCGGTTGATGCAGGGGCTGCCCTCGGGTGGCGCGATGCTCGCGGTCGAGGCGACCGAGGCCGAGGTCGTCGATGCGATCGCCGGCCAGGCCGATATCGCCGCTGTCAACAGCCCCACGTCGGTGGTGGTCTCCGGCTCCGAGGAGACGATCGGCGCGCTGGCGACACGCTGGGCGGGGGAGGGGCGTCGTACTCGCCGGCTGACGGTCTCGCACGCGTTCCACTCCGCGCTGATGGAGCCCATGCTGACCGAATTCGCCTCGGTGATAGGCACGTTGGACTTCGCCGACCCGGTCATCCCCGTGGTGTCCAACCTGACCGGTGAGGTGGCCGAGCCTGGTCTGATGTCGAACCCGGAGTACTGGGTGCGGCAGGTACGGCAGGCGGTCCGGTTCGCCGACGGGGTGGCACGGCTACGGGATCAGGGCGTGTCCCGGTTCGTGGAGCTGGGCCCCGACGGGGTGCTCTGCGCCATGGCCCAACAGACCGTCGCCGACGCCGTGTTCGCGCCAGTGCTGCGCAAGGACCGGGACGACACCGCTACCGCGCTGACCGCGCTGGCCCGGCTGTGGACCGCCGGCGCCGAGGTGGACTGGCGCTCACTGCTCCCCGAGGGCCGCAGGGTCGAGCTGCCGACCTACGCCTTCCAACGCGAGCGCTACTGGCCAGAGGCGACGCCCGACACGGTCGCCACCCGGCCGTCCACCTCGCCGGACGAGGACCGGTTCTGGGAGGCGGTGGAACGAGCGGACCTCACCGAAATCGCCGGCACCCTCGGACTGCGCGACGATCCCGGGCCCCTGGCGAACCTCGTACCGGCGCTGTCGTCCTGGCGACGGTCCCTGCGCCAGGAGTCCCTCCTCGAATCCTGGCGCTACCAGGTGCGATGGGAGCCACTCACCAGTGCCCCCGGTGGCTCCCTCACCGGGACCTGGCTGATCGTCACCGCCGACGACAGCGACCCCACCCAGGACGTGGCGAACGCCCTGAGCGCCGCCGGAGCGCGGGTCAGTGAACTCACCCTCACCCCGGCCGACGACCGGGCCACCCTCACCGAGCGGCTGACCGCCGCCGCCCCGGACGGCGTCGTGCTCGTCGTGGGCGGTACGAGCCCTCGACCGTCAGAACCCACCGACCTCGCGCCGCTGCTCCGCACCTACCAGGCGCTGGGCGACGCGGAGCTGGCCGCCCCGCTGTGGTGCCTGACCCGGGGCGCGGTGTCCACCGGCGACGGCGATCCGCTACTCCACCCGGAACAGGCACCGTCGTGGGGGCTCGGCCGGGTCGCCGCGCTGGAGGGCCCCACCACCTGGGGCGGACTGGTCGACCTGCCGGCCCATGGCGACGACACCACCGGCCCCTGGCTGGTCGCGCTGCTCGGCGGCGCGGCCCAGGAGGACCAGGTCGCGCTCCGCGACGGGCAGGCGTACGGCCGCCGGGTCGTACGCGCTCCACTGCCGCGGGGTTCCGCACCCCGGTGGACCACTGCCGGCACCGTACTGGTCACCGGCGGAACCGGAGGGCTGGGCGGCGACGTGGCCCGCTGGCTCGCCCAGCGCGGGGTGCCACATCTGCTGCTGCTGAGCCGTCGCGGCGCGGACGCGCCCGGAGCGGACGAACTCACCGCCGAGCTGGGCGCGCTGGGCACCCGGGTGACCGTCGTCGGTTGCGATGTGGCCGACCGCGAGTCACTGGCCGCGGCGCTGGCCGCCGTACCCGCTGAGTTCCCGCTCACCGGTGTGGTGCACACCGCCGGCGTCGGAGTGGCAGGACCACTGCTGGACACCGACGAGAACGAGGTCGCCGAGGCGATGCGCGCCAAGGTCACCGGCGCGGCGCTGCTCGACGAACTCACCGGCGATCTCGACCTGTTCGTCGTCTTCTCCTCCATCGCCGCGACCTGGGGCAGCGGCGGTCAGGGCGCCTACGCCGCCGGAAACGCATTCCTCGACGCGCTGGTGGAGCACCGCCGACACCGAGGCCGCACCGGAACCGCGATCGCCTGGGGGCCGTGGGCCGAGGTCGGCATGGCCGCCAACGACGAGGTCGCCGAGTTCCTACGGCGCCGTGGTCTGCCCGTGATGGACCGTACGGTCGCTCTGCGGGCACTCGCGGGCGCCGTCGACCATGACGAGACCACCGTGAGCGTCGCCGACGTCGACTGGAAGCTGTTCGCTCCGGCGTTCGTCTCCGCGCGCCCGAGCCCGCTGCTCGCCGAACTCTTCGAGGCACAGGGGCTGGTCACGGCGCCCACCGACGCCGACACCCCGTCCACCGAACTCCGCGACGCGCTCACCGCCGCGCCCGAGACCGAACGGCACCGACTGCTGCTGGACGCGGTCCGCGCGCACACCGCACTGGTACTGGGGCATGCGAGCGTCGCCGTGGTGGAGCCCCGCCGCGCCTTCCGCGACCTCGGGTTCGACTCGCTCACCGCTGTCGAACTGCGCAACCTGCTCACCTCCGAGACCGGGCTGCCCCTGCCGGCCACCCTGGTCTTCGACCACCCCACGCCGACCGCGTTGACCGACCACCTGCTCGGCCGGCTCTTCGGCGACACCTCCGTGGCCCCCGCCGCGACCCCCGTCCGCACCTCCGCCACTCTCGACGAACCCATCGCGATCGTCGGCATGAGCTGCCGCTACCCCGGCGGAGCCAACTCGGCCGAGCAACTGTGGGACGTGGTGGCCTCGGGCCGCGACGTCGTCTCGGACTTCCCCACCGACCGTGGCTGGCCCGAGGACGGGGGCGGCGACTACGCGCGCCGTGGCGGATTCGTCGACGCAGCAACGGAGTTCGACGCGGCGTTGTTCGGGATATCGCCGCGTGAGGCGTTGGCGATGGACCCCCAGCAGCGGCTGCTCCTTGAAGCGTCCTGGGAGGCCTTCGAACACGCCGGCATCGACCCGCTCTCGCAGAACCACACCCGTACCGGCGTACTCATCGGCGCCTCGTCATCCGGCTACGGCCTCGGCACCGACCTCTTCACCAGCGCGGAGGGGCATGTGCTGGCGGGGGGTTCGAACAGTGTGATCTCGGGCCGGGTGGCGTATTCGTTCGGTCTTGAGGGTCCTGCGGTAACGGTGGATACGGCGTGTTCGTCGTCGCTGGTGGCCCTGCATCTCGCGGTCCAGGCGCTGCGCAACGGTGAGTGTGACAGGGCACTGGCCGGTGGTGTGACGGTGATGGCGGGACCCAGCATTTTCGCCGAGTTCAGTCGCCAGGGTGGGTTGGCGGGGGATGGGCGTTGCAAGTCGTTCGCGGGTGCGGCGGACGGTACGGGGTGGTCCGAGGGCGTCGGTGTGTTGGTGTTGGAGCGGTTGTCGGACGCCGTACGCAACGGCCACGAGGTGCTGGCGGTGGTGCGGGGGACCGCTGTCAATCAGGACGGTGCGTCGAATGGCCTGACGGCGCCCAACGGTCCGTCGCAGGAGCGGGTGATTCGGCAGGCGTTGGAGAGTGCGGGCCTGTCGTCGTCGGATGTGGACGTGGTGGAGGCGCACGGTACCGGGACCAAGCTGGGTGACCCGATCGAGGCGCAGGCGTTGCTGGCGACGTATGGCCAGGGG
>NZ_JBITEU010000033.1:0-9781 GCF_044455475.1 Streptomyces sp. NPDC051218 | reverse complement strand
CAATTCACGTGCCGCGTCGGCTCGTCGACGTTCAACGTCGCCGGTACGACCCCGTACCGCATCGCCTGCACCATCTTGATGACGCCCGCCACACCGGCCGCCGACTGTGTATGGCCCAGGTTCGACTTTACCGAGCCCAGCCACAACGGCCGTTCCTCGTCCCGCCCCTGGCCATACGTCGCCAGCAACGCCTGCGCCTCGATCGGGTCACCCAGCTTGGTCCCGGTACCGTGCGCCTCCACCACGTCCACATCCGACGCCTCAAGGCGCGCGTTGGCCAAGGCCTGCCGAATCACCCGCTCCTGCGACGGGCCACTCGGCGCCGTCAAACCGTTCGACGCGCCGTCCTGGTTGATGGCACTTCCCCGCACCACCGCCAGCACCTCGTGCCCCAACCGCTCGGCGTCCGAGAGCCGTTCCACCAGCAACAGGCCGACGCCCTCGGACCAGCCCGTACCGTCCGCCGCCTCCGCGAACGCCTTGCACCGCGCGTCCCCGGCCAGCCCGTCCAGGCGGCTGAACTCGCTGAACACCCCGTAGCCCGCCATCACCGTCACGCCTCCGGCCAGTGCCATGTCGCACTCGCCGTTACGCAGCGCCTGCACCGCGAGATGCACCGCAACCAACGACGACGAACACGCCGTGTCCACCGTTACCGCGGGCCCTTCCAGGCCGAACGAGTACGCCACCCGGCCGGAGAGCACACTGGTGGCGCCGCCGGTGAGCTGGTAGCCGCCGACGTCCTCCGGGAGTTCCCTGTCGAGGCCGTAGTACGAGGAAGCGGCGCCCGCGAACACGCCGATCGACTCACCGGCGACCGCCAGGGGGTCGAGCCCCGCTGCCTCGAACGCCTCCCATGCCGTCTCCAACAGCAGTCGCTGCTGGGGGTCCATCACCAGCGCCTCGCGCGGAGAGATTCCGAACAGTCCGGCGTCGAACCCGGCCACGTCGTCGAGGAACCCACCGAGCGGCGCGTACGGCAGGTCCTTACCGTCGATGTCCCAGCCACGGTCGGTCGGGAAGGCGGTGATGGCGTCCTCTCCGGAGCGTACGAGCCGCCACAGGTCGGCGGGCGACCGGACACCACCGGGCAGCCGGCATGACATGCCGACGATCGCGACCGGCTCGCTGAGGTCGGTGGCGGCACCGGTACGCACCTGGTGCGTCGGACCGGCCTCGCCGACCAGTTCGGTGGCGAGGTGGGCGGCGAGCGCGGCGGGGGTGGGATGGTCGAACAGCAGCGTCGCCGGCAGGCGCAGCCCGGTGGCCGCGTTGACGCGGTTGCGCAGTTCGACGGAGGTCAGCGAGTCGAATCCGAGTTCCTTGAATACCCGGTCCGGGGCGACCGCGTCCGCGCCGGCGTGCCCGAGGACGGCTGCGGCCTCGGCGCACACAAGGCCGGTGAGCAGGCGGTGCTGTTCGGCGGCGGGGAGCGCGGCGAGGCGTCCGGCGAGCCCCGAACCGCCGGTGACCGTACTGGCGATGGGGCGCGCGGGGGCGCGCACAAGGCCGCGCAGCAGCGCGGGCACGGGCCGCAGCGTCCGGGCGACGGACAGGTCGAAGCGCAGCGGGAGCAGGTACGGCAGACCCGTTTCCTGGGCGGCGTCGAAGAGGGCGAGCCCTTCGTCGGCGGAGAGCGCGCCGCCGACGCGGGTCGCGCGGGCGAGACCGGTGGTGTCGAGGCCGCCGCTGATGGCACTTTCCTCGGCCCACAGGCCCCAGCCGAGCGCGGTCGCGGCAAGCCCTCGGGTACGGCGGTGCTGGGCCAGCGCCTCCAGGAAGGCGTTGGCGGCGGCGTAGTTGGCCTGGCCCGGGGAGCCGAAGGCAGAGGACGCGGATGCGTAGACGGTGAACAGAGCCAGGTCGTGGCCCGCGGTGAGTTCGTGCAGGGCGAGCGCGGCCTGGACCTTGGGTCGCAGCACGGCGGTGGTCCGCTCGGGCGTCAGCGCCTCGATGACACCGTCGTCGGCGACCCCGGCCGCGTGAATGACCCCGGTGAGCGGGTGCTCGGCGGGGAGGGTGGCCAGCAGTTCGGCCAGTGCCTCCCGGTCGGTGACGTCGCACGCCGCCACCCGTACCCGTGCGCCGAGCGCGCCGAGTTGCTCGGCCAGTTCCTGGGCGCCGGGCGCGGCGGGCCCGCTCCGGCTCGAAAGCACCAGGTGCCGTACGCCCCGGTGCTCGACCAGGTGTCGGGCCAGGAGCGAGCCGAGGGCGCCGGTGCCACCGGTGACCAGGACCGTGCCCTCTGGGTCGAGGGCACGTGGCAGCATCAGGACGTTCTTGCCGACGTGGCTGCCCGAGCCGACGTACCGGAGGACCTCTGCCGCCTGCCGGACGTCCCAGGCTCGCGCGGGCAGCAGCGTGAGCCGGCCCGCACGGAACAGCTCCAGGACCTCCCGCAGCATCTCTTGCAGCCGGTCCGGCCCTGCCTCGCCGAGGTCGAAGGAGCGGTAGCGGCGGTCGCCGAACGAGTCCGGGTCGCGCAGGTCCGCCTTGCCCATCTCCACGAAGCGGCCCCCGGGGGCCAGCAGCCGAGCCGAGGCGTCGACGAACTCGCCTGCCAGCGCGTTGAGGACGACGTCCACGCCGCGCCCGCCGGTGCGCTCCGCGAAGGCCGCCTCGAAGCCCAGGTCACGCGAGGACGCGAGATGCGCCGCGTCCAGGCCGGTCGCCGCCCACTTCGCCGGCGAGGCCGTCCCGTACACCTCCGCACCCACGTGCCGCGCGACCTGTACGGCGGCCATCCCCACGCCACCGGCGGCGGCGTGGACCAGCACCGACTCACCGGCCGCCAGCCCCGCCAGGTCCACCAGCGCGTAATAGGACGTCAGGAAGGCCATCGGCACCGAGGCCGCGTCCGAGAAGGTCCACTCCTGCGGCATCGGCGCCACCATCCGCCGGTCCACCACCGCCAGCGGCCCGAAGCCGCCGTCGAACAGGCCGAAGACGCGGTCACCCGGCGCGAGATCCGCGACCCCGGTGCCGACCTCGACCACGACCCCCGCGGCCTCCGACCCCATGAGGGCCGAGGGGTCCGGGTACTGCCCGAGCGCGATCAGCACATCGCGGAAGTTCACCCCGGCCGCACGCACCTCGACCCGTACCTCGCCCGGCGCCAGCTCCGCGGTCGCCTCGGAAGCGGGGGTGAGGGCCAGGTCGCGGAGGGAGCCGGAGGCGCGGTCGGCGGTCAGTCGCCAGCCCTCCGTGTCGGGTACGGCGAGAGCGCCGGATGCCGAGGCACGGGCCAGCCTGGGGGCGAGCAGAGTGCCACCGCGCAGCGCGAGCCAGGGTTCGTCGCCGTCCGCGAGCACGGCGAGCAGGTCGGTGTCGGTGTCGGTATCTGTGTCGGTGTCTGTGTCCAGCAGGACGAACCGGTCGGGGTGCTCGGCCTGCGCGGAGCGTACGAGACCACCGACGGCCGCCCCGGACAGACCGGTGACGTCGTCACCGGGTACCGCGGCCACGGCGGACCGGGTGACCAGCACCAGACGGGACGCGGCGAATCGCTCGTCGGCAAGCCACGCCTGGATGCCGGCCAGGACCTCGGTGACGGCGGCCTCGGTGTCCGCGTCAGCCACGGGCCACGCGACAACGTCGGGTGCGGCGCCGGAGAATCCGGCCAGGAAGGCGCCGAGTCCGTCGGTGGCCGTGGCGAGCGAACCCCGCCGGGACGGGACGGGCACGGGCGTCCAGTCGAGGATGAACAGGGAGTCGTCGTGGCGCGGGCCGACGGCGGTCGCGGCCCGCAGGGTGAGCGACTCGACCGTGGCGACGGGGGCGCCTTCGGGGTCGCTGATCCGCAGCGTCCAGGCGTCCGCGCCGGCGGGTGCCAGGTGGACGCGTGCCTGTGTGGCACCGGTCGCGTGCAGGGTGGCGCCTTCCCAGGCGAAGGGCAGCCCGGCCCGGTCCGGGTCGAGGCCGGTGAGGTGCAGCGCGGCGTCGAAGAGGGCGGGGTGCAGTCCGCAGCGGCCTGCCTCACGGTGGGCGGAATCGGGCAGTTCCACCTCGGCGTACAGCTCATCGCCGGTCCGCCAGGCGGCCTTCAGCCCCTGGAAGACGGGACCGTACGCGAAACCGGCCTCGGTGGCCCGCTCGTAGAAGCCGTCGAGGTCCACCGGCTCGGCCTCCGGCGGCCAGGTCTGCACGGCGCCGGTCGGACCGGTCGGACCGGCGGGGAAGGCGGCGAGCAGGCCGACGGCGTTGCCGGTCCATTCCTCCTCGCCGTCGGGACGCGAGTGGATCTCCACATGGCGGGTGCCGTCCTCGCGCTCGGCTCCGGCGCTGACCTGGATCTGTACACCGCCGCGCGCGGGCAGCACGAGCGGCGCGGTGAGGGTGAGGTCCTCCACGGTCCCGCAGCCGACGTGTTCCCCGGCCTGCCAGGCGAGTTCGACGAACGCGGTGCCCGGGACGAGGACGCTGTCGAGGATCGTGTGGTCGGTGAGCCAGCCGTGCGTGGCGGCGGAGAGGCGGCCGGTGAGCAGCACCCCTCCCCCGGCGGCCAGCGACACAGCGGCGCCCAGCAGCGGGTGCCCTGCCGCGCCGAGCCCGGCGGAGGTCAGGTCCCCGGAACTCAGCCGGGCGCTGGGCCAGTACGCCTGCCGCTCGAACCGGTACGTGGGGAGCTCCACGCGCCGGGCGCCCGCCGCGCCGAGCGGCGCGGCCCAGTTGACGGGGGCGCCGTGCACGTGGGCTCGCGCGATGCCGTGCAGCAGCGACGCGGGCTCGTCCACGCCGGAGCGCAGGAGGCTCACGACGGTCGTGTCCTCGACGATGTACGGGACGAGGGCCGACAGGGACCCGTCAGGGCCGAGTTCGAGGAAGCGGGTGGCGCCGAACTCGTGGGCCCGGCGCACGGCGTCGGCGAAGAGGACGGGCTCAACGATCTGCCCGATCCAGTAGCCGGGGGTGGCCGGGTCCCCGGGAGCGGTGGTGAGGACCGGGATCGTCGGGGCGTGGTACGTCAGCGACCGCGCGACGGCGGCGAGCTCGTCGAGCATCGGCTCCATCAGGTGGGAGTGGAACGCGTGCGAGACGGCCAGCCGTTTCACCCGCACGCCCCGCGCCCGGAACTGCTCCTCCAGCGCACCGATCGCGCCGGCGTCACCGGAAACGGTGACCGAGGTGGGCCCGTTGACCGCTGCCACGTCGATCCCGTCGGGCAGAACCAGCCCCTCCTCGGCTGCTTCGACGGCGAGCATCGCGCCGCCCCGCGGCAACGCGTCCATCAGCCGGGCGCGCGCCGACACCAGGGCACATGCGTCCTCCAAGGACAGCACCCCGGCGAGGTGCGCGGCGGCCAGTTCACCGATCGAGTGGCCCACCAGCACATCCGGGGTCAGCCCCCAGGACTCCATCAACCGGAACAACGCCACCTCGACGGCGAACAGCGCAGGCTGGGTGTACGCGGTGCGCGCCAGGAGCTCCGCGTCTTCGCCGAACATCACGTCCCGCAGGGGTCGTTCGAGGTCGACCCGCGCACAGACGGCGTCGAGCGCGTCGGCGAACACGGGGAAGGCGTCGTACAGCCCACGCCCCATCCCCACCCGCTGCGCGCCCTGCCCCGAGAACAGGAACGCCGTGCGCCCGGGTGCCGCCATGCCGGACTCCGCCTCCGGCGGGACCGTGCCCTCGGCGAGGCCCGCGAGCGCCCGCAGCGCATCGTCGCGCCCTGCCGCCAGTACGACGGCCCGCGCGGCCAGCGACGCACGGGTGGTGGCCAGCGAGTAGCCGAGGTCGGCCAGGCGTGCCTCGGGCCGCTCGGCCAGGTGCGCGTGGAGAGCGACCGCCTGTTCGCGCAGAGCGCGCTGGGTGCGGGCGGCGAGCGGGAGCGGGATCAGCGGCGGTGCAGCGGCCGTGGGCGGCACCACGGCCGGGGCCTGACCGGTCGCGGGGTCGGGTTCGGGCGCCTGCTCCAGCACTGTGTGCGCGTTGGTGCCACTCACCCCGAACGAGGAGACGGCGGCGCGCCTGGTCCGGCCGAGTCCTGACCAGGGCCGGTTCTCGACGAGGAGCCGGACGGCGCCGGCCGACCAGTCCACCTGCCGGGAGGGCTCGTCGGCGTGCAGGGTGCGGGGCAGCACCCCGTGCCGCAGCGCCATGACCGTCTTGATGACGCCGGCGGCACCGGCGGCAGCCTGGGTGTGCGCGATGTTGGACTTCACCGAGCCGAGCCACAGCGGGCGGTCGGCGGGACGGCTCTGGCCGTAGGTGGCAAGGAGCGCCTGCGCCTCGATCGGGTCGCCGAGCCTCGTGCCCGTACCGTGCGCCTCGACCAGGTCCACGTCGGTGGGCGTCAGGCCCGCCGAGGCCAGCGCGGCGCGGATCACCCGCTGCTGCGCGGGACCGTTCGGCGCGGTCAGCCCGTTGGACGCGCCGTCCTGGTTGACGGCCGACCCCCGTACCACCGCCAGCACCTCGTGGCCGTTGCGTACGGCGTCCGAGAGCCTCTCCACCAGCAGCACCCCGACGCCCTCGCCCCAGCCGGTGCCGTCCGCGCCGTCGCCGAACGCCTTGCACCGACCGTCGGCCGCCAACCCCCGCTGACGGGAGAACTCGACGAACGCGGCAGGCGTGGCCATCACCGTGACGCCACCCGCGAGAGCCATGGTGCATTCGCCCCTGCGCAGCGACTGAACGGCCAGGTGCAGCGCCACCAGCGACGCCGAACACGCGGTGTCCACGGTGAGGGCGGGGCCTTCCAGCCCGAAGACGTACGAGAGCCGTCCGGACAGCACGCTCGCGACGGCGCCGGTGGCGAGATAGCCCTCGGCCGCCTCCGGATCGGCGGCGAGAGCGGTGGCGTAGTCCTGGCCGTTGGTGGCGGCGAACACCCCGATCCGGTCGCCGCGCACCGACTTCGGGTCGATGCCTGCCCGCTCGAAGGCCTCCCACGAGGTCTCGAGGAGCAGCCGCTGCTGTGGGTCCATGGCGACGGCCTCGCGCGGCGAGATCTCGAAGAGCCCGGCGTCGAACTCGGCCGCGTCGTGCAGGAATCCGCCCTCGTGACCGTAGCTGCCGCCGGACCGCTCGGGGTCCGGGTCGAGCAGCGCGTCCAGGTCCCAGCCCCGGTCGGCGGGGAAGGGGCCGACCGCGTCACGGCCCTCGGTGACCAGTTGCCACAGCTGTTCCGGGGTACGGACGCCGCCGGGGAAGCGGCAGGCCATGGACACGATGGCGATGGGCTCGGAGTCCCGCTCCTGATGTTCGCGCAGTTCCTGGTGCGCCTGCCGGAGCTCGCCCGTGACGAACTTCAGGTGATCGAGCAGCTTCTCTTCGTTCGTCATCAGAGCGACTCCCAGCGGGCAGGACCGTACATGTCATCAGGACTTGCCGAATTCGTTGTGGATGAGGTCGAAGAGGTCAGCGGCGCTCGCCGACTCCAAGTCGATGCCCTGGGTCTTTGGCCTGGAGCGGGCGGGTGGCACGGTTGCCGCGGCGCCGAGCCGGTCGGCGAGGTCGCGCAGGCGGGCGAGCAGGACCGCCGTCTCCTCACCGTCGGGCGGGGTCTCGGCGAGCGCCGCCTCGAGCTTCTCCAGCCGGGCGACCGCGCTCTCCTCGCCCGCGGCCGGGCCCGGGTCGCTCACGAGAAGCCCGCGCAGGTGCGTGGCGAGGGCGGCGGGGGTCGGGTGGTCGAACGCCAGGGTCGCGGGCAGGGCCTGCCCGGTGGCGACGTCGAGCATGTTGCGCAGTTCGACGGCCATCACCGAGTCGGTGCCCAGGTCGCGGAACTGCCGGTCCGGGTCGATGGCGGCCGGGGTGCCGTGGCCGAGTACGGCAGCGGTCCGGGAGACCACCAAGTCGACCAGGATGCGCTCCTGTTCCGCCTGCGGCGCCCCGGCCAGCCGTTCGGCCAGGCCAAGGCCCTGCCGGTCGGGGGCGGGCGGCGCGGTCCTGGGTGCGGCGGGCAGCAGGTCGAGCAGCCGCCCGCCGCGCCCGGCTTCCAGAACGGGGCCGAAGCGGCTCCAGTCGATGCCGGCCACGCAGACCGTCGTCCGCTGCTCGGCGATGGCCGCTTCCAACGACAGGAGGGCCTCCTCCGGCTGCAGCGGTGTCACGCCGGTGCGCTGCTGCTGCTCGCCTGCTGCCGCGCCCGCGCCCACGCCTGTGCCGGCCCACGGTCCCCACGCGAGGGCCGTGGCGGTACGCCCGGCTGCTCGGCGCCGCTCGGCGAAGGCGTCCAGCGCGGCGTTACTCGCGGCGTACGCGGCCTGCCCGAGGTTGCCGACGACCCCGGCGAAGGAGGTGAACAGCACGAACGCGTCGAGCTCGTGGCCCGCGGTCAGTTCGTCGAGGTGCCGGACAGCCGCCAGGCGTGCGTGCAAGACGTCCGCGACACGGTCGGGGGTGAGCGAGCCGATCACTCCGTCGTCCACCGTCCCCGCCGCGTGCACGACGCCGGTGAGCGGCAGTTCCTCCGGTATGCCCGCGAGGACCTCCGCGAGCGCGGCGCGGTCGGTGACATCGCAGGCGACGAGGGTGACGCGGCTGCCGAGCGCGGTCAGTTCGGCGGCGAGCGCGCCGGCGCCGGGTGCCTCCGGGCCCCGGCGCCCGACGAGCACCAGGTGCGGCGCGCCCTGCCGGGCGAGCCGACGGGCGGTGTGCGCGCCGAGTGCGCCGGTACCGCCGGTGACCAGCACGGTGCCTGCCGGCCGCCACGCGTCGGCCGTAAGGCCCCCGTTGCCGGGGGCGCTCTCGACGAGGCGCCTGCCGAGTACACCGGTCCGGCGGATCGCCACCTGGTCCTCGGGCCCTGCGGCGCCGAGCAGCGCGGCCAGCCGTACGCCGGTCCGGTCGTCCCACTCGGCGGGCAGATCGACCAGGCCGCCCCAGCTGCGGGGCATCTCCAGGGCCGCGACCCTGCCGAAGCCCCAGACGGCCGACTGGTCCGGGTCGGGCCCCGGGTCGTCCGTGGAGACCCGCACCGCGCCCCGGGTGGCACACCACAGCAGGCCCGTCACACCCGCGTCGTCGAGCGCCTGGGTGAGGGCGACCACGGAGGGCAGGGCGTCGGAGCCTGAGGCGGGCGGCAGAGCCAGCACACCGGCCGGGGTTGCCTCTTCCGTCGCGGCGCGGAGCCGGGCCGCGAGGACGGCACGGTCGGTGCCTCCAGGGATGACGAGGGTACGAGCGCCGGCGCGAGACAGCGCGCGGCTGACGTCGTCGGCACCGGCATCAGCGCTGTCGTCCTCGCCGGGCGGCGTGACCAGGAACCACGTGCCGGTCGGCCGGGCGGCCCCTTCGGTCACCGGCACCCACCGCACCTCGTACTGCCCCTCTCCGGAAGCGGTGCGGTGCCCGCCCGGGACGGTTTCGGGCCAGAAGCGGGTGTGCTGGAAGGGGTAGGGCGGCAGGGTGACGGGCGGGGCCTCGGGGAACACCGCCGCCAATTCCACTGCCGTCCCCTCGACCCACAGCCGGGCGACGGCCGCGAACAGGGACTCCACCTCCGGGCGGCTGCGGCGCATCGCGGGCACCGCACCGGGGACGAGCCCGCTGAGGACTCCGTCGGGGCCGAGTTCCAGGAACCGGGTAGCGCCCGCCTCGTGAGCACGGCGCACCGCGTCGGCGAAGCGGACCGACTCCCGCACCTGACCCACCCAGTAGGCGGGGGTGGCCAGGTCACCGGGGGCCGTGGTGCGGACCGGGATCTGCGGGGCGTGGAAGGTCAACGACTCCGCCACCGTCGCGAACTCGGCCAGCATCGGCTCCATCAGATACGAATGGAACGCGTGCGAGACAGCCAACCGCTTGACCCGCACACCCTGCACCCGAAGCCGCT
>NZ_JBITEU010000032.1:0-12761 GCF_044455475.1 Streptomyces sp. NPDC051218 | reverse complement strand
AACCTATATCCGCGTTTCAAAGTCGGGGCTACCGTTGGCGTGAAGCCTCTGCGGTCTGCGGAGGCGGGCAGAGGGGGGCGACGAGTCCATGAGGAGCTGGCTCTACACCTTGGACCCGAAGAAGGATCAGATGGACGGTGGGCCTTCGACACCAGGCCACGTGCTGGCGCTCGCCCAAGCTGAGCCCCGGCGGGACTGGTGGCTTCCCGTGGGGGTGACGTCGATGACGTCGGCTCCCAGATCGCCGGAGCCCCCCATGGCGCGCGTGAGGGTGAATTCATCGCGCTGGCACAGCTCGGCGATCGCCAGCTCGAACCGCGCCGGGGTCATCGTGTTGAGATCTTCGATGCTGATGCGAAGAGGAGACGTCCGGCGCCGGGACGAGCTCGGTGTGCCGCGCCCACCGGAAGGCGGCCGCGGGCACGCGCAGACAGCTCGCGTCGTACTTGGTTCGTCATGCCATGAGATCCCTCTCTCATCGTTCGCCCCGAAGTGACGAACAGAACATGATAGAGCAGCTGAAAGCGTGTCAATACCCCTTGAAATGACTTGAGTTGGACTCACTCCATTCGTGCCGCGACCGCGTATCCGAGGCAGGAATCACTCGCCGGGACGCTGCCGCGGCTCCTGGTGCCAAGCGGCTTGAGTGCCCTGCCTGCGCGGTGGATGACCCGCGCTGACCGGGCGGTGGTCGGCTCTCAGGCGCCGGTCGCGGCCGACTGCTCGGTTCGGTAGCCAGGACGGCAGGGGTGCCGAAAGACGCGGTGGCCCCTGGCCGATACGATCCCCCTCAGAGTCGAGAAGATCACGGGGAAACATCGCCATGCCGGAAGCCATATCCGTCCAACAGCAGGCTGCCCTAAGCCAGTTGGCGCCGGGCGAGCAGCTCCTCGCCTACGGAATCGTCGTCCCCGTGAAGAGTGCTGAAGGCGTCAAAATCAAGCACGGGAAGATCGGCGGGATGCTCGGTGACCAGCTGATGCACCGGTACGGCGCCCAGTCCGGCGGTGATCAGAGCATCGCGGCGGCCATACCACCCACGTCTGGCGCGCTGCTGATGCGGGTGACGGACCAGCGAGTCGGCCTCGTACGGCACCTGGATGGCACGTCCGTCTGGGAGGTCCCCCGCACCTGGGCAGCCCAGGTGGAGCGCCGCCCTCGCCTCCAGCTCATGGCTCGCTTCCGGGTCCACTACGCGGACGGTAGCTGGCTCGCCTTCCTCACCGCGCGCCGTCGCACGATCGAGGCTTTCACCACCGCGCTGAACAACGGCAGTACCGACGGTAGCTGAGCTTGAGTTTTGACCTCTGGCTGGCTTGCGCAGCCCTACCCGCAGCGGTCCTACTGGCGCCAGGCTGTGCGTGCGACGGTCGTCGTTGAATCCGTGCAAGGCTGACGTTGACCATCAAGAAATGTTCGTGATCTCCCGCGGCGGACCAGGTCCCGCTACGCCCCCCCCGTCCGGACGTCTGCGCTCGCCGACCTGGAGAAGCTGCCGCGGACGCCCGCGCCCCCTCCTGCGCGGTCGGGTCCCACGGTGGATTCCCTACTGGACGAGGGCAGATCGCTTGGGCCCTATGGCTCCGGCTGCGACGCAGAGTGCGCTCGGCACAGGGACGCTGCGACTGGATCGTTTACAGCGACAAGGACGGACTGTTGCGCAGGGCCCGGACTCAGCGGGACGCAGTGAGATGGACCAGGCAGCACATGGCAGCAAACCGAGACAGCCGTCCTCTGCTGATGACCGACGACGATCCGCTCGACCCATTTCCTCGGGACCTGGAGGTGGCCCTCGCGCTTGTAGAACTGGCGAGCGGCCTCGTAGTTCATGGCCCACTTGTCGGCCTTCGTACGGCGCGCGGCGCATCTTGAGGAAGTGCTGAGCTTTCGGTTGGTCGTTGTCGGCCGCGCTGGATCGGTTGGGGGAGGGCGGAATGGATAGGGTCGGACCGTCGTCCTGGGGGGTTGTCAGCGGTCGCTTGACCGAAGATCAGGAGTGCTGCCATGGGATCCGTGGAGACTTCGTCTGAGCCTGGCGGACTCGGCTGGAACCGTCAGACGGCGACGCTGGTGCTGCTGTCCTTCGCCATGCTGATCGTCTCCCTCGACCAGTACATCGTGGTCGTGGCGCTCCCCGACATCGCACGCGACCTCGGCTATTCCGCGCGGACCCTCCAGTCGGTCATCAGCGCCTACGCGGTGGCCTCGGCCGGCTTCCTCCTGTTCGGCGGGCGTGCCGCGGACCTGCTCGGGCGGCGCCGCGTCCTGGTTGTCGGCCTCGCGCTCTATGCCGGGGCGGCGTTCGCGGGAGGCCTCGCGACCGTGCCCGGCATGCTCCTGGCCGCCCGCGCGATCCAGGGGCTCGGCGGAGCGCTCGTCTTCCCCACCACCCTGGCCCTCATCAACACCACCTTCGTCGAAGGCCGCGCCCGCAACCGGGCGTTGGGGATCTGGGGAGGGTCGGGTGCCGCGGGGCTCGTCATCGGTGTGCTGCTCGGCGGGGTTCTGACGCAGGCGTTCGGCTGGGAAGCGGTCTTCTTCGTCAATGTCGCACTGGCCGGTCCCGCGCTGCTGCTCGCCTTCGTGGCGATCCCCCGGGACGGGAAACGCGAGAAGGGCCGCAGGTTCGACCTGCCCGGTGCGCTCAGCTTCTCGCTCGGTGTCACGCTGATCGTGTTCGCCCTCGTGCAGGGCCCCGGCTCGGGCTGGCTGTCGCCGGCCATCCTGGGGAGCGCCGTGGCGGGCCTGCTGCTGATCGGCGCCTTCTTCGTCATCGAGCGGCGCAGCTCGGACCCGTTGATGCCGCCCCGGCTGCTCGCCAACCCCAACCTGGTCACCGGCGTCGTCATCGCCTTCATGTTCATGGCGACCTTCGGCTCCGTGCTCTACTTCCTGTCCGTCTACTTCCAGGAAGTCCTCGGCTACGACGCCCTGCGGACGGGCGCCGCCTTCCTCATCCCCACGGCCGTGGTGGTGGCCGGCTCGGCGACCGCGGGCCAGCTCGTGACCCGCTTCGGCCTCAGGCGTACGTTGGCCGCGGCCCTCGCGGTCGGGGCGCTGGGTGCGGTCGCGATAGGTCTTGCGATCTCGCCGAACGGCACCTACACCGGGCTCGTGCCCGGCCTCCTGGCGCTCAGCGTCGGCGACGGGGTCGTCTTCACCACCATGTTCATCGCGGCTGCCACGGGTGTCCCCGACCGACAGCAGGGCATCGCCTCCGGCATTGCCTCGACCGGCTCGGGCGCGGGCGCGTCCGTCGGCCTCGCGGTCCTCGTCCTGGTCGCCACCGCAGGCCTCGACGGCCACTCCGGAGAACGGCTTCGCGCCGCCACCGCCGATGGGATCAGCACCGCGCTCTACGTCGTGGCGGGTGGAATCGCACTGACCTTCGCCGTAGCCCTGACCCGCTGCCCCACACCCCCCACCCCACCCCCATCCCCTGTCCCCCACCAACCCCGCCGCTGTTGACAACACCACCCCGGGCAAACGGGCGGGTGGGTGGGAAAGGTTCGTCATTGGGGGCGGTGTTGGTTGGGGTCAGGTGTGGGGTCTTGAATTCCTGGTGGGGGTGGTGGTGTTGGGGTGTGTGGTGTTTCGTACTGGTGGGTGTGGGTGCCAGGTTCGGGTGAGGTAGTGGGTTTTGGTGGGGTGGATGCCGGTGGTGTCGGCGATGGTGTGGTGGGGGTAGCCGAGGGCGTGGTGGAGGAGGACGGTGTCGTATTGCTGGGGTGAGGTGGCGGCCAGGGGGAGGGGATGGTGTCGGCTTCCGGTGAGGTGGACGAGTTGGTGCCAGGCGTAGGCGGTGGGGTTGGGGTGGCTGATGACGTGGGGCCAGTGGGTGAGGAGGTGGCCCAGGGTGTGGGCGACGGCGTCGACGGCGTCGTGTGGGGGTAGGTGGAGTTGGGCGTAGCCGAGGTAGCAGGGACTGTGCAGGGCGTGGAAGGCCTCAAAGGCGGGCGGCAGTGCGGGGGTTATCCGAGTGCCGGCGTTGCCTGGCGGGGGTGAGGGGGAACGGCGGAGGAGAGGGACGTCGGGGGCGGAGTGGGGCGTGCGCCCGGGTGCGGCGTCGTGGCTGACAAGGGACAGCAGTGCGGCCGTCATCCGAAGGCTCCGGCAGGGAAACTCGAGGACGTGGCCGCGGCGTTCGCCCTTGTTCCTGGGAGGGTGGTGGCGGCGCTCCACAGCGGGCGCAGGGTGTCGGGGCGGCCGTGCAGGGCGGTGACGAGATCGATGACTCTCTCCCAGTCCGGGACCTGTTCACCCTTGAGGACGGCCGCGATCTCAGCTGTAGAGAGGCGGTGGTTGGTGCGGGCGCTGAGCTGGCCGAGGCTGGGGTGGGCATCGGTGAGCAGCAGGCCGCGTAACGCAGCGGACAGGGAATCGGGGCTGGGCGGCTTGCGCCCATGGGCCGCGTCCCACAGGGGTTTGAGGTCGCCTCGGCCGGGCGTCCATTGGCGCCAGCGGCCTGTGCCTGCCGGCAGTAGGGTCCGCAGGCTGCGTGTTGATGGAGGATTTTTGCGCGGTGGCGTTGGGGGGGGGGTGTCACATTCGCGGGCCGGGTGGTGTCTTCATGTGCAACAGGCAATCGTCCTAGGAGGACATGATGGCGCTACGTGTACCGAAGGCCCAGCTTCCCGTCGAGCTCCGGGAAAGCCTGATCAGTCAGCTCGGCTCGGTGCCCGAGCCCAATGAGGTGCTGTGGAACCATCCCGAGCTCGCCGAGGCCAACCAGGAGTTTGCGGCCAAGGTGGCTACGTGGGATGCGGCTGACGCGAGTCTCAAGACGTTCGCGCACATGGCCGTCGCGGCGCGGGTCGGCTGCAGCTGGTGCCTGGACGTCAACTACTTCGCGGCCCAGAATCAGAGCCTGGACCTGGCCAAGGCGAGTCAGGTTCCGCGCTGGCGTCAGTCGGAGGTGTTCACGCCGTTGGAGCGGGAGGTGCTGGAGTACGCCGAGGCCATGACGGACACGCCGACGACTGTCACTGATGAGTTGTCGGCGAGTCTGCTGGGCCGGCTCGGCCCGGCGGGGCTGGTCGAGCTCACGGTGTTCATCGGTTTCGCCAACCTGGCGGCCAGGTGCAACACGGCACACGGGATCACTTCGCAGGGCTATTCCGATGCCTGCGAGCTCCCGCTGGCGGCGCGACCTGAAACGTCCGACGCAGGGTCGGCGGCGTGATTGAGGATGCGTTTGTTGCCCATCGCAGTCTGTTGTTCACGGTCGCCTACGAGATGCTGGGCTCTGCGGCCGACGCGGAGGACGTGCTGCAGGAGTCCTGGCTGCGGTGGGCGGGGGTCGATCAGTCGCGGGTGAGTGACGCGCGGGCCTACCTCGTCAGGACTGTCACGCGCCAGGCGCTCAACCGGCTGCGGACGTTGGCGCGCAGCCGCGAGGACTATGTCGGCCAGTGGCTGCCGGGTCCGTTGTTGACCAGCCCTGATGTGGCTGAGGACGTGGAGCTCGCGGAGAGCGTGTCGATCGCGATGCTGACCGTCCTTGAAACGCTCGGGCCCACCGAGCGGGCGGTGTTCGTGCTCCGTGAGGTTTTCGAGTTGCCGTACGGCGAGATCGCCGAGGCCATCGGGAAGTCCGCGGCCGCGGTGCGGCAGATCGCGCGGCGAGCACGCGAGCATGTGGCGGCCCGGCAGCCGCGGGTTCAGGTGAGCCGGTCGGAGCAACAGGCGGTGGTGGAGCGGTTCCTGCTCGCCTTGCGTACCGGGCAGTTGCAGGAACTCGTGGAGGTCATGGCGCCGGATGTGGTCCTGGTCGCCGATGGTGGCGGACTAGCGGCCGCCGCTCTGGCTCCGGTCCACGGGGTCGACCTCGTGGCGGAGGTGCTCGCGCGCACGAACCGCGTGCAGGTGGCCGCGCTCACGACGACCCCCGTGTGGCTCAACGGGGCACCTGCCGGCCGGATCGAGATCGACGGCCAGCTGGCCACGGCGGTGAGCCTCGTAGTGGAGGACGGACACATCACCCGGGTCTACTTGGTGAGAAATCCACTGAAGCTGACGAGACTGGACCAACCGGTAGAACTCACCAGGTAGGGCGGCTTGCGGCAGTGCGCGTTCCAGGCCAAACCGCCCGGAACGTGCACTGCCCCTATGGTCGCGGACCTCGCGCCTGTGTACCGGTACGACCAGCGGGGCACGGGGCGTTCCCCGTGGCGGGGGCGCCATTCCTTCGCCCGGCATGTCGATGATCTCGTCGAGTTGCTCGAGGCATGGGGCGAGCCCAGAGCTGTGCTGATCGGGCACTCCTACGGTACTGACCTGGCGAGCCGGTTCTGCCTGACGCATCCTGACCGGATTGCCGCGATGCTTCTGATGTGGGCCGTTCGTCGGTGATTGGCGTACCGGGGACCGAGCGGAGCGAGGCCGGCGCAGGTCCGCAGCGCAGCTGGAGCGGCTCCACGCATTGGAGGAGTTGCCGCACCGCACGGAGGAGCAGGACGTCGAGCTGCTCACACTGGCCTGGTTCGCCGACCACGCCGATCCCGAACGGGGGTGGCACTGGGCCGTGCAGGGTGCCCGGCGGTGTCGCCCCGTCAACTGGGGCTATGAGCAGCGAGCTTGGCAAGGCAGGGCGCGCGGACCCGCTCGATGAGCATCTCGCCGAGCTGCGGGCATGCTTGCCCGTGCGGGCGGAGCTTCTCGGTGGGGCCGACGATCCCGCCCAGTGTCGGCTTTTGAGTCACTCGCGCTCGGGCTCGATCTTCCGCTGACGCGCGTCGAAGAGGCTGGGCACGAGCCCTGGTTGGAGCAGCCCAACTCCGTGCGCGCGCACCTTCGTCGATTCGTGCAAGGCACGGTGGGCTCCTAGGGCTTTGACCGGATTGCCGGCCGGCCTCATCCCATGCTGCCGGCACCGCGGCAAGGCCGGTGTCGACATGGTCCTCGAACTAGGCCGCTCACCTGGGTGTTCGCCGGACGCTGCGGCGGCCTTCGTCTGATCGTGTGCTCCGACCAAGGACACACATGACCACGACGAAGGCCGTTGAAGGAGTTTGCTGCCTGATCATGTTCCGGTGGGAGGCGTCCGCGAAAGCGCCACGCTTCAGGGAGGACCTATTCGACTGCCTGACCGCGCGCGGGGATGAGCTGTTCGACCTCGCCGACAACGTTGCTGTGCCGCGGACGGACCTGTGACGGCGCCGGTCGACCTGACGCTGGTGGCTGAGCACCGGCGCGGACACGGCGCGATGTATGAGGCGCTCAACAGCGGAAACGTGGACGCGTCCCGGCTGCGCCAGGTGTTGGCCGGCCTGCCCGTGCCGCAGGCCGCCGACGGCCGCCTGGCCCTCGCGGTCGACGTGAGCAACTGGCTCCGCCCGGACGCGCCGACCGGCGCGGATCGTCTGTTCTGTCACGCCTACGGCCGCAGCGGTCGGTCCTTGGACCAGTTCGTGCCCGGCTGGCCGTACTCGTTCCTCGCGGCCCTGGAATCCGGTCGGACGTCGTGGTGCCAGCTCCTGGACGCCGTGCGTCTTGGGCCGGACGACGAGGGCGCGGAGGCCACCGCCGCCCAGGTCCGCCGGGTGGTCGTGGATCTGATCGAGATGGGCCGCTGGCTCGCGGGTGACCGCGACATCCTAAATCGTCTTCGACGCCGGTTACGACGCCCCGCGCAGCGCTCACCTCCTCGACGGCCTCCCCGGTTGAGGTCCTGGGACGGGTGCGCTCCGACCTCGTCATGCGACGGCCGACACCTTCGCCCAATTCGCCCAAGGAGTACGCCCTGTCCTACACCCGAGGCGGGCGACCGCCGAAGCATGGCAAGGAGTTCCGGCTGCCGGAGCGAGGGGACGGGCGCCGGGTCCGCAGGCACCGCTTCGCCGGAAAGCCGAAACGAACCGGCACCGGAAATTTCCCATTCGCGCCGCCCCCCCGACCACACGCCGCGGCATCAGCAAGCTACAACTCCACAGGTAATTTATGGCCAAGCCCTCCAGCCTTCCAATCCTCAAGCCCCCGAGCGCTCATGCCCGTATGCCCGCGAGCGAGCAAACCCCGAGCCTGCCCCCCCCACTGCCTGCCTCCTAGCGCCCCGCGTCCCGCTCCTCGCGCCGCCGCCAGGCGTCATGCACCGCGTAGGCGATGCTCCCGGCGAGGAAGGCGGCGGGACTGCCGTAGAGCAGCGGCGGACCGACATCGGAGATCCAGTCCCCGATGGCGAGCACCGCCAAGGCATCGACATAACAGAACAGAGCCAAGGCCCCCGCCCCGAGCACCCACATGGGCCACCCCTCCCCACTCGAACCACCGTCCCCCTGGCATGCCCGCCCGGAAGCAACTTCAAAGGGCCCTCAACTGCAGTTCACCGGCGGCGGCCAGGCGGGCGCCTGGTAGCGCGGCACGGGAACGGGATGCGGGCCCCTGCCCCAGGCGGGAAGACCGCCGAGCAGCGGCACGGCGAGGAAGCCCAGCTCAGCCCAGCCCAGTCCCGATCAGCCCAGCCCAGCCCAGCCCAGCCCGCCCTGCTCAACTCAGCGACTGCCCGCCGTCGATCGTGAGCAGCGAACCCGTCATGTAGGGGTTGGCCATCACGAAGAGTGCCGCTGCCGCCGCTTCCTCGGCGGTGCCGAAGCGGCCCAGCGGCAGCGTCTTTGCGGCATGCGCGACGGCCGCGTCCGCGTCCGGCCCTTCGAGCTCTCCGTCTTGGCTCAGGACACTGCGCATCAACGGAGTGTCGACGGCGCCCGCCCGCAGGGCATTGACCCGGATCCGCCGGGGAGCGAGTTCCACCGCGAGCCCTCGGGTGAGCCCTTCGGTCGCGGCGGCGCCGGCGATGGCGGCTGCGGCGTTCGGTATGGGCCGCACCACGAACGTGCCCGACATCAGGGTGAGTGAGCTTCCGGGTGCCAGCCGCGGGGCTGCGACCCGGGCCGCCGCGTAGGCGCCCCACACGCGGTTGTCGATGGAACCCTGGAGCGTGGAGCGATCCGCGTCGGCCAGGGCGCCGCCCACGACCGAACCCGCGGTCACCAGGACGTGGTCGACGGTGCCCGCCGCGTCGAAGATCTGCGTCAGCCGCGCCTCGTCGGTGGCATCGGCCGCGAACGTGGCGACGTCGGCGCCCTGCAACGAAGCCGCCGCCTCCAGCCGCAGCTCGTCACGGGCCACCAGGATCAGGCGCGCCCCGACCTCGGCGAGCAGCCGGGCCGCGGCGAGGCCGATGCCGGAACTGCCGCCGATGATCAGGGCCGTCTGCCCCGCGAGTGCGGTGGGCAGCGGCGAACGGACGGGGACGGGCTGCGTGGCGAGAGACATGAGGACTCCTGAAATAAACCAACTGGTTTGTTTCAGATGTGGTGAGCCTGGCACGGGGCGTGACAGTAAGTCAACTAGTTGGTTTAAAGTGGGGATTATGAGCTACGACGCCGAAGCGACCCGCGGCCGGATCTTCGACGCGGCTGTCGCGGAGTTCGCCGAACACGGCCTGGCCGGCGCCCGGATCGACCGCATCGCCGCTGCGGCCAAGGCCAACAAGCAGGCGATCTACCTCTATTACGGCAACAAGGCGAAGCTCTTCGGTGCTGTCGTGCGGGTCAAGATCGATGCGCTGTGTCACGCCGTGGACCTGGACCCGGACGTCCGGGTCACCGCGGGCCGCATCTTCGACGCCTACGCGCAACGGCCGGACGTCGTGCGGCTGTTGATGTGGGAGGCCCTGGAGGTCAGGGGCGGCGAGGTCGAGGACGAGGCGACCCGGCGCGCGGGCTATCGGGGCCTCGTCTCCGGTATCTGTGACGACCCGGCGCGCGCGACCGCCGTGCAGGACTGGCTGTTCAGCCTGTTCGGTCTGGTCGCCTGGAACTACATGGCGCCACAACTGCGACGGATGATCCTCGACGAGCCGGACGCCGAGGCAGGGCTGCGCCGGCGGCGTGCCGAGGTCGTCGAGCTGGCATCCCGCCTCGGCCCCGCACCGGCCTGAGCCACACCGCCCCGCAGCATGATCGAGCAGCCGACCGCTCCGGGATCACCGCCCTGTTCGTACGGGACATGCCGCTGATCCTGAGCTGCGTGAACACGCTGAAGCGGTGAAGCCCCCGCCGGGAGGCCGGCGGGGGCAGCACCGACCCACCTCCCGCAAGCCGCCTGCTCCGTCCTGGTGGACCGGGGCAGTGGCAGGGCCACCGCTGGCCGTGACGGCCCCGCACCGGGGTGACACTGGCCCGGTGACGGACACAGCACGGCAGAAGATTGAACGCCGCTTGGAACGAGTCATCCTGGAGCTCCTTGACCACCGCGCCGCCGACGCCACGATCTGCCCGTCCGATGCCGCGCGTGCGGTCTACGACGGGGACGACGACGGCTGGCGCGCGCTCATGGAGCCGGCCCGCCGCGCGGCCCGGAACCTGGTCACGGCGGGGGAGGTGGACATCACCCAGGGCGGCCGCCGCGTCGACCCCGACAAGGCCCGCGGCCCGATCCGCATCCGCCGCCGCACCTCCTGACACCCTGTGCGCGCGTGACCGGCCTGGCGTTGCTCCCCCCCCGGGCCCAGACCTAACTGTGGGCGGGCCGGTATGCCCAGTGCCGGATCCTCGACGAGCGCGCCATCGTGCGTGGTGAGCTGCCTGCACAGCACACGGACGCACGGAGCCTTTGATCGCCGCCACGGCGCCGCTCTACCACCAACTGATGCTCCTGCGCACCGCTCCCGACCCGCAACTCCCGGAACGGGCAGCGGCGGTGGCTGTGCTGGCGGCTGCCGCGGGTGCCTTGTCCGCCGGTCAGGGAGGGAGCGTGTGAGTGACCCAGGAGACAGGGTGCTCAGCGGCTCACTTCCGTCTCACGGTCGATTCGCGAGAGCTTTTCGGGATTGCGCACGGCGTAGAGCCCGGTGATCAGTCCGTCGTCGATGCGCATGGCGAGGACGGTGTCGCTCTCGCCGTCCAGCCGGACGATCAGTGCGGGATGTCCGTTGACGTGGGTGGGCCGCATCGATGCCGCTGCAGCGAGCCGGCTCAGCACGGGGGTCACCTGGCCGATGCCCACGATCGGCTGCAGGGCGGCTTGCACGCGCCCGCCACCGTCGGTCAGCAGGACGACGTCCGGTGCGAGGATGTCGAGCAGACATTGCATGTCGCCCGTTTCGACCGCCTGTTGGAAGGCTTGGAGCGCGGCACGGGCCTGGTCCGGGGCAACGGCTCCGCGCGGTCGGCGCGCGGCGACGTGGGACCGCGCGCGATGGGCGATCTGACGTACGGCGGCGGGGCTCTTGCCGACGGCGTCCGCGATTTCGTCGTAACCGAGGTCGAAGACCTCGCGCAGCACGAAGACCGCCCGCTCGGTCGGCGCGAGCGTCTCCAGCACCAGCATCATCGCCATGGAGACGCTGTCGGCCAGCTCCACGTCTTCGGCCACATCCGGGGCGGTCAGCAGCGGCTCAGGCAGCCAGGGGCCGACGTAGGACTCCTTGCGCCGACGCAGCGTATGCAGCCGCATCAGCGCTTCGCGTGTGGTGATCCGCACCAGGAAAGCGCGGGGGTCGCGCACCGTGTCGAGATCGACGCCCGCCCAGCGCAGCCAGGTCTCCTGAAGGACATCCTCGGCGTCGGCGGCCGAGCCGAGCATCTCGTAGGCGACGGTGAACAGCAGGTTGCGGTGGGCGACGAACGCCGCGGTAGCGGGATCTGTACGGCTGGTGATGTGCTCCATGGAGGATTCCTCGCAGAGGCTCATGCGGTGGTTGTCTGTAGCTGCCGGACGAGGAACTCTTCGAAGGTCATGAGCTCCGGATGCAGACCACGCAGGGCGGGGATGTCCGCCTGGTAGCCCTCCTCCGCGAACCACTCGAACATGCGCTCCTCGATGGGCAGTACGTCGAGACGGGTCGGGACACCGGTCACACGCTCGTAGATCCGGGCGATTTCGGGGAAGGTGACCTCGTCGCCGGCCAGCTCGATCTGGCGGCCGACGTAGGTCTGGGGGTCGCCGAAGGCAAGAGCGGCGAACACCCCGATGTCATCAGCAGCGACCATCTGCATCGGCTTGTCCGGCCTGACGGGCAGTGCCATCAGCCGCTCGCTCCGGGCGTCGGCGTAATGCAGCAGGTTGTTCATGAAGAACGCCGGCCGCAGGATGGTGGCGGGCAGTCCGAGAGCGACGATGTGTCGTTCGACCCTGGCCTTGGTCTCGAAGTGGTCGATCCCGGTGCGCCGTTCGGCACCGCCCACGGAGCTGTACACGAAGTGCCCGACCCCGGCCGACTTGGCGGCATCCGCCACCGTCTTGCCCTGACGGACCTCCGCGGCCAGAGTCGCCGGCTCGTACGCCAGCGCCTGCACACTGAACACGCCATGGACACCGGCCATGGCCCTGTGCAGGGACGCCTCGTCGTCCATGTCACCTGCGACGAGAACCGCACCCTGCTCCCGCAGTTCCCGGGCCCCGGGCTTGTCCGGATCGCGGACCAGGGCCCGCACATCCCATCCTCGGGACAGCAGCGCCCTTGCGGTCGCACCACCCTGGTTCCCGGTACCGCCGATGACCAGAACACTCTTCTCGCTGGACATAAAGATCTCCTCACGCTCGGGGCCGGCCTCGCCCGTGATCGGTCGGCCGGACGGCTCAACCCTGCAACCCGAAGTGCAGTTGAGGTCAACGATCGGTGCGACCGGACCACCCACCAGATGCCGCCGCTCACCGCTGTGTTGTGGGGAAGGTGCCCGCTCCCCGCACCCCAGTGAGGTGGCTGGGCTGGGGTGTTGTGGGTTTGTTGAGAGGTGGGTTTGGTGGCTTAGGCGGTT
>NZ_JBITEU010000031.1:0-13200 GCF_044455475.1 Streptomyces sp. NPDC051218 | reverse complement strand
CCAGCCGGCCGATCCTGCCCATAAGCGTTGAGCAACGCCTGCGCCTCGATCGGATCACCCAACGTCGTACCCGTACCGTGCGCCTCCACCACGTCCACCTGGTTGGGCTCCAGGCCGGCAGCGGCCAGCGCCGCGCCGATGACCCGCTGCTGCGAGGGGCCGTTGGGTGCGGTCAGGCCGTTGGACGCGCCGTCCTGGTTGACCGCGGACCCGCGCACCACCGCAAGCACCTCGTGCCCGTTGCGGACGGCGTCGGACAGCCGCTCCACCAGCAGCACCCCCACACCCTCGGACCAGCCCGTACCGTCGGCCTCCGCGGAGAACGAGCGGCAGCGGCCGTCGGACGCCAGACCGCGCTGCCTGCTGAAGTCGATGAAGACGGCCGGGGTGGAGAGCACCGTGACGCCGCCCGCCAGCGCCATGTCGCACTCGCCGTTGCGCAGTGCCTGGCAGGCCAGGTGCAGAGTGACCAGGGACGAGGAGCATGCGGTGTCCACGGTCATGGCCGGACCCTCGAGTCCGAAGGTGTAGGACACCCGGCCGGCCAGCACGCTGCCCGAGGTGCCGGTGCCGAGGTAGCCCTCGACCCCCTCCGGCAGCACGGTCATGGTGGCGGCGTAGTCGTGGTACATGAGGCCGGCGAACACGCCGGTGGAACTGCCGCGCAGCGAGGTCGGGTCGAGTCCGGCCCGCTCGAAGGCCTCCCAGGAGGCTTCCAGCATCAGCCGCTGCTGCGGGTCCATCGCCAGCGCCTCGCGCGGCGAGATACCGAAGGGCACAGGGTCGAAGCGGTCCGCGTCGTGGACGAAGCCGCCCTGGAGGACGTAGGACTTGCCCGCCGCGTCGGGGTCGGGGTCGTAGAGGGCCGCGGTGTCCCAGCCGCGGTTGTCCGGGAACGGGCCAATCGCGTCGGAGCCCGTCGCCACCAGTTGCCACAGGTCCTCGGGGCTGTTGACCCCGCCGGGGTAGCGGCAGCTCATCGCGACGATGGCGATGGGCTCGTCGCTGCTCACGGTGCGGTGGGCCCGCGCGGGCGCCGCGGTGTCCGCCCCGGTCAGGCGGGACAGCAGGTGGGCCACCAGGGCCTGCGGCGATGGGTAGTCGAAGACGAGGGCCGCGGGCAGCCGTAGGCCGGTCATGGCGCCGAGCTGGTTGCGCAGTTCCACGGCGGTCAACGAGTCGAAGCCCAGGTCCTTGAACGGCTTGTGGTCCTCGATCAGCTCCGCGCCGGTGTGCCCGAGCACACCGGCGACCTCGGACCGCACCAACTCGGTGAGCAGGTCGACCCGTTCGGCCTCGCCGAGGCCGGCGAGGCGCTCGCCCAGCGGGGATGCGGCACCGCGCACGGCACGCGCCGCCTCGGGCAGGACGCGGCGGGTGATCAGGCCCCGCAGCAGGGGCGCCGCCGCGGCGGGGTCGCGGTCCGCGGCCTCCCGCAACTCGGTGAGGTTCAGGCGGAGGGCGACCAGGTGCGGGATGTCGCCCCTCCGGACGGCGTCCAGGACGGCCAGTGCTTCGCCGGTGGCGAGCGCGGAGCCCACACGCCGGATCCTGGCCCGTCCCGTCTCGTCCAGCCCGGCGGAGATACCGGAAGCCTCCGCCCACAGGCCCCACCCGACGGAGACGGCGCCCGGCCTGCGGCGGGCGACGGCGTCCAGGACCGCATTTGCCGCCGCGTAGCCGGCCTGGCCCGCGGAGCCGAAGGTCGCCGAGACGGAGGAGAACAGCACGAACAGTGAAACGTCGCCGACCAGGTCGTCCAGGTGCAGCGCCGAGGCCGCCTTGGCGTCCAGCACCGCGTCGAGCCTGTCGGGGGTCAGGGAGGTGACCACGCCGTCGTCCACGATCCCGGCGGCGTGCACCACGCCGGTCAGTGGCCGATCAGCGGGTATGCCGGCGAGCACCTCGGCCAACGCCTCACGGTCGGCCACATCACAGGCGAGGGCACGGGCGCGGGCCCCCAGGGAGGCCAGCTCGGCGATCAGTTCGTCCGCCCCGGGCGCTTCGGGTCCGCGCCGACTCACCAACAGCAGGTCACGGACGCCGTGTTCAGCGACCAGGTGCTGGGCGACGCGGCCGCCGAGGACGCCGGTGCCGCCGGTGACGAGGACCGTGCCGTGCGTCTCCGCCGGGTCCGGCCCCGCCGGGGGAACGACGGCGCGGACGAGACGGGGGGCGTACAACCGGCCGTCACGCAGGGCGATTTGCGGCTCATCGGTGTCCGTCAGGCCGGTCACCGGTGTGCCGCCCTCGCAGGGGTCCAGGTCGAGCAGGACGAAACGGCCCGGGTGCTCGGTCTGCGCGCTGCGCACCAGCCCCCACACCGCGGCGGCGGCCGGGTCGACCGGGGTGTCCCCGGCGGGCACGGCGCCTCGGGTGAGCAGTACGAGACGGGAGGCGGCGAAGCGCTCGTCGGCGAGCCAGGTCCGCACGTACTCCAGGGCACGGTGGGCGGCGCGGCGGACCGCGGCGGGCCCGTCGAGGGTCACGGGGCCGTCCCAGTCCTCGGGGTCCGTGTCGGCATGGACGGCCACCAGGGCGGGGGGCTCGGCCAAGGCCGCAAGGCCGGTCGCGCCGGCGACGACCGTCCACGGGGTGGACGGGCCGGACGCGGGCAGGGCGGCCCACTCGACACGGAAGAGCGTGTCGGCGGGGATCCGGCCGTCCACGGGCGCCGCCGGTCGCAGCACCAGGGACTCCACGGAAGCGACCGGCCGTCCCGTCGGGTCGGCGAACTCGAGCGAGACGGCGTCCGTGCTCGTCGGGGTCAGGCGCACGCGCAAGGCGGTGGCGCCCCTGGCATGCAGGGTGACGCCGGACCAGCTGAACGGCACCCGGACGGCGGGATCGTTCTGCGAGGGGCCGCTCAGGGCCGCGCAGTGCAGGGCGGCGTCGAAGAGAGCGGGGTGCAGACCGAAGCCCCCTGCGTCCGGGGAGTCCGCGCCGTCGGCCACGGCGGGCAGCGCCACGTCGGCGTACACCACACCGTCGGCGGCGCGCCAGGCGCCGCGCAGGCCCTGGAAGAGCGGCCCGTAGTCGAGGCCGGCGGCTGCTGCGGCGGCGTAGAAGTCGTCCAGTACCACCGCCTTGCCGCCCTGCGGCGGCCACTCGGCCAGGGGTTCGCCCGCCGTCGGGCGTGCGGGGGCCAGGATGCCGGTCGCGTGCCGGACCCAGCCGCCGTCCGTGCCCTCGATCCCGTCGGCCCCGTCGGCCCGGGTGTAGAGGGCGATCTCCCGGGTGCCGTCCGCGAGCGGCGTGCCCACCTCCGCCTGGATCCGGACGCCGCCCAGTTCGGGCAGTTCCACCGGGGTGTCCAGGGTCAGTTCGTCCACGACGGCGCAGCCGACCTGGCTGCCCGCGTGCAGGGCGAGGTCGACGAGCGCGGTGCCCGGGACGAGGACCGCACCGTGCACACGGTGGTCGTTGAGCCAAGGGTGGGTGGTGCGGGACAGCCGGCCGGTGAGCACGAGGCCCCCGTCACCGGCCACCGAGACGAGCGCCCCAAGGAGCGGGTGCCCGGCGCCGCTCAGGCCGGCCGTCCTGAGGTCGGCCGGGCTGCTGAGGGTCGGCCAGTAGCGCTGTCGTTGGAAGGGGTAGGTGGGCAGGTCCACCCGGCGGGGGCTCCACGGTTCCAGGACGGCCGCCCAGTCAGGATCGAGCCCCGCGACGTGCAGGCGCGCCACGGCCCGCAGCAGGCTGTCCGTCTGGTCGCGGCCGTTCCGCTGCAGCGGAACGGCGACGGCGGTGTCGTCCTCCGCACCGACCAGGGCGCACAGGACCCCGTCGGGGCCCACCTCGACGTACCGGGTGACGCCCTGGCGCGCCAATTCCTCGGCGGCGTCGGCGAACCGGACGGTCGAGCGGACCTGACTGACCCAGTACTCCCAGGTCGTCGGGTCACCGTCGAGGCCGACGGTGGAGACCATCGGGATCGTCGGCGGGTGGTAGGTGAGGTCGCGGGCGATCGCGGCGAACGCGGCGAGCATGGGTTCCATCAGGTACGAGTGGAAGGCGTGCGAGACCGCGAGCCGCTTGACCTTGCGGCCCTGACCGCGCAGCCGTTCCTCCAGCGCGCCGATCGCGTCGGCGTCACCCGAGACCGTCAGGGACGACGGCCCGTTGACCGCCGCGAGGTCCACGCCGTCGGGCAGCTCGATCTCGCCATCGGCCGCCTCCACGGCCAGCATCGCGCCGCCCGCGGGCAGTTCCTCCATCAGCCGGCCACGGGCCGCGACCAGGCGGCAGGCATCGTCCAGCGACAGGATGCCCGCGACGTGGGCTGCGGCCAGTTCGCCGATCGAGTGGCCCGCCAGTACGTCGGGGCGCAGACCCCATGACTCGGCCAGGCGGAAGAGCGCGACCTCGACGGCGAACAGTGCCGGCTGGGTGTGGACGGTGCGGTCCAGCGCCGCGCCGTCCTCGAAGGTGATCTCCTTCAGCGACCGCTCACCGCCGACCTTCTGACACACGGTGTCAAAGGCCTCGGCGAACGCCGGGAAGGTGTCGTACAGGTCACGCGCCATGCCCGCGTGCTGCGCGCCCTGCCCGGTGAACAGGAAGGCGGTCAGGCCGGGCCGCACGGCGCCGGTGAGCACGTCGGGCCCGGTGCGGCCCTCTTCGACGGCCCGCAGGCCGGCCTGGGCGTCCACCAGGTCGGTGGCGAGGACGACTCCACGGTGCTCGTGGGACTGGCGGGTCGCGCCGAGAGAGTGGGCGAGGTCGACGAGTTCGTCGGCAGCCCCCGTCCCTTCGTCCAGGAAGGTACGCAGCCGTTCGGCCTGCCCCGCCAAGGCCGTTGCGGTCCGGCCGGACACCGGCAGCGGCACCATGCCGGGGGCGGGCCTGCGGGGCGCGGGCGGCTCGGCGGGGGCGTCGGCGGGAGGTTCCTCCAGGATGATGTGCGCGTTGGTGCCACTGATGCCGAAGGAGGAGACAGCCGCCCTGCGGGGGTGTTCACCGGGTTCCCAGGGCTGCTCCCCGGTGAGCAGTTCGATGCGGCCTGAGGACCAGTCCACGTGCGGGGTGGGCACGTCGGCGTGCAGGGTGCGGGGCAGCACGCCGTGGCGCATCGCAAGGACCATCTTGATCACGCCGGCGGCCCCGGCGGCGGACTGGGTGTGGCCGATGTTGGACTTCAGCGAGCCGAGCCACAGCGGACGGTCCCGGTCGCGGCCGTAGGTGGCAAGCAGCGCCTGCGCCTCGATGGGGTCGCCCAGCGTGGTGCCGGTGCCGTGCGCCTCGACGACGTCGACCTGGTCGGGCGTCAGGCGGGCGTCGTCGAGCGCGGCGCGGATGACACGTTCCTGGGCGGGGCCGCTGGGGGCGGTGAGGCCGTTGGAGGATCCGTCCTGGTTGACCGCGCTGCCACGTATCACCGCGAGCACCGGGTGGCCGTTGCGGCGAGCGTCGGAGAGCCGCTCGATGAGCAGTACGCCGACGCCCTCGCCCCAACCGGTGCCGTCCGCGTCGGCGGAGAACGCCTTGCACCGGCCGTCGGAGGCCAAGCCGCCCTGACGGCTGAACTCGTGGAAGGCGACCGGGTGCGGCATGACGGTGACTCCGCCGGCGAAGGCCATGGAGCAGTCACCCGCGCGGATGGCCTGGGCGGCCAGGTGCAGGGCGGTCAGCGACGAGGAGCACGCGGTGTCCACACTGACGGCGGGCCCCCGCAGGCCCAGCGTGTAGGCGATTCGGCCGGAGAGTACGGAGGTGGCGCTGCCGGTGAGCTGGTAGCCCTCGGTACCGGCCATGCCCGCCTGCATGTTGATGCCGTAGCCCTGCCCGTTGCACCCGACGAACACGCCCGTACGGGAGCCGCGCAGCGTCTCGGGATGGATGCCGGCTCGCTCCATCACCTCCCAGACCGACTCCAGGACCAACCGCTGCTGCGGGTCCATGGCCAGCGCCTCGCGCGGGTTGATGCCGAAGAACGCGGGGTCGAACATGCCCGCGTCGTGCAGGAAGCCGCCCTGGGACGCTTCGGGGGCCGCGACGCCCTCGGCGCCCGCCAGCGGACTGTCGTCCCAGCCCCGGTCGCCGGGGAATGGGGTGACGGCGTCTTCGCCGGAGGCGAGCAGCCGCCAGAGGTCCTCGGGCGAACGCACACCGCCGGGCAGGGTGCAGGCCACCGACACCACGGCCATGGGCTCGTGCTCCTGTGTCTCGGCCTCGCGCAACCGCCTGCGAGTGTCATGCAGTTCGGCGATCACCCGGCCCAGGTAGTCGCGGAGCTTGTGCTCGGTGGGACTCTTGCTCGCTTCGGTCGTCATCCTGCTCTCCTGCGGGGTCCTTGGAGCGGCGGCGGTCACTTGAGTCCCAGATCCCTCTCGACCAGGTCGAACAGTTCGTCGTCCGTGGCGTGTCCAAGACGGTCGGCCAGGGCGGCGCCGTCAGCGGATGCCGTACCGGTCTCGTTCCGTGTCGTGGCGAGCAGCGACTCCAACCGCATCACGATCCGGACCCGGTCGAGGTCGTCGCCGGAACGGCGGGCGAGCGCCGCCTCGAGCCGGTCGAGTTCGTCCGTCGACGGCAGGTCGTCGACGACGTCCTCCGGCATCAGCAGACCCAACAGGTGCTCCGCCAGCGCGACGGGTGTCGGCTGGTCGAAGACGAGCGTGGCCGGCAGTGTCAGGCCGGTCGCGGAGACCAGCCCGTCACGCAGCGCCACAGCGGTCAGCGAGTCGGTGCCCAGATCGCGGAAGGTGCGTTCCGGCTCGATGTCGTCCGCTCCCGCGTGTCCGAGCGCGACGGCGGCGTGGGTGCGGACCAGTTCCAGTGCCGCGCGCTCGCGCTCCACCGGGGACAGTCCGGCCAGCCGGGCGCGGAACCCGTCCTCGACGGGGTCGGGAGCGGCTGCGGCGCCGGCGGGCCGAAGGGCACGTACCTCGGGCAGTTCGGCGAGCAGCGGGCTGGGGCGCAGCGCGGTGAAGGAGGGTTCGAAACGCTCCCAGTCGACCTCCGCGGCGGCGGTGAACGGTTCACGGGCGTCGAGCGCCTGACGCAACGCGACCATGGCGGGCCCGGGCCGGAGGAGTGAGATGCCGCGGCGCAGCATCGGTTCCACGGCGGCCTGGTCGACCATGCCGCCGCCGTCCCACGGCCCCCAGGCGACGGAGAGGACGGGGGCGCCCTCTCGGCTGCGCTGTTGGGCGAGCGCGTCGAGGTAGGCGTTGCCTGCGGCGTAGCCCCCGTGCTGGCCCACGCCCCACATCGCGGAAATGGAGGAGAAGTGGACGACGGCGTCCAGTCGCATGGGGTCGAGCAGTTCGTCGAGGTGACGGGCGCCGGCGACCTTACCGCCCACCAGGTGGGCGAGGTCCGCGACGCCGGTGTCGGCGAGCGGGGCCAGGACGCCCAGGCCGGCGGTGTGCATGACGGTCCGGACGGTGACGCCGTCCGCGGCCAGCGCGTCGAGCATTCGGCTGACGTCGTCCCGGACTTGCAGGTCACAGGCGACGACGGTGACGCGGGAGCCGAGGGCGGTGAGTTCCCCGGTGAGTTCGCGGGCGCTTGGAGCGTCGGGACCGCGCCGGCTCACCAGGACGAGGTGCTCGGCTCCCTCGGTCGCCAGCCAGCGGGCGACGTGGCCGCCGATGGCACCGGTGCCGCCGGTGACCAGCACCGTGCCGTCCGGCGTCCAGCCCGTACCGGAACGCGGGAGGACGGGGTCGGCGTGCCGCAGCCGCCGCCCGAAGGCGGCCCGGGCACGGACCGCCACCTGGTCCTCGCCGTCGGTGCGGGTCAGGGTGGCCGCGAGCCGGGCGGCCAGGCGCGTGTCGTCGCTGAGGCCGTCGGCGGGCAGGTCGACCAGGCCGCCCCAGTGGCGGGGGTGTTCCAGCGCCGCGACCCTGCCCAGGCCCCAGATTGCGGCCTGGGCCGGGCTGACCGGCGCCTCGTCCTCCCCCGCTCCGACGGCTCCCGCGGTGAGGGTCCACAGCGGGCCCGGGTCGACGTCGAGCGCGGCGTGCAGCAGGCAAAGGGTGCCGGCCAGGCCGGCGGTGATCACCGGGTGGTCCGGATACGGCGTCTCGTCCAGGGCCAGCAGGGAGACCACGCCGCGGAGTTGCTCGCCGGGTACGACGTAGTCGCGGAGCAGGTCCGCGAACTCCTCCGCGTCGGTGCCGGCGGGGTCGACGACGAGCAGGTCGACCTCACCCTGCCGTTCGGTGAGCGCCGCGCGGCAGGCGTCGACCGTCTCGGTGGCGTCGTCAGGGGCCACCAGAAGCCACCGCCCGGCGCAAGACGCCGCGGACGGCTCCTCCAGGGGCGTCCAGGCGATCCGGTAGCGCCAGGCGCCGACGGCCTCGTGCTCGCGGGCGTCGCTGTGCCAGGCTGACAGGGTCGGCAGCAGGGGTTCCAACGCCGCCGGGTCGAGGCCCGCGGTGGCGGCAAGGGACTCGACGTCGCCCTCGTCGACGGCCGCCCAGAAGCGGGACTCCGCCAGTGAGGCGGCGGGCGTCGGCGCCACGGTCGCGTCGGAGGTCGGTGCGTCGGGCCAGTAACGGGTGCGCTGGAAGGGGTAGGTGGGCAGGTCGACCCGGTCGCCCACGCCCGTCACCGCCGGCCAGTCGACCTGCGCGCCCCGTACGTGAGCCCGGGCGATCACGCGCAGCAGTGTCTCCGCCTCGCCCCGCCCCGAGCGCAGGGCGGGGACGGCCACCAGTCTTTCGACCTGTTCCTGGGCGAGGGCGGAGAGCACTCCGTCCGGACCCAGCTCCAGCGCCGTCCGCACCCCGGTGAGCGAGGCGAGCGCGTCGGCGAAACGGACGGGCTCGCGTATCTGACCCACCCAGTACTCCGGGGTGTCGATCGCACCCGGGGCCGTGGTCAGGACCGGGATCTGTGGAGCGTGGTACGTCAACGATCCCGCGACCGCCGCGAACTCGGCCAGCATCGGCTCCATCAAGCGGGAATGGAAAGCGTGCGAGACGGCCAACCGCTTGACCCGCACACCCTGCGCCCGGAACCGCTCCTCCAACCCCGCGATCGCCTCCGCGTCACCGGAAACCGTCACCGACGTAGGGCCGTTCACCGCCGCAAGGTCCACCCCGTCGGGCAGTTGCAACTCGTCCTCGGCCACCTCCACCGCCAACATCGCGCCGCCCTCGGGCAACGCATCCATCAACCGCCCGCGCGCCGACACCAGGGCACACGCGTCCTCCAACGACAACACCCCCGCCACATGCGCGGCGGCCAACTCGCCAATCGAATGCCCCACCAGCACATCCGGGGTCACACCCCACGACTCCACCAGCCGGAACAGCGCCACCTCCAACGCGAACAACCCCGCCTGGGTGTAGACGGTCCGCTCCAACAACCCGGCGTCCTCGCCGAACACCACCTCACGCAACGGCCGCCCCACATCCACCCGCGCACACACCGCGTCGAAAGCGTCCGCGAACACCGCAAACGCCCCGTACAACTCCCGCCCCATCCCCAACCGCTGCGCACCCTGACCCGAGAACAACAGCGCCAGGCGGCCGGATTCGGCGACGTCGCGGACCGTCAAGTGGCCGGCGTCAGCGAGGTCGGAGAGTTCGGTGAGCAAGGCCTCGCGGTCGTGTCCTACGGCCACGGCCCGGTGTTCCAGGTGGGCCCGGCCGCCCGCCAGGGAGGCCGCCACGTCGGCCGGGTGGAGGCTGTCGTCCCGCGTGACCCGCTCGGCCAGCCGGACGGCCTGCTCCTCTAGCGCCTGCGGACTGCGGGCCGAGAGCACCCACGGAACCAGGGGTGGGGTCGCCCGCCGTGCGGGGCTTTCGGGGCTTGTCGGAGCGGGAGCGTGCTCCAGCACCACGTGCGCGTTGGTGCCGCTGATACCGAAGGAGGACACTCCTGCACGGCGCGGGCGGTCCAGCTCCGGCCACGGACGGTCCTCGGTGAGCAGTTCCACCGCGCCCGTCGTCCAGTCCACCTCGGGCGTCGGCTCGGTCACGTGCAGGGTACGGGGCAGTACGCCGTGCCGCAGCGCCATGACCGTCTTGATGATGCCGCCGACCCCGGCCGCCGCCTGGGTGTGACCGATGTTGGACTTCAACGACCCGAGCCACAGCGGCCGTTCAGCGTCTCGACCCTGCCCGTAGGCGTTGAGCAGCGCCTGCGCCTCGATCGGATCACCCAGCCTCGTGCCGGTGCCGTGCGCCTCCACCAGGTCCACCTCGTGCGGCTCCAGACCAGCCTTCGCCAGCGCCGCCCGGATCACCCGCTGCTGGGAAGGACCGTTCGGCGCTGTCAACCCGTTGGAAGCACCGTCGGAGTTCACCGCGGAGCCGCGCACCACCGCAAGTACCTCGTGCCCGTTGCGACGCGCCTCGGAGAGCCGCTCCACCAGCAGCAGACCAACTCCCTCACCCCAGCCGGTGCCGTCCGCGTCAGCGGAGAACGCCCTGCAGCGGCCGTCGGACGCAAGGCCGTCCTGCCTGGCGAACTCGGAGAAGACTCCGGGACTGGTCATCACCGCGACACCGCCGACGACGGCCATGGTGCACTCGCCGTCGCGCAGCGACTGCGCCGCGACGTGGAGGGCCACCAGGGACGACGAGCAGGCGGTGTCCACGGTCAGCGTCGGGCCCTCAAGACCGAAGACGTAGGCCACCCGGCCGGACAGGACGCCGCCCGACATTCCGGTGAGCAAGTGCCCTTCAGAGCCAGGGGCGGCGACGCCCACTCCGTACCCGGACGGTGAGGCGCCGATGAAGACGCCGGTGGGAGTCGAGCGCACGGCGTGCGGGCCCAGCCCAGCACGCTCGAACAGTTCCCAGGAGGTCTCAAGGAGCAGCCGCTGCTGCGGGTCCATCGCCATGGCCTCGCGCGGCGAGATGCCGAACAGGTCGGCGTCGAAGGAGGTGGCGGTGTGTACGAAGCCTCCGACACGGGTGTAGGGGTCGCCGGGACCCGTGGCGTCGTCGGTGGGCCACCCGCGGTCGGACGGGAAGCCGCCGACCGCGTCGATGCCCTCGGTGACCAGCCGCCACAGTTCCTCCGGCGAGGAGGCGCCACCCGGATACCGGCATGCCATGCCGACGATCGCCAGGGGCTCGTCGGACACCACGGCCGTCGTGACCGCCTCACGCTCGTCGCCGCTGACCAGCGAGAGCACGTGGCGGGAGACGTCCGAGGGGGTCGGATGGTCGAAGACCAGCGTCGTGGGCAGGCGCAGATCGAGAGCGTCGGCCACCCGGTTGCGGACGGCCACGGCGGTGAGGGAGTCCACGCCCAGGTCCTTGAACGGTCGCTCGGCGTCGACCGGTTCGGAGTAGCCGAGGACCGCCGCGGTCTCCCGGCGGACCAGGTCGAGTACGGTGCGGGCCCACTCCGACTCCGGCAGCCCGGCCAGCAGGGTCCGCACGGCCGAGGCTCCGTCCTCGGCGGCCGGTCCCCCGGCCAGGGCCTCGGTGACCTCGGGCAGGGCCGAGAGCAGCGGGCTGGGCCGGCGGCTGGTGAAGGCGGGGGTGAAGCGTGCCCAGTCGATGTCCGCGACGACCACGCAGGTGTCGTCGGTGTCGATCGCGCGCTCCAACGCGGTGACGCACAGAGCCGGCGGCATGGGTTGCAGGCCCCGTCGCTTCAGGTACTCGTCGGCACCGTCCCGGGCGGCCATGCCGATCTGCGCCCAGGAGCCCCAGGCCACGGCGGTTCCGGTCCGGCCGGCCGCCCGGCGGGCCGCGGCGAGGGCGTCGAGGTGGGCGTTGGCGGCGGCGTAGGCGGCCTGACCACCGCTCCCCCACACTCCGGCGATCGAGGAGAACAGCACGAACAGTTCGGCGTCGGGGAGGAGCGCGTCGAGGTGCTCGGCCCCGACGGCCTTGGCCCGCAGTCCCTCGGCCAGGACGGGTACGGATGTGGAGTCGAGCGGTATGGCTGGATCGGTTCCGGCCGCGTGCACCACTCCGGTGACCGGGTGCTCGGCAAGCAGGGCGGCCAGTGCGTCACGGTCGGCGACATCGCAGGCGAGGACGACCGCGGTGGCACCCAATTCGGCGAGTTCGGCGACCAGTTCGGCGGCGCCTGGCGCGCCGGGGCCCCTCCTGCTGCTCAGCACCAGCTTCCGGGTGCCCCGGCGGGCGAGCATCCGGGCGGTCTCGGCGCCCAGCGCGCCGGTGCCACCGGTGATCAGCACCGCCTCGGGTGCCGCTTTCCCTGGCGGGGAGTCGGCGGCCGGCGCGTGGATCAGGCGGCGCACGTAGACGCCTTCGGCCCGTACGGCGACCTGGTCCTCGGCGGCGGCGAGCACGGCGGCGAGCCGGGCCGTCGCCCGGGGCTCGGGGCCGGCGGGCAGGTCGATCAGTCCGCCCCACCGCTCGGGGTGCTCCAGCGCGGCCACCCGGCCAAGGCCCCAGAGGCGGGCGGCGGCGGGGTCGACGATCCGGTCGGCGCGGTTCGTGGAGACGGCGCCGGTCGTGACGCACCACAGCGGGGCGGTGACCTCGGCGTCGGCCAGTGCCTGGACGACCGTGAGGGTCGCGCCGAGGCCGACGGACACCGCCCCGTCCTCGGGATGTGCCCGGCGGTCGTCGGCGAGGAGCGACAGGACTCCGGTGACCGGTTCGGCCCCCTCGCCTCCTTCGGCGGCCTCGCGCAGGAGTTCGCTGAGCCCCCACCGGTCGAGGGAGTCGTCGGGAACCGTGACGTCGATCGGTTCCGCGCCCGCCTGCCGCAGCGCCTGGGCGCAGCGTTCGGCATGGCCGGTGTCGACGCCCTTGGTGTGCAGCAGGAGCCAGCGCCCGTCGAGGGTGCCGGCCGGGGCGCGGTCAGCGGGCTGCCAGGCGACGCGGTAGCGCCAGGAGTTCACCGTGGAGTGTTCGGCACGGTTCCGACGCCACACCGCGAGGGCCGGCAGGACGGTCTCCAGGCCGTCACCGGAGTCCAGGCTCAGGGTGCCGACCACTTGCTCGTAGTCGAGCCGGTCGACAGCTTCCCAGAAGTCCGCCTCGACCGGGTCGGCGTCCATGGTGCTGCTCGTGGCAGGTACCGCCTCGGGCGGGTCGGTCATCCAGTAGTGGGCGCGCTGGAAGGCGTAGGTGGGCAGGTCGACGGGGTCGGCCTGCGGCAGCACCCGCGCCCAGTTGACGGGGATGCCGTGGACATGAGCTTCGGCCAACGCGCTCACCCAACGCTGCAGACCACCCTCACCACGACGCAACGTACCCAACACCACACCAGAACGCCCCACAGCCTCCAAACTCTCCTGCACCCCAACAGCCA
>NZ_JBITEU010000030.1:0-13289 GCF_044455475.1 Streptomyces sp. NPDC051218 | reverse complement strand
CCACAACACCGGCTGCACCACATCCGCCGACCCCAACCCCGGCGCACCCTCCACACCCGACAGAACATCAGACAACGACCACGACACATACGCCGCCAACGCCCGCTCACACTCAGCAAGCCGCGCCGCGAACACCGGACTGCACGAAGCCAACTCCCGGCCCATACCCACCCACTGGGCCCCCTGCCCCGCGAACACAAACACCGTCCGCACGCCCGAACGCGCGACCCCCGACACCACCGAACCCGCGGAAACACCAGCGGCAACACCCTCCAGGCCGCTCAGCAACTCCTCACGGCCACCGCCAAGAACCACCGCCCGGTGCTCGAACGCCGACCGCGTCGCCGCCAACGACCACGCCACATCCACCGGCACCAACTCGGGCCGCGCCACCATCCACTCGCGCAACCGGGACGCCTGCCCGGACAAGCCCTTCGCCGACCGGCCCGACACCACCCACGCGCCGGCACCGATACCGACCGCGTCCGTATCGAGCACAGCGGGAGCGGCAACCTCTTCCTCGGCTGCCTCAGCGGATTCGTCCTGGGTGGCCTCAAGCAGCTCGCCGCCCTCGCCGTCCTCGGGGGACACCTCCGGCTTCCCGGCGTCGTGGGCCGGGGCCTCCTCCAGGATGATGTGGACGTTGGTGCCGCTCATGCCGAACGCCGACACACCGGCACGACGCACCCGGCCGTCCGCCGACCACGGCACGTGGTCGGCAAGGAGCCGCACGTCCCCGGCCGTCCAGTCCACCTGCGGTGTCGGCTCGTCCGCGTGCAGTGTCGCGGGCAGCTGTCGGTTCTGGAGGGCCAGGACCATCTTGATGATCCCGGCCATACCGGCGGCCTGCTGGGTGTGTCCGATGTTGGACTTCACCGAGCCCAGCCACAACGGACGGTCATCCGGCCGATCCTGGCCGTACGTGGCGAGCAGCGCCTGCGCTTCGATCGGGTCGCCGAGCGGGGTCCCCGTGCCGTGCGCCTCCACCACGTCGACGTCCTGGGTGGAGAGGCGAGCGCTGGCCAGCGCCGCACGGATCACACGCTGCTGGGACGGGCCGTTGGGCGCCGTCAGACCGTTGGACGCACCGTCCTGGTTGATCGCGCTGCCCCGTACGACCGCGAGCACCTTGTGCCCGTTGCGCCGCGCGTCCGAGAGCCGCTCCACCACCACGACACCGGCGCCCTCGGCGACTCCCATGCCGTTGGCCCCGGCGGAGAAGGTCTTGCACCGTCCGTCAGGAGACAGTCCGAGCGACCGGCTGAAGTCGGTGAACAGCACCGGGGTCGCCGCCACGAAAGCGCCCCCGACGAGGGCCATCGAGCACTCCCCGGACCGCAACGCCTGCCCGGCGAGGTGCATCGAGACCAGCGAGGACGAACACGCCGTGTCCACCGTCACCGCCGGGCCCTCGAGGCCCAGGGTGTAGGAGATGCGGCCGGACAGGATACTCGTGGCATTGCCGGTCATCACCTGGCCGTCGAGCTCACCTTGGCGGCCCGATATCCAGCCGTATCCGGATGTGGACGCGCCCGCGAACACACCCGTCGCGGAACCGCGCAGCGACGCGGGGTCCACGCCGGCGCGCTCAAGCGCCTCCCAGGCCACTTCGAGCAGCAGCCGCTGCTGCGGGTCCATCGACAAGGCTTCGCGCGGACTGATCCCGAAGAATCCCGCGTCGAACCGGGTCGCGTCGTAGATGAAATTGCCCGCCTGTACCTCAGCCGCCCCGGAATCGGGGTCGTCGCTGTCACCGAGGCCCCAGCCCCGGTCCTGCGGCAGGCCCGCAACCGATTCCCCCTTGGCGTCGAGCAGTTCCCAGAGGGCCTCCGGGCTGCGCACGCCGCCGGGGAACCGGCAGCTCATGCCTACGATCGCGATCGGCTCATCGCCGGCCGCTTCCAGTTCCTGCAAACGCTGCCGAGTCTCGTGCAGATTCGTAGTAACCCGCTTGAGAAAATAGCGGAGCTTTTCTTCGCTCACTTACGTCACCCCGTCGAGGAAGTCGCGGCGTTCGCCGAGTCAGTAAATTCCAAGTTCCTTGCCGATAAAGTCGAAGACTTCGTCGTCGGTTGACGATTCCAGCTTCTCCTCAACGCCGGTTTCGGCGATCCGCTCTCGCGCTTCCTTCCATTTCGAAAGCACGACTTCGAGCCGGTTCGTGATCTGGGCGGATTCGTCGTCGCCGGTCAGCGTGGCGAGCATGCCTTCCAGCTTGTCCAGTTCGACGAGCACCGGCTGGGCCGCGCTCGTCTCCTGGGTCTGGCCGGCCCGCAGGTGATCGGCGAGCGCGGCGGGGGTGGGGTAGTCGAAGAGGAGCGTGCTCGGCAGGCGCAGGCCGGTGGCCGCGCCGAGACGGTCGCGCAGTTCGACGGCGGTCAGCGAGTCGGCCCCGAGGTCGCTGAAGGACCGGTCGGCCTCGACGAGGTCGATGCTCGCGTGACCAAGGACGGCGGCGGCCTCGGTCCGTACGAGGTCGGTCAGGAGCCGGTCTTGTTCCGCCCGCGTCAGTCCCGCCAGTTGCTCGGCGAGCGCGCTGCCTGCCGCCGGGTCGGCCGCACCGCTGTTGTTCTCCGCCGCGGCCAGTGCGTCGATGACCTCGGGCAGGCTCTCGACGAGCGGGCTCGGCCGCCGCATCGTGAACGGCGGCGCGAACCGCGCCCAGTCCACATCCACGACGGTCATCAGCGGTTCCTGGCCGTCGAGCACCTGGGCCAGGGCCTGGATGGCCTGTTCCGGGTCGATCAGACGCAGTCCGCGCCGCTGCATCTGGACAGCGCCCTCGTCGTCGGTCATGCCACCGCCGCCCCACGGGCCCCAGGCCACCGAGGTGGCGGCCCTGCCCTGGGCCAGGCGGTGTTCCGCCAGGGCGTCCAGGTAGGAGTTGGCCGCCGCGTAGCCGGCCTGGAGTCCGCTGCCCCAGGTCGCAGCGATGGAGGAGAACAGCACGAACGCGTCCAGGTCCAGGTCGGCGGTCAACCGGTCGAGACCGGCGGCGCCCGCGGCCTTGGCCGCCATGACCGCGGCCAGTTCGTCCACCGAGATCTCGTCGAGTGCCGTCGCCTGCCCGAGGCCCGCGGCGTGCATCACCGCGGTCAGCGGCGGTCCGTCGGCACCGATCCTGCCGATCACTCCGGCCAGCGCGGCATCATCGGCGGCATCGGCCGCGATCACGTCCACCTGTGCCCCAGCGATCGCCAACTCGGCGGCCAGCACAGCAACTTGTCCGGCACGGGGCCCGGACCGGCTCATCAGGACGAGCCGCTTCGCACCACGTCCGGCCGACCAGCGCGCCACGTGCCCGCCGATCGCACCCGTACCACCCGTGATCAGCACGCTGCCGCGGGGTACCCAGCGGCTCGCGTTCTCGCGGGGTTGCACGGCCCTGGTCAGGCGGCGGCCGAAGATCCCGTTGGGGCGGATCGCGACCTGGTCCTCACCGCACTCGGCGAGCACCGCGCACAGGCGGGCCGCGGCCTGCTCGTCGAGTTCGACGGGCAGGTCGATCAGACCACCGCCGTGGTCGGGGTGCTCCAGAGTGGCGACCCTGCCGAGACCCCAGGCCTGTGCCTGCACCGGACTCGTCGGCGCCTCGCCCGGCAAGGCCGCGACCGCGCCACGAGTGAGCACCCACGCCGGGGCGTGGACGCCCAGGGCGATCAGGGTCTGGACGAGCGTCTGGGTCCCCGCGAGACCGTTCGCAAGAGCCGGGTGCGCGGGCAAAGGTGCCTCGTCCAGCGCGAGGAGCGACACGACGCCGGAGACTCCCGCCTCGGGAAGCATCGCGCCGATCCGCTCGGCCATCCCCTTCTGGTCGGCCGTTTCGCTCGTCTCCACGGTCACCACTTCGGCGCCCCCGGCGGCCAACGCCTCCACGCATCCTCGCGTGAGGTCGTCGCCTGCCTGCTCCGGCGTGGTCACTACCAGCCAAGTCCCGTACAGCACACGGGCGTCGGGCTCGGCAATCGGCGCCCAGGTCACGCGGTACCGCCAGTTCGCGGTCTCCGACTTGTCCTGCTCGCGGCGCCGCCAGGCTGCCAACGCGGGAAGGATGTCGCCGAGTTGGTTCTGATCGTCGAGCGCCAGCGTGTCCGCGATCTGCGCCAGGTCAGCGCCCTCGACCGCAGCCCAGAAACGGGCCTCGGCCGCCGTGCTCGCACCATCGCCACCGGCACCGGGTCCGGTGTTAGGCGCGGTCAGCACTCCCTTGGGCCAGTACGGCTGGTGCCGGAAGGCGTACGTCGGCAGGTCCACCTGATCCCCCGTGGGCAGTACCGCGCTCCAGTCCACGGTCGCGCCATGGACGAACGCCCGCGCCAAGCCGGTCACCAGGCCAGTGACACCCTGTCCGGCCTGCTCCTTGCGGCGCTGGAGCGGTACGAAGACGCTCTCGTCGCCGCCGACACCGGCCACCGCATCCGGGCCGAGCGCGGACAGCGAACCATCCGGGCCCACCTCGAGGAACACCGACACACCCTGCGCCGCAAGCGCAGCCACCGCATCCGCGAACCGCACCGCCTGCCGCGTCTGCGCAGGCCAATACCCGCTCTCGCACTCCGACAGCACCTCACCGCTCAACGCGCCAGCCCACATGGTGTGCGGGCGCCGGTACTCCAACCCAGCTGCCACACCGGCCAGTTCATCCAGTACGGGATCCATCGCCGGGGAGTGGAAGGCGTGCGAGACCCGCAGCCGCCGCACTCGACGGCCCCGCTCCCGCCACGACTCCACCACCGCATCCACAGCACCGACCTCACCCGAAACCACCACCGAGTCAGGACCGTTGACCGCCGCGACCACCACACCCGGTATGTCCGCCAGAGTGGCGAGCACGTCGGCCTCCGACGCGCCAATGGCCGCCATCGCCCCGCCACTGGGGAGTTCCTGCATCAGCCGCGCACGCGCCGCCACCAAACGGCACGCATCCGCCAACGACAGCACCCCAGCCACGTACGCAGCCGCGACCTCACCCACCGAATGACCCACCACAGCATCGGCGACCACACCAGCCGCCTCCAACACCGCAGCCAACGCCACCTCAAAGGCGAACAACCCCGCCTGCGCATACAACGTCTGATCGACCAGGCCCGCGTCCACCCCATCCACACCCAGCACTACATCCCGTACAGATGCACCAACAGACGCACCCAACTCCAGCTCAAGCAGCCCACACACACGGTCGAAGGTCTCAGCAAACACCGGACAGCCCTCATACAAACCCCGCCCCATCCCCACCCACTGCGAACCCTGACCCGCAAACACCAGACCAACCCGCGCACCCTGCCGCGCGACACCCGACACCACCGAAGCCGCCGACACACCACCCGCCAGAGCCTCCAGGCCACTGACAAGCGCCCCGCGCTCACCGCCCACCACAACCGCACGATGCTCGAACACCGACCGCGAACCCGCCAACGACGAACCCACATCCACCGGCTCCAACTCCGGCCGCGCCACCACCCACTCACGCAACCGACCAGCCTGCGCCACCAACCCATCCGCAGACCGCCCCGACACCAACCACGCGCCGACCCCACCGGAACCGACAACCGCCGGAGACGGAGGTGCATCGACCGGCTCGGTCAACAGGCTGTCATCGAGCTCAGGGGCCTCCTCCACGATGATGTGCGCGTTGGTGCCACTGATCCCGAATGCCGACACGCCTGCACGACGCACCCGGCCCTCGGACGGCCACGGCACCGACTCGGTCAGGAGCCTGACGTCACCTGCCGTCCAGTCCACGTGCGACGACGGCTCATCCGCGTGCAACGTCTGCGGCAGCTGCTCGTGCTGGAGGGCGAGGACCATCTTGATGACACCCGCCATTCCGGCGGCGGCCTGGGTGTGTCCGATGTTCGACTTCACCGAGCCGAGCCACAACGGCTGCTCCCCGGCGCGTTCCTGGCCGTAGGTCGCGAGCAGGGCCTGCGCCTCGATCGGGTCGCCGAGCGGGGTTCCCGTACCGTGCGCCTCCACCGCGTCCACATCACTCGGCGTGAGCCGGGCGCTTGCGAGGGCCTCGCGGATGACGCGCTGCTGGGACGGGCCGTTGGGGGCCGTCAGACCGTTGGACGCGCCGTCCTGGTTGACCGCACTGCCGCTCACTACCGCGAGGACCCGATGTCCCTTACGCCGGGCGTCGGAGAGGCGCTCGAGCACTACCATGCCTGCACCCTCGCCCATGCCCATGCCATCGGCGTCCGCCGAGAACGCCTTGGACCTGCCGTCCGCCGCGAGGCCGCGCTGCCGGGCGAAGCCCACCATCTCCCACGGCGTCGCCATGACGGAGACTCCGCCGACCAGAGCCATCGAGCACTCCCCCGACCGCATGGCCTGGGCGGCCATGTGCAAGGCGACGAGCGACGACGAGCACGCCGTGTCCACCGTCACCGCCGGGCCTTCGAGACCGAGTACGTACGACACTCGGCCGGAGATGATGCTTGTCGCGTTGCCGGTGATCAGGTGGCCCTCGGTCTGTCCGGCGCCGCCACCGTCCTGTCCCGCGAGCTGGAGGCTGGCGAGGGCGTAGTTCGACGAGTAGCCGCCGATGAACACCCCGGTGCGCGAGCCGCGCAGCGATGCCGGGTCGAGGCCGGTTGACTCCAGGGCCTCCCAGGAGAGTTCGAGGAGGAGCCGCTGCTGCGGGTCCATCGCGACGGCCTCGCGCGGGCTGATCCCGAAGAATCCCGCGTCGAACTGGGTCGCCTGGTGGAGGAATCCGCCCTCACGGGAGTACGTGGTCCCCGCGTGCGCCGGGTCGGGGTCGAACAGGGCTTCCGTGTCCCATCCGCGGTCCTGCGGGAAGCCCGAGATTCCTTCGCCGCCCGCGGCGAGCAACTCCCATAGTTGCGCAGGGGTGTTCACTCCGCCGGGGAACCGGCAGCTCATCGCCACGACGGCGATGGGATCGCCGTCGGTGGCCGCGAATGCGGGCCCATCGGTGGCCGCCGGGTTCTCGGCCAGGGCGCCGAGCAGCGTCGTCCGCAGGTGATCGGCAAGGACCGTCGGGTTGGGGTAGTCGAACATCAGCGTCGCGGGCAGCCCGAGGCCCGTGACGGTGGCGATCCGGTTGCGCAGTTCGACCGAGGTCAGGGAGTCGAAGCCCATCTCGCTGAACGCGCGTCCTGGATCGACCCCGTCGGACGTGGCGTAGCCGAGCACGGCTGCGGCCTCGCCGCGGATCGTGTCGACGAGCATGCGGTCCTGCTCAGCCCGCGACAGGCCCGCGAGGCGCTCGGCCAGCTCTCCTTCGTCACGCGGCCCGCTGCTCTCGGTGCGCCGTGCCGCCTTCAGCTCCTGTACGTCCGGCAGGTCGCGCAGGAGCGGTATGTCGAGGAAATCCGCCTGCCCGGGAGCCGCCGCGAGCGCGGGCAGGTCGAGGTCCATCACGGTCAGTACGGGATCCGGTCCTGCCAGGGCCCCGCCGAGTGCCCTGACCGCCAGGTCCGGGTCCATGAGGACCTCCCAGCGGTTGCGGCGCAGCCGCTGGCGGGCCGCGTCGGTCGCCTGGGAGACGCCTTCTCCGGCCCAGGGGCCCCAGGCCACCGAGTGCGCGGGCAGGCCTCGCGAGCGCCGGTTCTCCGCAAGCGCGTCCAGGAACGCGTTCGCGGCGGCGTAGTTCGACTGGCCCGCACCACCGAAGGTGGCGGCGGCCGATGAGAACAGGACGAACGCGTCGAGTTCGAGGTCGGCGGTCAGTTCGTCGAGGTGGGCGGCGCCCGCTGCCTTGGCCGCGAGCGCGTTGGCGAGCCGGTCCGTGGTGAGTCGGTCGAGCACGCCGTCGTCAAGCACGCCCGCGGTGTGCATGACCGCGGTCAGCGGCGGACCGCCCGCTCCGATGCGGCCGATCGCCGCGGCGAGGTCGGAACGCCGGGCGCTGTCGCATGTGTTGACCTCGACGTGGGCCCCGGCGGCCGCGAGGCTGGCGGCAAGCCGGGCCGCACCCTTGGCTGCGGGTCCCGACCGGCTGGCCAGGACGAGGCGCTCGGCACCGCGGTCGGCGAGACCGCGGGCCACATGGCCGCCCACCGCGCCGGTTCCACCGGTGATGAGCACGGTTCCGCGCGGGGTCAGGTCCTGGCCCGCCTTGGGCTGCGGGGACCGGGTCAGGCGGCGGCCCAGGATGCCCGCGGGCCGGATCGCCACTTCGTCCTCGCCGCAGCCTGCGAGTACCGTGCACAGGCGGCTCGCGGCCCGGTCGTCGAGCACGGCGGGCAGGTCGATCAGACCGCCCCAGCGCTCCGGCTGTTCCAGGGATACGACGCGGCCGAGCCCCCAGGTCTGCGCCTGCACCGGCCGTGTCAGCACGTCGCCGGGCCCGGTGGCGATCGCCCCGGAGGTGAGCATCCACAGCGGTGCGGTGATGCCCGCGTCGGACAAGGCCTGGATCAGGGTCAGTGTGCCCGCAAGTCCGCCGGGCACCTCGGTCCTGTCCGCGGTGGGCCTCTCGTCGAGCGCCAGCAGGGAGACCACTCCGGCCACGCGTGCCGGTGTCCCGCCGTCGGCGTCTGCCTCCAGGGTGCGGGCGATGTCGGCGGCCAGCTGCTCGCGCCGTACCGTGCCCGGCTCGATCTCTACGACTTCGGTCCTGGCGCCCCTGGCGGCGAGCGCTCGTACGCACGCCTGGGTCAACTCCCGCGTACCGTCTGCCTGTTCCGCGGGGGCCGCGACCAGCCAGGTGCCGGTCAGTGCGGCCGGTGCCGGGTCGGTGAGAGGGGCCCAGGTGACGCGGTACCGCCAGTTCCCTGTGACGTCCTTTTCCCGTTCGCGTCGTCGCCAGGCAGCGAGCGCGGGGAGGACCTCGGTGAACGATTTCTGTCCGTCTAGGGCCAGCGTGTCGGTCAGGTGTCGCAGGTCGCCGCTCTCGACCGCCGCCCAGAAGCGGGCCTCGGCCTCGGTTCCCGCGCTGTCCCCGCCGACCGCCACCGGGGCGGACGCGCGGGACGCGCCGAGCCAGTAACGCTGGTGCTGGAAAGCGTAGGTGGGCAGGTCCGTGCGCCGTCCTGCGGGCAGCACCTGCCTCCAGTCGACGGCGGTACCGCCCACGTGCACCTGGGCGAGCGCCTTGAGGAGCCGCTGGGGGCCGCTGTCCTCGCGGTCCAGCGTCCCTGTGATGACAGGGGCGCCGGTCGCGCCCATGTCCTCGATGGTCTCGGCGATCCCGGTGGTGAGGACCGGCTGCGGGGACACCTCGACGAAGGTGCGGTTCCCGGCAGCGGCCAGCTCCCGGATCGCCTCGTCGAAGCGGACCGTGTGGCGGACGTTGGCGAACCAGTATCCGGGGTCGAGCTCGTGGCCGTTCATCCAGCGGCATTCGACGGTGGAGAACAGCGGGATCCGGCCGGCGCCCGGCTCGATCCCTGCCAGGCTCCGGGTCAGTTCATCCGCGAGTTCCGCCACCCCGGCCGAGTGCGCCACGAAGTCGGTCACCGGGATCGGCCAGCGCATGACGTGCCGGGCCGAGAGTTCGGCCCCGAACTCCGCGAGGGCGTCCGTCTCGCCGGAGACCACGGTGGCCGCGGGCCCGTTCACCGCCGCGACGGAGAGCCGGTCGCCCCACGGGGCTAGCAGCTCGCGTACCGCATCGGCAGGCATGACGACGGAGAGCATCCCGCCGCCTGTGCCGAGCCCGGACAGTGCCCGGCTCCGTACCGCCACGACCTTGGCCGCGTCCTCGACGGACAGGATCCCGGCCACCGTGGCCGCCGCGATCTCGCCCTGGGAGTGGCCCACCACCGCGCCCGGCGTGACACCGGCTGCCTCCCACACCGCCGCGAGCGACACAAGGACCGCCCACAGCGCGGGCTGGACCACGTCGGCTCGTTCAAGTGCGGGTGCGCCCTCCGCTCCGGCAAGGACATCCGTGAGGGACCAGTCGACGTACGGTTCCAGGGCCCGCGCGCAGTCGGCTATCCGGTCCGCGAACACCGGGGACGAATCAAGCAACTCCAGGCCCATGCCGACCCATTGGGCGCCCTGACCGGGGAAGACGAACACCGCCTCGCTCTCTTCGGCAGCCGCGGCCGACCCGGTGACGACGCCGGGCGCGGATATACCGGCCGCCAGCGCGGCCAGCCCCTCCGCCAGTTCCTGGCGTCCGGTGCCTGTCACCACGGCCCGGTACTCGAACACGGAGCGGGTCGTCGCGAGGGAGTGGGCCACGCCCGCCGGGTCGAGCTCCGGGCGTACAGCCAGGTATTCGCCGAGGCGGGCCGCCTGCAGGCGCATGCCGTCGGCCGTACGGCCCGACACCAGCCATGCACAGGTTCCGGGGGCGTCGATGGCGGCCACGGGAGCCACGTCCGGCGCTCCGGCGTCCTCGGTCTCCACCGGGGTCTCGTCGTCCGCGAACTCGGGGGCCTCTTCGAGGATGATGTGGGCGTTGGTACCGCTGACGCCGAACGACGAGACTCCGGCCCTGCGCGGCCGACCGTCGGTCTCCCACGGCCTCGACTCGGTGAGGAGTCGTACCTGGCCCGCCGTCCAGTCCACGTGCGGCGAAGGCTCGTCCGCGTGCAGCGTCCGCGGCAACTGCTTGTGACCCAGCGCGAGGACCATCTTGATCAGGCCGCCGATACCGGCTGCGGCCTGGGGGTGTCCGATGTTGGACTTCACCGATCCCAGCCACAGCGGCTGGCCATCCGGCCGGTCCTGGCCGTAGGTGGCGATCACCGCCTGCGCCTCGATCGGGTCGCCGAGCACCGTCCCCGATCCGTGCGCCTCCACCACGTCGACATCGGCGGTGGACAGCTGTCCGCTGGCCAGGGCCTCGCGGATCACCCGCTGTTGTGAGGGGCCGTTCGGGGCGGTCAGGCCGTTGGACGCGCCGTCCTGGTTCACGGCGGCGCCGCGCACCACGGCGAGCACCGGGTGGCCGTTGCGCCGGGCGTCCGACAGGCGTTCGAGCACCACCATGCCCGCGCCCTCGGAGATGCCCATGCCGTCGGCGTCCGCCGAGAACGACTTGGAACGGCCGTCGGGAGAGAGCCCTCGCTGCCTGCTGACCCAGACGAACAGGTCGGCGGTCGCCGCGACGAACACGCCTCCGGCCAGCGCCAGGGAGCACTCGCCCGACCGCAGCGCCTGCGCGGCCAGGTTCACCGACACGAGCGCCGACGAGCAGGCGGTGTCGACCGTCACCGCCGGTCCTTCGAGGCCGAGGGTGTACGACACACGGCCGGAGAGCACGCTGGTCGTGGTGCCCGTCAGGAGGTGGGCGTCGAGGCCCTCGGCGGAGTCGACGGCGATGCCGTATCCCGCGAAGCTCGCACCCGCAAACACCCCGGTCCTGCTGCCGCGCAGCGTCGACTGCACGATGCCCGCCCGCTCCAGCGCCTCCCAGGACGTCTCCAGGAGCAGCCGCTGCTGCGGGTCCATGGCGAGGGCCTCACGCGGGCTGATACCGAAGAACCCGGCGTCGAACTCGGCCGCGTCGTAGACGAAGCCGCCCTGACGTACGTACGACGTCCCGTCCTGATCCGGATCGGGGTCGTACAGGCCGTCCAGGTCCCAGCCGCGGTCCTGCGGGAAGGCCCCGATCGCGTCCGTACCGGAAGCCAGCAACTCCCAGAGTTCTTCAGGGTCCTTGACCCCGCCGGGGAGGCGGCAGCCCATGCCGACGATCACCACGGGATCGTCGTCCGAAGGCGCAGTGCTCACCAGTACGGCGCCGCTCGCCGCCTGCAGACCGAGCAGCTCGGAGCGCAGATATCCGGCGAGCACCGACGGGTTGGGGTAGTCGAAGAGCAGCGTCGCGGGCAGCTTGAGTCCGGTTCGCGAACCGAGCCGGTTGCGGAGTTCGACGGCGGTCAGGGAGTCGAAGCCCAGGTCGCTGAAGGCCCGCCCGCTAGCGATGGCCTCGGGCGACGCGTAGGCGAGTACGGCCGCTGCTTCGGTCTTGATCAGGCCGACAAGCATCCGGTCCTGCTCGGCAGTCGGCAGGGGGGTCATCTCCTGCTTCAAGGACGCGCTGGTGTCCGAGTCGGCGCTCTTCTCCGCCCCGGGACTCTCCAGGGCCTGCCGCACCTCGGGCAGGTCTTCGATGAGGGGGCTCGGCCGCCGCAGCGTGAACGGCGGGGCGAACCGCGCCCAGTCCACGTCGACGACCGTCACAAGGCCCTCGTCACCGTCAAGGGCCTGGGCCAGCGCCTGGACCGCCAGATCGGGGCTCATCAGCCGCAGCCCGCGCCGCTCCAGCTGGTTCCCGTCGTCGCCGGAGCTCATCGCGCCGCCGTTCCACGGGCCCCAGGCGATCGAGGTAGCGGTCTTCCCCGCGGCAAGGCGGCTCTCCGCGAGCGCGTCAAGGAAGGCATTCGCGGCGGAGAATCCGGGCTGCTGGCCGCCGCCCCAGACGGCTGCGACCGAGGAGAACAGAACGAACGCGTCGAGGTCCAGATCCGCAGTCAACTCGTCGAGCAAGGCCGCCGCGTCCGCCTTCACCGCGAGCACGGGGGCGAGCTCCGCGACGTCGATGGCGTCGATCGGCCTGTCGTCGATGCCCTCCTCGGTGTGCACGACGGCGCTCAGCACGGGACCGGTCGCGCCGGTCCAGTGCACCACTGCGGCCAGCTCGGCACGCTGCCCAGTGTCACACGCCACGACATCCACGGAGCTGCCACGCGCGGCCAGTTCGGCCACCGCCGCCGCGACGCCGGGGGCGGCGGGCCCTGAGCGGCCGGTCAGCACCAGGCGAGGCGCACCCTGCCCTGCCAGCCAGCGCGCCACGTGCCCGCCGATCTCGCCGGTGCCACCGGTGATCAGCGCACTTCCGCGCGGCTGCCGACGCGACGGGGAACCGCTCGTCTGAGGGGCGCGGGACAGCCTGCGGCCAAGGAGTCCGGTCTCGCGTATCGCGACCTGGTCCTCGCCGCAACCGGCCACCACCGCCGCGAGGCGCGTACCCGCCCGTTCATCGAAGTCGGCGGGCAGATCGATCAACCCGCCCCAGCGCTCAGGGTGTTCAAGACCCGCGACGCGGCCCAGACCCCAGGCCTGCGCCTGCACCGGGTCGGCGGGCGCCTCACCGGAGACCGCCGCGACGGCACCGCGAGTGAGGATCCACAGGGCCCCGGCCACTTCGACGTCACCGAGGACCTGCACCAGAGCGAGCGTGGCGCCAAGGCCCCGGGACACTGCCGGGTGGTCGGGCAGCGGCGTTTCGTCCAGTACGAGGAGCGAGAGTACGCCGGACAGTGCGCTGGGCTCCGTACCGGCATTCCGCAGCTCTTGGACAAGCAGCCCGGCCAGGTCGACCCGGTGCACCGTTCCGGCCGGCACCTCCACGACCAGAG
>NZ_JBITEU010000029.1:0-13378 GCF_044455475.1 Streptomyces sp. NPDC051218 | reverse complement strand
CGGCACCCTCGCCGAGTGCGACCGGGTCGGTGACGGCCGGGCCGACTACTCCCACAAGCACCGGCGCCACGGCGTGAACGTGCAGGTCGTCACCGTGTGGGGCTCGAAAAGTCGTCGCTGCAGTTCAAGCGGCATGTCGGTACTCGTTGATTGCTCCGCTGAGGATCCGGGTGCGCAAGAGCTTGCGGGGCTCGAAACCATCCAGGACTGCTGGCTGTTCTTGGGCCTCGGGCGGTCGTTGATCGCGGGATCGGTGCGGCCGATGTCTGTTGTAGTGGTCCTGGTACTCGGCTAGGACCTGCCGGGCGTGGGCCTCGTTCAGGAGCAGAACGTGGTCGAGTGCCTCGCGGCGGATCGTGCCGATCACTCGCTCGCAGTGAGCGTTCATGCGCGGTGCCTGGGGTGCGCTGAGTAGCACGTCCATGCCTTCGGCTTCGAAGACGGCGTCGAAGGAGCCGGTGTACTTGCTGTCGCGGTCGCGGAGCACGAAGCGCAGCGACTCGACGCGGCTGCCCAGGTCATCGGCGAGATTGCGCGCCTGCTGGGTCGCCCATTGTGCGGTGGGGTGGGCGGTGACGCCGGTGATGTGGAGTCTGCGGGTGCCGTGTTCGAGGAACGCCAGCGCGTACAGCCGGCTGCCGTTGATCGTGTCGACGTGGAAGAAGTCCGCCGCGATGATCCCCTCGGCCTGCGCGGTGAGGAACTCGCGCCAGTTCGGGCCGGTGCGGCGAGGGGCGGGGTCGATGCCGGCCTTGTGCAGGATCTCCCAGACCGTGGACGGCGCGATCGGGTGCCCCAGTCGGGCCAGTTCGCCCTGGATCCGCCGGTGGCCCCACCGCGGATTCTCCTGCGCCAGGCGCAACACCAGCTTCTTGAGCGGGGCCGCCGTGGGTGGACGCCCGGTGCGTCGGCGTCGGTCGGAGTAGTCCCACTCCTTGGCGATCAGCCTGCGGTGCCAGGCCAGTAGCGTCCCCGGTGTGACCGCGAAGACGCTGCTCCAGCAGCGGCGCGGTATCAGCGCCGACAGCGCGGCCAGCCAGAACCGGTCCGCGGGCTCGTAGCGGACCGGACCGCTGAGTTGTCGTCGCAACACCGAGTTTTCGTGCTGCAGCACCAGTAGTTCGGCGTCCTTGGCCGTGTCCCGGCGCAGCAGGACCGCGGGGATGGACAGCAGCGCCCGGGTGGCCCGGTACAGCATCGAGATAATCACACGCGCAGCATCCCAGCTATCGCGGAGGGCCTGGCACGTAGGCCCCCACCTGCAGCGATGACTTTACGAGCCCCACAAGGCCGCCCAGCCCCGAGGGGCCCCACGAGCGGCCGGTCGAGGCCTACGGGTATCAGGGACGGTCGCTACTCCTTGGCCGCCCGCCAGGTTTCGAGGTTGGCTTCGCACACGTTGCAGAGCGGGCTGGACGCGCGGTCGAGGGTGAGGCCCGTATCGCTGGGTCTTGTTCTCGCACCAGGCCCCCTGGCGGGGACCGACCTGGCACGAGCGACGCCGGCGCCCCCGAGACCCTGGGGCTTCACAAAAGAGAGTTGACAGGACGTAAGACTGAGCTGATGCTCTCGCCACCATGCACAGCCACAATCAGGCATGCCCGGGAACAACAGGCCGCTCAGTGCAGGCCTTCGCTGCTTTACACCTCCTGCCGTGCTGACAGGTCTTGCTCTAGCCTCTCCAGCCTCCGCCACTCACGTGCTCGCTGGTCTAGTGGCTCGATCGGAGCTCGCAGTAGACGGAACATTGCCGGGGTTGCCACGCAAAACATGCCGATGATGAGAGTCGTCAGGCAGTACACGGCCTGACCTGTTTCGGGTTTGCCTTCAGGCTTCGCGAGCCACCCCAGGGCCACAGCCTCAACTGAAACAAGCGCGAATACGACCACAAGCCAGGCGATCGCCAAAAAGTAGGTACGCACCAACCTCTTGGTACGCCGTCGTGCCTCGGGTAGCAGGGCCTCGAACCGAGCACGCACCGCCTCCACTTGCTCTCTCGTCGGCTCACGGGGAAGGGGCTCAAGGGCAGCGCGAAGTTCCTCGGAGTTCGCGGTGAGCGATTCGTTAAGGATCTTGCGGTGTTGGTCTACCTCCACCACGCCCACGAGCACAATCACGGGCGCGACTGCGGCAACCGTCGCAGCGAAGGACTCTGTCATCTGCATGACGTGAGGCTTTCCCCGCTGGACGGCGACGCACGCCAACAGAGGGGGTGGACATGCCCAACCACTACAGCGACCCGGTCACCAAAGAAGACCGCGATGCTGTCCGCCGTGTCCACGCGCAAGGCCATGGCCGCAACGAGATCGCCCGCCGCGTAGGCCGCCCACAGCGCCATCGGCTTTACGAGCAGCTCTGGCAGCCCGCCACGATCTGCAGATTCGGCGGCGCCTTCGCCCGTTGGGGTCGGCTGGTGGACCTTACATGGGCAGGGCGGACGTCTCGGTTCAGCCTGGTTCACGGGTACGGATCCCTTCCAGGAACTAAGCACGCATCCTGCGGCCTCCTGTGACTGCAGGAGGCCGCATATACGGCAGTGCTCCTCGACGGCCTCGCCTCACTGATTGCGGTAGTGGGCTCGGCGTCCATAAGCTCGACGGCGTCTACACCGCAGCCCAGTAGGGACCAGTGGCGCTGTACGTCCACGTATGGCGTCGTACGGATGCCAACGGGGCTTCAGAACTCCGAACCAGAATCATGCACTTGACTGGGGGTCAAGGGGTCGCAGGTTCAAATCCTGTCGTCCCGACGGAAACGTCGCAGGTAGGGGTCACCTTCGGGTGGCCCCTACTTCGTGTTTGAGAGCGATTCTGGGAGCAGAGGCGTTCTCTGGGCTCCCAAGGAGGCGGGAGCCTGGGAGCGGCGCCAACCGGTGGTCGACCGAGGTCGCCCGATCTGGCCCATGCCATGGAGAACAAGGTCGACGACACCTACTCCCACGTCCCACCGCAGTCAGGGTGCGCAACTGGTGTGAGCCCGGGCGCATAGCCTCTGACCTGCTGTGAAGGCGTGCTGACGCAAGTGTTCAACTGAGATCGAGACGCTGCGGATGGGTGCGATTACGATCGGGCGAAAGTGCTGGGCAGGTGGGTGAGTAGTGAGGGTTGGGGATGGCTACTGGTCGAGTGATCCGGTTCGACGGGATGCGCGGGTACGGCTTCATCGCACCGGAGTACGGCGGGGAAGACGTTTTCCTGCATGTGAACGATCTGCTCATTCCCGAGTCGGCGCTGCGTGCCGGGCTCATGGTGGAGTTCGAGATCGAGGACAGCGAACGCGGCCTCAAGGCGTCTAAGGTGCGGCTGGGTCATGACGCGGAGAGCCCGTCGGTACAGACGAATGGCATGGCCGCCCCGCCGATCACGACGGCCGACTCGCCCCCTGTGGCAGAGCAGGAGCCGATGTGCGACGTGCTCAGCTCGGCAGAGTTCACGCTTGAGGTGACCGAGCTGCTGCTGACTTCCGCCCCAGAGCTGACGGGCCATCAAATACACGACGTACGCCAACAGTTCGTGCTGCTCGGCAAGCGGCGCGGATGGGTCGAGGGCTGACGGGGTAGTCCCCGCGCGGGCCATGCGTGCCCGCACATGAACCAGGGCCGGGTGCGCCCCCCCGTAGCACCCGGCCCAACCCCCCTGGCGACGCCGGAGTCACGGTCTACACGCGTCATCGCGGGCGGGGTTCAGGCCTCGCGGACCTACCGGTCTCGCGCATGGGGCCGAGCCGCTGTCTGCGTTGTCCTGCTGGGCCGGTGACGTAGAGACCGCCTTGTCGGAGGCTCGAAATCAACTCGTTTATCCGCAGGCGGAGTTGAGACGCCCGTGCGCAAGAGCAGAGCAAGAGCAGGAACGACAGAGTGAGGATGATCATGGATGACAATGGCGCCCCCAACGTGTTCCTCAGCGGCGGCTCTCGTTCGGCGTTCGCCGACGAGCAGCGGTTGCGCTACATATCCGATCTCAGCGTGACCAAGGTCAAGGTGCTGAACGGCAATCGCTATGAACACTTTGAGGCCAGCTCCGACACTACGTTTGTCGACGACCGCGAACTGAGGGTCTTTGTGTGGACCCAGTGCACGTACGTAGCGGAGTGACGCGTCACGACCACGAGGTGCACCGATGCACCCGGAGCGGGCCGACGCCTACGCGGCGGTCCTGACCTGGCTCACCAGCTCACCGGCGTGGCTGGTCAGTGACACCGACCGCCGAGCTGCTGTATGGCACCGCCCTGTTCGCCGACCGCCTGGGCAAGACACTCTGAGCAAGTACCCGAAGACGACGACTGCCGCGAGCACGGAAGTGCTCGCGGCAGTCGTGCGTGAACGTGCGGCAGGCGCCTCGCGCCGGCGGCTGTCAGCCGCCGGCGCGAGTGTGCTCGACCCCGAAGTGTTGCTTCAGGACCTGCATGACCTCCGCGCTCCGGTCGCTGATGAAGAAGTGCCCACCGGTGAACACACGAAGGTCGAGTGAACCGGTCGTGTGCTGTCCCCAGGCCTTGGCTTCGTCCAGCGTCGTCTTGGGGTCGCTGTCGCCGGTCAGTGCGGTGATCGGGCAGTTCACGGTGGCGTCCGGCGCGGAGCGGTAGGTCTCGGCCGCCTTGTAGTCGGCCCGGAGCGCGGGGAGTGCGGCCCGCATCATCTCCTCGTCACCGAGCAGGGCCGAAGCGGTGCCGCTGAGTCGCCGCACCTCGGCCATGATCGCCGTGTCACTGCGGTGCGCGAACTCGTTCCGGTGCGTCGAGGGTGCGCGGCGCCCGGAGGCGAAGAGCCGCACCGGGCTGTGCCCGTCGGCCTCGATGCGGCGGACCACCTCGAAGGCGAGCGTGGCTCCTAGGCTGTGCCCGAGGAGTGTGAGGGGCAGCTCCGGCTGACGTTGGATGACCCCGTGGAGGCGATCGGCGAGTATCGCCAGGTCGTCTATGGGCTGTTCCGCGCGCCGGTCCTGCCGGCCGGGGTATTGGATGGCCAGGACGTCGACATCGGGACTCAGCGCCGCGGCCACCGGGAGGAAGAAGGATGCCGACCCGCCTGCGTGCGGGAGGCATACGAGGCGTGCGGCAGGATTCTTGGCGGGATGAAAGCGGCGACACCACAGTTCATCCCCGGGCGAAGGCTGAGACATTCCACTCCAAAGAGTTGTCATATCGGACCATTGAGTGAAATCCGAACTTAGCGAAAATTGGGAACGGCGGCAAGGACAGGGCCGCTCACTCGCTGTTCGACGTATGTTGAACCGGTGGTTTTCTCTGCGTCATTACGGCCTTTTCGGCTTTCGGCGCTCGCTCAACTGCCAGGAGCCAGCAGTTGAACGGCGACTCGGATGCACCTCTGATGATAGATATGTTCGGGAGGGCACGTGGCCACCCGGGCATGGTCCCCAGGGCCCGGATACGGTTCCGAATTCGTGGCGACATTGAGAGGTGACGTACGTGGGGCACAAATTCTCGCTGGTTCTGAGTCGGCAAATCACTGACGAAGAGTCGGTTACTCTGCAAGAGGCCGGTTTTGCCGATGCGGCCTTTGCAACCGATTCACTTCCGACCAACGCCGATGTCGCCGTCACGAAGGTTGACTTCGACGACACGGTATCGCCGTCCCTTGCCGAGGCGATCGAATCGGCGCTGGAAGCGGTGCAGAAGGTTCCGGATCTCAGTGTGCCCGGCCTCAGCGTCCCGGCTGTGCCGAAAGAAACTCCGGCCGGCGACTCGGATGTGCTGGTCGGTGAAGTGGTCGATGGCTCGGCCGTCGGCGACGAAGCGCCTGAGAACAAGGTGAAGGCGAAGAAGCGGGGTGCCAAGAAGGCGAGTGCCGCGGCAGGGGAGGCCGCCGACCAGGCTTAACGCACCACGGTCCGCGCGGTGGCCGGTGGATCCGTCGATGAGCCGGCCCCTCGGCGGCCGCCACGCACGCACGATGAAGCTCCGGCCCTTCGGAACGGCTTTCCAGTCGCTCCGAAGGGCCGGAGCTTTGCCATTTGCTGGTGAACCGTGGATGGGTCGGACGTGTTTGCAGCGTTCAACCCCTGATGTCGAGCCAGTTGAACAGCCCCGGCGAACTGGTTGAACGCTGTGGTCAGGTGATTTCCGTATCGCGCACCGGTGGCGTACATCGAGGTGGCCGAAAGTTTGCTTGTATCTGGCTCGTAGTTTTCCCTCCGTGCGGTATAAAAGGGTTGGCAGGGTGGAAGTATTCGTTCCGCTTGGCGCAATTTTGGGGACATAAGGACTACAGCCGGTCCAAGCGGGACCGGAGTACGGTGCTGCCGTCCAGGTCGCACATTTAAAGAGCGTGTTGTGTGAAATTAAAGAACGAGCAAAACTGAGAGTGCCGCTTCCGTTGCAGAGTGTGGACTGTTAGCCTGAGGCTGGAATTAATCGACCCGGATATGCCAGTCAATTAATGCGTCACGGGGGACCCAATGGGAGAGTCTCGGAATTGCCTGCTGGGCTTCCATGTGTGCGACGGGCGTGCGGCGAGAGTCAAGGGATTAAATCCTGACCTCTGTCTACTTTAAATAGCTCGCCGCAGTTGTTGTCATGGGGGTGCAGTATGGGCCGTGTGGGCGGCGGTATTCTTTCGGCTGGAGTGAATGATTGGCAGAATAGCGGACCGGGAATAGCCTCGGTCCCGATCATGCAGGTATTACCTGGTGATTCCCCTCGACTTGAGGGGGAGGACAAGGTTCACGTACTACGGCTCGCGGCACTGGAAAGTCCCCTCCCTCCGATACTGGTCGACCGGCAGTCCATGCGTGTGATTGACGGGATCCACCGCTTGATGGCAGCGTCCATCAAGGGGCTGGAAGTCATCGAGGTCGAGTTCTTCGACGGCAACAGCGAGGATGCCTTCCTCAAGGCGGTCGAGGCGAACGTCGAGCACGGTCTGCCGCTGACGCAGGCCGATCGCACCGCGGCGGCGCTGCGGATCCTCAAGTCGCACCCCAGCATGTCGGATCGAGCCATTGCGAAGTCCACGGGGCTCGGGGCGAGAGCGGTCGCGGAGCTGCGGCGTACGTCGGACTCCGTGCCGAAGTCGAACTTCCGTATAGGACGCGACGGCAAGGTCCGTCCGCTGAACGGTGCACAGGGTCGCCTGCGGGTGGCGGAGCTCATCAGAGAAACCCCTGAGGCTTCACTGCGTCAGGTGGCCCGGACGGCCGGGGTGTCACCCGCCACCGCGCTCGACGTGCGCCGGAGGCTGGAACGCGGTGACGAACCCGTCCCGAGTCAGGGGAGCCCCAGTCGCTGCGACGCGAATGCCTCGCGCAAAACCCTCCCTGACGTGAGTGCGGTCGTTCTCGAGCCGCAGTCCACCGCCACGCTCGAAAAGCTCATGCGTGACCCGTCGTTGCGCCAGAGCGAGCTGGGGCGGCGTCTGCTGCGGATGTTCAGGGAGAACGTGCTGGGCGCGAAGGACATGACTGACATCGTTGCCTCGGTGCCCTCACACTGCATCGAGCTGATCGTTCAGCTCTCCAGACACAACTCGCAGATCTGGGAGGACTTCGCCCAGGAGTTGAACAGGCGAGCGCGTGTCGTGAATCCCGAATAGGCGCGTGAGCGCACCCAACGACGAAGCTCCTGGTAGCGGGGTCCTTGACCAAGTCCCCGTGCTCACCAGGAGCTTCGTGTTGTGTGCTCGCCATCAGGGCGCCTGTCGTCACGCCCATGAGTGACCCTGGGTGGCGTCACGTCGTTGCCTCGGTATGCCTCACGAACGCCTTGTCGCCGGCAGGCGGCAACTAGCCCTTTGCAACCGCCAGTTGAGCGGAGTCATCGCAGCCGTCACCGCCGAACAGCTGGCCGGGGTCGACTTGCGGGAGAGGAACCTGCGGGCGGAGCTCGCCGGTGGTTGCCTGCAGCTCCTGGAGGAGGCCGCGACCGCCATCGAGTCAGGCGCGCCGGAGCGCGTCGTGACCGCCCTGCTGGACGCGCTCATCGAGCTCACCGATCAGCTGCGCGATCGACTCCTCGACGGTGTCGTGGCCTCCAGTCTCGTACCCGACCGATGGCGGCTGTGACGCGACCGCCGGGCGGGCGGTTCGCCGCAACTAGGTCCTGTCTGGAGTTCGGATCATGACTGCGGTGCGATGCTGCGGAGCCAGAGCATTGCACCGCAGAGATGCAGTCCGGTCTCGTAGCTATGCGGGGTCTTGTCGAAGCGGAACGCGATACCGCGCCAGTTCCGCAGGCGGTTGATGCACCGCTCCACGGTGTTGCGTTCCTTGTTGAGGTCGGCGTCGTGATTGACTGGCCGGCCGCCCTTTGAGCCGCGCTTCTTGCGGTTGGCCGCCTGATCCACCTTCTCCGGGATCACCGGCCGGATCCCGCGACGCCGCAGGTAGCGCCGGTTGTGGCGGGAGGAGTACGCCTTGTCCCCGGCCACCGCCTCCGGCCGGTTCCGGGGGGGGGGGGGGGGGGGGCCCCCCCCGCCCCCCCCCCCCCCCCCCGGGGGGGGGGGGGGGGGGGGGGGGGGGGGGGGGCGACCGACCGGCCCGCGCACCTTCACCCGCTCAAGGACCGGGACGAACTGCGGGCTGTCGTCGGCCTGTCCGGGTGTGAGGACGAACGTCAGCGGGCGGCAACGCCGGTCGGCCGCCAGATGGATCTTGCTGGTTAACCCGCCCCTCGAACGCCCCCAGCTCAGCGGCTTTCAGCCGGGCCCGGTGTCGTCGCTGGCGCTTTCGCCGCTCAGCCCGGGCCGGATCTTCCGGGCTGCCCTCTTGGGTGGTATATCCCTTTGCCGGAGCCCCTTTTCTTCCTTGACGGCCTCCTCCAGGGCTTCGAGCTGGACCGGGTCCAGGGGCATCCCTGCGGCGTGGTGGTGAGCCCGGGCGGTCGCCGAGTCCACGCTGACCAGGCCCAGGTCCACCTGGCCGCGAGCTGCGGCCTCGGCGATCACCGCCTCCATCAGCCCTTGGAAGACACCCTGCTTCGCCCAGATCCGGAAGCGGTCGTACGCGCTCTGCCAGGGCCCGAACTCACCCGGCAGGTCCCGCCAGGGACTGCCCGTGCGGAACCGCCACATCACCGCGTTGAAGTGTTCCCGCAGGTCGGGAATGGGGCCGACCGCAGCGACCGGGAGGTAGGGCTCGAGCAGGGGCCACTGCTCGTCGGTGAGATTGCCTCGCGCCATGACTGATGGCCTATCAAGTCCGGACCACATCACGCAGGCGATCTACCGAGCTCGTGATCCGGACTCCAGACACGACCTAGTCGACTCACGGTGGACCTTCGTGGCGCCGACGGTGTCACGCGCTCTCGGCTACCACGCATTCGGCGACACTCAGGTCCGCCGGTGCGGGAATGATCGACAGGACTTCGAGTCCCGCCGCTGCCGCTTCCCTGCGCATGTCGGCCTCACTGCGCTCACGGGTGTTCGTCTCACCCACCACCATCTTGATGACGGAGCGGAACGCGGCCCCCGAGTCGTGCTCGGTCAGGGGGTCGACGACCAGCAGCCTCGGCTTGCGGTCCGGCGCGGCACCGGCACTCATAGCCTTGCGGATGTTGCTGAGAATCCGGACACAGCTCTCCGGACTCCAGTCGTGGAGCACGTTCTTGATGATGTAGAGGTCGCCGCCCTCGGGAACCTCCCGGAGGATGTCCGAAGGCCGGTAGCTCAACCGCTCGATGAGGTCCTCGTCGCCCGAATCGAGGAGGTCGGCCTCCGCCCGGCGACACGTGTCCTCGCGGTCGACGCAGACGCCCTTGAGATGGGGGTGCGCCGCCAGGATGGCCTTGAGGAGCGCTCCGTTGCCCCCGCCGACGTCCACCACCGTGCGCACGTTCTCGAACGAGATGTGGTCTGCCGCGAGGACCCCGATCGGCCGGGCCCAGTCCTGCATGGCGAGGTCGAATATGCGCGCGGTCTCGGGGTCCTTGTCCAGGTACTCGTACAGAGAGACGCCGAGCGCGTGGGGCATGACCGACGTGCCCGTCCGCACCGCTTCCGTGAGCCCGCCGCTCGCCGCCTGGGTGTAGAGGCCGCAGAGCAGCGAGGTCAGATGCCGGATCGACTCGGGGTGATCGCTCCTGAGCTGCTCGGAGAGGTGCGAGTTGGTGTACCGGCCCTCCTCGTCCCGGGCGAAGACCCCCAGCGCCGTCACGGCCTTCATCAGAGATTCGAGCGCGTCGGGGTCGGCGTCGACGGCCTTGGCTAGCTCGACGCCCGTCGCCGGCCCTTCCGCAAGGGCGTCCGCGACACCGAGACGAGCCGCGGCGCCGATGGCCGCGGAGGTGAACCCGCCCATGACGAGACTCAACAACGAAGCTTCCATAGCCCTATTTCTCCCTCGGCCAGATGGCGTGATTCGGATGACAGTTTTGTTTCCCCGCCGTCGCCCGCACCTGTTCCGAGATGTCCTGCCGAGCAGCCGGACGGCCTGGCAGGCCACAAGGGACGGTAAGGTGTGGCTTGGGCGCATCACGCTAGGCGACGCAGGAATTCCGCGTCGTCGTTCAACCGCCCTGGCGTCGACGCCGGTTTCGCCGGGATCTGTTCAATCGCGAGGGCTGTTCAGTTGAACGGTTTCTGTGCGTGGCTGCTGTTGTAACAATAGTTGACCCCGTGTGAAATCCGGGAGTTGGCCGGATTCACCTTGCGATTCTCCCGGCGGAAGATGAGGCTGTGTCCATGAGCGATGAGAACGCGTCTGGCGGCGACAACGCCGAGGACGTGCCCCCAGGAGACATGAAGGCCTCACACACGGACCGCGACCAGGTGGTGGAGATCCTTCGAGACGCCGCGGGTGACGGCAGGCTCACCAGCGAGGAACTCGAGGAGCGGGTGGCGACGGCGCTCACCGCGCGCACGATCGGTGACCTGGCCGGGCTCACCCGCGACCTGCCGGTCTCTCCCTCTCCCGTCGACCCGAGCGCGCCGCCCACGGACGTGGTGGAGATCAAGCAGAAGTTCGGCACCCTGCACCGCTCCGGCTCCTGGGAGGTCCCGCCCCGGCTGGCCATCCGGATGCACGGAGGGGACGTCAAACTCGACTTCACCGAGGCGGTCATCAGTCACGACACCCTCGACCTCGACGCGTACGTCAGCGTCGGCGGAAACCTCGTGCTGGTAGTCAGGCCAGGCATCGAGGTGGCGACCGACGGCCTCGAGGTAGGCGTCGGCGAGGTGAAGAACCGCACGACCGCAGCTGCCGCCGGCGCCGACACCGACGTACCCGTGACGTTCCGGGTGAACGTGACGGGACGGATCCGCGGCGGAGACGTGGTGATCAGGTACCCGCGGCGGACACTCGGGCAGTGGGTGCGAGGCGAGGTCTCGGTCTGAGCGCGCGCAGCGGTGCTGTGACCGCGGCGCAGTGACCTTGGTGCGGTAACAGGCGGTGGCCTGCTCCTTCGAGCCGACCACCGCTTTGTTGTCCCCGGGCCGGGTTTACGCGAGCCGTATATTGGCACTCCGCAACGGTTATGCAAGGTTCAAGTGTTCAACTGCTACGTTGCGTTGATTCGGCGGGCGCGGATAGTTTCCAGTTGCCGGTGAGTCGGATCTCAGGCCCATCTCTAGGGCCCTCTGAAGGCCCAATTCGCTCACTCGGTGTCTTCCTTCAGATATTGAGAATGTAACTGGCGGCAAGCGCGAGGCTAGATCTCATTGGCGATTCTGGGCGTTGCCCCTCCGCTGTGCCCGAGTGGCATTCTGCGAAAAATCCCGCGGTAACCCCGCAGTGCGGCAGATGTGCATATCCTCGGCAAGCAGGGATGGCGGCAGTAAATGGCCAACGAAGACAAGCTCCGCGATTACCTCAAGCTCGTGACGGCAAATCTGCGCCAGGTCCGCCGTCGACTGGCTGAGGTCGAGGAACGGAGCCAGGAACCGATCGCGATCGTCGGCATGGGCTGCCGGTTCCCCGGCGGGGCCGAGAGCCCCGAGGAGCTGTGGGAGCTGCTCGCCTCCGGCACCGACGCGATCGGCGCGTTCCCGCAGGACCGCGGCTGGGACCTCAAGAACCTCTACGATCCCGACCCGGACCACCCCGGAACGTCGTACGCGCGCCACGGCGGATTCGTCTACGACGTCGCCGAGTTCGATGCCGGATTCTTCGGCATCAGCCCGCGCGAGGCACTCATGATGGACCCCCAGCAGCGACTTCTGCTCGAGGTCGCTTGGGAGGCTCTCGAGAAGGCAGGCCTCGACGCGGCGTCCCTGCGCGGCAGCAGGACCGGTGTGTTCACCGGCTCCTACAGCTCGGGCTACGGCGTGGGCCCCCTGCCCGAGACCGCGGGCTCCGAGGGCCACCTCGTCACGGGAACTGCGACCAGTGTCCTGTCGGGTCGCCTCGCATTCACCTTCGGCCTTGAGGGCCCGGCCGTCACGGTGGACACCGCGTGCTCGTCGTCCCTGGTGGCCCTGCACATGGCCGCTCAGGCGCTGCGTTCCGGTGAGTGCTCGCTGGCGCTTGTCGGCGGTGTCACCGTGGTCGCGACCCCCGGTGTGTTCGTGGGGTTCTCACGGCAGCGGGGCATGTCGGTGGACGGGCGATGCAGGTCCTTCAGCGCTGAGGCGGACGGCTCGGGCTGGGGTGAGGGCGCGGGCGTCCTCGTGGCGGAGCGGTTGTCGGACGCACGGCGCAACGGGCACAAAATCCTTGCGGTGGTACGAGGCTCTGCCGTGAACCAGGACGGTGCGTCCAACGGTCTGACGGCGCCCAACGGCCCGTCCCAGCAGCGTGTGATCCGTTCGGCGCTGGCCAGCGCACGCGTGTCGCCTGCCGAGGTCGACGTGGTGGAGGCACACGGTTCGGCGACCAAACTGGGCGACCCGATCGAGGCCGAGGCGCTGCTCGCCACGTACGGCCAAGAGCGTGCCGACCAGCCGCCGTTGTGGCTGGGTTCGGTGAAGTCCAACATCGGTCACACGCAGGCGGCGGCCGGTATCGCGGGCATCATCAAGATGGTCCTCGCTCTGAAGCACGAGCGCCTGCCGCAGACGCTGCACGTGGAGGACCCGACGCCGCACGTCGACTGGGAGGCCGGGGACGTACGGCTGCTGTCCGAGCCGGTGCCTTGGCCCGCCGGGGAGCGAGTGCGCCGTGCCGGTGTTTCCTCCTTCGGGATGAGCGGCACCAACGTCCACATCATCCTGGAGGAGGCCCCCACCGGGGCAGGCGAGTCGGTGCCTGCCGAGGGGGCGCCTGACGGTGAGGACGCCGAATCGGCGGGTGCTCTGGAGGAGCCTGCCGTCGACGAGCTTGGGGCGGTTGCCGCTCCGGTGGTGCTTGATGCGGATGGTGTGAGTGCGTGGTTGGTGTCGGGTCGTACGGCGGAGGGCTTGTCCGGGCAGGCGTCCCGGTTGCGCGAGTGGATGGTGGCGCGGCCCGAGTTGGTGCCGGTGGATGTGGCGTGGTCGTTGGCGGCGACG
>NZ_JBITEU010000028.1:0-15202 GCF_044455475.1 Streptomyces sp. NPDC051218 | reverse complement strand
AGTACGACGTCCAGAACCGCCGCGGATCAACCCCCGCCACAGCGGCGGGATCTCCGCACTGCGGGCGGCCTGCGCCCGCAGCCCGGCCAGGTCGATCCGGGTCGGCACGAGAACCGCCTCGTCGCGGGCAAGGGCCATTTCGAGGAGGGCCAGGCCGTCGTCCGCGCTCAGCGCCCTGGCACCGCCACGGGTCAGACGGTCCCGCTCGGCATCGGTGAGCTGTCCGGTCAGCGTGCTGACCTCGGCCCAGAGGCCCCAGGCGAGTGACGTTCCGGAGAGCCCTGCGGCGCGCCGGTCGGCCGCCAGCGCGTCGAGGAACGCGTTGGCCGCCACGTAGTTGCCCTGACCGGCCACGCCGAACGTCGCCGCCGCCGAGGAGAACAGTACGAAGTGCTCCAGGTCCAGGCCCATGCCCTGGGTGAGCTCGTGCAGGTTCCACGCGCCGTCGGCCTTCGGCCGCATCACGGTGTCCACCCGCTCCGGGGTGAGCGAGGCGATCGTCCCGTCGTCCAGGACACCGGCGGTGTGTACGACCGTCGTCAGCGGGCTGTCCGCCGGGATGCCCGTGATGACGGTGGCCAGCGCGTCGCGGTCGGCCGCATCGCAGGCCACGATCTGCACCGCCGCACCCAGCATCGCCAACTCCGCTGCCAGCGACGCCACATTGGGAGCGGCCGGACCCGAACGACCGGTCAGCACCAAGCCGTCGACACGACCCGTGGTGGCAAGATGCCGCGCCACAAGACCGCCCAACGTGCCCGTACCACCCGTCACCAGGGCCGTCTTCCCACCTGTGCGCGGTACGAGCGAGCCGTAGCGGTCGGCGGGGATCGTCAGGACCATCTTGCCGGTGTGCCGCGCCTGCGACATGAACCGGAACGCCTCCCGCGCCCGCCGCACATCCCACGCCCGCACCGGCAACCGCGACAACTCACCAGCAGCCATTAGGCCGACGACCCGCCCGAGCATCTCCCCCAACCGCTCCGGCCCGGCCTCGCCCAGGTCGAACGGCCGGTACATGACTCCTGGGTGCTCCTGCGCCAGAGCTTCCGGATCCCGTAGATCCGTGCGGCCCATCTCGATGAACGCACCGCCGCTCGGCAACAGCCGCAGCGACGCATCGGTCAACTCCCCAGCGAGGGAGTTCACCACGATGTCCACCCCCGCACCGCCCGTGGCAGCCAGGAACTCCGCCTCGAAACCAGCACTCCGCGAGGACGAGATATGCGCCTCGTCCAGACCCAACGCCGCCAGCACCGGCCACTTGGCCGCACTCGCCGTCGCGTACACCTCCAGACCCAGATGACGCGCGATCTGCACCGCCGCCATCCCCACACCACCGGCAGCCGCATGCACCAACACCCGCTGACCAGACCGCGCACCGGCCAACTCCACCAGCGCGTACCACGCCGTCATGAACGCGACCGGCACCGAGGCCGCCTCCGCGAACAACCAGCCCTCCGGAATCCGTACCAGCTGCCGGGCGTCGGTCACCGCCACCGGTCCGATCCCTCCGGCGGCAACACCCATGACGCGGTCGCCCACCGCAAGACCTACTACTTCGGAGCCGGTCTCGATCACCGTTCCGGCGATCTCACTGCCCATCAGACCGCCGCCGGGATACATCCCCAGCCCGATCAGCACATCCCGGAAGTTCAGCCCGGCCGTGCGCACCGCGACCCGAACCTGTCCGGCTTCCAGGGGGTCACCGGCCAGCGGCGCCGAAACCAGCGCCAACCCCTCCAACGACCCACCCTCATCCGGCTCAAGCCGCCACAGCCCCTCGGGCACCACCAGCTCACCCGACGGACGCGACAACCGCCGCCCCAGAGCAACCTTGCCCCGCAGCGCCAACTCCGCCTCACCACCGCCCACCACCGACGGCAGCACATCAACAGCCTCAGCCGCACCCGTGACAGGCAGATCTACGAGGACCAGTCGGCCGGGATTCTCCGACTGCGCCGAGCGGAGGAGACCCCAGACCGAAGCCGCCGCCAAATCCATGACGCCTTCGCCGACAGAGGTGGCCACGCCACCACGGGTCACCACCATCAACTGGGCTGATTCCAGGCGCTCTTCGCCCAGCCACTCCTGGACCAGGGTCAGAGCCGCACCGGTCGCCCGCCGGGCGGAGGCCGCCACGTCGACGCCCTCGCCACTTACACAGGCCAGCACGACGTGCGGGGCGGCCTCGCCTGCCTCGACGGCAGCGGCCACCTCCGCGAGGTCAGCGTAGGAACGCACCGACACCCCGGCCGCGTCCAGCCCCTCAGCCATCTCGAAGCGATCGGCACCGACGAGAACCCACTCCCCCTCCGGGACCGGTGCCTCGGCCACAGGGGCCCAGTCCACTGCGAAGAGCGCGTCGGCCAGTCCCGCTTCGGCGGAGTGGAGTTGGTCCGCCGCCACCGGCCGCGTGATGAGTGACGCCACCGACACCACCGGAGCACCCGTGGCATCCGCCGCCATCAAGTTCAAGCTGCCCTGACCGTCACGCCGCAGCCGCGCCCGCAACACCGACGCGCCGCTCGCGTGCAGCTCCACACCCGTCCATGCGAACGGCAACAGCACCTGACCCGGCTCACCCTCATCGACCTCGCCGGGTCCACTGGATCCACCGGGTCCGCCGGCGAGAGCTCCGGCCTGGAGCAATGCGTCGAGCAGCACGGGGTGCAGCCCGAACGCACCCGCATCCTGAGCGACACTCTCGGGCAGCACCACCTCGGCGAAGACGTCCTCGCCCCGGCGCCACACCGCACGCAGCCCCTGGAACGCCGGACCATAGCCGTACGACGCCTGAGCCAAGGCCTCGTACATCCCGCTGATGTCCACAGCAGTGGCATCACGCGGCGGCCAGGCGGTCAGGTCGTCCTCCGCCGCCCGCGCCGGTCCAGCGGGAGCGATCGTGCCACCCGCGTGCTGGACCCATGCCTCCTGAGTCCCGTCGGGACGGGAGAACACCTCCACCGTCCGACGCCCCTCGGCATCGGCATCAGCCACCACCACCTGCACTTGTACGCCACCATCGGCGGGCACCACCAGCGGCGCCTGCAACGTCAGCTCCTCCAGCGCGCCACAACCCACCTGATCCCCGGCACGCACCACCATCTCCACGAAACCGGTACCGGGCAGCAGAATCACGCCACCCACCGTGTGGTCAGCCAGCCACGGATGCGTACGCACCGAAAGACGCCCGGTACACACCAGCCCCGCACCACGGGCCAGCTCCACCGCCGCACCCAGCAACGGGTGATCCACCGCGCCAAGACCCAGCGACACCGCGTCCCCGCCCAGGGTCGGACCGGCCTCCGGCGGCCAGAACCGCTCCTGCTGGAAGGCATACGTCGGCAACTCCACCCGCTCAGCGGACGGCAACACCTTCGCCCAGGCCACCGTGACGCCGTGGACGAATGCCTCCGCGAAGGACGTGAGGAGCCGCGTCGCGCCGCCGTCGTCGCGGCGCAGCGTCCCGCACGCCACTCCCGCCACCGTGCCGGGGCCCGCGACCTGAGCAACCTCTTCGAGGGTGTCGTTCATCGCGCCCAACAGCACCGGATGCGGGGTGACTTCGATAAAAATCTGGTGGCCCATCCCAGCCAGGGTCCGTACGGCGCGCTCGTAATGCACCGTCGCGCGCAGGCTCCCGTACCAGTAGGCGGCGTCCAACTCTTCGCCGGATAGCGTCTCGCCGGTCATCGCCGACACCATCGGCACCCGACCCCGACGCGGGGCCACCTCAGCCAGTACGGAAAGAATCTCCTCTTCGAGCCGCTCCACCTGAGCGGAGTGCGACGCATAGTCCACCGCGACCATGCGAGCCCGTACGCCATCCGCTTCCAGCTCGGCCTTCAGCTCCTCCAGCGCCTCCGGCTCACCGGACACCACCACCGCAGCAGGACCATTCACCGCCGCCAACGACAGACGCTCACCCCAGCCCGGCAGACGCTCCTCAACCGCCGCAGCCGACAGGCTCACCGACAACATGCCGCCCGCACCCGCAAGCACCTTCAGCGACTGCGAACGCAACGCCACCACCCGCGCACCGTCCTCGACACTGAGCATCCCCGCCACCGTCGCCGCCGCGATCTCACCCTGCGAATGACCCACCACCGCGTCGGGGCTGACACCAGCCGCCTCCCACACGGCAGCCAGTGACACCATCACCGCCCACAGCACCGGCTGCACCACATCCGCCGCCACCATCTCCGGCGCGCCCTCCGCACCCGCCAGGACATCGGAGAGCGACCACTCCACGAACGGGTCCAACGCCCGCTCACACTCCGCAAGGCGCGCCGCGAACACCGGGCTGCACTCAGCCAACTCCCGCCCCATGCCCACCCATTGGGACCCCTGCCCCGCGAACGCGAACACCGGCCGCGTGTCCGAGCGGGCCACACCTGACACCACCGAACCCGCGAGTCCCTCAGCCGTCAGGCTCTCCAGGCCACCGATGAGTTCACCCCGGTCGCCGCCCACCACTACGGCACGGTGGTCGAACAGCGACCGCGTCGTCGTCAGCGACCACGCCACGTCCACCGGCGCCAACTCCGGCCGTGCGCCCACCCATTCACGCAGGCGGTCGGCCTGAGCCGTAAGGCCGTCGGCCGTCCGGCCCGACACCAGCCACGCACCCGCACCCGATACGACTACGGGCTCGGCTGCCGCGGTCTCTCGGTCGGCGGCCCCGGTGTCGCCGTCCTCGGGTGCCTCGTCGTCGAGCGCTCCTGCCTCGGCGGGAGCCTCCTCCAGGATGACGTGGACATTGGTGCCGCTGATGCCGAACGAGGACACACCCGCACGCCGCACCCGCACGCCGGTCGGCCACGCCACGGCCTCGGTCAGCAGCCGTACGTCGCCCTCGGTCCAGTCGACGTGCGGCGAGGGCTCGTCGACGTGCAGGGTGCGCGGCAACTCACCATGCTGCATCGCGAGGACCATCTTGATCACGCCCGCCACACCGGCCGCCTGCTGGGAATGTCCGATGTTGGACTTCACCGAGCCGAGCCACAGCGGCCGGTCATCGGGCCGGTCCTGCCCGTACGCGGCGAGGAGCGCCTGCGCCTCGATCGGGTCACCCAGGGTGGTGCCCGTACCGTGCGCCTCGACCACGTCCACGTCGGCGGCCGTCAGGTGGGCGCCTGCGAGCGCGGCACGGATGACACGCTGCTGGGACGGGCCGTTGGGCGCGGTGAGGCCGTTGGACGCGCCGTCCTGGTTCGTCGCCGAGCCGCGTACGACAGCGAGCACCTTGTGCCCGTTGCGCCGGGCGTCGGAGAGCCGCTCCACGACGACCATGCCCGCGCCCTCGCCCATGCCCATGCCGTCCGCCGCGCCCGAGAAGGCCTTGCAGCGGCCGTCCTCGGCAAGGCCGCGGTTCCGGGAGAACCCGACGAAGCCCGCAGGGGTGGCCATGACCGTGACGCCGCCTGCCAGCGCCATCGAGCACTCGCCGGAGCGCACCGCCTGGCAGGCCAGGTGCAGGGCCACGAGGGACGACGAACACGCCGTGTCGATGGACACCGCGGGCCCCTGCAGTCCGAGCAGGTAGGAGATGCGGCCGGACATCACGCTGGCCGCGCCGCCGGTCATCAGGTGCCAGGCGAGGCCCTCCATGTTCCGGAGGGCCTCGTGTGCGACGTAGTCGGAGGGAGCGACACCGACGAATACGCCGGTCTGCGAGCCCCGGAGCGATGCCGGGTCGACCCCGGCCCGCTCAAGCGCTTCCCACGATGTCTCGAGGAGCAGTCGCTGCTGCGGGTCCATGGCGAGGGCCTCGCGCGGGCTGATCCCGAAGAACCCGGCGTCGAAGCTCGCCGCGTCCCGCAGGAAACCGCCCTCGACCACATAGGAGGTTCCCTGGTTCTCCGGGTCGGGGTCGTACACGCCGTCGGCGTCCCAGCCCCGGTCCGTCGGGAAGCCTGATATCGCGTCCCCGCCTGCGGCGAGGAGGTCCCACAGTTCCTCCGGATTGGTCACCCCGCCCGGGTAACGGCAGCTCATGCCGACTATCGCCAACGGCTCCGTCGACGCCGAGACGAGCCGGCGGTTCCGCTGCCGCAGCCGCTCGGTCTCCTTCACGGAGGCGCGCAGCGCTTCGAGAAGCTTGTCAGCCGGTTCTGTCATCGCTGCCTCCACGCATCGAGCATCATCAACTTCACTCCGACTCGCCGTCCAAGGCCAGGCGGATCAGGCTTTCGGTATCCAGCGCGTCGATGTCCTCGACCTCTTCGCCCTTCCCGTTCACCAGGGCGTCGTCATGGACATCGGCGATCCGCATCAGTGCCTCCATGAGTCCCGCCTCACGGAACCTGGACAGCGAAACGCTCGCGAGCGCCTTCCGGAGTTTCTCCTCGGCGGGTTCTGCCGCGCCATGTTCAGTGATCTCCGGAAGCAGCTTTTCCTGCAGGAACGCGGCCAGTTCCACGGGGTTGGGGTAGTCGAAGACGAGCGTGGCCGGCAGGCGCAGGCCGGTCCCGGTGTTGAGCCGGTTGCGCAGTTCGACCGCGGTGAGCGAGTCGAAGCCCAGGTCGGTGAAGGCCCGGGTGGGTTCGATCGCGTCGGCGGATGTGTGGCCAAGGACGGCCGCGACATGGGTGCGGATCAAGTCGGTGAGCTTGCGTTCCCGGTCCTGCGGCGAGAGCCCGGCCAGCTGCTGGTGCAGCGAGTCCGCGCCACCGCCACCACTTGATACGGCAGTACGACGTCCAGAACCGCCGCGGATCAACCCCCGCCACAGCGGCGGGATCTCCGCACTGCGGGCGGCCTGCGCCCGCAGCCCGGCCAGGTCGAGATGGGCCGGGACGAGAACCGCCTCGTCGCGGGTGAGAGCCAGGTCGAGCAGGGCCAGGCCGTCGTCCGCGCTCAGCGCGTTGACGCCGCCGCGGTTGATGCGTGCCCGCTCGGCATCGGTGAGCTCCCCGGTCAGAGCACTTGCCTCGGCCCAGAGGCCCCAGGCGAGTGACGTTCCGGGAAGGCCTGCTGCCCGCCGGTCGGCCGCCAGCGCGTCGAGGAACGCGTTGGCCGCCACATAGTTGCCCTGACCCGCCGAACCGAACGTCGCCGCCGCCGAGGAGAACAGTACGAAGTGCTCCAGGTCCAGGCCCATGTCCCGGGTGAGCTCGTGCAGATTCCACGCACCGTCGGCCTTCGGCCGCATCACCCTCCCGACCCGCTCCGGAGTGAGCGAGGCGATCGTCCCGTCGTCCAGGACACCGGCGGTGTGTACGACCGTCGTCAGTGCCGTCTCCTTGGAGACCCTCGTGATGACGGTGGCCAGCGCGTCGCGGTCGGCCGCGTCACAGGCCACGATCTGCACCGCCGCACCCAGCATCGCCAACTCGGCAGCCAGCGCCGCCACATTGGGAGCGGCCGGACCCGAGCGACCGGTCAGCACCATCTCATCGGTGCGACCGGTGGCAACCAGGTGCCGCGCCACGAGACCGCCCAGTGTGCCCGTACCCCCCGTCACCAGAGCCGACCGGCTGGCTGGTCGCGAGGCGACCGGGGCAGCGGCAACCAGGCGTGAGACGACGGGAGTGGCAGGAATGGTCAGGACCATCTTGCCGGTGTGCCGCGCCTGCGACATGAACCGGAACGCCTCCCGCGCCCGCCGCACATCCCACGCCCGCACCGGCAACCGCGACAACTCACCAGCAGCCATCAAGCCGACGACCCGCCCGAGCATCTCCCCCAACCGCTCCGGCCCGGCCTCGCCGAGCACGAACGGCCGGTACGTGACGCTCGGGTGCTCCTGCGCCAGTACGTCGATGTCGCGCAGGTCGGTGCGGCCCATCTCGATGAACTCGCCACCCCTCGGCAACAGCCGCAGCGACGCATCGGTCAACTCCCCAGCGAGGGAGTTCACCACGATGTCCACCCCCGCACCGCCCGTGGCAGCCAGGAACTCCGCCTCGAAACCAGCACTCCGCGAGGACGAGATATGCGCCTCGTCCAGACCCAACGCCGCCAGCACCGGCCACTTGGCCGCACTCGCCGTCGCGTACACCTCCAGACCCAGATGACGCGCGATCTGCACCGCCGCCATCCCCACACCACCGGCAGCCGCATGCACCAACACCCGCTGACCAGACCGCGCACCGGCCAACTCCACCAGCGCGTACCACGCCGTCATGAACGCACTGGGTACGGACGCGGCCTCGGCATAGGACCAGCCGTTGGGGATCCGCACCAGCTGCCGGGCGTCAGTCACCGCCACCGGTCCGAACCCGCCCTCGGCGACGCCCATCACACGGTCGCCCACCGCAAGACCTGGCACTCCGGGCCCGGTCTCGATCACCGTTCCGGCGATCTCACTGCCCATCAGACCGCCGCCGGGATACATGCCCAACCCGATCAGCACATCCCGGAAGTTCAGCCCGGCCGTGCGCACCGCGACCCGAACCTGTCCGGCCTCCAGGGGGTCACCGGCCAGCGGCGCCGAAACCAGCGCCAACCCCTCCAACGACCCACCCTCATCCGGCTCAAGCCGCCACAGCCCCTCGGGCACCACCAGCTCACCCGACGGACGCGACAACCGCCGCCCCAGAGCAACCTTGCCCCGCAGCGCCAACTCCGCCTCACCACCGCCCACCACCGACGGCAGCACATCAACAGCCTCAGCCGCACCCGTGACAGGCAGATCTACGAGGACCAGTCGGCCGGGATTCTCCGACTGCGCCGAACGCAGCAGACCCCACACCGAAGCCGCCGCCAGATCAGCCACCCGCTCGCCAGCCGAGGCGGCCACGCCACCCCGGGTCACGACCACCAACTGAGCTGATTCCAGGCGCCCTTCGGTGAACCAGTCCTGCACCAGCGTCAGGGCCTGACCGCTCGCCTCTCGGGCGGCTTGCGCTACGTCACCACCCTCACTGCCGCCTATGCAGGCCAGCACGACCTTCGGGGCAGCCTCGCCTGCCTCGACGGCAGCGGCCACCTCCGCGAGGTCAGCGAAGGAACGCACCGACACCCCGCACGTGCGGAGAGCATCGGCCACCTCGAAACGGTCGCCGCCGATCAGCGCCCACTCCCCCGCCGGTACGGCGGCTTCAGGGACCGGACTCCACTCCACAGTGAACAGCGAGTCGGACACCCCGACCTCGGCGGGCCGGAGCTGGTCCGCCGCCACCGGCCGCGTGATCAGCGATGCGACCGACACCACCGGAGCACCCGTGGCGTCCGCAGCCGTCACATTCAGACTGCCCTGACTGTCACGCCGCAGCCGCGCCCGCAACACCGACGCCCCGCTCGCGTGCAGCTCCACGCCGGTCCACGCGAAGGGCAACCGCACCTGGCCCGCCCCACCCTCATCGACCTCGCCGACAAGGCCGCTGGCATGCAGCACCGCGTCGAGCAGTGCCGGGTGCAGCCCAAACGCACCGGCGTCCTGAGCCACTTCCTCGGGCAGCGCCACCTCGGCGAAGACGTCCTCGCCACGGCGCCACACCGCACGCAGCCCCTGGAACGCCGGACCATAGCCGTACGCCCCTGCCAGCTCGTCGTACATCCCGCTGATGTCCACAGCAGTGGCATCACGCGGCGGCCAGATGGACAGGTCATCCACGACGGGTCCGGTCTCCCTGGTGGGAGCTACCGTTCCGCTGGCGTGCTGAACCCATGCTTCCTGGGTGCCGTCGGGACGGGAGAACACCTCCACCGTCGGACGGCCATCGGCGTCGGCGTCAGCCACCACCACCTGGACTTGTACGCCACCATCGGCGGGCACCACCAGCGGCGCCTGCAACGTCAGTTCCTCCAGCGCGCCACAACCCACCTGATCCCCGGCACGCACCACCATCTCCACGAAACCGGTACCAGGGAGCAGCATCACGCCGCCCACCATGTGATCGGCCAGCCACGGATGCGTACGCACCGAAAGACGCCCCGTGCAAAGAAGACCCGCACCACCGGCCAGCTCCACCACCGCGCCAAGAAGCGGGTGATCCACCGCACCCAGACCCAGCGACACCGCGTCCTGGCCGGTCGCCGGGCCGGACGCACGCGGCCAAAACCTCTCATGCTGGAAGGCGTACGTCGGCAACTCCACCCGCTCCGCGCACGGCAGCACCTTCGCCCAGTCCACCGCCACACCCTGCACGAACGCCTCGGCCAGCGAGGTGACGAGCCGCGTCGCGCCGCCGTCGTCACGCCGCAGCGTCCCGCACACCGCGGCGGGCACCGCGCCGGGACCCGCCTCCTGCGCGACCTCGTCGAGCGTGTCGTTCATCGCGCCCAACAGCACCGGATGCGGCGTGACCTCGATGAAGACCTGGTGACCCATTCCGGCCAGGGTCCGCACCGCCCGGTCGTAGTGCACCGTGGCACGCAGGCTCCCGTACCAGTACGCGGCATCCAACTCCTCACCGGAGAGCGTCTCGCCGGTCATCGCCGACACCATCGGCACCCGGCCCTTACGCGGGGTCACCTCGGCCAGTACGGAGAGAATCTCCTCTTCGAGCCGCTCCACCTGGGCGGAGTGCGAGGCGTAATCCACCGCGACCATGCGCGCCCGTACGCCCTCGGACTCCAGTTCGGCCTTGAGCTCCTCGAGCGCCTCCGGCTCGCCCGAAACCACGACCACCGCAGGCCCGTTGACCGCCGCCAGCGACAGGCGCTCGCCCCAACGCGGCAGGCGTTCTTCAACCGCCGCAGCAGACTGGCTCACCGACAGCATCCCGCCCGCACCCGCAAGCACCTTCAGCGACTGCGAACGCAGCGCCACGACACGAGCGCCATCCTCCAGCGACAACATCCCCGCCACCGTTGCCGCCGCGATCTCACCCTGCGAATGACCCACCACCGCGCCGGGGCTGACACCAGCCGCCTCCCACACCGCAGCCAGCGACACCATCACCGCCCACAACACCGGCTGCACCACATCCGCCGACCCCAACCCCGGCGCACCCTCCACACCCGACAACACATCACTCAGCGACCACTCCACGAACGGCGACAACGCCCGCTCACACTCAGCAAGACGCTCCGCGAACACCGGACTGCACGAAGCCAACTCCCGACCCATGCCCACCCACTGAGAACCCTGACCCGCGAAAGCGAACACCGTCCGCACACCCGGACGGGCCACGCCCGACACCACCGAACCCGCAGGCACACCACCCGCCAGGCTCTCCAGACCCGCCACCAACCCGGCACGCTCACCGCCGACCACCACAGCACGGTGCTCGAACACCGACCGCGTCGCCGCCAACGACCAAGCCACATCCACCGGCGCCAACTCCGGTCGTGCATCCACCCATTCGCCCAAGCGGTCCGCCTGAGCCGTCAGACCCTCCGCCGACCGCCCCGACACCAACCACGCGCCGACCCCACCGAGCTCCACCACGACCTCGTCGGTGGCGTCGCTCGTACCGGCGTCCTCGTTCTCGGCCGCGCCCGCTTCGGGCGTCGGGGCCTCCTCCAGGATGATGTGCGCGTTGGTGCCGCTCAGGCCGAACGAGGAGACGCCCGCCCGTCGCGCCCGGTCGCCGGCGGGCCACGGGGCCGCTTCCGTCAGGAGTCGTACCTGGCCCGCCGTCCAGTCCACGTGCGGCGAAGATTCGTCCGCGTGCAGCGTCCGCGGCAACTCGCCGTGCTGGAGGGCGAGGACCATCTTGATCACACCCGCCACACCGGCGGCTGCCTGTGTGTGACCGATGTTCGACTTCACCGAGCCGAGGAGCAGCGGCCGGTCCTCGGCATGCTCCTGGCCGTAGGTCGCGAGCAGTGCCTGCGCCTCGATCGGGTCACCCAGCTTGGTACCCGTACCGTGCGCCTCCACCACGTCGACCTCGTCGGCGCGCACCCCGGCGTTCGCCAACGCCGCCCGGATGACCCGCTGTTGCGAGGGACCGTTCGGGGCGGTCAGGCCGTTCGACGCGCCGTCCTGGTTGGTCGCGCTGCCGCGCAGTACCGCGAGGACCTTGTGTCCGTTGCGCCGTGCGTCCGACAGGCGCTCCACGACCAGCATGCCCGCGCCCTCGGCGAAGCCCATGCCGTCCGCGTCCGCCGAGAACGCCTTGCAGCGTCCGTCCGGCGCGAGGCCGCTCTGCTCGCTGAAGCCGACGAAGCCCTCCGGGGTCACGAGGATCGTGATGCCACCGGCCAGCGCCATCGAGCACTCACCGGAGCGCAGCGCCTGGGCGGCCAGGTGCAGCGCCACCAGGGACGAGGAGCACGCGGTGTCGACCGTCACCGCCGGGCCCTCGAGGCCCAGGGCGTACGACACCCGGCCGGACAGCACGCTCGTCGCGTTGCCGGTGATGAGGTGGGCCGCGCCCTCGATGTCCACGCCGTAGCCGTAGCCGGACGCGTAGCCACCGGCGAACACGCCGGTCGAGGTGCCGCGCGCCAACTCCGGGTCGATTCCGGCACGTTCGAGGGCCTCCCAGGACAGTTCCAGGAGCAGCCGCTGCTGCGGGTCCATAGCCATGGCCTCGCGGGGGCTGATCCCGAAGAACCCGGCGTCGAAGCCGCTCATGTCCTGGATGAAGCCGCCGCTCTTCACATACGAGGAGTCGGCGAGGGCCTCCAGGTCCCAGTCGCGGTCGTCCGGGAAGCCGGAGATCGCGTCACCGCCCGAGCTCAGCAGCTCCCACAGTCCATCGGGGTCGGCCACGCCGCCGGGGTACCGGCAGCTCATGCCGACGATCGCGATCGGCTCGTCGGCCACGGACGGTGCCTGTGCCGCCGTCGGCACCGAGGTGTCGTCCGGCAGGGCCCCGAGGAGCTCCGTCCTGAGGTACTCGCTGAGGGTGGTCGCGCTGGGGTAGTCGAACAGCAAGGTGGCGGGCAGTCGCAGCCCGGTCGCGGTGTTGAGGTCGTTGCGCAGTTCCACCGCGGTCAGGGAGTCGAAGCCCAGTTCGCTGAAGGCACGGCCCGCCTCGACCGCGTCGTGCGACGCGTAGCCAAGGACGTGGGCAGCCTTGGCCTGGACGAGCTCGGTCAGCGTCCGCTGCTGCTCGGACAGGCTCATGGGGGCGAGGCGGCGCGCCAGGTCCCCTTCTTCCTGTACGGCGGGGGCGTCCGCGACGAGCGCGGCCAGCCGGTGGACCTCCGGCAGGTCCCGCATCAGCGGGACCTCGAGGAGGCTCGCCGCCGACTGCGGCGTCGCGAGGATGACGGACCAGTCGATGTTCGTCACCGTAAGGACGGTGTCGTGACCGTCGAACGCCTCGCCCAGGGCCCGGACCGCCAGGTCCGGGTCCATCACCCCTTCCCACTGGTTGCGGGCGAGCCGCTGCCGCGCGGCCTCGGAGCCCTGCGCCACACCGGCAGCCCACGGGCCCCAGGCCACGGCGAGGCCGGGAAGACCGCGGCTGCGCCGGTTCTCCGCCACGGCGTCCAAGTACGCGTTCGCCGCGGCGTAGTTGCTCTGGCCCGGACCACCCGTGGTGGCCACCACGGACGAGAACAGCACGAACGCGTCCAGGTCCAGGTCGGCGGTCAGCTCGTCCAGGTGGGTGGCGCCCGCGGCCTTGGCGGCAAGCGCCGTCTCCAAGCGATCCGTCTCCAGGCCGTCGATCACACCGTCGTCCAGGACCGCCGCGGTGTGTACCACCGCGGACAGCTCGGGGCCGGTCGCCCCGGTCCAGTCCACGAGCCCGGCAACCTCCGAGCGGTCGCTCACGTCGCAGGTCACGACGTCCACGCGGGTGCCCTGTTCGGCCAGTTCGGCGGCCCGCGCCGCGACGCCCGATCCACCGGGCCCCGACCGGCTCGTCAGCACAAGCCGGTCCACGTCGCGATCGGCGAGCCACTGCGCCACGTGTCCGCCGAGCGCCCCGGTGCCGCCGGTGATCAGCGCGGTCCCGCGCACAGGACGCTTGCCGCCGTCGTCCGAGGGCTGCGGGGCATGGGTCAGTCTGCGGCCCAGGATTCCGGCGGGCCTGATCGCGGCCTGGTTCTCGTCGCAACCGGCAAGGACGGCCACCAGGCGTACGCCCGTCCGCTCGTCCAGTTCGGCGGGCAGGTCGATCAACCCGCCCCAGCGGTCCGGGTATTCCAGGGCGACGACGCGGCCGAAGCCCCAGGTCTGTGCCTGCACCGGGCTTGTCAGCACCTCACCGGGTCCAGTGGCGACAGCACCGTGGGTGAGGAGCCACAGCGGGGCGTCGACCCCGGCGTCACCCAGGCCCTGCACAAGGCCCAGCGTGGCGGCGAGACCTCCGGAGACCACCGGGTGCTCCGGCACAGGTGTCTCGTCCAGTGCGAGCAGCGACACCGCACCGGACAGCATGCTGGGCTCCGTACCGGCATTCCGCAGCTCTTGGACAAGCAGCCCGGCCAGGTCGACCCGGTGCACCGTTCCGGCCGGCACCTCCACGACCAGAGCCTCAGCTCCGCGCGCGGTCAGTGCCGCCACGCACCCCCGCGTCAGCTCGGCCGCGGCCGACCCGGCGGGCGTCACGACCAACCACTGTCCCGAAAGCCGGACGGTGCCCGGTTCGGCGACCGGCGCCCACGTCACGCGGTAGCGCCAGTTCGCGGTCACCGACTTGTCCTGCTCACGGCGCCGCCAGGACGCCAACGCGGGCAGGACCGCACTGAGTTGCTTCTGATCCTCGAGCGCCAGCGTGTCCGCGATCCGGGCGAAGTCACCGCCCTCGACGGCCGCCCAGAACTGAGCCTCGGCCGCCGTACTAGCACCATCCCCGCCCACCTGGAACGGGGCCACCGCCGACTCCAGCCAGTACCGCTCCTGCTGGAAGGCATACGTCGGCAACTCCACCTGCTCACCGCAGGGCAGGACCGACTTCCAGTCCACCGGCAGTCCGCCGACATAAGCCTGCGCAAGAGAGGTCAGCAACCGGTTCGCACCCGCGTTGTCCCGCTCCAGCGTGCCCACCGCCAGCACACCGGCCACACCCGCGTCTTCCGCGGTCTCGGCCACCGCGGCAGTCAGCACCGGATGCGGCGACACCTCCACGAACTCCCCATAACCGCCATCGAGCAGAACACGTACGGCCTCTTCAAAGCGGACCATGCGTCGCAGGTTCGCGAACCAGTAAGAGGCATTCACCTCGACGCCCGAGATCCACTCACCGGTCACCGTCGACACCATCGGCACCCGGCCCGCCAGCGGAGTGATCCCGGCAAGCTCCTGCTCAAGGACCGCCGCCAACGGCTCCACCGCAGGCGAATGCGCCACAAAATCCGTCTCCGGAACACGCCACCGCAACACATGCCGCGACGCCAACTCCCGCTC
>NZ_JBITEU010000027.1:0-18198 GCF_044455475.1 Streptomyces sp. NPDC051218 | reverse complement strand
TATGGGGAGTTCGTGGAGGTGTCGCCGCATCCGGTGCTGACTGCCGCGGTGACCGAGACCGCGGAAGACGCGGGTGTGGCCGGTGTGCTGGCGGTAGGCACGCTGGAGCGGGACAACGGCGGCGCGACCCGCCTTGTGCGATCGCTCGCCGAGGCTTATGTCGGCGGGCTGCCGGTGGACTGGAAGTCGGTCCTGCCCTGCGGTGAGCAGGTGGAGTTGCCGACGTACGCCTTCCAGCACCAGAGGTACTGGCTGGAGTCGGCGGCAACCCCGGTCCCGGTGGGCGGGGGCGGCGCGAGCACGGCGGCTGAGGCCCAGTTCTGGGCGGCCGTAGAGGGCGGCGACCTGGCGCAGATCGCGGACACGCTGGCGCTCGACGATCAGAACCAACTCGACTGTGTGCTGCCCGCGTTGGCGTCCTGGCGCCGCCGCGAGCAGGACCGCTCGGCGACCGCGAACTGGCGCTACCGCGTGACCTGGGCGCCGGTCCCTGAGCCCGACTCCCGTTCGCTGTCTGGGACTTGGCTGGTGGTGACCACGCCGGAGCAGGCAGGTGACGGCCTCACGCGAGGGTGCGTGGAGGCACTGACCGTCGCAGGCGCCGAAGTGGTGCTCCTGGAGACCACGGCGACGGCCGACCGCGAGCGGATGGCCGAGCGGATCCGCACGGAGCTGCCGGAATCCGGGATCAACGGTGTGGTGTCGCTCCTTGCGCTGGACGAGACGCCCGTACCCGAGCATCCGGTGGTGGCCGGAGGTCTCGCCGCGACGCTGATGCTCGTGCAGTCGCTGGGCGACGCGGAAGTGGACGCGCCCCTGTGGGTGGTGACGTCCGGTGCGATGGCCGCCGGACCGGGCGAGGCCCCGGCACGTCTGGTGCAGTCGCAGGTGTGGGGTCTGGGCCGGGTTGTCGCTCTGGAACACCCGGACCGTTGGGGCGGGTTGGTCGATCTGCCTGCCGTCCTCGATGACTCTGCTGGTACGCGCCTCGCGGCGGTGGTGGCCGGGTGTGGTGAGGATCAGGTCGCGATCCGCTCGGCCGGGCTTCTGGGGCGGCGGCTGACGCGGGCTTCCGGGCCTCGGGCGGTCGGTGCGGAGTGGACGCCGCGTGGGAGTGTCCTGGTCACGGGCGGTACGGGTGCGATCGCCGGGCATGTGGCGCGGTGGCTGGCCGGGCGCGGTGCGCCTCGCCTGGTGCTGACAGGACGTTCCGGTCCCGCCGCCTACGACATCGCGGCGACGGCCGCGGAACTGGCGACCGCCGGGACCACCGTCGACGTAGTGGCGTGTGACGTGAGCGACCGGCCGGAGCTCGCCGGGCTTGTGGGCTGGACCGGCGCGACCGGTCCCGCGCTGTCCGCGGTGATGCACACCGCGGGCGTCGGACAGGCGACCACCGTCGAGGAGACCGATGTGGCCGAGACGGCCGCTGTGCTCGCGGCCAAGGCCGCCGGTGCCGTCCATCTCGACGAGCTGACCCGGGAGATGGGCCTGGACCTGGACGCCTTCGTGCTCTTCTCGTCGATCTCGGCGACCTGGGGCAGCAGCGTCCAGCCCGCATACGGCGCGGCCAACACCTTCCTGGACGGCCTCGCCGAGTACCGCAGGGCGCAGGGTCTTCCCGCGACCTCGGTGGCCTGGGGCCCGTGGGGCGGCGGCGGCATGACCGACGACGACACCGCGACGTGGATGGCGCGGGGCGGTCTCCACGCCATGGAGTCCGCCCACGCGGTCCAGGCGCTCGCCCAGATCCTGGACGGCGGCGAAGGCCTCGTGACGGTCGCGGACGTGGACTGGGCGCGATTCGCCCCGACGTTCACGCTGCGGCGGTCGAGCCCGCTCATCGAGGACCTGCCCGAGGTGCGGCAGGCCCTGGAGGGCCCCGTGGTGGACGCGGCTGCCGACTCGGACGCGGGTACGGCGTTGCGGCAGGAGCTCGCGGGGCTTTCGCGCGCCGAGCAGAACCGGACGCTGATCAAGCTGGTCCAGAGCAAGGCGGCATCGGTGCTCGAGTACGCGTCGGCCGAGGCCGTGGAGGCCACTCGCGCCTTCAGCGACCTGGGTTTCGACTCGCTGACCTCGGTCGAACTGCGTAACCGACTGAGCACCGCGACCGGCCTGAAGCTGCCCGCCACCCTCCTGTTCGACTGCCCCACCCCGGTCGCCCTGGCCGAATTCCTCTGGAACGAGGAGTTCCAGGACGGTCCTGTACAGGGGTCCCTTGTCGAGGAGGTCGACCGGCTCGGGTCGCTCCTGACCGGGGCGACACCGGACGAGAAGACATATCAATTGATCACCGATCGCCTCCAGGGGCTGATTTCCCAGTGGAGCGAGATAGGCGCCGATTCGGAGCGCCAGGCGGTCGCGGAGAAGATCGGGTCCGCAACGGATGACGAGATATTCGAGTTCATTCACAAGGAACTCGGCAGGTAAGTAGTTACCAGAGTCAGCCGAGTCGCCCGAGTTCCCTGAATCACCGGTAATTGCGGACAGCAAGCTTGCATTTCAAAGACTGGAATGGTGAGACCCGATGGCCAACGAAGAGACTCTCCGCGATTACCTCAAATGGGTAACGACCAACCTGCACGACACCAAGAAGCGTCTGCGTGAGGTGGAGGAGCGCAGCCACGAGCCGATAGCGATCGTCGGCATCGGCTGCCGTTACCCCGGAGGTGTCCAGGCCCCGGAGGACTTCTGGAAGCTGCTGGCCAACGGGGGCGACGGTGTCGCAGGGTTCCCTGACGACCGTGGCTGGGACATCGAGGAACTGTACGAGCAGGATCCGGACGGCATTTCGCGGGTGCGCGAGGCGGGATTCATCGACGACGCGAGCGGGTTCGACGCGGGCTTCTTCGGGATCAGCCCGCGTGAGGCCGTGGCGATGGACCCGCAGCAGCGGGTGCTGCTCGAAGTGTGCTGGGAGGCGTTGGAGCGGGCCGGCATCGACCCGGCGTCGCTGCGCGGCTCGCTGACCGGGGTGTTCGCAGGCGCCTCGCTGTCCGGCTACGGGTTCGGCACGGACGAGGACCTGGACGTCCACCTGATGACCGGGACATCGACCAGCGTCATCTCGGGGCGGGTCTCGTACTCACTGGGCCTGGAGGGCCCGGCGGTGACGGTGGACACGGCGTGTTCGTCGTCCCTCGTGGCGCTGCACATGGCCTGCCAGGCGGTCCGCTCCGGGGAGTGCTCCCTGGCGCTTGCCGGTGGCGTCACCGTGACGGCGATCCCGATCATGTTCACCCAGTTCTCCCGGCAGCTCGGCCTCGCCCAGGACGGGCGGTGCAAGGCCTTCTCGGCAGCGGCCGACGGCATGGGCATCTCCGAGGGCGCCGGAATGGTGGTCGTGGAGCGCCTTTCGGACGCCCGCAGGCTGGGGCATCCGGTGCTCGCGGTGGTCCGTGGATCCGCCCTGAACCAGGACGGTGCGTCCAACGGCCTCGCCGCGCCGAACGGCCCCTCGCAGCAGCGGGTCATCCGGGCGGCGCTCGCCAGTGCCCAACTGTCCACCGCCGAGGTGGACGTGGTGGAGGCGCACGGTACGGGTACGACGCTCGGCGACCCGATCGAGGCCGGGGCGATCCTCGCGACCTACGGTCAGGACCGTCCCGACGACCGTCCGATGTGGCTCGGCTCGGTGAAGTCCAACATCGGGCACACCCAGGCGGCGGCCGGTATCGCGGGCGTGATCAAGATGGTCCTCGCACTGCGGGGCGAGCGGATGCCGCAGACGCTGCACGCGGAGGAGGCATCGCCGCACATCGACTGGACGGCAGGTGACGTACGCCTGCTGACCGAATCCAAGCCGTGGCCCATCGGGGAGCGGGCGCGCCGTGGCGGTGTGTCCTCGTTCGGCGTCAGCGGCACCAACGCGCACATCATCATCGAGGAAGCCCCCGCGGAGGACGCGGAGGACAGCGGGTCCGAGGAAGCCCCCGCGGCGGACGGCGGGTCCGAGTCCGAGAAAGCCGTCGTCACCGTGTCCGCCGAGACGTCGCCCGTGGTGTCGGGAGCCGCGGCATGGGTGGTGTCGGGACGCTCGGCGGACGGTCTTGTCGCGCAGGCGGGCCGGTTGCGCGACTGGACGGCGGCGAGGCCGGGCCTCGAAGCGGGCGACGTGGGCTGGTCGTTGGCCCTGACGCGCTCGGTGTTCGAGCACCGGGCCGTGGTGCTCGGCGCGGACCGCGACGCGCTGGCCGGTGGCCTGGAGCAGCTCGCCGACGGCGTTCCGGCGAGTGGTTCGGCGAGTGGTTCGGTCGTCTCAGGTGTGGCCCATTCGACCGCCCGCTCGGTGTTCGTCTTCCCCGGCCAGGGCTCGCAGTGGCTTGGCATGGGCCAGGAACTCGCGGCCTGCAGCCCGGTGTTCGCGGCACGCATCGCCGAGTGCGAGAAGGCGCTCGCCCCGTACGTCGACTGGTCGCTCGCCGACGTCCTCGCCGGGGCGGACGGTGCGCCCGAGATGGTGGCCGCCGATGTGGTGCAGCCGGTGCTGTGGGCGGTGATGGTGTCGCTTGCGGCGGTGTGGGAGGCCGCAGGTGTGACTCCTGAAGCTGTGGTGGGCCACTCACAGGGTGAGATCGCCGCGGCGACGGTCGCGGGCATGCTCAGCCTTGAGGACGGCGCGAAGGTGGTGGCGCTGCGCTCCCAGGCGTTGCGGGCGATCACCGGCGTCGGCGGCATGATGTCGGTCACCGAGCCCGCCGCCCGGGTACAGGAGCGCATCGAGCGATGGGACGGACGTCTTTCGCTCGCCGTCGTCAACGGCCCATCGGCAGTGGTGGTCTCCGGCGACGTCGCCGCGCTGCGGGAACTGCAGGAGGAACTGCAGGGCGAAGGCGTGCGCGAGCGGATGGTCGCCGTGGACTACGCCTCGCACTCCGCCCAGGTGGAGCAGCTTGAGGAAGGGATCACCTCCCTCCTTGCCGGGGTGACACCGCGCGAGGGCCGGATGCCGATGCTCTCGGCCGTCACCGGCGAGGTCCTGAACGGCGAGGAACTGGATGCCGCCTACTGGTACGCCAGCCTGCGCGCCACGGTGCACTTCGAGCGGGCGGTCCGCACGCTCGCGGGCATGGGCCACCAGGTGTTCATCGAGGTCTCCCCGCACCCCGTACTGATCGCACCGATGACCGACACCCTGGAAGAGGCCGCCGCCGACACGGGTCCCGGCGCGCGGCCCGGCGCCGTGTGCAGCACACTGCGCAGGGACGACGGCGGCGCGATGCGCATGCTCACGTCGATCGGCGAGGCCTTCGTGGCCGGTGTGCCCGTCGACTGGGCAGCCGTCCTGCCCACCGCCGAGTGCGTGGAGCTGCCCACGTACGCCTTCCGGCACGAGCGCTTCTGGCCCAAGGGCATGCTGGCCCTGCCGGGCGCGGCACCCGCGGGCGGCGGTGACCCGGCGTCCCTCGGCCAGGGCGCGGTGGGGCACCCGCTGCTGCGCGCCGTGGTGGAACTCGGCGGCGGTGCGGGCTTCGTATGCACCGGGCGTCTCTCGCTGCGCTCACAGCCGTGGCTCGCCGACCACGCCGTCGGCGGCGTGGTGCTGCTGCCGGGCACCGGCTTCGTGGAGATGGTGGTCAGCGCCGGACATCAGGTGGGCTGCTCGCTCCTCGAGGAACTGACGCTGCAGGCGCCGCTCGTGCTGCCGCCCGGCGGCGGTGGCGTACAGGTCCAGGTGGTGGTGGGTGCGGCCGACGACGAGGGACGCCGCGATGCGGACGTCTTCTCCCGGCCCGACACACCCGATGACGAGCAGGAATGGGTGAAGAACGCCGGTGCCGTCATCGCCCCCTCCCGGGCGGGCGCACAGGCGGAGCAGGACCTCGCCGTCTGGCCGCCGCGGAACGCCGAGGGGCTGGACATCACGGACCTGTACACGGTCCATCTGGCCGACATCTACGGCCCCGCGTTCCAGGGGCTGCGATCGGTCTGGCTCCGTGGCGACGACATCTTCGCCGAGGTGGCACTGCCCGATTCCGTGGTCGAGGACGCGTCCTCGTACGGGCTGCACCCGGTGCTCCTGGACTCGGCGCTCCTCGCCGCCGTCGTGGCGGACCAGGCGGGCGCCGACGCGGCCGACCAGGGCGAGCAGGGCCAGGTGCGGATGCCGTTCGCGTGGACGGATGTGGAACTGCACGCGGCCGGAGCGTCGTCCCTACGGGCCCGGCTGCGCCGGGACGCCCAGGGCAATGTGACGCTGACGGCGGCTGACGCCACCGGTCAGCCGGTGATCTCGGTGGCATCGCTGGTCACACGCCCGGTCTCCGCGGACCAGCTGCAGGCCAAGGACGAGTGGCTGAACGACGCGCTGTTCACCGTGGAATGGGCCGAGCTGCCCCAGAGCGCGCCCGTCGACGGACAGTGGGCGCTGGTCGGCGCCGACCGCTTCACCGTGGCCGACCGGCTGAACGCCGCCGGGATACCGGTGACCGCGTACGCCGACATCTCCGAGCTCGTCGCCGGCATCGCCGCGGGCGAGACCACCCCGAGCATGGTGCTCGCGTGCGTCGGCGCCGATGGTGCCGACGATGTGCCGGAGGCGGCCCGAAGGTCCGCTGGCGAGGCGCTCTGTCTTGCCCAACAGTGGCTGGCAGAGCAGGAGTTGGAGTCCGTGCAGCTGGTGGTGGTCACCCGCGGCGGGATGGCCGTCCGGTCCGGCGAGCACGTGACGGACGTGGCGGCGGGCGCGGTGTGGGGCCTCCTGCGATCGGCGCAGCTGGAGAACCCCGGGCGTCTGATCCTCGCCGACCTGCCGGAGGCCGAAAGCGATGGCGACCTCGCGGTGCTGCCCTCGCTCCTCGGCAGCGGCGAACCCGAAGTGGCCGTCCGTGGCAGGCACGGCTACGGCAGGCGCCTGGCTCGCCCGGCGGGCGAACTCGTGCTGCCCGACGCCACGGAGGAGCCTTCGACTCCCCAGGACGGCACAGCCCTGCGATCGGTCCTCGTGACCGGCGGTACGGGAACCCTTGGCGGCGTGGTGGCCCGGCATCTGGTGGCCACCGGGCGGGCCGGTGGGGTGGTGCTCGTCAGCCGCTCGGGCCCGGGTGCCGCTGGAGTGGCCGCCCTCGCCGCCGAGGTGGCGTCGCTCGGGGCGTGGGTCCGCGTGGTCTCGTGCGACGTGGCCGACAGGGACGCGCTTGCCGCGCTCCTCTCGACCCTCCCGGACGAGTGCCCGCTCGGCTCCGTGTTCCACGCCGCGGGCATCATCGACGACGGCCTGATCGACTCGTTGACCGACGAGCGGGTAGCCGCGGTGATGCGTCCGAAGACGGACGCGGCTTGGCATCTGCACGAACTGACCCAGGACATGGACCTGGACCACTTCGTTCTGTTCTCCTCCGTGGCTGCCGCGTTCGGCGGGCCGGGGCAGGGCAACTACGCCGCGGCCAACGCGTTCCTGGACGCCCTCGCGGTGTACCGCAGGACGGCGGGCCTCGCGGGGACGTCCCTCGCGTGGGGCCCGTGGATGCCCGAGGCGGGCATCGGCCGCGACCTGGCCGAGCTCATGCTCCGCCGTATGACCGCGTCCGGACTCGCGGCACTGGACGAGGACCAGGGACTGCTCCTGCTCGACATCGCCCTGACGCGCCCCGAGGCCCTCCTGGTCCCGGCCCGCCTCGACAAGGCCGGACTGCGGGCGGTGGCGGCAGCCACCGGCATCCCGCCCCTCTGGGAGCTGCTTGCCGACGACCTCATCCCCCGTCGTGCGACCGTCACTTCAGCCGCCAACGGCGCGGGTACCGGCGCTGGAGCCGCGGATGCGCTGCGACAGCAGCTGGCCGCCCTGCCGGGTGCGGAGCGCGACCGGGTGCTCCTCGACCTGGTCCGCACCCACGCGGCGGCGGTACTCGGACACGCGTCGGGCGACGCGATCGAGGCGGCGAGGCCGTTCACCGACCTGGGCTTCGACTCGCTGATCGCGGTCGAGTTCCGCAACCGGATGAACCCGGCGACCGGACTCCGGCTGCCCGCCACACTGGTCTTCGACTATCCGAGCCCCATCGCCCTCGCCGGACTGCTGCGAGAGCAGCTGGCAGGCGACCTCGCCGACGTCGCGGAGCCCACCGTCCCGGTGGCGGCGACCCAGGAGTTGGACGAGCCGATCGCGATCGTGGGAATGGCATGCCGATTCCCGGGCGGCGCGACAAGCCCTGACGAGCTGTGGCAGCTCCTTTCCACGGGCGGCGACGCGATGTCGACCTTCCCCACCGACCGTGGCTGGGACATCGAGGCTCTGTACAACCCGGACGTCGAAAGCGTCGGCACCTCCTACACGCAGGTGGGTGGATTCCTCCAGGACGCCAGCGGCTTCGACGCGGCCTTCTTCGGCATCAGCCCCCGCGAAGCCCTCGCCATGGACCCGCAGCAGCGGCTCCTGCTCGAAGTGGCCTGGGAGGCCTTCGAACGGTCCGGCATCGACCCGGCGAGCCTGCGGGGCAGCCAGACCGGCGCCTTCGTCGGCGGCTACGGCTCCTCGTACCTGGCGCTCACCATGGAGGACGAGGAAGAGGTCGAGAACCTCGGCGCGCACCTCATGACGGGCAACGCGGCCAGCGTGCTCTCCGGCCGCCTGTCCTACACCCTCGGTCTCGAGGGCCCGGCGGTGACGGTGGACACCGCGTGCTCATCGTCCCTGGTCGCACTGCACCTTGCAAGCCAGGCGGTGCGCTCGGGCGAGTGCTCGCTCGCACTGGCAGGCGGGATCACGGTCATGGCGAGCCCGGACGGGTTCCTCGCGTTCTCCCATGCCCGAGGGCTCGCGGCGGACGGAAGGACCAAGGCGTTCTCGGACGCGGCCGACGGCATGGGCATGGCCGAGGGCGCGGGCATGCTGGTCGTCGAGCGCCTTTCGGACGCCCGGCGCAACGGCCACCCGGTCCTCGCGGTGGTACGCGGCTCCGCCATCAACCAGGACGGCGCGTCGAACGGCCTGACCGCCCCGAACGGCCCCTCCCAGCAGCGGGTCATCCGCTCCGCCCTGGCCAACGCCCGCCTGACGGCCGCCGATGTGGACGTGGTCGAGGCGCACGGTACGGGCACCACACTGGGCGACCCGATCGAGGCCGGGGCCATCCTCGCGACGTACGGCCAGGAGCGGGCGGGCCAGGAGCCGCTGTGGCTGGGATCGATCAAGTCGAACATGGGGCACACCCAGGCGGCGGCCGGTGTCGCGGGCATCATGAAGATGGTCCTCGCCCTCCAGCACGAGCAGTTGCCGAAGACGTTGTACGCGGATGAGCCCTCGTCCCACGTGGACTGGGAGGCCGGCGACATCAACCTGCTGAACGAGCAGGTGCCGTGGCCGTCCGGCGGGCGGGTCCGCCGTGCCGGTATCTCGGCGTTCGGCATCAGCGGCACGAACGTGCACGTCATCGTGGAGGAGACCCCCGAACCCGAGCCCGACGACGCCGAGGTGCTCGTCGAGGACGAGGGGAGCGGTGCGTCCGCAGCCGTGGCGGTCGTCGAGACCGGCGAGGCCGGCGCGTGGCTGGTGGCGGGCCGCACGGCCGACGGCCTGACGGCGCAGGCGGGCCGGTTGCGCGACTGGACGGTGGCACGGCCGGAGCTCGCACCGGCGGATGTGGCGTGGTCGCTTGCCGCGACGCGGTCGGTGTTCGAGCACCGGGCGGTCGTGGTGGGCGGTGACCACGGGGAACTGGTGTCCGGCCTGCAGAGCCTGGCGGCCGGAGTCCCGGCAGGTTCGGTGGTGTCGGGCGTGGCCCGACCCGGCGCACGCGTGGTGTTCGCCTTCGCGGGCCAGGGTTCTCAATGGATGGGAATGGGCCGGGAGTTGGCCGGGTGCAGTCCGGTGTTCGCGGCGCGGCTCGCGGATTGCGAGCGGGCGCTGGATCCGTTCGTGAAGTGGTCGCTGAGCGATGTTCTGGCGGGTGCGGAGGGTGCGCCCGAGTTGGTGGCCGCCGATGTGGTGCAGCCGGTGCTGTGGGCGGTGATGGTGTCGCTTGCGGCGGTGTGGGAGGCCGCGGGCGTGACGCCGGACGCGGTGGTGGGTCATTCGCAGGGTGAGATCGCGGCGGCGACGGTGGCGGGGATGCTCAGTGTCGGGGACGGCGCGCGCGTTGTGGCGTTGCGTTCGCAGTCGCTGAGGGCGTTGGCGGGTGCGGGCGGGATGCTGTCGGTGAGCCTGTCCGCTGCGGCGGTTGAGGAGCGTCTGCCGCGCTGGGGCGAGAGCCTTTCGCTGGCGGCGGTGAATGGCCCGGCGGCAGTGGTGGTTTCCGGTGAGCCGGAGGCACTTGAGGAGCTCAAGGCCGAGCTGGAAGCGGACGGCGTACGAGCACGCATGGTCGCCGTGGACTACGCCTCGCACTCCGCTCAGGTGGAGCGGCTTGAGCAGGAGATCACGGCTGCTCTGGCTGATGTGGCCCCGCGCAGGGGCCGGGTGCCGATGGTGTCGGCGATGACCGGCGAGACGCTCTCCGGCGAGGAGCTGGATGCCGCGTACTGGTACGGAAGCCTGCGCGCGACGGTGCACTACGAGCGCGCCGTGCGGACTCTCGCCGATACGGGCCACCAGATCTTCATCGAAGTCACCCCGCACCCGGTGCTGTTGGGCGCGATGAACGACACCTTGGAAGAGGCGGTCCTGGAAGCCGGTCCTGGCGCGGTTCCGGGCGCCGTGTGCGGGACGCTGCGGCGCGACGACGGCGGAGCGGCGCGGCTGCTCACGTCGCTGGCCGAGGCGTTCGTGCAGGGCGCGACGGTGGACTGGAGCACGGTGCTGCCCGTCGGTGAGCGGGTGGAGTTGCCGACGTATGCGTTCCGGCATCAGCGGTTCTGGCCGGAGGGTGTGCTGGCGTTGCCTACGTCGGCGGGGTCGGTTGTCGGTGGTGATGGTGCGAGTACGGCGGCGGAGGCGGAGTTCTGGGCGGCTGTCGAGGGCGGTGACCTGGCGCAGCTCGCGGACACGCTGTCGGTGGATGGTGGCCGTCCGTTCAACGAGCTGCTGCCCGCGCTGGCGTCCTGGCGGCGCCGCGAGCAGGACCGGTCGGTGACGGCGAGCTGGCGCTACCGGGTGAGCTGGGCGCCCATCGCCGAGCCCGACTTCCGTGTGCTGTCCGGGACTTGGCTGGTCGTGGCCCCCTCTGGACTTGCGGAGGACGACCTCGCACAGGGATGCGTGGCGGCACTCGGTGCGCGTGGGGCCGAGGTCGTAGTGGTCGAGGTTCCGGCCGGGGTCGTGGACCGTGCCGAGCTGGCCGCGCTGCTGGAGGGTGTGGAATCCGGCGGCGTCGCGGGCGTGCTTTCGCTCCTCGCGCTGGATGAGACGCTGGTGGCGGACCACCCGGTGGTGACCGGCGGTCTGGCCGCGACGCTGGGTCTCGTACAGGCGCTGGGCGATGCGGGAGTCGTCGCGCCACTGTGGTGTGCGACGCGCGGTGCGGTGGCGGCCGGGCCGGGCGAGGCGCTCGCGCGTCCGGTGCAGGCACAGGCCTGGGGTCTGGGCCGAGTCGTCGGTCTGGAACACCCGGAGCGTTGGGGCGGTTTGGTCGATCTGCCCGCGACGGTCGACGAGCGTGCGGGTACGCGCTTGGTGGCGGTGCTTGCCGGATGCGGTGAGAACGAGGTCGCCATCCGGTCGGCGGGAGTACTGGGCCGCCGCCTGACCCGGGTGCCGCAGTCCCGTGGTGCCGATGAGGGTTGGACGCCGCGCGGCAGTGTGCTGGTCACCGGCGGTACGGGTGCGGTCGCGGGCCATGTGGCGCGCTGGCTGACCGGCAAGAACGCGCGGCGTCTGGTGCTGACGAGCCGTTCCGGTCCTGCCGCCTACGACATCGCGGCGATGGTCGCGGAGCTGGCCGCTGCCGGGACTGCCGTCGATGTGGTGGCTTGTGATGTGAGTGACCGGTCGGAGCTTGCCGGGCTGATCGCGTGGACTGGTTCGAGTGGTCCTTCGTTGTCGTCGGTGATGCATACGGCGGCGGTGTTGGACGACGGTGTGGTGGACCGGCTTTCGGTGCCACGTCTGGAGACGGTCCTTGCGGCGAAGGCCGCGAGTGCGGTGTATCTGGACGAGCTGACAGCGGACCTCGACCTGGACGCGTTCGTGCTGTTCTCGTCGGCCGCGTCGACGTTGGGCGGTCCGGGGCAGGGCAACTACGCGGCGGCCAACGCCTTCCTGGACGCGCTGGCGGAGAACCGGCAGAGCCGCGGTCTCGCCGGTCTCGCGGTCGCCTGGGGGCTGTGGGGCGGGGGTGGACTCGCGGAGTCGAACGAGGCGATCCGGTCGCGCATGCGGCGCGCGCCCATGCCCGCGATGGACCCGCAGCTTGCGGTGAGGGCGCTCGGCGAGGCCCTGGACGGCCCGGATGCCGTCGTGACCGTGATGGACGTCGACTGGGAGCAGCTGGGCTCGGCGCCGGGCACGGCGAACGTGCACGAGATGCCGTTGGTGCGGGACCTCCCCGAGATCCGCCAGCTGGCTGCCGTGGGCTCGCGTGCCAGTGGTACGCAGCGGAGCGACGGCGAACTGGCCCGGCGCCTTGGCGGAATGGCACGGGCCGAACAGGACCGGGTGCTCACGGATGTGGTGCGGGCGGAGGCCGCCGCGGTCCTGGGCCACGCCTCGGCGGACATGGTGCAAGCCAGGCAGGCGTTCAAGGACCTGGGCTTCGATTCGCTGACGGCGGTCGAGCTGCGCAATCAGCTGAACGCGGCGACCGGATTGCGGCTGCCCGCCACGTTGGTCTTCGACTACCCGACTCCGGTCGTTCTTGCCGGGTTCCTGCGGGGTGAGCTGACCGGGGATGAGCAGGCGGACGCCGGTGCTCCGGTGGCCGTGGCGGCGGTCGCGGCTTCGGATGAGCCGTTGGCGATCGTCGGTATGGCGTGCCGTTTCCCGGGGGGTGCGGGCAGTCCGGAGGAGTTCTGGGAGCTGCTGTCCACGGGCGGCGACGCGGTGGGCGGCTTCCCGACCGACCGCGGCTGGGACCTGGAGGGCTTCTACGACCCGGACCCGGAGAGCGAAGGAACCACGTACACGCAGTCGGGCGCTTTCCTGCGCGGTGCCACGGAGTTCGACGCGGGGTTCTTCGGGATCAGCCCGCGTGAGGCGCTCGCGATGGATCCGCAGCAGCGGCTGCTTCTGGAGACGTCGTGGGAGGCGCTCGAGCGCGCCGGTATCGACCCGAAGGCCTTGCAGGGCAGCGCCACCGGTGTCTTCGCGGGCGGTTTCGGCTCGGGCTACGCGATCGGCATGGCGCTGACCGGCCAGGACGGTTCCGGTGTCGAGGGCCATCTGATGACCGGCAATTCGACCAGTGTGCTGTCCGGCCGCATCTCCTATGTGCTCGGTCTTGAGGGTCCGGCGGTGACGGTGGACACGGCGTGTTCGTCGTCGCTTGTGGCCCTTCACCTCGCTGTCCAGGCGGTGCGTTCGGGTGAGTGCTCGTTGGCGCTGGCCGGTGGTGTGACGGTGATGGCGACCCCGTTCTCGTTCGTGGAGTTCTCACGGCAGCAGGGTCTTTCGGTGGACGGTCGGTGCCGTGCGTTCTCCGAGGACGCCGAAGGCACCGGCTGGGCCGAGGGCGCGGGCATGCTCGTCGTCGAGCGGCTCTCCGACGCGCAGCGGCTCGGCCACAAGGTCCTGGCCGTGGTGCGCGGCAGCGCGATCAACCAGGACGGCGCGTCCAACGGCCTCTCCGCGCCCAACGGCCCCTCACAGCAGCGCGTCATCAGGGCGGCCCTGGCCAATGGCCGGTTGTCGGCCGCCGATGTCGATGCGGTGGAGGCGCACGGTACGGGTACGACCCTTGGCGACCCGATAGAGGCGCAGGCGCTGCTCGCCACCTATGGTCAGGAGCGTTCGGACGGGCGGCCGTTGTGGCTGGGTTCGGTGAAGTCGAACATCGGTCACACGCAGGCGGCGGCCGGTGTGGCGGGTTTGATCAAGATGGTCCTCGCCCTCCAGCACGAGCAGCTGCCGCAGACGTTGCACGCGGATGAGCCGTCGTCGCACGTGGACTGGACGGCCGGTGACGTCAGGCTCCTGACCGAGTCGGTGCCGTGGCCGTCCGAGGGCCGGGTGCGTCGTGCAGGCGTGTCGGCATTCGGGATCAGTGGCACCAACGCGCACATCATCGTGGAGGAGGCCCCTGAGCTTGATGACCGTCCGTCGGCCGAACCGGTCGACGCACCTCCGGCGGTCGTCGGTTCCGGTGAGATCGGCGCGTGGCTGGTGTCGGGTCGGTCCGCGGACGGGCTTGTGGCTCAGGCGGGTCGGCTGCGTGAATGGCTCGTCTCCCGGCCGGAGTTGGAGCCGGTGGACGTGGGCTGGTCGCTTGCGGCTTCACGGTCGGCGTTCGAGCACCGTGCGGTCGTGGTGGGCAGCGAGCGTGGAGAACTCGTCAGCGGCCTGGAGAGTCTGGCCGCTCAGGTGTCGGCGGGCTCGGTGGTGTCGGGCGTGGCCCGTTCGGATGCGCGGGTTGGTCTGGTGTTTGCGGGTCAGGGTTCGCAGTGGGTGGGGATGGGGCGGGGTTTGTATGAGGGCAGTCCGGTGTTTGCTGAGACCTTCGACCGTGTGTGTGGGCTGCTTGAGCTGGAGTTGGGTGCGTCTGTTGGTGCATCTGTACGGGATGTAGTGCTGGGTGTGGATGGGGTGGACGCGGGCCTGGTTGACCAGACGTTGTATGCGCAGGCGGGGTTGTTCGCTTTCGAGGTGGCGTTGGCTGCGGTGTTGGAGGCGGCTGGTGTGGTCGCCGATGCTGTGGTGGGTCATTCGGTGGGTGAGGTCGCGGCTGCGTACGTGGCTGGGGTGCTGTCGTTGGCGGATGCGTGCCGTTTGGTGGCGGCGCGTGCGCGGCTGATGCAGGAACTCCCCAGTGGTGGGGCGATGGCGGCCATTGGCGCGTCGGAGGCCGACGTGCTCGCCACTCTGGCGGACATACCGGGTGTGGTGGTCGCGGCGGTCAACGGTCCTGACTCGGTGGTGGTTTCGGGTGAGGTCGGTGCTGTGGATGCGGTGGTGGAGTCGTGGCGGGAGCGGGGCCGTCGAGTGCGGCGGCTGCGCGTATCGCACGCCTTCCACTCCCCGGCGATGGATCCCGTATTGGATGAACTCGCTGCCATAGCTGGAGAGTTGGAGTACCACCGCCCGCACGCCATGTGGGCCGGTGCGCTGAGCGGTGAGGTGCTGTCGGAGTGTGAGGGCGGGTACTGGCCTGCGCAGACGCGGCAGGCGGTGCGGTTCGCGGATGCGGTGGCTGCGCTTGCGGCGCAGGGTGTGTCGGTGTTCATCGAGGTGGGCCCGGATGGTTCGCTGTCCGCGCTCGGCCCGGATGCGGTGGCCGGTGTCGGCGGCGACGAGAGCGTCTTCGTACCGCTCCAGCGCCGCAAGGAGCAGGCCGTGTCGGGTCTGGTGACCGGTCTGGCGCGGGCGTTCGTGCAGGGTGCGGCCGTGGACTGGCCGAAGGTGCTCCCGGCGGGTGAGCGGGTGGAGTTGCCGACGTATGCGTTCCGGCATCAGCGGTTCTGGCCCGAGGGTGTGCTGGCGTTGCCCACGGCGGCGTCCATCGTCGGCGGTGATGGTGCGAGCACGGCGGCGGAGGCGGAGTTCTGGGCGGCTGTCGAGGGCGGTGACCTGGCGCAGCTCGCGGACACGCTGTCGGTGGATGGTGGCCGTCCGTTCAACGAGCTGCTGCCCGCGCTGGCGTCCTGGCGGCGCCGCGAGCAGGACCGTTCCATGACCGCGAACTGGCGCTACCGGGCTGCCTGGGCTCCGGTGTCGGAGCCCGACTCCCGTGTGCTGTCCGGGACTTGGCTGGTCGTGGCCCCCGCTGGGCTGGCCGAGGACAGCCTCACGCGGGGATGCGTGGAAGCTCTGGCGGCTCGTGGGGCCGAGGTCGTCGTGGCCGAGGTTCCGGGCGGGCTCGTGGACCGTGCCGAAGTGGCGGCCGTGCTGGGATCGGCGCTTGAGGGTACGGAAACCGCCGCGGTGACGGGCGCGCTTTCGCTCCTCGCGCTGGACGAGACGCCGGTGGCGGAGCATCCGGTGGTGACCGGCGGTCTGGCCGCGACCTTGGGCCTGGTGCAGGCCCTCGGTGACATCGCTGTGGTCGCGCCGTTGTGGCTTGCGACGCGTGGTGCGGTGGCGGCAGGGCCGGGTGAGGCGCTGGCCAGCCCGGTGCAGGGTCAGGTGTGGGGTCTTGGCCGGGTCGTCGGTCTGGAACACCCGGACCGCTGGGGCGGCTTGATCGACCTGCCCGTGACGGTCGACGAGCGGGCCGGTGCGCGCCTGGTGGCGGTGCTTGCCGGGTGCGACGAGGACCAGGTCGCGATCCGGTCGGCAGGAGTACTGGGCCGACGCCTGGCCCGAGCTGCGCAGCCTCGCGGTGAAGTCCGTTGGACGCCGGGCGGCAGCGTACTGATCACCGGTGGGACAGGGGCCATCGCCGGGCATGTGTCGCGGTGGCTGACCGGCAGGGGCGCGCCGCGCCTGGTGCTGACCAGTCGCTCCGGGCCCGGCGCGCAGGGTGCGGCCGAGCTGGCGGCCGAGCTGGCCGCTGCCGGGACTGCCGTCGATGTGGTGGCTTGTGATGTGAGTGACCGGTCGGAGCTTGCCGGGCTGATCGCGTGGACTGGTTCGAGTGGTCCTTCGTTGTCGTCGGTGATGCATACGGCGGCGGTGTTGGACGACGGTGTGGTGGACCGGCTTTCGGTGCCGCGTCTGGAGACGGTCCTTGCGGCGAAGGCCGCGAGTGCGGTGTATCTGGACGAGCTGACTGCCGACCTCGACCTGGACGCGTTCGTACTGTTCTCGTCGGCCGCGTCGACGTTGGGCGGTCCGGGGCAGGGCAACTACGCCGCCGCCAACGCGTACTTGGACGCGCTGGCGGAGAACCGGCAGAGCCGCGGTCTCGCCGGTCTGACCGTGGCCTGGGGCGTATGGGCGGGCGGCGGTTTCGCCGAGTCCAGCACCGTGGTGCGGGAGCGGGTCAAGCGTGGCCCGATGCCGCCGATGGACGCGCAGCTCGCCGCGCGTGCCCTGGGCGAGGCCCTGGACGGCCCGGATGCCGTCGTGACCGTGATGGACGTCGACTGGGAGCAGCTGGCGTCCACGCAGGGCGCGGCGGATGTGCGCCGGATGCCGCTGCTGCGGGACCTCCCCGAGGTCCGCCAACTGGTGGCCGCGGGTACGGGTGCGGGCACGGATGACATGGTGCGTGGAGAGCGCGAACTGGCCCGGCGGCTCGCCGGTCTCGGCAGGGCGGAGCAGGAGCGGGTACTCACCGATGTGGTGCGGGCCGAAGCCGCAGCCGCCCTTGGCCATGCATCGGCTGAAGCGGTCGAGGACCGGCGGGCGTTCAAGGACCTGGGCTTCGATTCGCTGACGGCGGTCGAGCTGCGCAATCAGCTGAACGCGGCGACCGGATTGCGGCTGCCCGCCACGTTGGTCTTCGACTACCCGACTCCGGTCGTTCTTGCCGGGTTCCTGCGGGGTGAGCTGACCGGGGATGAGCAGGCGGACGCCGGTGCTCCGGTGGCCGTGGCGGCGGTCGCGGCTTCGGATGAGCCGTTGGCGATCGTCGGTATGGCGTGCCGTTTCCCGGGTGGTGCGGGCAGTCCGGAGGAGTTCTGGGAGCTGCTGTCTTCCGGTGGTGACGCGGTGGGCGGCTTCCCGACCGACCGCGGCTGGGACCTGGAAGGCTTCTACGACCCGGACCGCGAGAGCGAGGGAACCTCGTATACGCAGTCGGGTGCCTTCCTCCGGGACGCGGCACAGTTCGACGCGGGGTTCTTCGGGATCAGCCCGCGTGAGGCGCTCGCGATGGATCCGCAGCAGCGGCTGCTCCTGGAGACGTCGTGGGAAGCCCTTGAGCGCGCCGGTATCGACCCGAAGGCCTTGCAGGGCAGCGCGACCGGCGTCTTCGCCGGTGGCTTCGCGTCGGGCTACGGGTTTGGCGTGACGATGGCGGGTGAGGGTGGATCCGGCGCTGAGGGCCACCTGATGACGGGCAATGCGACGAGTGTGCTGTCCGGCCGGGTGTCGTATGTGATGGGTCTTGAGGGTCCGGCGGTGACGGTGGACACGGCGTGTTCGTCGTCGCTTGTGGCGCTGCATCTCGCAGCCCAGGCGGTGCGTTCGGGCGAGTGCTCGCTCGCGCTGGCCGGTGGTGTGACGGTGATGGCGACGCCGGGGACATTCATCGACTTCTCGCGGCAGCAGGGTCTTTCGGTGGACGG
>NZ_JBITEU010000026.1:0-19539 GCF_044455475.1 Streptomyces sp. NPDC051218 | reverse complement strand
CACGCGTTCCCAGAGCGGTTCATAGAGAGGTGAAATGACAGCAGACGACTCGATCGGCCGTCTCGATGACGACGACTACCCCGCCTACACCATGGAACGGGCCGCTGAAATACTCGGCACCACCCAAGGCTTCCTGCGCGCCATCGGCGAAGCACGCCTCATCACCCCGATGCGCTCGGAGGGCGGCCACCGCCGCTACTCCCGCTACCAACTACGCATCGCCGCCCGCGCCCGCGAACTCGTCGACCAGGGCACCCCCATCGAAGCCGCCTGCCGCATCGTCATCCTCGAAGACCAACTCCAAGAAGCCCAACGCCTCAACGAAGAACACCGCGCTGGTGCTGAAGCGCGCCCCATGTCGGACGCCTGACTCACCGGTCGGGAAATCGGACGGGTGGCCTGCCCAGACCGGGACATCGACAACCGCACCGTCACTGTCGCGATCGACACCTCGGCTGCCCGTCTGGACTGATGCAACGACACGTCGACGATCGCCCGGCGCGCGCGGTGCCGGTGCACGGCTCCTCTACTCTTCGCCGCATCTGACGGTGCGGGGGACGCGGCGGACCGGCGATGGGTCTCTGGTCATCACCGGATCACCGTAGGGGCCTGTTGCGATCCTCGGCGCAGGATGTGTCGGCAGCGAGCTCGTGTACTGGGGGCGGGGAGGGGCGGCGGGTGACTAGCTGGCGCCTGTCAGGTGCGCGTAGACCACGACGTTGCCGGAGTAGCCGTCGCCTTTGCTGAACGAGCCGCCGCAGGTGATCAGGCGTAATACCGGCACCGCCGTGATCGCCGGACACGTCGACACCCCCAAGGGGCCCGCCGCCTTCTACGGCCTAGGCGCCTTGAAGAAGTGCGCCAAGATCCAGGTCACCCGCGAGGACGGTCTCACCGCCCACTTCGTCATCGACGGCGTCGAGGAATACGAGAACCCGAGGAGCAGTTCGTAGAGATCCTCACTCTGACCGGTGACGCCCTCAACGCTCTCGCTCTGCACGCCGCATCCCAGCGTCAGACTGGCCAGTAAACGGCCTTCCGCGTCTACATCAAGGCAGAGGGCACGTGAAGGATGGCTCGCCGACAAATCGACAGAACACCCCATGCCGTGCCGCGCCCACTCCAAGCCCAGCTCCAGCCGCGCGTCCAACTGGTACTGCCTAAAGTCCCGATCGAACGGCGCTTGACCGCCCTGCCCTCCATCCTGGACACATGACGTCCAACGACCCTCCCGCCCTGGCACACGCGCAGCCATCGATCACAACGGTGACGCGGCACGACATCTTCAACTACCTGCGCGAGATATCGAGCCCCTGGTGGGGGAAACTGGATGAGGTCACATTCCTGGAGGACCTCTACGACCTGGACCGACCTACGTCCGGGATCAGCGGACTGCCAACTGTTCGCGCCGACATCCAGCAGCACCGGTTCAACAACTACGACCTGCCTGACGACTGGATCTTCGAGGACTCTCGGTTGGAGCTCTCCGACGGGCCGGACGAGGTGCTGCTCGCTTTCCTGGCACGAACCGTCCATCCCGAGGTCGCGGCCGACGTGGAGGAGGCGAGGAAGCAGGTCGAGGAGCTGAACCGGCTGCTGGCACCGGACGGATGGGGCCTGCGTCCCTACGACTTTCTCTCCGGCCGCCCTATGTACACGCCGGTTCGACTTCCGCCCACGGGCCCGTTGATCCCGCTGCCGCTGAACGACGACGACACGGGCAAGCTCGACCTGGTCCTCGGCCAGACCTACAGCCTCCTGGACTGCGCCGGCGAGGAGATGGCATGCGACCTGCTGCGCACAGCTGTCCTGACCCTGCGCCGCGACGGCGGCTTCTTCAACCCCATGCCTGGTGACGGTTGGACGGCAGACACCTACGAGGCGGTCTTGACCGTGGAACGCGACATCGAGCCCACCTGCGCCCCGGAGACGAAAGAGATCATCTGGCAGACGCTGGAGACCCTGCTTGGCCAGCTCGGACGCACCGACGTCCAGGGCCTCGTGGTCGAAGGCGATATCCGTCCGCTGCCCAACATCCCGCCGGACTGGCGCTCCCACGCCACCGCACCCTCCACGCCCATCGTTCGCGGACTCCGCCTCCCCTTCTCCACCACCGAGTTCGACGTCACCCGTGGGGACTTCGCCGACCTGGAGATCCGCGGCTCGCAAGAGACCAGCGGGTTCCACTACCTCTACGACACCCGCGCACGTCGGATGATCACCGACTTCGTCCTCGACGACCGGCCCCAGGTGGCCACGCTATGCAGCGTCACCATCATCAAGAAGGGCAACACCTTCACGCCGAGGGTCAAGCTGTGGAAGAAGGACAAGAAGAAGGCCGGTGAGGTATCCGGCACGCAGTCGGTGCCCGACAACGGGGCCACCCGGGCCGTCAAGGCTCTCGTCGACACCGGGGACGTCCACGAGAACTTCTGGAAGGTCATCAACTTCCTCCAGGGCTGCGCCGGCCTGAGCACGCCCGGCGGCTCCCTCCAGCTCGTGGCCGGGGACCAGGACCAGCTGACCCAGCTGCTGACCGGCCAGGACCGGACGATGATTCTCGGGGCGGTCAGAACCGCGATCGGCGGCGGGCTCACCGAGGACGACATCCGCTTGATCAGCAACCGCAGAGAACAACTCCACCGTTTCGAGAGGTTACTGACCGACCCGGACTACTTCGAGCAGGAAGAGAGCCTGGCAACGACGCGCGGGGCGGAGGCGGTCTGGCAGGCCTTCTTCGAGGCAAACCAGTGGATCTTCGGATACGGACTCAACCTCATCGCCTGCGAATCCATCGACGACGGAAAACTGGAACGCATCACCACCGGCGCCAACATCTTCGGCGGAGCCGGGAAACGCATCGATGCCATCATGCGGTCCAAGGGCCTGATCAGCAGCATGCTCTTCTGCGAAATCAAGTCACACGACACGGAGCTGCTCGCCAAGACCCCATACCGCGCGGGCGTGTATCAAGCATCGAAAGAACTGGGCGGCGGCGTGGCGCAGGTACAGAAGTCCGCCAGCAAGGCCCAGCAGCTCATCTCCCGCGAGTTCCTCACCCGCATGTACGACGACGATGGCACCCCGACCGGCGTCGAACTGTCCACCACCCGCCCCCGGCAGGTCGTGGTGATCGGGAGCCTCCGTGAGTTCACCCATAACGGCGCCGTGAACCCGGAGAAGATCAACTCCTTTGAGCTGTACCGGACATCGATCCAGGACGTTGAGATCATCACGTTCGACGAGCTCTACCAGCGGGCGTGCTTTATCGTCGAAGATCGCTAAGGCTCCCGTCCACCGTCCCTGGGTGTGTCCAATCGACGGCAGTTGCTTACCAGGGCATGCCGAGTGCGTCGAGTTCCGCACCCGGCGACCGGCATGGTCCTGGCGGAGGCCCGCATCACACTCCCGCGCAGCTCTTGCCGTTGAGCACCATCTGATGGTGGCCCGCCCCGCCTCCAGCCAGTTCATCGCGATTAATGTGCTGGTTCAGACACGGGCAAGGGGCGGGACGATGGAAGACGAAGAGCACAAGTTTCCAGAGGCGTTCCACTACCAGGCTGGGATCGGCCAGCGGAGCAGCAACGCCTACTTCGGTACGGACGTGCTCAGTGGGTTAACCGCGGGGATGGACGAGTTCCTGACCGATCCAGAGGGCCGCTGGCGTCAGTACCGATCCCTGGGCGCTGCTGTTCTTGGATGCGTGCCCTGGCTAGACGATCAAGACCTCCTCAGCAGGATTGACCGCTTTCCTTCCGCATGCGTGGTCGTCACGAAACAGGAGCTGAAGAAGCGGGGCCGGGACAGGTTCGAGCGGCTCAAGCAATATGCGGACCAGGGGAGCGGCTTTCCCGCCGACGTCTTTGCCGAGATGACCGGTCTTGCCTCTCGCTACGACGGCCCTCCTCCGGCCATAGGCCCCTACACGCCTCCGGCTGATGGACTGCGAGTCCCGACCATCCGATCGTTCGGGTTCCGCAAGGCGGGCAAGCTGCCCGTACCGCTCATCCACGCCAAGATGTTCCTCCTTGGACACCTGTGGTGGCACGACGAAGACGGCTCTCCTTCGGGCGTCGCTGATGTCACTGGCTTCACCCCCAAGCGGCTTTGGCTGGGCAGCACCAACGGAACCAAGAGCTCGCGGCTCGGTCTGGAATTCGGCGTCTGGCTGGACGACCCAGACCTGCTGGCCGATGCACAGCAGTTCTTGGTCAAGGTGATGCGGTCATCCGAGACCATCGACCCAGACGATGACCTCTTCGAACCGGAGTACATCAACGTCAAGTACGACAACGACGCCTTCTACGAGGCATTGAGCGACAGCTTTGACGCACTTGACGAAGATGGCGAGTGACTCCACGACCGTCAGATCCAGCCGACGCCCAGTTTCCGCAGCGAGTCCATGTCCGGGAGTGTTTTTTGTGATTAGTGCGTGGTGCTGTGACCTGGGGTGATCAGTTGGATAGCTGGCTTGCGGGGGAGGAGTTCGGCGGGTGAGTGTAAGGCGGTGGCGGTGTTGTGCTGTCATGTCGTGCCGTTGGCCTGTGGGTTGTCAGGTTGGCAGGCGTGCGTGATCAGTTCTTGTCATCTGTATTGAGCGCTGATCATCTCCAGCGATTGTTGGTATGTCGCAAGCGAGGCCGAGGTGGCTGCGCCGTCTCATAGGGGGAAGGGCGGCAGGGCGGGCGACTCAGTGCTGTCCTCTTCGGGCTCTGGTGACGGTGGCCGTGGCCGTGGCCGTGGTGCGTGATGGTTCGGCTCTACCAGAGGTTGCGGACGGGGTCGTCGGCGCCAAAGGCACGTTGCTCGGCGGAGCGGAGCAACTTGGCGTAGGTCTTCTCCTGCTCGCACACGTCTGGTACCTCGTGCGGCTGTGCGTCCCAGTGGGGTAGGTCCCGCCACCCGAAGGTCGGCCGTGGTTGTGGGTTCAGCCAGTAGTCGGCCGTGACCACTCGGCAGGAACCGTCACCCGTGTCGTGCGTGATGGCGGTGGGGCAGTCGGTGTGAAGGTCGCCGGCACCGAGAACGATGGCGGGGGAGTGGAGTGCCTCAGCGATCTTTCGCAGTTTGGTTACTTCGGCGACGTTCAACTGTCGGCCGCTGCGCTTGACTTCGGCGGGTACCACGGCGCCGTCGGCGAACAGCAGCACGATGTCGGCTTCTCCGATCTCCTGGTCACCGCGGTAGAAGTTGACGCCTGGATAGGCGCCGACGAGGTGGCCTGGTCGGGTTTGGAACACGGAGATGAGCCATCTCATGATCAGCGCGTGGTAGATCGAGTCGTCGTCGATGGAGCGACGCAGCGGTTCAGCCAGGCGGTACCGGAAGGGCAGGCTGAGAAGGTTGAACGGAGCCGTCATGATCAGTCCACAGCGCGGGCAGGGCAGTGGCGGTACGGCTTGCCCCAGCTCCAGCAGCAGTTTGTTCCGGCAGTGCTCGCATTTGAGCTGGACGAGACGCTGCACCAGCTTCCGTCCGTCGGCCCAGCGCAGCCATGTCTCTGCTGTGCTGCGTTCTCCGCGCAGCGCTTGCTGGACTTGATTCACGTCGAGGGTTCCGGAGGTCTCCTGATCGTGCGAGACGTTCACGTCGGTGATGAGCGCTTTCAGTTCCTCAAATGCTTGCTCGGGATTTCGCTGCGCATCAGCGACGGTCCTGGCTTGCTTGTCCGTGCGTTTTTTCCACCAGCTCATCGAGGTGCTAGCTGCAGTCTTGTAGAGCAGCTCCAACAGCCCACGGTGACCTAGCCAGCGCAGCTCGGCGGGATCGCCAAGCAACCTGGTCAATGCCATGGCGTGGCGGCCGTTGGCCGACGCTTCCACTCTCAATCCGTGGTCGTGGGCCACTGCTTCAAGCATGGTCCACGTCTGCGGCCACACCACTTCCTGGAAGGTGTCCTCGCCGGCCAGGGTGATGAACCCACCACCTCCGTACTGCCACGATGCCTTTGCGCCGCGTAGCACCGTCGACGCGGGAACCGGTCGTCTGTCGACCTGGACCGTCAGCTTCAAAGGCACCGTCCGTCCGCCAGTGACACCTAGCCACTCCCGGTCCTCGTCCGTGCGGGTCGGGACCAGAGCGTGCCCTTGTTCAAAGGTCAGGGATGTGACTGTGCTGCGGGCCGCTGGGCGGGCAGGCGCCAACACGTCGTCCAACGGGGGCGTCTCCGGCTGCTCGCCATTCACAGTGGCGCCGTCGGCGATCGCGGACAGCTCCGACGCGGAAAGGCTCGCGGATACCAGGGCTGGATGGGCACTGAGGCCTCGCATCCGGAAGTGCTGCTTGACCTCGCAGAGAAGTTCGATGGTTGGTTGGAAGTCTGGTGTGCCGTCAGCTTTGCGCTGGTAGGGAAGGCCCAGCGGCAGGCCGACAGGCCAGCCATGCAGTGCCCGCAGATTCCACAACAGGCAGGCGTCAGCGACGCTTTCCCGCTCGTACAGCACAACCACGTCGCCCGCGTTCTGCCGCGACCACACCCCTGGCTCGTTGAGCCAACCGTCAAGGGCGCTCACGCTCGCTGCCGATCTGCGCGTCGACAAGGCGATCCGACTCAGGCCGACGGGACACCCGCCACTCAACCGTTCCTTCAGGTCGGCAAGCCCCGGTGCCGTCACCGCCTCATGCCGGACTTCAAGCACGTCGCTGTACCGCAAGCCGTCTTGGGCTCCTCCTCTCGCGAGGAGATCACCGTTCGGGTTGACCGGCAGCCGGCCGCACGTCATCAGATAGCCCAGGGCCCATGGGCTGTGATCGGGCACAGTTACGGACGTGACCGCGCGGAGCTGCTCCGGGCTTCGAGCAGCAGCAACCAGGAGAACCGGGTGCCCACCCAACCCTGTACCGACCCGCAAGCCTGCTTGCTCTCCCATGGACTGAAAGGCCGACCACATATCCCCTGTCACCGACTGTTCAGGTGGAACGACGAGACGGTCCACCTCGCTTCGCCGCAAAAGATCCGGATACGGCTCGTGCATAGTGCCGTTGGCGGCCCGGACTGGGATCAGCAGGGAACTCGTCCCTCCCCAGGTCTGGCACAGAAGCTCGACCAGCGCCACCAGGCTTGCGTAGTCGTCATCCGGTACCAGCCGCGCTGCACGCGTCGGGCGCAGATGGCGATACGCCTGGAGGGCGCCCATCAATGGCTCAGCGTCAAGGACTTCACGCATGTGCTCTCCCGCTCCAGCGAATCGGGTCAGGGCCTGAGACTAACGACCCTGTGACTGCTGAGCGCTGACGCGACAGCATGTCCTGGCTGGCAGGACCGCCACCTGCATGATCACCTGGCCGCCGGTACCCCACGTGCTGCTCCATAGCGGCAGCATGGCACTACGCCCAGCTCCCACCAGGCGCCCCACGCGAGCGAAGAACCGTCTCTGGTCCCGCCTTCGAGGGCATCGCCTGCAGCCGTTGAGGCTGGTTGTTCAGCTCCCGCTCAAGTTGTCTGCCCGGTGTTTCGGGCTCGGTGTTCGCGGAGTGCTTGGAGGATGCGTTGTCGGTGTTCGTCCTGGGAGCTGTCGGGGTCTGGGGCGTCGAGGAGCGGGCCAAAGCGGTTGTACAGCCCTTCGAGGCCAATGAGGGCATTGAGGCTTTGCAGGGTGTCGTTGTCGATGAGGGGAAAGGGTGCCCGGTCGGACGGGAGGAGCGCGGAGAGGAGGTCGAGCGGGGTCCACTCCTCGTCGAGACGTTGGTTGATCCAGGTTCGGGCGTCTTCGGGTCCGGCGTGGCGCCATGCCCAGATGAGGGTCATCTCCAACTCGGTGAGTTCGTGGACGGGGCGGCTCGCGGCGGGGGCGAGGTGCCGTGCGGTCTCGTGGCTGATCAGTGAGCGGGCTTCACCGATCCAGTCGGGGGTGGGTGCTGCCTGTGTGTGGTCCGGGCCGTCGGAGTCGGCACGGGGGGTGACGCGTGGCAGGGTGCGAGCAGAGAGAACGGCTCCGTCGGGGGTCTCGGCCATGGTCTTGAGGATTGCGGGCCGCTCGGGCTCGTGTGGGGAAGGTGCCCGCTCCCCGCACCCCAGTGAGGTGGCTGGGCTGGGGTGTTGTGGGTTTGTTGAGAGGTGGGTTTGGTGGCTTAGGCGGTTGGGGCGGGGTGTGTGGGCTGGGGCTATGTGTTCTGTGTTGAGGGTGGCTGGGTGTGTTGTAGGTAGTTCTGGCGTGTAATGGCCTGATTGGTGTTTGTGCTGTTCAGGGCTGTTTCGGCTGCCTGGCGGGCGGGGTTATCGGCTGCGGGTGTGGGGGCGGTGGTGGGTTTCGGCGAGGTGGTCGAGTCGTACCGTGTCGAGGGTGGTTTTGGTGATGCGTTCGGTGCCGTCGCTGATGGCGGTGATGGCGGCTTGGCGGATGAGTCGGGTGAGGGATCCGATGCGGCCTGCGGTGCGCTGGTGGAGGTAGGGGGCGTGGCGGGGGAGGGTGCCGGGTTTGTGCTGCTGGAGGTCGAGATGGGTTTCGATGTCGGTGATCACGTCGCGGAAGGGGTGGCGGGTGCCGTGGCGGGCGGGTAGGGGGCCGCAGTCGACGAGGGTGGCGCGTCCGGCGAGTTGGGCGCCGCGGGTGCCGGTGAACAGTGGGGTGTCGGTGACGTTGATGCCGGCGTAGACGAACGTTGCGGGGAGGCGTTCGGTGAGGTCTTTGATGAGGTCGGCGGTTTGGGCGCCGGTGGTGGTGCGGGGGTTGAGGCGGTGGATCTCGTCGATCATCACCAGCTGGACACCGGCCTGGGTGTAGGTGTGGCAGACGGCTTCGGTGATCTGGGTCTGGGTCATGCGCGCGGTTGTGGGGATGCCGAGGTAGCGGGCGAATTCGGTGATGAGGGTTTTCGCGGTGGCGCCGGGCGGGACCAGGACATACGCGACGGGTACCGCGGCGTGCGCTGATCCGGGCGGCGGCGGGTTCTTGCGGGTGTAGGCGAGGTGGCAGGTACGCCCGACGTTCAGGAGGGCGGTGGTTTTCCCGGCTGCTGCGGGCCCGGTGACGATCAGGGAGGGCCGTGCGGTGGTCTGCTGGTGGCGGCCGAGGATCATCAGGGTGCGGACCTGGGTGGCCAGGGCGTGGATGGCGGGGGTGCGGATGGTGACGAACGCGGAGTGGTAGGCCAGGCGTTCTTCCGTGCTGCGGGGCGGGTCGCCGGGCCGGGGAGGGACGACGGGGTCGGTGGTCGCGAAACGGTGCCAGCCCTGCCAGGTGGTCAGCGGCCAGGACGGCTCGGCTCCGCTGCTGCCGCCTTGTGTGCTGCCCGCGCTTCTCTGGCTCGGGTTCACCATTTGTCGGCTTCCTCGTAGGCGTCGTAGAGCCCGAATCCGGCGGCCGGGGCGGGGCTGAAGTCGTCGTCGGGCAGGTCGTCGAGGTCATCGATGCTGTCGTCTTCGTCCAGCTGTGCTGGACTGTCGCCGGGTGCTTCGGTGCCGGGGGCCCCGTCGCGGGCTGCGGGGAGAGGGACGTGAGCGGTGCGGGCCAGGAGTGCCTGTTCGGTTCTGGTGGCGAGGCCGCTGTGGACGCGGCGCATGAGCTGGTCGAGGGCGTCGGCGAGGTCAGCTTCGTACTGCTCGGCGTCGCTGTGGTTGCCGTGCAGGGCGAGGGTTTGGATGTGCTGCCAGGTGCGTTCGTCGAAGGGCCGGTGGACGTGGTCGCGGTGGATCCACGGAATCTCGGTCAGCTCGCCGTCGGGGAGGCGGACCCAGACCTGGCGCACATCGTGGGGGTTGTAGTGGATCTCCCATTTCCCGCCCCGGCCCGCGACGGAGGATGCCTGGCCGCGGTGCGGGGCGAGGAGGTCGGCGTCGTAGGTGCGGTGGTGGATACGGATGCCGGAGGGGGTGACGGCTTGCCAGCGCACGGGCAGCAGTTCGAGGTAGTCGCGGCCGGTCAACGGGACGGGTACGTATCCGGTGACGGCGACGAGGACGGCCCACATCTGGTTCGGCGTGAGGGCCTTCTTGGGCATCATCGGGTGGCGCAGGCCTGCGTGGGGCCGGTGGTGGTAGTGCACCAGCCATTCGTCGAGGAGGTCCTGGAGCTGGGCGATGCTGTAGCAGGCGTCTTTCTCTGTGTCGGGGCCGCGGCGGGTGACGTCGGAGCCGGTGTAGCCGGGCAGGTGCTGGCAGAACAGGTGGTTGATGGTGCCGAAGGTGCGCTCGACGATGCCCTTCGCGGTGGGGGCGTGCGGTGGGGCGGGCTGGACGCTGATGCCGAGGCTCTCGCAGGCGGCGGTGAAAGCCCGGGAGACGAAGATCTTGCCGCGGTCGACGACGAGCGTCTCGGGCAGGACGACCGGCCGGGCCGCCGCACCGGCCAGGCGCTCGTCCAGGGTGGCCAGCCGCTGGTGGGGGAGTGCGTGGGCGTGGTCCATGCGCAGGATGTCCGGCCAGGTGGGTCGGGCGGGGTGCGGGACGGCCATCTCCGCGAGCAGCAGGGCCGCGTCGACGGCTTTGGTCGTGCTGGGGCACAGCACGGCGGCGAGGATGGCGCGGGTGGCGACGTCGATGGCGATGGTGAGTTCGGGGCGGGCGAGGGTGCCGTCGTCGAAGAGGGCCAGGACGTCCAGGCGGGTGGTGTCGATCTGGACCTGCTCGCCCGGCCGCAGCGCCGTGGCGGGGGTGAAGGCCCGCCCCTCGAAGCTCGCGGGCACCTGGCGGACCGGGCCACTGGGTAGTTCGCCGGGGCGGGCGAGTGTGGTGACGAGCCGGTACAGCGTGGCCTGGGACGGGACAGGCACCGTACCGGGGCCGTGCTGTTCCTGAAGGATCTGGTTGATGAGCGGGAACAGGCCGTTGATGGTGCCTTTGGAGCGCCCGCGCCGGCGGCGCAGCGCTTCACGGACGGCGGCGACGACTCGTTCGTCGGAGCGCCCGGTGGGGCTGGGGGTACGGGTGGTGCGGTGGTCGAGGAGCCCCCACAGGCCTTGTTTGCGGTAGGCCAGGCGCATGCGCTGAACTGTGGTGCGCGACACCCGGCCGAAGCCGAGGGCGGTCAGCTCCTCGGCCTTGGCCTGTTCCCGCTCGGCCAGCGTGTGCCGTGCGGGGTCGTACTGCTCCCGCACCGCTCCAGCACTGCCGGGCCCGTCGCCAAGGCCGCATTCGACTTCCCGCACATGCCGCTGCCAGGCCAGGGCCTTCTCCCGCGCCGCGGCGGGGGCGGTCTCGAACAGTCCCCACCGCGGGGCCGTCTGCGGTACATCGGCCCCGATGACGCTGAAGCCGGGATCGGCGAACAGGTACCCGGCGAGCACCGCCTCGCCACCGCCGTCCGGGCCGACGAGATGGATCACCTGCCCGGACAGGGCGACCACCTGCCACTTCACACCGCGGAAACGGACCTGCGCCCCGACTTTCACCGCCGGCCGGGCGTTGCGCCGCGCGGTCACCGGGCCCCTCCCGCCGTGCGACCCGGGCCACTCCAGTCCGCAGGACCGACCAGGGTGCGCTCGTGCAGTGGCTTCTCCAGGTCTGTCTTCAGCTTTCCGTTCCATAGTGCGTGGAAGACGGCGGGGAGAATCTCGATCGGGTCACCGGCCTCTTCAGCGCCCTTGATCAGCGGCCGCGGCCGAGCGAACGCCTCCACAACCGCAGGCGTCAGGCCGGGGCGGCCGGCGTTGCGGGGGTGGCGGTAGCCAGCCAGCCATTTCAGATTGGCGGCCAGGACGTCGTCGAGCGGCGCAAGGCGCCGGTAGGCCCAGCCGATCTCCTCACACGCCGCGCCCACCGCTTCGGCGGCCTTCACCGCGCGGTCGCCGCCGGCCTCCGGGTGGCTGGGGCAGTCGGCCAGCAGACCCGTGCCGTCGCGGTACCGGGCGAACAACTGCGGCACCCAGGAACGCACCCGGCCCCGCTCCTCGCGCCACAACAGCCGTACCGGACGCCCCGCGAGCCCGGTCACATCGGGGTCGCGGTCCAGGACCATCAGCTGGGCGCGCATCGCGTTCGACCCTGCGGCCACGTGCCGCCCGGTGGTCGCCGACCACCACAGACCCGGCCCCCAGCGGCGCCCCGGGATCGCCGGGAACGCCGACACCGGCGGCAACTCCTCGAACGCCACGGCCACCGAGGCATCCGCCCACCGCTGCTGAACCGACTGCCCCACCGGATCGAGGAACACCGCCTCGAACCCGCTGCGAGGATCCACGGCCTCTCGTCCTGCCCGGCCCCCGGGCCGGACCCCTCCTGTGCTGATCACCCGCGTCAGCCAAGCCGCTCCTGCTGACAGGTGCCGCCGTTTTCAGGGTTTCTGCCACAAACGAGTGCTCTATCAGCTAACAGCCGATGCGCCCGGTCCTGCCTTGCTCTCAACCGCCGTCTTCCTGCCCGCCTGCCGTCAGCATGCTCCTCAGTGTCCCGGGGGACATATCCGCCCACCGGGCCACCTCTTCCAGCGGTACCCCGCCGTTCACTGCCGCCACCGCGGTCCGCTTCCAGGCCGCCTCGACCAGACCGGCACTGTGACCGAGGCCTTGAAGCAGCTGCCGGGCGACCTCGGCGGTCGGCCCGCTCTGCACGCCGCGCAGCTGCAGCAACTGCTCCTCGGCACTGCCGATGAGACTGCCGATCCGCATCCGCTGCTCGGGCGGCACCACCGTCCGCCACATCGTCCCCGAGCCCGGTGCCCGTTTCTCCTTGCCCAGCACCCGCAACTGCCCCGCCATCGTCACCGGCTGATGCTCCCGGCGCAGCCACCAGGGGTCGTTGTCGTATCCGTGGGGCCCACCCGCCCCACGGCGCAGCCGGATCACGCTGCCCATCCACGCGATCAGCGGACCGCCATGGTCCGCCGCGGCCAGCGGCCCCAGCCACTCCCGGCCTACCCGTTCACCGAGCCGACGGCAGAACAACCCGTCGACGGACAGCACTCGCGGCTGCCCGGCACCACTGTCCACCCACACCAATTGAGCCATAGCAGGGTCAAGCAACACATCGGCCACGGCCACCACCTCGGGAAAGACCACCGCGTCCCGCCCCACGATCCGCCACCGCTCCAGATCACCCCCGGCATCACCGCCCGCGACCTGATGCAGCCGCCGCGGCCAGATCTTCTCCCGCTCCCAGCGCAGGGCCTGCTCCCACCAGCGGGCCACCACCGCGTGCGCCAACGCGAACACCCGCTCCGGCTCGGCCCCCGCCCGCACCGCCCGCCGCGCCACCCCCGCCCACCGCAACCGCGCCGCGACCACCTCCGGCAGGCGCCGCACGTCCAAGTACTCATGGGGCTGGTCGGCATCCGCACCAAGGAGCCACCGCCCGTGCCGGACACACACACGGTTCCACCGCGGGACGTACAGCACCGCCGGCCCAGCCGCCCCCGTACGCCGGGCCGTGCACAGACGACAGCCGAACGCCACCGGACCGGCCACCGCACCACCGATCCGCCACGCCGCCGCCGGCTCCCCGGCATCCGCGGCAGGCAGCCTGGCATCCTCCCGCCCCCAGGACGGCAAAGCCCGCGCCAGCACACCCTCCTCGACGCCGCACAGGCCTGCCAGGAGCTGCCGTCCAGCCGCATTCAGCAGCACCTCGGCATCTGCCCGACAGGTCCCGCCCTCGTGCTTGGGCCGGTGGTTGCGCCAGCGCCAACAGGACCGCAACGCCTTGGCCTTCAGTCCGTAGCGGCTGGCGATGCGGTAGATCAGCGACGAGGTCGTCTCCCTCGGCAAGGGAGCGGTCCGCAGTAGGCCAAGGTCATGGGGCACTCCGCCACGGTCTCGTATTCGCAGTCCCGGGCGGGCGCTTTCAGAACGGATGCCCAGCACATTAAGTGGAGCGGTTGGGAGAGACCGGGTCGGCCCTAACGCCACGACGACGACGCCGCCGGCAGCGGCCGGGGAAGGCGCTGCGCTGCCTGATGGAGGCTGCGTTGTCAGTGGCGCGTGGTAGACCTGATTTCCAGTGAACTTGTCTGCTTTTAACGCTAGTTGATCAACATCGAGTGAAGAGGTACGACATGGTGGAGACGGAACTTCCCGGACAGGGGGTGGTGTTCTGGCCGGTGGGCACGGGGGACTCCACCACGATCGTGGTCGGCGACAACCTGGTCATGCAGGTGGACCTGCGGGACATGAAGGCCGCCGACGAGGACGACGCGGTGGTCGCCGCCGTTATTGACCGCCTGGAGGAGACCCTCCCGCGACCCGACGGCACGACGCCCTACCTGGCGGTCTTCGCCCTGACCCACGCCGACTCGGACCACTGCTGCGGCTTCGGCGACCTTCTGGAGAGCTCCATCCTGATCGGGGAGATCTGGGCGACGCCCCGGCTGTGGCGCGAACTGTCCGAGGACAAGCCGATGTGCGAGGACGCACAGCGCTTCCAGGACGAGGTCGAGCGACGCGTGGACGCCACCCTCAAGGCTGTCAAGGACGGCAAGGAGCCGGCCAGCGGAGACCGGGTGCGCATCATCGGCTACGACGAGGACCGCGAACTGCACTCCTACGCCGAACTGCCCGACGAGTACTTCACCTTCCCCGGCGACGTGATCAACAAGATCGACGGCCAGGACGTCGAGGACCGGTTCGAGGCGTTCGTCCACGCACCGTTCAAGGACCACTGCGCCGGCGACCGCAACGACACGTCCTTGGCCCTGCAGGTACAGCTGAAGGCCAGTGACGGCACAGTCGGCCGACTGCTGTTCCTGGGCGACCTCGCCTACCCCATCATTAAGATGATCTTCGAGAACAGTGAAGCCGCGGGCAACGCGGACCGGGTGGAGTGGGACGTGCTGCTCTCTCCGCACCACTGCTCGAAGAAGGCCATGTACGCCGAGGGCGAGGACGGCGAGGAGGAGCTCAAGCAGGACCTTCTCGATCTGCTCCAGGCGCATGCCAGCCCGGACGCCCGGGTGATCGCCAGCTCGTTGCCCTTCCGCGAGAAGGACGAGAAGGGCAACAACCCGCCGCACCTGCTGGCCCGGGACGCCTACGCGTCGATCACCGACTACGAGGTGCTGTGCACGGGGGAGTACCCCTCCAAGGAGGAACCCCGTCCGGTGGTCTTCGCCCTGGAGCCGGGCCTGGGCCTCGAACTGGTGGACGTCGCCGACCTGGAGAACAAGGCCCGGATGCTGGAGGCCGCGGGCGGGGGACGCCGGCTGCTGGCCGCACTGGGTGCCTCCCGCTACCCGGCCGCGGCCTTCGCTGCCGGTGCCGGCCTGCCGCACCCGCGGGGTACGGACGCCGCGCGCGCCGGTGTGCAGCAGGCCAGGGGCGACAAGGCCGAGCCCGCGGTACAGATCGGGTTCGGTGCCGCGTGAAGGACAGCACCACCCTGGAGCTCACCGAGGGCCAGCAGCTCGCCCTCGACCAACTGCACCGGATCGTCCAGGCATCTCGAGGATCGGTGGCGGCCACCCACGTGGCCGCCACAGCCGACGGGTACGTCGAGGCCCGCATCAGCGTCGACTGCGCCAACCTGCCGCCCACCCAGGACGGCCTGCGGCTGCGCAGCGTCGAGGCGGCCACCCTTCGGATCCCTCCGAACTTCCCCTTCACCGCCCCTAGCGTGCAAACCCGGCACACCCGCTTCGCCGGCGCCCCGCACGTCAACTGGGGCCGCCACCTGTGCCTGTACCGCTCGACGGCGACCGAGTGGGATCCGGCTGATGGCATGTACGGATTCATCACCCGCCTCCTGGACTGGTTCGAGGCGGCCGCCGCGGGACAACTGGACCGGCCCGGCGAACCCCTGCACCCCCCGAACGCCCTGACCGACCACACCGCGGGACTCCTCGTGATCCGCCACGACGCGCCCGTCGCACGACCGGACGGGCCGTGGCTGGGCGCCGCCGTACTGCACCAGGTCAACGACATCAGATGCGACGTCGTGGGCTGGCTCCCCGTCGAGGACCCCTGGCCCGACAGCCTGGAACAGTTGCGGGAGAGCGCCGCGCTTCCGGCCGGCGCCCGCGCCTTCCTCGCCCCCGTCGTCGTCACCACGAAGCACCTGACGTTCGAATACCCGCTCACCGCGCGCGAGCTGCTGGAATCCATGGCCCGCGACCACATCACGCCGCGCCTGCTGCTGGGGCTGACGGGATTCGTCACAGGCCACAACCGCACCCTGCTGTGCCCCGACGCCGACGCCACCGCGTCGACAGGGGACGACGAGGACACCCCAGCCGCGCCGGTGCACCTGCTGCTGGGCACCCCCTCGCGGGGTATCGCCGGCGACGGGCCGCGCCGGACGCACCTGGTGGCCTGGCACCTGCCCGACTTCGCCGATCAGGTCGGGCGCCTGGCCGCCGACACTGCCTTCAGCGGGCATGCGTACCTGGCCGAACTGGGCGACGAGGTCGTCCGGTTCGGCACCGACTGGCTCGACCGCCAGAGCACCCGGTGGATGCGCGTCTACGAAGCCCGGCCCGAGGTCACGATCCGACGCGACCACGCCAGCCCCGCGGCCTGGCTGCGCGGCAAACGCATCCTCGTCCTGGGCGCGGGCGCCCTGGGAGCACCCGTCGCCGACATGTGCGCCCGCGCCGGAGCCGCGCACCTCACCGTCGCCGACCACGGACTCGTCCACCCCGGAATCCTGGCTCGCCAGCCCTATACGGACGCCGACATCGGCTTTTCCAAGGCGAGGGTCCTGGCCGACCGCCTCAACCGGATCGACCCCCACGCCACCCGTGTCGAAGCCCTCGTCGGCAATGTCACCACCCGGCTGTCCGCCCTCGACCTGCACACCTTCGACCTGATCTGGGACTGCACCGCCAACCGCATCGTCCGCGCCCACCTCGAACGCGCCCGCCGCACCGACACCGACCCCTGGCCCCACCTGGCCACACTGATGATCGGCCACCACGCCACCCGCGGCATCGCCGCCATCTCACCCCGCGGTGCCACCGGCGGTGGCACGGACATCCTGCGGCGCACCGCGCTGGCCGCGCACGCCGATGCCACGCGCGCCTTCGACGACCTGATCGACGACTTCTTCCCCACCACACCCCCGACCGAGCTCTTCCAGCCCGAACCCGGCTGCTCGGACGCCACCTTCACCGGATCGGCCGCCGACGTCACAGCACTGGCCGGACAACTGGCGACCGGCGTCCTCCACGCCCTGTCCGAACCCGCCGACCGGCACACCATGGCCGTCCTCATCGTCCGCATGCCCACCGGCCCCACCAGCACCCAGCCGTCCGAGCCGCGCTGGCTGACCTGGCTCAACGACACCCTCACCACGGACGAGGCCACCGGTTACGACGTGCGCATCACCCCCACCGCACTGGCCGAGATGCGCGCGGAAGCCCGCCGCGGTGCCCGAGTGCGGGGCCCGCGCGTGGAAACCGGCGGCACCCTGCTCGGCGCCGTCGACGACGCGACCGGTGTGATCTTCATCGACGAGGCCACCGGCCCGCCCCCCGACTCCCTGCTGACCGAGGCCTACTTCCAGCACGGCCTGGACGGCGTCAGCGGCCACCTCACCGCCCGCCGGAAGGCTACCGGCAACATCAGCCGCTTCCTGGGCATGTGGCACACCCACCCGCACACCGCTGCCCAGCCCAGCGCCACCGACCGCGCCGCCATGACCAGCCTCACCCTCCCGCTGGACGACGCCCCCGCCCGCGCTCTCGTCCTCATCGCCGGAGGACCACCCCCCGTCTGGCACCAGTGGCTCGCCACCGGGGACAGCCCCGACCTCTACGCCCACCTCGCCGCCCGCACCGCCTCGGTCACGGCCCAGCCGCCCCCGCCGCAACCACCCGCTCACCTCGGCCCCGTGCAGTGGTGGCCCGGAGGCTACTCCACCCGCCCCCACAGTCCCGTCCCCGTCCCACGCAAGGGCTCCCGCTCATGACCCGCACCATCGGCCTCGCCCTGTCCGGCGGCGGCTCCCGCGCCGCCGCCTTCCACCTCGGCTGCCTGCGCGCCCTGCACGACCGCGATCTCCTCGACTACATCCGCGTCGTCTCCGGCATCTCCGGCGGCTCCCTCCTCGCCGCACTGTGGGCCTACGGCCCGCCGGACTTCGCCGACTTCGACGCCCGCACCACCGACTTGCTGCGCTCCGGCCTACAACTGGACATCGCACGCCAGGCATTCAAACCCTCCGCGGCCGCCCGCAACCTCACCGCGGCCGCCCGCGCAGGCACCCGCCAGCTGTTCACCCGCACCACCCAGGTCACCGTCGCCCGCCCCGCCAACCGCACCGACGCCCTGGCCGCCGTCCTCGCCCACAAGGCGTTCGGCACCACCACCCTGGCCGACGTCACCCACCCCGGCCTCGACGTCGTCCTCACCGCCACCGACCTGGCCACCACCAACGCGGTTCGCTTCGGCAGCACCCGCAGCGGCTGCTCCCGCTACGGCACCATCACCGAACCCGTCCACGTCGCCATCGCCGTGGCCGCCTCCGCCGCCTACCCCGCGCTCCTGCCAGCCCTGGAAAGCACCTTCACCTTCCAGCACCGCGACGGACACCACCAGCAGCACACCGTGCTGCTCACCGACGGCGGCGTCTACGACAACCTCGGCCTGTCCGTCCTCGAACCGGGACGCTCACCGCACCACACCCAGCACGTCTACGACGTGCCCTTCATTATCTCCTGCGACGCCGGCCTGGGGGAGCTCGCACTGAAGGCACCGCACTTCATGCTCGGGCGCCTCAGCCGCTCCTTCGCCACCGTCCACCGCAAGGCTCAGGACTCCGCCCGCGCCCGCCTGCACGAGTGGGCCGCGAGCGGACGCATCGACGGTTTCGCCCTTGCCTATCTCGGAATGAAGGACGACCGCCTGCCCGCGCCGCCAGCCGACCTCGTTCCGCGCAGCGCGGTCGCCTCCTACCCGACCAACTTCGCCGCCATGGCCCGCAGCGACTTCGAGGCCATCACCACCCGCGGCGAACAACTCATGCGCACCGTCTTGCCGATGTACCTGCGGTCTGCGCACCGCTGAGGCAGCAGCGAAGCGGTAGGGGATGCCCTTCTCGTACAGATTGCGGCCGGTTGCCGGCCACGGCACCCCCATAGCCTGACTGAGCGTTTTGCCCTGTGAGGTGTGTTTGATCCCAGGTCAGGTTCCGCGCCAGTCGGGGGTGTTTTCGCCGGTGAGGCGGCGGGCCATGAGGTCGATCATTGCGAGGTGGACCATGGCTTCGGACCGGTGTGGATGGGTTTCGTAGTCGCGGGCGAGCCTGCGGTGGTGCATGAGCCAGCCGATACACCGCTCGATCGTCCAGCGTCTTGGAACGACCGTGAACCCCGCGCAGTTTCACTGACCGGCGACAACACGATCATCCGCGAGGCGGATCGGAGGGTCCCATCCGATCGAGACTCCATCTGTAATACATTTTGAAGCAAGACACAACCTCAGCTACTCCACACCCCCGGCAGCCCACCACCCCCTACTGCCGGGCCGTCAGGCCCGTTGGTGGGCCATGTGGAGCATGGCACGCCTGGTGACGCGGAGCGTCATAGGTGGCTGTAGCGCAGCGGAAGCCACTACGGGGGCGCAGCCCCCGTAAGCTCCGGGAGCGCAGCGGACGGAGCGTCAACTATGTTGCGCAGTAACGTAGTTGACATGGGACGCGCAGCGTCCCATGTCCGCTCCCGCGGAGCGGGAGCGGAA
>NZ_JBITEU010000025.1:0-19998 GCF_044455475.1 Streptomyces sp. NPDC051218 | reverse complement strand
CCACAACACCGGCTGCACCACATCCGCCGACCCCAACCCCGGCGCACCCTCCACACCCGACAGAACATCAGACAACGACCACGACACATACGCCGACAACGCCCGCTCACACTCAGCAAGCCGCGCCGCGAACACCGGACTGCACGAGGCCAACTCCCGGCCCATACCCACCCACTGGGCCCCCTGCCCCGCGAACACAAACACCGTCCGGCCACTGGAGCGAGCCACGCCCGACACCACCGACCGCGTCTGCGCCCCGTCAGCCAGACTCTCCAAACCGCTCACCAGCTCCGCGCGGCCCGCACCGACAACAACAGCCCGCTCCTCGAACGCCGACCGCGTCGCCGCCAACGACCACGCCACATCCACCGGCTCAAGCCCAGGACGCGCCACAACCCACTCACGCAACCGCTCCGCCTGCGCCGTCAAACCCTCCGCCGTACGACCCGACACCAACCACGCACTCACATCGCCCGCATCAAGCACCACCGGAGCGGCAACCGGCTCGAGTCCGTCCGCGGGCTCCTCCAGAGCGTCCGCCGATTCGGTGGCCTCGGCCGGGGCCTCCTCCAGGATGACGTGGACGTTGGTGCCGCTCATGCCGAACGCCGACACACCGGCGCGGCGCACCCGCTCCCCGATGGGCCACGGCACCACGTCGGCGAGGAGCCGTACCTCGCCCGCCGACCAGTCCACGTGCGGCGTCGGCTCCTCCATGTGCAGGGTGCGCGGCAGCTGCTCGTGCTGGAGGGCGAGGACCATCTTCATGATGCCCGCCACACCCGCGGCGGCCTGCGTGTGTCCGATGTTGGACTTCACCGAGCCGAGCCACAGCGGCCGGTCGTCCGGCCGGTCCTGGCCGTACGTGGCGAGTAGCGCCTGCGCCTCGATCGGGTCGCCCAGCTTGGTCGCCGAACCATGTGCCTCCACCACGTCGACCTCGGCGGGCGACAGGCGGGCGCTGGCCAGCGCCGAACGGATGACCCGCTGCTGGGACGGGCCGTTGGGCGCGGTCAGACCGTTGGACGCGCCGTCCTGGTTGATCGCCGATCCGGGAATCACCGCAAGGACCTTGTGCCCGTTGCGCTGTGCATCCGAAAGGCGCTCCACCACGAGCATGCCCGCGCCCTCGGCGAAGCCCGAGCCGTCGGCCTCGGCCGCGAACGACTTGCAGCGTCCGTCCACCGACACGCCGCCCGCCTTGGCGAAGGCGACGAACACATCCGGGGTGGCGGTGACCGTCGCTCCGCCCGCGAGGGCGAGTGAGCACTCACCGGAGCGCAGCGCCTGCGTCGCCATGTGCAGGGCCACCAGGGACGAGGAGCAGGCCGTGTCCACCGTCACGGCGGGGCCTTCGAGGCCGAAGGTGTAGGACAGTCGGCCCGAGAGGACGCTGGTCGCGTTCCCGGTCACCAGGTGTCCCTCGACGACCTCCGTGCCCTCCAGCTGCACGTTGGATCCGTACCGGGAGCTGTATCCGCCGACGAAGGCGCCGGTCTGGCTGCCGCGCAAGGACTGCGGGTCGATGCCCGCCCTCTCGAACGCCTCCCACGACGTCTCGAGGAGCAGCCGCTGCTGCGGGTCCATGGCGAGCGCCTCGCGCGGGCTGATGCCGAAGAATCCGGCATCGAAGCAGCTCGCGTTCCTGACGAACCCGCCGCCCTGCGTGTACGAGGTTCCGGCTCGTTTCGATTCCGGGTCGTAGAGCGCTTCCATGTCCCAGCCGCGGTCCTGCGGGAACGGGCCGATGGCGTCCGTGCCTGAGGCGAGGATCTGCCAGAGCTCCTCCGGTCCTGCCGCGCCGCCCGGGAAGCGGCATGCCATGCCGACGATGGCGATCGGTTCGTCCGCCATGCCCGCCGCCATCGGGGTGGAGTGCGCCGCGACGGCGGGCAGGTCTCCCGCCAGTTCCGCGCGCAACAGCCCGGCGAGCGCCGCGGGTGTGGGGTAGTCGAAGACGAGGGTCGCGGGCAGGCGCAGGCCGGTCTCCGCGTTCAGTCGGTTGCGCAGTTCCACGGCGGTCAGCGAGTCGAAGCCCACGTCGGTGAAGGCGCGGCTCGCCTCGATCGCCTCGGCCGACGCGTGCCCGAGTACGGCGGCGACATGGGCGCGCACCAGGTCGAGGAGCAGCCGGGCGCGCTCCGCGGCGGGCACGGATGCCAGCTGCCGTCGCAACGCCTCGCCCGCCACTGCGCCCACTGCGGCGGAGCCCGCGACCGCGACGGCGCCCGACGCGGCGGTACGCCTGACGGTCGCGCCCGCCAGTGCCCGCCACAGCGGGGGAATGTCCTCGCTGCCCGCGGCCTGTGCCCGCAGGCCCGCCATGTCTAGGCGGGCGGGCATCAGCACCGCCTCGTCGCGGGCCAGTGCCACGTCCAGGACGACGAGTCCCTCTTCGGCGTCCAGCGGTACGAAGCTCCGGTCGATCCGCGAAAGGAGCCGCTCGTCCAGGTTGCGGCCGATGCCCGCCTCGTGGGCCCACGGGCCGAGCTGGAGGGAGAGGCCCGCGAGTCCCGCCGTACGCCGGAATCCCGCGAGGGCGTCCATGAACGAGTTCGCCGCAACATAGCTGCCCTGGCCCGGCGCGCCGAAGGTCGCCGCCGCCGATGAGAACGTGACGAAGCGCTCCAGGTCGAGGTGCGCGGTGAGTTCGTGCAGGTGCCAGGCCGCGTCGGCCTTCGGTCGCAGTACCGCCGAAAGGCGCTCGGGCGTCAGGAGTTCGATCACCCCGTCGTCGACGACTCCCGCGGAGTGGATGACGGAGCCCAGCGGGTTCTCGGCCGGAATGGTCTCGATGAGCGCGGCGAGTGCGGCCCGGTCGGCCACGTCGCAGGCGACGACCCTGACCCAGGCGCCGAGATCCGCCACCTCCGCGGCCAAGACGGCCACTTCGGCGGCGGCAGGACCAGAACGGCTGGTGAGGACCACACCTCCGGCCCGGCCCGTCGCCACCAGATGCCGGGCGACCAGCGCGCCAAGGGTGCCGGTTCCGCCCGTCACGAGGACCGAGCGGGCTGTGGTGTCGGCCTTCGGGCCTGTCGACCACTCGACCGGCATCAGTTCGCCGGACGGGCGGGTCAGCCGCCTGCCGTAGGCGGCCCCTCCACGGATCACCAGCTCGGACTCACCGCTGTTCAGGACCGTGGGCAGCACCCCGGCATGACCACCGGCGTCCACCACGGGCAGGTCCGCGAGGACAAGTCGGCCGGGGTTCTCCGCCTGCGCCGAGCGCAGCAGGCCCCATACCGCGGCGGCGGCCAGGTCGGCCACCGACTCACCGGCGACCGAGTCCACCGCGCCACGGGTGGCGACCACCAGCTGGGCGGCGGCCAGGCGCTGTTCGGTCAGCCACTCCTGTACGAGGCCGAGGGCCCAGCCGGTCGCCTGATGCGCGGACTCCGCCACGTCGTCGCCCTCGCCGCCGGCGCAGACCACAACCGTGCGCGGGTCGATGTCGCCCGCATCGGCGGCGGCGGCCAGCTCGGCGATGTCGGCGAAGGACCTGACCGCCACACCCGCGGCATCAAGGCCTTCGACCACCCCGTACCGGTCGGCGCCGATCAGTGCCCACTCCCCGGTCGGGGCGGCGGACCCGGCCACGGCAGCCCACTCCGTGACGAACAGCGAATCGGCCAACCTCGTGTCGGCCGCCGGGAGTTGGTCCATCGACACCAGGCGCTTCACCAGCGAGCCCACCGACACCACAGGAGCCCCGTCGGTGTCCGCGGCCGTCAGCGACAGGCCGCCCTGCTCGTCACGCCGCAGCCGCACCCGAAGCACCGACGCGCCACTGGCGTGCAGCTCCACGTCCGTCCACACGAACGGCATCCGGATCTGACCCGGCTCGGCCTCGGCCTCGGCCAGGGCCGCGCCGTGCAACGCGGCGTCGAGCAGCGCCGGGTGCAGGCCGAACGCGCCCGCCTCGTGCACCACCTCGTCCGGCAGCGCCACCTCGGCGAAGAGGTCGTCGCCACGGCGCCAGGCGGCCCGCAGGCCGTGGAACGCCGGGCCGTACACATCGGCCAGATGCACCGCGTAGAGATCCGCGATGTCCAGCGGCTCGGCATTGCGCGGCGGCCACTCCCGCAGGTCAGCTTCGGCCGTCACGCCCGTCGTGGCGGGGGCCACCACGCCGCTGGCGTGCTGCACCCACACCTGCTGTTCTCCCGCCTCGTCGGGGCGGGAGAACACCTCAACGCCGCGGCGGCCGTCGGCGTCGGCCGCGGCCACCACGACCTGGATCTGGACTCCGCCGCCGTCACCCGGCACCACCAGCGGTGCCTGCAGCGTCAGTTCCTCAAGGAGACCGCACCCGGCCTGGTCCCCGGCCCGTACCGCGAGCTCCACGAAGCCCGTGCCGGGCAGCAGCATCACACCGCCGACCGCGTGGTCGGCGAGCCACGGATGCGTACGCATCGAAAGGCGTCCCGTGCAGACGAGGCCCGCGCCACCGGCCAGCTCCACCACCGCGCCGAGCAGCGGGTGTCCCACGGCGCCAAGGCCCAGCGACATCGCGTCGCCACCACCACCGGTCCCCCGGACCGAAAGCTCCGTCAGTGTCCCCTTGGGCCAGAACCGCTCGTGCTGGAAGGCGTACGTCGGCAGGTCGACCCGCTCGGCGGACGGCAGCACCTTGGCCCAGTCCACGGCGACACCCTGCACGAACGCCTCGGCCAGCGAGGTGACGAGCCGCGTCGCGCCGCCGTCGTCACGGCGCAGCGTCCCGCACACCGCGGCGGGCACCGCGCCGGGACCCGCCTCCTGCGCGACCTCGTCGAGCGTGTCGTTCATCGCGCCGAGCAGCACCGGGTGCGGGGTGACCTCGATGAAGACCTGGTGACCCATTCCGGCCAGGGTCCGCACGGCACGCTCGTAATGCACCGTGGCGCGCAGGCTCCCGTACCAGTACGCGGCATCCAACTCCTCACCGGAGAGCGTCTCGCCCGTCATCGCCGACACCATCGGCACCCGGCCCTTACGCGGGGCGACCTCAGCCAGTACAGAGAGAATCTCCTGCTCAAGGCGCTCCACCTGGGCGGAGTGCGAGGCGTAATCCACCGCGACCATGCGCGCCCGTACGCCCTCGGACTCCAGTTCGGCCTTGAGCTCCTCGAGCGCCTCCGGCTCGCCCGAAACCACGACCACCGCGGGCCCGTTGACCGCTGCCAGCGACAGGCGCTCGCCCCAACGCACGATGCGCTCTTCGACCGCCGCAGCAGACTGGCTCACCGAGAGCATCCCGCCCGCACCCGCAAGCACCTTCAGCGACTGCGAACGCAGCGCCACCACCCGCGCGCCGTCCTCGACGCTGAGCATCCCGGCCACCGTTGCCGCGGCGATCTCACCCTGCGAATGACCCACCACCGCGTCGGGGCTGACACCAGCCGCCTCCCACACCGCAGCCAGCGACACCATCACCGCCCACAGCGCGGGCTGCACCACATCGGCGGCCACCAACTCGGGCGCACCCTCCGCACCCGACAGGACGTCACTCAACGACCACGGCACAAGCGGCGACAACGCCCGCTCACACTCCGCCAACCGCGCCGCGAACACCGGGCTGGTCTTCGCCAACTCCATGCCCATGCCCAGCCATTGGGAGCCCTGACCCGCGAAGGCGAACGCCGTACGCACGTCGGACTTGACCAGGCCGGAGACCACCGCGCCGCTGGGTGTCCCGTCGGCAAGGTTCTCCAAACCGGCCATCAGCTCGTCCCGGTCGCCGCCCACCACTACGGCACGGTGCTCGAAGGCCGCCCGGGTGGTCGCCAACGACCAGGCCAGGTCGCCCGGTTCGAGCTCGGGGCGGGCCGTGACCCATTCGCGCAGCTGGACCGACTGCGCCGAGAGGCCGTCCGCCGAGCGGCCCGACACCAGCCACGCACCGGCGCCCGACACCACGAGAGCCGCATCGCCCGCGTCCGCCGTATCGGCCGCACCGGCCTCCTGCTCCTCGTCCCCGGTTCCCTTGCCCTCGCCCTCCGGGCTGCGGTCCTCGGTGGGCGCCTCCTCCAGGATGAGGTGGGCGTTGGTACCACTGCCGCCGAACGAGGACACGCCCGCGCGACGCAGGCGTTCACCGGCGGGCCAGGAGACGGGCTCCGACAGGAGCTCCACCTCACCGGCGTTCCAGTCCACGTGCGGCGTGGGCTCCTTCACGTGCAGCGTCTTCGGCAGCTTTCCGTGCTGCATCGCGAGAACCATCTTGATCACACCCGCGACGCCGGAAGCTGCCTGCGTATGACCGATGTTCGACTTCACCGAGCCCAGCCACAGCGGCCGGTCGTCGGCGCGCTCCTGGCCGTACGTGGCGAGCAGCGCCTGCGCCTCGATCGGGTCGCCGAGCCTGGTGCCCGTGCCGTGTGCCTCGACCGCGTCCACGTCGGCGGCCGAGAGGCGGGAGTTCTCCAGGGCCGCGCGGATCACGCGCTGCTGGGAGGGGCCGTTGGGGGCGGTCAGGCCGTTGGAGGCGCCGTCCTGGTTGATCGCGGAGCCGCGGATGACCGCGAGCACGTTGTGCCCGTTGCGCCGTGCGTCGGAAAGCCGCTCGACGACGACCATGCCGGTGCCCTCGGCCCAGCCGGTCCCGTTCGCGTCCTCGGAGAACGCGCGGCACCGGCCGTCCACCGAGAGGCCCTGCTGCCGGGAGAACTCGACGAACATGCCCGGTGTCGCGAGGACCGTAACTCCGCCCGCCAGCGCCATCGAGCACTCGCCCGACCGGATCGCCTGGCAGGCCAGGTGCAGCGCCACCAGGGACGACGAACACGCCGTGTCCACCGTGAGGGCCGGGCCCTCGAGGCCCATGACGTACGACACGCGGCCCGAAAGGACAGCGGTCAGGTTGCCGGTCATCATGTGACCCTCAAGCCCGGCAGTGCCCCCTTCCGCCAGCTCCAGGTTCACTATGTAGTTCGACGTGAAACCGCCGATGAACACGCCCGTCTTGCTGCCGCGCAATGTCCCCGCGTCGATGCCCGCGCGCTCCAGGGCCTCCCACGACACCTCGAGAAGCAGTCGCTGCTGCGGGTCCATCGCAAGAGCCTCGCGCGGGCTGATCCCGAAGAATCCGGCATCGAATCCGCTCGCGTCCCGCACGAAAGCGCCGGACTGTGTGTACGACCGGCCGGACTTGTCCGGGTCGGGGTCGTAGACGCTCTCCAGGTCCCAGCCGCGGTCGGTCGGGAACTCGCCCACCGCGTCGCCGCCCTCGGAGACCAGATCCCAGAGGTCCTCGGGGCTTTCCACCCGGCCCGGGTAGCGGCACGCCATCCCGACGATCGCCATGGGCTCGTAGTCGCCCGCTTCCAGCTTGTGCAGGCGCTTGCGCGTCTCCTGGAGCTCGGCCGCAGTCTTCTTGAGGTAGGCGAAGAGTTTCTCTTGGTTATCCACAGTGACCCCTTGCTAAAGCGTGCCGTCAATAAGTCCGAAGCAACTAGTTGGACAAGCCAAGTTCCTTGTCCAGAAACTCAAACACCTCGTCGGGCGTTGCCGACTGGAGTTCGACCTCTTCACTTTCGGACTCCGCCCCGCCCTGTTTTCCGATCCACTGCGAAAGAATGCTCTGCAGCCGCCTCGTGATGCCTTCGCTCATTTCCTGGTCAGGCGCCGAACTCGACAGGCTAGATTCGAGCCGGTCGAGGTCGTCGAGTATCGGCACGGATACCGCTTCGTCCTCGATGAATTCGGTACGCAGCCAAGTGGCCACCGCCACGGGGGTGGGGTAGTCGAAAATCAACGTAGCCGGGACACGCAGTCCAGTCGCAGCGTTCAACCTGTTGCGGATCTCGACGGCGGTTAGCGAATCGAAGCCCAGGTCCTTGAATGCCTGCTGTGCCTGCACCGCGTCGAGCGACGGATGTCCGAGCACCACGGCCGCCTCGGACCGCACAAGATCCGTCAGAACCCGCTCCTGCTCCGCCCGGTCCATCCCTGCCAGACGGCGGCCCAACTCCCCTTCGGCGGGGGCGGCATCGATGGGTCCGGCACTGACGGCGGACAGTTGGCGCACCTCCGGCAGGTCCCGCACCAGCGGGCTCTGCGGCAGGCCGACCGCTGTCGCCGCCAGCTGGGCCCAGTCCACGTCCATCACCGTCACGACGGCATCGCGCCCGTCCAGCGATTCGCCAAGCGCGCGCACCGCGAGCTGCGGATCCATCGCGGGCATCGGGAGGCGCTTCATCCGCGAGCGGATCGCCTCCTTCGACTCCGCGAGGCCGCCGCCGCCCCACAGGCCCCAGGCCACCGAAAGACCGGCGAGACCACGGGCCCGCCGGTTCTCCGCCAGCGCGTCCAGGTAGGCGTTCGCAGCCGCGTAGTTGCCCTGACCGGCGGAGCCCAGCGTCGATGCCGCGGAGGAGAACAGCACGAACGCGTCCAGGTCGAGGTCCGCTGTCAGCTCGTCCAGGTAAGCGGCGCTGGCGGCCTTGGCCGCAAGGACCGTCTCCAGGCGATGCGCGGAGAGGCGGTCGACGACACCGTCGTCCAGCACGCCCGCGGTGTGCATGACCGACGACAGCCCGGGGCCGGTGTGCCCCGTCCATTCCACGAGCCCGGCGAGACTCGACCGGTCGCTCACGTCACAGGCCACCACATCGACCCGTGTGCCCTGCGCGGCCAGGTCAGCGACCGTTGCCGCGATGCCCTTGGCCGAAGGGCCGGAGCGGCCCGTAAGGACCAGACGCGGAGCACCCCTCTCGGCCAGCCACCGCGACACATGCCCGGCGATGGCCCCTGTCCCACCGGTGATCAGTACGCTGCCGCCCGGCGTCCAGTGCTCATCGCCCGCGCGGCTCTGGGCGGGTCGGCTCATCCTGCGGCCGAACAGGCCGGCCGACCGGATCGCGACCTGGTCCTCACCGCTCCCGGCGAGGACCGCCACCAGGCGCGCGCCCGCACTCTCGTCGACCGTCGCGGGCAGGTCGATCAACCCGCCCCAGCGGTCCGGGTGTTCCAGACCGACGACCCGGCCAAGACCCCACACCTGCGCCTGCACCGGACTGCCCGGCACTTCGTCCGGCGTGGCCGCGACTGCGCCGTGCGTGGCGACCCACAGTGGGGCGAGGACTCCCGCATCGCCCAGCGCCTGTACGAGACCCAGCGTCGCCGCGAGGCCGCTGGCTACCACCGGGTGATCCGGCACCGGCGTCTCGTCCAGCGCGAGGAGCGAGAGCACACCCGCCGCCTGCGTGCCCTCCACGGCCGCACTCAGCAGCGCGGCCAGCTCAGCACGGTCCACGACCCCGGCCGGAACCTCGACCACCACGACCTCGGCCCCACGCGCACCGAGTGCCGTCACGCATCCCTCCGCTCGGCCTTCGGGAGCCACGACGAGCCAAGTCCCGGACAGCACGCCCGGGTCGGGCTCGGCGATGGGCGCCCAGCCCATGCGGTAGCGCCAATGGGCGGTCACCGACCGGTCCTGCTCACGGCGGCGCCACGACGTCAGCGCGGGCAGCACCTCGCTGAGATGCCGCTGGTCGTCGATGGCGAGCGTGTCGGCGATGCGCGTCAGGTCGCCGCCCTCCACGGCCGCCCAGAACTGGGCCTCGGCCGCCGTGCCCGCACCGTCCCCGCCCGCGGCCGATCCACCGTTCGGCAGCGCCGACTGGCCGCGCGGCCAGTAGCGGTCGTGCCGGAACGCGTACGTCGGCAGGTCGACCCGCTCGGCGGACGGCAGCACCTTCGCCCAGTCCACCGCGACACCCTGCACGAACGCCTCGGCCAGCGAGGTGACGAGCCGTGCCGCTCCGCCGTCGTCACGGCGCAGTGTCCCGCACACCGCGGCGGGCACCGCGGCAGCACCCGCCTCCTGCGCCACTTCCTCCAACGACTCCGTCATCGCGCCAAGGAGCACCGGGTGCGGAGTGACCTCGATGAAGACCTGGTGCCCCGTACCGGCAAGAGTCCGCACGGCACGCTCGTAATGCACCGTGGCGCGCAGGCTCCCGTACCAGTACGCGGCATCCAACTCCTCACCGGAGAGCGTCTCGCCCGTCATCGCCGACACCATCGGCACCCGGCCCTTACGCGGGGCGACCTCAGCCAGTACGGAGAGGATCTCCTCTTCGAGCCGCTCCACCTGGGCGGAGTGCGAGGCGTAATCCACGGCCACCATGCGCGCTCGTACGCCGTCCGCTTCCAACTCGGCCTTGAGCTCCTCAAGCGCCTCCGGCTCACCGGACACCACCACTGTGGCCGGCCCGTTGACTGCCGCCAGCGACAGGCGCTCGCCCCAACGCACGATGCGCTCTTCGACCGCCGCAGCAGACTGGCTCACCGAGAGCATGCCGCCCGCGCCCGCCAGCACCTTCAGCGACTGCGAACGCAGCGCCACGACACGGGCGCCGTCCTCGACGCTGAGCATCCCGGCCACCGTTGCCGCGGCGATCTCACCCTGCGAATGACCCACCACCGCGTCGGGGCTGACACCAGCCGCCTCCCACACCGCAGCCAGCGACACCATCACCGCCCACAGCGCGGGCTGCACCACATCGGCGGCCACCAACTCGGGCGCACCCTCCGCACCCGACAGGACGTCACTCAACGACCACGGCACAAGCGGCGACAACGCCCGCTCACACTCCGCCAACCGCGCCGCGAACACCGGGCTGGACGAAGCCAACTCCCGTCCCATGCCCACCCACTGCGAGCCCTGCCCCGCGAACGCGAACACCGTACGCGCGTCCGAGCGGGCCACGCCCGACACCACCGAACCGGCGGACACACCTGCCATCAGGCTCTCCAAGCCCGACACGAGTTCCGTTCGGTCGCCGCCCACGACGACCGCCCTGTGCTCGAACAGGGACCGGGTCACGGCCAGCGACCAGGCCACGTCGGCCGGGTCCGATCCCGGGCGTGCGGCGACCCACTCCCGCAGCCTGCCCGCCTGCGCCGACAGCGCCTTGGCCGACCGGCCCGACACCACCCACGCGGTCGATCCCGACACGAGCGTGCCGCTCTCGGCATCCTCGGTGTCGCCGTCTTCCATGGCCTGGGGCTCAGCAGCCGGGGCCTCTTCGAGAATGATGTGCGCGTTGGTGCCGCTGATTCCGAAGGAGGACACACCGGCGCGGCGCGGCCTCTCGTCGACGGGCCACGGCACCGGTTCGGTCAGCAGCCGCACCTGTCCTGCCGACCAGTCGATGTGCGGCGACGGCTCGTCCACGTGCAGCGTCCGGGGCAGCAGCCGGTGCCGGAGCGCAAGCAACATCTTCATGACTCCGGCCACGCCCGCGGCGGCCTGGGTGTGTCCGATGTTGGACTTCACCGAGCCCAGCCACAGCGGCCGGTCGTCCGGCCGGTCCTGCCCGTACGCGGCGAGGAGCGCCTGTGCCTCGATCGGGTCACCCAGGGTGGTGCCGGTGCCGTGCGCCTCGACCACGTCCACGTCGGCGGCGGACAGCTGTGCGTTGGCCAGGGCCGCCCGGATCACGCGCTGCTGGGACGGACCGTTGGGGGCGGTCAGGCCGTTCGACGCGCCGTCCTGGTTGATCGCGGAGCCGCGCACCACCGCGAGGACCGGGTGGCCGTTGCGCCGGGCGTCGGACAGCCGTTCCACCACGAGCATGCCTACGCCCTCGGACATGCCCATGCCGTCGGCCGCCGCGGCGAACGCCTTGGACCGGCCGTCCACCGCGAGCCCGCGCGCCTGGGAGAACGCCACGAATCCGTCGGGACTCGCCATGACGGTGACGCCACCGGCGAGGGCCAGCGAGCACTCGCCCGCCTTGATCGCCTGGCAGGCCATGTGCAGGGCGACCAGGGACGAGGAGCACGCCGTGTCCATCGTCACGGCAGGGCCCTCGAGGCCGAAGACGTACGACAGGCGGCCGGACAGAACGCTGGTCGCGTTGCCGGTCATCACGTGCCCCTCGCTGCCCTCGAACTCCCCGTCGCCGTCGAGGCTGAGCCCGGCGTACCCCGACCCGTAGCCCCCGACGAACGCGCCGGTGCGGCTGCCGCGCAGCGCCGCCGGGTCGATGCCTGACCGCTCGAACGCCTCCCACGACGTCTCCAGGAGCAGCCGCTGCTGCGGGTCCATGGCGAGCGCCTCGCGCGGGCTGATGCCGAAGAAGCCCGGATCGAAGCCGCTCACGTCGCGGACGAATCCGCCTTCCTGGGTGTACGAGGTTCCCGCGTGCTCGGAGTCCGGGTCGTACAGCGCCTCGATGTCCCAGCCGCGGTCCTGCGGGAACGCACCGATCGTGTCCGTGCCATCGGCGAGCACCTGCCACAGCTCCTCCGGTCCTGCCGCGCCGCCGGGGAAGCGGCAGGCCATGCCGACGATCGCGATCGGCTCGTCCGCCACCGCGGTGGAAGGAAGGGCGAGTGCGGGTTCGGCGGCGGGCAGGTCTCCGGCAAGCTCGCCCCGGAGCAGCAGGGCCAGCGCGGCCGGGGTGGGGTAGTCGAAGATCAGCGTGGCCGGCAGCCGCAGGCCCGTCTCCGTCCGCAGGCGGTTGCGCAGCTCCACGGCGGTCAGCGAGTCGAAGCCCAGGTCGGTGAAGGCGCGGCTCGCCTCGATGGCCTCCGCCGATACGTGTCCGAGTACCGCGGCCACATGCGCGCGCACCAGGTCGAGCAGCAGCCGGTCCCGCTCCGGGCCCGACGCCCCTGCCAGTCGGCGGCGCAGTCCTTCCCCGGCGTCCGTACCGGCCGCCGCGGCATGGGCTGCGGCCGTCCGCCGGACCTGGCCACCGGCCAGTGTCCGCCACAGCGGCGGGATCTCCGTGCTGCGCGCGGTCCGTGCCCGCAGGCCCGCCAGGTCGAGCCGGGCCGGAACGAGTACGGCCTCGTCGCGGGCAAGCGCCGTGTCGAGCACGGCCAGGCCCTCGTCCGCGCCGAGCGCCGCGACACCCGACCGGCTGATACGCGTAAGGAGCTGGTCGCCGAGCTCCCTGCCGATGCCCGCCTCGTGCACCCACGGACCCCAGGCCAGCGACAGGCCCGCGAGGCCCGCCGCGCGCCGGTGGCCCGCCAGCGCGTCCAGGAAGGCGTTGGCGGCGACGTAATTGCCCTGTCCGGGCGCGCCAAACACGGCTGCCGCCGAGGAGAACAGGACGAAGTGGTCCAGGCTCAGATCCATGTCCTGGGTGAGCTCGTGCAGATGCCAGGCCGCGTCCACCTTCGGTCGCATGACCGCCGCGAGGCGGTCGGCCGTGAGCGTGGCGATCACACCGTCGTCAATGATCCCGGCGGCGTGGAAGACGGAGCCGAGCGGGCACTCGGCCGGAACGGTCTCCAGGAGCGCGGCGAGCGCGCTCCGGTCCGCCACGTCGCAGGCCACGATCCGGACCCAGGCACCGAGCCCCGCCAACTCCGCCGCCAGCATCGCCGCATCAGCGGCATCAGGGCCTGAGCGGCTGGTCAGCACCACACCATCGGCACGCCCGGTCACCACGAAGTGCCGGGCAACCAAACCACCCAAAGTGCCCGTACCGCCCGTCACCAACAGCGTCCGCGAGACGCCGGTGTGCGGGCTCGCGGGGTGTTCAACCGACGCCTCAGCGCCGGACGGACGGGCAAGACGTCGCCCGAGAGCGCTCGTGCCGCGCAGCGCGAGCTCCGGTTCACCGGTGCCGACGACCGCCGGAAGTACGGCGATCTGCTCACCGATTCCGGCGGCGGAGAGGTCTGCTTCGGCGGCAGGGAGGTCTACGAGGACCAGTCGTCCGGGGTTCTCCGACTGCGCCGAGCGCAGCAGGCCCAGGGCCGCGGCCGCCGCCAGGTCCACGACACCGCCGTCACCCGTGGCTGCCACGCCGCCGCGGGTGACCACCGTCAACTGGGCCGTCTCCAGAGCGGGTTCGTCCAGCCACGCCTGGACCAGGTCCAGCGCTTCGGCGGTGATCCGCCGGGCCGCGTCCGGCACTGCTTCGGCGTCGTCGTCGGCCGGAAGGGCACCGACGCAGACCAGCGCCACTTGGGGCGCGGCCTCCCCCGCCTCAGCAGCGGCGATCATTTCAGCAAGGTCGGCGAAGGATCGCACGGCCACACCCGCGGGGCGCAGCCCTTCGACCACCCCGAACCGGTCCGGCCCGATCAGTGCCCACTCCCCCGTGAGTCCTGCGGCGGTCTCGGCCGCAGGATTCACAGGAGTCCACTCCTGGACGAACAGCACGTCGGCCGGTCCGCTGTCGGCGGCCTTGAGCTGCCCGGCCGACACCGGGCGGCTGACGAGCGACTCCACCGAGACCACCGGTGCGCCCGTGGCGTCCGCGGCCGTCAGCGCGAGACCGCCCCACGCGTCCCTGCGCAGCCTGGCCCGCAGCACCGACGCCCCACTCGCGTGGAGTTCCACGCCGGTCCACGCGAACGGCATGCGGATCTGGCCGGAGTGGTCACCCTCGGCGTCCTCCGTGGAGGCGGCGCCCTCCAGCGTCGCGGCGTGCAGGGCCGCGTCGAGCAACGCCGGGTGCAGCCCGAACGCACCTGCCTCGTGAGCCACCGCCTCCGGGAGCTCCACCTCCGCGAAGACGTCATCGCCGCGGCGCCAGGCGGCCTGCAGTCCGTGGAACGCGGGCCCGTACACATCGGCCAGCCGCACCGCGTACAGCTCGTCGACGTCGAGCGCGGTCGCGCCCTGCGGCGGCCAGGCGGTCAGGTCGTCCTCCGCCGCCCGCGCCGGTCCAGCGGGAGCGATCGTGCCACCCGCGTGCTGGACCCACGCCTCCTGGGTGCCGTCGGGACGGGAGAACACCTCCACCGTCCGACGCCCCTCGGCATCGCCGTCAGCCACCACCACCTGCACTTGTACGCCACCATCGGCGGGCACCACCAGCGGCGCCTGCAACGTCAGCTCCTCCAGCGCGCCACAACCCACCTGATCCCCGGCACGCACGACCATCTCCACGAAACCGGTACCAGGGAGCAGCATCACGCCGCCCACCATGTGATCGGCCAGCCACGGATGCGTACGCACCGAAAGACGCCCCGTGCAGAGAAGACCCGCACCACCGGCCAGCTCCACCACCGCGCCAAGAAGCGGGTGATCCACCGCACCCAGACCCAGCGACACCGCGTCCTGGCCCGCACCCGTCGGCGACAGGGGGATCATCCCCTGCGGCCAGAACCGCTCGTGCCGGAACGCGTACGTCGGCAGCTCCACCCGCTCGCCCAGCGGGAGCACGGCCGTCCAGTCCACCTCGACGCCGTGGACGAACGCCTCGGCGAGCGAGGTGACGAGCCGCGTCGCGCCGCCTTCGTCACGCCGCAACGTCCCGCACACCGCCCCGGGCACGACACCCGGGCCTGCGTCCTGCGCGATCTCTTCGAGGGTGTCGTTCATCGCGCCCAACAGCACCGGGTGCGGCGTGACTTCGATGAAGACCTGGTGCCCCATCCCGGCCAGGGTCCGTACCGCCCGGTCGAAGTGCACCGATGCCCGCAGGCTCCCGTACCAGTACGCGGCGTCCAACTCCTCACCGGTCAGCACCTCGCCCGTCATCGCCGACACCATCGGCACTCGACCCTTATGCGGGGTGATCCCGGCAAGTACGGAGGCGATCTCCTCTTCGAGCCGCTCGACCTGGATCGAGTGCGAGGCGTAGTCCACGGCCACCATGCGCGCCCGTACGCCATCCGCTTCCAGCTCGGCCTTCAGCTCCTCGAGCGCCTCCGGCTCACCGGACACCACTACCGCTGCCGGACCGTTCACTGCCGCCAATGAAAGGCGCTCGCCCCAGCGCGGCAGACGCTCCTTAACTGCCGCAGCAGACTGGCTCACCGAGAGCATTCCGCCCGCGCCTGCCAGCACCTTCAGCGATTGCGAACGCAATGCCACGACGCGGGCGCCGTCCTCCAGAGACAGCATCCCCGCCACCGTCGCGGCGGCGATCTCACCCTGCGAGTGACCCACGACAGCGTCGGGACTGACACCTGCCGCCTCCCAGACCGCGGCCAGCGACACCATCACCGCCCACAGCGCGGGCTGCACCACATCCGCCGCCACCAACTCGGGCGCACCCTCCGCACCCGACAGGACATCGGACAGTGACCACGGCACGAACGGAGCCAGCGCCCGCTCACACTCCGCGAGCCGCGCCGCGAACACCGGGCTGTTCTCGGCCAGTTCACGGCCCATGCCCAGCCATTGAGAGCCCTGGCCCGCGAACGCGAACACCACGCGCGCGCCGGGGCGGGCCACACCGGACACCACGGAGCCCGCGGGCACGCCGGAGGCCAGGTTCTCCAGGCCGGTCACCAGCTCAACACGCTCGCCGCCGACCACCACGGCCCGGTGCTCGAACGCCGACCGCGTCGTCGCAAGGGACCATGCCACGTCCACCGGCTCCAACTCCGGTCGCGCGCCCAGCCATTCGCTCAAGCGGTCAGCCTGAGCCGCAAGGCCCTCCGCCGACCGCCCCGACACCAGCCACGCACCGGCGTCCGACACCGCTACGGCCGTACCGGCATCATTATCGGTATCGGCTGCCGGGTCGGCTCCGTCCTCGGCCGTGGCGTCCTCGGCGGGCGCCTCCTCCAGGATGACGTGGGCGTTGGTGCCGCTCATGCCGAACGAGGACACACCCGCACGACGCACCCGCACGCCGGAAAGCCACGGCACCTGCTCGTTCAGCAGGCTGATGTCACCGGCCGTCCAGTCGACGTGTGACGACGGCTCATCCGCGTACAGCGTCTGCGGCAACTGCTCGTGCCCCAGGGCGAGGACCATCTTCATGATGCCCGCGACACCTGCGGCGGCCTGGGTGTGTCCGATGTTGGACTTCACCGAGCCCAGCCACAGCGGCCGGTCATCCGGCCGGTCCTGCCCGTACGCGGCGAGGAGCGCCTGTGCCTCGATCGGGTCACCCAGGGTGGTGCCGGTGCCGTGCGCCTCGACCACGTCCACGTCGGCGGCGGACAGCTGTGCGTTGGCCAGGGCCGCCCGAATCACGCGCTGCTGGGACGGACCGTTGGGAGCGGTCAGACCGTTGGACGCGCCGTCCTGGTTGATCGCGGAGCCGCGTACCACCGCGAGGACCGGGTGGCCGTTGCGCCGGGCGTCCGAGAGCCTTTCCACGACGAGCATGCCCGCGCCCTCGGCCCAGCCGGTGCCATCGGCGTCCTCGGAGAACGCACGGCACCGACCGTCCACCGAAAGACCCTGCTGCCGCGAGAAGTCGATGAATGTCCCCGGCGTCGCCATCACCGTCACACCACCGGCCAGCGCGAGCGAGCACTCACCCGAACGCACCGCCTGGGCTGCGAGGTGCAGCGCCACAAGCGACGACGAACACGCCGTGTCCACCGTCACCGCCGGACCCTCAAGACCCAGCGCGTACGACACCCGGCCGGACAGCACACTCGTCGCGTTGCCGGTCAGGAGGTGGCCTTCGACACCGGGACCGCCCTGGCCTGCCAGGGTGAAGCCGTAGCCGGAGGCGTAGCCGCCCGCGAAGACGCCCGTCGTGCTGCCGTGCAGGATTCTGGGGTCGATACCGGCGCGCTCAAGCGCCTCCCACGAGGTCTCCAGAAGCAACCGCTGCTGCGGGTCCATCGCGAGGGCCTCGCGCGGGCTGATCCCGAAGAAGTCCGCATCGAACTCCGCCGCGTCCCGCAGGAACGCGCCCTGCGCCACGTACGAAGTGCCCTCGCTCTCGCGGTCAGGGTCGTAGACGCCGTCCAGGTCCCAGCCACGGTCGGTCGGGAAGCCGCCCACCGCGTCACCGCCCGAGGACAGCAGCTCCCAGAACTCCTCCGGACTGCCCGCACCACCCGGGAAACGGCACGCCATACCGACGATCGCCAACGGCTCGTCCGAAGCCGCCACGAAGGCCACGGGTCCACCGACGCCCGCCTGCTCCCCGGTCAGCTCGCCCCGCAGGAACCCGGCAAGGACGACCGGAGTGGGGTAGTCGAAGACGAGCGTGGCGGGCAGCCGCAATCCGGTCATCGCATTGAGGCGGTTGCGCAGCTCGACTGCCGTCAGGGAGTCGAAGCCCAGGTCCTTGAACGCCCGCCGGTCCTCGACCGCTTCAGCCGATGCATGACCGAGGACCACGGCCGCCTCGCCGCACACCACATCGGTGAGCAGCCGCTCCTGCTCCGCCCTGCCGAGACCGGCGAGCCGCCGGGCCAGTTCACCCTTGCCGCGCGCCACGGATCCGGATCCGGCACCCACGGCGGCCAGTTGGCGGACCTCGGGCAGGTCACGCACCAGCGGCGCCTCCCACAGCCCCGCGGTGTCGGCCCCGGACGCCAGCCGGGCCCAGTTCACGTCCATCACGGTCAGCACCGCGTCGGGCCCCTCCAGGGCCTCGCCGAGTGCCCGGACCGCCAGCTGCGAGTCCATCGGCGGCATAGCGCTCCGCCCGGCCCGCTCTCGGACCGCCTCGCTGGACGCGGCGAAACCGTCGCCCGCCCATGCACCCCAGGCCACGGTGAGGCCGACGAGGCCGCGGGCCCGCCTGTTCTCCGCCAGTGCGTCCAGGTAGGCGTTCGCAGCCGCGTAGTTGCCCTGACCGGCGGAGCCCAGCGTCGATGCCGCGGAGGAGAACAGCACGAACGCGTCCAGGTCGAGGTCCGCTGTCAGCTCGTCCAGGTAAGCGGCGCTGGCGGCCTTGGCCGCGAGCACCGTCTCCAGGCGATGCGCGGAGAGGCGGTCGACCACGCCGTCGTCCAGAACGCCCGCGGTGTGCATCACCGACGCCAGCCCGGGGCCGCTACGCCCCGTCCACGCGATCAACCCGGCCAGGTCCGACCGCTCGCTCACGTCACAGGCCACCACATCAACCCGCGTGCCCTGCGCCGCCAGATCGGCGACCGTTGCCGCCATACCGGCAGCCGCGGGACCGGAACGGCTCGTCAGAACCAGACGCGGCGCGCCCCTCTCGGCCAGCCACCGCGACACATGCCCGGCGATGGCCCCTGTCCCACCGGTGATCAGTACGCTGCCGCCCGGCGTCCAGCGGACTTCACCGCGAGGCTGCGTGGCCCGGGTCAGGCGTCGGCCCAGTACTCCTGCCGACCGGATCGCGACCTGGTCCTCGTCGCACCCGGCAAGCACCGCCACCAGGCGCGCACCGGCCCGCTCGTCGACCATCGCGGGCAGATCGACCAACCCGCCCCAGCGCTCCGGGTGTTCCAGACCGACCACCCGGCCAAGACCCCACACCTGCCCCTGCACCGAACTGACCAGCGCCTCACCGGGCGCGGTCACGACCGCGCCACACGTGGCCACCCACAGCGGCGCGACGACTCCCGCATCACCCAGCGCCTGCACGAGAGCCAGCGTCGCGGCCAGACCGCCGGACACCACCGGATACTCCGCCACCGGCGTCTCGTCCAGCGCGAGGAGCGACAAGGCGCCCGCCACCTGCGTGCCCTCCAGCGCCGCACTCAGCAGCGCGGCCAGCTCGGCACGGTCCACGACCCCGGCCGGAACCTCGACCACCACGACCTCGGCCCCACGCGCACCCAGCGCCTCCACGCACTGCTGCACCATGCCGCTGACGCAGCCCGCCGGAGCGACGACGAGCCAAATCCCGTACAGTACACGGGAGTCGGGCTCAGTGACCGGAGCCCAGGTCACGCGGTAGCGCCAGTTCGCGGTCACCGACCGGTCCAGCTCACGACGGCGCCACGACGCCAGCATGGGCAGAATCTCGCCCAGATACCGCTGATCCTCGATCTCCAGCACAGCGGCGACCCGCGCCACATCGCCGCCTTCGACCGCGGCCCAGAACTCCGCCTCCGCCGCCGTACTCGCACCATCACCACCGACGATGGACGCCGCCGTGGGCAACGCCAGCACGCCCTCGGGCCAGAACCGCTGATGCCGGAACGCATACGTCGGCAATTCCACCCGCTTCCCGACGGGCAGCACCGTGCTCCAGTCCACCGTCGCGCCCTGCACGAATGCCCGCGCCAGGCCGGTCACCAGACCCGACACGGCCTGCTCGTCGCGGCGCTGGAGCGGTACGAAGACGCTCTCGTCGCCGCCGACACCGGCCACCGCATCCGGGCCGAGCGCGGACAGCGAACCATCCGGGCCCACCT
>NZ_JBITEU010000024.1:0-20432 GCF_044455475.1 Streptomyces sp. NPDC051218 | reverse complement strand
AGACCAGCACCCGCCAACGCGGACCGGATCACCCGCTGCTGGGAGGGACCATTCGGCGCCGTCAGCCCATTACTGGCACCGTCCTGATTCACCGCGCTGCCCGAGACCACCGCAAGGACCTCGTGCCCCAGTCGCCGCGCGTCCGACAACCGCTCGAGCACGACGACTCCGGCGCCTTCGGCCATGCCCATGCCGTTGGCCTGCTCCGAGTACGCCTTGCAGCGTCCGTCAGCCGCCAGGCCCCGCTGGCGGCTGAACCAGACGAGCCACGACGGGGTGGCGTGCACGGTGACGCCGCCCGCGAGGGCCAGCGAGCACTCGCCCGACCGCAGTGCCTGGGCCGCCAGGTGCAGGGCCACCAGGGACGACGAGCAGGCCGTGTCAACGGTCAGCGCCGGGCCTTCGAGACCGAGCGTGTAGGCGACCCGGCCCGAGATCACGCTGGGGGCGATGCCCGACTGGAGGTGGCCTTCGAGATCTTCGGGTGCGTTGGCGCCGTAACCGGAGGAGGCCGCCCCCACGAAGACCCCGGTCGCCGAGCCACGCAGCTGCCTCGGGTCGATGCCTGCCCGTTCGAATGCCTCCCAGGAGGTCTCCAGGAGCAGCCGCTGCTGCGGGTCCATGGCCAGGGCCTCGCGCGGGCTGACACCGAAGAACGCGGCGTCGAACTCCCCTGCCCCCGATATGAATCCGCCCTCTCGCGTGTAGCAGGTCCCTGCCCGCTCCGCGTCGGGGTCGTACAGCTCCGACAGGTCCCAGCCCCGGTCGGTGGGGAGCTCCGCGATAGCGTCCCCGCCCTCGGCCAGCAGGTCCCAGAGCTGCTCCGGGGCGCTCACCCCGCCGGGGAGGCGGCAGCTCATCGCCACGATCGCGATCGGGTCGTCGGAGGCTGCCACTCCGGCTGCCGCGGGCCGGGCCCGCCCCATCCCCGTAGCATCCGTGTCCCCCACGGCTTCCGCCCGCAGGAACTCGGACAGCACCGCGGGCGTCGGGTAGTCGAAGATCAGGCCGGAGGGCAGCCGCGAGGCGACCGCGGTACTCAGTCGGTTGCGCAGTTCGACCCCGGTCACCGAGTCGAAGCCGAGTTCCTTGAAGGTGTGCCCGGGGTCGATCGACTGGGGTGAGGCGTGTCCGAGGACCGCCGCGGAGTGCGTCTGGATCAGGTCCAGGATCATCTGGTCCTGCTCGGCCTCCGGCCGTCCCGCCAGTTGCCGCAGCACACCGGTACCGGCGTCCAGGGGAGGCAGCACGGCCGCATCTCCCTGCGGCTGCGTCAGCGTCGACAGCTCCGTCACTTCCGACGGCGCGCCGCTGGCGAAGCTGCCAGCGCTATCGAGCCAGAACCGCTCGTGCCGGAACGCGTACGTCGGCAGCTCCACCCGCTCGCCCAGCGGGAGCACGGCCGTCCAGTCCACCTCGACGCCATGGACGGACGCCTCGGCGAGCGAAGTGATCATCCGCGTCGCGCCGCCTTCGTCACGGCGCAAGGTCCCGCAGACCACCCCGGGCACGACGCCCGGCCCCGCGTCCTGCGCGACCTCCTCCAGCGTGTCGTTCATCGCGCCCAACAGCACCGGGTGCGGCGTGACCTCGATGAAGACCTGGTGCCCCATTCCGGCCAGGGTCCGCACGGCACGCTCGTAATGCACCGTGGCACGCAGGCTTCCGTACCAGTACTCGGCATCCAACTCCTCACCGGACAGAGTCTCGCCGGTCATCGCCGACACCATCGGCACCCGGCCCTTACGCGGGGCGACCTCAGCCAGTACAGAGAGAATCTCCTCTTCGAGCCGCTCCACCTGGGCGGAGTGCGAGGCGTAATCCACCGCGACCATGCGCGCCCGTACGCCGTCCGCTTCCAACTCGGCCTTCAGCTCCTCAAGCGCCTCCGGCTCGCCCGAAACTACGACCACAGCTGGCCCGTTGACCGCTGCCAGCGACAGGCGCTCGCCCCAACGCGGCAGGCGTTCTTCAACCGCCGCAGCAGACAGACTCACCGACAGCATCCCGCCCGCACCCGCAAGCACCTTCAGCGACTGCGAACGCAGCGCCACGACACGAGCGCCATCCTCCAGCGACAACATCCCCGCCACCGTTGCCGCCGCGATCTCACCCTGCGAATGACCCACCACCGCGTCGGGGCTGACACCAGCCGCCTCCCACACCGCAGCCAGCGACACCATCACCGCCCACAACACCGGCTGCACCACATCGGCGGCCACCAACTCGGGCGCACCCTCCGCACCAGCCAGGACGTTACTCAGCGACCACGGCACATGCGGCGACAACGCCCGCTCACACTCCGCCAACCGCGCCGCGAACACCGGACTGCACGAAGCCAACTCCCGACCCATGCCCACCCATTGAGAACCCTGACCCGCGAAAGCGAACACCGTCCGCACACCCGGACGGGCCACGCCCGACACCACCGAACCCGCAGGCACACCACCCGCCAGGCTCTCCAGACCCGCCACCAACCCGGCACGCTCACCGCCGACCACCACAGCACGGTGCTCGAACACCGACCGCGTCGCCGCCAACGACCAAGCCACATCCACCGGTTGCAGCTCGGGACGGGCGTTGACCCACTCATGCAGGCGTTGCGCCTGGGCCGCCAACCCCTCGGCTGACCGCCCCGACACCAACCACGCGCCGACGTCACCGGAACCCACGACCGGGGGCTCCTGCGCCGGCTCGGCGGACGCGTGGGCGTCGGCGTGGGCGTCGGCGGCGACGGGGGCTTCCTCCACGATCAGGTGGGCGTTGGTGCCGCTGATGCCGAACGCCGACACACCGGCGCGGCGCGTCCGCCCGTCGGTAGGCCACGGCACGGGCTCGGTCAGCAGCCGTACGTCACCCGACGACCAGTCCACACGCGGCGAGCGCTCCTCCGCGTGCAGCGTCCGCGGCAACCGCTCTCGCCGCAGTGCGAGCACCATCTTGATCACACCCGCCACACCGGCGGCCGCCTGCGCATGACCGATGTGCGACTTCACCGAACCCAGCCACAACGGCCGGTCATCCGGCCGCTCCTGGCCGTACGTGGCGAGGAGCGCCTGCGCCTCGATCGGGTCGCCCAACCGCGTGCCCGTGCCGTGCGCCTCCACCGCGTCCACATCAGCTGCGGTGAGGCCCGCGTTGGCCAGGGCCCGGCGGATGACGGCCTCCTGTGCCCGGCCGTTGGGGGCGGTCAGGCCGTCGCTCGTGCCGTCGGAGTTGATCGCGGAGCCGCGCAGTACGGCGAGGACGCTGTGGCCGTTGCGCACGGCGTCGGACAGGCGCTCCAGGACGATCAGTCCGACGCCTTCCGACCATACGGTTCCGTCGGCCGAGGCCGAGAAGGGCTTGCACACGCCGCTGGGCGAGAGCGCCCGCAGCCCGCTGAAGGCGACGAAGTTCCCCGGCGTCGCCATCACGGAGACGCCGCCCGCGAGGGCCAGTGAGCATTCGCCCTGGCGCAGGGCCTGTGCGGCGAGGTGGATGGCGACGAGGGAGCTCGATGCGGAGGTGTCGACCGTGATCGAGGGGCCGTGCAGTCCGAGGAGGTAGGAGATACGGCCGGACATGACGCTGGTCGTCGTGCCGGTGAGCAAGTAGCCCTTTACGCTTTCGGGCGCCTCCCACAGCCTGGGGCCGTACTCCCTCGGCTCGGCGCCCACGAACACGCCGGTGCTTGTGCCCCGGATCGCGGCCGGGGTGATGGCGGCGCGCTCCAGGGCCTCCCACGAGGCTTCGAGCAGCAGACGCTGCTGGGGTTCCATCGAGAGGGCTTCGCGCGGCGGGATGCCGAAAAAGCCCGCGTCAAAACCGGCGACGTCCTCTATGAATCCGCCACGGGTGAGATATGTCCTGCCTGGGCGCTCCGGGTCCTCGCTGTACAGCGATTCGCGGTTCCAATTCCGGTCCTCGGGAAAGTCCGAGAGGGCGTCCCGCTGGTCGTCGAGGAGATTCCACAGGTCTTCGGGTGAACGGACTCCGCCCGGGTACCGGCAGCTCATGCCCACGATCGCCAGTGGCTCGGCACCGGCTGTCGTGAATTCCGTCAGAGCTTCCCCGTGAGTCTCGTTCACAATTCCCTCGGCATTCCAGAGGTTGAGTGCGATACCTGGTCGAAAGTCTTCCGCCAAGGAAATATCGACTGATCAAAAGAGCGCGCTGGCACCGCCGGTGGCCACGATATGGTCTTGTCCACCCGGCAGGCCATGTGTTCAACCGTGGAGGGCGCGTCGGTTGAGCGACGCGCCACATCGGTCCCACATCCCCGGTCGTCTTGCGGAGTTGAGTGAGTGGAGTAATTCGCGCCCCTGTCAGGGCGCGACGACGCCCGTCTCGTCCGCCGCACCCGCCAGTTCGGGCGAGCTGAGCCGCATCGTCGTCGGGGCGTCGCGCGGGTCTGCGAGCAGGTGCAGACGCTGGACGCCCTCCGCCGCGGGTTCGCCGAGGACCGTCAGGCAGGCGCAGGAGTCGTTGGTGAAGCCCGCGAAGCGGTAGGCGATGTCCATCATGCGGTTGCGGTCGGTCGCCCGGAAGTCGGCGACGAGGTGCGCGCCTGCCCGCGCCGCCTGATCGATGAGCCAGTTGAGGATGACCGCACCGGCTCCGAAGGACACCACGCGGCAGGAGGTCGCGAGGAGCTTCAGGTGCCAGAGGTCGGGGTGGCGCTCCAGGAGGAGCACGCCCACCGCGCCATGCGGCCCGAACCGGTCGGTGAGGGTGACGGTGAGGACCTCGTGGTCCGGGTCGGCGAGCAGGGCGCGCAGATCGGCGTCGGAGTAGTGGACTCCGGTCGCGTTCATCTGGCTGGTGCGCAGGGTCAGTTCCTCGACGCGGGAGAGGTCCTCGTCGTCGGCCCGCTTGATCTCCATGACGAGATCGAGGGTGCGCAGGAAGTCCTCGTCAGGGCCGTCGTAGGTCTCCTTCTCGGTGTCCCGGCGGAAGCTGGCCTGGTACATCTCGCGGCGGCGCCGGGCGTCGACGGTGACGACCTCGGGGCTGAACTCGGGCAGTCCGGCGAGGGAGGTCGCCTGGTCGGCCGCGTAGCAGCGGATGTCGGGCGCGTGGAAGTTCACCTCGGCGCGCTCGGTGGGCAGGTCGTCGATGAAGGCGACGGCGGTCTGCGCGAAGTTGAGCCGCTCGGCTATCTCCTCGATCGCCTGGGACTTGCGCCCCCAGCTGATCCGGGGATGCACGAAGTACTCGGCCATGCCCAGCTTTTCGAGGTGTTGCCAGGCGAGGTCGTGGTCGTTCTTGCTGGCGACCGAGTGCAGGATTCCCCTGCCGTCGAGCTCGATGATGGCTTCGCGTATGCCGGGGAACAGATCCACGTTCGGATCTTCCAGGAGCGTGCCGTCCCAGACGGTGTTGTCCAGGTCCCAGACCAGGCACTTCACGAGGGTTGGCTTGTCAGCCACGGGGTCCTCCTCCTACCGGCTTCGCCATCGTCATGTGTCGCGTATCAGGTGTCGCGTCATGTGTCGCATCAGGTGTCGCGCTATGGGTCACGCCGTGTGTCGGGTGTTCGTCGGAAATCGACAGGGCGTGGTCCGCCAGGATCAGCTGGCAGATCTCGTTGCTGCCTTCGATGAGCTCCATGAGCTTCGCGTCCCGGAACGCGCGGGCCGCCAGGTGTCCGTCCTCGGCTCCCGCAGAGCCGAGCAACTGGACTGCGGTGGCCGCACTTTGGGCGGCGTGCCCCGCGCTGACGTGCTTGGCGAGTACCGCCATCGGGCCCATGTCGGGTGCGGCCGAGTCCCAGCACCGGCTCGCGTGTTCGCAGGCCCGCAGGGAGACCTGCTCGGCGATGAGCATCTCGGCCAGGTGCCTGCGGACGAGCTGGTGTTCGGCGAGCGCCACTCCGCCCTGCTCCCGCCGCTTGGCGTGGCCGCTCGCGGCGTTCAGGCAGGCGCGGAGGATGCCGACGCAGCCCCAGGCGATCGACATGCGCCCGTAGGAGAGCGCCGTGGTGAACAGCATCGACAGGGGTTGTCCGCCGCCGCCGAGCACGAGCTCGGCGGGGATGCGGACGTGGTCGAGGCGGATGTTCGCGTGTCCGGCGGCGCGGCAGCCCATCGGGTGGGGTACGAGGTCGATGTGCACGCCGGGCGTGTCCACGGGGACCACGGCCGCGGCGGCGCCGTCGCCGTTGCGGCCCACGATCAGGACGAAGTCCGCGTAGCGGGTGCCGGTGACCCACTTCTTCTCGCCGTTGAGGACGAAGCCGTCCCCGTCGGGCTCGATCCGGGTCCGCATGGCCGCCAGGTCGCTGCCCGCGCCCGGTTCGCTGAAGCCGACCGCCGTGAGCTTTCCACCGGTCAACTCGGCGAGCAGTTCGCGTCGTTGGGTCCGGTCGCCGAACCGCTGGACGGTCCAGGCCACGATGCCCTGTGAGGTCATGATGGACCGCAGGGAGCTGCACAGGCCGCCCACGTACGCGGTGAGCTCGCCGTTGGCCTGGCTGCTCAGGCCGAGCCCGCCGTAGGTCTCCGGGACCTGCGCGCAGAGCGCGCCGCGGGAGCCGAGTGTGCGCAGCAGGTCGGTGGGCAGTTCGCCCGCGATGTCCCAGGCGCCCGCCCGGTCGCCGACGAGCTCGCCGATGAGGGCGAACTCGTCGGCCGGCTGCTCAGGCATTCCCGGCCGTCTCCGCCGTGTCCCTGAGCCGCAGCACCAGGCCGGACATCGTCTGGACGGTGCGGAAGTTGTCGAGCTTCAGGTCTCCGCCGACGATGGCGATGTCGTACGCCTCTTCGAGGTGGACGACGAGCTGCATCGCGAACATGGAGGAGACGACGCCGGACGCGAAGAGGTCCTGGTCGACTTCGACAGTTGTCTTGATGCGCTCGATCAGGAAGTCGAGGATTTCCTTCTCGAGGCCCTCGGCGGTGAAGGGTTCCTGTTGGACGCTCATGACGCGACCTTTCCGTAGTCGTAGAAGCCTCGTCCGGTCTTCCGGCCGAGGTGCCCGTCCCGCACCTTCTCGAGCAGGAGGTCACAGGGGCGGCAGCTTTCGTCGCCTCGGCGCTCGTAGAGCACATTGAGCGAGTCAACGAGGTTTTCCAGGCCGATGAGGTCGCCGGTGCGCAGCGGTCCTGTCGAGTGCCCGAGGCAGCCCTCGAGCAGGCCGTCGACGACCTCCACGGAGGCGACGCCCTCCTGGACGAGCATGGCCGCGGTGTTGATCAGCGGGTGAAGGAGCCGGTTGATCACGAACCCGGCCGAGTCCTCGATGACGAGGGCCTCGCGGCCGAGGGTGGTGAGCAGCTCGGTGACGTCCTCCAGGATGGCGGGGTCGGTGCGCGGGCCGCGGATGACCTCGACCATCTTGATCATGTACGAGGGGTTCATGAAGTGCACGCCCACGAGGTCCTCGGGGCGTGCGACCCAGGAGGCCATCTCGTCGATCGGGATGCAGGAGGTGTTGGAGATCAGGGAGGTGCCGGGGTCGACGGTCCTGGAGATCGCGGGAAGGACCTTCTCCTTGACCTCGGCGACCTCGGTGACGGCCTCGATGACGGTGGTGGCGCCCGCGATGTCGTCCAGGGACACGCTGGTGGTCAGCGTGCCCTGCGGGCGGTCCGCGGGCAGCACGCCCATGAGCTGGGCGTGCCGCGTCTTCTGTTTGATGGTCAGCCGCGCCTTCTCCAGGACGCTGTCGTCGACGTCCACCAGGACGACGGGGATGCCGTGGCCCATGGCGAGTGTCGAGATGTTCGTGCCCATCACACCGGCGCCGACTACGGCGAGGCGGTGCTCCTCAAAAGCAGTGCTCATAGATTCTTCCCTGCTGTTTCGTGAGCCGTTTCCTGACGGGTTCGTGAGCGGCGCTTGTCACGCGCGCACCCTCGCGGCGAGAGCCTCGGGGGTCGGATGCTCGAACACCTCGGTGAGTTCGAGGAACGTGCCGGTGAGTTCTTCGATGTTCTGTGCCAGTACGGCGGCGAGCAGCGAGTGGCCGCCCGCTTCGAAGAAGTTCGTCCGGGCCGTCGCCTCTCTGCCCAGGAGCTGCCGCCACATCTCGACCAGTTGGCCGACGAGTGCGTCGTCCGCCGCCGGGTCCTGGTCGTCGCTCCTCAGGTCGAGTGCCTTCTCCGCGAGCGGCGCGAGGGCGTCCCGGTCGATACGGCCGTCGGGGCGCCTGGGCAGCGCGTCCATGTGGACGACCTGCCAAGGGGTGGCGGCGGTTTCGATGGTGGTCTCGGCGAAGGCGACGACGGTGGGCTGTTCGTCGTCCGTCGGCGTCACGGCCAGGGCCGCCGCCGCGGTCACCCCGGGGTGGTCGAGCAGGTCTGTCTCGACGTCGCCGAGGTTGACGGGGCCGTCACGGAGGGCGATCCGGCGGTCGATGCGGCCGAGCCACTCGATGGCTCCGTCGGTCCTTCGGCGGGCCAGCTGCCCGGTGGGGTAGTGGCGACCGTACCGTTCGCGGATCGGGAACGCGGGGTCGTCGCGGCCTGTCAGGGCGAGCCCGGTCCCGGCGAGGCAGAGCTCCCCACGCAGGCCCACGGGCAGTTCACGCCCGTCGGGGGCGGCAACGAAGGCCCGGGTGTTGGTGATCGGCCGTCCCTGGTTCACGGTGCCGTCGGCGTCGGCCCGGCCCGACAGGGCGCCGCCGGTGGTCTCCAAGGTGCCGTACGCGCAGTGCAGTCGGCAGCCGGACGCGAGGAGCCGCCGGGCGGTCGCGCGGGACATCCCCTCGCCCTGGACGAGGACGGTAAGCCCGTGCGGCCGGTCCGCGACGTCCTCCAGGATGCGGCCCGAAGTGCCCGGCGGGAGGGTGACGACGGTCGTGTCGTGGCGGTCGGCCGTCGCACGGAGGGCGGGTCCGCCGGTCCGGGCTTCCTCGGGTGCGATCACGACCCGGCCGCCCGCGCTCAGCGCGAGGCAGAGGTCGAAGTACGAGCCGAACGTGGCGGGCGCGGCGAGCGTCAGCACTCCGGTGCCGGGCTCCACGGCGAGTTCGGTGGCGAAGTGGCCGACCGTGTCGGCGAGGCCCGCGTGGCTCAGGACGGTGGCGACCGGCTGCCCGTCGTCCCCGCAGGTGTGGAACAGGCAGGCGGGTGCCGTCGGTTCGCCGGTGTGGTCCGGCGTGCCGGTGCCGGGCGCCGGGGCAGTGTCCAGGGGCAGCACGCGCGGCGGTTCCGTGTCGGCGGGCAGCTGCGGTTCCACATCGGCGAGCAGCCGTACGCCGGCCCCGGTGAGGACGGCTTTCGCCCGGGAGTACGTGAGTTGCCGTGCGAGCCAGGAAGGGGCGTGCCCGGCGTCGAGCGGCAGGCAGACGGCGCCCGCCCGCCAGACGCCGAGGGCGGCAGCGGCCGCTTCGCGCTGGGACACGGCGACGGCGACCACGTCGCCTAGACCGACACCGGCGCCGGTCAGCAGTGCGCCGATCGCGGCCGCGTCCTCGTCCACCTGCCGGTAGGTGACGGTGTGTTCGCCGTCGACCACGGCCGGGGCGTCCGGTGTGCTCGCCGCCCAGGACCTGAACGCGGCCTGCACCGTGGGGAGTTCGATGGGGGCCGCCGTGTTGTTGGCCCGGTCGACGGCCTCGCGGTCGGGGCCGCTCCACCCCGCTGTCTCGCCGAGCGGCCGGTCCGGGTCGTGGGCGGCCTCGATCAGGAGCGCTTCGAACCGGCGCAGCATCGCCTCGACGTCGGCGCGGGCCAGGGTCTCGGTGGAGTACCGGAAAAGGACCTCTGCCTTTGATGACGTACCGACGAGTTCGAGGTCGAACTTGCTGTAGGGGTTCTCGACCGTCAGCAACCGGGCCGTCATGCCGTCGATCGAAAGCTCGTCCACGGTCGCGTCGGGCAGGAAGTTGAACAGGTGCCGGTAGAGCGCGGACTGCCAGGTCGAGCCGATCTCGGGTATTTCCCCCGCCAGTTCGTCCACGGAGGTGCCCGCGTGCGCCATCGCGCCGAGGAACGCGTCCCTGGCCTGGCGGGCGAGCGCACGGAAGCCGTCGGCCAGGTCCACGCGGACCCGGATCGGGACCACGTTGACGTGGTATCCGATGGCGGATGAGTTGGCCCCGCGGACATCGACCGGGGAGCCGACGACGAGGTCGGGGCCCGCGCCGTGAGAGGCGAGGAGAGCGGTGTAGGCGGCCAGCATCACCGCGCCGACGGGTGCCCTGGCCGCGCGCTGCAGTTGCACGACGGCGTGCTGCGCCTCGGGCGAGAGCGTGTGGCGCGCGTTCTCCCCCGTCATCATCGGCTGGCGTCCGCGCGGCCCGCAGCACCAGAGGTCGAGGCCGTCCGGCGTGACGCCCCGCAGCGTCTCGCGCCAGTACGTGACGTCGGCGGGCCGCCGCTCGGGTTCGGCGAAGGCAGGGACCTCCGTCGTGGCCTGCGGCGGCACGGGCCCACCGGCCGCGATCGCGTCGTAGACCGGGATGAACGCCTGGAGGAAGAGAGCCGCGGACACCATGTCGAACGCCAGGTGGTGCACGCCGAGGCAGAGGATGTCGCCGTCGGGTCCGGTGGCGAACCCGACTCTGACCAGGGGGCGGCCGTCGAGCTTGAAGGGGCGGTCGACGAACGCGGTCAGGTCCTTCTCCAGCGTGTCGCCGGTGAGGTCGAGCGGCTCGATCTCCGCCGCGAACTCAGCCGCGGGGACGACCTTCTTGACTAGTTCCGCACCGGTCGCGTGGAAGACCGTGCGCAGCGTCTCGTACCGGCCGAGCACGATGGCCAGGGCGGCGCGCAGCACGTCGGGCCGCAGTCGGCCGCCCACGTGGAGAGCGAGGCCCAGGTTGTTGATCCCGGTGTCCGGGACCAGCTCATCCATCAGCCAGAGGGCCTTTTCCTTGTTCGTGGTGTTCATGGTGTTCATGGCGCTCAGAACTCGACGTGGTCGATGAGCGTGCGGACAGTGGCGTCGTCACGCAGCAGGTCGGCATGGCTGGTGTCGAGCGATATTCTCCGTCCGAGCATTTTGGTGGCGTTCACCGCCGTCGCCGCTCCGTCCTTCTCCAAGGCGGCGTAATCCGCCGATGTAATGGCGAGAGCGCGCTTCCAGGTCCTGCTCGGGTCCAATTCAACGGCTGCGGAAAGCCAGGACATATACGACTCGAAAAGCTGGACGACCTCGTCCCTCCGGGCATCGGAGAGACCGATGCGCCGGAAAGCGGTGGACGCCATGTCCCGATACAGCTCGACTATCTCGATGGCGGCGTCCACGAGTCTGATCGACGGGGTCCCGACGATCTCCGCGGCGCTTTTACGGGACTGTTCCGCTTCCTCCTCGGAGAAGACGGGTCCGGCAAGGGCGATCATCTTGTTGATTTCCGCGGCGAGCAGCTGGATGTCGGTGACCTGCCCGTCGAAGAGGATGACCGCGGGTTCGGGGCCCTGCCGCTCGGCGATGCGCTCCGCGATCTCCGCGGCGTAGACACCGCCGAGGCAGTAGCCGAGCACGGCCACCACCTCGTACTTCTCCCAGTCCTCGCCCCGCATCCAGTGTTCGGTGTAGAAGTCACCTGCGGGGCGCTCGGAGACACGCACGACGGGCAGCGTGGTCTGCATGAACCCGTGTCCGGACCAGGCGGGCCCCATCTTGGCCACCAGGTCCGCGAACCCCGCCTCGCGGCGCCCGGCCGCAGGAAAATCGACACCGAGAATAAGAGAGTTCGACGTGGGAACGGAGACGACGCTCCACGATTCTTCGTTCGGCACTTGTTCACCCATCATCGGAGTCGGACGGTCGCTTTCCCTGCGCCGCGGCCTGAGATGCTGAATCGGACCTACCAGTCATGAAGGCGGAATTACGTCCTGCCCTCAGGCATCCCCGGCAGCGTCCTCCGCTTCCTGAAGCTCGCCGGTAAGCCCGCTCGGCACGCTCGACTCGCTCAGCTCACTCAGGAGGAAGCCTGCGATCGCCTCCGGGAAATAGAGGTCGTAAACGAAACCCTCGGGCAGTTTAAGGCCAGTCTGCTCGATAATTCTTTCCCGCAGTTGAACGGCGGACATGGACGTCATGCCCATCTCGAAGACGTCGCCGACGGGTGAGACCGAGTCGACGGACGGGTAGTCGAGCGTCCCGGCGATCTCCTGGCGGACCAGTTCGAGCATCAACTCCTGCTGCTCGGGCTCGGAGAGACCGGCCAGTTGCCGTATCCACCCCGCGGTCCCGGCCGTCGAGTCGGCGTCGCCGTCGGTTCCGCCCTCCACGCCGCCGTCGCCCGGCAGGCCGCCGAGCCGCGCGAGGTCGCGGTCCTCCTGTCGCCACGTGGTGAGCCGCGCGAGGACCGTGCCCAGCGGCATGTCATCGCGCAACGGCTCGGTCATGCCGAGGACACCGGCCAGAGCGGCCATGTCCCCGCCCTCGAGCGCGGCCCAGAACTGTTGCTCGCCCGGGGATGCCGCGCCTGCCACGATCGGCTCAGGCTCCGGGGTCCTTGGCGGTGCCGCCGGCCAGTACCGCTGCCGCTGGAACGCGTAGGTGGGCAGGTCGACTTGGTGCCCGCCGCGAAGGACCGCGGTCCAGTCGACCGCGGTTCCATTGACGTGGACGGCGGCGAGGCCCGCCACGAACGACCGCAGTCCGGCCTCCCCGTGACGCAGCGTCGCGGTGATCGTGACTCCGGCGCTCTTGTGCAGGTCCTCGTCGTCCAGGGCCCGCCTGATTCCGACGGTGAGCACCGGGTCGGGACTGATCTCGACGCACGCGCCGAACCCGCCTTCGATCAGGGCCTTGGCAAGCTCCGGCAGCGGCGCGGTGTCCCGCGGGGGGCGACACCAGTAGTCGGCGTCCATGTCCGAGCCATCGGCCCAGGCCAGGTCGCGGCCGGAGAACACCGGCACCGTCCCCTGCTGCGGACGGATCGCGGCCAGTTCCTCCGGGCAGCCCGGCTCCGTCCGGGTGGTCAGCGCCGCGGCCTTCGCCGCGTCGGCGAGCGAGAGCATCCCGGCCACCTGCGCCGCCGCGATCTCACCCACGGCGTGCCCGGCGACCGCGGCGGGGTGCACGCCCGCCACGCGCCACAGCTCGGTGAGCGACACCATCACCGCCCACAGGACGGGCTGGCGGACGCCGGGCGAGTCGAGTGCCGGGCCGTCGGGGCCCTCGCGCACCACCTCGGTCAACTTCCAGTCCACGTACGGCGCCAGAGCCTGTTCGCACTCGGCCATCCGGGCCGCGAAGACAGGCGCCTGGTCGAGCAGCCCGGCGGCGGAGCCGAGCCATCCGGAGTCGCTGCCCGGGTAGACGAACACCGCCTTCTGGTCGGCCGCCGCGGTCCCTGCAAGTACGTCCTTGGTCTGCACACCCGCGGCGACCAGGGCGAGCCCGGCGAGCAGGCGGTCACGGTCCTCGCCGAGCACCACCGCCCGCTGGCTGAAGGCCGTACGCGTCGTGGCCAGCGAGAAGCCGACGTCCACGGGATCCACGTCCGGGCGGTCGACGAGGAGGTCCCGCAACCGTCCGGCCTGGCCCTTGAGTGCTTCCGTGGTCCGCGCGGACAGCACCCACGGCAGCACCGACGGCGGGGCCGACGGCTCCGCGGCTGGGGCGTTCGCGGCCGGTTCGGGGGCCTCTTCCAGGATGACGTGTGCGTTGGTGCCGCTGATTCCGAACGAGGACACTCCCGCGAGGCGCGGTCGGTCGCCTGCCGACCACGGCACCGGCTCGGTGAGGAGCCGCACGTCGCCGTCCGCCCAGTTCACGTGCGGCGATGGCTCGTCCACGTGCAACGTCGTCGGCAACTGACCGTGCTGCAGGGCGAGGACCATCTTGATCACGCCTGCGATACCGGCCGCCGCCTGGGTGTGCCCGATGTTGGACTTCACCGAGCCGAGCCACACCGGCCGGTCGTCGGGACGGTCCTGGCCGTACGTCGCGAGGAGCGCCTGCGCCTCGATCGGGTCGCCGAGCGTCGTACCCGTACCGTGCGCCTCGACGGCGTCGACCTGATCGGCGCGGACTCCGGCGTTCGCCAACGCGGCCCGGATCACCCGCTGTTGCGACGGGCCGTTCGGCGCCGTCATGCCGTTCGAGGCACCGTCCTGGTTGATCGCGCTGCCGCGCAGCACCGCGAGGACCTTGTGTCCCTTGCGCCGCGCGTCGGAAAGGCGCTCCACAACGAGCACGCCGGCGCCCTCGGCGAAGCCGGTGCCGTCCGCGGCGGCGGCGAACGCCTTGCACCGTCCGTCCGGCGCGAGACCGCGCTGCCGGGAGAACTCGATGAACGTCCCGGGAGTGGCCATGATCGTCACGCCGCCCGCCAGCGCCATCGAGCACTCACCCGACCGCAGTGCCTGCGCGGCGAGGTGCAGCGCCACGAGCGCCGACGAGCATGCCGTGTCGACCGTCATCGCAGGCCCCTCCAGGCCGTACGTGTACGCGAGGCGGCCGGACAGGATGCTGGTCGCGACCCCGGTCATCAGGTGCCCCTCGACCTCGGAACCGCCCTGCGCGAGCACGCTCATCTCGTACCCGGATGCGTAGCCGCCCACGAACGCGCCGGTCTGGCTGCCGCGCAGCGATGTGAGGTCGATCCCCGCCCGCTCGACGGCCTCCCAGGTGAGCTCGAGGAGCAGCCTCTGCTGCGGGTCCATGGCCATGGCCTCGCGGGGGCTGATCCCGAAGAACCCGGCATCGAACCCGGCGGCCTCCGCGACGAACCCGCCCGCCTGCGTGTACGAGGTCCCCGTGTGAGCGGCGTCCGCGTCGTACAGGGCCTCCAGGTCCCAGCCGCGGTCGTCCGGGAACCCGGAGATCGCGTCCTGCCCGTCGGCGAGCATCCGCCAGAGGTCCTCGGGTCCTGTCACACCGCCGGGGAACCGGCAGCTCATCCCCACGATCGCGATGGGCTCGTCATGGGCTGCGGCCCCGACCGGGGCCGGAACGCCCACGCCCGCGCCGACGCCCGGCTCACCGCCGAGCAGGCCGCGAAGGTGCACGGTCAGCGCGGTCGGGTTGGGGTAGTCGAACACGAGGGTGGCGGGCAGCCGCAGACCCGTGGCCGTGCCGACCCGGTTGCGCAGCTGGACGGCGGTGAGCGAGTTGAAGCCCAGGTCGGTGAAGGCCCGGCCCGGCTCGACGTCGTCGGCCGACGCATGGCCGAGGACCGCGGCGACGTGTGCGCGCACCAGGTTCAGGAGCATCTGGTGGCCGTCGTCGGCGGACAGCGCCGCGAGTTGCTGTCGCAGCGAGTCCGCGCCCGCACCGCCGGAGGCGGCCGACCGGCGGACCGGTCCGCCGGCCAGCGCCCGCCACAGCGGCGGGACCTCCTCGTTGCGGGCGGTCTGCGCCCGCAGTCCCGCCAGGTCCAGGCGGGCCGGGACCAGCACCGCCTCGTCCCGGGCGAGCGCCAGGTCAAGGAGGGCCAGACCCTCGGCCGCGCTCAGGGCGGTGGCGCCGCTCCGGCTCATCCTGGCCCGGTCGGCGTCGGAGAGCTGCCCGGTCAGGGCACTTTCCTCGGCCCAGAGGCCCCAGGCGAGTGACGTTCCGGGGAGCCCGGCGGCGCGCCGGTCGGCCGCCAGCGCGTCGAGAAACGCGTTGGCCGCCACATAGTTGCCCTGGCCCGGTACGCCGAACGTCGCCGCCGCCGACGAGAACAGGACGAAGTGCTCCAGGTCCAGGTCAAGGTCAGACTCCAGGCCCCCGTCCCGCGTGAGCTCGTGCAGATGCCATGCGGCGTCGGCCTTGGGCCGCATCACCTTCGCCACCCGCTCCGGGGTCAGCGAGGTGATCGTGCCGTCGTCGAGGACGCCTGCGGCATGGATGACGGTCCTGAGCGGACGCCCGGCCGGGATCCTCTTGATCAGCGTGGCAAGGGCGTTCCGGTCCGCCGCGTCACAGGCGACCACGTCGACCGCGGCGCCACGACCGGCCAACTCCGCGGCCAGCGCGGCCACTTCGGCAGCCGCCGGACCCGTACGACTGGTCAGCACCACTCCGTCGGCCCGCCCGGTGACCACCAGGTGCCGGGCCACGAGCCCGCCGAGCGTTCCCGTGCCACCGGTCACCAGAGCCGAGCGCGCGCCCTGAGGACGTGCGGGCCGTTCAACTGCTATCAGCGCACGGGATGGACGGATCAGCCGCCGCCCGTACGCGACCCCGCCCCGGATGGCCAGCTCCGGTTCGCCGCTGTCCACCACGGACGGCAGTACATGAGCTGCCTCGGCCGCGCCTGTGGCGGGCAGGTCTACGAGGACGAGTCGGCCGGGGTTCTCCGACTGCGCCGAACGCAGCAGACCCCAGACCGAAGCCGCCGCCAAGTCCATGACGCCTTCACCGACAGAGGCGGCCACGCCACCACGGCTCACCACCATCAACTGGGCGGATTCCAGTCGATCTTCGCCCAGCCACTCCTGGACCAGGGTCAGAGCCGCACCGGTCGCCCGCCGGGCGGAGGCCGCCACATCGATGCCCTCGCCGCTCACGCAGGCCAGCACGGCCTTCGGGGCAGCCTCGCCTGCCTCGACGGCAGCGGCCACCTCCGCGAGGTCAGCGAAGGAACGCACCGACACCCCGCACCTGCGGAGAGCATCGGCCACCTCGAAGCTATCGGCGCCCACGAGCGCCCACTCCCCCGCCGGTACGGCTGCTTCAGGGACCGGACTCCACTCCACAGTGAACAGCGAGTCGGACACCCCGACCTCGGCGGGCCGGAGCTGGTCCGCCGCCACCGGCCGCGTGATCAGCGATGCGACCGACACCACCGGAGCACCCGTGGCGTCCGCAGCCGTCACATTCAGACTGCCCTGACTGTCACGCCGCAGCCGCGCCCGCAACACCGACGCGCCACCGGCATGCAACTCCACGCCGGTCCACGCGAAGGGCAACCGCACCTGGCCCGCTCCACCCTCATCGACCTCGCCGACAAGGCCGCTGGCATGCAGCACCGCGTCGAGCAGTGCCGGGTGCAGCCCAAACGCACCGGCGTCCTGAGCCACTTCCTCGGGCAGCGCCACCTCGGCGAAGACGTCCTCGCCACGGCGCCACACCGCACGCAGCCCCTGGAACGCCGGACCATAGCCGTACGCCCCTGCCAGCTCGTCGTACATCCCGCTGATGTCCACAGCAGTGGCATCACGCGGCGGCCAGACGACGAGATCGTCCTCCGTCCGAGCGGAGGCACCGGCCGGACTGACCGTTCCGCTGGCGTGCTGGACCCATGCTTCCTGGGTGCCGTCGGGACGGGAGAACACCTCCACCGTCCGACGCCCCTCGGCATCGGCATCAGCCACCACCACCTGCACTTGTACGCCACCATCGGCGGGCACCACCAGCGGCGCCTGCAACGTCAGTTCCTCCAGCGCGCCACAACCCACCTGATCCCCGGCACGCACCACCATCTCCACGAAACCGGTACCAGGGAGCAGCATCACGCCGCCCACCATGTGATCGGCCAGCCACGGATGCGTACGCACCGAAAGACGCCCCGTGCAAAGAAGACCCGCACCACCGGCCAGCTCCACCACCGCGCCCAGAAGCGGGTGATCCACCGCACCCAGACCCAGCGACACCGCGTCCTGGCCGGTCGCCGGGCCGGACGCACGCGGCCAAAACCTCTCATGCTGGAAGGCGTACGTCGGCAACTCCACCCGCTCCGCAGACGGCAACACCTTCGCCCAGGCCACCGCCACACCCTGCACGAACGCCTCCGCGAACGAGGCGATCAGACGGTCGGCGCCACCGTCGTCACGCCGCAGCGTCCCGCACACCGCGGCGGGCACCGCGCCGGGACCCGCCTCCTGCGCGACCTCGTCGAGCGTGTCGTTCATCGCGCCCAACAGCACCGGATGCGGCGTGACCTCGATGAAGACCTGGTGACCCATTCCGGCCAGGGTCCGCACCGCCCGGTCGTAGTGCACCGTGGCACGCAGGCTCCCGTACCAGTACGCGGCATCCAACTCCTCACCGGAGAGCGTCTCGCCCGTCATCGCCGACACCATCGGCACCCGGCCCTTACGCGGGGCGACCTCAGCCAGTACAGAGAGAATCTCCTGCTCAAGGCGCTCCACCTGGGCGGAGTGCGAGGCGTAATCCACCGCGACCATGCGCGCCCGTACGCCGTCCGCTTCCAACTCGGCCTTGAGCTCCTCAAGCGCCTCCGGCTCGCCCGAAACCACGACCACCGCGGGCCCGTTGACCGCCGCCAGCGACAGGCGCTCGCCCCAACGCACGATGCGCTCTTCGACCGCCGCAGCAGACTGGCTCACCGAGAGCATCCCGCCCGCACCCGCAAGCACCTTCAGTGATTGCGAACGCAGCGCCACGACACGAGCGCCGTCCTCCAGCGACAACATCCCCGCCACCGTCGCCGCCGCGATCTCACCCTGCGAATGACCCACCACCGCGTCGGGGCTGACACCAGCCGCCTCCCACACCGCAGCCAGCGACACCATCACCGCCCACAACACCGGCTGCACCACATCCGCCGCCACCATCTCGGGCGCACCCTCAGCGCCCGACAACACATCACTCAGCGACCACTCCACGAACGGCGACAACGCCCGCTCACACTCAGCAAGACGCTCCGCGAACACCGGACTGCACGAGGCCAACTCCCGACCCATGCCCACCCACTGAGAACCCTGACCCGCGAAAGCGAACACCGCCCGCACACCCGGCCTGGCCACGCCCGACACCACCGAACCCGCAGGCACACCACCCGCCAGGCTCTCCAGACCCGCCACCAACCCGGCACGCTCACCGCCGACCACCACAGCACGGTGCTCGAACACCGACCGCGTCGCCGCAAGGGACCACGCCACGTCCACCGGCGCCAACTCCGGCCGCACGCCCACCCATTCACGCAGACGGTCCGCCTGAGCCGTCAGACCCTCCGCCGACCGGCCCGACACCAACCACGCGCCGACCCCACCGAGCTCCACCACAGCGGATCCACCGGCAGCATCACCGTCGGGTTCAGTAGCCGTGTCAGCCGACTCGGCGGCTGTGGCGGGCTGCGGGGCAGGGGCTTCCTCAAGGAGCAGGTGGACATTGGTGCCGCTGATTCCGAACGACGACACACCGGCACGGCGCACCCGGTCCCCGGACCGCCACGGCACCGGTTCGCCAAGGAGCCGGACCTCGCCTTCCGTCCAGTCCACGTGCGGCGAGGGCTCGTCGACGTGCAGGGTGCGCGGCAGCACCTCGTGCCGCATCGCGAGGACCATCTTGATCACACCCGCGACACCGGCCGCCGCCTGCGTGTGACCGATGTTCGACTTCACCGAACCCAGCCACAACGGCCGCCCGTCCGAACGCTCCTGTCCATACGTGGCAAGCAGCGCCTGCGCCTCGATCGGGTCGCCCAACCGCGTGCCCGTGCCGTGCGCCTCCACCACGTCCACATCGGCTGCCGTCAGGCGGGCGTTGGCCAGGGCTGCCCGAATGACCCGCTGCTGCGACGGGCCGTTGGGGGCGGTCAGGCCGTTCGACGCGCCGTCCTGGTTGATCGCGCTGCCGCGTACCACCGCAAGCACCTCGTGGCCGTTGCGCAGCGCGTCCGACAGGCGCTCCACGACCACCATGCCCGCGCCCTCGGCGAAGCCCATGCCGTCCGCGTCCGCCGAGAACGCCTTGCAGTGTCCGTCCTCGGCCAGGCCGCGCTGCTGGCTGAAGCCCACGATCCCGTCAGGGGTCGCGATGACCGTGGCACCTCCGGCCAGCGCCATGGAGCACTCACCGGAGCGCAGCGCCTGGGCGGCCAGGTGCAGCGCCACCAGGGACGAGGAGCACGCGGTGTCGACCGTCACCGCCGGGCCCTCGAGGCCCAGGGCGTACGACACCCGGCCCGACATCACACTCGTGGCGAAGCCTGTCGTCAGGTGTCCTTCGACGCCTTCGCCTCCCGTGCCCGCGCCGCCGAAGCCGTAGGCCGATGCGAACCCGCCGACGAAGACACCGGTCTGGCTGCCGCGCAGCGATGCGGGGTCGATTCCGGTCCGCTCGACGGCCTCCCACGACACCTCGAGCAACTGCCGTTGCTGCGGGTCCATGGCGAGGGCCTCGCGCGGGCTGATCCCGAAGAACGCCGCGTCGAAGCCGTCGGCGTCCGCCATGAATCCGCCGGACCGTGTGTACGCGGTTCCGACGTGATCCGGGTCGGGGTCGTAGAGTCCCTCCGCGTCCCAGCCCCGGTCCTGGGGGAAGTCGGAGATCCCGTCCGCCCCGGTGGAGATCAAGTGCCAGAACTGATCGGGGTCGTTCACATCGCCGGGGAACCGGCAGGCCATCCCGACGATCGCGATGGGCTCGTCGGACGCCGTCGCCGTCGCCGCCGTGCGGACAGGCGGCAGGTCCACGAGGTGCTCGCTGTCGCCCATGAGGCGGGCACGGAGGTGCCCGGCGAGCGCGACGGGGTTGGGGTAGTCGAAGACGAGGGTCGCAGGCAGGCGCAGGCCGGTCCCGGTGTTGAGCCGGTTGCGCAGTTCGACCGCGGTGAGCGAGTCGAAGCCCAGGTCGGTGAAGGCCCGGGTGGGTTC
>NZ_JBITEU010000023.1:0-29757 GCF_044455475.1 Streptomyces sp. NPDC051218 | reverse complement strand
CTTCGGTGTTTCATTTTGTCTTGCTGTCCTGCGTTTCCGACTCTATCAGACTCTTTCGTGTCCGATTTCCTCGGCGCCTTTCCGGTTCCCGCTCCGGCCTTTCGGCTTTCGCGTTTCCCTTTCCGGCGGTTCCGACTTTATCAGAGATTCTGAGTCGGAATTCCCCCGCCGTCCTCGGTTCGCTCCGGGCACGTGAGTGCCGGGTGCTTCCCTCTGCGGCGGAGACGTAAACGTACTGGAGCGGGGCGCCCCGATGCAAATCGAGGCGCCCCGCTCCTAGTTCACGCAGTGTCGGGGTCAGACCTCGACGACGACGGGAAGGATCATCGGGCGTCGGCGGTAGTTGTCCGAGACCCATTTGCCCAGCGTGCGGCGGATGAGTTGCTGCAGCTGGTGGGGCTCGACGACGCCGTCCTGGGCCGACTTCTCGAGGACCTCCTGGACCCTCGGCATGACGGCGGAGAAGGCCGAGTCGTCGATGCCCGAGCCACGGGCCTGGATGTGCGGGCCCCCGGTGATCTTGCCGGTGCTGGAGTCCACCACCACGAAGACCGAGATGATGCCCTCGTCGCCGAGGATCTTGCGGTCCTTCAGCGCGGGCTCGCCGACATCGCCCACGGAGAGGCCGTCGACGTACACGTAACCGGCCTGGACCTTGCCGACGATCTTCGCCTTGCCCTCGACGAGGTCGACGACGACGCCGTCCTCGGCGATCACGATGCGGTCGTGCGGGACGCCGGTGAGGGCGCCGAGCTCGGCGTTGGCGCGCAGGTGGCGCCATTCGCCGTGTACCGGCATCAGGTTCTTGGGCTTGCAGATGTTGTAGAAGTACAGGAGCTCGCCGGCCGACGCGTGGCCGGAGACGTGCACCTTCGCGTTGCCCTTGTGGACGACGTTCGCTCCCCAGCGGGTCAGGCCGTTGATCACGCGGTAGACCGCGTTCTCGTTGCCGGGGATGAGCGATGAGGCCAGGATCACCGTGTCGCCCTGGACGATGCGGATCTGGTGGTCGCGGTTGGCCATCCGGGAGAGGGCGGCCATCGGCTCACCCTGCGAGCCCGTGCAGACGAGCACGACCTCGTGATCCGGCAGGTCGTCGAGCGTCTTGACGTCCACCACCAGGCCCGGCGGAACCTTGAGGTAGCCGAGGTCACGGGCGATGCCCATGTTGCGGACCATGGAGCGGCCTACGAAGGCGACCCTGCGGCCGTACTCGTGGGCGGCGTCCAGGATCTGCTGGATGCGGTGGACGTGGCTGGCGAAGCTCGCGACGATGATCCGCTTCTGGGCGCCGGCGAAGACACCCCGGATCACGTTCGAGATGTCGCGCTCCGGCGGGACGAAGCCCGGGACCTCGGCGTTCGTCGAGTCGGAGAGAAGGAGGTCGATGCCCTCCTCGCTCAGCCGCGCGAACGCGTGCAGGTCCGTGAGCCGGCCGTCCATCGGCAGCTGGTCCATCTTGAAGTCGCCGGTGGCGACCACCATGCCCGCGGGGGTGCGGACGGCGACGGCCAAGGCGTCCGGGATGGAGTGGTTGACCGCGATGAACTCGCAGTCGAACGGGCCGAGGCGCTCGCGGTCGCCTTCGACGACCTCCAGCGTGTACGGACGGATGCGGTGCTCCTGGAGCTTCGCCTCGATGAGCGCGAGGGTCAGCTTGGAGCCGATCAGCGGGATGTCCGGCTTCTCGCGGAGGAGATACGGGACACCACCGATGTGGTCCTCGTGGCCGTGCGTGAGCACGATGCCGTCGATGTCGTCGAGACGGTCCCTGATGGACGTGAAGTCCGGCAGGATCAGGTCGATTCCGGGCTGCTCCTCCTCGGGGAAGAGCACTCCGCAGTCGACGATCAGCAGGCGACCGTTGTACTCGAAGACGGTCATGTTGCGGCCGATCTCACCGAGGCCGCCCAGCGGGGTGACCCGCAGGCCGCCCTTCGGGAGCTTCGGCGGGGCGCCGAGTTCAGGATGCGGATGACTCAAAAGACTCTCCTCACCACACGCGCCACGTACCTCCAGGGCACGTGGCGCGCATGACGTTCGTGCAGTAGCAGTTGTTTTGGAGTGGTGCAGGACGGCGTCAGTCGGTGTCCTGCGGTGTTTCGCGTATTCAGTTGTGAAGTCAGTGGTTACAGCTGTACCCCGCCCGCGGCGAGATCGATCTTGAGCTGGGCCGTCTCGTCGGGCGAGAGCTCGACCAGGGGCAGCCGCAGCGGGCCCGCGGGGCGGCCCTGCAGGGTGAGCGCCGCCTTCGTGGTGATCACACCCTGCGTACGGAACATGCCGGTGAAGACCGGGAGCAGCTTCTGGTGGATCTCCGTGGCCTTCTGTACGTCACCCGTGGAGTACGCGTCGATCATCGCGCGCAGTTCCGGGGTGACCACGTGGCTGACGACGGAGACGAAGCCGCAGGCGCCGACGGAGAGCAGCGGGAGGTTCAGCATGTCGTCGCCGGAGTACCAGGCGAGGCCGGAGCGGGCGATGGCCCAGCTGGCGCGGCCCAGGTCACCCTTGGCGTCCTTGTTGGCGACGATCCGCGGGTGCTCGGCGAGGCGGACGATCGTCTCGGTGTTGATCGGTACGCCACTGCGGCCGGGGATGTCGTAGAGCATGACCGGCAGCTCGGTGCTGTCGGCGATCGCGCTGAAGTGCCGGAGCAGGCCCTCTTGCGGGGGCTTGTTGTAGTACGGCGTGACGGTCAGGAGGCCGTGGGCGCCGACCCGCTCGGCGTCGCGGGCGAGCTCGATGCTGTGCCGGGTGTCGTTCGTGCCGACGCCCGCGACCACGTGGGCGCGGTCTCCGACTGCTTCCACTACGGCTCGTACGAGCTCGGCTTTCTCCGCGTTGCTGGTGGTCGGGGACTCGCCAGTGGTGCCGTTGATGACGAGGCCGTCATTGCCTGCGTCCACCAGGTGGGCGGCGAGTCGCTGCGCGCCGTCGAGGTCGAGTGCGCCGTCCGCCGTGAAGGGCGTGACCATGGCGGTGAGGACCCTCCCGAAGGGGGTCTGCGGAGTGGAGGTCGGAGCCATGGGTAACACGCTACTCGCTGCTCAGCGCGTGGTCCCCCCTCGGGGGATGTGTGCGGACCTGACAAGTGAGGAGCCCGGCACTGCCTGCTCGGGGGTTCAAGCAGTGCCGGGTCCGTTTGATCAGGCTAGATGAACTTCTCGAAATGCCGCAATACGGACACCTCACTCAGCCCACCCGTACATCAGTGCCTTACGGAGCCACACGTCCATTGGCGTTGAACGCGGCATGCGTGAGGGGCATGAGCTTGGCCCACTGCTCCTCCATCTTCTCGCCGACCATCTCGATCTCCCGCTGCGGGAAGGACGGGACCTTGGCGAGTTCGTGCTGCGTACGCAGGCCGAGGAAGTGCATCAGCGAACGGGCGTTGCACGTCGCGTACATCGACGAGAAGAGGCCTACCGGCAGGACCGCGCGGGCGACTTCGCGGGCGACGCCGGCGGCGAGCATCTCCTGATACGCCTCGTACGCCTGGCGGTAGGAGTCCTCCATGACGCGGCCCGTGAGCTCCTGCTGGGCCTGGGTGCCCTCCACGAAGACGTACTTCCCGGGGCGGCCTTCCTGGACCAGCTTGCGGGACTCGTCGGGGACGTAGAACGTCGGCTGGAGCTCCCTGTAGCGACCCGATTCCTCGTTGTACGACCAGCCCACGCGGTGTCGCATGAACTCGCGGAAGACGAAGATCGGGGCGCTGATGAAGAACGTCATCGAGTTGTGCTCGAAGGGGCTGCCGTGGCGGTCCCGCATCAGGTAGTTGATCAGGCCCTTGGAGCGCTCGGGGTCCTTCTGGAGCTCCTCGAGGGACTGCTCCCCGGCAGTGGAGACACGGGCGGCCCACAGGACGTCGGAGTCGGTCGCCGCGTGCTTCACCAGCTCGACGGTGACCTCGCTGCGGAAGTTGGGCTTGAGGTCTTCGGTGGGGGTGTCGCTCACTGGCGGGGTCCTTCCATGTGCATCACTCGGGCGGCGCCCACTCTATGGCCCGGCACTGACAATCGGCCGTTCGGTGGCTCGCCACGACAATCTTCGGCGAATTTGGTGAAACCGGGCACCAATTGGCCGTTTCGAGCGTCTGACTGGACAACAGAGTTAAGTTCGAGTCGCGTGAGGAGAAACGCACCCCATGTTCCGTCGGCGCGAGCCCGTCCCGTTCGCCTTCATCGCCGAAGCCGACAAGTTCCGCAGCAACGTCACTCCCCCACCCCGAGAGCGCGCAACGGCCGCTCAGGTCGTGAGCCGAACCCTGGTCGGCCTGGTCGTGGTCGCCGGGCTCGCGGGTTCCCTGCTGTTCGGCATGCCTGCCCTGTCGCCCGATCAGTCACCCGCGCAGAATCAGCAGTCCGAGGCCTCTGACGGCCGATGACGGCGGTTTGCCCCCCCCCTGACTCGTCCGGACCCCCAAGGGTGGTAGCAGGGAGCAGGGCTCGGTAGCCTCACCAGGCACAGCCCGTGCGTGGATTGAGTGAGGATTCAGTCGTGCCCCTGCCCTTCCTGACGGCGGACCGCGCCTTTGACGAGCCGGCGGACGACGCCGCGCTGCCGTTCGACGATCGCGACCACTGGAGGCGGCCATACCGGCCGGGCCCGTGGCGGGTGGGGGCGGCAGCACTGCTCCTGCTGCTCGCCTCGTACGTCCTCGTCGCCGCCGTGGTCATCGCCTTCGCGGACTCGCTCGCGGGTGCCTCGGCCTGTGCGGGGCTCGCCGCGGTCGTCATCGCGAGCGCGCTGCGGCTGCTGCGGATGGGCACCTGGGTAAGCGCGCACGGACTGCGTCGAGTGGCCTTCCTGACGACGCAGACCGTGCCGTGGGCGCAGGTCATGACGGTCCGTACGACACAGCAGCCCGTGCGGTGGCTGGGCCTGCCCCGCACCGTGCAGGGGCAGGCACTCATCCTCGTACGCCGGGATCAGGGTGCCGAAGGGCAACAGCCGTTGTTCACCGACCGCAACGCCGACTTCCTGGCCCGGTACGAGGCCTTCAACCGGGCGGCGGATTCCGTCGAGGTGTGGGCCGACGAGTACCGGCGCACCGCCTGATCGCAGGCGTCAGGCGTTGACCGGCCTGCCCGCGTGCAGCGCGATCGCGCGCTGCATCGCCTGCCGTGCGCGCGGGGTGTCCCGGGCGTCGTGATAGGCGACGGCCAGGCGGAACCAACAGCGCCAGTCGTCCGGTGAGTCCTCGGTCTCGGCCTTGCGCCGTGCGAAGACCTCGTCGGCCGAGTCACGGTCGATGCGGCCGGCGGGCGTGCGCTTCAACTCGTCGACAGGCAGACCGCCTTCGGCCTCCAGCTCGGCGGCGAGCCGGTTGGCGCGCTGGACGAACTGGGTGTTCTTCCAGAGGAACCAGACGCCGATGAACGGCAGGATGAGCACCGCGACGCCGAAGGTGACGGTGAGCGCGGTGCCGTGCTGTATCAGGAGCACGCCTCGGCTGCCGACCAGGACGAAGTAGACGACCAGGACGGCAGCCGTGACGGCGTAAGTGATCTTTGCTCGCATGAGGGTCAGCTCAGCTCGGTTCGGCCCGGGTCAGTTCAGGTCCAGGAAGTGTTCCAGGCCGAACGTCAGGCCCGGAGTGCTCACCACACGGCGTACGCCGAGCAGGATGCCCGGCATGAAGCTGCTGTGGTGCAGCGAGTCGTGCCGGACCGTCAGGGTCTCGCCCTCGCCGCCCAGCAGCACCTCCTGGTGGGCCAGGAGGCCGCGCAGCCGCACGGAGTGCACCGGCACGCCGTCGACGTCCGCTCCGCGTGCGCCGTCCAGCGCGGTCGTCGTGGCGTCCGGCTGCGGGGCGCTGCCCGCCTCCCGGCGCGCCTCGGCGATGAGCTGGGCGGTGCGCGTGGCGGTGCCGCTGGGAGCGTCGGCCTTGTTCGGGTGGTGCAGCTCGACGACCTCGACGGACTCGAAGTACGGCGCCGCGATCTGCGCGAACTTCATGGTGAGCACCGCGCCGATGGAGAAGTTCGGGGCGATCAGGACGCCCGTCTTCGGCGACGCGGCGAGTGAGGCCTCCAGCTGCGCGACGCGCTCGTCGGTCCAGCCCGTCGTACCGACCACGGCGTGGATGCCGTGCCGTACGCAGAAGTCGAGATTGCCCATCACCGAGTCGGGGTTGGTCAGCTCGACCGCGACCTGGGCGCCGGTCTCCACCAGCGTGTCCAACGAGTCGCCCCGGCCGAGCGCGGCGACCAGTTCCAGGTCCTCGGCGGCCTCGACGGCTCGGACGGCCTCGGAGCCGATCCGGCCCTTGGCTCCGATGACCGCCACGCGCAGCTTGCTCATGTGCCTGATTCCTTAAGGGAGTTAGGAGACCGCTTCGTGCAGGCGGGCGGCCTGCTTGTCCTTGAGCGGACCGATGGCCGACAGCGAAGGGCGGTGGCCGAGGACCTCACGGGCGACCTCGCGGACCTCGTCCGGGGTGACCGCCGAGATCTTGGCCAGCATGTCGTCGACCGACATCTGCTCGCCCCAGCACAGCTCGCTCTTGCCGATACGGTTCATCAGCGCGCCCGTGTCCTCGAGGCCGAGGACGGTGGAGCCCGCGAGCTGGCCGATCGCGCGGCCGATCTCGTCGTCGCTCAGGCCGTTCTGCGCGACGTCGTCGAGCTCGTCGCGGCAGATCTTCAGCACGTCGTGCACCTGGCTCGGGCGGCAGCCCGCGTACACGCCGAAGAGGCCGGTGTCGGCGAAGCCCGACGTGTACGAGTACACGCTGTAGGCCAGGCCGCGCTTCTCCCTGACCTCCTGGAAGAGGCGGGATGACATGCCGCCGCCGAGCGCGGTGTTCAGGACGCCCATGGCCCAGCGGCGCTCGTCCGTGCGGGCCAGGCCCGGCATGCCGAGGATGACGTGGGCCTGCTCGGTCTTGCGGTTGACGACCTCGACGCGGCCGGCCGTGCGCAGGCTGCGTGAGCCCTGGCGCGGGACGACCGGGGTCGCGTCGGTGCGGTGGAGGGCGCCCGCCTTCTCGAAGGCGGCGCGGACCTGGCGTACGACCTTGTTGTGGTCGACGTTGCCCGCGGCTGCGACGACCAGGTGGGTCGGGTCGTAGTGCTTCTTGTAGAAGCGGCGGATCCGCTCGGCCGTGAGGGCGTTGACCGTCTCCTCGGTGCCGAGGACGGGGCGGCCGAGGGGGGTGTCGCCGAGCATCGTGTGCGCGAACAGGTCGTGCACGCAGTCGCCCGGGTCGTCCTCGGTCATCGCGATCTCTTCGAGGATGACGCCGCGCTCGGCGTCGACGTCCTCCTGGAGGATCAGGGAGCCCGTCAGCATGTCGCAGACGACGTCGATGGCGAGCGGCAGGTCGGTGTCGAGCACGCGTGCGTAGTAGCACGTGTACTCCTTCGCCGTGAACGCGTTCATCTCGCCGCCGACCGCGTCGAGCGCGGCCGAGATGTCGAGGGCGCTGCGCTTCTTGGTGCCCTTGAAGAGCAGGTGCTCCAAGTAGTGCGTGGCGCCGTTCAGGGCCGGCGTCTCGTCGCGGGATCCGACGTTCGCCCAGATCCCGAAGGTCGCCGACCGTACGGATGGCAGGGTCTCGGTGACGACACGGAGGCCGCCCGGCAGCGTCGTACGGCGGACCGTGCCGATGCCGTCCTTGCCCTTGAGGAGGGTTTGGGTACGGGCGACGGCCCGCCCCTCCGAAGAGGGGCGGGCCGTCGTCGTGGTGCTACGCGACGTCACTTGTCGGTGTCGTCCTTCGAGTCGTCGCCCTCTTCGCCCTCGACGACGGGGATGAGGGAGAGCTTGCCGCGGGAGTCGATCTCGGCGATCTCGACCTGGACCTTCTGGCCCACGCCGACGACGTCCTCGACGTTCTCCACGCGCTTGCCGCCGGCGAGCTTACGGATCTGCGAGATGTGCAGCAGACCGTCCTTGCCCGGCATGAGCGAGACGAACGCGCCGAAGGTCGTCGTCTTCACGACGGTGCCCAGGTAGCGCTCGCCGACCTCCGGCATGGTCGGGTTGGCGATGCCGTTGATCGTGGCGCGGGCGGCCTCGGCCTGCGAACCCTGCTGGGCACCGATGTAGATGGTGCCGTCGTCCTCGATCGTGATGTCGGCGCCGGTGTCCTCCTGGATCTGGTTGATCATCTTGCCCTTCGGGCCGATGACCTCACCGATCTTGTCCACCGGGATCTTGACGGTGATGATGCGCGGCGCGTTCGGGGACATCTCGTCCGGAACGTCGATCGCCTCGTTCATCACGTCGAGGATGTGCAGACGCGCGTCACGGGCCTGCTTCAGCGCGGCGGCCAGGACCGAGGCGGGGATGCCGTCGAGCTTGGTGTCGAGCTGGAGCGCGGTCACGAACTGCTTCGTACCGGCGACCTTGAAGTCCATGTCACCGAACGCGTCCTCCGCACCGAGGATGTCGGTGAGGGCGACGTAGTGCGTCTGGCCGTCGATCTCCTGCGAGATCAGACCCATGGCGATACCGGCGACGGCGGCCTTCAGCGGCACACCGGCGTTCAGCAGCGACATCGTCGAGGCACAGACCGAGCCCATGGACGTCGAGCCGTTCGAACCGAGGGCCTCGGAGACCTGACGGATCGCGTACGGGAAGTCCTCGCGCGAGGGGAGCACGGGCACGATCGCGCGCTCGGCGAGCGCGCCGTGGCCGATCTCGCGGCGCTTGGGCGAACCCACGCGGCCGGTCTCGCCGACCGAGTACGGCGGGAAGTTGTAGTTGTGCATGTAGCGCTTGCGCGTCACCGGCGAAAGGGTGTCGAGCTGCTGCTCCATGCGGAGCATGTTGAGGGTGGTGACGCCCAGGATCTGGGTCTCGCCACGCTCGAACAGCGCGGAGCCGTGCACGCGCGGGATGGCCTCGACCTCGGCGGCGAGCGTACGGATGTCCGTCAGGCCACGGCCGTCGATGCGGACCTTGTCCTTGATGACGCGCTCGCGGACCAGCTTCTTGGTCAGCGCGCGGTACGCACCGGAGATCTCCTTCTCGCGGCCCTCGAACTGCGGTAGCAGCTTCTCGGCGGCGATCTCCTTGATGCGGTCGAGCTCGCCCTCGCGCTCCTGCTTGCCGGCGATGGTCAGCGCCTGGGAGAGCTCCGACTTCACGGCGGCGGTCAGGGCCTCCAGGACGTCGTCCTGGTAGTCCAGGAAGACCGGGAACTCGCCGGTCGGCTTCGCGGCCTTGGCGGCGAGGTCCGACTGGGCCTTGCAGAGCGCCTTGATGAAGGGCTTCGCGGCTTCCAGACCGGCGGCGACGACCTCTTCGGTCGGGGCCTCGGCGCCGTCCTTCACCAGCTGGATGGTCTTCTCGGTGGCCTCGGCCTCGACCATCATGATCGCGACGTCGCCGTCCTCGAGGACGCGACCGGCGACGACCATGTCGAAGACGGCGTCCTCGAGCTCGGTGTGCGTCGGGAAGGCGACCCACTGGCCCTTGATGAGCGCCACGCGCGTGCCGCCGATCGGGCCCGAGAAGGGCAGGCCGGCCAGCTGCGTGGAGCAGGAGGCGGCGTTGATCGCGACCACGTCGTACAGGTGGTCGGGGTTGAGCGCCATGATCGTCTCGACGATCTGGATCTCGTTGCGCAGGCCCTTCTTGAAGGAAGGACGCAGCGGGCGGTCGATCAGGCGGCAGGTCAGGATCGCGTCCTCGGAGGGACGGCCCTCACGACGGAAGAACGAACCGGGGATCTTGCCGGCGGCGTACTGCCGCTCCTCGACGTCCACCGTGAGGGGGAAGAAGTCGAGCTGGTCCTTGGGCCGCTTGGAAGCGGAGGTGGCCGACAGCACCATGGTGTCGTCGTCCAGGTACGCGACGGCGGAGCCTGCGGCCTGCTTGGCCAGGCGGCCCGTCTCGAAGCGGATGGTGCGGGTGCCGAAAGTGCCGTTGTCGATAACAGCCTCGGCGTAGTGGGTCTCGTTCTCCACTAGCGTTTTCTCCGTTACTTGTCGTCTTTCGTCCCCTGGCCCGTGTGGCACGGGGACGGTGGCGGAGAAGCGCTCCTACTGGTGCGGGCCGGTCTTCGATCGAAGCTCCCGGGGGTCTCGCGACGTCTCTGGGACATCGCCCTGACCCCGGGGGCCACTACCGAGGACCGGCGGCGGCTTTCCTTGAGGTGCGCTTCTCCTCGTACGGTGTGACGTCGTCCCGTCGCCATGTGCGACGCCGTTACGTCTGTGGACCGCGCAGTCCGATTCTGCCCGGCCCGGTGGGTGTGCGTCGTGCGTCGTGCGTCTGCGTATCACGCCGTGCACGACGTGCTGTGTATGACGTTGTGCAACCAGACTACAAAGCGCCGGTGACACTTCGCACGTAGAGCATGCCCACTGTGGTGCGGATCGCGACCGTGGTGCGGAACGCGACCATGGTGCGGATTGCGCATTAGGCAATCGTGCACACAGCAATCGCGCATACAGCGATCGCGCATACAGCAAAGGGAGCGATCCCCTCTTGCGTGGGAACCGCTCCCTTCACGATGTCTTACTTCGCGCCCGCCGCACCGCGACGGATGCCCAGACGGTCCACCAGCGCACGGAAGCGCTTGATGTCCTTCTTGGCCAGGTACTGCAGCAGACGGCGACGCTGACCGACCAGGATCAGCAGACCACGACGGGAGTGGTGGTCGTGCTTGTGGGTCTTGAGGTGCTCGGTCAGGTCCGAGATGCGGCGGGAGAGCATGGCGACCTGGACCTCGGGGGAGCCGGTGTCGCCCTCCTTCTGGCCGAACTCGGTCATGATCTGCTTCTTCGTAGCGGCGTCGAGCGACACGCTTACTCCTCGTAGTCTTTTCGTGGCCACCGAGTGCCCCTGGTCTACATCGCAGGGGAGCTTCCACAACTCGGAAGGCAAGGTCCGCTGGGCGCTGCCTCCAGGCCTCGATCAGCTTCCTGATCCAGGGGTCCGGGGGCGCGTACACATACGGCCGTTACATAGGGTACCAGTCGGCTCGGGTCAGCTGGTCATGGCCCGTGCTGCCGCGTAGACGTCGAAGACTGCCAAGGTCAGCGGGACCAGCGTCAGTAGGACGAAGCCCTCCGCGATCTCCGTGAAGCGGCCCCAGAAGGGGGTGACGCCGCGGCGCGAGGTGATCAGACCGACGGCCGTCACCAGTGCGGCGGCGGCCGCGATCACAGCGACCAGCCATAGCGTACGGACATTCAGAGCCGCACTGTCACCGCGCAGGGCATCTTGCATCAGCTCCTGCGGCGGGTTGAGGCAGAGGCCGAGTCCGAGCAGCACCAGCGCCCCCAGACCTGCGACCAGCGTGGCGGCGACCTGTGCCGTGTAGCGGAAGAGCTGGGCGCGCATCAGCATCGCGATACCGGTGGCAAGGGCCAGCAGCTGCCCCCAGACATCGTCGGAAAAGCCGAGTACCGCGGCCGCCCCTACCGACACCAGGGCGCAGCCGCCCACCAGGCCAACGAGCAGCTCGTGACCGCGGCGGGCCTGAGCGGCGATGCGTTCGGCGTCGATCGGCTCCTGCGGCTCCGGCTCCGCGCCGTACTCGCTGCGTGCCGCGTGCGGGGACTCGAAGCCGATGGGAAGACGGGCGAACCGCATGGAAAGGCCTGGCAGGAACGCGAGCGCCCCCACGGCCAGTGGGGCACAGAGCGCCGCGGTCTCGATCGGTTCCAGGTTGCTGAGCGTCGCGATGAACACCGTGATCAGGCCGACGGCAGAGGCGCAGACGACGGCGACGAACGGCCCATCCCCGCGTGGTGACACCAGCGTGAGGATCACCGAGGCGACGAGCACAGCCGCGCATGCGAGCAGAAATTGGAGCCTGCCGATGCCCTGGTGCTCCGTAAGGGGCAGCAGCCCGGATCCGGCCACGGCCACGTTCGGCAGTGCGCCGAGGCCGAGCGCGATGGCCGAGGCCCGGTCGTCGTAGATTCGCGCGCGGACGCAGGCGAGGGTGAGCAGGAGCAGACCCGCGACGGCGGCGAGGATTCCCGGGAGGCTGTGCATGTCGTGGCGAGGGCCCGCGGTCCAGGCCACGAAGGCGATGAGGGCCGGCAGGACCGCGCCGCCGATGAGCCCCGCCACCCGCGTCAGGTCGCCGTCCCACTGCGTGCGGTCACGCGTCACCGCGGAGGCGATGGCTTCAGAGACGTCGTCGAAGACGGCGGGCGGCAGCGATTCCGAGAAGGGACGCAGTGTGAGGAGCTCACCGTCGAGGATGCGCTGTGCCGCGAAGGAGCGGGCACTGTCGAGCACGGCGCCGTCGCGGCGTACGAGGTGGTAGCCGACGGGGGCACCTTCGGCGGGGCGCTGCCGGGAGAGACGCAGGATCTCCGGGTAGATGTCGGCGACCGGGATGTCGTCGGGCAGCGCAACGTCGATCCGGCTGTCGGGCGCGACGATGGTGACCCGGCAGAAGCCGAACCCTGTGCCGACTCCGGAGGGGGGCACCGGAGGCGTTCCCGGGCCGGGCCGGCCCGATCCGGTGGCCGTCGACGAGGCCGTCATACTCACCTTGCTGCTCCCCCTCGATACTGATGGTCCTGATGGCGATGTCATCAGTGGTGCCTACGTCGGTGTTGCGTGTTCGGCGACTGTGCCCGACCGTACGGTTCGTCGCACCGCAATCCGGTCCGACTGGCTGGTTCTTGGGGCCGACCCTCACCACATACCGCTAAATGCCCCGATTCACGGCCCAGTTGCCTGGGCACCTCCTCGGCCTGATTAGCAGGTGCTCACGCGCACATTCGGCACCCTACCGCCGACTCGTCACCACCTGTATCAGTAGGATCACACAGCGGCCTGCGTCCGCCTGAAACGGGGCGGCGGACGGAACACCTCGGCCCTGTAGGGGAATTGGTGCGTAGTGAGTCACATTGTCGTGAAGCGCCCACCTCGGGCTCTGCCGTCCCAGGTGCCCACCGCGGAGATCGTGGTGCAGCCTCCGCCCGAGCTGCCACGGGGGCAGCACGAGGGCGCGATGATGCAGCTCCTTCCCATGCTGGGCATGGGCGGCTCCGTGGTGTTCTTCTTCATGCCCAGTTCGCATCCGTTCATGAAGATCATGGGCATGGTGATGGTCGCTTCGACCGTGGCGATGTCGGTCGCGATGCTGATCCGCTACCGACGTGGCACGCAAGGCGAGTTGGCCGACATGCGGCGCGACTACCTGCGGTACCTGAAGCAGACCAGGCGCCAAGCGCTGGACACCGCGAGGGCCCAGCGTGACGCGCAGTACTACCTCCACCCCTCCCCCGAACAGCTGTGGGCCCTTGTCGCGGAGGGCAGCCGGGTCTGGGAACGGCGCACGGGGGACGAGGACTTCGGGCAAATACGCGTCGGGCTCGGGCCGCAGTCGCTGGCCACGCCTCTTGTTGCGCCGCAGACCGCTGCGGTGGATCAACTGGAACCACTCACCGCGGGTGCGATGCAGCGCTTCCTCGCCACGCACAGCACGCTGGAGGACCTGCCGATGGCGGTCTCCCTGCGCGCCTTCTACCACGTGACGGTCAGCGGCGACCCCGGCGCCGTGCGGGCATCGGCCCGCGCGCTGACCGGCTCCCTGGCTTCGCTGCACTCCCCGCAAGACCTGGTCATCGCGGTCGCCGCGGGGCGAACGGCCGCTCCGGAGTGGGAGTGGTCGAAGTGGCTGCCGCACTGCCAGGCGCAGGGCAACGCCGACGGTGCGGGCAGCCGCCGGCTGATCACCAGCGACCCGATGGAGCTCGAGGCGATGCTCGCCGCCCGGCTGCAGGGCCGGCCCCGTTTCCACCCCACTGGGACTCACGTGCAGGACGAGCCGCACATCGTCGTCGTACTCGACGGCCTGTCGCTGCCTCCCATCTCGGTCCTCGCCTCCCCTGAAGGGTTGCAGGGAGTGACGGTCCTGGAAGTCGTGCCGGGAGAACTGACCAGCGGACGGGGCGGCTTGTCCCTCGTCGTCCACCCAAAATCGCTGCGCATCGAGTCCAGACACGGCCTGGTGTACGAGGGCACCCCCGACCTCCTCTCCTCCGAGGGCGCCGAGGCACTGGCCCGGCAACTGGCCCCGCTACGGGTGGCGTCCGGAGGAGACGACGACGAACCGCTGCTCGCCAACCTCGAGTTCACGGACCTGCTGAGCCTGGGTGACGCGAACTCCGTCGACACGGCCCGGACGTGGCGCCCGCGCGCGCAGGCAGAGCGGTTGCGCGTGCCGATCGGCGTCGGTGAGGACGGCCGTCCCGTGATGCTGGACCTCAAGGAGGCGGCGCAGGAAGGCATGGGCCCACACGGCCTGTGCGTGGGAGCGACCGGTTCCGGCAAGTCGGAGCTGCTGCGCACGCTGGTGCTGGGCCTCGCCGTCACTCACTCCTCGGAGAGCCTGAACTTCGTCCTTGCCGACTTCAAGGGCGGTGCGACCTTCGCGGGCATGGCCCAGATGCCGCACGTCGCCGCCGTGATCACCAACCTCGCAGACGACCTGACGCTCGTCGACCGCATGGGCGATTCCATCCGCGGCGAACTCAACCGGCGCCAGGAACTGCTGCGCGACTCGGGCAACTACGCGAACATCCACGACTACGAGAAGGCGCGCGCGGCCGGCGCCCCGCTCCAGCCGATCCCTTCCTTGGTCCTCGTCATCGACGAGTTCAGCGAACTCCTCACCTCCAAGCCGGACTTCATCGAGATGTTCGTACAGATCGGCCGTATCGGCCGATCCCTCGGCGTTCACCTGCTCCTCGCGTCGCAGCGCCTGGAGGAGGGACGACTGCGGGGCCTGGAGACGTACCTCTCGTACCGCGTGGGTCTGCGTACGTTCTCCGCTGCCGAGTCACGCGCGGCACTCGGCGTGCCGGACGCCTACCAGCTGCCGAACGTGCCCGGCTCCGGCTACCTGAAGTACGGCACGGACGAGATGGTGCGCTTCAAGGCTGCGTACGTCTCCGGGGTCTACCGTTCGGGTTCGCAGCAAGCCGCGGCGCTGGGCGGGCCGCGGCCGGTGGACCGCCGTCCGGTGCTGTTCACGGCGGCGGAAGTTCCCGTGCGTTACGCCGCCGTGGCGGTTCCGGAGCCGCGCACTCCCTCGGCAGCGGACCCGGACGACGCGCTGTCCGACACCGTCCTCGACGTCATCGTGCGCCGCCTTGAGTCGCAGGGCCCGGCGGCCCACCAGGTGTGGCTGCCTCCGCTGGACAGCCCACCGTCCCTGGACGCGCTGCTCCCGGGGCTCACGGCCGTTCCGGGGCGCGGGCTCACGCAGCCCGGGTACGAGGGAGCGGGGCGGCTCGTCATCCCCCTCGGCCTGGTCGACAAGCCGTACGAGCAGCGGCGTGACGCACTGTGGTGCGACTTCTCGGGCGCGGCGGGTCACATGCAGATCGTCGGTGGTCCGCAGTCGGGCAAGTCGACCTTGCTGCGCTCACTGATGGCGTCCTTCGCCCTCACACACACTCCGCGTGAAGTGCAGCTCTACGGCCTGGACTTCGGCGGCGGTGGCATGGCGGCCGTCGCCGGTCTCCCGCACGTCGGTGGGGTCGCCTCACGCCTCGACCCCGAGCGGGTGCGGCGTACGGTCGCCGAGGTGTACGGCGTGATGACGCGCCGCGAGGAGTACTTCCGTACGTCCGGCATCCCGTCGATCGCGGAATTCCGGGCGCGAAGGGCCCGCGGTGACATCTCGGTCGCCGACCAGCCGTGGGGAGACGTCTTCCTGATCATCGACGGATGGGGCAACTTCCGCGCGGACTACGAGGGCTTGGAGCCTGTGGTCCTTGACATCGCGGCGCGGGGCCTCGGCTACGGCGTCCATCTGGTCCTCGCCGCGTCGAGGTCGATGGAGGTCCGCGCGAACCTCAAGGACCACCTCATGAACCGCCTCGAACTGCGCCTCGGCGACACCATGGACTCCGAGTTCGACCGCAAGGTCGCCGCCAATGTCCCCGCAGGGGTGCCCGGCCGGGGCCAGTCCCCTCAGAAGCAGCACTTCATGGCGGCGGTCCCGCGCATCGACGGCCTGTCGTCCGACACGGACCTCGCTGACGCCACGTCCACCCTGACCGCCGAGGTGTCCCGCCACTGGACGGAGCCGGGCGCACCGGAGGTCCGACTGCTGCCGAGGGAGCTGCCCTCCGAGCAGCTTCCCCCGGGCAACATCTTCCCGACCCGGGGCGTGTCCTTCGCCCTCGACGAGACCAACCTCGAACCGGTCTTCGTGGACTTCGAGCAGGACCCGTTCTTCCTCGTCTTCGGGGAGAGCGAGTCGGGCAAGTCGAACCTGCTGCGCCTGTTGATCACCCGCCTCACCGAGCGCTACAGCGGCGACGACTGCAAACTGTTCGTGGTCGACAACCGCCGCTCCCTGCTCGACGTGACCCCGGCTTCACACCTGGCGGAGTACATCCCCATGTCCAACGCCATGGACCACCACATGACGGCCCTGGCCGACCTGATGAACCGCCGCACGCCCACGGCCGACGTGACCGCCCGGCAACTCCGCGAACGAAGCTGGTGGCGAGGGCCGACGGTGTACGTGATCGTCGACGACTACGACCTGGTGTCCACATCGAGCGGCAACCCGCTGGGCCAGCTCACCGAGCTGCTGCCCTTCGCCCGCGATGTGGGCGTCCGCTTCATCATCGCGCGGTCGTCGGCGGGGGCGGGACGCGCGGCGTACGAACCCTTCATGCAACGGATGAAGGAGCTGGGCGCGCAGGGTGTGGTGCTCGCCGGGGATCCGGGCGAGGGCGACATCCTGGGCGGGGTGCGGCCGCGGGCGATGCCGGCGGGGCGGGGGACCTTCGTTTCGCGACGGAGGGGGAAGCCGTTGGTGCAGACGGGGTTGGTGGCTGGGGAGTTCTGAATGGTCATTCCCGGCACCCCCCGGCACATGACACACGAATGATCGGAGTCCAGGCGAATACAGCGCGTACCACGGAGGGCTCCAAGTAGGGTGAGCGAACCGTTCGTTGGCACGTCAGGAAGGGGTCACTGCACCATGGCCGAGGCAGAGGAGCAGGGGCCGGAGCAGGACGTCGCGGCGCGCAAGGAGAGGGAGAAGAACGAGCTCTACGCCCTCGACATCTCCGGTGTGGAGTGGCACAGCGCACCGGGCACCGAGGCGCACGAGGAGCGGGTCGAGATCGCCTACCTCCCCGAGGGAGCGGTGGCCATGCGGTCTTCCCTGGACCCGGACACCGTGCTGCGGTACACCGAGGCGGAATGGCGGGCGTTCGTACTCGGGGCGCGGGACGGGGAGTTCGATCTGGAGCCTTCGTCCGGGACGGGTGGGGTAAGGGCTGAATAGGGCGGCCCCCGTCGCCGCGGTGTCACACTAAGCCGGGGCCCCGCCGGACTCCGCACTCCCCGAGGGCCCGTGGCCCGTCGGGAATCCGCCCAGGCGGTCGGCCGCCAAGGCGAGCCACCCGCTTGCCGAGTACGGCTCCGGCGGATCTACCTCCATGCCGAGCTCGGCCACGGCCAGAACGTAGTCGGTCTCATCGAGGTCGAGCGCAAGCAGTTCGTGCAGCTCGCCGACGAGTCGGGAGGTGAGCTGTGGTTCGGTGGTCTCGGCGTAGTCGCGAAGTGCCGCGTCGTGGTCGGAGAACTCTTCCGGCATGTCCTGGGAGAACCAGCCGCCGAGGAGCTGTGCGAGTTCGGGGAAGCGGGCGTGCCACTCCCAGTGTGTGGCAGGCGTGCCCGGGGGCGGAACCTCCCCGGCCTCGACGCTGTGCTTGATGTGATCGGCCAGCAGTAGCAGCCAGGCCTGGATCTCGGACTCGGCCAGTCCCACGTCGGGGATGGGATAGAACTCTCCGAGCCGAAGCCGAAGGCGTCCGGGTGGGTTACGGGCGTACTCCCGCAGTTGCTGTTCAGCGACCGCGAGCGCGGTGGGACGTGTGTGCCATGTGTGGCGCAGATAGGAGAGCAGCGCGGCGCTCGGCTTGTCATCCACATCGTCCGCGCGCTGCCCGAGGTAGGCACGAATTACCTGGTCCAACTCGCCGTAGCGGTGGTCATGTTCTAGCGGTTTCATGGGCACGGCTGCTGGCCCTCTCGGGTAGTGCGGAGGCTAGAGGTAGATCGGGAACGTGGCGTGGACGACGAAACCATGCGAGCTCGAGCTGTCCCGCTTGAGGACCACGCGGGCGGCGCGCGTATCGACGGGGTCACGTCCGGCGAGCATCATCGCCTGCAACAGCACGCGTCCGACAGGCTCGGACCGCGACGGCCAGGCAGCCTCGATGGTGAGGCGCTGCCGGGTGGCCTGGGCGAGCCAGCGGTGGATGAGCTGTTCGTTGCGGGTGACGACCTGCTGGGTGGCCCATTGGGCGGTTTCGCGGTCGGGGTAGGTAGCGGAGCTGGTAAGCATGGTGATCCTAGGCAGGCACGGAGTGGTGTTCTGACATGTGTCGTGTGAATTCTCGCGCGATCCAGGTGAACCACTCCGCCCACGTAGTTCCCGTGACGGACGCTATGGGGACCTTGTGATCAAAAGCTTCCACCATGAGACGCTCCGAGGGATAGGCTGCCAACGCCCGATACGCCTCGCCGACAAACTGGGGAAGAACCCACGAGCAGTTGGGGTGACACTCGTCGATATAGTTCGAGATGATACTCGCGACGTCTTCACCATCTGATTCTTCGAGAAACGCTTCCGAGAATCCGATCAAATTGGGAAAGTTCCCACGGATTTCGACTTCACTCTCGGGGATATTTGCTGATAGATTGAAAGCCCTCCAATCTCCCGCCTCAATGTATTCGCAGCAGGCTTCGAGGATGACGCGAACGCCGAATCGTCCACTGATATCCGCAGGAATTCTCGAGGTCAGGACGGGGAGTGCGGGGTGCCCCTCCTCGAAGGAGAGGATCCTGCGCAGAGATTCGCCGGTCTCCTCGGGCTGCCGCGCCGTGAGAGCGGGCATGAGCTGCTGCCGCCTGCAGTAGTGCATCAGGCTCCGCGACAAGGCTATCGACAGATCATCTCCCCGCTCGACACCGGCCACCGCCTGCCAGTCCAGCTCCCCGAGCATCAATGCGGCTCCTCGGTGCTGTTGCCACCATTCCACGGACGTCTTGTGCACGGCCTCGGGGTCTTTCATGGGAGTTGCCTGGACTCTCTTCAGGATGTTGGGTACGAAGTGTAGACAATGAAGGGTGGGCGGAGCGATCCGTCCCATCGGAGCACGGTCTTCACCTTCGTAACTTCGCGCACCGGAGCATTCTCCCCCTGGGTCAAATAATCAGCCTTCGACACAGTCCTTCCCGTCGTATCACCAGTTTCGTAGACAGGAAGGCCCAGTGTCCTGTTACCAGGATTCGGGTCCGGCTGGCTCGCCAACCATGCATTAATTTCGGCACTATTCACATTGATGCTCTGTTGAGTGAATTTCTGCGCACCCTCGAGGGTCATGAAAGAAGAGGACGAGCCAGGGAAAGGTTTACCGTTCGGCTTCACGTCATCTCGGAAGCGCTGAAGTAGTTGATCATCCGACTTCCCTACATGCTTCTCAATGATGTGACTGTTTCCGATTCCTTCCTGGCCTGCCAAGTCAATCTCAAACCTGCCGTTCTGTGCGTCCGCAGGGTCAGTCCACTTGTGCTCTTTCCTGAAGTCATTGAGCGATCGAGCTCCGAACGCTTCTGCCCGTGCTTCTTCAGCTGCGAAATCAGGAACACTCAGGTATGCCTCGTCAAGCGCTCCCTTAAGTTCAGATACGTTGTCCGCCAGCGTGTGAGCCGTCTGGTTGTACGCGTCGACAGCATGGTTCAAACGGCCCGAATCTATGTGGGCGATGAATTCGAGGGCATACTCAGCGGGCCCTCCGGCAAGTTCCAGCAGGTCACGGAATCCCTTGATCTCAAAGGTCTTCTTCGCCGCGTCGCAGTAGACGTCCGTGATCGTGGATCTGACCTTCACGACCGCTGCGCTGAGCTTGTCGCAGGCCGCACCGACCTCGCGTGCGGTGTCACAGAGCACATCCAGTGCCGGCCTCTGGCCGTCCCTGTGGTTCCACTTACGGCCGAACGACTCCTTGCCCCAGGCGGTGGTCCCCCAGATGCTGCTGCAGAAGGTCTGCATCGCTTCCTGCCACTCACTATGCGCGGGCGCGGAGTTGGTGAGGTAGGCGATGGCATCGTCGAAGCCATCTGCGGCTCGCTTGGCATCCTTGGCCGCCGTCCGCCACGCCTCTGCGATCTTCGGCAGATCGATGTCGTCGCCGCCAGGCGTGATGTCGGCGACCTTTCCGTGTCGCAGGGCGTGCTTCAGGACAGGACGCAGAACCTCACTGCCGACCCATGAGAACGCGCCGCCCACTCCATCGATGATCACGTTGCCGAAGCGGGACTCGTCGGGCGCATCTCCACCGCCCCACCCTAGTTCCGCCGCCGGACCATACGGATGGGAGCTGCGGATCACGTCAGGGAGCTGCTGTTTTGCCGGAACCGGTGTCGGCGTCGGGTGCGCCGCATGCTCGGCCGCCGCGTAGTTGTTGGCCGTGACCGTAAGACCCACCGCAGCGCCACCCACTCCTACCGCGGCTTTCACCCAGACCTCTAGAAAGCGGGCGGCAACCTTCGCGTACGCCGCGGCGAAAGCCTCGGGACCGCTGCCACAACCGGCTGCGCGGGCATACTCGTCCAACGTATCGACCAGGCTCTTCGAGTCGTCCTTGAAATCGTAGTGACCGTTGCGGAGCCGGAAGGCCGCATAGTGGACATGCTGCGGCTGGATGTCGAAACCAACACTGTTCCCCGGAGGGGCCGGCTTCATGCCCTTCAGTTCTTCGACGCGTCGTCGGCGGGCGGAGCCCGTGTCCTGGCGTGAAATGTCTTTGCCCTGCGGGTCTTTGAGACCACCTGGCGAGGGCTCCGGAGTCGGGCTGGCCCCACCGGCAGATGGAGCGGAGGAACTACCTCCCGACGGAGCGGGGGGAGTCTCCGACGGCGACGGGGCAGGAGTGGACATCAGACCGCGCCCCAGCCTCGCAGGACCGCCTTGTGCGCCGTCGCGTAGTTGACGTGGCCGTTGACCACGATGTCGTGCAACCAGGCCTGGGCGGCTTCAAGGTCCTGTGCCGATTTGTCCCACTCGTCGAGCTTGTCGATGAACGCTTCGCGTGTCTCGCCCTCCCAGGACAGAACTACCTTCTCCACCCTCGGATAGAGCGCGTCCAGCTTCTCGTTGAGCTTCCTGAGGATGTCTTCAAGGTCCCCGGACAAGCTCTGTAGCGTGGCGAATGTGACGGCTATTCGGTCGTCATCACCTTGCACGTGTCCCCCTGGCGTCGCGCGTCTCTAGATGGTCAGAAGTCATGGATGCGGCTGCGTTGGGGCGCGGCCGGATCTGGGTTCGGTGTGGACAATTCGCGGGCTTCGGCCTCGACATCCACGGACACCTGGATCGCCCGGAAATGCTGGAGAGTGTCCAGCTCCCGCTGAGTGAAACCGTCCCTGCTCAGCCGTACGGCCTGTTCGATCAGCTTCATCACTTCGCGGATGCGGACCGCGTCCTCAGCCGCCTCGCGGTGAAACTTCCGATAGGTCTTGGCTGCGGCGCCATACCAGCCGCCTTCGATGGAGTCGACGATCGCGTCCATACGACGGACCTGCTTGTCCAAGTGATCCTGCATGTCATCGAGATCGTCGGCCAGCTTGGTCAATTCGGCATCGGAGGCGGCAAGATTTCTACCCTCCATCACACTCCAGTCCGGAGCTCCCACCTCGTGGGCCACCTGGCTCGACCATCAGGGCGTGCCACAACACTTCACACAACGCCGGGGTGAGCACCTCCCGTGCGTGCCCACCCCGGACCTGCCTGTTGTTCAAGATCACTGGAAGTAGCTGGCGCCCTTCAGGTCACCGCCCCGGTAGTCACCGCCGGCCTGGCCGACCTTCTGGCCGATCTCGACGAGAGCACGGTGGATGGCCTCGACGTTCTTGTCCCACTCCTTCTGCTGCAGGACGTACGCCTCGTGGGCCTTGCCTTCCCACCCCTCGGCCACCTTCGCCACCGCACGCTTGATGTCCGCGAGGTCGGCTTCCAACTGCTTCGCCTGGTTGCCGAGTTCGGTCGTGATGGCGTCAAGGCCGCCGTACTTTACTGCCATCTCGCCGTAGTGAACGTTTACCATGCCTACCCCGTCTTTCAGTCATTCGGGAACGCGTCCCTGAGGAACTCGGTGCTCAGTAGCTGTTGATGGCCGACTGCTTACCGCCGTACTGAACGTCGATGCTGTCCATCGTCGATCGGACCTGGTCCTCAAGTCCCTCCGTGAGCCTCTCGTTGCCGCTGATGCCGTCCAGGAAATCCACCAGGATTCGCCCGATCGCTTGCATACGGTCGTTGATCTCGGTCTGCTTCTTGTCGAACGCATGAGCTCCGACTCCTCGCCAGTTCACCTCCATCGTGTCGAGGGTGCCCTGGAGGCGCTTGACCTGCTGCTGGACCGAGTCGTACTTCCCCACGATCTCTTTCTTCAGCAGAGCCACTTGCTCGTTGTTCAACTTCTGGCCTTCAGCCACGGCTGGGCCCCCTTCTTGGACGGTTGTTGGTACGGGTCGAGTGATGCCGTATCGCGTTCAGGCTCTGCGCCGGGCACGCATCGCGGCGTAGACGCCGCCACCGATTGCCGCGGCTGCGGCGATGGAGCCGAGGATCAACCACATCTGGCCTTTGCTGTCACCAGACTTGGCGCTCGAAGCCGCCGCTGGGGCCCCGGCGTCGGCGGGGCTCTTCGCGGGTTGCGACGGAGACGGTGCGGGGGCAGACGGGGAGGCCTCCTTACCGGGCCCGGAACCGGGTGTCTTCTCGTTGGTGAGGGGGTCAACGTCCGCGGGACCCGGGTCGCCCTTCCCCTCCAGCAAGTTGGGAGCCGGCCGGATGAGTCCGTAGCCGAGGTAGACACTCGGATCGTCCTTCGGCCAGTCGCGGCCTGCCGTGTCGAGGAGGACGCGTAGGACTTGGTTGGCCGTCCAGTTGGGGTGCTTGGACCAGATCAGGGCGGCGGATGCGGAGGCGATGGCAGTGGCCGCACTGGTTCCGTCTCCGTCGTCGCAGTACGAACGGAAGGTCTCATCGCACCATGCGGGGAGACCTAGGCCCGGTGCCGCCAAATCCACGTAGTCCCCGCGTTCAGAGAACTTAGCGACCTTGCCGGACTTGTCCGCAGCGGAGACTCCCGTGACAGACGGGTATGCGGCGGGATACCCGATGAAGTTCTTCTTCTCTCTGTTATTTCCGACGCTGGCAAACATCAACTTGCCCTTCGAGGCCGCGTACTTCACCGCTTCCTTCTGATCCGGATACATGTAGTCAGAACCGAAGGACATGCTGATGATCTGGGCGTCACTGTCGGCCGCGGCTCGAATGGCTTCGGCACTCCGACTGCCCTCCTTCTTGAACTGATCGCCCAGATTGGTACGGAAGGACACGACTACCGCTCCGGGCGCCAAACCCTTGATCCCCCCACCTCGGCCGGATCCCGCGATCAGCTCCGCCATCGTGGTTCCATGCCTGTCATAGTCATCCATCGATCCACCAGGTAGATCCGTCACGTCCTTGCCCGGCTGCACGCGGCCTTCGAGGGAAGGAGTCTCCGAGACGCCAGTGTCGACAACCGCGACTTTGATTCCCTTGCCAGTGCTGACTTTCCACAGGTCATCGGCGCCCATGGCATCCAAGTGCCACTGTTTGGACTGAACATCGTCGGCAACAGCACTCGGAGCCAACCCGACTGACACGAGGGTCAACACACCGACTGTCGAGCCCACGAGGCCGACAAATCTCCGCGCTGACCCCGAAAACGGCTCAACCCATTCGCCATGTTGGCCGCATTTTGGCTCCATGCCCTGCACGTCCTCGCTCGCGATCAGTCGCTTACCCGCGGCACTTGCCGCCGGCCACTAGGCAGATGTGTTTCCTCGTCCTCAACCAGGTGCCCCGGTCGCTGCGTGCCCTCTTCCTCATCAGGACGTTGCCTGTTGCCTCCAGAGCCACGCACCAAGCCTGTTCCACCGGTGGTGAACCCGTCACCGCGACCCCCGCGGGCGGGCATACGCCTCCTGGGGGTCCCGACAACACCATCAGCATTGCTAGCGGATCGGCGAGGCAACTGCCCCCCATTAGCCGGGAGCTGAGGTGTCGCTCCCACTACCCCGCGCTGGTTTCCGCCTCCACTTGTGGTTCTTGAACCACCAGTGCCCTCAGCGCCAATGACCGGGCCGCGCGACACCCGAGAACTGCTGGGGCCCGGCACCGGACCAGGGGCAGGCCGCCCCCCAACAACGCCATTGGCCCGGCCCGCACCAGTCCCGGGAATGCCAGAACGTGGGCCCATCACATCGCTGGGTCGTGGCGTTCCTCCGGTTACAGCACGCCCCATTGGGGGCTGCCCACTAGCCGCCGGACCACTGACGTTCCTTCCTTGGGCTGTCTGTCCTGCACGCCCAATCGGACCCAAAGGAGCACGTTCAGGGCCCGCAGTTGGCCCTACCGGGCCCATGGTTCGCGCCTGAGCGGGGAGCGAAGTCTTCGGACCTACTGCAGGAACTGCGGTGCGAGTCACAGGGCCGCTGATCGCAGGGTTCCGGGGGCCACCCACGAAGGGAGGGGCAGGCTCTCCACCAATACCCGTTGGACCAGGACCCGGAGGCTGCGAACCGGGTGCCGGACTGACGGTTTGTGGCGGCAAAGTACCGACGCTGTCAATCTCCGTACCAACAGGCCGGTCCGGGATGCCGATCGAGCCCGGAGCGGTGATCGGGCCACGTTCGGCGATCCGGGGCGGCGAAGAGTCGTCCGAAGGAGCGTGGCCTGCCGTCGCAGTGTCGACGGAGCCAGGTGACACTCCCTGAGTGCCGGCGGGAACCGTAGGGGAACTCGCCGCGCCGCGGCCCCCACCACCGATGCCATCACCCCTGTCCGTTGGCATCGGTACCCCCACATTCGGCATAGCCGAAAACGTAGGCGGCTCCTGCCCAGCCATCGAGTGCTGCGACACCTGGTAGAACGACGACAACCGGTTCATTTGGTTGATCGCCTCTTGGCGATGGTTCTCCGCCTTGGCCGCGGCGTCGAACTCCGGATTGCCGTCCACCCGCTTGGGGGTGGGGATGTCCTCGACCATCTTCGGATCGGCGCGCTGGTCCCGGGGCGGCATCGAACTGCGGACGGACGCCAGGCCCGCAGCTGCGGATGCGATCTGAACGCTGGCAGTGTCAGAAAAGGCAGAGAGGCTGTGCGTGTCCTTGACGAGGTTCTTGCCCCACTTGCGGAACGCCTCTCCCGCCTCGCCTTCCCAGTCGACTCGATCGATGTGCTCGCCAAGCTCCTTGGCAGCCGCAGCAATTGCGTTGCGCGCCTTCTTGAGCGCCTCCCCCGCGCTCTCCAACTCGGCGGGATTGGCCTGTTCGACCAGGTCGATCATGTCGTTGAGGCGGTGACCTTCGAAGCTCACAGACGCCACCCGGAGTCAGAGCCGTCGTCTGTATTGCTGCGGGGCGAGTCGGGCATGCCGTCCTTCTCGCGCTGAGCGGCAGCCGCATCACGGTCGACCCTGGTCTGAATCGCCCAGAAGCGCTGCCTCAGGTCCTCATCAAGGTTGTCGAACCCGACGTCCGCACCGTGCACCGCGATGCTCATGGCATCGATCTGGTCACCGAGCATCTTGGAGAGCGAGGTCAGCCGCTCGTGAACTTGGTTGTACTGCGAGTACAGGCCATCGGCTGCCGGAAACGCACTGCCCCCGCCGCTGAAGGAGCCTCGGGAGAGTTTGTATCCCCCGACCTCGCTGGAACCGCCCGCCGAACCCTGGAACTCCGTGAGCAGCGCGTTGACGCGCCGACGAAACGTCTTCAGCGCCTCCAAACCACGCCTGAGGTCGGCGTCCGATGACGGCGCCGTACCCCCGCGCCCATCTGTAGCAAGCACGATGCCTACCCTCCCCGTTACCTGCCTGCCCGGCCGTCTCACGACCGCGGTGGCTAGGTGGTCACTTATCGCGCCCGCGTCACTCTAGTCACACTCAGCGTGACAGCCAACTGAACTTTGCATTCGGCCAGTTGCGAATCGGCCACTGAACGAAGCGCCAGGTCGACCCCAAATCAACTCACAAGGCACGAGTCGGCACCGACGCAGCCTCTACCGGCCAACAGGACTGCGACGCCACGCACAACACCCCCATCAGGCAAGCGCGTTGTTAGGTTGAGTCGAGACGTTGTCATCCGTCTGGGGTGGCCGGGCTTACGGGGGAAGGATGTGCCCATGGCGTGGGATGAGTGGGAGCAGCTGAAGTCGCAGGCGGCGGAGCGCCAGTCGGCGCACATGCAACTCAATCAGACGGATCCCGGAATGGGTGGCGGCCCCACCGCAGAGCCCGGCTCCTACGGTGACCTCCAGGTCAGCGAAGCCGGGCTCGCGAAGATCGGTGAACACGCACACGGCCTCTTTGAGCGGCTCTGGGATCAGGCCCGATTGGCAGTACCGAGCACAGACAAGGCCGCGGGCAACCTGACGACACAGGGCTTCGCGCTGGGCGGGGCCCTACAGCACGTGGCCACCCGTTGGGATGAACAACTCAAGTCTCTGCGTGACGCATGTGGGCACATCTCCAACCACATGCGAGTCACCAAGAAGCTGCATGCCGGCGACGAGGACTACATCCACCGCCAGATGAGCAGTATCGACGCACTCGATGCGGGCTTCAACGAGCGGGTGGGTAAACCCGGTGACCCGAACCCGGTGTACGGAGAGCCGCGCAAGAAGAAGGACGACTGATGGATCTCGAAGCGCTCCGCACCGCCAACTTCTCGCTGCTCGACGACGCCGTCTCTGACTGGACGAAGATGGTCGACAACCTCGACCGCTTGGAGGAGTCGGCCCGCAAGGGGCTCAAGTCCGCAGCCAGCAAGGCCAACTGGGCAGGGGTGAATGCCACCGTGTCCAAGGAATTCATCGGCAAGACGGCTGAGGAGTTCAATGACGCTCACCTTCAGGCGAAGTCCATCCGCGGCATCCTCAGAGACACTCGAGACGAGCTCAAGGACTATCAGCGAAAGCTGAAGACAGCCATCGAGAACGGTCTGGACAAGAACCTGAAGGTCATCGCGTCCGGCAACGGTTTCACCGTCAAGGCGGACGGTCACTCCGACGGCACCGCCAAGGGGGCGTCGGCTGCCGAGCCCAGTGAGGGTGATGTTACAGCCTTGCGAGACGAGATCCAGGAGATCTTGAACAAGGCGACCGAAAGCGACAGTACGGCCAGCACGGTCCTGCTGGCCATCGCGGATCAGAGTGCCGTCGGATTCTCCGGGGTCGATTACAACGACAGGGATGAAGCGGCCGATGTCATCAAGAAGGCTGATGAGCTCTCCAAGTTGGCCAAGAAGGACCCGGCAGATCTCAGCACTGCTGAATTCGACAGGCTGAATTCGGGGTTCAAGAAATTCGCGGACGACGAGCTGTTCTCACAGCGGTTCGCCACCAGTCTTGGGGCGAAGGGAACGTTGGAGTTCTGGGCCGGAATCAACGATCCGGACACAAACCCGGAGTTGAACCACGCTCGGCACGAAAAGTTCGACGACCTGCAGAAGAACCTGAGCCTCACGCTTGCCACCGCTACTCAGAGCGACGCGATCGGCATGACGGAGTGGTCCAGCAAAATGGTAGACATCGGCAACCAACCTGTCCGTGGTGGCGGCGGCCCTCTTGGGTTCCAAGTCATGAGCAACCTCATGCGCTCGGGCGACTTCGACGACCGGTTCCTCCACAGCTACGGCACAAAGCTGATGGAGACTGAGAAGGAACTCACCGGAAACGGCGAAGGCGGAGCGTGGCGGCGAACATCCTCCGACCCTCACCTCAACCGTACGGGGAGCGACACGGGGTGGGACCCGATGACTGGCTTCATGAAGGGTCTCTCCAACAATCCTGACGCAGCGACGGACTTCTTCAATGACCGGTTCATTTCGAAGAACGATGAAAATAACCCATTCAACGGCCAGAACAAGTCCAACTTTCAGTACCTTTTCGAGGAACGGGAGTGGCCCACCGATTTCGACTCCCAGGGCGAACACAGTGACACCGGTCGAAACAACCTTGCGTTGGCTCTTGAAGCTGCGACCACCGGACATCCCGCAGGCGAACTACCCACTGCCCAGATGCCGACCCACAATGCGGAACAGGCAAAGCTGACAGAGAGTATCTTTGCGTCGGTCTCGGCCGATCCAAAGCACCTTACTGACCATGGTTACATGTCTGACAGCTTTGGGCAGATCGCTTCGGAGTATCTCCCGGACATGAATCGAGCTATCATTAACGACCCGGACGGGGAAGCAAATAAACTCTTTCCCATTTCCGGCAGTGAGGCAAACCTTGATCACCGAGATGTTACCCGATTCCTATTTTCTGTCAGTCAGAACCACGAGGGATACGCAGCGGTCGAAGTAGGCCAGAAATCTTACATGGCGGACCTGATGGAATACCACCTAAACCCCGACCTGCCAACAGATCTACGCTACTCCAAGGACGACAAATTCGTAATTGAGGAAATCGCCGACAAGTCGGGCCAAGTGTCAGGAACGCTTGCCCAGGGGCGTGCTGAGGCTGTTGCAGGAGAAGCGGAGGAGAAAGACAAGGATTACGAGCGCTCCGTTGCCCAATGGAAAAATGGAATTTCGGGTGGGGTCGGAACAGGCATTGGCATTGGCACTTCCTTCATCCTCAACCCAGTTACAGGTGCGGCAGTAGGTGGGGCAGCGACGACCGTCAGCGGCGCTATCCTTGAGGACCTGTTCAAAGACGCCGAGGGGAAAGCTAAAGCTGCCGCTGGACCCGTAATGGGTGAGCATTGGGAGAGTGGAATGGACAGCAACAACAAATACACTGAGAAGGCGGCAGAACTTGCAGCAAAAGCCCACGACAGAACCGATCTTCTTGATGCCGGAAATTGGGCGCTTGCTGCGGCGGGGCGTGGGTACGACCGCTCCGGAACGAGTGTCACCGCCATGGCGTCAGATCTAAAGACAGATATTTGACATCGCACTTCAGCGATAAATAGATGCACCGCGCCTGAGCTAAGGGGGTATTCAGTCTTGAACAGCCGCCACATCAGATCTCCACGAGAGCACTGGAGGTCTGTCGCCCTCGGTGTGGCAGTCGTCAGCGTGGCAGCCATGCTGACAGGCTGCTCGGCTAGCGAAGATCAGGAGTACGCCACACCAGACTCTCTGTGTGGCGTTTCCGTAAAGTCTGACCACTTGACGCCGTTCCTGCCGCCGGGGAAGAAGGTCTCATCCCAGCAGAGTTCCCCCAACGGTGGGGCCGATCGATGTAAAATCTCCGTCGATGGCAATCCCGTGATTATCGCTGGCCAGATCTGGTGGGACGAAAGAGATAGTGTAATCAATGTGGCCAATGTGCATGCCCGGGTAGAACCAGATCACATAACAGATGATAAGAAGTATCTGTACTCGGGAACCGGGGCAGTCGGAAGGTCCGACGGATGCACCGATTCGGAGCATCCAGACCAGAATTTGTTTACAACCATCCAAGTATTTACATCTGAAGCAGACGACACGCCTGCAATGAAGTCCTTGATCAAAAAATATACAGAAGAAATTGAGGGATCCAGCGCCTGCCTCTCCGGGCAGGAAGCTTCGAAAGGATGATGGCATCTGGGTTCTTCGTGCCGGTAAGGAATCACCAATCCGCAACTGCGGCTCAAATTAAGGGTTGTCCCGTAAATGATCTCCGGGATGGCTCGGGTGCGGACGGCCGCAGACCGGGCTGGTCTCCTATCCGGCTAGGGCGAGGTTGTGCAG
>NZ_JBITEU010000022.1:0-37328 GCF_044455475.1 Streptomyces sp. NPDC051218 | reverse complement strand
TTGTTGGGTGTGTTGGGTTCGGTTTCGTCGGTGTCTTCGGTGGTGCCGTTCTTTTCGTCGGTGACGGGGGAGCGGTTGGATACGGCGGGGTTGGATGCGGACTACTGGTACGACAATTTGCGGAGCACGGTGCGGTTCGGGGATGCCACGGGTGGGTTGTTGGCTGAGGGTCGGTCGGTGTTTTTGGAGGTGAGTGGGCATCCGGTGCTGGCTGTTGGGGTGCAGGAGAGTTTGGAGGCTGTGGGGCGTTCTGGTGTGGTGTTGGGTACGTTGCGTCGTGGTGAGGGTGGTCTGCAGCGTTGGATGAGCGCGCTGGCCGAGGCTCATGTCCACGGCATCCCCGTCAACTGGCGCACCGTTCTGGAGGACCGCACCGGCAGCGGCGTCGAGCTGCCCACCTACCCGTTCCAGCGCGAACGCTTCTGGCCCGAGAGCCGGGCTCTGCCCGCCGACGTCTCCGCCATGGGCCTCGACCGCGCCGACCACCCGATGCTCGGCGCCGCGGTGCCGGTGGCCGGCACGGACGGGGTGCTGCTCACTGGACGGATCGCCGCGGACACCCACCCGTGGATCGCCGATCACGTCCTCCTGGGCACCGTCCTGCTCCCCGGCACCGCCCTGGTCGAACTCGCCGTCCGGGCCGGGGCGTCGGCCGGCTGCCCGCACCTGGACGACCTCGCCCTGGAGGCCCCGCTCACCCTGCCCGAGGGGCGGGCGGTCGTCCTTCAGGTCGTCGTCGGAGACAGCACCTCCACGGAGAGCACTCGCACCCTCACCGTCTACTCCCGCCTCGAGGGCGACGACGGACCCTGGACCCGGAACGCGAGGGGCGCGGTGCGTGCCGCCGACCCGGCCGGGTACGTCCCGGAGCCGGTCCAGTGGCCACCCACGGACGCCGAACCGGTCGACCTGGCCGGGTTCTACGAGCCCGCCGCCGGCAGCGGCTACGGGTACGGTCCCGCCTTCCGGGGCCTGCGCTCCGTCTGGCGGCGGGACGACGAGGTGTTCGCCGAGGTCACGCTCCCTCAGGAAGTCCGCGCCGGCGCCGAGGGGTTCGGTCTGCACCCCGCCCTGTTCGACGCCGCCCTGCACGCCATCGGAGCCGGAGAGCTTCTCCCCGGCACCAGCGGGGTGCAGATCCCCTTCGCGTGGCAGGGCGTCACCTCGCACGCGGCAGGCAGCACCGAACTGCGGGTCCGGCTGAGCCGCTCCGCCGAGCGGGAGTCCGTACGCCTGGAGGCCGTGACCACCACCGGCGCTCCGGTGGTCCATGTCGAGTCGCTGGAGTTCCGTCCGGTCTCCGCCGCCCAACTGACCTCCGCGAGCGGCCCCGGCGACGCGCTGTTCACCATCGACTGGACGTCCGCCGCACCCGGCCCGTTCCCCGCGTCGTGGGCCGTGGTCGGCGGCGACATCCTCGGCGCGGCCGACCATCTGGCCGATGAGGACTTCGCCGTCGAGTGGCACGCCGACATCGCCGCGCTGATCGAATACGTCGACGCGGGCATGAACGTGCCCGAGGTCGTCCTCCTCTCCGGGGCGGGAACACCGGACGACGAAGACGCGGAGGCGGTGCACCGCCGGGTGGCCGAGGTGCTCGAATCGGCACAGACCCTCCTCGCGGACCGGCGCTTCGACGAGTCCCGCATCGTGCTGATCACCTGCGGGTCCGTCGCCGTACGGGACGGTGAGGACATCACCGACCTGCCCGGCGCGGCCGCCCGGGGACTGCTCCGGTCGGCACACTCCGAACACCCCGGCCGGTTCGTACTCGTCGACACCGACGGCGACCTCACCGGGCTCGCCGAGGCACTCGTCCCCGACGAGCCGGAGACCGCGCTGCGCGGCGGCTCCCCGCTGGTGCCACGCCTTGTCCGGGCCCGGCCGGTGGGCGAACCCGCGCTGCCCGCCGGAACCGTCCTGGTCACCGGCGGCACCGGAGGGCTCGGCGGCCTGGTGGCCCGGCACCTCGCCGCCGCCCACGGCGTCACCGAACTGCTCCTGCTCAGCCGCTCCGGCCCGGACGCCCCCGGAGCCGCCGATCTCGCCGCCGATCTCGCCGCTCTCGGGGCGCGGGCCGAGATCGTGTCCTGCGACGCCGCCGACGAGGACCGCCTCGCCGAGGTGCTGACCGACCGGCGGATCGCCACCGTCGTGCACGCGGCGGGCGTCCTCGACGACGGCGTCTTCGAGTCGATGACACCCAAGCGCGTCGCGGCGGTGCTGCGCCCCAAGACCGACGCGGCGCTCCACCTGAGCAAACTGTCCGGGGCCGAACTGTCCGTGTTCTTCTCCTCCGCCACCGGCACCTTCGGAGCACCCGGCCAGGCCAACTACGCCGCAGCCAACGCCGCTCTGGACGCGCTGGCCGCCAGGATCCGCGCCCGGGGCCGGGACGCCCTCTCCGTCGGCTGGGGCATGTGGGCCACCGGCACCGGCATGACCGGCCACCTCGCCGACGCCGAACGCGAGGACGCGACCGGCAGCGGAACCGCTCTGTCCGACGAGGACGGCCTCGCCCTGCTCGACGCCGCCCTCACCGCGGGCCGCTCCCACCTGGTGGCGGCACGCCTGGACCTGGCCGCCGTGCGGGCCCACGCGGGCAGCGTTCCGGTGCCCGCGCTGCTGCGTGTCCTCGTTCCACCGCCGGCCCGGCGGGCGGCCGAGGGGGAGAGGCAGGACACGTCGTCGCTCGGCGTCCGCCTGGCTGCCCTCGACCCGGCCGAGCGGCGGCAGGTGGTGCTCGACCTGGTCCGTGGCCACGCGGCCGCGGTCCTCGGACACGCCTCCGCCGAGGCCGTCGACCCCGAACTGGGCTTCACCGACCTGGGGTTCAGCTCGCTCAGCGCGATCGAGATCCGCAACCAGCTCAGTGCCGCAACCGGCCTGCGGTTGCCGACCACGCTGGTCTTCGACCACCCGACCGCCGCTCGCCTCGCCGACCACCTGCTGGAACTACTGGTGGTCGAGAGCGCGGAGAACGGCTCCGCCGCACTCCTGGCCGACCTGGACCGGCTCGACGCCGCCCTCGCCAAGACCGGCCCGGGGGACGAGACCCGCAGCCGCGTGGTCTCGCGGCTGCACGCGCTGCTCGCTCGGCACGACACCGCGGACGACTCGGGTCTGGTCACCGCCGCAGGAAACCTCGACGCGGCGGACGACGACAACCTCTTCGCCTTCATCGACAACGAACTGGGAGCCTGAGGCGATGCCGGACGAGACAGTCGGCGCACGTGCCGTGTCCACCGAGGACAAGCTGCGGGACTACCTGAAGAGGGTCACCACGGACCTCGCCTCGGTGCGTCAGCGGCTACGCGCCGCGGAGTCCACCGAGCACGAGCCGATCGCCATCATCGGCATGTCCTGCCGCTTTCCCGGCGGAGTCGACTCGCCCGAGGCGCTGTGGCGCCTGGTGCGGGACGGCAACGACGCGATGGGCGCATTCCCCGCCGACCGCGGCTGGGACATGACGCCCTTCGACACCGGTATCGCCGCGGAGGTGGAGTTCTCCCAGGAGGGGGGCTTCCTCGACGGTGTCGCCGACTTCGACCCGTCGCTGTTCAACATCTCGCCCCACGAAGCTCTCGCCATGGACCCCCAGCAGCGGCTGATGCTGGAGACCTCCTGGGAGGCCGTGGAACGCGCCGGTATCGACCCGCTGTCCCTGCGCGGGAGCCGCACCGGCGTCTTCACCGGCGTGATGTACAACGAATACGCCTCACGCGTCATGGCCGTCCCCGACGAGGTCGCCGGGCACTTGGGCACCGGCAACAGCGGAAGCGTCGTCTCCGGCCGGGTCGCCTACACCCTGGGGTTGGAGGGCCCGGCCCTGACCGTGGACACCGCCTGCTCGTCGTCGCTGGTGGCGCTCCACCTGGCCATGCGGTCGCTGCGCAGCGGGGAGAGTTCGCTTGCGCTGGCCGGCGGCGTCGCGGTCATGGTCACTCCGAACACCTTCGTCGACTTCGCCCTGTCCGGAGGCCTCGCCTCCGACGGCCGCTGCAAGGCCTTCTCCGCGGAGGCCGACGGTACGGGCTGGTCCGAGGGTGTGGGGGTGCTGCTGGTGGAGCGGCTGTCCGACGCGGTCCGCAACGGGCATGAGGTCCTTGCGGTGGTGCGCGGTTCCGCGGTCAACCAGGACGGCGCGTCCAGCGGCCTGACCGCCCCCAACGGCCCCTCGCAGCAGCGGGTGATCCGCGCGGCGCTCGACGCGGCCCGGCTGACCGCCGCCGACATCGACGTGGTGGAGGCGCACGGTACGGGTACGACGTTGGGTGATCCGATCGAGGCGCAGGCGTTGCTCAACGCTTATGGGCAGGATCGGCCGGCTGGTCGGCCGTTGTGGTTGGGGTCGATCAAGTCGAACATCGGGCATACGCAGGCTGCGGCCGGTGCGGGCGGTGTGATCAAGATGGTGCAGGCGTTGCGGCATGGGGTGTTGCCGCGGACGTTGCATGTGGAGGAGCCGACGCCGCATGTGGACTGGTCCTCCGGGGCTGTGGAGTTGCTGACGGAGGCGCGGGAGTGGCGGGGCGGGGAGCAGCCGCGCCGGGCGGCGGTGTCCTCCTTCGGTGTGAGCGGTACCAACGCGCATGTGGTGCTGGAGGAGTACCGCGCGCCGGAGCCGGCCCTTGCACCGGTGGAGGAGAGCGTGCCGGCGCGGCCCGCTTCCCCGGTGCTCCCCTGGATCCTGTCCGGGCGCACCCAGCAGGCGCTGCGGGGACAGGCCGGGCAGCTGCTCAGCCACCTCCAGGAGGCCGGGGAGGAGAACGGCCCGGCGCCCGTGGACATCGGTTTCTCCTGCGCCACCACCCGGGCGACGCTGGAGCACTGCGCGGTGGTCCTTGCCGAGGACCACGCCGGGTTCCGCCGCGGTCTGACCGCGCTGGCCGAGGGCCGGGAGACCTCGGAGGTGATCGCCCGCACCCAGGACCCGGGGCAGGGCGGCACGGTGTTCGTCTTTCCCGGCCAGGGCTCGCAGTGGGCGGGAATGGCCGCGGAGTTGCTGGAGCAGGAGCCGGTGTTCGCCGAGGCGATGGCGGAGTGCCACAGGGTGCTGGAGCAGTTCACCGATTTCTCACTCCTTGATGTGGTGCGCGGGGAGGGCATCGAGCTGGAGCGGGTGGAGGTGGTCCAGCCGGTCCTGTGGGCGGTGATGGTGTCGCTGGCCAGGCTGTGGGCTTCGGTGGGGGTGGTACCGGCCGCGGTGGTGGGGCATTCCCAAGGGGAGATCGCGGCGGCGGTGGTCGCCGGCGGTCTCTCGTTGGACGACGGGGCGCGGGTGGTGGCGCTCAGGGCGCGTGCGGTCGCCCGGGAGCTGGCGGGCCAGGGAGGGATGGTGTCCCTGGCGGTGCCGGTCCCGGAGGCGGAGGCGTTGGCGGCGCGGTGGCAGGGGCTGTCGGTGGCGGCGGTCAACGGGCCTGGCTCCACGGTGGTCTCCGGCGAGGCGGGCGCTGTGGAGGAGCTGTTGGCGCACTGCGCGGAAGAGGGGATCAGGGCACGGCGCATCCCGGTGGACTACGCCTCGCACTGCGCGCAGGTGGAGCAGATCCGCGAGCGGCTGCTGGACGACCTGGCCCCGGTCGCGCCGGTCTCCTCGACGGTGCCGTTCTACTCGACGGTGACCGGCCGACGGCAGGACACGGCCGGGCTGGACGCGGACTACTGGTACGGCAACCTGCGCAACACCGTGCGGTTCGAGGATGTCACTCGTACCTTGCTGACCGAGGGACGCACCCTGTTCCTGGAGGTCAGCCCGCACCCCGGCCTCAACCTGGGGATCGGCGAGAGCGTCGAGGCCCTTGGGCTGCGCGCCGCCGTACTGTGCACCCTGCGCCGCGGCGAGGGCGGGGTCCGGCGTTGGCTCTCCGCGGTCGCCGAGGCAGCCGTACACGGTGTCCGCGTCGACTGGGCCGCTGTGTACGCCGGCCGCGGCGGCACCCGCGTCGAGCTGCCCACCTACGCCTTCCAGCGTCGCCGCTACTGGCTGGACACCGTCGAACTCGAACCACCCGCCGTGGACAGTTCGCAGGACTGGTTCTGGTCCGCCGTCGAGCAGGAGGACCTGCCCGCCCTCCAGCGCATGCTCGACGTGAGCGGCCGGACCCCGCTCGAGGAGGCGCTGTCCGCTCTCTCCTCATGGCACCGGCGGGACCGTGAGCGCGGCCGGATCGAGAACTGGCGCTATGGGACCGCCTGGACACCCGCACAACTCCCCGCCGGGCGGCTCGACGGCCGCTGGGTGGTGGCCGTACCGCCGGACCACCACGCACACCCGCTGGTCACCGCCGTCTCCGCGGCCCTGGTGGAGGCCGGTGCCGCCCCCGAACTGCTGCCCGTCTCCCACGAGGACGAGCGCGGCGCCCTCGCCGAGCGGCTGCGTGGCGCGAGCGGCGTGCTGTCACTGCTCTTCCTCACCGAGGGCCCCGTTCCCGAACACCCCGCCACCCCGGCCGCCTTCGCCGTCGGCATCACCCTGCTGCACGCCGTGCACGACACAGGCGAACCGCTCCGTCTGTGGTGCGCCACCTCGGGCGCCGTCGCCGCCGGACCGGGGGACACGGTCACCCACCCGGACCAGGCTCTGGCCTGGGGGCTCGGGCGGGTCGCCGCCCACGAGTACACCCAGTGGGGCGGTCTTGTCGACCTGCCCGCCGAACCCGAACCGCGCGCGCTGGCCCGGCTCGCCGCCGTCCTCGCCGGCACCGACGAAAACCAGGCGGCGATACGCGCCACCGGGGTCTTCGTGCCCCGCCTGCGCCGGGCCGTGCCGACCCCGCCCCGCCGGGTGTGGCAGCCCTCCGGCACCGTGCTCGTCACCGGCGGCACCGGCGGCGTCGGCGCACACGTCGCCCGGTGGCTCGCCGCATCGGGCGCCGAACACCTGCTGCTGCTCAGCCGGCGCGGCCCCGAGGCCCCCGGCGCGGCGGAACTGGCCGCCGAGCTGCGGGAGTCGGGCACCGAGGTCACCGTGGCCGCGGTGGACGCGGCCGACCACGACGCGCTGGCCGCCGTCCTCGCGGACCTGCCCGCCGCCCAGCCGCTGACCGCCGTCTTCCACGCCGCCGGCGTCGTCGACTCGAGCATCGTGGACTCGCTCACGCCGGACCGCGTCGAGACCGCGCTGCGGGCCAAGGCCGCCAGCGCCCTCAACCTGCACCGGGTCACCGCGGACCTGGACCTGTCGGCCTTCGTCCTCTTCTCGTCGCTCGCCGGCGTCTTCGGCTCGGCAGGCGAGGGCAACTACGCCCCCGGCAACGCCTTCCTGGACGCCTTCGCGCAGTACCGCCGTTCCCAGGGCCTGGTCGCGACCTCGGTGGCCTGGGGCTCGTGGGCGGGCGGCGGCATGGCGCAGGGCGACTTCGGCGACGTCCTGGAGCGCCACGGCATCTTCCGGATGGAGCCCGAGCTCGCCCTGACGGGGCTGCGTATGGCGCTGGAGCGCGATGAGACCGTGCTCGCCCTCGCCGACATCCGCTGGGAGGTCTTCTCCTGGTTCTTCACCGCCACACATCCCAGCCGCCTGCTCGACGAACTCCCTGACGTGCGCAGGCTCCGGCAGACCGCTCAGCAGAGCCCTGCCCAGGACCTCGCCGCCGACCAGGAGAGCCTGCCGCCGGCCCAGCGGCTGGCCGGGGCCTCGGAGGCGGAGCGCAACCGGTTCCTGCTCGACCTGGTCCGTGACCAGGTGGCGCTGGTACTCGGCTACGAGTCGGGCTCCGAGGTGGAGCCGGGCCGGGCGCTCGGTGAACTCGGCCTCACCTCGGCGGGCGCCGTCGAGCTGCGCAACCGCCTCACCTTCACCACCGGTCTGCGCATCTCCGCGACCGTCGTCTTCGACCACCCCAGCCCGCTGGCCCTCTCCCGCTTCCTGGCCACCGAGATCACCGGCGGGATCGCCGACGTCGTTCCTGAAGCCGCAGCTCCGCCGGTGCCCGTACGTGACACGGCCCCCGTCGCGGACGACCCGATCGTCATCGTCGGCATGGCCTGCCGCTTCCCCGGCGGCGTCCGCTCCCCGGAAGACCTGTGGAAGCTGGTCGAGACCGGCACCGACGCCATGGGCCCTTTCCCCGCCGATCGCGGCTGGGACCTCGACGCGCTCGGAGGCGACTACCCGCAGACGGGCGGCTTCCTCCCCGACGCGACCGACTTCGACGCCGAGCTGTTCGGCATCTCGCCGCGTGAGGCGCTGGCCATGGACCCGCAGCAGCGGCTGCTCCTCGAAGCCTCCTGGGAGGTGTTGGAGCGCGCGGGCATCCACCCCCGGTCGCTGGCCGGTTCGCGCACGGCGGTGTACGCAGGCACCGGCGGTCAGGACTACCTGACCGTACTGTCGGGCGACCCCGAGGCCGGCGACGGCTACCTGGTCACCGGCGGTTCCCCCAGCGTGCTGTCCGGCCGCGTCGCCTACGCCTTCGGTCTCGAGGGCCCGGCGGTCACCGTGGACACCGCCTGCTCGTCGTCCCTGGTGGCCCTCCACCTGGCCTGCCAGTCGCTGCGGTACCAGGAGAGCGACCTCGCCCTGGTCGGCGGAGTCAACGTGCTCTCCATGCCGTCCGTCTTCGCCGAGTTCAGCAAGCAGCGCGGCCAGGCCGCCGACGGCCGCTGCAAGGCGTTCTCCGCCTCCGCGGACGGCGCCGGATGGGGAGAGGGCGTCGGCGTACTGCTGGTCGAGCGGCTCTCGGATGCCCGCCGGCGCGGGCATGAGGTGTTGGCCGTGGTCCGCGGCAGCGCCGTCAACTCCGACGGCGCCTCGAACGGCCTGACCGCGCCGAACGGGCCCTCGCAGCAGCGGGTGATCCGCGCCGCGCTGGCCTCGGCCGGACTGGAGGCGACCGACGTCGATCTGGTGGAGGCGCACGGTACGGGCACGCGGCTCGGTGATCCGATCGAGGCGGAGGCGCTCCTTGCGACGTACGGCAAGGACCGCTCGGAACCCCTCTACCTGGGGTCGGTGAAGTCCAACATCGGGCATACCCAGGCCGCCGCCGGTGTCGTGGGCGTGATCAAGGCCGTCATGGCACTGCGGCACGGGGTCCTCCCGGCGACGCTGCACGTGGACGAGCCGACCCCGGAGGTCGACTGGTCGTCCGGCACGGTGGAACTGCTCACCGAGAACCGCACCTGGCCGGAGTCGACCCGTCCGCGCCGGGCCGGCGTCTCCTCGTTCGGGATCAGCGGGACCAACGCGCACACCATCCTGGAACAGGCTCCGGAAACGGCCGAGGCACCCGTCGGTGCACGAGGCGAGCGCCCGGACCTCCCGCTGCCCGTCCCGTTGTCCGGCGCTACGCCGGACGCACTCGCCCGGCAGGCCGCCCTGCTCGCCGGACTGGACGCGGACCCCGCCGACCTGGCGCACTCTCTGGCGACCACGCGTGCCGAACTGGCACACCGCGCCGTGGTCTTCGGCTCCCACGCGGCCGCGCTGACGGCCCTTTCCTTCGGTGAGCACACCCAGGATGTGGTGTGCGACAAGGTCGTGCACGGTGGCCTGGCGCTGTTGTTCTCGGGTCAGGGTGCGCAGCGGTTGGGGATGGGGCGTGAGCTGTACGGGGCGTTTGCGGTGTTCGCGGATGCTTTTGATGCGGTGTGTGCGCGGGTGGATGTGGGGCGGCCGTTGCGTGAGGTCGTGTTCGGCGAGGACGCGGGGTTGTTGGAGCGGACTGTCTACGCCCAGGTGGGGTTGTTTGCGTTGGAGGTGGCGCTGTTCCGGTTGGTGGAGTCGTGGGGTGTGGCCCCGGATGTGCTGGTGGGGCATTCGATTGGTGAGTTGGCCGCTGCGCATGTGGCGGGGGTGTTGTCGTTGGATGATGCGTGTGCCCTGGTGTCGGCGCGTGGGCGGTTGATGTATGCGTTGCCCGAGGGCGGCGCGATGTTGGCGGTGGAGGTGGCCGAGGAGGCGCTCACGCTGCCTGATGGGGTGGAGTTGGCGGCGGTCAACGGCCCTACCTCGGTGACGGTTTCCGGTGAGGCGGAGGCGATCGCCGGCCTGGAGGAGCGGTTGCGCGGTGCGGGTGTGCGGGTCAAGCGGTTGGCTGTCTCGCATGCCTTCCATTCCCATCTGATGGAGCCGATGCTGGCCGAGTTCGCGGCGGTGGCGGGGTCGTTGACGTACCGCGCCCCGCAGATCCCGGTCCTCACCACCGCCCCGGGTGCGATCGACACCCCGGAGTACTGGGTGGGTCAGATACGCGAGCCCGTCCGTTTCGCCGACGCGCTCGCCTCGCTCACCGGGGTGCGGACGGCGCTGGAGCTGGGCCCCGCCGGAGTGCTCTCCGCCCTGGTACAGGAGCAGGACGACACCCTGGTCGCCGTCCCCGCGCTGCGCCCGGACCGCCCCGAGGCCGCCACCCTCGCCCGCGCCCTCGCCCGCCTGCACACCCGGGGCGTCCCCGTGGACTGGCCCAGCTACCTCGCCCCCTTCAAGGGCGCCCGGGTCACACTGCCCACGTATCCCTTCGCCCGTCAGAGGTATTGGCCCACCCCTGTGGCCGTCCCCCGCCCCGTCACCGGGGAGAGCCCGGCCGAGCGGGACTTCTGGGCGGCGGTGGATTCGACCGACACCGATGCCGTCGCCGGCGCACTGTGCCTGGACGACGACGAGCAGCGGAACGGCCTCGGCGCCGTCCTGCCCGCTCTCGCCGCCTGGCGGGAGAGGGGCCGCCACAAGGCCACCACCGACGCCTGGCGATACCGCGTCGGCTGGAGCCCGGTCACCGCCCGGCAGGCACGGCTGACCGGTACCTGGCTCCTGGTCACCGGTGGCGAGGTGCCCGGCGGGGTCGTGGAGGGCCTGCGTGGCGTGGGCGCCGACATCGTCGAGATGACAGAACTCGGCGCCGACCGCACGAAGTGCGCGGACGCGCTGGCCGGTCTGGCTTCGGCCGCCGCCGAGCGTGACCGTCCCGTCGCCGGGGTGCTCGCCTGTGTGGACACCGCCGCGGACCTGCTGCGGCTCATCCAGGCCCAGGGTGACGCCGGACTCGCCGCCCCGCTGTGGTGCCTCACCTCCGGTGCGGTCGCGGTCGCACCCGGCGATGAATGCGACCCGGCAGCCGCCCAGCTGTGGGGCCTCGGCAGGGTCGCCGCGCTCGAACACCCCGACCGCTGGGGCGGTTTGGTCGATGTGCCGGCCCACATCGACCGGCGAGCGGCCGACCGGCTGGTCCAGTTGCTGGCCGGAGACTCGGGCGAGGACCAGGCGGCCATCCGGCCGACGGGCCTCCACGCCCGCCGGCTGCGGCGTGCCCCCACCGGCGCGGCCGGGCAGACGCAGCCTGCCGAGTGGCAGGCCGCCGGTCCGGTCCTGGTCACCGGTGGCACCGGTGCGCTGGGCGGCAAGGTCGCCCGGCTGCTGGCCGAGCGCGGCGCCACCCGCCTCGTCGTGGCGAGCCGACGCGGCCCCGCCGCACCCGGTGCGTCCGAGCTGGTTGCGGACCTTTCGGAGCGCGGCTGCGACGCCGTCGTCGTCTCCTGCGACCTGAGCGACCGTGGCGCGGTGGCCGAGCTGCTGGAGCGCCACCCCGTGACCGCGGTCGTACACGCGGCGGGAATCGTCGACGACGGTGTGCTCGACGCGCTGACACCAGAGCGGCTCGCCGCCGTACTCGACGCCAAGGCCCACTCCGCCGACGTACTGGACGAACTCACCGGCGACCTGACCGACTTCGTCGTCTTCTCCTCGGCCGCGGGCGTCATCGGCAGCGCCGGGCAGGGCCCCTACGCCGCCGCCAACGCGCACCTCGACGCCCTGGTGGAACGCCGCCGCGCCCGGGGTGTGCCCGGCACCGCCCTCGCCTGGGGTGCCTGGGCCGGAGCGGGCATGGCCGCCGACCCGGCAGCCGCCGCCCGGCTGGCGCGCGGCGGACTGCCCGCCATGGAGGAGAGCCGAGCACTGGAGGCACTGGCCACCGCTCTGACCGAGAGGGACGGCGCGCTGGTCGTCGCCGACATCGACTGGGAACGCTTCGTCCCGGGCTTCACCGCGGTACGGCCGAGCAAGCTGTTCGCCGAACTCCCCGAGGCCGTCCCGGTCGTCCGTGGAGCCCAGGCCGGCGGCCTTGTCGCACTCGCCGCGCCGGGCGCGGACGCCGCCGAGCAGGCCCGCGACGTGGAGTACGTCGTCCTGGAGACCATCGCAGGCGTCCTCGGCCACGGTTCGCCCGCGGACGTGGACCGCGAACGCGCCTTCCACGACATGGGTTTCGACTCCCTCACGGCCCTGGAGCTGCGTAACCTCCTGGCATCCCGGACCGGTCTCACCCTGCACGCCGGCCTCGTCTTCGACTTCCCGACCCCGGGCGCCCTCGCCGAACACCTGCTCACGTTGCTGTCCGGGGACGCGGCCGCCCCCGACGCCCCCGCGGCCGGTGACCGCCGCCGGGCGGCGGACGACGAACCCATCGCCATCATCGGCATGTCCTGCCGCTTCCCCGGTGGAGTCGACTCGCCCGAGGCGCTGTGGCGCCTGGTGCGGGACGGCGTGGACGCGATGGGCGACTTCCCCGCCGACCGCGGCTGGGACCTCGACACCCTGCTCGGCCACGACGGCCCATCGCGCACCCGCTCGGGCGGCTTCCTCGACGACATCGCCGCCTTCGACGCGGGCCTGTTCGGCATCTCCCCGCACGAGGCGCTCGCCATGGACCCCCAGCAGCGGCTGCTGCTCGAGACCGCCTGGGAGGCGTTCGAACGCGCGGGCATCGACCCCACCTCGGTGCGCCGCAGCGACACCGGAGTGTTCGCGGGCACCAACGGCCAGGACTACCTGGCACTGCTGCTCGGCTCCGAGGCCGCCACCGAAGGACACCTGGGCACCGGCAACTCCGCCAGCGTTCTCTCCGGCCGGGTTTCCTACACCTTCGGTCTGCGCGGGCCCGCCCTCAGCGTGGACACCGCGTGCTCCTCGTCCCTGGTGGCGCTACACCTCGCTGCCCGGTCCCTGCGGGCGGGGGAGTGCTCGATGGCCCTGGCCGGCGGCGTCACCGCGATGCCGTTGCCCGGCACCTTCATCGAGTTCAGCACCCAGGGCGCGCTCTCACCCGATGGCCGCTGCAAGGCCTTCTCCGCCGATGCCGACGGCACCGGCTGGGGAGAGGGCGTCGGCCTGCTCCTGGTGGAGCGGCTCTCGGACGCGGAGCGCAACGGGCACCGCGTGCTGGCGGTGGTGCGGGGCAGCGCGGTCAACCAGGACGGAGCCTCCAACGGTCTGACCGCGCCGAACGGCCCCTCACAGGAGCGGGTGATCCGGGCGGCGCTGGCCGACGCGCGGCTGACTGCCGCCGAGGTGGACGTCGTGGAGGCGCACGGTACGGGCACGCGACTGGGCGATCCGATCGAGGCGCAGGCGCTGCTTGCGACGTACGGGCAGGGGCGCGAAGAGCCTCTGTACCTGGGGTCGTTGAAGTCGAACATCGGGCATACGCAGGCGGCCGCGGGTGTCGCGGGCGTCATCAAGATGGTGGAGGCGCTGCGGCACGGGGTGCTGCCCGCCACCTTGCACGTGGGAGAGCCGTCCTCGCAGGTGGACTGGTCGGCGGGCGCCGTGGAGCTACTGACCGATGCGCGGCGGTGGCCGGAGACGGACCGGCCGCGCCGGGCGGGTGTCTCCTCGTTCGGGATGAGCGGCACCAACGCGCACGTGATTTTGGAGTCCGCGCCACAGGCTGTCGCCGTGGCCGGCGTCGCGGTCGGCGTCGCGGCGAAGGAGGAACCGTCGGGCGCCGGTGAAGTGGTGCCGTGGTTGCTGTCGGCGCGGAGCGGGGATGCGCTGCGGGGCCAGGCGGAGCGTCTGCTGTCCGTCGATGGCGCTGATCCCGTGGATGTGGGCTGGTCGTTGGCCACCGGGCGCGCGGCGCTGGATCAGCGTGCGGTGTTGCTGGGCCCCGACTACGCGGCTCAGTTGCGGGCGTTGGCGGGTGCCGAGGAGGCCGCCGGTGTGGTGCGGGGCGGTGCGGTGCGGGGCGGCACGGTGTTCGTGTTCCCGGGGCAGGGTTCCCAGTGGGTGGGAATGGCGGCTGAACTGCTGGATGCGGAGCCGGTGTTCGCCGCGCGGATGGCGCAGTGTCACCGGGCGTTGGAGCCGTTCACCGACTTCTCGCTGCTTGAGGTGGTGCGGGGCGATGGGGCTGCTCTGGAGCGGGTTGAGGTAGTGCAACCGGTGTTGTGGGCGGTGATGGTGTCGTTGGCTCAGTTGTGGGCTTCGGTGGGTGTTCTTCCGTCCGCGGTGGTGGGGCATTCGCAGGGAGAGATCGCGGCCGCGGTGGTGGCGGGGGCGTTGTCGGTGGACGACGGGGCCCGGGTGGTGGCGTTGCGGGCGCGTGCGATCGCTGATGAGCTGGCCGGGTTCGGGGGGATGGTGTCGCTGGCTGTTTCCCGTGGTGTGGCGCAGGAGTTGGCCGGTCGTTGGGAGGGGCTCTCGGTCGCGGCGGTCAATGGCCCTGGTTCTACGGTCGTCTCGGGAGATGTGGCGGGCCTTGAGGCGCTGGTCGCCCACTGTGCGGATGCCGGGATCCGGGCGCGCCGCCTGCCGGTGGACTACGCGTCGCACTCGGTGCACGTGGAGCGGCTGAAGACACGTCTCCTGGCCGACCTCGGGGACGTGGACGCGGCCCCCTCCTCCGTGCCGTTCTACTCGGCGCTCACCGGCGGACGGATCGACACGTCCACCCTGGGCGCCGCGTACTGGTACGACAACCTGCGCGCCACCGTCCGCTTCGAGGACGCCACCCGCGCCCTGCTGGACGACGGGCACCGGCTGCTGATCGAGGTCAGCCCCCACCCCGTGCTCACCGTGGGCCTGCGGGAGACCCTGGACGACACGGACCTCCCCGGCGTCGTCCTGAGCACCCTGCGGCGCGGCGAGGGTGGCCGCGAACGCTGGCTCACCGCGCTCGCGGAGGCCCACGTACGCGGTGTCGGGGTCGACTGGGAACGCCTCCTCATCGAGGGCCGCCCGGTCGATCTGCCCACCTATGCCTTCGCCCGCGACCGCTACTGGCCCGACTCCGTCGAGCACTCCGTCGCCGGACCCGCCGGCGGTCCCGGAGGAACGGACGGGGCGGAGCAGGCGTTCTGGAACGACATCGAACGCGGTGACACCGCCGCTGTCGCCAGGACCCTGGGGGTCGACGCACCGGGCCTCGACCAGGTGCTGCCCGCCCTCGCCACCTGGCGGCGGGCACGCCGCCAGGAGTCCACCGTGGACTCCCGGCGCTACGAGGTGACATGGCGCCCCCTGGTCGGCCTGCCCTCCACCGCGCCGACGGGACGATGGATGCTCGCCCTTCCGCAGGCCGGCGCGGAGACGGAGGCGGAGACCGTACGTACCGCACTGGCCCGCGCCGACGTGACCGAGGTCGTCGTCCCCGACGGTGCCGGACGGGGCGAACTGGCGGCAGCGCTCACGGAGTTGCCCGAGCCGGGCGAGTTCACGGGTGTCGTCTCCCTGCTGGCGCTCGCCGAGCGGCCGCACCCAGGCGACGAAGTCCTCGCCGCCGGAACCGGCGACACCGTCACCCTGCTGCAAGCGCTCGGCGACGTGGGAATCGGCGCACCCCTGTGGTGCCTCACCCGCGGCGCGGTCGCCGTGGGCCGCTTCGACGCGGCGGTGAACTGTGACCGGGCCATGCTGTGGGGCCTGGGCCGGGTGGCCGCGCTGGAGCACCCCGAGCGGTGGGGCGGACTGATCGACCTGTGCGAGACCGCGGACACCCGCTCCGCCGCCCGGCTCGGCGCGCTCCTGGCGGGCGCCGCCGATGACGAGGACCAGCTGGCGGTACGGCCCTCCGGGGTGTTCGCCCGCCGGGTACGGCGTGCCGCGCCGGACCCCGCCACGGCCCCGTGGACCCCCGGCGGCCCGGTTCTGATCACCGGCGGGACCGGCGCGCTCGGCCGCGAGGTCGCTCGCTGGCTCGCCCGACGCGGCGTCACCGACCTGCTCCTCGTCAGCCGGTCGGGCCCGGAGGCCCACGGCGTCGGCGAACTGGTCGCCGAAGTGGCCGAGATCGGGGCCACCGCGACCGTCGCCGCCTGCGACGTCACCGACCGTGAGGCACTCGCCGCCCTGCTGGAACGCCACCCGGTGACCGGCGTCGCCCACACCGCGGGCGTCTCGACCACCGCGCCACTGGCCGCCACCTCGCCGGCCGAGATCGCCGAGGACGCCCGCGCCAAGGTGCTCGGCGCGGTCCACCTGGACGCCTTGCTGGGCGACCGGGCCGACCTCTTCGTGCTGTTCTCCTCGATCGCCGGCATCTGGGGTGGGGGAGGGCAGGCCGCGTACGCCGCCGCCAACGCCCACCTTGACGCGCTCGCCGAACGCCGCCGAGCACACGGTCAGGTGGCCACCGCCGTGGCCTGGGGAGCCTGGGACGGCGGCGGCATGGTCGCCGACCGGGACGCCGGTGACTACCTGCGGGACCGGGGCATCGCCCCCATGTCGCCGGAGCTGTGCCTGGCTGCCTTGGCCTCCGCCGTCGACTCCGGCCGCGCCACCGGCGTGTTCGCCGACGTCGACTGGGACCGCTTCGTTCCCGCGTTCACCGCCCGCCGGCCAAGCCCGCTGGTGGGCGACCTGCCGGAGGCGACCACCGAGCGGGCTGACGCGTCCGAGGCCACAGCCGGGGCCGACGACGGCGCGGCGGGCCACGAGCTGCGCGCGCGGCTCGGCGCCGCCACCGTCGCCGACCGGAACCGTCTCCTGCTCGACCTGGTGCGCACCGTGGTCGCCACCGTGCTCGGCCACACCGGCCCCCAGGCCGTCGACCCCGACCGCGTCTTCACCGAGCTCGGCATCGACTCGCTGACCGCGCTCCGGGTCCGCGACGGCCTGGCCGGGGCCACCGGTCTCCGGCTTCCGGGCGCCCTGGTCTTCGACCACCCCACCGCCCGCGTGGCCGCCGCCGAACTGCTCGGTCTGCTCGGCCTCGCGGAGCCGGCCGCCACCCAGGGGCCCCCACGTCCCGCCGTGCGGGCAGAGGCGGACGACCCGGTCGTCATCGTCTCCATGAGCTGCCGCTACCCGGGCGGCGCCGACTCCCCCGAGAACCTCTGGGAGGTGGTCGCCGCTGGGACCGACGCCATGTCGCCGTTCCCCGTGGACCGGGGCTGGGACCTGTCCCACGCGGGCGGTTTCACCGCCGTGGGCGGATTCCTGCACGACGCCACGGAGTTCGACGCCGACCTGTTCGGCATCTCGCCCCGCGAGGCCGTCGCCATGGACCCGCACCAGCGGCTGCTCCTGGAGAGCGCCTGGGAGCTGTTCGAGTGCGGGGGCATCGCGCCGACCGCCGTACGGGGCACGCGCACCGGCGTCTTCGTCGGGGCCTCCGCCGCGGGCTACGCCATGGCCGGTGTGTTGCCGGAGGGCTCCGAGAGCCATGCCATGACCGGCAGCTCCAACAGTGTGCTGTCCGGCCGCATCTCCTACATCTTCGGCCTGGAGGGCCCAGCGGTCACCGTGGACACGGCGTGCTCGTCGTCCCTGGTGGCCCTGCACCTGGCGGCACAGTCGCTGCGCAACGGCGAGTGCTCCATGGCGCTCGCGGGCGGCGTCACCGTGATGCACTCACCCGTCGTGTTCGCCGAGTTCGGCCGCCAGGGCGGCCTTGCCTCCGACGGCCGCTGCCGCTCCTTCGCCGCCTCCGCGGACGGCACGGGCTGGGGCGAGGGCGTGGGCCTTGTGCTGCTGGAGCGGCTCTCGGACGCGCGCCGGAACGGGCACCGGGTGCTCGGGGTGCTGCGGGGCAGCGCGGTCAACCAGGACGGTGCGTCCAACGGTCTGACGGCGCCGAACGGTCCGGCGCAGCAGCGGGTGATCCGCGCCGCGCTGGCCGCCGCCGGCCTGGAGGCTCGCGACGTGGACGCGGTGGAGGCGCACGGTACGGGCACGAAGCTGGGCGACCCGATCGAGGCGCAGGCGCTGCTTGCCACCTACGGTCAGGACCGCGAGGAACCCCTCTACCTGGGGTCGGTGAAGTCCAACATCGGGCACACCCAGGCTGCTTCGGGCATCGCGGGCGTCATCAAGACCGTCGAGGCGATCCGCCGGGGCGTGCTGCCCAGGACACTGCACGTGGACGAGCCGACCCCGGAAGTGGACTGGTCGGCCGGCGCCGTCGAGCTTCTCACCGACGACCGGTCCTGGCCGCAGACGGGCCGTGCCCGCAGAGCCGGCGTGTCCTCGTTCGGGATCAGCGGCACCAACGCCCACGTCCTCATCGAGGAGGCTCCGCAGGAGCCCGAGACCGCACCGCTGGCGGCCGGCGAGCCGGACACTGCCGCTCCGCTCGTGCTCTGGCCGGTCTCCGGCCGGTCCGAGGCCACGCTGCGGGCCCAGGCCGACCGGCTCCGCTCGCACGTCGACCGCACCGGCGCCGCGCTCGACCTGCGCGCCACCGCCCGTCAACTGGCCACCGCCAGGGCCGCCCTGGAACACCGCGCCGTCGTGCTCGCGCCCGACGCCGAAGGGCTCCGCCGAGGGCTCGCCGGGCTCGCCGGGGCGGCCGGAGCCGGAGCCGAGATCGTCCGTGGCGTGGCCGGACGCGGCGACCTCGCCTTCGTCTTCTCCGGCCAGGGTGCGCAGCGCGCCGGTATGGGCCGCGAACTGTACGAGACGTACCCGGTGTTCGCTGACGCCTTCGACGCGGTCTGCGCCCACCTCGACCCGAACCTGGACCACCCGCTGCGCGAGGTCGTCCTCCACGACGCCGACGCGCTGGGCCGCACCGCCTGGACCCAGCTCGGCCTCTTCGCCTTCGAGGTGGCCCTCTTCCGGCTGTTGGAGTCCTGGAGCGTGGCCCCCGACCGGCTGGCCGGGCACTCCGTGGGCGAACTCGCCGCCGCACACGTCGCCGACGTCCTCCCGCTCGCCGACGCCTGCACCCTGGTGGCCGCCCGTGGACGGCTCATGGGGGCGCTGCCCGAGGGCGGCGCGATGATGTCCGTGCGGATGACCGAGGCCGAGGCGTGCGCCGCGCTGAGCGGGTACGAGGCCCGCGTAGCGATCGCCGCCGTCAACACGCGGGACGACGTCGTCCTCTCCGGCGACGCCGACGCCCTGGCGGAACTGGCCGAGGAGGCCGGACGGACCGGCCGTACGATCCGCTTCCTGGACGTCTCGCACGCCTTTCACTCCCCGCGCATGGACCCCGTGCTTGACGACTTCGCCGCCGTGGCCGCGTCCCTGGAGTACCACCCCGCCCGCATCCCGCTGGTGTCGACGGTCACCGGGCTCCCCGACGACGGCGCGATGTCCACTCCGGAGTACTGGGTCCGCCAGATACGCGCCACCGTTCGCTTCTCCGACGCCGTCGGCGCCCTTCTCGACCAGGGCGTGACTCGCTTCGCCGAGATCGGGCCCGGCGCCGCGCTCACCGTCCCGCTGGAGCGGACCCTGGAACGCGCCCGCTCCCTCGACGACACCACCGGCACGCTCTCCGTGGCGCTCCAGCGCTCCGGCAGGCCGGAGCCCGCCACGCTGCTCACCGCCGTCGCCCGGCTGCACACGGCCGGTGTTCCCATCGGCTGGGACGCGCTCCTCGGACCCGTCACCGGGCCCCGTCCGGACCTGCCGACGTACGCCTTCCAGCGGCGCCGCTACTGGCCCGAGCCGTACCCCGCCGTGGCACAGGACGGCGCGCGAATCGGCCGCTACGAGGTGACCTGGCGCCCTCTGCTCGAACCGAAGCAGATGGTGCCGCACGGTACCTGGCTCGCGGTGACCGCCGGGGACGGGAGCGCCGCGGACCTGCTCGGGCTACTGCGCGAGCAGGGTATGCGCGTGACCGAAGTCCCCGGCGTCAGTGGCAGCAGAGAGGCCTGCGCCGAGGCACTGCGGCGAGCGTACGACGACGGGCCGACCGTCACCGGAGTGCTCTGCCTGGCAGAGGAACCCGGTGACGTCCTCGCCCTCGCCCAGGCACTCGGCGACATCGCGGCGGACGCGCCCCTGTGGTGCCTGACCACGGGCGCGGTCGCCACAGGCCCGGCCGACCCGCCCGCCGTCCCCGCTCGCGCCGCCGTCTGGGGACTGGGCCGCACCCTGGGGCTCGAGGCCCCGCACCGCTGGGGCGGCCTGGTGGACCTGCCCGCGCACCCCGGCCCGAGGATCGCGGCGCGGCTGGCCACGCTGCTCGCCGCCGGCGGCGCGGGCGAGGACCAGATCGCCCTGCGCGCCACGCCCATGGCCCGCAGGATCGTCACCGCCCCGCCGGCCGACGCCGCACCCTGGCAGCCCTCGGGCACCGTGCTGGTCACCGGCGGAACCGGCCGCCGGGGCCGGGCGCTCGCCACGGCGCTCGCCGCGAGCGGAGCCGGACACCTGGTACTGCTCGGCCGGCGGGGCGCCGAAGCGCCGGGTGCCCGCGAGTTCGCCGAGAGCCTGCCCGTCGGAGTCACCTTCGCCGCCGCGGACGTCACCGACCGGGCCGCCGTCACCGAGGTGCTGGCGGCGATCCCCGCCGACCGTCCCCTCACCGCCGTGTTCCACGCGGTGGGCGCGGGCGAAGACACCCCCTGGACGGAGCTGAGCCCCGGCGACCTGCGCGCAGGGGCCGCGGCCGACGGCGCCCAGGTGCTGCACGACGTGACCCGCGAACTGGCCACCGGTCTTGAGGCGTTCGTCCTGGTCTCCTCGGTGACCGGCGTCTGGGGCGGTACCGGAGCAGCCGTACGGGCCGCCGCGTGCGCCCGGATGGACGCCCTCGCCGCACACCGGCACTCCCTCGGCCTGCCTGCGACCTCCATCTCCTGGGGGCCGTGGGCGACGGGAGAGGAGAACACGGCCGCGCAGCGACACGGTCTGCGCCCCGTGGACCCCGGCACGGTCTGGTCCGCCCTGCGCGAGGCCGTGGCCGGTCCGGCACCCTGCACCGTCGTCGCCGACGTGGACTGGGAACGCTTCCACCACGCCTACACCCTGGCCCAGCACCGCCCGCTCTTCGACGAACTCCCGGAGGTCCGGGCCCTGTCCGCCGCCGTGCGCGACCCGGCACCGGAACCGGGCTCTGTCCCCGGCCTCGCCGGTCCGGACCGGCACGGGGCGGCGCTCGATCTCGTCCGCAGGACGGCTGCCACGGTGCTCGGGCACACCGACGCCGGGTCCGTCGCCCCCGACCGGCAGTTCCTGGAACTCGGCGTCGACTCGCTCGCCGCGCTGGAGATCCGCAGCACACTGGAGCGGGCGACGGGCCTGTCGCTGCCGGGCACCGTCGTCTTCGAGCACCCCACGCCCGCCGCCCTTGCCCGCCATCTCGCCGCCGCCACAGCCGCCGACGGCGGTTCCCCGACCGGCGTGGTGCCTGCCGCCACGCTCGGCATCTCGCCCACCGACCGGAACCCGGTCGGCCTGCTCGACTCCCTCTACCGGGAGGCCGTGGGCACCGGGCGGATCAAGGAATTCCTCGAACTGGTCGGTGAAACCGCGAAGTTCCGGCCGATGGCCGACGATGTGGCCGAGGCGGGCGGACCGGCGGCGCTCACCACTCTCGCCGAAGGGCCGGCGTCCGAGCTGCTGGTCTGCGTCAGCGGCCTGACGGCCGGCGGCGGCCCTCAGGAGTTCGTCCGGCTGGCCGCGCCACTGCGCGGCGGGCGGCGGGTGGCCGCTGTGCCCGTACTCGGCTACGGCCGTGGCGAGTTGCTGCCCGCGACCCCCGAAGTCGCCCTGGACTGGCAGGCCCAGGGCATCCTCGCCCACGCCCAGGACCGGCCGGTCGTACTCTTCGGGCACTCCGGCGGCGCGATCCTCGCCCACCGCCTGGCGGTGCGCCTGGCCGAACTCGGGTCACCACCGGCCGGGTTGGTGCTGGCGGACGTCTACCGGCTGGACGACCCGCTGATGGCCGACTGGAGCGCCGAGCTCTCCGAGGGAATCTTCGACCGGGCGGAGCAATTCGTGGCCATGGACGACAGTCGTCTCACCGCGATGACCTGGTACGGCAGCCTGTTCTGGGAGCACCCGCGCCCCGACGCGCGCATTCCCACCCTCCTGCTGCGTGCCTCGGAACCGCTGCGCGAGCCCGCCGACGGCCGCGACTGGCGCAGCTCGTGGAAGGCGGCCCGCGACATCGTCGACGTACCGGGCAACCACTTCACGATGATGGCCGAGTACGCGGGGACCACGGCCCGCGCGGTCCACCGGTGGATCCAGGAACTGCCCGGCCTGCTCGCGCGCCCGCACAGCTCATCTCCCACACCTGAGGAAGGCCCCCATGGCCCCTGACCAGACCCCCGAGGCGCCCCTTGCGGACGTACGCGGCTGCCGTCTCGTTACGCTCCCGGACAACACCGACCAGCGCGGCTCGCTCACCGTGCTGGAGCGGGGCCGGCAGGTCGACTTCCCGATCGAGCGGGTCTTCTTCGTGCACGGAGTGCCGCGGGAGGCGGTCAGGGGTCTGCACATGCACCGGGAACTGCACGAGTTCATCGTGGCCGCCACCGGGTCCTTCGAGGTGGTCGTGGACGACGGCTTCTCGCGCGCCCGGGTGCGCCTGGACCGACCGGGCCAGGCGCTCCACGTGGAGCCCGGCGTGTGGACGGAGTTCGCCGATTTCTCGCCCGACGCGATCTGCCTGGTGCTCGCATCGGCTCCGTACGAACTGGACGACTACCTCTGGGACTACGACGAGTTCGTGCGGACCGCACGCCTGCCGGCGCCATGAAAATCGCCTCGACGACCAGACGACCGAACGACCACAAGGAGCAGACGCGTGACGGTTGACCAGCACGAGAGCATCTACGACCGCGGCGAGATGTACGAGGCCTTCTACCGGGGCCGGGGCAAGGACTACGCGGGCGAGGCCGCATTGGTGACGTCCCTGATACGGGACCGGCTGCCGGAGGCCGACTCGCTGCTGGACGTCGCCTGCGGCTCCGGCGACCATCTCTCGCGCTTCGCCGACTCGTTCGGGCACGTCGAGGGCCTGGATCTGTCCGAGGACATGGTGCAGTTGGCCCGGAGGAACACCGGGGTCCCCATCCACCGGGGCGACATGCGCGACTTCGCCCTCGACCGCACCTTCGGTGCTGTGGTGAGCCTTTTCAGCGGGGTGGCGTACTGCGCCGACATCGATGAACTCAGCGCGACACTCAGCAGTTTCGCCCGTCACCTCTCGCCGGGCGGCGTCATCGTCATCGAACCCTTCTGGCTTCCCGAGGACTTCCTGGAGGGCTACGTGGGCACCGACACGGTCGAGTCGGGCGGGCGTACCTACGTCCGCGTCTCCCACTCTGTCCGGGACGGCGGGGTCAGCCACATGGAGGTGCACTATCTGGTGGCCTCGGCGGAGGGCGGTGTCACGCACTTCTCCGACGTGCACCGCACCACGCTGTTCACCCACGAAGAGTACGAGAGCGCCTTCGTCCGCGCGGGGTGCGAGGTCGAGTACGTGAAGCACCCGCTCGCACCGCGTGGCCTGTTCGTGGGGACCGCCGCGCCCGCGGCCTGACCGGTCCCGCCCCCCCCTGCCCCGAGGCCATGTCAGGGTCGTAGGGGTTGTGAGGTAGGGGGTGTAAGGGGGGCATCCGATCGGTTGACCTAGGGGAGTAACCGATCGGATGACCCCCTGCGAGCGCGATGGGTGATGTGCCGGTCCGGCCCCGCCCGGCACTGTGGGGACATGACCCTCATTGAAGTGAACGACCTGCGCAAGAGCTACGGCGGACGCCCCGTCGTGGACGGCGTCTCCCTCGCGGTGGAGGAGGGCGAGATCTTCGGGGTCCTCGGCCCCAACGGCGCCGGCAAGACCACCACCGTCGAATCCATCCTCGGACTGCGCGTTCCCGACGGCGGCACGATCCGCGTGTGCGGCCTTGACCCGGTCGCCGACCGCGCGCGGACGACACTCATCGTGGGCGCTCAGCTGCAGGAGAGCGAGCTGCAGGGCAAGCTCACCGTCACCGAGGCACTCCAGCTGTACGCCGCCTGCTACCCCCGCCCCGCCGACTGGCGCACCCTGGCCGCGCGTCTCGGCCTGGACGAGAAGCTCGATACCCGTTTCGCGCAGTTGTCCGGCGGCCAGAAGCAGCGGCTGGCCATCGCGCTCGCCCTGGTCGGCAACCCCCGGGTCGTCGTCCTGGACGAGCTGACGACCGGCCTGGACCCGGCGGCGCGGCGCGAGGTGTGGTCGCTGATCGAGGACGTCCGGGCGAGCGGCGTCACCATCCTCCTCGTCACGCACTTCATGGAGGAAGCACAGCGGCTGTGCGACCGGGTCGCGATCTTCGACCGGGGGCGGGTCGCCGCACTGGACACCCCGTCCGGTCTGGTGGCGCAGTCCGCGAGCGGCACCGTCATCTCCTTCACCCCCTCCCGCCCGCTGGAGGAAGACGTCCTCGCCGCCCTGCCGGGCCTCGCCTCCGTCACGCATCGCGACGGAAGGGTCACCCTCGCCGGCACCGACGAGACCGTCAACGCGGTGATCAGCCTGCTCGCCCGCAACCGGGTGAGCGCCCACCAGCTGCGCGTCACCGACTCCACTCTCGATGACGCCTTCCTCGACCTGACGGGAGCCGAAGCATGAGCGCCGCCACTGCACCCCCGGTATCTACCACCACCACCGCGCCTCGTCCCGGGCGGGCCGTGCTGCGCGCCGAGTTGATCCTGTTCTTCCGCGAGCCCGGCTCGGTGTTCTGGGTCATGGCCTTCCCCACGCTGCTGCTGCTGATCCTCGGCTTCATCCCGTCCATGACAGAGCCCAAGGACGAGATCGGCGGCCTTTCCACCGTCGAGGCCTACGTGCCCGTCGCCGTGCTCCTCTCGATGATCATGGCTGGTCTGATGGCCATGCCTCCGGTGATCACCGGTTACCGCGAGCGCGGCATCCTGCGCCGGATGTCCACCACCCCCGTGCGCCCCACCGCCGTTCTCGGCGCCCAGGTGGGACTGCACGCCGCCGCCTCGCTGATCTCCGCCGTGCTCACCCTGGCGGTGGGGCGCGTCTTCTCCGACGTCGCCCTGCCGAGCCAGGTCGTGGGCTATCTCCTGACCCTGCTGCTCGCGGTGGTGTGCGTACTGGCGCTCGGTGCGCTGATCTCCGCGCTGTCTCCCACCACGAAGATCGCCCAGGCGGTCAGCATCTCGGTGTTCTTCCCCGCGATGCTCGCAGCCGGCGTCTACATGCCCATCCAGCAGATGCCCGACCTGATGGCCAACATCGTGGAGGCGCTGCCCTTCGGCGCTGCCGCCCAGGCCCTGAACCAGGCCACCGCCGGCGACTGGCCGGACTGGATCCACCTCGGCGTACTGGCACTGTGGACGCTGGTCCTTTCCGCGTCCGCCGCGCGCTGGTTCCGTTGGGAGTGACGAACGTGTCACGCGCGCCGGGCGCCATGGCCGACACTGAGGGCGTGGCACCCGACGCATCCCCCCCGGTCACCGAACCGCAGGCCGCACACCACGCGCAGCCGCGGTTACTCCTCCGCTTCAGCCCTCCCGTCCTCCTTGGCGTCAGTCTCGTGCTCGCCGCGGCGACCTCGTCCCTGGTCGGCATGGGCGGCGCCGACTGGTGGGCGGCGGGGATGCTCGCCGTCGCCGCGATCGTCCTGCAGCTGTGGTGGGACCGGGTGGCAGCACGCAGCCGGCCCGGCCCCAGCGCGGCCGGCACCACGTACTACGCGCTGCGCTCGGCCCTGGCGTTCGGCCTGGCCTGGTTCAACCCGTTCTGCGCCTTCTATGCCGCGGCCGGATGTTTCGACACCGAGCGTCTGGTGCCCCGCCGCTGGGTTCCCCTCGGCGTGCTGGCCACCGCCGCGACGATCGCCGGCGCGCAGATCGGAGGCCTGCCGCCCGACGACACGGCGAGTTGGGTGTTCTACGGCCTGCTGGTCGCCATCAACACGGGCATTTTCCTGACCGTCCAGCAAGACGCGGAGAAGGAGGAGGACCGCGCCCGGAAGCGGGCGGCGACCATCCGCGAGCTGGAGCACGCCAACGTCGCGTTGGAGCGGGCCCTGGTGGAGAACGCCGCCCTGCACGACCAACTCCTGCTCCAGGCAAGGGAGGCCGGGATCGCCGACGAGCGCCGCCGGCTGGCGGCGGAGATCCACGACACCGTCGCCCAGGACCTGACCGGCGTCATCACCCAGCTCCAGGTCGTCACCGACACCCGGGAACAGGAGGCGGCCCGCGTCCACGCCGAACGAGCCCTGCAGCTGGCCCGCCACAGCCTCGGCGAGGCACGCCGGGCCGTCGCCAACCTCGCGCCCATCGCGCTGGCCGATGACGACCTGCCCGAGGCGCTGAAGAAGACCGTCATCGGCTGGTCCGAACGCACCGGTGTGCACGCCGAGTTCACCCTCACCGGCTCCGACAAGCCGCTGCATGAGGAGGTGCAGGCGACGCTGCTGCGCATCGCGGCGGAGGCGCTGTCCAACGCGGCACGCCACGCGAAGGCCACCCGGGTCGGCGTGACCCTGTCCTACATGGGCGAGGAGGTCGTGCTCGACGTGCGCGACGACGGCCACGGCTTCGACCCGTCCGTCCTGCCGGAGCGCGACACCGCGTCCGGGTTCGGGCTTGAGGGCATGCGTGCCCGCGCGGAGCGGCTCGCGGGGGATCTGACCGTGGAGTCCGAGCCGGGCCTGGGCACTGCCGTCTCCGCACGCGTACCGTCGGTGCCCTATGAACGCTGAGAACAACGGTGCGATCACCCTGCTGATCGTCGATGACCACCCGGTGGTGCGCGACGGCCTGCGCGGCATGCTGGAGCCCGCGGACGGCTTCACCGTGCTCGGAGAGGCGTCCGGCGGCACGGAGGCGGTGGAGATGACGCTGCGCGTGGACCCGGACGTCGTCCTGATGGACCTGCGTATGCCGGCCGGCAGCGGCGTGGAGGCCATCGCCGAGCTGACCCGGCGCGGCGCACGGGCCCGCGTGCTGGTGCTCACCACCTACGACACCGACTCCGACACCCTTCCCGCGATCGAGGCCGGGGCGACGGGGTACCTGCTGAAGGACGCGCTGCGCGATGAGCTGTTCGCGGCCATCCGGGCGGCGGCGGAGGGCCGCACCGTATTGTCCCCGGCGGTCGCCTCACGCCTGGTCACGGCGGTGCGCGGCCCCGCAGCGCCGCCTGTCGACGACACGCTCTCCGCGCGGGAGTTGCAGGTGCTCGAGCAGGTGGCGCGCGGCGCGTCGAACCGGGAGATCGCTCGTGAGCTCTTCGTCAGCGAGGCGACGGTCAAGAAGCATCTGTCCCACATCTACAGCAAGTTGGACGCGAGGGACCGGGCCGCGGCGGTGTCGGCCGCATACCAGCGGGGCATCCTCGGCTGACCGCCGGCATCGGCGCAGTGCCCCTCGCCATGCCATCAGTCGCCTCGTACACCCCTGAGCCGGGCCGCGGAACCGCCCCCTAGTCACCTGGTCAGGGGCGGCGGCACGAAGGCTAGGGGTTGGCCGCTCGTCGGGCCCCTGGCTAGCGTCGGAGTGCTTCAGTCGAGGAAGAGCGGCCGGAACACGGTGGGCGCGTAACCGCTTGCCCCGGCAGCCGGCCGGATTCGGGTCCGGCGAACTCGCCATCAAGTGATTTCGGGGCATTCATGTCGGATACGTACACCGGTGGTTCCGAGGCCTTCGCGATCATCGGGTACGCGTGCAGGCTGCCCGGCGCGCCCGGACCGGCACCGCTGTGGGACCTGCTCGCCGCGGGGACCGATGCGATCACCGAGACCCCCTCCGACCGCGTACGCGTTCCCGGAGCCGCGCGCGGCGGATTCATCGAACGGGCCGCCGACTTCGACGCCGGCTTCTTCGGCATCTCCCCGCGCGAGGCCGCCGCCACCGACCCCCAGCAGCGGCTCGCTCTCGAACTCGCCTGGGAGGCGCTGGAGGACGCCCGGCACATCCCCGCCGACCTGAGCGGCAGCCGCACCGGCGTCTTCCTCGGCGCGATCTGGGACGACTACGCCGCCCTCCTGCACCGCGAAGGTGACGCGGGCATCGACCGGCACTCCATGCCGGGGCTGCAGCGTGGCCTCATCGCCAACCGCTTGTCCTACACCCTCGGACTGCACGGCCCCAGCCTCACCGTGGACGCCGGCCAGTCCTCCTCCCTGGTCTCCGTCCACCTCGCGTGCGAGAGCCTGGCACGCGGCGAATCCGAGCTGGCGCTCGCCGGTGGCGTCAACCTCATCCTGGCCCCCGACAGCACCGTCTCCGCGTTGCGCTTCGGCGGGCTCTCCCCGGACGGCCGCTGCTTCACCTTCGACGAACGCGCCAACGGGTTCGTACGCGGTGAGGGCGGTGCCGTCGTCGTACTCAAGCCGCTGGCCCGGGCCTTCGCCGACGGCGACCGGATCCACGCGGTCATCCGCGGCAGCGCCGTCAACAACGACGGCGGCGGCCCCAGCCTCACCACGCCCAGCGCCGCTGCCCAAGAGGCCGTCATCCGCGCCGCACACGCCCGCGCCGGGATCGCCCCGGACGCGGTCGCCTACGTCGAACTGCACGGCACCGGCACCCCGGTCGGCGATCCCGTCGAGGCCGCGGCACTCGGCGCCGCACTCGGCGCCGCACGCACCGCGCCGCTGCCGGTCGGCTCGGTGAAGACCAACATCGGGCACCTCGAGGGCGCCGCCGGCATCGCAGGCCTGCTGAAGGCCACGCTCGCCGTCGAGCGGAACATCGTGCCGCCGAGCCTCAACTTCCGTTCCGCGCCCGCCGGTATCCCGCTGGAACGGCTCAACCTGCGGGTGGAGACCGAGGCGACCCCGCTGGGTGGCGAGCGATTCGTCGGAGTCAGCGCGTTCGGCATGGGCGGAACCAACTGCCACCTGGTGCTGGGCCCCGCACCCGAGCCGGCGGCCCCTCCGGCCACCGAGCCCCCGGCTCCGGCCGCAGGCGGGAGTACTCTCCCCGTGCCCGTGCTGATCTCCGGCCACACCGCGCAGGCGCTGCGCGCCCAGGCCGCCCGGCTGAAGGACGCGGTGGAGGGCGCCGACCTGGCTGTGGCGGACGTGGCGCACTCGCTGGCCACCACCCGCACGCGCTTCGCCCGGCGCGCCGTGCTCCTCGCCGAGGACCAGGGGCAGCTCCTCACGCAGCTCGGCGCGGTGGCCGCCGGACTGCCGGCGACGGGCATCAGCGAGGGCACCGCGCGCACCGGACGGCTGGCCATGATCTTCTCCGGGCAGGGTTCGCAGTGGCCCGCCATGGCCGCCGAACTCCTCGACACCGACGAGGTGTTCACCCGTACGATTCACGCCTGCGCACAAGCGCTCGCCCCGCACACCGACTTCTCGCTGACGGACGTCCTGCGCGGCGTCGACGGCGCGCCCACCCTGGAGCGGGTCGACGTGGTGCAGCCCGCGCTCTTCGCCGTGATGGTGGCGCTGGCCGAGACCTGGCGGTCGCTGGGGGTCGTGCCCGACGCCGTCGCCGGACACTCCCAGGGCGAGATCGCCGCGGCCTGCGTGGCGGGCGCGCTGTCGCTGGAGGACGCGGCCAAAGTGGTCGCACTCCGCAGCCGCGCCATCGGCGCCCTGGCCGGACAGGGCGGGATGCTGTCCGTGCAGGCCGGGGTGGCACAGGTCCGCCCGTGGCTTGACGACGCGCCCGCGCTCTCGATCGCCGCCGACAACGGACCCACCGCGGTCGTGGTCTCGGGGCCTGGCGACGCCCTCGACGACTTCGCGGCCCGGTGCGTGTCGTACGGCGTCGAGACCAAGCGGATTCCGGTGGACTACGCCTCGCACTCGGCGCAGGTCGAACTGATCCACGAAGAGCTGCTGACCGCGCTCGCGGGCATCGAACCCCGTACGTCCGAGTTGCCGTTCCTGTCCACCGTCACCGGGGAGTGGACGGACACGGCCGGCCTGGACGCCGCCTACTGGTACCGCAACCTGCGGTCCACCGTCGAGTTCTCCACCGCCGTCCGGCGGCTGGCCGGTGAGGACTTCCGCTTCATCGTCGAAGCCACCCCGCACCCGGTACTGGTGGCCGCCGTACGCGACACCTTGGCCGAGTTGGACGTGCCCGAAACCGCGGTGGTCGGCTCGCTGCGGCGCGGCGAAGGGGGGCGCGCGCGGCTGCTCGGCTCCGCCGCCGAACTGCTCGCCCACGGGCGTGACGTCCGTCTGCCCGCCCCACCGGGTGCGGTCGTGGACCTGCCCACGTACGCCTTCCAGCGAGAGCGCCACTGGAGACCCGGCACGGCCGCCGCCCAGTGGAACGGCTCCGGCGAGCCCGCCCGGGACGCCGCTGCCCCGGACACCGACGCCGCTCCTGATACGGCCACTGCTCCGGACGGCTCACTGCGCGACCGACTGCGCGCCCTCTCACCGCAGTCCGCCCGCAGCACGGTGCTGGAGCTGATCCGGTCCCACGCCGCCGTGGTCGGCGGGTTCGCCGCCGCCGGGGACGTGGACCCGGAGCAGACCTTCAAGGCCCTCGGGATCGCCTCCCTGACCCTGGTCGAGCTGCGGGACCGGCTCGCCGTCGCCACCGGGCTCACCCTGCCGCCCACCGTCCTCTTCGACCACCCCACCCCGGCCGCGGCCGCCCGCCACCTGTGCGACACGCTGCGGGGTGAGGATGCCGCAGGTCCCTCCCGCGCCACGGCCTCCTCGGAGTACGCCGACGCCGACGACCCCGTCGCCATCGTCGCCATGGCCTGCCGCTTCCCCGGCGGCATCGACTCGCCCGCGGCGCTGTGGGAAGCGCTGAGCGAGGGCCGCGAGGTGCTGACCGGCCTTCCCGAGGACCGGGGTTGGCAGCCGTCCCTGGCCGCGCTGGACACCACACTCCCCACGGCCGGCGGGTACCTGGACGATATCGCGGGCTTCGACGCCGACCTGTTCGGCATCTCGCCGCGCGAGGCCGTCGCCATGGACCCGCAGCAGCGGCTGCTCCTTGAGGTCACGTGGGAGGCCCTGGAGCGGCTCGGCACCGAACCGGCCGACCTGCGCGGCAGCCGCACCGGCGTCTTCGTCGGCGCCACCGCGCAAGACTACGGCCCCCGGATGCACGAGCCCGCCGAGAGTTCCGGGGGCTATCTGCTGACCGGCACGACCGCAAGCGTCGCCTCCGGCCGGATCGCCTACGCCTTCGAGTTCAACGGCCCGGCGGTGACCGTGGACACGGCGTGCTCGTCGTCGCTGGTGGCGCTGCACCTGGCCGCGCAGTCGCTGCGCGCGGGAGAGTGCTCCACGGCCCTGGCGGGCGGCGTCACCCTGATGGCCACGCCCGGCGTCCTCGTCGAGTTCGCGCGGCAGGACGGCCTCTCCCCGGACGGCCGCTGCAAGGCATTCGGCGCGCAGGCCGACGGCACCGGGTGGTCCGAGGGCGTGGGCGTGCTGGTCCTGCGCCGCCTCTCCGACGCGCTGGCCGACGGGCAGCACGTCCTGGCCGTGCTGCGGGGATCCGCCGTCAACTCCGACGGGGCTTCCAACGGTCTGACCGCACCCAACGGCCTGGCGCAACAGCGGGTCATCCGGGCGGCGCTCGAAGCGGCCGGTCTGGAGCCCTCCGACGTGGACGTGGTGGAGGCGCACGGCACCGGGACACGGCTGGGCGACCCGATCGAGGCGCAGGCGCTGCTGGCCACCTACGGGCAGGACCGGGACGCGGAACGACCGCTGTGGCTGGGGTCGTTGAAGTCCAACATCGGTCACGTCCAGGCCGCCGCCGGTGTCGCCGGCGTCATCAAGACGGTCATGGCGCTGCGGCACGGTGTGCTGCCCCGCACCCTGCACGCCGACGAGCCCACGCCGCACGTGGACTGGTCGGCGGGCGCCGTGAAGCTGCTCACCGAGAACGTGACCCTGCCCCCCATGGACCGGCCGCACCGGGCGGGTGTGTCGTCGTTCGGCATCAGCGGCACCAACGCCCACGCGGTCATCGAGGCGGCGCCCGAACCGGCCGTCCCGGACGAGGAAGGGCCCAAGCCCGGCCTCGCGCTTCCCGTGCTCCTCTCCGGTCACGGCGCTGCCGCCCTGCGCGACCAGGCGGCCCGGCTGCGAGCCTTCCTGGACGCCGAACCGCCCGTACCGCCGGCCGCGATCGCACGGTCGTCGGCGACCACCCGCTTCCCCCTGGACCACCGCGCGGCCGTCTTCGCCGCCGACCGCCAGGAACTGGCGGCCCGTCTGGACGCGCTGGCGGAGGGCCACGACGCGGCGGGTGTGCTGCACGGTGTCGCGGCGCCTGGGCGTACGGGGTTCTTGTTCACCGGTCAGGGGTCGCAGCGGTTGGGGATGGGTCGGGAGTTGTACGGGGCGTTTGCGGTGTTCGCGGATGCTTTTGATGCGGTGTGTGCGCGGGTGGAGTTGGAACGGCCGTTGCGTGAGGTGGTGTTCGGCGAGGACGCGGGGCAGCTGGAGCGGACTGTCTACGCCCAGGCGGGGTTGTTTGCGTTGGAGGTGGCGCTGTTCCGGTTGGTGGAGTCGTGGGGTGTGGCCCCGGATGTGCTGGTGGGGCATTCGGTGGGGGAGATAGCCGCGGCGCATTGTGCGGGGGTGTTGTCGCTGGAGGATGCCTGCGTCTTGGTGTCGGCGCGTGGGCGGTTGATGGATGCGTTGCCCGAGGGCGGCGCGATGCTGGCGGTGGAGGTGGCCGAGGAGGCGCTCACGCTGCCTGATGGGGTGGAGTTGGCGGCGGTGAACGGCCCTACGTCGGTGACGGTTTCCGGTGAGGCGGAGGCGATTGCGGGGTTGGAGGAGCGGCTGCGGGTGCAGGGTGTGCGGGTCAAGCGGTTGGCGGTTTCGCACGCGTTCCATTCGTATCTGATGGAGCCGATGCTGGCCGAGTTCGCGGCTGTGGCGGAGTCGTTGACCTTCCACGCCCCGCAGATCCCGGTCCGCACCACGGCCCCGGGTGCGATCGACACCCCGGAGTACTGGGTGGGTCAGATACGCGAGCCCGTCCGCTTCGCCGACGCCCTTGCCTCGCTCCCCGAGGCGCGGACCTTCTTGGAACTCGGCCCCGACGGTGCCCTGTCCGCCCTCGTCCCGGTGCTTCTGGAGGACGCTGTCGCCGTGCCGCTGATGCGTCGCGGCCAGGACGGCACCGGGTCCGCCGCCCACGCCGCCGCGGTCCTGTGGACGCGCGGCGTGGCGCTGAACTGGACGTCCGTCGCCGGTACGGGCGCCCCCCGCCCCGTCGAACTGCCCACCTACGCCTTCCAGCACACCCGCTACTGGACCTCCCAGACGTCCTCCACTACCGCACTGGCCGCCGCCGGCCTGGTCACGGCCGGCCATCCGCTGCTGGGCGCCGTCGTGCCCCTGGCGGGCGACGGCGGGCTGGTCTGGACCGGCGCCGTCAGCCTCGCCACCCACCCCTGGCTGGCCGACCACGTCGTCCATGGCCGGATCGTGCTGCCCGGAACCGCCCTTGTCGATCTCGCCCTCCACGCGGGAGCTGATGCGGGGCTGCCGGGGCTCGCCGAGCTGACCCTGCGCGAGCCCTTGGTCCTGCCCGAACACGGCGGCGTCCAGCTCCAGATGACCGTGGCCGATCAGGCAGTCGAGATCCACAGCCGTCCCGACGGCGATTCCGGAGCGCACTGGACCACTCACGCCGTCGGCGTCCTGGAGCAGGCCCGCCTCCCCGAGGACATCTCCGGAACAGGCGAATGGCACCCCACGGGTACGGCCACCCCACTCGGTTACGGCGCACTCGCGGCGGCCGGCCTCTCCTACGGCCCCGCCTTCCGGGGCTTGCGCGCCGCCTGGCGCGACGGGGACACCGTGTACGCGGAGGTCGAGCTGCCCGAAGGGCCGCAGGCCGTGCTGTACGACGCCGCGCTGCACGGGCTCGGTGCCACCGGCCTCCTCCGCGATGACGGCGCAACCCTGCTGCCGTTCGCCTGGTCCGGCGTGACCCGGCACGCCATCGACGCCACCACGCTGCGCGTCACCATGACCCGGCTCGGTGCCGACGAGTACGCGGTTCGCCTCGCCGACCCGACAGGCGCGCCCGTGCTGACGGTGCGGTCGCTCGCCTTCCGGCCCGTGACCGCCGACCGGTTGGGCGACACCTCCTCCGGCGTGCTCTACGGCGTCGACTGGACCCTCGCCGGTGTCGGGGAGCGCGAAGTGCCGTTCGTGGCCGTACCGGTGGGCACCACCGACCTGCTCGACACGGTCACCGCGGCGGGCCCTCTTCCCGGCCTGGCCGGCCTGGCGGACGTGGAGGCCGTGCCCGGCACGATGCTTGCCTGCGTGGGCGTCGGCCCGGAGCCGTCCGTGGTCGGCGCGCCCCTCGCGCAGCGCACGCACGACACGGTCACCGCCGTATTGGGCTTGGTTCGCGCCTGGTTGGACGACGAGCGCTTCTCCGGCAGCCGGCTGCTCGTCGTCACCCGGAACGCCGTCGCCACAGCTGACGGTGAGAGCGTCGATCCCGCCGCCGCCGCGGTCTGGGGCCTGTTGAGGTCCGCGCAGGCCGAACACCCGGGCCGGTTCGGCCTGGCGGACCTGGACGGTACCGCCGCGTCGGCCTCCGCCCTCACCGCAGGCCTGCCCGTCGACACACCACAGGCCGCCCTCCGCGCCGGCACCCTGCTGGCCCCGCGCGCGATCCGGCTGCGGGCCGGCGCCAACCCGCCGTGGGGCCCGCACGACACCGTTCTGATCACTGGCGGCACCGGGGCGCTCGGCGCCCGCGTCGCTCGCCACCTGGTCTCCGCGCACGAGGTCGCGGGTCTGGTCCTGCTCAGCCGGCGCGGCCCCGAGGCGCCGGGCGCCGCCGAGCTCGCCGCCGAACTCACCGCGCAGGGCGCCACCGTGGTGGTCGTCGCCGGTGACGCCGCCGACAGGGGCGACCTCGACCGGGTACTCGCCGACCACACCATCACCTCCGTCGTCCACACCGCGGGCGTCCTCGACGACGGCCTGCTCACCTCACTGACCTCCGAACGCGCTGCCGCGGTGCTGCGCCCCAAGGCCGATGCGGCAGCTCTCCTCGACGAGGCGACCCGCGATCTCGGCCTCACCTCCTTCGTGCTGTTCTCGTCCGTGGCCGCTTCCTTCGGCACCGCCGGCCAGGCGTCGTACGCAGCGGCCAACGCCTTTCTCGACGGCCTCGCCGCCCGCCGCCGCGCCGAGGACCTGCCCGCTGTCGCGGTGGGCTGGGGGCTGTGGGGCGGGACCGACGGCATGGCCGCCGGACTCGGCACGAAGGACCGCGCGCGCTTCGCTGCGCTGGGCGGCGCGCTCGACCCCGCCCGGGGCGTAGGGCTGCTCGACGCGGCCGTGGCCGCCGGGCCCGCTCACGTACTGGCCATGGCCGCCGAACCCGCCCCCGGCGACGGACCCGTACCGCCGCTGCTGCGGCACCTGGCGCGCCCCGTGCTCCGCTCCGCCGCCACGTCGTCCGCGGACACCGACGGCCTCGCCGCGCTGCCGGAGCCCGAGCGGACGCGCGCCGTCGAGGAGTTGGTACGGACGACCGTCGCGGCCGTGCTCGGACACTCCTCCGGTACTGGCGTGGACACCGGCCGGACCTTCAAGGACCTCGGGTTCGACTCCCTCACAGGCGTCGAACTGCGCAATCGGCTGGCCGCCGCCACCGGGCTGCGGTTGGCCGCCACCCTGGTCTTCTCCCACCCCAGCCCCGCCGCGCTGACCGCCCACCTCTGCGAGGAGCTGAGCGGCACGGCCGCTGTCGCGGCCGTACCGCGCTCGCGGCACGCCGCCGCAGCGGACGAGCCGATCGCCGTCGTCGCGATGAGCTGCCGCTACCCGGGCGGTGTGGACAGCCCCGAGGAACTCTGGCGGATGGTCCGGGAAGGCCGCGACGGCATCACCGGCTTCCCCACCGACCGCGGCTGGGACCTCGCGCGCCTCCACGACCCCGACCCGTCAAGTCCCGGCACCACGTATGCACGGCACGGCGGCTTCCTGCACGATGCCGCCGAGTTCGACGCAGAGCTGTTCGGCATATCGCCGCGCGAGGCGCTGGCGATGGACCCGCAGCAGCGGCTTCTGCTGGAGCTGTCCTGGGAGACCTTCGAGCGGGCCGGCATTGACCCGGCCGCCCTGCGCGGCAGCGACACCGGCGTCTTCGCCGGCGTCATGTACCACGACTACGCGGCTGCCGCCGAGGCCCTTCCGGAGACCGAGGGCTACCGGGCCACCGGCGGCGCCGGCAGCGTGGTGTCCGGTCGGATCGCCTACACGTACGGTCTCGAGGGTCCGGCCGTGACGGTGGACACGGCGTGTTCCTCGTCCCTGGTGGCGCTGCACCTGGCCGCCCGGTCGCTGCGTGCGGGCGAGTGCTCGATGGCCGTCGTCGGGGGCGTCACCGTGATGTCCACACCCAGCGTGTTCGTGGACTTCAGCAAGCAGCGGGGACTCGCGCCCGACGGCCGCTGCAAGTCGTTCTCAGCGGACGCGGACGGCACCGGCTGGTCGGAGGGCGCCGGTGTGCTGCTGGTGGAGCGGCTGTCCGACGCGCGGCGCAACGGGCACGACGTGCTCGCGGTGGTGCGCGGCTCGGCCGTCAACCAGGACGGTGCGTCCAACGGCCTCACGGCGCCGAACGGCCCCTCGCAGCAGCGGGTCATCCGCGCCGCTCTCGCCGACGCCGGCCTGGTACCCGGCGACGTGGACATGGTGGAGGCGCACGGTACGGGGACGAAGCTCGGCGACCCGGTTGAGGCGGAGGCGCTGCTGGCCACGTACGGGCAGGATCGAGACGCTGAACGGCCGCTGTGGCTGGGGTCGTTGAAGTCCAACATCGGGCACACCCAGGCGGCGGCAGGCGTCGGCGGCATCATCAAGACGGTGATGGCGCTGCGGCACGGCGTGCTGCCCCGCACCCTGCACGCCGACGAACCCTCGTCACACGTGGACTGGTCGGCGGGGGCAGTGGAACTGCTCACCGAGGAACGGGAGTGGCCGTCGGCCGGGCGACCCCGGCGCGCGGCGGTCTCGTCGTTCGGGATCAGCGGCACCAACGCGCACACCATGATCGAACAGGCACCGGACGAGCCCGCCTCCCTCCCGGGCCCCCGGGTGCCGGACACGCTCGTGCCCTGGGTGCTGAGCGGCGCCTCGCCGGAGGGACTGCGCGCCCAGGCGGCCCGGCTGCGCGCCACGGCCGCGGCCGAGGAGCCTGCCGACGTCGGGCTCTCTCTGGCAACCCGGCGTGCGGCGCTCGAGCACCGGGCGGTCGTGCTGGGGACGGGGCGCGAGGAACTGCTGAGCGAACTCGACGCGCTGGCGGCGGGACACGGCAACGCGCCAGGCGGTGTCGCGGCGCCTGGGCGTACGGGGTTCTTGTTCACCGGTCAGGGTGCGCAGCGGTTGGGGATGGGTCGGGAGTTGTACGGGGCGTTTGCGGTGTTCGCGGATGCTTTTGATGCGGTGTGTGCGCGGGTGGA
>NZ_JBITEU010000021.1:0-38772 GCF_044455475.1 Streptomyces sp. NPDC051218 | reverse complement strand
CGGCACCCTCGCCGAGTGCGACCGGGTCGGTGACGGCCGGGCCGACTACTCCCACAAGCACCGGCGCCACGGCGTGAACGTGCAGGTCGTCACCGATCCCGGCCGGCTGCTGTGGCTCTCGCCCGCCCTGCCGGGCCGCACTCACGACCTGACCGTCGCCCGCACCCACCGGATCATCCGCATCTGCGAGCGCCAGGGCGTTCCCATCGTGGCCGATCTCGCCTACCAGGGCGCCGGTCCGTGGCTGACCTCGGGCATCAAACGCAGGCCCCTGCAGGCACTGACCCCTGACCCCCACTGAGAAGACCCGCAACCGTGCCCTGGCCGCCACACGGGCACCCGTCGAACGCGGCGTCGCCCGCCTGAAGTCCTGGCGGATCTTCCGCAGGTCCCGATGCAGTCCCAACCGCATGACGTCAATCGCCAAGGTCACTCATCGGTAGCATCCGGAGGCGGCGACCAAGTGCATATAGGGGCCGTAGCGACGAACGATTCCGAACTGTCCTTTTCAGCGGATGACTTGACGGTGCATCGTCCGCTCGGTAGCGTCCGGGGCTGTCTCGGCCTGCACGACTGTGTACTGCGCTCGTTGTCGCACGGGTGCGGGAGCATCGACGTGTCAGCACACGGTGCATTGGACGGCACAATGCCCTGTCGGGTGGTTGGTCTGGTTGACAGGGGCTGTGTCATGTGGAGAAGTTCGACGAGATCACTTCCCCTTCGGGAAGGCCTTTTCGCGTGCTGCGAGCCGATCTGAAAAAAGTCAGGCATTGAGCACATGTAACGGATCCAGCTGAAAGGGTGACGCGGACGTGCAGATCATCAAGCGGCCCCTTGGAACGCTTCGCGTGATATCCACCGCGGAGAACGGAGTCTCGCTGAAAGATGTTGGCGACGGGCTCGGCGTACCGTTCAGCAGCATGCACCGGATCGCCGCCGTGTTCGAGGAGCGTGGTCGGCTCAGCCGCTTGCCCGCCCATCGGCGTTGCTTTCTTAGTCCGGCGGCTCCCCAGCTCGTCGGTGAGGATCACGCCGAGCAGGCCTTGACAGGCCCGCACGAGGTGGTCCAGGAAATGCAGAGACGCACCGGCGAGGCTGTCTTCCTCACCGAGGTCCTGGGCGAGCACGTGGTGTGCACCGCAGGGATGCAAGCATCCCTGCCACCCCTCGCTCCTCGGCCGGTTCGGACAGCGAATGCGGCTGCACGCCGCCGCGTCGACCCGGGTGATTCTGGCGGACTAGAGCGAGGCCGGGGCATGCCGCATGCTGGCCAGCCAATCGCCCGTCCCCTTCACGAAAACCACGCCGAGGAAGGTTGACGCGGCCATGGACAACTCGGCGTGGTCACACCGCACTCGACGAGGAGATCTTCACATGGCTTTCCTTCTGTGCATACCGAGCCCTTCGAGGTCCACCTCAGGCAGGCGGTGTGCTCTCCCTGGCCTCCCCGAGGCCGGGGAGTGGTAGCGGAATGCCTTTACCTACCAGCAATGTTTCCCCGGCAACTATTGCCGAGTCGGACGGTCCTCTGGAGAGAGCTGAGCCGGCCCTCACGCCGGCCGTAGCGATTCCTGTCCCATCGCTGCTCCCCTCCGACTCTCCCAGGCTCAGCGGCGAGGATATAACTCACGTGCGGATGCTCGCCGAGTCACTGGTCGCGTTGCCACCTATTGTCGTCCGACGGCCGACGATGAGAGTCATTGATGGAATGCACAGGCTGCTGGCCGCTAGATTGCGGGGTGAAGACCGCATACTAGTCCAGTTTTTCGATGGTACGGAGGCAGCGGCCTTCGTGCTGGCTGTGGAGCTCAACGCGGTGCACGGCCTCCCCTTGAGTGGCGATGAACGGGTTAGTGCAGCGTCCCGCATCATTGCCTCGCACCCGCAGTGGTCTGACCGGCGCATCGCCGCGGCCACTGGCCTCGCGGCGAGTACCGTCGCATCCCTGCGTGCGTTTTCAACTGCGCAGAACGAGCACTTGAAAACGCGCGTGGGTCGCGATGGGCGCTCTCGGCCTCTCAATGCGGCTGAAGGGCGCGTACGAGCCAGCCTTTTGGTCGCTAGACACCCTGGGAGCACCCTGCAAGAGATCGCAGAACATGCCGGGATCAGTGTTGCCACAGCCAAGGACGTGCGAGATCGGGTACGTGCGGGCAAGGATCCGCTGCCATCCAGGCTACGAGCCTTCGAGACCCGACGGGCACAGGCTGCCCATCAAGAGACCCCGCCTGCCCCTCGCGGCGGTGAGGCATCACATCCATCGTCGGATGACCTTCAGGTCGCTGTGGAGCGAATCGTCAAGGATCCGTCAATGCGGACTGATGCCGGACGCGCTTTGATCCAGATGCTGAGGACGCACGCCACTGGCAACGACGAGCAGTGGCATCAGCTGGCGGCCAGTGTGCCAGAGCACCGGGCTGCCACAGTGGCCCAAGCGGCAAAGGCCTGCGCCGGACAATGGTTGCTTCTCGCGGAACGCTTGGAGGCCCACTCCCGCAGGGGCTGAGAGGACGCCTTCTTTCCGTTGTTTCATCCCGAGTATGCGGATGACGCGGTTTACCGGATCCGCCAGAAGACCGTGGTCCCACCGGTGAGTCGGCGAGCGATGAGGCCGGTCATGGCCACGTGGATCATGGCTTCAGAACGGGCGGGCAAGGTCTCGGGGCCAGACGGCGGTGGAGTATCAGCCACCCGTAGGTTCGCTCGGAACGAACGAACAGTCGGAGGGAATCACCGTAATGTCACTCGGTTCAGTCCGGGCGGGTGGTTCCGTCAGCGACGGTGCGGATGGTACTCGCGTCGAGGTGGATCTGTCGACGGTATGCACTCCTTGAGGGGTACCTGGAAACCATCGGCCTTACTGGTTCTAACAAAAGCGTTTGATCATGTGACTGTTGGCCTGTCCGCTCGTTGGTCTGGTTGTGGCGAAACGTCAGTCGCGGCCGTGGATCGTGTCGGATGAACTGTGGTCGCTCATCGAACCGTTGCTGCCCGAACCGGGACCGAAACTGGCGGAGGGCAGACCCAGGGTGCCGGACCGGCAGGCACTGTGCGGGATCTTGTTCGTGCTGCACACCGGTATCCAATGGGAGTACCTGCCGCAGGAGTTGGGCTTTGGCTCGGGCATGACCTGCTGGCGGCGCCTGGCGGCCTGGAACGAGGCCGGTGTCTGGGACCAACTGCACGTCGTCCTGCTGGAGAAGCTGCGCTCGAAGAACCAGCTGGACTGGTCGCGGGCGGTGATCGATTCCTCGCACGTCCGGGCCGCTCGACGGGGCCCAAAAGCGGTCCCAGCCCGGTCGACCGCGCACGGCCAGGCAGCAAGCACCACGTCATCACCGACGGTCAGGGCATCCCGCTCGCGGTCACGCTGACCGGAGGCAACCGCAACGACGTCACGCAACTCCTGCCCCTGCTCGACAAGATCCCGGCAGTGGCGGGGCTGGTCGGCAGGCCGCGTCGACGCCCTGACGCGCTGCTGGCCGACCGCGGCTACGACCACGACAAGTACCGGCGCCTGCTCTGGCAGCGCGGCATCCGCCCCGTGATCGCGAAACGAGGCGAGCCACATGGCACTGGCCTGGGCATCTTCCGCTACGTCGTTGAGCGGACGATCGCCTGGCTGCACGGCTTCCGCCGCCTGCGCATCCGCTGGGAACGACGCGACGACATGCACGAAGCATTCCTCGGACTCGCGGTCTGTCTCATCACTCACCGCCACGTCCGACGGCTTTGTTAGAGCCTTTTACTCAAGGCGTGGCTGCGTTGGTGGGTTGAGGAGTCGGAGGCCGACCTCGATCAGTAGCCAGCCGAGCCGCACTCGAGCTGGTGTGCCGCTTCGGTTCACAGGGTCGGCGGAGGCGGTTCTGGTCAGGTTCCAGGCACGAGCTTGCGCACGCAGATCATAGGAGCGGATGGCGTCGATACGGTAGTGAATGTCTGGATGATTGTTCATGACATGGCCTCTCTCAGGTGCCTGCGGGACGCGACACGCGGTACCGTCACCTGCTCCTGCTCCGCTCCGTTAGGTGCCCGTTGTAGGACTCCAGCAGTGCTGAGACTGGCGGCTCAGTTCGCCCGATCCGGCGACCGCTAGGTAGACAGCGCCGTAGTCGAAGTGCTCGGCCTCCCACCGATTGAGGGAGGGTTGCTGCCGGTCTCGATTGCGTATGTGATCAGCTCGAAGCACAGCTCTGCGACAGCCGTGTTGAGAGTCTCGGCTTCCTTGCTCTCGATGCCCCGCCAGCTGGTGGAGTGAGTTGTTTCCTGACAGGCCCGTTACCGGCCCCAGCCGCCCTTGGTCTCCTCGACCAGGCGGTACTTGGCGAGCGTCCCGAGTCGGTACAAGCACCTGGCAACGGACTCGGCGGTCGTTAGGATCTTCTCCGCGCGGCCACTGCCTGCCTCGCCCTTCTCCGCCCAATCGCGGTCCGGTCGACTGCCCGTCAGTGGCGGCGGTACTGAACCGAGCGACGTCGCCGATCGGTTCATACGGACCAGGGGTGAAGGGTGCAGTGGTGAGCAACACGAGCTGCGCAGTGGAGTGACGCGACTTCAGCGGTACTGAATGACTGAGGCCTAGACCGACTCTGCGGTCAGCGGGGCAGTAGTGCACGAGGTTTATTGTACGATTTTATTCGTGGATGTAAAGTACGCCCATGGAGAACGTGTATTCCGACGCTCAACTGGTCGATCCAGGGGCCATGCGCGCCTTGACGCATGCCACCAGGCTCCGGCTCCTGGCCCAGTTGCGTATTCGAGGACCTCAGACAGTCGGCGCGCTCAGCGACGCACTCGATGAGGCGGTGGGCAATGTTAGCTATCACATACGCCAGCTGGCGGCACACGGACTTGTGAAGGAGGTCCCCGAACTCGCCCGGGACCGTCGCGAGAGGTGGTGGAGCGCCGCGCATCCCAAGACTGTGCTGGGCCCCTTCGATCCTTCGGCCCATCCGGAGCGAGCAGAGGCCGCGAGGGCGCTCCGGCACGCCATTCTCCGGCGTTATGTGGACCAGTTGGAGGCGTATCTAGATAGCGAGGACTCGCTGGAGGGCGACTGGGCGCGCAACGCGGTCGGCAGCGACTCCATATTGCACCTGACCGCTGGTCAGCTCGGCGAGTTGAAGGAAGAGCTCGAAGAGTTGGCGTCCCGCTGGGAGGCCCGTAGCAATGATCAACAGCACGGCGCGCACCCAGTCGCGTTGATCTATCACGCCTTTCAAAGGCCGCAGTGATCCACCGACTCCCTTGGTCGGGCTGAGAGCAGGTCACACGGGACGTGCCGGCGTTTCACTCGTCCGCTCAGCGGCCGGATAGCGAGCTGAACAGGCCCGTGAGCTGGCAGCGTGAGTGCTGGAAGAGCTTGGGGGCTTTCGCGCCGGCCGGGGCCGGCATGGTCTGCCTCGCCCGAGGTGGGCAGGGGTTCGATTTCCTCGGCTTCCGCCACCGGAAGATGGGATCATGGAAATGGGAGGCGAGTACTACTTGCAGCGCTGACCTTCGGCCAGAGCGATGCGAGCCCTTCGGGACAAGGTCTGCGTGGCGACCACTCCCTCGGAGATCGAGCGGCCAGCATCCGCCGAAGTGGCCGACGGAGCAGGAACTGGACCATCCGTTCTACCTATGGGTGGAGCGCTCAGCTTGGGCTCTACTGTCTTTGCGGAAATGTGCACGGGGTGGCGGAGAGGATGGAAACCCAAACGCCGAGATGGCTGGGCGGATCAGGCCGCGAAGGGCTGCAGGGGATTGGTTCTGGCGTCGAGCAGTGACACGTATAGCTTCTGCAACTCGATCGACGGGTCGACACCGAGCCCTTCGACGAGTAGTCGTCGATAGTCCTGATAGACGTTGAATGCCCCTTGGCGGTCGCCTGCTAAGTGCAGCGCGCGCATGAGTATCCCCACCGGTCGTTCTCGGAGGGGACACTCAGCTAGATGAGGCCGGATATTCGCGAAGATCCACGCGCAGTCGTTCAGGAGCAGCTGGGCCTCGGCCAGGTTCTCGATGGTGGTGTGTCGCAACTCCGTCAGGTGGTTGGCCCAGGACTGGAGCGGCTCGGTGTCCGGCACGTCCTCGCCTATGGGTCCCCTCCACAATGCCAGCGCGCACTTGAGCTTCTGCGCCGCGGAGTCCGGTCGCATTGAGAGAAGTTCGTTCTGCCCCTGACTGGCGAGCAAATAAAAAGCGGTGGAGTCCACCTCGTTAGGTTCAATGGCCAGCCGGTACGCGGCAGTGCCCCCGGCCCCACCCCTACGGGTTTCGAGCCGGTGGCCAAGTTCCGGCGCGCATGAGTTCAGAACCTTGCGCAGTGTGGCAATATGCGTTCGGAGATTTGACCTCGCGCTGGTCGGTGGTTCAACCCAAATATGCTCGGCCAGCCGATAGAGCGATACGTGTTGGCGGGGATTGCGAAGTAGTCCGATTAAGAGTGCTCGCACCTGGGGTGTGAGCACTGCTGGAGGGGTTTCAGGCGCTGACTCAATGCCAACAGGCCCGAGCACGTAAAAGATCATCTATTCTCCCGTTGGACGTCACCATTGCGCCTTAACGTAGGTTCCCTACCACTCATGTTCAAGCTTTCGCCTGCCTAGTGATATCTGAAGGCGCCTATGGTATGGGCCATTCTTGGTAAACAAATCGGCGCCCAGCGAGGCAGAGGAGGGCCTGGGTGTGGTGTTTTCCCTGGGCGATCTTCTTGTCGTAGTAGGTCCGGGAGGCCGGGTCGGCCAGGGCGGCGAATGCGGAGAGGAAGAAGGCCCGTTTGAGCTGCTTGTTCCTCTCCGAGAGGGCTGTTCGCCGCGGATGGAGGTCCCGGAGGTTCGGGTTGCCGGGGCGAGGCCGGCGTAGGCGGCGAGGTGGGCTGCGGACGGGAACGCGGTGCCGTCGCCGACGTCGATGAGGATGCGGGCTCCGGTCCTGATGCCGATGCCGGGCATGGACATCAGGACCTTGGAAAGAGGGTGGGCCTCCAGCAGTTCCTCGATCCGGTGGGCCAGCAGTTTGCGCTGGTCAAGCACCGCTTGAAGTGAGTTAGCCAGGCTGGGGACGATGAGGGCGCCCGCGTCGGTGCCCGGGACGACGACGCTCTGTTCGTCCAGTGCGGTAAAGATGTCCTCGATCAGTCGCTCGGCCATCCGCGGCGCTTTCGGGCGGATCAGGGTGACCAGGCGTCGGCGTCCGGCCTTGCGGATCTGGGCCGGGGAGCCGAACTGGTCGAGCAGTTTCAGCACGGCCGGGTGCTGCATGCGCGGCCCCAGCACTCGTTCCAGGTGCGGGTGGACCTGGGTGAACAGCCCCCGCAGCCGGTTGGACAGACGCGTCGCCTCGGCGGCGAGGTCGTCGTCGAACCCGACAATCATGTGGAGCTCGGCGATCGTGTTGTCGTCGAGGTCGACCGAGCGCAGTGTGTGCGGCATGGCACGGGCTGCGTCGGCGATGATGAACGCGTCCCTAGAGGTTGTCCCGTATGGGGTTTGAGTTATCCGGTGAGGGCCATGTTGTGCAGGCGTGCGATGCCGAGTGCGGCCTGGTGAACCCCGTTGCCCTTGAGGCGGCAGTCCCGCAGGATCTTCCAGTTCTTCAGCCGGGACAGGGCATGTTCGACACGCGCGCGGGCCCGGCGGTGGACTGCGTTGTCAGCCTCTTGCTGTGGACTCAAGCGGTCTTGACCTGGTCGTTTGCGGTGCGGGATGAGCAGTCCGGTGCCCTGGTAGCCGCCATCGGCGATCACGGGAACACCTTGGCAGGCCACATCAACCCCGGACTCGGCGAAGGCCCGGCAGTCGTTGCGGCTGCCGGGCAGCGGGGCTCCGATGGCCACCACCAGGCGACTGTTGGCGTCGATGACGACCTGCAAGTTGGTCGAGTACCGGTAGTTCTTGCTCGACGCGGCGATACTGCGGTCCCGGGTGGGAACCAGAGTGCCGTCCACGATGTACACGGTGTCTTCCCGTTTCCGGCGGGCCGGGGAGATCGCCAGCAACGGCGCCAGATGATCCAGGATCCGGTCCGCGGCGGACTTCGAGATCCCGAAACAACGGCGCCACCTGCCACAACGTCAGGTTCGTGCGCCAGTACGTAGCCACCAGCAACACCCGGTCCTCCAGCGGCAATCGCCACGGTCGGCCTCGCTGGATGTCGCCACCCCGCCGACGCACCAGCGCGACAAGACGGTCGAACTGCACCGGGCTCAGCCCGACGAACGGCTCGATCCACTTCGGATCATCTGCTGAAATCACCCCACCCATGACCAGACAACACCTCAACAGCCCCACTGGTTACGGGACAACCTCTAGCGTCGGTCTTGGCCTCGCCGGGATAGGGATCAGCGATCCGCCGCATGGTCAGGCCGGGCAGGTAGGTGACGTGGCAGCCGAGGTTGCGGGCGACGGTCAGTGGCAGTGCTCCGATGGAGGCGACCTGGTCGACGATGACCAGGACGGTGCCGTGCTTGGCCTGCAGTTTGGTGAGGGCCTCGCGGAGTTTGGGCTCGCTGTTGGGCAGGCGTTTGTCGAAGGTCTTCTTGCTGGTGGAGGTGAGTGCGGTGGCGTGGTGTTCGCCCTTGCCGACGTCCAGGCCGAGGTAGATGTCGATGCTGCTGGTATCGATCACGTCGGGCATCCGTCGGTGCTGTTTCTCCGGCCCTGCCACGGCACTGATCGCCACATCCACATTACGAAGAGCCTCCCGACCTGCGAAAAGGCCGGTGGTCATGCCCCTAATCAGCGGTCTGTCAGTGCCTCCAAAGCCGGTGACACCACCCCCCAGGCCATCCGTTCGACAACGGGAGGTAGTCATGCCAACCCCGAGGGCCGGTAACCCCGTTGCGGGGCTACGAAGAAGGTAATTGTGATAGTTCAACTGCGGCCCGAGTTGGGCTGCTGCCAGGCTCGGCGTCGACGTTCCGGCATGACCCGCATGGTAATTGGCGGCTCGTCAGAGCTTGCCGTTCCCCCGAGATGTCTGCCGGACGTCGGCGTCGGCCTGGCCCACCTCGTTGGCTTGATCAGCAGCTTGTCCGCCATTTCGACGTGACTCATCACAGTTATGCCGCGCGGTGACTCCACCCAGGCCGGCGCCGACCACGGTCGTCCAGCCGCAAGGAGAACAACCGCATGACCATGCTTGCAGAACGAGTCGACGGCGTCATCGGCGTCGACACCCACCGAGACACCCTCGCCGCGGCAGCCGTCAGCCCCATCGGTGCTGTCCAAGCCAGCACGGACTCGCCTGCCAACGCCCGTGGATACCGCCGCCTGCTCGACTTCGCACGCCAACACATCCCCGGCCGCCGCTGCTGGGCACTGGAAGGCGTCGGCAGTTTCGGCGCCGGCCTGGCCGCTTTCCTGGACCAGGCCGGCGAAGAGGTCGTCGAAGTCCTGCGCCCCAAACGGACACCCGACCGCGGCGGACGCAAGACCGACATGATCGACGCCATTCGCGGGGCGAAGGACGCGCTGGCCGCCGAACATCTCATCCAGCCCCGTGTCCGAGGCGAACGCGAGGCCCTGCGCGTGCTGTTGGTGAACCGCCAGGGGGCAGTCCTTGCTTCCACCGCCGCGATCAACCAGCTCAAGAATCTGATTGTGTCCGCGCCGGATGACCTCCGTGCTGAACTGCGCAAACTGAAGCGTCCGGCCCTGATCAGCCGTTGTGCTCAGCTCCGGGACCGCCCGGCGCAGTGCATCGAACGCCGCATGACGGTCCGAGCTCTGCGCTCTACGGCTCAACGGATCAAAGCTCTCCAGGCCGAGGCCAGTGGACTTGAGGACGAGATCCTCAGCATCGTGCAGCAGTCGGCGCCCGAACTGCTTGCTCTGCTGGGAGTTGGGCCCATCACGGCCGCTCAGATCCTGGTCAGCTGGTCGCATCCCGGGCGCTTCCGCTCCGAAGCCGCGTTCGCCGCCTTCGCCGGTGTCGCACCGATCCCGGCGTCCTCCGGTCTGACCAACCGGCACCGGATCAACCGCAGCGGTGATCGGCAGATGAATCGAGCGCTGCACACCATCACGTTGATCAGGATGCGGCTGGACCCGGCGACCAAGACCTACGTCGCCCGCCGCGCGGCCGAGGGGAAGACCTCCCGAGACGCGCAGCGCTGCCTCAAGCTGACCATCTGCCGCCAAATCTTCAAGCTCCTCGAACGCCCGAACCGGGAGACGCCCAGAAATCTCGAGGATCTCCCCTCAACCGCTTGACGCGATATAGCAGCCTCGGGGGGCTGTTCGAGCGGGTGGTGCCGCCATCCCCGGAGCGCCCGCAGGGCGGCCGTCGGCGCCGCGCGGCGACCGGGAGGTACTGGCCGCGATCATCTTCGTGGCGACCTCGGGTTGTACGTGGAACCAATTGCCGCCGGGTTTCGGCTTGTCGGGGGTGACCGCGTTCCGCCGGTCCGATTGGTTCGGGGCAAGGGTGTGCCAATCGGTTGGGAAAAGGTGTTCTCGACACAGGCCCGGGGTCTTGCGGTGCACCTCGTTCTCGGCCTCCTGCTGCCCGCTCAAGCGCTGTTTACCTCGTTGTTTGCGGTGCGGCATGAGAACCCCGGTGCCTTGTAACCACCGTCGGCGATGACTGGGGTGGCCACGGCAGGCCCGGTCGACACCGGACTCGCTGAACGCCCGGCAGTCATTGCGGCTGCCAGGCAGCGGGACCTCGATGGCCACCACCAGGTGGCTGTTGGCGTCGATCACGACCTGCGGGTTGATCGAGTAGCCAGCATCTGGACCGGCTGGTCTTTGAGGAGGAAGCCGAGGCGGGGTGCGTCGTATCCGGCGCCCGCGACGATGAGGATGTCGGGGTCGCCCCTCCGCCACTGCCCTGCGGCGATGAGTCCCTTCAGTAGATCCCGCATTTGCCGGGTGGTGACGGTCGCGGTGTCATTACCAGGCGTCAGACGCAGTGCGTGCAGCGGCGCGGTCCATGAGCTGCGGCCCGGCTCGAGCGCGCAGATGATCGAGTAGGGCCAGCCGGGGACCGGGTTTTGGATATCCTTGCCACTACCGCAGGTGTGGCAGAGGATCCGTTCCGGTGAGGTGTGGGCGTCGGGGCCCAGCCAGCAGGTGACATCGATGGCCAGGACTAGGCGGTCGTCGGAAGACTGCGGCAGAGGTACTTCGGCCAGTGCCCGCCGCAGCCGGCCAGCATCGATGCGTCCACGGGCCATGGCGGCGTAGAGCCCTCCATGGCCGCGGCGATGTTCACCCACCAGCGACAGTTCGGCCAGTGACCTCACCTGCCCGACGCCCCTGGGCGGGCAACCATACGAAGGGCTCACCACGGCCCCGTAGAACAACGTAGGGAAGCATGACAGCTGCTTCAAGGGCCCTCGTTGGGCGTTGCGGTGCAGCAGTCTCACCCTCACGGCCTTCGTGCTGGACGTGTGTGTTCCTTGGTCGGAGTACATGTTCGGACGAAGGCCGCCTCTGTGTACGGAGTTACCGAACCGGGTGATCAAGTTCGACGGACTATTCGACGCCGGACGTTAAAGATCAAGTTAGGCCAGCGTCCGCGCCTCAATGGGAGCGTCCGACGGGGCCGAATCTGACCGGCCGCGGTGAGAGCGGATTGGGAATCCCCCTGATCGTCGACCGAAACGGCCTGCCCCTCTCGCTCGGAGTCTCGGCCGTCAACGCTCACGACGGTCAGGCCCTCATCCCGCTGGTGCGCGGCATCCCGCCCATCCGCCCCCGTCGCCGACGGCCCGCGAAACTCCACGGAGACAAGGGCTATGACTGTCCCCACCTGCGTCGCTAGCCCTCCCTGCGGCACTTCCGCCACCGCATTGCCCGCAAGGGCATTGAGTCCTTTCACCGCCCGGGTTGGCACCGATGGGTCGTGGAACGGACCATGTCCTTGCTGTCCGGATACCGACGTCTCCACTGCTGCTACGAACGCAAGCCCGAACGTTTTTCCGCCTTAACCACCGTCGCAGCAACCCTCATATGTCACCGCCGAATCGCCAAATAAAATGGCGTCATACGTAGCTCTGCATGCGCTGTATGTGCGATGCCTGTGCGATGACCGTGCGTATGAGTGTCAGTCTCTAACAGAGCGATGCCCTGCGGAGCGTTTCCTATGAGCTGGCTCGCCTAGTCGGATGAGTGCGACGAAGTTTTGGGCTGGGGTGCTTAGCAACAGGAATGACCAAGCTCGGTTTATCAACATGAGCGAATAATGCAATCCTCACTTACGCGAAAGGTGGACGCGTGATCGGAACCGGAGCGGGAGGGGTTCTGGACGCCATTGGTGATACGCCACTGATTGCGTTGCGGAAAATGTTTGCGCATCATCGTTTCACCGTCATGGCAAAGCTGGAGACATTCAATCCGGGAGGAAGTATGAAGGACCGCCCGGCGCTGAATATGGTGTTCAGTGGTATTCGTGACGGTACTATCAAGCCGGGTCAGACGGTCATCGTTGAGTCATCATCGGGTAATCTCGGGATCGGGTTGGCCCAGGTCTGCGCCTATTTCGGGATCCGCTTTATCTGTGTCGTGGACGGACGTACCACCAGACAGAATATCTCGATTCTGCGCGCCTACGGCGCTGAGGTCGACGTGGTGTCCCGCCCGGCCTTAGCAACGGGCGAGTACCTGCCCGCCCGGCTGGCCAGGGCCCGGGAGCTGGCCGCGACCGTGCCACACGCTCAGTGGATCAACCAGTATTCGAATCCGCGCAACCCTGAGGCTCACCATCAGACTGCGCGGGAGATCGTGGAGCTGCTTGATGGAGAGGTTGACTTCATCTTCTGCGCCACTGGGTCGTGCGGGACCCTGAGGGGTTGCGCAGAATACCTGAAGTCCCAGGAGCTATCGACTCGGCTGGTCGCGGTCGATGCTATCGGTAGCGTGATCTTTGGTGGTCCGAGCGGTCCGCGCCTGATCCCAGGCCACGGTGCTTCGGTCTCGCCCGCCCACTGGTCGGCTGAGCTAAGTGACGAGGTTGTTCTCGTCTCGGACCTCGACTGCGTCGTCGGCTGCCGGCGGCTCGCTCGACAGGAGGCGCTTCTGCTCGGCGGATCCTCCGGCGGAATCGTGTCGGCGGTGGAGCGGATGAGCGCCCGGATATCGCAGGGTGCGCGATGCGTCCTGATCTTGCCGGATCGGGGCGATCGCTATCTCGACACGATCTACAACGACGAATGGGTTCTCGACAACCTGGGCGATGTGTCCCGTCTTTGGGAAGAGGTAGAGCGAGAGGTGACAAGAGCATGATGGTAATCAGTCACCGCGAGGTGAGTCGGTTGGTGCAGGGGCAAGAGGCGGCCGTTATCGAGGCCGTAGCGGACGGTTACCGCGCACACGCGCTAGGGCGGACCACGGTTCCGCACTCCGTGTTCCTCAGGTTCCCGAATGATGAGCGGAACCGGATCATCGCGCTGCCAGCGTATCTGGACGGTCGCCGTGACGTCGCCGGAGTCAAATGGATTTCGTCATTTCCGGGTAATGTTGAGATAGGCCGCCCCCGTGCGTCGGCGGTCGTTGTCCTCAACTCTTTGGAGGACGGACGACCAGAATGTCTCCTGGAGGGTTCGATCATCTCCTCCTCGCGCACCGCGGCCAGCGCCGCTCTCGCGGCGCGCGAACTCACCCCTGAAAACTGTTCGTCTGTATCGCTCATCGGCTGTGGACCGATCGCCTACGAGATTGTGCGCTACCTGCAGATCGTGCGGCCGGGAATCAAATCCGTAGTGCTGCATGATCTCGACGAGCGGCGCGCTGGGTTGTTAGCGGAACGGTGTGCGGCAGAGTGGTCGGGGCTGGATCTGACTGTGGTGCGGACGCTTCCCGTGGCCCTTGCAGCCGCCGATCTCGTGGTGTTCGCGACGACAGCGGCCCGTCCGTACACAGGTCTTGCCGACTGCCGGCCGGGAACGACTGTTCTGCACGTGTCGTTGCGGGACGTGGCGGTCGACGCAATTGTCAGAAACGTCAACGTAGTCGACGATGCCGACCACGTCTGCCGAGCCAACACCTCGTTGCATCTTGCAGAAGAACGGACTGGGGGAAGGGGGTTCATCGCCGCCTCAATTGGTGATTTGCTGCGGGGCGGCAAGCCGCCGGAGCCCGGTTCCAAACTGACAATTTTTTCGCCGTTTGGCCTCGGAATTCTGGATCTCGCTGTTGCAGACCTGGTGCGCCGACGGGCCGAGGAGCAGGACCTAGGGACAACCGTTCCGGATTTTTGTCCGAGCTGAGAGTGGTGCGCGCAGTCACATAGCAGCGACCAGTGCGGTTCTCGCGGTGCGGGTGCACGCATTCACCTATCGAGACTCCGAATACGAGGAATGTTGACATGGATCGGACGAAGGTATCGAAGACGCACCCTTCGGCCAGCACGCTCTCCGAGTTGTTTGTGGAGCGGGCGCGGCAGTGTCCGGACTCGGTGGCGGTGGTGGATGCCGGTTCGGGGGAGTCGTTGACGTATGGGGAGTTGGCGCATCGTTCGGGTGTGCTGGCGGGTGTGTTGAGGGGTTTGGGGGTGGGCCCGGAGCGTTTGGTGGGGGTGTGCCTGCCCCGGACGCTGGACATGGTGGTCGCCGTGCTGGGGGTGTTGCGTGCGGGCGGTGGTTATGTGCCGCTGGATCCGGCGTTTCCGCAGGAGCGGTTGAGTTTGATGGTGGGGGATTCAGCTGCTGATGTGGTCGTGACGCAGCGGTCGTTGGTGGGGTTGTTGCCGGTGGGTGTTCGCATGGTCTGTGTGGACGAGGGGGTGGATTGGTCGGGGGATTCAGCTGTCGCGGATGTACGGGCGGACCCTGACGGAGTGGCGTATGTCATTTACACCTCGGGATCCACCGGCCGGCCGAAGGGGGTTGCAGTCACCCACCAGAACGTTTTGCGTCTCTTCGATACGACCCGGCAACTGTTCGCCCTTTCTGACGGCGATGTGTGGGCGATGTTCCACTCGTTCGCGTTCGACTTTTCGGTCTGGGAGATGTGGGCCCCACTGCTGCACGGCGGACGGCTAGTGATTCTGCCGCACGAGATGACCCGGGAGCCCGAGGCGGTATACGACGCGTTGCGCGACCAGCGAGTCACGGTGCTGAACCAAACTCCGTCGGCCTTCCGGCAGATCATCCCGGTCGCCGTAGCACGCCCTGACATGCTGGTCGACCTTCGGCTGGTCGTCTTTGGGGGAGAGGCCCTGCAACCGGCCACATTGCAGCCTTGGATCAACCGGTACGGCGACCAACGGCCCCAGCTGGTGAATATGTACGGGATCACGGAGACGACCGTCCACGTCACCCACCGCACGGTGATTACGGCGGACCTCGGCGCTCGTAGCGTGATTGGCAGCGCGCTGCCGGACTTGAGGGTCCGCCTGTTGGACGAGAGGCTGAATCCGGTGAGCGACGGGGCAGCAGGAGAGATCTTCGTGAGCGGACCGGGTGTCGCACGGGGGTACCTGGGACAGCCAGGGCTCACCGCGAGGCGGTTCCTGCCGGACCCGTGGTCTGATGTGCCGGGCGGCCGGATGTATCGCAGCGGAGACCAGGCCCGCGCTGCGTCCGGCGGCGACTTGGAGTACCTGGGGCGGCTTGACGGCCAGGTGAAGGTGCGCGGGTTCCGCATCGAGCTAGGCGAGGTAGAGGGCGCCCTGGACGCTCATCCGGGAGTCCAGCAGAGTGTGGTCGTCGCTCAATCAGGTGAGGACGGGAACACTCGTCTGATCAGCTACGTCGTTCCCCGAGAGGCCACCGACACCCCCATCATCAACCTGCGTGAATGGTTAGCCAGCCGACTGCCCGCACACATGATTCCGGCCATCATCGTCCGGCTCGGGCGGATACCGCTGACGGCTAACGGCAAGGTCGACCGGTCCAAGCTCCCCACTCCCTGCGCCAGTCGTGACCACCTGCCAAGTACCTACGCGCCCCCCCAAGATCCAGTCCAGCAGATCCTGGTGCGGGTGTGGGAACAGACGCTCGGCGTGGAATCGGTCGGGATCTGGGATAATTTCTTTCAACTCGGGGGCGACTCGATCCTCAGCATGCAGGTGGTGACAAGGGCCCGCGAGTTCGGGGTGAGCCTGAGTGCCCGTGATTTCTTCCGTCACGCCACGGTGGCCGAACTGGCCCAGGCTGCGCTGGCTGACAGAGGGCCACTGCCCGACCCGGCGCCGGTGCGGGGGCGGGTCCGCCTCTCGCCTGTGCAGCATTGGCTATTCCAGCGCACAGCGGCCCCTCCGCACCACTACAACCAGTCCCAGATGGTGGTCTGGAACCACCCCCTGAACGAACAGGCGCTCACCGGCGCGGTATCCGCCGTCATCTCTCACCACGACGCACTGCGCGCCCGCTTCCGGCGCGACGAGGGCGGCGAGTGGACACAGTCCATCGACTTGCCTGGTCGCCCGGTATGGATCGAGACCGTGCGGCTACGCCCCGGCGAGGACGTCGACACGGCCGTCGCTAACGTGCAGAGCGGCCTGGACATCGAGGAAGCGCCGCTCGTCCGTGTGGTGGTGATCAAAGGCGCCAGCTTCAGGCCGCGGGTCCTGTTGGTCGTGCACCACCTGGTCGTAGACAGCGTCTCCTGGCGCGTCCTCTTCGAGGACCTGCGACTTGCCTATGAACAGGCCGTCGATGGGCGGGATATACAACTGCCGCTGCGCTCGTCCTCTGTGCGGGACTGGACCGACCGCCTCACGGCGTGGGCTGCCGGGCAGCTCGCCGAGGAGCAGGCCAGCTACTGGATCGGGCTGGCGGATGGGGCATCCGGGGAGCTCTGTCCGGCCCGTGACACGACGGTCGGTCGAGTCGGTGACTCCCGCAGTTTCACCGCCGTCCTCGACCGCAACTCCACTGAGAAACTCGTCCGCCGGGCCGCGACCAACCAGGTGCGGGTCGACGCTGTTCTGCTCGCTGCGCTGCTGCGGGCTGCGGGACGGAGCAAGTTGCTTGTCGATATGGAGTCCCACGGGCGTGAGCTGCCCTGGAACGACCTCGAGCTGTCCCGTACGGTCGGCTGGTTCACTTCGATCTACCCGGTACACCTGCGGATGCCCGCAGAATCGACGGAACTGGCCGCGGTTCGACAGATCGGCGACCAGGTGCAGGAGGCGGGCAGCGGTGGGGCAGGTTACGGCGTGCTGCGGTACCTCACCCCCGATCCGACCCTGTCCGAGCGGTTACGAGCTCTCCCAGCACGGCAGGTGCTTTTCAACTACCTAGGCCGGTACGCCGAATCGGTGGAGAACGAGTTGTTCACGCCGGTCGACAAGGTGGACCACAACGTCGGTCCAGACCTCCCGCGGAGCCACCAACTAGATGTCGTCGCCTACATCCAGCACAGCCAGCTGTTCATCGAGTGGACCTTCATGCCGGGCATTCCAGACGATCAGCTGGTGCGCCGGATAGCCGCTAAACAGATCGAGAACGTGCAAAGCATCACGGAGGCTTTGCCGGCCAGCGGCGGCCCGGTAAGCGGGATGGCCGTAGCGGACGTGGATACGGACGCTCTCGCGAGCCTGTTGGCGCAGTTCAAGATTGGAGGGGTCAAGTGAGTGCGACGGTGGTGGACGCCTACCCTCTGGGGCCGGCGCAACATGGCATCCTTTTTCACACATTGCTTGAGCAGGCCGTCGACGACTACCTCGTGCAGCACTACTGCGTACTCGACGAGGTCGACACCGAAGTTCTGCGGGAGGCATGGCAGCGGGTAGTGGGGCGCCATCAGGCTCTGCGCACCAGTTTTGCTTGGCAAGGACTTGAGGAACCGGTGCAGGTCGTTGCCAGCGCGGTCAGCACGGATTGGCGCGAGCTGGATTGGCGCGACCTTTCCACAGCTGAGCAGGCTGCCGCGCGAGATCGGCTCCTAGACGACGACCGTCACCGCCCGTTGGATATCTACACGGCTCCCCTGATGAGGATCTGTGTGGTCAGGCTCACGGACACCTCGGTGTTCCTGCTCTGGACCTTCCACCACCTCATCCTCGACGGATGGAGCGCGGCGCTCGTGTTGCGGCAGGTCGACGAGGAGTATGTTGCGGCGGGCGCTGGCACCCCAGCCCCTCCGCACCGTGGACCTACTCAGCGCGACTATGTGCTGTGGCAGCGTCAACAGGACCTGGCCGCGGCGGACGGGTTCTGGAGCGAATACCTCAATGGCTTCACCCGCCCGACCTCGCTGGGTATCGATCGACTATCCGACCGCGCAGAGGGCCTGGGGCAGCGGCGTGCGGAAGTGAGCGGGCCGGTCTCCGCTGCGTTGAAGGATTTCGCTCGTACTCACGGGCTCACGCTCAACGCCGTGGTGCAGGGAGCCTGGGCACTGTTGATGTCGTGGTACAGCGGAGAGCGGGACGTTGTTTTCGGCGCAACCACGTCAGGCCGACCGACTGAGCTCAAGGGTGCCGCGCAGATGGTGGGGATGTTTATCAACACCCTCCCCGCGCGGATCACGGTCTCCGAGGACCTGACCCTGCGAGACTGGCTCTGCAGCGTGCAGCAGCGGCAGGCGGAAGCTCGCGAGTTCGAGTCTACGCCCCTGGTGCGGGTACGCGAGGCGAGTGGCGTCCCGGGCGGGACGGAACTCTTCGACACCGTGCTGGTTTTCGAAAACTACCCCGGCGCCGACACTGCGGTGGGTGGACCGCGGCGGCGGGATGTGGGCTACCGCGAACGCACCAACTATCTGCTGACGGTCGATGTGCACGTCGGGGACTGTCTCGCCTTTGAGGCATTCTACGACCGGGCGCGGCTCGACGACACGAGTGTCGACCTGCTGCTCAAGCATGTGACCGACCTCATCGAGCAGTTCGTCGCCGACCCGGATCGGTCGGCAGCGGCCTACGCGCCGCGTTACGACCCACCGGCGTGGCACGTGACGACCCAGGAACCTCCGGATACTGGAGTGGACCGATGTCTCCACGAGTTGATCGCCGAACAGGCGTCGCGTACTCCCAACCGAGTCGCCGTGGAGCACGGCGCCAGCCACTACACCTACCGGCAGTTAGACGAGGCGGCGGAGGCCGTCGCCGACCGGCTCGTCCGGGAGGGGGTCCGCGTCGACATGCCCGTGGCTGTGCTGATCGAACGCTCCCTGGACCTTATGGTCGGCCTGCTGGCCGTGCTCAAGGCGGGCGGGGCCTATCTTCCTCTGGACGTGGAGACCCCCACCGCTTGGACCACTGAGCTGCTGGCCAGGGCCGGGTGCGCCCACGTGGTGACGAGCCGATCATTGGCCGATCGGGTCCCGTCCGACTGCCGAGTGATTGCCGTTGACGAGGCGCCAACGGCCGGGACCAGCGGCCCATCAGGTTGCGTCCGACCTGTGCTCCGTCCCGACAATCTCGTCTCCGTCTTCTTCACCTCGGGCTCGACAGGGGTGCCGAAGATAGTGGCCAACACCCACCGCGGCTGGGTCGGCCGGTTGCGGTGGATGCAACAGCGTTACCAGCTGGCCGAAGGCGAGGGCGTATTGCATAAGACGACCTTGACTTTCGACGATTCAGCGGTTGAGCTGTTCTGGCCGCTGATGACCGGTGGCCGGGTGGTAATGCTCGATCCTGGTCTGCACCGTGACCCGACGGAGATCACCCGCGCCGTAGTGGCACACCAAGTTGCCGTCCTGCATTTCGTGCCGAGCATGCTCGCGCTATGGCTGGATGCCTGCGACGTGCCGGACTTGTCACTTGCCGCGCTGCGGGTGGTGGTATCCAGCGGTGAGGCGCTCGGAGACCGGTTGGTCGAACGATCGCTGCGCCGACTCGCGCCGATCGGTTGCCAGCTGGTCAACCAGTGGGGAGTCACTGAGGCGTCCATCGACTCCACCGCTCATGCCTGCGGCCAGGATTCGGGCGACTTAGCGCCAGTACCTATCGGTCTACCGATTAGCGGCCACCGGGTCTACATACTCGATCCGCAGCTGCGTCCGTTGCCGCCCGGCGTCGCCGGCGGCCTTTATCTCGGAGGTGCCGGGCTGGCGCGCGGCTACCTCCACGATGCCCGGCGAACCGCTCAAGCCTTTCTGCCGGATCCTTTCATAGCCGGGCAACGGATGTACCGCACCGGCGACCAAGGCTACCGCCGGGCTGACGGAACCTTGGTATTCCTCGGCCGGCATGACAATCAGGTCAAGATCCGGGGAATTCGGGCGGAGATTGAGGACATTGAGGCCAGGCTCGCCGAGGACAGCGCGATTCGTGAAGTCGCTGCGGAAGTCCGTGAGTTCGGGCCCGATGATCAGCGGCTGGTCGCCTTCGTCTCGGGCGTCGCCGAGGAGGACGTTCCTCAATTGCGGGAACGCCTCGCCGCGCGGCTGCCAGTGCACATGGTGCCGTCATTGTTTGTGACCCGTGATCGCCTTCCCCGACTGGTGAACGACAAGGTAGACCGGCGCGCGCTCGGCGAGATCGACGTTGCCCCGCCGGCGATGGAGGACGATCCGCAACTGCCGCGAAATCACGTGGAGAAGACTGTACTGGACATCTGGAGAGAGGTCCTAAAGCTCGACCGGATTGGCATCACCGACGACTTCTTCATGCTTGGCGGCCATTCGCTGTTGGTGCCACAGCTAATCAGCCGGGTCGGAGCGGCGTTCGAGACCGCAGTGCCACTGAGTCTGCTGTTCGCCAACCCTACCGTCGCCCGGATGGCCGTGGCGGTTGAGGACGAGGTACGGCGGGAGATCGAGGCCATGTCCGAGGAGGAGATCAATGACCACGCCGCCCGCTGAGCCTGGGCTTACCGAGAATGCCCTCACCGCGAGGCGCCGAGCTTTATTGGAGGAGCGCCTTAAAGGAGAGGGGGCTACAGACCGGCGCGACACCATACGGCGGAGTGCCGATTCCGGGGGGCCCGCGCCGCTCTCCACCATGCAGCGACGGATGTGGTTCCTGCAAAGCCTCATGCCACTCAGCGCCGCATACAACATCTACACCGGGCTGCTCCTGCCCGACGGGGTCGATGAGGCCGCCTTGGACCGAGCGGTGACGGAGTTGTCACGTCGGCACGACTCCCTGCGCACCGTCTTCCGCGCTGGCGAGGACAACGAGGTGTACGCCGACGTCGAGAACCGCGATGTGACGCTGGAGCACATCGCTGTCGGTCGGGTGGCGCCGTCAGACGGACCGATCCGGGAGTCGCTGATCAGGCATGCGACCGATGAGGCAAGCCGGCCGTTCGACCTGGGCGCCGGGCCTCTGTTCCGCGCGGTGCTCATCGGCGGCAGCGGCCCGGAGCGGCTGCTTTTGCTGACGATGCACCACATCGTCGCAGACGGTGCCTCGGTTCAGATCATAGGGGAGGAGCTGCACCAGCTGTACGAGGCCTTCAGCCGGGGGCGGGAGCATGCCCTGCAGCCAGTGTCGTTGCAGTACGCCGACTTCGTTGCGTGGCAGCGAACCCGCCTGGACGGCTCCGCCCTCCAGGTGCAAGCCGACTACTGGCGGGGCAAGCTCTCCGGGGAACTGCCGGTGCTGGAGCTACCGGCGGACCGGCCGCGACCAGTGATGCAGACGCTCCGTGGCGCGCGGGTAAGTGTCCGCCTCGGCGATGAGCTCTCGCGTGGGCTGCGCGAGTTGGGCCGTACCACTGGCGCAACCCTTCCGATGACCCTGCTTGCTGGCTTCCAGGCCCTGCTCGCCCGGATTACCGGCCAGCAAGATGTTTTGGTTGGACTGCCGGTCGCTGGCCGGGACCGCCCGGAGCTGGAGCGCGTAGTGGGCCTCTTCGCCAACACCCTCGTACTTCGCAACGAGGTTGACAGCCGTCTCACTATGCGCGACCTGATCGGCCTGACGCGCACCGCCGCCCTGGAGGCATTCAGCAACCACGAGGTCCCCTTTGAGCAGCTCGTGGACGAGATGGCCCCCCAGCGGGACCTCAGCCACAACCCGTTGTTTCAGGCAGCCTTCGCCTTCCAACCTGCAGATATGGAGATCCGGCGGTTGGGCGCGGCAGCCGCCGAGAATGTCATCTTGGACAACGGCACGTCGAAGTTTGACCTGACAATGTATGCGACTGAACTCGACGACGAGCTTGAGATCGAGTTCGAGTACAGCCTGGATCTGTTCGAGGCCGAGAAGGTCAGCCAGTTACTGCAGCAACTGGTCCGGCTCTTGCTGTCGGCCGTGGCCGACCCCTCCGCTCCGGTCGGATTGCTGTCTCTCCTCTCTGACGATGAAACCGAGCGCATCCTGCGCTGGGGACAGGGCGAGGCGGTCGAGCGGTCAGGCCCAGCGACGCTCTCCGAGTTGTTTGTGGAGCGGGCGCGGCAGTGTCCGGACTCGGTGGCGGTGGTGGATGCCGGTTCGGGGGAGTCGTTGACGTATGGGGAGTTGGCGCATCGTTCGGGTGTGCTGGCGGGTGTGTTGAGGGGTTTGGGGGTGGGCCCGGAGCGTTTGGTGGGGGTGTGCCTGCCCCGGACGCTGGACATGGTGGTCGCCGTGCTGGGGGTGTTGCGTGCGGGCGGTGGTTATGTGCCGCTGGATCCGGCGTTTCCGCAGGAGCGGTTGAGTTTGATGGTGGGGGATTCAGCTGCTGATGTGGTCGTGACGCAGCGGTCGTTGGTGGGGTTGTTGCCGGTGGGTGTTCGCATGGTCTGTGTGGACGAGGGGGTGGATTGGTCGGGGGATTCAGCTGTCGCGGATGTACGGGCGGACCCTGACGGAGTGGCGTATGTCATTTACACCTCGGGATCCACCGGCCGGCCGAAAGGCGTGGCCCTTACCCATCGAGGTGCGGTGACGATGCTGGACTGGGCTAGGTCCCTTACCGAGCCCGGCGACCTGGACCGGGTGCTGGCCTCGACATCCCTGTGTTTCGACCTGTCCGTTTACGAACTCTTCCTCCCGCTGTACACGGGCGGCACTGTTGTACTCGCCCAAACAGTGATGGACGTAGCGTCCGGCGGTCCCGCCGCCGACGTTACCTTGATCAACACCGTGCCCTCAGCGGCGGCACAACTGGTCGCCGCGAACGCGGTGCCCGAGAGCGTGCGTGTCGTCAACCTCGCAGGCGAACAACTGCCAGAGGGCCTGGTCGACCGCGTGTACTCACGGTCGTCTGTGCGCAGTCTGTGGAACCTCTACGGGCCCAGCGAGGCCACCACCTATTCCACCTATGCGCCGATCCCGCCCAACCATCGAGGGCTTCCGCCGATCGGCCGCCCCGTGAACGGCACCAACACCTACATCATTGACGACAATTTGCAGCCGGTTCCTGTCGGCGTACGCGGCATGCTCTGCTTGTCGGGCCCCGGGCTCGCCCGCGGCTATGTCGGGCAGGCCGGGTTGTCTGCGGGCGTCTTCCTGCCAGACCCGTTCTCCGCCGTGCCGGGAGCGCGGATGTACTGGACTGGGGACGCTGCCCGCTGGCGTAGTGACGGACAGATCGAATACCTAGGTCGGCGCGACCACCAGATCAAACTCAACGGCTTCCGCATCGAGCTGGGCGAGATAGAAACAGCACTAGACCGGGACCCGACGGTGCGACAGGGCGTTGTTGCCATCCGGCGCAACTTGGCCGGTCGCCCGCTGCTGGTCGCGTATGTCGAGCCGACGCAGTCCGGCATCGACACCAGCCAGCTGCTCGCCCGGCTCCGGGCCAGTCTGCCGCCATATCTGATACCCGGCCAGGTTCAGGTGCTTGACAGACTGCCTCTGAACAGCAACGGCAAGGTGGAGCGGAGGGCCCTGCCAGCCCTAGTGATGGACCAGCCGGCGGATGAAAAGCGGGCGCCGACGAACGGAGCGGAGCAGACGCTGGTCGACATCTGGCAGGAGGTTATCGGAGGACACGAGCCAATCGGCATCGACGACGACTTCTTCCAGCTTGGTGGAGACTCCATCTTGTCCATCCACGTTGCCGCCCGCCTCAACCAGGCAGGTCTGCGCGTACACGCTCGGGACATCTTCCAGCACCGGACCGTGGCCGCGCTGGCGAAGGTGGTCGACACGTCCACGCGTACTGGAGTAGAAAAGCGTCCCATCCGTGCGCCGCTCAATCCAATGCAGCAGTGGCTGTTGGCCCAGGAGCTGCCCAACCCGCACTATTGGAATCAGCTGTGCGTGTGGCAGTCGCCGGGGCGGCTCGTCAGCGCCACGCTCGCTGCCGCTCTTCGCTGCCTCGTCACCGAGCACGACGCCCTGCGGCTGAGGTTCCGGCAGACCGGTCACCGATGGGTCCAGGAAGTCTCTGACGACAGCGCCGTATCGCTGCGAGAGCTCGACCTGAACGGTCTCGGCGAGGCCGAGGAAAACGCGGCACTGCGGGAATTCGCGATTGCATGCCACCGCACATTGGACATCTCCAGCGGCCCCGTTTGGTGCGCAGGCGTGGTCCGTCGCGGCGATAGACCCGATCTGGTGCTGCTAGTTGTGCACCATCTGGTGGTTGACGCCGTGTCGTGGGCGGTCATCGAACGTGACCTGGGGGCGGCGTACGAGGCGATCTCCCAGGGCGGGGAGGGAAAAATCTGCCCAGGCACGTCCTCACTGACCTGGGCCAACGAACTGCATCGGCTTGCTGAATCGCCCCGTCTCGATGGTGAACTGGCGTGGTGGCTGGGCGCGCTGCCAGAGCGGGAGCCGCGTCTTGGTGTGCCGCTGACAGCGCCGTCGCGGACGGCTGCCATCGCGGTGACGTCGCGCCGACTGGCCGACGATCTGACGGAGGCCGTTCTCCGCCAGCTTCCAGTCGTCATGGAGGCACGGACGGAAGAGGTTCTGCTCGCTGCGTTCGCCGCCGCAGTACAGCAACTGACCAGCGGTGACGCACTGCTGGTGGACTTGGAGCGGCACGGCCGGGACGAGGACCTCTGCCCGGGACACGACCTCTCCCGAACGGTCGGATGGTTCACTGCCCAGTTCCCCCTATTTCTTCGATTCGGGCGTGGCACGATGGTCCTTGACGTTGTTCGCCAGGCCGTACGGGCCGTTCCCGGTCAGGGAGTCGGTTACGGCCTGCTCAGATACCTGTCGAGCCATGGTTCCGAGCTAGCGAACCGGCCCACAGCCCGGCTCCGCTTCAACTTCCTCGGCCAGACGGAGAGTCGTAGGGCAGGAAGCCGGATGCTCACCGAAGGCCCGGTGGTATGGGCGCTGCCGCAGGACCCGGCTAATCCGCCGGCACACCTGCTGGACCTCGACGTCTATGTCGCTGACGGGCTGCTCAACGTCGTCTGTACACGGGACACTCGGGTTTCCGAGGCATTCACGGACCGCCTGCTGGATCGCTTCGAGAGTGAACTTCAGGACATGGCCGGGGCAGTTCCAGAAACCATCCGCAGCGCTGGGGTCGTCAGGGTCGACAGGGATCTTTCGACCGGAGAGCTAGAGGCGGCCATTGGCGAACTCGCGATGCTCGAGAGCGGAGATGACGCATGACCCGACGAGTGGAGGCGGTGTACAGGCTGTCCGAGTCTCAGCGGGGAATGTTGCTGGAGACGGTGCGCCCACACGAGCCAGGGCTCTATGTCGAGCAGGTAGTCTGTACACTGCAGGGCTCGGTCGACCACGCTGCGATCGGTGCTGCCTGGCGAGCCGTCCTGCGACGGCATCCCATCCTGCGAGCTGCGTTCCTCTGGAAAGAGCAGAGCGAACCGCTCCAAGCAGTGATGAATGAATGCCAGCTGCCGTGCGTCACCGAGGACTGGCGACGGTGGTCTCCAAGCGAGCAGCAAAGTATGCTGCAGGACTATATCGATCGTGACCGGACCGCTGAGTTCGACGTCGGCCGTCCGCCGCTGCTCCGTATCGCGCTGTTCCAACTTGCCGACGATGAGTACGTCATGGTGCTCACCTTCCATCACCTACTGATGGACGGCTGGTCATACCAGGTGCTGTTGGCCGACCTGCTGCGCGCGTACGCCGGCGAGCATATTGCAGACGAGCAAGGTTGTACCTTCTACGACTTCCTGGATTGGCTCGACCATCATGATCGCGGCCCGGACGAGTCGTACTGGCAGGACGTCCTGTGTGGACTCGCTCAGCCGACGTCCGTTGGTCGGCCAGCAGCACCATCCGGCATCGAGCCGGGGATAGCAGGACAGAAGCGTGGGGTGTCAGCGTCTCTCACCGTTGACCTACGCAACCGCTGTGCCGAGGCAGGCGTTAGCCTGCCGTCGCTTGTGCAGGCGGCTTGGGCGTTGCTGTTGCACCGCTACACCGGTGACCCGGACGTCGTGTTTGGACTCACCGTCTCTGGGCGGCCAGAGGACCTGCCTGGGGCCGACCAGGGGGTGGGGATGTTCGTCGCCACGCTCCCAATACGACTGGCGGCGCCACCGCCGAAGTCTCCCTTCTGGCCATGGGTCCGGGTCGTGCAGGCCGCTTGCATGTCTGCCCAACAGCACCAGTTCGCCAGCGCGACCGAGCTTCGTTCCTATAGCGCGGTTCCGGGCTGGACGCCTCTCTTCGAGAGCCTGCTGGTGATAGAGGGCGGCCGGGACGACGCTCCAGTGCGTGGAGGTGGACTGCATTTGACCTTCCGGCCCGAGCTGTCTAACGGTTCGCGCACCCGCTATCCAGTGACCCTACTGGTAGGCGCGGGCCACAGCATCGAACTGGACTTGCTCTATGACCGTTCCCGGCTGTCCGACGTCGACTCGGCACGGGTGCTGGACCACCTCCTCGAGCTCCTCGCGGCGGCCGCTAGGCAACCCGACGTCAGTCTCGGCGAGCTCCTGGACCTCAGCGTGACCGAGACGCCTCGATTCCATGACACTGCAGGTACCGACACGTCCCCGACTGCCGCCCGCCCCCTGGCCGCTACATCTCCCCTGACCGAGTTGCTGGTGGGCATCTGCGCTGAGGCACTTAACGCCCCCAATCTGCGCGCCGACGTCAGCCTTCTCGACTACGGCGGCCACTCACTCGGGCTCATGCAAGTTGCAGCCCGGATCAGGGAGGCCTTCGGCGTCTCATTGCCGCTGCGGGACCTGTTCGAGTCAACCTCGGTGGCCGCGCTCGCCGGGCGGGTGGAGCGACGGCTCCTCAACGGTGCGGACGTCCTTGACGACCCAGGGCGACGCCCGTACCTGGCAGGTGAGCCGGAGCCGTTGTCTCCTGGGCAACGCCGGCTGTGGTTCCTGAGCCAGCTTCTCGGTGATAGCCCCGCCTATAACGTCTATCTCACTCTCCGGTTCCGAGGTGAGCTCGATCGTGCGGCTCTCGGGCAGGCGCTAAGCGAGCTTGTCCGCCGCCACGAGGTGCTCCGAACGGTCTTTCGAGACCTTGGGGGTGAGCCCGTCTCGCAGGTCGTCCCGCCTACGCAGATCGACCTCGAACTCATTGACATCCGCGATGAGGATGTGGACGAAGCGGTGGTCGAGTCGGTGGTCCGGGAGTTGATTCGCCGTCCGATCCACCTCGACGGGCCCGGACTCAACCGGTACTCCTTGATCCGTCTCGCCGAGGATGACCATGTCTTCGTCTGGAGCACCCACCACATTGTCGCGGATGGCGAATCGCTCGGCGTCTTCAGCCGCGACCTTGGCGAATACTACGAAGCGGTCGTGCAGGGACGAGAGCCGCGACTGTCGGAGCTGCCTCTGAGGTATGCGGACTTCGCAGCGTGGCAGCGTGACGCCCAATCGAGCGGCGTGCACGATAAGCAGCTTGCCTACTGGCGCGAGCAACTTGACGGCGAATTGCCGGTTGTCGACCTCCCCAGCGACAGACCACGCCCCGCTCAGGCGAACTACGAAGGGCGACGCCTCACCTTGCGGCTGGACGACGACGTAACGGCCGCGGTCCGGGACTTCTCTCGCCGTTCCGGCGCGTCGATCTTCATGACAATGATGGCAGCCCTCCAGACACTCGTGTATCGCCTCACGGATCAGAGGGACGTCATTATCGGCACGCCCATCGCGAACCGGAGCCGCGGTGAGGTTGACGAACTCGTTGGATTTTTCCTCAACACTCTGGCGATCCGGAGCCGGATCCGCGACGAGCAAGGCTTCGCCGAGCTGGTCACCCAGGTCCGGGAGACGGCGCTCGACGCTTACGCGAACCAGGACGTTGCCTTCGACCGGGTGATCGAGGCAATCGCCCCGTCTCGGGATGCCCACCGCAACCCGCTCTACCAAGTGATGCTGGTGCAGCACGTGGCGCCTGCCGAGGGCCAAGGCTCCTGGAGTTCGGTCTCCTGCGAAGAGCTTGCCGTAGGGAACAACACATCCCAGCTCGACCTGACTGTTTACCTGATCGACGGCCCGGCGGGCTTGGACCTAGAGGTCGAGTACAGCAGCGACTTGTTCGACGACTCGTCGGCTCAGCGGATGCTGGACCAGCTGGTTCAAGTGCTTCGCGTCGGCACGACCAGCCCGGACCAGCCACTCGCGGCGCTGCCCTTACTCAACGAGAAGGCGCGGGCTGAGGTGCTGTCGTGGTCGCGTCCCGGCCCGCCGCTGCCGGATGCCGGGATGCTGACGATCCCGGACCTGGTGGCGGTCCAGTCAGGGACTTCGCCGGACGCGCCAGCAGTCGTTGAATCTGACTCCGGGGAGGTGCTGTCCTATGCGGAATTGGACCGTGCCTCTGCCAATCTCGCTGACCTGTTGGTGCGGTCCGGCGTAGCGCCGGAGCAGCGGATTGCCGTGCTGCTGCCCCGCTCAACGCACCTCGTGGTTGCGATGTTGGGCGTCTTGCGTTCCGGTGCAACCTGCGTACCTATAGACGTGAACTATCCAGTCGCTCGCCGGGAGGCCATGCTGCGCGACTCCGGTAGCGAGCTAGTGGTCACCTCGGCGAGTCTGTCGGACCTCAGTAATGGCATGCTGCGGACCATTCTGATAGAGCGCGACATCGACTGGACGCAGGCCTGCACGGCCGTCGCCACCCTGGCGACCCCGCTTCCCGACGCGATGGCCTTCCTCTTCTATACCTCCGGTACTACGGGGCGACCGAAGGGAGTGGCGACGAGCCATGCTGCAGTCGCGCGGTACCTGCGGACCATGCACGAGGACTGCGCGCTGACTTCCGAGGACCGCGTGCTACAGCTGGCGTCCCCATCGTTCGACGCCTCAGTGCGGGACATCTTTGGCCCGCTGACCGTCGGCGCCCAGGTAGTCCTCATGAGCCACGAGAACGTACGAGACCCGGAGCGGGTGCTGGGCGCCATCCGTGCCCACCGGATCTCCGCGCTCTTGAGTACGGTGCCCAGCTTCCTAGCTTCCCTGACCGCTCTGGAGACGTTGAGCGTCTCGCCGGGCGATTCCGTCCGGATCATCGCCACCAGTGGCGAGGCCCTAACCGCGGCGACCGCCCGTCGGACTCGGTCCCTCTTTGGCTCGAACATCGTCCTGGTCAACCAGTACGGGCCGACGGAGACGACGATGACGTCGACCCGGCACGTGGTCGAGCCGGCGCCTGATGGGTCGGCAGTGTCACTCGGTGTGCCAAATGCAGGGGTGGAGATCTACGTGCTCGATGGCCGAATGGAATGCGTTCCCCCTGGGGCGCAGGGGGAGATATTCGTCGGCGGACAATTGGTTTCGCGTGGCTACTGGAACAGGCCCGCGGACACGGCGCGCAGCTTCGTCCCATCGCCATTCGCACGAGTCCCCGGCGAGCGGTTGTACCGCACTGGGGACCTGGGTCGGTGGGGACAGGAAGGGAAACTCCACTATATCGGACGTACCGATCAGCAGATCAAGATCCGTGGTGTACGGGTCGAGCCGGGCGAGATCGAGAGTGTCCTGCTCGACCATCCCGCAGTCGCCGATGCCGCGGTGGTATGGCAGACCTTGGGGCGGGGTGACGGCCGCCTGATCGGGTATGTGGTGTCAACCGGCGCTGCCAGCGTGGAGAACACGGCGCTTCGGGCCCACCTGCATGAGCGTCTTCCCGACTACATGGTGCCCGCCGTGATCCTCGTGTTGCCGGAGCTGCCCAGGAACGCCAACGGCAAGCTCGACCGTACTCGGCTGTCTGTCCCGGAAGAGACGGACGGCGTGGCGGGGAAGCTGAAGGAGGCGCCCCGGGACCAGATGGAACTGCGGATGCTGCCGGTTTGGGAAAAGGTTTTGAACCGTAGCTTGGGCGTCGAGGACGATTTCTTTGAGCTGGGTGGCCACTCCCTGATGGCGGTGGTTCTCGTCGACCGGGTACGCAAAGAGTTCAATGTCGAACTCGCTCTCACTGCGCTATACCAGGCGCCGACAGTGTCGCAGTTGTGTGACCGGATTCGCGGTCGGGCCCGGCCCAGCGACACCCTCGTACGCTTGCCTGGAGGGCCTGCGGACGCTGAGGTGCCAATCTTTCTCGTCCACCCACAATCCGGCGAGGTGATTTCCTACATAGACCTCACTCGCGAGCTGGGCGACGCAGCCCTGGTTTACGGGCTCGGTGCGGTCGGCTACGACACAGACGATTCGCCATTGCGGACGGTGGAGGAGATGGCGGAGCGCTACCTGGAGCAGGTGCGCGCGGTTCAGATGTCAGGACCGTACCGGCTGGGGGGGTGGAGTTTTGGGGCAAACGTCGCCTACGAGATGGCGCGACGGTTGGAGGCATCTGGAGAGAAGGTCGACTTCCTGCTGGTTTTGGACGCGCGAGTGTTCGGCGAGGACGAGTTGGAGCAGTGGTACCAGGAGCAGCCGGACCTGGTTAAGTTCGGCCTGCTAGCCGGGGTCGACCCTGCGGACTTGGACGGCGTCCCGGACGACATAGGGCTGGAGCTTCTGCTGGCCCGCACCGACGGGGTCCTGGGCGGCGACTGGCTCTCCCAAGTGGAGCAGACCGAGGCGATGCGGCGCATGGTTGAGGTGTTCACCGCCAATGGGCACGCTGCCGACCATTATCGACCGTGCGGCCAGGTCGACGCCGACATCTTCCTCTTCCGGGCGCGCGATCGGCATCGGAGCTTGCCGACGCCGCCGGTGCGTGCCGAGGCCTGGCGTCAGTTGACGTGTGGCAAGCTGGTGGAGCGGTCGGTTGCTGGTACTCACCACGACTTTATGTTCCCGCCGAGTGTGGCCGATCTGGGACGCCAGGTGCGCGACGTGCTGGCGGACCGCCCAGGGAGCGGACGGTGATACCTGATGGGGGTAGCTGGGTTGTCACGTCCGGTCGGGTGGGTGACCCTGGCATGCGGCTGCTATGCGTGCCGTACGCGGGCGGAGGCGAGTCGGTGTATGCGGGATGGCGCAGCTTGCTCCCCGCCGACACCGAACTCCTGCTGGCGACACTGCCGGGTCGGGGTGTCCGTATTCTGGAACCGCCGGTGCTGTCGCTGGCGGAGGTGGTCCGTGCGATCGCGGATGCGCTTGCTCCCTGGGGCGATCGCCCGCTCGCGCTTTTCGGACACAGCGCCGGAGCGCTTGTCTGCTTCGAACTGGCCCACGAACTCTTCGCCCGGGGCAGCCCACCGTGCCATCTCCTGGTGTCCGCCTGCCAAACACCCCGGCACTTGCGCGGACAGGCAGCAGACCTGTCTCGCCTGCCCGATGACGAGCTGACGCGGGAACTGGTCCGGATCGGGGGGATGCCGCCAGCTCTTCTGTCTTCCCCGGAGCTGCTGGCGCTGTTCATGCCAGCCATCCGGGCTGACCTGGCGATGGTCTCAGGTTATCTGCCGCCGGATCGTCCGCCTCTGCCATGCCCGATCACCGCGCTCGGCGGCCTCGCCGACCAAGAGGTTCCCGTCGGGCTGCTGCAGGAGTGGCGTGTTGAGACGGTCGGGCCGTTCGACTTTCGGATCTTTGAGGGCGGCCACTTCTACATCCAGAACCAGCAAGCCGAGTTGGTGAGGTTCGTCCACTCTCGAGCTGTGCAGCTGCGGGGTGCTGTCGTCGGCCCTCGTAAGGAGTGATCAGGTGGGAACAGATACTGCGCAGGACAAGGACGTCTACATCTGCTCGCGATGCTGTCGTCCAACTGGTGTCGCCGAACCCGTGTGGCGCTGCTCGTGCGGGGGAGTGCTTGACCTCCTCCGACTGCGTCCGGTGCGGGAAGCAGATATCGACAGATCGGAGCACGGATTCTGGCGGTATGCGGATGTTCTGGGACTCGGTGATGGGGCACGAGTCCGGCTCGGCGAGACCGTGACACCCCTGGTGAGCACGGAGGTGCTTGGCCGACCATGCTCAGTCAAACTCGACTATCTTTTGCCCACCGGAAGCTACAAGGACCGCGGTGCTGCCTTCATGCTCTCCAGTATGCTGCCGCTGGGTCTCACCGAGGTGGTCGATGACTCCTCCGGCAACGCAGGAGCAGCCCTGGCCGGCTACGCCGCTGCCAGTCGAATCGGTTGTACGGTCTTCGCCCCGGCTGGAAACACACCTGGCAAGCTGGCGCAGATGAGGGCATACGGGGCTCGGGTCGTCCCGGTCGCAGGACCACGCGAGAATGCTGCCCGTGCCGCCCGGGCCGCCGCGGAGAAGACCTTCTACGCCAGCCACAACTATCTGCCAGTCTTCCTGCGTGGCGTGGCGACGCTCGGCCTGGAGTTGTGGGAACAAAATCACTTTCAACTGCCGGAGCACGTCGTCGTGCCGTGCGGGCACGGCAGCCTCGTTTTAGGGCTGCACCACGCGTTCGAGGCATTGGCTCATGCTCAGCAGGGCGGTCGTCATCCGCGGATTCACGCGATCCAAAGCGACCGCTACCCGGCGGTGGAGCGGGCCTGGCGGAGTTCGGACGCGGACGTTTCGGCGGTCGGCGGCGGGACAACTGCGGCCGAAGGAATCGCATGTCGGGAGCCCTTGCGGGGCGCGGCTGTGCTGGCGGCCATCCGGGCTTCGGGTGGCAGCGTCTGCACGGTCAGCGAAGACGAGATTGTCACCGGATTGCGGCTCCTCGCCTCGGCCGGTATGTACAGCGAGCCTACGAGCGCCGCGGCCGCAGCGGGATTCCGCCGCCTGGTGGCGCACGGTGTCATCCGGCCCGGGGAGAGCTGCGTCGTCGTGCTCACCGGATCCGGACTGAAAACCGGCAGCGCAGTGGCGGACCTGCTTCACCCAGTGGCGAGATGATCGTAGGCATACGCATGTCAGGACAGAAACTGGAAGGGGGCGTTCGCTAATGGACTTCGGAATCATGTTTTTCGGGGCTGCGGAGGGCATCGAGTCGGTCAACCGATACGACGTTGTGCTGCGTGCGGCCGAGTTGGCGGACCGAGGCGGGCTGCGCGCGGTCTGGACACCGGAGCGTCACTTCGATGAGTTCGGGGGTTTGTTCCCCAATCCCGCGTTGACCAGCGCCGCGCTGGCCGTCCGCACAAGCCGCCTGGAGATTAGGGCGGGGAGCGTGGTCTCGCCGCTCCACAACACAGTGCGCCTCGCTGAGGACTGGTCGGTCGTGGACAACTTGTCCGGCGGCCGGGTGGCCTTATCCTTCGGCTCAGGTTGGAACGTGAACGACTTCGTCCTCATGCCGGACCGGTACAACAGTCGCCGGACCGTGATGTACGAGCAGATCGAGACCGTACGGCGGCTATGGGCGGGTGATGCCGTGACACTGCTCAACCCGGCCGACAAGCCGGTCGAGGTCCGGCTGACGCCGCGTCCCGTGCGGGCGGATCTGCCGATCTGGCTTACCGCGTCGTCGAGCCCGGATACCTTCCGCCGAGCTGGCGAGATCGGCGCGAACGTTCTGACCCACCTGATCTTCCACAACCTCGACGAACTCAGTGGCAAGATCAAAATTTATCGCGAGGCGCGGCGGGCGGCCGCGCTCGAGCCGGGGAACGGTCGAGTTTGCCTGATGCTCCACACTTTTCTCGACGGCGATCGTGAGCGCGCGCGTTCAGTGGTCGAGCACCCACTCAAGACATACCTTAGGTCGGCGGTGAAGCTGGAGCAGCTCTCCGCCAGCGGCGGGGGCACCATCAGCGGTAGCAAGACCATGGTGGCGGAGGAACTCCCCGCTGACCTTATGGAGCAGATGCTCGAGATGACCTTCGAGCGGTACTTCGACACCGGATCGCTAATCGGGGACACCGACCACTGCGCCGGAATCGTGGACCAGGTCGCGGACGCTGGGGTCGACGAGATCGCATGTCTGATCGACTTCGGTGTGCCGGCTGACGCGATGCTCACGAGCCTGGAGCAGATCACTCGGCTGGCCGCTCTACGGCGCGTGTGACACATGGTCGTTCGTCGACCCGGTGGCGCCAGCAGGCGCCACCGGGTCGACGATGATCGGCGACAGCGCACGGGTGAAGAGGGAGTACAGAGCCTCCCGGCTGGCGGGCAGGCCACCTACACGGACCCGGAGCATGAACCCGTCGAGGACGATGGTGGCGAACTCGGCCAGCGTCTCCAGTGGAAGGTCCGTGCGGAAACGACCCTCGCGCATCCCCTTGAGGAGGCCCTCGCGGATGGCTCCCTCAAGCCCCTCGCCGCGGCTCGCCCACTTGGCACGAAACTCAGGATCCGACCAGATACGTCGGCCCAGCTCAAGGTAGCTGCCGGACATTTCCCGCTCGCTGGCGGCGAAGGCCTCCACGACGGCCTGGATGCCACCGTCGAGCCAGAGTTCCGCCGCTCGTGCGCTGTCCTGCTCGGCAACGGCGATGAACAGGTCAAGCTTGGTCGGGAAGAAATTGAAGATCGCTCCCGAGGACAAGCCGATCTCGGTCTCAAGCAAGCGTACGGTGCTCCCTTCGAACCCGTGCCGGGCGAAACAGCTCCGTGCGCCGTCGAGGATCTGTTGCCGCCGGGACTGCATGTATCGGTCGCTCATCTTGGGCATGACTACAGTTTACAATAGCGAGCGCTCGTCTTATTATTTTTCCATGTTACTGAGATGGCGCCGCCGACCCGGCACCCCTTCCGCCCTCGCCCTCCCCGGCCTCGTGCCGCTACTTCTGGCTGAGGTTGTCTCCTCCATGGGCGCCCAGTTCGCGTTTCTCGCGCTGCCCTGGCTGGTGCTGACCAGCACGGGCTCGCCGGCGCAGATGGGCTGGGTGATGACTGCGGAGCTGGTGCCGGTGGCGCTGTTCGGGGTGTACGGCGGCGTCCTGGCCGCGAGGATCGGACCTCGTCGGTGGATGATCTTCGCCGACGTCATTCGAGGCTTCATCATCGCCCTCGTGCCTGTGCTTCACGCGGTTGGCGTGCTTTCCCTGCCCATCCTGTTGGGTGTGGCTTTCGCACTCGGCCTGTTTACCGCGCCGTATCTGGCAAGCCAGCAGACCATCGTGGGGGACCTGGTGGGGGAGGAGAGCAGCCTCCTCGCCAGTGCCGCCTCGCTGCTGCAGGGCGCGGTGCGCACGACCGTACTATTGGGGCCGCCAGTGGCCGCCGTTCTGATCACCGCTGTCGGCGCGCCTTTCGTGCTGGCCCTCAACGCATTGACTTATTGGGGGGCCGCATACCTTGTGGCCCGGCGTGTACGGACCGCGGTGGCTCCAGCACCGCAAGACCTGGGTGGGGCCAGGGCCGGCATGAGGACCCTCTGGTCCGACCGGCTGCTGCGCTACTGGACACTTGGTACTGTCCTCACGGAAGCGGCGTGGCAGGCGCTGTTTGTCGCAATTCCGGTCTTCGCGTACACGCGATACGGAGGAGACGTTAGGACGGTTGGCTTGGTCGTGGGAGCCTTCGGCGTCGGCGCTCTGACCGGCAGTCTGCTGGCGGTGATCGCGGTGCGGCGATTCGCTGCCGTGAGGTTGACGACGGCGGGCAAGGTCACTCAGGGTCTTCTGTTTACTCTCCTGCTGTTGCCCCTTGACCCGTTCGGGCTGGCCGCCTGTCTGCTAGTGGCAGGTCTGTTCAACGGAATCACAAATGGGCCTGCCGCCGCCGTGCGTCTCGGCAGGATCACCCCAGGGCTGCGACCGCAGACCCTGACGATCTTCAGTGCGATCACAACGCTCGGGGGCGCGGCCGGCCTGGTCATCGGGGGCATGGCGCTCGAAGCGTTGGGGGATCGCGCGACGCTGCTGGGCATGGTGATCATGCAGGTGCTCGGCTTCAGCCTCTTTGTGGTCGGCACGTGCCGACAAGGTGAGGGGCCGGCGACAACACCGGCCCCTACCGTCGATCGCAGCCCGCTGCCGGAGAAGGGGTGACGAGAGCTTCCCGTTACCCGCTTCAGTGCCCGGCAGAGGGAGTGGCAGTCGCTTCTGCGTCGAAGGCGAAAGTGAATTTCGCCCTCTCCTGTACTTCAGCGATCATCGCGAACATCTCGTCGTAGTCGTCGGCCACGCCGCAAAAGAGGTCAAGATCCATCATGCTCATGTCGCCGTCCGGATCAGGGCCCACTGTGGCGCAGGGCCGGTAGAGGCGACATCCGGGTAGCTTCCGTACCTCGGTGGCGCCGGTAGCGGACAGCACCGCCGTCGCGCCGTCTGGAGCCTTCTCGAAGTGGGCGAAGACGACCTTGTCGAAAGCCAGCGGTTCGCTGCGTACGTCCTCATCGAAGGCAAGCCGTCCCGCCCACTGCACAAGGTTGGGCCCGCCGACGGCCCAGCTCATCTCCTGGAAGTACGCGCCGAGGCGGCCGTTGACCTCGATGAGTCGAGGGCCGGACTCGGTCAGCTTGATCTCTACGTGAGTGAGGCCCTGCCTCACGCCTAAAGCGGTCAGCGCGGCAATGCACAAATCCAGCACCGGCTTACGGTCGGCGTCGTCCAGTGGCGCGGGCCAGATGTGAGCGAGTTCCCTGAATGGTGGGCGGAACGGGAGTTTTCCAGTCACCATGAGCGGATGGACCTGCCCCCGCGACACTAGGCATTCCACTGACACGTAGTCTCCGAACGGCCTCATGTCACGTCCGACGAGAAGCTCCTCGAGGACCATCCCCTGCTCCCGGCGTTGCCCGTTCCCATCGACCGCCAGAAGTTCCTGCAGGAGGCGTTGGCCAGTGGAGGCGTCATGCACGATGGTGGTGTGGCGGCTCCCCTCGCCGTCCACCGGTTTCAGCACCGCCGGTATGCCGGTCCGTGCCACTGCGTCGTCCCAGTCCTCGGGGCAGGACAGGAACGCGTTGCGTACATTGTCCACGCCGTGGGTCCGTAGCCGCTCGCGCTGCCGATGCTTGTTCCGGAGCAGCTGCACCGTGTCGAGGTCGTGGTACGGCAGGCCGAGGTAGTCGGCGAGCGCGGCGGTCAGCAGCAGGCGGCTTTCGCAAAATGTCGTGATGCCGTCTGGTCGCAGCCGGTCGAGATGCCGTCGCACGTCGCGTACGTCGTCGTCCAGCCTTACCACGTCGGCGAGTTGCCCGAGCAGGGGGAGAACCCGACTGTTGTGTTTCGACTCGGGAACGAGGAAGGTGATCTCACACATGTCGGACAGACTTCGCGCGATCTCGTAGGGGCCGACAGCGCCTTTGTCGTAGACGACGAGCAGGCGCTTGCCGACGTGGTCGGCCTCCTGTCGCGTCCACATGCTGCCCGTCATCGCCCCGTCGCCGTGTCGGCTTCCATACGCTGACGGAGGCTCAGGGGGCGCATGTCAGTCCACACTTGGTCAATGTGATCGAGGCACTTCTCCAATTCGCCGGTGAAGCCCTCCTCGTGCCAACCTGCCGGGAGTTCACGGCCCACCGGCCAGACCGAATACTGTTCTTCGACGTTCACCACGACCTTGTGGAGGTCTGTGCTGCCGTTCGTTGCGTTATTTTCCACAGAACTTAACCCTTCTTGGTTTAATCTCCTGACGCGTGACGGGTCCCGTCCGCGCCCTCTGTTAGGAGCGGCCCGACTGTCCGGAAACCGCTACGGAAGAAGATCAGGCCCGAGGCTGAGCTGTTGTTCCGAGCCGCTATTACCCGCGATGCGACCAACCAGTGGTCACCCACGGCATATTCATGCTCGATCTCACAGTGAAGCCAGGCCAGCACACCGGAAATGATGGGGGTGCCGTGTTCTGACAGTGTCCAGTCCACATCGGAGAACCGGCGACCGCTAGGGGTGGCGAACGCGCGACAGAGGGCCTGCTGCTGGGAACTGAGAATGTTGATGCTGAACCCTGGCTGCTGCCGGATTTGCGGCCAGGTGTTGGAGGCGTGTCCGACGGCCAGTGAAATTAGCGGTGGCTCTAACGAGAGTGAGGCGAGCGAGTTGATGGTCATCCCCACCGCTGGCCCGCGTCCAGCAGCGGACACCACCGCCACACCCGTGGCGAACTGCCCCATCACCCGGCGGAAATCTAATGTGGGCGACGTGTTCTCCTGATGGGTTCTGCCCTGTTCCCAGTCGGCTACCGGAATGACAGCACCTCCTCGGATCGAGAAATCTTCAGGCTACCTATTCCAGCTGACCTAGTTGGAAGGCAGGAGTGAGAAGAGAGTCCCAAAGCAATGCACAGGTTCAGCACAACTGCGGTACAACGGCTGCTGCCCCTGGACCTTGGTTGGGGGTCCGCCTTGCGTGAAACCAGCCGGGCGACTCTGCGCCTGCCGAGAGCGCTATCCGTGCAGTTCAAGCGGCATGTTGGTCCTCGTTGATGAGTCCGCCGAGGACCGCTGTGTGGCGGACGCGCTGCTCGGCGGGGTGCATGGGGTGCGGAGGTCCGGCTTCAGTTTGCGATGGACAGAGTTGGCTCAATGCGCGGTGAGGCCGGTTCCCGTTGTAGTGCTTCAGGTACCTGGTGAGGGTTCGGCGCAGATGCCGTTCGTTGAGGATGAGTGTCCGGTCGAGGAGCTCGCGGCGCAGGGTGCCGATGAACCTTTCGCAGTGCGCGTTCGCTTTCGGCGCCTGGGGCTGGCTTTTGAGGACGCGCAGGCCGACGTCGGCGAAGACGGCGTCGAAGGCGTCGATGTACTGGCCACGGCGGTCACGGATCAGTGAGCTTCTTCGATGTGGCCACCGATCGGGTGACAGCCCGTGAAGCGAAACGAGCGAGGCCCCCGGGCTGTTGATCGAGATGTCTGACGTCTCAA
>NZ_JBITEU010000020.1:0-40130 GCF_044455475.1 Streptomyces sp. NPDC051218 | reverse complement strand
ACCAGTTCACGGAGACGGACAGGCTGGTCGTGGTCGACGCCCACAGCAATGTCGGGGAGGTTGGCGTGTCCCGACTGTGCGGAGGTCTCCCGGCGGGTGCACAGCCGGCATCAGCGGCGCCTCGCCGAACTGCCTGGCGGCGGAGCGAAGTGCTGGTCCGGCTGACGGTGCGGCGGTTTCAGCGGCAAGACGTCATGGGCAGACAGCCGCTTCGACAACGAAGACGTTGCCACCGACGGGCAGACGCACCGGTTCCTGCGGGAGCACCTGGCTTAGCTGAAGACCGACGGGCTGTAGGGGAATGGCCGGGCGTATCGCTGCAGCCCAGCCCTACAGCAGCCTGCAAGACTTCTGGCAGCGGGCCAGGCCCTCACTGCCGATCGCCGAGCGCCTCATCCAGATCGGCGCCCTGGACGCGGTGAAGGGCAAGCTCACGCGGAGATATCTGCTACTGCAGGCCACCGAGCTGCACCGCCACACCCGCAACCGCACCACCGCCACCGGGCAACTCGCCCTCGGCGGCGACCTCGTGACAGCCGAGCCCAGCGGCCTGAAGGAACTCTCCAGCCGCGAACGGATGAGCGCCGAACTCGAAGTCCTCTCCATCGACGTCTCCCAGCACCTGATGGAGCACCACCACCGGCTGCTCCGCGAGGTCGGCGCCACCGATGCGACCCACCTCCAGCGCCTGCACCCCGGACAGAAGGTTCTGGTCGCCGAGGTACGCGCCTCCACCCAGACCCCGCCCATCCCCTCCGGATAGCGCGTCATCTTCGTGACACTGGAAGACGGGGCGGGGCTCGTGGATCTCGCCTTCTTCGAAGACTCCCAGGACGCGTGCGCCCACACCATCTTCCACTCCGGACTACTCCTGGTCCGCGGCACGGTAGAGGCGCGCGGCCCGCGCCGCACGGTGGTCGGCGAGATGGTCTGGGACCTGGAAGCCGTCGCGGCCACGCGCCGCGATCACGGCCCGCAGGCCGCTCTCGACCTGCTCGGCCAGCCCACGCTCGCCCCCACCCCCGCCCAGCCCCCTGCTCCCGCAGGCGCGGACGAGCAAAAGCCGGGACGCGTGCTGCAGGACGGCACGACTGGGTCCCAATTGCACGCGTGGGCCGACCAAAACCGACGGGTTCCGGGCAGAGGAACCTGCGGACCCGCAGGCGTAGGACAACCCGTCTGCCACCGCTGGGCACATCAGCGGGAAACCGCAGGTAAGAGCTGCCGAATCCGCCGCGACCAGCTTCCACAGCCAGGGCAATCGGACCCGGTCACCGTCCTCTGGGCCTCGATACGTACCGCTTCGTCGGTCACGTCGACCGACAGCACAGCCACGTCCGAGATCGACGGGAACAGTAACTCCTCCAGCCGGAGCACTACTTCTTCCACGGGCCGAACTGTCAGCCACACCGCACTGGGGACGAATCAATTTCAGGCAGCTTTCCGAGGCCCCGCCCGCCCGACATACGTCACCGCGTGATGATTCACGGAAAGTGAGCCAGAACCGGAACTCGTGAACAAGGCCACACCCTTGACACTGAAGAAACCGCCCTCCCCACCCGGCGTAGCGCGCAGGCGCGCGCCTCCAGCTGTAGGACGCACTCAGCGACGCGTGGCGGGGGCACGAGATCGACGTCGGCGGGGGTGAAGCTTGCGGCGCGAACTTGTCGGGTTCGTGCCGGTACACCGCGCGCCTACTCTCCGGCACCGGATCGACCCCGGTGAGCGGGGCGCGGCACTCCACCTGTTCCCAGAGGTCCGGCAGGCGACGTTGAGCACCATCTCGGGGCGCACGGCGAGGTTGCGCTCCGTCTGGCTCGCATAGCCGAGGCCAAGGACCACCTTCTGGCCCAGGACCCAAGCGGAGGAGATCGGGGCGATGTTGGCGGCTTCGTCGTCGTTCTCGGCGGTCAACAGGGCGTCGGGCATGCCGAAGTACAGGATGCTCGGCCGGATCGCACGGTGGGTTTCGGCCGTCATGGGCCAGGACACTGCGGTCAGAGCCCTTCGGTCAGGGGCGAAGCGTCGCCCGCCGATTCTGGCCGGGTGACCAGCACCGACACCTTCACGAAGAGCCCGACCTAGCCTCCTTGGGCGCCCTGCCGAGGGATCGCACCAGCCCCGCCATGTGCCTAGACCGGCTCGACGGCCGCGCCTGGACGGCCGCCGACCTGGTCCAGCTTGCCGGGGCGGCGCCGTCCACCGCGAACAGCCACCGCGACCGGACGGTGGCCTGCTCGGCCAACACCGCGCGCTGGCAAGCGGGACGACAACGTATCGGCGGCGTATCGAAAACTGCATACGCGCCGGCAACACCCCGTTTCCTTGAATGGAGGCATGACCTACAGCGAACCAGTGGGAATCACCGCTTTCGGATGCGGGCGGGACGAAGCCGCACGATTCCGGGAGCTGGCGCCCCGATTCGGAGTGACGCCGACAACCACAGAATCCGCGGTGTCGGAGGACAACGCCCACCTCGCATCCGGAAACCGGTGCATCAGCGTCGGACACAAGACCCGGATCACCCCGTCGATAATGCGTGCGCTGAGTCGAGTCGGCGTCTCCTACATCTCCACAAGAAGCATCGGGTACGACCACATCGACGTGGATTATGCGGGCCGCGTCGGCATCTCCGTCGGGAACGTCTGCTATTCCCCCGACAGTGTCGCCGACTACACGGTGATGATGCTGCTGATGGCGGTGCGCCACGCCAAGTCCACTGTCCGCCGCGCGGATGTGCACGACTACCGGCTGCACGACGTACGGGGGAAAGATCTGCGCTACCTGACCGTCGGCGTGGTCGGAACGGGGCGCATCGGCACGGCCGTCATGGAAAGGCTCCGCGCCTTCGGATGCCGGATATTGGCGTATGGAAATCGTGCCGGTGAATCCGGTGACCCCGGCGACGAGGTGTCGCTCGATGAATTGCTGAGGTCGAGCGACGTCGTCACGCTCCATGCGCCGCTCAACGCCGAGACGCACCACCTCCTCGACCATGAACGCATCCAGCGGATGAAACCCGGCGCGTTCGTGGTCAACACCGGGCGCGGCGCCCTCATCGACACCACCGCGCTGGTCGCGGCACTGGAGGACGGGCGCCTGGGTGGTGTCGCCCTCGACGTCGTCGAGGGCGAGGAAGGCGTGTTCTACGCCGACCGGCGGAACGCACCCATCGACAGCAAGCCACTGCTGCGGCTGCAGGAAATGCCGAACGCGTTCATCAGTCCGCACACCGCGTATTACACGGACCGTGCCCTGAGCGACACGGTCGAGAACTCGATCACCAACTGCCTGGAATTCGAAAGCAGGAATCAGCATGCCTAAGGCCAAGCTTCAGGTCGGAATCCTCTTCGGAGGCTGCTCGGAGGAACACCCCATCTCCATCAAGTCCGCGCAGGAGATCGCGCGAAACCTCGACCCGGACAAATACGAGCCGTACTTCATCGGGATCACGCGCAACGGCGCCTGGAAACTCTGCGAGGGCCCCGCCACGGACTGGGAGAGCGGCGCATACCGGCCCGCCGCGCTGTCCCCGGACCGCGGCGTGCGCGGACTGCTCGTCCTCGATCAGGGGAAGTACGAGACGATCGGCCTGGATGTCGTGGTGCCCGTCCTGCACGGCAAGCTCGGGGAGGACGGCGCGATCCAGGGCCTGCTCGAGCTGTCCGGAATCCCGTACGTGGGCTGCGACGTCCAGAGTTCCGCGCTGGGCATGGACAAGTCCCTCGCCTATGTCGTCGCCGCCGGCGCCGGAATCGCCACACCGAATTTCCGGACGGTCGCGGCGGGCGAGGACATCGACGCCGACCGGCTCACCTATCCCGTCTTCGTGAAGCCGGCCCGCTCGGGATCGTCCTTCGGGGTCAGCAAGGTGGCGAATGCGGAAGAACTGCCGGCCGCGCTGGACGTCGCCCGGCGGTACGACACGAAAGTCCTGGTCGAGGAGGCGGTCGTCGGCAGCGAGGTTGGTTGCGCCATCCTGGGCGGCGGAACGGGCCTGACCGCGGGAGAAGTCGACCGCATCGCCCTGTCCCACGGATTCTTCCGGATCCACCAGGAGGACGAACCCGAGACCGGCTCCGACAATTCGACGCCGATCGTCCCCGCCGACATTCCGGCTGAATCCCGGGCACGCGTCCAGGAAGTGGCGAAGGCCGTCTACCGCGCCCTGGGCTGCAGCGGACTCGCCCGCGTGGACCTGTTCCTCAGGGACGACGGACAGGTCGTCCTCAACGAGGTCAACACCTTCCCCGGCATGACCTCGTACAGCCGTTATCCGAGGATGATGGCCGCCGCCGGGGTTCCGCTGTCCGAAGTGATCGACCGACTGGTGGCCGTGGCACTGCACCGGCCCCTGACCCCGACGGAGCCGGCCGATGCGTAACGACTTCGTCTTCATAGACGACTTCATGGCCGGGGTCCGCTGGGACGCCAAGTACGCCACCTGGGACAACTTCACCGGAAAACCGGTCGACGGATACCTGGCCAATCGCATAGTCGGCACCAGGGCCCTGTGCGCGGCATTACAGATCGCACGAGAAGAGGCGGCCGCCCACGGATTCGGCCTGTTCCTCTGGGACGGCTACCGCCCGCAACGCGCCGTGGACTCCTTCCTGCGCTGGTCGGAGCAGCCGGAGGACGGCCGTACCAAGCACCGCCACTACCCCAATATCGACCGGCCCGAGATGTTCGAGAACGGATATGTGGCCGCCAAGTCGGGCCACAGCCGCGGCAGTACCGTCGACCTGACGCTGTACCACCTGGAAAGCGGCGACCTCGCCGCCATGGGTGGCGACCACGATCTGATGGACTCGGTCTCGCACCACGGAGCGGAAGGAATCTCGCGGGCCGAGGCGGAGAACCGCAGGCGTCTTCGCTCCATCATGGAGACCAGCGGATTCAGCTCCTACGCCTGCGAATGGTGGCATTACACGCTCAAGGACGAGCCCTACCCGGACACCTATTTCAACTTTCCCATCACACAGGTGAGTCTGGGATGAAACACGGCGAGGCTCCGGCGGTCCGGCCGGAGCCTCAGCCCGTGCCCGGACGCCGAGCGGCGAGGGCGAGCACCCCAGCAGAGCCCACCACGTATCGCCTGCGTATCGAAATCCGCATACGCGCCGGCAACACCCCGCCGCCTTCACTGGAGCCATGACTCAGAGCCAGCCATCCCGCGCCCCGCACCCCCTCTCCCTCGCCGAGATCGCCACGCTCGTCGACGGCCGGGTCACCGGTGACGCGACCGTCACCGTAAGTGCCCCGGCCGTACTCGACAGCCGGCACGGCGAACCGGGCGGTCTTTTCGTCGCCATGGCCGGTGAGCGCGTCGACGGCCACGACTACGCCGGCCGCACCCGTGCGACCGCCGTGCTCGGCTCGCGGCCGACAACGCTCCCCACCGTCGTCGTCGACGACGTACCGGCCGCACTGCAGACACTCGCCGCCCACACCGTGGCCCGGCTGCGCGAGCGGCTGACCGTCGTCGCGCTGACGGGCTCGCAGGGCAAGACCAGCACCAAGGACCTGCTGAACGTGGTCCTTTCGGGCGCCGGGCCGACCGTCGCCACACACGGTTCGTACAACAACGAACTCGGCGTGCCCCTGACCATGCTGCGCGCCGACGCGCACACCCGCTTCCTCGCCCTTGAAATGGGCGCCCGCCACCTCGGCGACATCGCCCACCTCACCGGCCTGGTCGCACCCGACATCGCGGTCGTGCTCAACGTCGGCCAGGCCCACATCGGGGAGTTCGGCTCGCGCGCGGCCATCGCACGGACCAAGGGCGAACTCGTGCGCGGCCTCGCACCCGGCGGCACCGCCATCCTCAACGCCGACGACCCCCGTGTCGCCGCGATGCGCGCGCTGACCGACGGGCCGGTCCTGACCTTCGGCCGCGCCGAACACGCCGACGTGCGCGTCCAGGACCTGGTCCTCGACCGCCTGGGCCGGGCGGCCTTCACGCTGCGCACCTCCGGCGCCTCGGCCCGTGTCGCGCTGCCGCTCGTGGGCGCCCACCAGGCACTCAACGCGGCGGCCGCCGCCACGGCGGGACTTGCAGCCGGCATCCGCCTGGTCACCTCTGCGGTGGCCCTCAGCACCGCCTCACCGGCCAGGTGGCGCATGGAGCCCCGCACCCTGGCCTGCGGCGCGACCCTGCTCAACGACTCCTACAACGCCAACCCCGACTCCACCCGAGCCGCCCTGGACACGCTTGCCGCCATCGCAGGCCGCCGCCGTATCGCCGTGCTCGGCACGATGCTCGAACTCGGCGCCGCCAGCGAGGCCGAACACCGAGCGGTGGGCGCATACGCGGCCGCGCGCGCCGACCTGGTGGCCGTCGTCGGCAACGCAGCCCGCCCCGTCGCCGACGCCGCGAGGGAGCGGGCGGTCCCGTTCGCCGACAACCAAGCGGCCGTCGCCTGGCTGCGGGAGATCCTCACCGGCGGCGACGTCGTCCTCGTCAAGGCGTCGCGCGGCGCCCGCCTCGACGAGGTGGCCGCCGCACTCGGGTGAGCGCCCGGCGCGGGCTCAGCGCCCGCGCCGCCGCATGTACAGGTCGAAGGCGCGGTAGACCAGCGGTCGCAGCGGCAGATCCCACTCCCCGACGTACCGCACCGCCCGCCCCCCGGTGCCGACCTTGAAACGGATCAGGCCCACATGCGGATCGGCGGTGTCGAGCGTCGGCGTGATGCCCCGCAGGTCGTACACGTCGCAGCCAGCCGCCAAGGCGTCACGGATCATCGCCCACTGGCACGCGTTGGAACCCCGCACCTCATGCTTGGCCGTCGACGAGGCGCCGTACACGTACCAGGCGTGCGCGCCGACCCTCACCAGGACCGTGGCGGCCACCAACTCGCCCTCGTGGCGTGCCAGATAGAGCGCGATCCGCCCGGGATCCTCGGCGCTCAACTCCGCGAACATCGTCTCGAAGTACGCCGACGGCCGCGGCGTGAATCCGTCGCGCGCGGCGGTGTGCACGTAGAGCTCGTGGAACGCCGCGAGGTCCGACGCGCCACCGACCGTGACCTCGACCCCCGCCTTCGCGGCCTTCTTGATGTTGCGGCGCCACTGCTGGTTCATGGCCTTCAGGACGTCGTCCTCGGACCTTCCCGCCAGCGGCACCTCGTACGTGAACTGCGGCTGCCCGGCCCCGAACCCGTCCTTAGGGCTCTGCGGCAGCCAGCCGGCCGCCCGGAGCCGTCGGCTCACCTCGGCACCGATCGGATCGACGTGCCCGTCGGGGAGTCTGGTGAGCCGCCGCACCCCCGGATCGGCCACGCCGTCCTTGACCTGCGCCGCATCCCAGGTGTGCGTCCGCACCGGCGGGCACAGCCGGATCGCGAACGCGCCGCGGGCCTTGAGATATGCCGCCAGCGGGTCGAGCCACGCACCGATGTTCCCGGACCAGTCGATGTCAGGACCCCACGGCAGATACGCAAGCGTGAACCGCGACAGCCCCGGCACCGGCCGGTGAAGGACAAGCCCCGCCCCCACAAGCCGCCCGCCGTCGAACCATCCGAGCGACTCACTGTGCCACTCCGTCTTCACCCGCCCCCACGCCGGGGTCTGCACAAAGTTCACCGACCGCCGCGCCCGCACGAAGGCCAGGTGCTCGGCGTCGCTGATCGGCGCGACGGTCAGCGTCACAGGGAGGGACAGGGGTGCTGGTTCGCGGTAGGACATGACGCCAGTCAAGTCGGCCCTGTGTTGCCGGGGCGTATCCGCTTTTCGATACGCCGACGATATGCGCCGCTCAGGCGCTCCGCGCCCGCCACAGACCGTGCTGCTCACCGGCCCGGCGCCGCAGCCGCGCCCCTGTTCCACGCAGCCGATGTCGAGGCCCGGCGTCGCGTTCGAAGTGGTCCAGACGTTCACCTCCTACTCCGCCACGAGCCAGAAGTACTCCGTGCACGTGATGGATCTGCGCACCGGGCGCACCGAACCCGTCGCTCCCGCACTCCCAAAAGGCTATCGCGCGTACTACGGACCGGCCCCGCTCAGCGCTAACGGACGCTACCTCGCCTTCGTGGCCAGGACAGCCGCCGACGAGGACGGGGTGACCCACTGCCGGGTCATGCTCCTGGACCGCGGGAGTCAGCGGCTGTGGCGGGCGGGACCGTCCACGATCCGTGGCTGCCAGGACATCTCCCTGAGTGCCGACGGCCGCAAGGTGGCCTATCAGGTCGGCTATTCGGGGCCGTCCGACGACGACACGGCGGACATCCTGGTGTACGACCGCGTGACCGGGAAGACCGTGCAGGCCGATGTCACCCATGACGGGGCACCGGCCGACAGGTCGGCGCAGACGCCGGTGCTCAGCGCCGACGGCTCCAAGGTCGGATTCAACTCGGTGGCGACGAACCTGGTCCCTGGCACCGACCCCAACGGGGACACCAGCACGTCCTGGAACGCCTTCGTCCGCGATCTGCGCACCGGCACACTTCAGCGCTACGACGGCCACTCCCCCACCGATGTCACCTTGATGTCGGACCTGTCGGCGGACGGCTCGAAGCTGCTCCTCAACACCGCCGACGCGAACCACGCCTCCCTGGGTCTGATCCTGCGCGAGGTGCGCACCGGTCACGAGGAGTTGCTCTCACCCGGTCAGGACGGCGAGCCAGTCACCGTGGGCCGTGCGGCGCTGAGCGCGGACGAGTCGACGGCAGTCTTCGACTCCTACTACCCCGGCCTGGTGCCCGACGACAACAACCTGATCGGAGATGTCTTCGTGCGCACCCTGCGTTGAGCGGCAGCCTGCCCATGCGGCACCAGGGGGCGCTCACGAGCCGTGCGAAGCGCACTACGAAGGCGCGGCGCCGGTGTCAGCCACCCCGCCCCGCGGACATCAGGTGAGAGAGCAAGCAAGGTCGCGGTCCGCGGTGCCGGCGATGCTTCCCTTCACTGCATATCCGCCCACCAGGCTTTGGCGTCCCGTGCGCGTAGGGCGCGATGCTCGGACCTCGCTTACGCCTTTGCTTGGCTATGTCCACGAGTATCGGGCTCTGGCACAGATCTTGGGGAGCGGTTGCGGAGGGTGGCCGCAGTGTTCGAGCTCAGCGAGCTTCAGCCGGGCGATCCCGTCCAGCGAACCTCATCAGCCATGGGGGCATCACGGCGAAGCTCAACGAATACGAGCCAGTTGGCGCATCCTTCGACACCATCCGCTGGGTGGCTACGTAAGCGAGTTGGGTTGGGAGGTCGGCACGAGATGCAGAGTCGCGCACTGGCGCGAATAGGCGGTGCTCACGAGGGCGTGAGTCAGTGGTCTTAGACCGACGCGACGTCAACCTGCTACTGAAGCCCTCTAGGTGGAGGGCTGGTTCCCTTATGCAGCCCGCGCCAGTCGGTCCCTAGGGGCACGAGGTGCTGTAGTCGCTCGTACCCCACTCACACTTCTCAAATGAAGATCCCCAGAACAGCATTGCCAGTGCGATTCCTATCCCAATCAGCACAAAGGCCGCCCCTCCTGCGCCGACGAGCAAGTAGATGCGGGTGCCCGCGGACGGGAGCGTCCAGCGGGAGGGGTTTGCCGGGTCGTAGTAAACCGTGACGGGGCTGCCGGGTGGCGCGTTGTGGTGGAGCGCGCGGGCTACGTGTCCTTCGGTTTCCATGGTGCAGCCGTCGGCCGTGGTCCAGGCGATGACCGGGTAGTACACGGTGGTCGGGGAGTTCGAGCGGTTGGAACTCAGCCTGGTGGGGTGCAGGCGGGTCACCACCCCCTGCGCCCTCGCGCCCTTCCGGCGCAGTCTCCGGTCCCGGAGCAGGGCACGACACGCAAGCGCGCTCGTGATAGCGCCGAGCAGCATGAAGCCCGTTGGGAGCAACCAGAGTTCGAGAGAAGGAGGCACGAAGACCGTTCCGAATCAGTGGGGGTGGGACAGGGGCAGCGTAGCCACGAAAAGGTGTGCAGCGGCCGGGGGCAGTAGCGGTGCGACAGCGTCGATCTCTTGTGCATCGACGAGCTGGACTGTGCGCTACGAGGCGCTGATGGATCTCGCGGCATGAGAGACCCGCCGCCGCAGTGCTTTCAGCAGCTCGCGCTCGCCCTCACTGGTGAGGCCGGCCCGGCGGGGCCGGTGAAGGCCCTGCTCCCGCTCCCAACGCAGAGTTTCCGCCAGCATCTGAGCCCCCAGGCCGGCGTCGCAGACCTGCCGCGCTTGCCGCAGCGCCGCTGCGAGCGCTGATGCCAGCCCAGTTCGGGTCGGCCACCCACAACGCGAGCGACTGGCTGCTGGACTGTGCGGAGAAGGGAACGACCGGAACGTACAACGCGGTTGGCCCGATCGTTCCCGTCCGGGAATGGGTCGCGCTGTCGCGCCAGACTGGCGGGCACACCGGCCCAGTGATGGAAGCCGACGACACCTGGCTGCTTGGGCAGAACGTGGTCCAGGCCATGGGCCCGCCGAAAAGGTCCCTCCCGTAGCGGGCCGCGAGTTGATCAATCATCTGCTCTGCGCGAAGTCATGCCTCACGCGTCGGGTCGAAAGTGCCCGGAGCGGGTACCCGGTGACGGACACAGGAGGACTTCATGCCACTCACGTTCCGCAAGAGTTTCAGGATACTTCCCGGGGTACGGCTGAACATCAACAAGCGCTCGTGGTCCCTCACCACAGGCGGCGGCAGTCACGGCCCTCGCCGCACCCACAGCAGCACCGGCCGGCGCACCACGTCGATGGACCTGCCAGGCCCGTTCGGCTGGCGCCGCACAACCAAGCGCCGGTAGGAAAACCAGCAGGAAAGCAGCCTTCCGTCGGCTCCTGCGTTGCGGCGCAACTGACTGCGGCGGTCGGCGACACCTATCCGGGCGAGCCGGAGTCTGGCGATCTGGGTGTGTCCGGCTTGTTGAATCACACCGACGCTCCGGGGATGGTTGTCTGCCAAGTGCATCGTCCTCGCCGCCGCGTGTTGTCTGGCTTTTAGACGTCGCTTCTTTTGGTGGTTCCAGGTCGAGCTGTGCAGGGATACTGCTGTGGTGCTGTTGACGTGGATCGCTGAGGTGGCGGACGAGCCTCTGGTACTGGAGCCGGCTGACCGGCGGGTGGAATGGGAGACCAACACCTGGTCGCTGGGTGCGACTGACGAGGACAGGAGTTCGTTGGCCGTCGCCGAGGTGGTGGCCGCCTTTGAGCGGACTGCTGCCGCCATCCGGGAACGCATTCGCGATCTGAGCTTCTCCGGGGTGGCGACGTTCTACGTGTGGCACGACAAACAGGCAGCACAGCTCCGGTGCTCGACCGGTTCTGTGCCCCCGGATGCGTTGCCGTTCAGCGGTGCCTATGTGGCTTCCGACGACCTCGGTCCGATCGTCGAGGGCTTTCTGGCCGACAGCGAGCCAGGCACCATCACCTGGTCGGACCTGGACGACGCGCAGAGCCTCTCGGAGCAGACCAAGACCGAGCCGGATATCAGGCCCTTCGATGTCTGGGTCAGCAGTGTCGGAGCCTCAGACTGACTGTTCCTGCCCGTCCCTACGGACGAGTCGGCGGTGGCAGATGAGAGTTGCGGCTACGCCGGTGAAGGCGAGAAGTGTTCTGCCTTGCGTTCGTAGCGGCGGTGGAGTCGGCGGCAGCCGGCGAGCCAGGACACGGTCCTCTCAACAACCCACCGGTGGCGGCCGAGCCGCTGCGAGGACTCGATCCCCTTGCGGGCGATGCGGTGGCGGATGCCGCGCTTGCGGAGCCATCGGCGCAGGTGGTCGTAGTCGTAGCCCTTGTCGGCGTGCAGCTTCGCCGGGCGGCGGCGGGGTCCGCGTGGAGAGCGAATGGGCGGGATGCCCCGCACGAGCGGCTGAAGGCCCTGGCTGTCGTGCATGTTGGCAGCCGAGATGTCCAGCGACAGTGGGAATCCGTTCCGGTCCGTGATCAGGTGGTTTTCGATCCCAGCTTGCCGCGGTCGGTCCGATTCGGTCCGGTCAGTGGCCCCCTTTCGCTGCCCGGAGATTGACAGCGTCGATCGCGCACCGCGACCAGTCGAGCTCGCCGCGAGCGCCGAGTTCGTCAAGGACGATGCGGTGGAGCCTTGCCCAGACGCGGGCCCGGCTCCATTGAGCGAACCGTCGGTAGACCGTCTGCCGGCTCGGACCGAACTGGTGGGAGCTGCCGCCAGTGTTCGGTCCGAGGTGGCCACGAAGAGGATCACGGCCAGGGGCTCGCGGTCACCGGCCCGCCGCGGGCCGCCACCCTGCGGACGTAGCACCTCCGTCGGCGGCACCACCCGCCAAAACCGCACCCACAACTCGTCCGGAACCAAATGCTCAACCGGATCAGTCATGCACCGTTCAACGAACGATCACGCCAAGAGAAGCGACGCCTAGTAGGGGGCAGGGCTTCGGCATAGTCGCGTTACGTCCGTTTCGTGATCATGTGACTCCGAGGCGGGTGAGAGGTCGGCTGGCGTCGCGGGCGTTGTGCCGGAGACCGGCAGCGAGGATGCTCGTCCCGGCGAGGCGAAGGGCGCCGATGGCGAGGTTGCGCCAGGTCGCAATGGCGCGGGGCGCGGAGCCGGTTCGCAGGTGGGAGGCGTCCTCGGCGAACCTCACGTCTCGGACGTGGTGCAGAGCTTCGATCTTCCAGTGGCTGCGGATCAGCCGAGCGAGCTCGGCGGGTGTGGCCTGTTCCGCGGTGAGGCTGGTAACCGCGTAGACGGTCTTGATGCTGACCTTGCCGGTCTTGCGGTCCATTCGGCGGCGTTTGAGCTTGATGGCCTGGCGGGCGCCGGGAAAGAACAGGCTGTTCGCCGTGCACACCTTGATGCGGTGGATCTCGCCGCGACCGTGGCCTGTGTCGCGGGTGCGGCCCTGCAGCGGGATCCGCTTGCAGGGAAGGGACTTGAGCTGCTCATGGAGCTTGTTGTGGTTCCCTTTCGCGATCACGATGTACTTCGCACCTCGGCCGAGCAGGTAGCTGGCGTGCTCGCGCTGGGGGTGCCTGGCGTCGCTGGTCACGACCACGCCCGCCAGATCAGCGACGGTCTCCAACAGAGGCTGGAAGCAGGTGATCTCGTCGGTCTTCTCGCCAGTGTTGAGTTGGGCCAGGACCAGGCCGGAGAGGTGGTCGCAGGCGGCGAGTAGATGAATCTTGCGGCCCGTAGCCCTGGCCGCTGCGCGCAGGGTCACCGTCGGCCGCCACTGCGTGCAGCCGACCGTCGGCCCCAGCGCGCCGGTCGGCCAGCCAGGGGCCCACCGCCCGGTCCAACGGCGTCGCCGTCGATGCGGCCCAGCAGCCGACGCACCGTCGCCTCCGCCGGCAGACCCGTTTCGGGGACAGCGGATCGGGCCGTACGCCAAGACGCTCCAGGACGGCCAGCGGGGCGTCGGTGATCCACTCACCCACCGCCAGCAGGGAGGTCGCTCCGGCCAGAACCGCGCACGCGGTCACGCAAGCATCACGACCAGAGCATGCCGTACGCCGCGCGGATCGCGCGGGTCGGGCACCTCAGCCAGATGCTCCAGCACGCCCGGGATCTCGCCGAGTACGGCCCCAGAATGCTCGCGGAGTTGGTCATCAAAGGGGAGCGGGATCGGCGATGACGTGTCGGCAGGCACGGTTCATTCGCCCGCGGTGTCCTCGGCCTCCCAACGAAGCAGGTCGCCTGGCTGGCACTTGAGCACCTCGCAGAGCGCGGCGAGGGTCGCAAAGCGCACCGCCTTGGCGCGGCCGTTCTTGAGTACCGCCAGGTTGGCGGGCGTGATCCCTACGCGGTCCGCGAGCTCGCCCACGGACATCTTCCGCCTGGCCAGCATCACGTCGATGTCGACGGCGATCGGCATCAGATCACCTCGTCCAGCTCGGCCTGCATCTGCGCCGCTTCGACCTCGCGCGCGACGGCCTGGGCGAGCAGCATCCGCAGCACGAGCACGATGAGCGCGACCCCCAGGATGGCCACGCCAATCCCGCCCATGATGACGCTGACGCCCGGGTCGTCCCGCTGGCCCGGCGCATTGATGACCGTGACCGTGAACCACAAGAGGGCAATCGCCACGATCGCGCCGATGATGCCGTCCACGTACCGGAAGGCAACGTGGGAGAACACGGTTCCGCGCCGCACCATCGTCACCAGCCGCCATACACAGACCAGAGCGACCTGGACCGACACCATTCCCAAGATCGTGATCACGCGAAACGCGGTCAGTGGGAGCGACCCGTCCTCCGGATCACTCCCACTGACCAACGCCCACACCATCCCTGCCTGCACGGACACGGTGCCGACGAGCACCACCACGAGCACAACGCGCAGCGCACGCACTGTCAGCTTTCCCATGACCCATCCCTCCATCGAGCTACGATGGGAATCTATCGAATCTCGATAGATCAAGCAAGGGCTGGGCCGGAGGACGGACGGCGGTTTCGCACCAAGGCGGGATGCCGCCGCCCCCTCCCGCGCCTTGGTGCGACGCGATGGTTTTCGATCTTGCCGAAGTCGACCTCACTCAGTCACATATGGACGCCACCCGACTACGCCGAAGCCTTGCCACTCGGCTGCCTTCCAACTCATCAACGACGTGTGGCGAGGCCATGAGCGCTGGTCCATAACCGAGATGGTCCAGGAAGCGAACCACCAGATCGAGCGATACTGCGTTGGTCCCCTCCCGGACGCCGATCAGCCCTTTGGAGTCGCTGCGGGGTTGGTGTGTGCCGTCGCCCCGGACAGGGCTTGCGTCGGCCTCAAGAAGAACCCACATCCGGTGACCAGCGGTGGTCGATACCGACCACCGCACTGCACGACGAGCGCTCGCGACCGCCTGCGGGGCTGCGCACCGCAATGGACAACGAGTTATGTCAAGTTGCCAATGCGATACCTACGACGATTCCTACGACGATGACGACCACCCACCAGACGGTATAGCCACGATTAGAGTTCGCCAAGTTCTTCTCCAGTCTCATGAAGATGATTCGTCCTCTTCACCGAATTCACTTCTCCGGGTTCCACACGGTCAACACTTGCCACGGGCCCGCAGGCAGCCCCCAGGGGCTTCACCCTGGGGGCTTCAGCTGTGCTAACGGGTCATCAGAGCCGGAACTAGCGTGTCAGCTCGCCGATGAGGCCCAGCAGGGCAACGATGAGAAATACAACACCGAGTCCCATGAAGAGGATTCGGGTGTTGTTTCTGGCTAGTTTTGCGTTGTTCTCGCCGACCCTGGCGGACAGCATCCTCTGCTGGCCGCGTGCGGCGTAGACCCCGACCAATATAGCCAGGACGCCAAGCACTGCGAAAACAAGCGGCCCTGTCATCGGATCCTCCTAGAACCGTCTCTCGACGAAATCACTGGCGGCGTAACTACCGAAGGAAGCCGCCGCACCGCACGCTGCTCCTGTTGCCAGTCCCGCACCGCCAGTCGCCACACCAAAGCCCACGGCAATGGAGCCGCAGACCGACCCGACACGAGCTGTCCGCCATGGGGAACCAGGCGGACGGCGTCGTTACGTCTGGTTGCGGGGCTGGACCCGCGAGAACACCGACCGCCTTACGCGCCGTTGTGCTCGGTCAAGCACGTGTACTGCGCCTCGCCCTCCCACCCACCGGTCTCCGAAGCAACTCGCTTCGCAACAGGGCGGCTCGTCATCCGACTCGGCCCGCGTCGAGCACCAGCAGCAAACCCGATCACCGCGTACACGAACCAGCACCGTCCACGACACACGGCGTCAGCCACCGCCGTTGGCCCGACGCCATGCTCGCCGCTCGTCGACCACCTCGTCGATCAGCGCGAGCACCTCCTCGTGCACGTCATCCGGCATCGACCACAGCGCCTTCTCGGCCTCAATTCTGGGACTGGTTGGGCATGATGACCGCGGCGAACGTGGCGCAGCGCGGGTGAGTGCCGTGGGGTAGCTGGCCTTGGCCATGAAGGCGATCCGCGCGTGGCTCCGCTGCCGGTGCAACCGCACGCGATCCCCGAGCGGGCCGACCAGGTCGGCAATCGGGCCCGACGATGCCTTTCGAAGCTGGTCGTGTCATCCGGCGGCTTCATACACCGTCAGATCCTGGTCCAGACCGCCGTACTCGTTCACCTGGGTCAGATGTCAGAAGTACTCCGCCATGCCTCGCGACTCCTGCGTAGACCGTCCCGTGCCAGGCCGTGGTCATGACGATCTTGAATTGCTGACGTCATGGTTTCCCGATCCCGACTCCGTCAAGAACTGGGGCGGGGCCGCTGTCACGGCAGCAGGTCGCCGTGAAGTATGCAGGGCGGCGCCGCCCGCACGTGGGGCCCTCCCTGGTGCTCGCCCAGGGCACGGCGGTGGGCTACGTCTAGTACTGGCACGCTGATGCGACCGAGGGCGGCATCGACATGGTGCTCATCCCCGAGGCGCAGGGACGTGGGCTCCTAATGGAATGGCGCCCAGCACGTAGCCCTGCGGGTGTGCCAGGTGCGGGGCGGCGCGAAACGGCTGCCCCGCACCGACCGGCGACGCGGGCGGACTTGGTGCTCTCCGACATGCCGTGGATGGCGGCCGGTCATCCGCATGAGCAATGACCCAGGCGAACGCCGCGATCCACATTCTCGTCAGTCCACTGCAGTAGGTCCTGCCGAGCCTCGGGAACGTCACACGCCCGCAGATGAGTACGCGCTGACCCGCTATGAGCGTTCCTTGCCGACCCTTAGTCTTTGCAGGCCCTCACGCTGTTGATGGGGGTCCAGCCGTACTCGCCGCTGCTGGTAGGCGGGGAAGGGGCGGTGTGGTTGGAAGCGCCGTTCCCGTTGTCGCCGGCGTAGAAGGTGCCGTAAGCACCGTCGGTCTGCTTGTTCAGCCAGAAGCCGCCGCCCTCCCAGTTGTAGATCTTGTAGATCACGTTGCAGGCGGAGAGCTGGTACACCTTCCAGTACTTGTCCGCGCCCTTGGTGGGATCCTTCACGGATAGGCAGAGCTGGCCCGACGAGCAGGGGGTCTGGGAGTACCGGCTGACCCATTTGATCCCGACAGGGACGTCGGCATCGGTGTAGAGCGTGGGCTCAACGGCGTTAATGGCTGCCTCCGCACTGGCGGCGGCCTGGGCGGGTATGGCGGAGGTGAGCGCGGCGCCCGCGAGCACAACACCGGTGGCCAGCAGGCCAGCGGTCTTCTTTCGCAGATTCATAGTCGATTTCCTTCCGGATCAGAAGATCGTGACGACGCAGTGCGGTTTTGCTGAACCTGAGCAGATGGCTCGGTCGGCGTTCGTGATCTTGGTCCAGACGCCCTTGCCCACCTGCACCTGGAGGTATGAGAGATCGGGCATCTGCAAGGACACGACGTAGGGCCGGTCCTCGAACGTGAAGCCGTCGACGTCGTACGAGCCTTTGACCTCCCGGCTCGGAGGCAGTTCCGTCTGCTTGCACGCGAGGTTCTCGGAGTCGGCCCAGCGTGCGGTGAGGGTGTCGTCCCACACCTGGCAGCGGTGCACTCGGTCGGCTCCGCTGAACGACGCGTACTCCATGCCGACGCTGCTGCGGTTTTCCAGATCGCCGCCCTCTGCCGCCGAGGCCGGCGTAGGTGTCAGCGTGATCGCGATTGCCGCCAGGATCACCGGCAGCGTGATCCGCGCGGTGGTCGCACGGCGCATGGCCGTGTTCCGGACAGTCATGTGTTTCCCCCGTCTTAGGCGGTGATGGCTGGACCGACCTTCCCGTCGGCCCAGCGGTGACGACTGTGCCGATCTGATCCGCCCGACCGCCAGAAGATCGGCGTCCCGTGCTGGCGTGGGACGCGCAATACGCCCATGACCAGGAATGATCTGGACAGGATGGGACGCCCCTTGGGACCCTGGGGCGCCATGTATGAGGCGTCACGGGGGTGAGGTGCTTGACGGGGCTCGATGGGGAACGGGAGCTGGCCGCCGCGTTGCGCGGTCTCAAGGAGCGCAGCGGGCTCAGCTACCAGCAGCTGGGGCGCAGGGTCTTTATCAGCAGTTCGACGCTCCACCGGTACTGCAGCGGCAAGGGGGTGCCGGGCGAATTCGACCTCGTCCTGCGGATCGCCAGGGAGTGCGGTGCCGATCGCGCGGAGCTGAACGAGCTGCTGCGGCGCTGGGAGGCCGTGACGAGGGAGGGGCAAACGGAGCCCGGCTCCCTTATCGCACTTGGGCCCCCGCCCTCTACCACCCCCCCTGCTGCCGTGTCCCCGGAGCGAATCCCCGCTCCCGCCGTCCCGCCCCCGGTACGAGCACGCCGCGCCTCGCAGTTCCGCATCGCCCTCATCATCGGCATGGCCCTGTTCGTCCTCAGTACGGCCGTCGCAAGCACACCGCACGGCACCGGTTCGGATCTCGTACCGAAGCCCACTGGGGCGGATCCCGCGCCAGCACTGGCCGCGGCAGCCAGCTGGGAGCGGCCGCCCGCACCGGTCGACCCGGAGCTCTTCGGCGTGACGATGAACAGCTACAGCGGCGCCATGCCGTCCTTCCGGGTCGGCGCCCTGCGGCTGTGGGACAGCGAGACCCGCTGGTCCCAGCTGGAGCCCCGGCGCGGAGAGTTCGACTGGGCCACCCTCGACCGGCTGCTGGACGGGGCCGAGCGTCAGGGGCTGCCCTCGCTGTTCGTCTTCGGCGGCACGCCCGCCTGGGCTGCCCCGGACGCGCGGAAGGCCGCCTACCCTGAGGGTGCGCGGGCGGCTCCTCCGGATGACCTGGCCAACTGGGATGCCTTGGTGCGGGCGCTCGTACGGCACGCGGGCGCCCGTATCGACGCGTACGAGCTGTGGGTCATGGCCAACCACGAGCACCACTACAACGGCAGCGTGAAGACGCTCGTCGAGATGCCCCGCAGAGCGAGCCGCATCATCGAGGAGCTAGACCCGGACGCGATGGCGGTCTGTCCCTCGGTCACAAAACTGTGGACGGCGCGGGCGCACAGGTTTCTGACGGAGTTCGCCGCGCTGGGCGGCTACCAGTACTGCGATGCGGCGGGTGTCAAGCTCTACCAACGCCGGGTATCCGACCCTCCGGAGACCATCCTGGAAGCGGTACGGGAGGTCGAGCAGACCTTCCACAAAGCCGGCTACCACCTCCCGCTGTGGAACACCGGCACCACCCAGACCCTGCCGCTGAACGATCCACTCGAGCCGGAACAGGCAGCCGACCACGCCGTCCGCTTCTACCTCGCGGGTCTGTACGCCCGGAACTTCGGCCTGGAACGCTTGTACTTCTACGCCTGAGGCAACGGGAAGATTCCGATCGTGCTCCAGGCTGAGGGGCGACCGCCGACGAAGGCGGGCCTGTTCGTGGGGGTGCTGCAGCAGTGGCTCGCGCACGCATACGTCACCTCCTGCGGGCACGGCCCAGAGGTCTCGCTCCCGAAGAACGTCTGGGAGTGCCGGTTCACCGTCCCGGACGCACGAGGAGCGCCGCGTACGGCCCGCATCGTGTGGGCGGACTCAGGTTACGGCGACCGTCCGCGCCGGCACCGGGGCATCGATCGTCCGCCAGCTCGACGGCACCGCGTTGGCCCTGGACGCCGAGGACTCCGTGCAGATCACCGAACGTCCGGTATTCATCGAACACACCGACTCGCCGTCGGCATGACAAGCGTTACGGACAGAAGGCATGCCCGGCCTGCTGGACCTCTCACGACGCCCCTGCCCCGACTGGGTACGGACGATCCCGCCCCGACCAGCCATTCTCTCTGGGGACGACACCGCCAGCCGGAATCAGGACTGCCATCCACTCACGCAGCAGTCCCTCAGCCCCATGGCGAGTTCGCCAACCGCCCGGCACACGCCTCGCTGCTGCGGCTGAAGCACCGCCGACAGGGCGGGTCAGGAGGAAAATCCGGCATCTCCGATAACGACCTTCCACAGCCCCAGCAACCGGCACGTCGCACAGCAAGTGCCAGCGGCGCGTGGACGATCGTTTGGAGAGAACACGTCGCCGTGAGCGTGGTGGCCATCGGCGTGCTCTTTCACCAGCGGCCCAGCCGGATGACCCCAACACACGGCGCACCACCAGACCCTGCGCCAGCCACAACTCGGGGGCGGTAACGCGGACTTCGCCTGAGTGATCCGCGTGCGACGGGGTCGAGGACGAGGCCGTGGGCTTCGCGTACGGGGCTCCGGCTGCAGAAGCGGAAGCAGGGCTTGGCGGCCAAGCCCTCCTGTGCGCTCCTGGAGGAGCGGCAGCCCGAGGACCTCGACGTACTTCTGGTGGAGGTCAAGCATCCTCGCCTGCAGGCGCTGTACGAGGACTGGGGTTTCCGAAAGGTCGGGGAGCGTCAGCCCTTCCCGGACTCGCCGCTGTACGCCGTCGTGCTTGCGGAGCTGCCGTTGCACTAGGTCCCCCGGGTGTGGCCTTCATCCTCCAGCGCTGTACGTGCCGCCTTGGTGAAGGCGTCCGGACGACGTTCGAAGCGGTGCTTCTCGTTGAAAGGGTGGCCCCCTTATTCGTTGGTGGGCGAGTTCGTTCCTGAAGGACCGGACCTCGTCGGCGAACTCCACTTATGCCTGTGAGCGCGGGCCACGCCTCTCAGTGAGGCTCTCAAAGCGTCGCTGGCGCGCTGCCTCCGACTCCTGGTGCTTCAGTCAGCGGGATAGGGGTACGTTGGCCGTTCTGCCGAGCCTGTATGACCCGGAGGTCTGTATGGCAACCCCGAGAAGGACAAGGCAATCGTGAAACTCTCGCCCGGCAAGCAGGGCAGCGGCGCTGCGTACAACTACGCCGAAGAGCTGGAGAAGAGCAACCACAGCTAGAGGCACGGGAACGCCCCCGATCTCCTGAAAGAAATCGGGGGCGCGCGTCTGCGGCGGCCTACGAGGCGGGCTCGCACTTCCCGGTCTGCATCCACGCCCCTGGGCGCTGCCGTTGAGCGCCTCGCACTCCCGGTCGTCGACCGTCAGCTCCCAACGCAGCTTCGTGGTCACCCAGTCCGCCGAGTACGTACAGCGGGCATCCGTCAGTCGGCCGGATCCTGGTCGGCATTCGACCGGTTCGTACGGGCGGTCGCGTGACCAGAGAGCGTTCGGCATTCAGGTCGTTGGCGTACGCCTCGCGGCGCTGGGCTGTCCAGGTGGAGCACGTCGATCGCGGCCACGAGGACGAGCGAAAGGGCTATGTCCCACCACTGGTCGCGTCTCCATTGTGGTTCTTTCCGGTCGCGCGGGGGCAGTCATGCGCTGATCAGTTCCGAGACGGTGCGGGCCACCGTCTCGTCCTTGAATATTTCCGAGTGATCGACAGCGAAATTGAGTTCTCTTCCGACGAGTTCCGCTTCCGGGAGCAGAAGCGAGGCTCGTGTACGGCTCAGGCCCCTCTTGCTGCTCGATGAGCTCAGGGCAGTTCCCTTGCCCCATATTCGGGTCACGTCCGTGCGTTCGGCGAGGGCGAGCGTTGCCAGGCGGGCCTCCGCCCGCGCGGTGGTCCGGCCCTCGGCACCGAGCCCGTCGGCACTGGCCAGGAGTGCGTACAGCTGCGCGGCGAGTGGAGCCGGGTCGCCGCCTGACTCCGCGGCCAGTTCACCCCCGCGTTCTCTCAGCCGCTGCACTTCCTTCTCGGCTGTCACGGGCAGTGGCCCGTCCGGAAGCAGGGCGAGGAATTCCTGGTAGATGAGGTCGGCATCGACGAGTTCCGGGTCGATGAGCAGCAGTCTGGGGGCGTCTCCCTGCCGCTGCTCCACCATCTCCGACATCACCGCCGCGAGCGTGCCCCCCACACCGTAGGCGAGAACAGCACGGACTTTCAGCGAACTGTCGCAGACTTCCTGGACCCACGGGCCGGCATATGCCTCGGCGGTCGCCTCCCAGGTCGTGTGACCGCTTCCGGCTGAGGTTCGCCAGACGATGTAACGATCGCCCAAGAGGGATGCGAGATATTCGAACTGCGGACCGCGGTTTCCGGCCGACGGCCAGTCGACCGCCAGCACGAGTTCGTCAGAAGGAGACGATCGGACTACATTCCATCGTTTGGGGTCATTCGACACCGGGTGATCCACCCCCTGCAGGACGTGACGCACGTCTCTTACTTGATTCAAGTTTTAAAGATTACGGTCCGGCTGCGGAGTGTTAACCCCTTAGGCCCCCCTACCCCACAGGTAAGGGGGAGATCCGTCGGCCGCGAGCCGTGTCACTCGGCGAGCTTGGTACCGCCCACCCAGACGAACACCCGAAGCTGCATGCCGTCGTGGATCTCGTTCTCGGTGGTCGGCTCGAAGTGTTCGTAGCGATTGCCCCGCAGCAGCTTCAGCCTGTCGCCAGTGTCCTCCACATAACAAATCCGCTGATTATCCGCCAGATAGGGCGAGACGCCGCCCCGGAGAATCACATTCGGTTCGACGGTGCTCATACGGTTTCCTCTCCTCAATGGCATCGAATTTCCTTGGGGAGCGATTTCGAGCAACGTATTTGTCACCTCATCGTGGGCGGTACCCCTATGCCACCCCTGGTTCCGGCGCCGGTGATGCTCCGTCGCCGAGCTGGTCGCGGATCAGGTTGATCAGCTCGTCGTCGTCGGCGGCCTGGATACGGTCGGTCGCGGTGCTCTCGGCGGTGTCCGGTTGGTCGGCGGTCCACTTGTCGAGGAAGGCCTGCAAACGGACGGTGACCCGTGCCTTGGACAGTCCGTCCGGCGGTGAGTCGGCCATCGCCGCCTCCAGCGTGTCCAGTGCCCCGATGAGTGGCTCGACGTCGGTGACCGGATCGGCGCCGGGCAGCGTGCCGTGCAGATGGTCGGCGAGGGCGGCCGGCGTCGGGTAGTCGAAGACGATCGTCGACGGGAGCGGCGTACCGCACTCGCGTGCCAACAGGTCCCGGAACTCGACGGCGGTCAGGGAGTCGAAGCCGAGGTCCTGGAAGGGGCGGCTACTGTCGATCTGCTCGTGCGCGGCGTAGCGGAGTACGACGACCAGCGCACCTCTGATCAGCTCCGTCAGTTCGGCCAGTCGCTCGGCGGTGCTCAGCGTGGCGAGTCGGGCCCGTAGCCCGGTGTCGGCTTCATCCTCGGTGGGTGTCTCGGTCAGCGCTACGGCGCGGGTCGCCTCGGGCAGTTCGCGCAGGAGCGGACTCGGCCTGCCGGAGGTGAACGCCGGGGTGAACCGGGTCCAGTCCACATCGGCGACGGTCAGCGTCGTCTCGCCGCCATCGACCGCCTGTGCCAGCGCGGCGACCGCCAGCGCCGGGTCAAGCGGTGCCAGGCCGCGGCGACGCAGGAACTCCTCCGCCTCCCCGGACGCCGCCATACCGGCGCCGGCCCACGGGCCCCAGGCCACCGAGGTGGCGGCGAGGCCGTGGTCCGCGCGGCGCTGGGCGAGCGCGTCCAGATACGCGTTTCCGGCCGCGTAGAGCGCCTGACCGCCGCTGCCCCAGGTGGCGGCGATGGAGGAGAACACCACGAACAGCTCCAGATCGGCGTCCCTGGTGAGCTGGTCCAGATGGGCCGCGCCGAGCACCTTGCCCTCAGTGATCTGCGTGATATCCGAGAGCGGGGTGGTCGCCACCGGGCCGGACTGGGCGACGCCCGCGGCGTGGACGACGCCGAGCAGGGGACGATCGGCCGGTACGGCGGCGAGCAGTTCGGCTACCGCGTCCCGGTCGGCGACGTCACAGCGGGCGACCGTGACATCCGCGCCCAGGGCCTTCAGTTCGGCGAGCAGCTCGTCGGCTCCCGGTGCCGGCGCACCGCGGCGACCGGCGAGCAGCAGATGCGCCACCCCGCGTTCGGCGAGCCACCGCGCGACCGAGGCGCCCAGTGCGCCGGTGCCGCCGGTGACCAGTACCGTGCCTGGTCGAGACGGCGTCCAGGAGGGTGCGGCGGGTTCCGGTTGGTCCGCCCTGACGAGGCGGCGGGCGCGGAACTGGCCCTCGCGCAGGGCGAGTTGGTCCTCCCCTGCGTCACCGCGCAGTACGGCGGCCAGCTGGGTCAGGTCCTGGTCGCCGCCCGAGGGCAGATCGATCAGGCCGCCCCAGCGGTGCGGGTGTTCCAGCGCCACGGCCTGTCCGAAGCCCCACAGCCGCGCGTGTTCGGCCCGGGTGACCCGGTCCGTGGCGTCGACCGCGACGGCGCCGCGGGTCAGGATCCACAGCGGGGCGGTGCACTCGGCGTCGCCGAGGGCCTGGGTGAGTGTGAGGGCCACCGCCAGGTCGGCCTGGTGGCCCGCCGGGAGGACGACTCCGCTGACGTCGCCGACCACTGCCGCGCCGAGTTGGGCGGCCAGCTCCTGCCGGTCGGGGCGGGTCGCGTCGATCGTCAGAGGTACGACGTGGGCGCCGGCCGCGCGTAGTGCGTCGCCCACGCCGACGCCGACGCCGTTCTCGTCGCCCGCCTCGGTGACCAGCAGCCAGGTGCCGTCCAGGGTGGCGTCCGGTATCGCGGCCGGGGTCCACTCCACCCGGTAGCGCCAGCCGTCCACCGCCGCGTTCTGCCGTGTCTGGCGTCGCCACGACGACAGTGCCGGCAGAACCTCCGCCAGCGCCTCCGGTTGGGCGACCAACCGCAGGGCGCTCGCGACCTCGGTCACGTCCTCGCGTTCCACCGCCGCCCAGAACCGGGACTCGACCGGTCCCCCGGCCGGCGCCGGCACCGCGGCTGCCTGCTCCGGCCAGTACCGATCGCGCTGGAAGGCGTACGTGGGCAGGGCGATCCGTCGGCCGTGTGCGGGTATCACCGCCGCCCAGTCGACGTCGACGCCCACCGCCCATATCCGGCCAAGTGCTGCCCATGCCGTGCGCACCTCGTCGCGGTCCCGCCGCAGGACCGGTGCGAAGACGCCGCTCACGCCGGACTGGCGCGCCATCGCGCACAGCACGCCGTCCGGGCCGAGTTCCACGAAGCGGGTGACGCCCTGTTCGGCCAACTGCCGTACCCCGTCGGCGAATCGGACGGTCTCGCGGACCTGGCGCACCCAGTAGTCGGGTGCGGTCGGGTCCGCGCCGGCCATCGCGGGGATCATGGGGGTACGGGGCTCGGCGAAGGTCATCGACTGCACGACCTTCGCGAACTCGGCCAGCATCGGCTCCATCAGAGCCGAGTGGAAGGCGTGCGACACCGTGAGCCGGCTGGTCCTGCGGCCCTGCGCCGACCACTTCGCGGCGAACTCCTCGACCGCCTCGGCCGCACCGGAGACCACGAGCGACGAGGGACCGTTCACCGCGGCGATGTCCAACCGGCCGCGCACGGCGTCGAGGATCTCGGCCTCGGTCGCCTCGACCGCGAGCATCGCGCCGCCGGCGGGGAGCGCCTGCATCAACTGACCGCGTGCGGCGACGAGTTCGCAGGCATCGGTGAGGGAGAGGATTCCCGCGCAGTGAGCGGCGGCGATCTCCCCGATCGAGTGGCCGAGCAGAACGTCGGGGACCACACCGAAGGACTCCAGCAGCCGGAAGACCGCCACCTCGACGGCGAACAGGCCGGCTTGGGCCCACACCGTCCGGTCAAGACCGTCGCCGTCGAACACGACGTCCCGCACGGGGAGTTCGTGCTTCAGGTCCAGCTCGGCACAGACCGCGTCGAAGGCGTCGGCGTACGCCGGGAAGGCCTCGTACAGCTCCCTCCCCATACCGGCTCGTTGCGCGCCCTGCCCGGTGAACAAGAACGCCGTACGCCCCTCGCTGGTCGTGTCCGAGATCAGGTCGGCGGCCGGTTCGCCGGTGGCCAGTGCGGCAAGGCCGGCCAGTAGGTCGTCGTAGCCGGCGCCCATGACCACCGCGCGGTGCTCGAAGTCGGCTCGGGACAGCAGGGATCTGGCGACGTCCGTCGGTGCCGCATCCGGCTGTGCGGACAGGGCGTCGTGCAGTCGCCTCGCCTGCGCGGCGAGGGCGGTGGCGGACCGGCCGGACACCAGCCAGGGCGGTGTCGTCCCGTCGGTCGGGTGATCGGCCGGGGCCGGATCGTCCGCCGGGGCCGGTTCGGCCTCCAGGATGATGTGGGCGTTGGTGCCGCTGATGCCGAACGAGGAGACGCCCGCCCGGCGCGGGCGGCCCGCCTCGGGCCACGGTCGCGCCTGGGTCAGCAACTCCACCGCGCCGGCCGACCAGTCCACCTGCGGAGTGGGCTCATCGGCGTGCAGCGTCGGCGGTAGCGTGCCGTGTCGTAGCGCAAGCACCATCTTGATCACGCCCGCGACACCGGCGGCCGCCTGGGTGTGGCCCAGGTTCGACTTGATCGAGCCGAGCCACAGCGGCCGGTCGGCGCCCCGGTCCTGGCCGTACGTCGCCAGCAGCGCCTGCGCCTCGATCGGGTCGCCGAGTCTGGTGCCCGTACCGTGTGCCTCGACCGCGTCGACCTCCGACGGCGACAGTCGCGCGTCCGCCAACGCCGCCCGGATGACCCGCTGTTGGGAGGGGCCGTTGGGCGCCGTCAGACCGTTGGAGGCGCCGTCCTGGTTGACCGCGCTGCCGCGTACCACCGCGAGGATCTGGTGCCCGTTGCGGCGGGCGTCCGAGAGCCGCTCCACCAGCAGTACGCCGGCGCCCTCGCCCCAGCCCGTGCCGTCCGCGTCGGCCGAGAAGGCCTTGCAGCGGCCGTCGTCGGCCAGGCCGCCCTGCCGGGCGAACTCGGTGAACGCCGCCTCGGTGGACATCACCGACACACCGCCGGCGAGTGCCAGATCGCACTCGCCGCGCCGTAGCGCCTGCGCGGCCAGATGGAGCGCCACCAGCGACGACGAACACGCCGTGTCGATGGTGAGCGCCGGCCCTTCCAGGCCGAAGGCGTACGACACCCGGCCGGACAGCACCGCCGCCGCGTTGCCGGTGGCCGCGTGGGCGTCCAGGCCCTCGTCGGCGGATCCGGCCAGCACCACCGGGTAGTCCTGTCCGTTGGTGCCGGCGAACACCCCGACGGAACGGCCGCGTACCGCGCGCGGGTCCACCCCGGCGGACTCGAAGGCCTCCCACACCGTCTCGAGGAGCAGCCGCTGCTGGGGGTCCATCGCCAGCGCCTCACGCGGGCTGATCCCGAACAGCCCCGCGTCGAACTCCGCGACGCCGTCGACGAAACCGCCGCGCAGCGCGGGGGAGTTGGGCAGCGCGGTGAGATCCCAGCCTCGGTCGGTGGGGAACGTCGTCATGGCGTCCACCCCGCCGGTGAGCAGGTCCCACAGTTCGTCGGGGGAGCCGACGCCGCCGGGCAGCCGGCACGCCATTCCGACCAGCGCCAGCGGCTCGTCCACCTCGGTGGCGGAGCCAGTCGCGGGCTCGACGGCCGGGGTCAACACCTCTTCGCTTCCGAACAGTTCCTCACCCAGGAACCGCGCCAACTCCGCGGGGGTCGGCCGGTCGAAGACCAGGGAGGCGGGCAGCCGCAGTCCGGTCCGTACGCCGGCCAGGTTCCGGAACTCCACGGCCGCCAGCGAGTCGAAGCCGAGGTCCCGGAACGCTTGACCGGCACCCACCGCCTCCGCCGAACCGTGCCCCAGTACCGTCGCCGCCCACGAGCGGACCGCCGCCAGCAGCAGCGCGTCGCGCCGGCCCGCCGGTGCCGCCGTCAGCTCCGCCCGGAACTCCGCGGCCGGCCCTGCCTCGGTGGCCGGGGTACGGGGGGACGCCGCTTCGGGCAGTTCGGTCAGCAGCGCGCTGGGGCGGGTGCCGGTCAGTCCGGCCGCGAACAGCGGCCAGTCGATATCGGCGATCACCGGGTCCTGGTCGCCGGTCGCCAGGGCCCCCGCCAGCGCCGCGACGGCCAGTTCCGGGTCCAGCGGGGACAGGCCGCCGCGCCGTAGCCGGTCGGCGACCGCCTGGTCGTCGGCCGCCATACCGTCCTGGGCCCAGGGCCCCCAGGCGACCGAGATGCCGGGCAGCCCGCGGGCTCGGCGGCCGTGCATCCACGCGTCGACGAAGGCGTTGGCGGCGGCGTAATTGCCCTGTCCCGCACTGCCCACCGTTCCGGCCAGCGAGGAGAACGCGACGAAGAACTCCAGCTCCGCTCCCCCGGTCGCCTCGTCGAGTGCGACCAGTCCGGGCACCTTGGCGGCCAGTACCGTCTCGAAGCGTTCCGGCGTGAGCGCGTCGAGCGTGCTGTCGTCCAGTACCCCGGCGGCGTGCACCACACCGATCAGCGGGTGTTCGGCCGGGAGCCGCTCCAGTGCGCCGGCCAACGCCGCAGGGTCGGTGACATCGCCGGTCTCGACCGTTACCCGGGTGCCGAAGTCGGCCAGTTCGGCGACCAGTTCGGCCACGCCCGGAGCCCGCGTACCACGTCGGCCCATCAGCACCACGTGGGGTACGCCCCGCTCAGCGAGCCAGCGTGCGACCACCGAGCCGAGCGCTCCGGTACCACCGGTCACCAGCACGGCACCCGGCCGCGACGGCGACCACGGGGTGCTGCCGGCGGACTCGGCGCGCACCAGGCGACGCCCGTACACACCGGCCGCGCGCACCGCCACCTGGTCCTCACCGGTGCCGCCACCGAGGACGGCGGCGAGGCGTGCTCCGGCTCTGGCGTCCAGCACGGGCGGGACGTCGAGGAGGCCGCCCCAACGGTCCGGCTGTTCCAGTGCCGCGACCCGGCCGAGTCCCCAGATCTGCGCCGGCACCGCGGCGGGCGCCGCGTCCGAGCGTCCGACCGAGACGGCGCCGCTGGTCAACGCCCACAGGGGGGCGTCGATTCCGGCGTCGCCGAGCGCCTGGAGCAGACACAGGGTCAGCTGCAGGCCGGCGGACAGTTCGGTTCGAGGGGTCGCGTCGTCCGCCCAGGCGGCGAGTGAGACCACCCCGCTCACCGGCCCGGCCGCGGCGAGCTGGGCGGCGAGGGCCGCCCGGTCCGTGCTGGTGGGTACGAGGTGGACGGCCTCGGCGCCCGCGCCGACGAGCGCGGAGGACACCTCTTGGGCGGGGGCGGGGGTCGGCTGGTACTCGGGGACGACGACCAGCCAGCGGCCGGTCAGTACCGGGGTCGCGGGCAGGTCGGCGACCGGGCGCCAGGTCGCGAGGTAGCGCCAGGAGTCGATCGCGGACTCCTTGCGCCGCTGCCGCCGCCACGAGGAGAGCACCGGCAGCGCCGCGCCGAGCAGGTCCGGAGTACCTGGGTCGTCCAGGATGTCGGCGAGCGCGTCGATGTCCTCGTGCTCGACCGCGTCCCAGAAGCGGGAGTCCGTCGTGTGGGCGCCTGGTTGCGTGGCCACAGTGGTGGCACGCGGCCAGTACCTGTCCCGCTGGAACGGGTAGGTGGGCAAGGCGATCCGGCGGCCGCCGGGCGCCTGTGTCGACCAGTCGGCCTCCGCGCCGTCGGTCCACAGTCGGGCCAGGGCCAGGAGCGCGGTGGCGGCGTCGTCCCGGTCGGCTCGTAGGGCCGGGGCGAACACGGCGCCGATGTCGGCCTGTTGGGCCATCCCGCACAGCACACCGTCCGGCCCCAGCTCCACCAGGCGGGTCACGCCCTCGAGCCGCAACGACTCGACCCCGTCGGCGAACCGGACCGTCTCGCGGACCTGCCGTACCCAGTAGTCCGGGCTGGTCAGAAGTCCGGGCTCGGCCGGCCGGCCGGTCAGGTTGGACACGACGGGGATACGGGGCTCGGCGAAGCCCGTCTTCTCCAGCGCGGCGGCGAACTCGGCCAGCATCGGCTCCATCAGCGCCGAGTGGAACGCGTGCGACACCGTCAACCGGCTCGTACGACGCCCCTGGCCGCGCCAGAGCGCTGCGAACTCCTCGACCGTCTCGGCCGCGCCGGACACGACCACCGACGACGGGCCGTTCACCGCCGCGATGTCCAGCCGGCCTTCGATCACCTCGACGACCTCGGTCTCGGTCGCCTCCACCGCGAGCATCGCCCCACCAGCGGGCAACGCCTGCATCAACCGCCCGCGCGCCGCCACGAGTTGGCACGCGTCCGGCAGCGAGAACACCCCGGCGCAGTGCGCGGCGGCTATCTCGCCGATCGAGTGGCCGAGCAGGAGGTCAGGGACCACGCCCCAGGACTCGAGGAGCCGGAACACCGCGACCTCCACGGCGAACAGCCCGGCCTGCGCCCACACCGTCCGGTCCAGGCCGGTGCCGCCGAACACCACCTCCCGTACCGGGTGTTCCAGGTGCGGTTCCAGTTCGGCGCAGACGGCGTCGAACGCGTCCGCGTACTCCGGAAACGTCTCGTACAGTCCGCGTCCCATGCCCGCGCGCTGCGCGCCCTGGCCGGTGAACAGGAACGCGGTACGCCCCCGCGTAGCCTCAGCCGACAGCGTGTGTGCGGCCGTCCCGCCGTCGGCCAACGCGGCCAGGCCGGCGAGGAGTTCGTCCCGTTCGGTGCCGACGACCACCGCGCGGTGGTCCAGGGCCGCCCGGGTGGTGGCCAGCGACCAGGCCACGTCGTACGGGTCGACGTGGCGCTGGGCTACCAGCCCGCGCAGTCGCGCGGCCTGGGCCCGTAGACCGTCGGCGGTCTTCGCGGACAGCGTCCAGCCCAGCGGGCGTGGGGAGCGCGCGGGTACAGGTACCTCACCGTCGGACGACGGCGCGTTCTCCAGCACGATGTGCGCGTTGGTACCGCTGATGCCGAACGACGACACCCCGGCCCGGCGCGGCCGGTCGGTGACCGTCCAGGGCCGGGCGTCGGTGAGCAGTTCCACCGCGCCGGTGGACCAGTCGACGTGCGGGGTCGGCTCGTCCACGTGCAGGGTCGCGGGGAGTACGCCGTGTCGCATGGCCATGACCATCTTGATAACGCCCGCCACGCCGGAAGCCGCCTGGGTGTGGCCGATGTTGGACTTGATCGAGCCCAGCCACAGCGGGCGGTCCTCATCCCGGTCCTGGCCGTAGGTCGCCAGCAGCGCCTGTGCCTCGATGGGGTCGCCCAGGCGGGTTCCGGTGCCGTGTGCCTCGACGACGTCGACCTCGTTCGGTTCCAGTCCCGCGGTGGCCAACGCCTTGCGGATGACGCGCTGTTGGGACGGGCCGTTGGGCGCGGTCAGGCCGTTGGACGCGCCGTCCTGGTTGACCGCGCTGCCGCGCACCACCGCGAGGACCTCGTGGCCGTTGCGCCGAGCGTCGGAGAGCCGCTCCAGTACCAGGACGCCCACGCCCTCGCCCCAGCCGGTGCCGTCCGCGCCGCCCGCGAACGACTTGCAGCGCCCGTCGGAGGCCAGTCCGTTCTGCCGGTCGAACTCGGCGAACGCCGCGGGCGACACCATGACCGTCACACCGCCGGCCAACGCCAGCTCGCACTCACCGTTGCGCAACGCCTGCGCCGCCCAGTGCAGCGCCACCAGCGACGAGGAGCACGCGGTGTCGACGGTGACCGCCGGCCCCTCCAGACCGAAGGTGTACGCCACCCGGCCGGAGATCACGCTGTTGGCGGTGCCGGCCAGCAGATACCCGTCGGCGCCTTCGAGACCGTCGCTGGGACCTCCGTATCCCGAGGAAGAGGCGCCGGCGAACACGCCGACCGGCCGGCCGCGCAGCGAGCGCGGATTCAGCCCCGCCGACTCGAACGCTTCCCAGGAGGCTTCGAGCAGCAGCCGCTGCTGCGGGTCCATGGCGAGCGCCTCACGTGGGCTGATCCCGAACAGCGCGGCGTCGAACTCCGTTGCCCCGTCCACGAATCCGCCTCGCGCGGCCGCTCCGGTCACGACGTCCTTGGGCCACTCGCGGTCGGCCGGGAACTCGGCGATTCCGTCGACACCGTTCGCGACCAGGTCCCACAGCTGCTCGGCGGAGCGCACCCCGCCCGGGTAGCGGGCGCTCATCCCGACGATCGCGATCGCTTCGTCCACGACGCCGACGCCGTCGGTGGTGGTGCCGGTGACCGGGCCGGTGTGCTCCAGGAGCTCGGCGGACAGGTGCTCGGCCAGTGCGGTGGGGTTGGGGTGGTCGAAGACAAGGGTGGCCGGCAGGGCAAGACCGGTCTCCGCACCGAGCAGGTTGCGTAGTTCGACGGCGGTGAGCGAGTCGAAGCCAAGGTCGCGGAAGGACCGTTCCGGCTCGATCGCTTCCGGGGAGGCATGTCCGAGGGAGACGGCCGCACGCGCCCGGATCAGGTCGAGCAGCATGCCGTGGCGGCGGCTCTCGGGTGCCGCGACGAGTTCGTCGCGGAAGGTCGCGCCCCGGTCTGCGGCGGCGGACGCCGGGGCCAGCGCCGCTGTTGCCTCCGGCAGTTCGGCGAGCAGTGCGCTGTCCCGGCCGGAGGCGAAGGCGGGGGCGAACCGCTCCCAGTCCACGTCGGCGACGGTCACGCAGCTCTCGTCGAGTTCCACCGCGCGTTGGAGCGCGCGAATGGCGAGGTCCGGCGCCATCGCGACCAGGCCGTGGCGGTACAGGTATTCCTCGGCCCCGCCCTGCCCGGCCATACCGTCGCCCTCCCACGGGCCCCAGGCCACCGAGGTACCGCTGCGTCCGCGCGCCCGCCGCTGCTCGACGAGCGCGTCGAGGTGGGCGTTGGCGGCCGCGTAGACGCCCTGCCCGCCGCTGCCCCAGGTCGCCGCGATCGAGGAGAAGACCACGAACAGGTCCAGGTCCACCTCACGCGTCAGCGCGTCGAGATGAGCCGCACCGGTCACCTTGACGTCCAGGACGCGGGCGATCTCGGCCTCGTCGGTGTCGGCGAGCGGTACGGCCTGTGCGGCGCCGGCCGCGTGCACGATGCCGGTCAGCGGGTGCTCTTCGGGGATCGCGTCCAGCACGGCTGCCAGCGCCTTACGGTCGGTGACATCGCAGGCGACGATGGTCACCTCAGTTCCGTGCGCCGCCAGGTCGGCCGCCAGTTGGGTGCTGCCCGGCGTGTCGGAACCCCGGCGTCCGAGCAGTACCAGGCGCGGCGCGCCCCGTTCGGCCAGCCAGCGGGCGACCCGCATGCCGAGGGCTCCGGTGCCGCCGGTGATGACGATGGTCCCGGAGGGCGTGTACGGCGTACCGGTCGACTCGCCGGCGGCGGCGCGTACCAGACGGCGGGCGTACGCGCCGGAGGTCCGTACGGCGACCTGGTCCTCGCCTGTGCCACCGGCCAGTACGGACACCAGAATGCGGGCGGCGCGGGCGTCGAACTCGGCCGGGAGGTCGATGAGACCGCCCCAGCGGCGCGGCTGTTCCAGCGCCGCCACCCGACCGAGTCCCCAGGCCTGCGCCTGGGCCACCTCGCGCAGCGGATCGGAGCGACCGATCGATACCGCCCCGCTGGTGAGCATCCACACCGGTGCGTCCAGCTCCGCGTCGTCCAACTGCCGTAGCAGCGCCACCGTTTCGGTGACCGCGGCGGAGGACGAGGCCAGCGCGATGACTCCGCGGACGGTGGCGAACGCGTTGGCATCCTGCTGGTCGGCTTCGCGGTCCAGCAGGGCGACCTCGGCGCCGCCGGCGCGGAGCGCCTCGGCGAGGCGGGCGGCCGGTTCGGCGTCGGCCGGGGCGGCCGCGACCAGCCAGGTGCCGGAGAGAGTGGCGGTGGTGCCGGCGAGGTGGTTGAGCGGGGTCCAGGTGACGCGGTAGCGCCACGATGCGATCACCGACTCCTGGTGGCGGGAGCGCCGCCACTGGGAGAGCGCGGGAACCACGGCGTTCAGATGGTCGGATGCGTCCAACAGGCCGATGGTGTCGGCCAGTTCGGTCAGGTCTGCGCGGTCGACCGCCGCCCAGAAGCGCGCCTCGTCCGCGTCGACGGGCGCAGCCGGGTCGACCGCCGCCAATGGCTCGGGCCAGTACCGCTCCCGCTGGAAGGCGTACGAGGGCAACGCGACTCGGCGGCCTGCGGGCAGCACCGCCGGCCAGTCGATCTCCGCACCGGCGGCCCACAGCCGGCCGACCGCGGCCAGGGCGGTCTCGTGCTCGTCCCGGTCACGGCGTAGTACCGGAGCGAACACCGCTTCGGCGGCGGTCTGTTGCGCCATTGCGCAGAGCACCCCGTCGGGGCCGACCTCCACGAAGCGGGTGACGCCGCGTTCGGTCACCTCCCGTACGCCGTCGGCGAATCGGACGGTCTCGCGTACCTGGCGCACCCAGTACTCGGGAGTGGACAGCTTCGCGCCTGCCATCGCGGCGACCACGGGGATACGGGGTTCGGAGTAGCTCACCGACTCCACGACGGTGGCGAAGTCCGCCAGCATCGGCTCCATCAACGCCGAGTGGAAGGCGTGCGACACCGTCAACCGGCTGGTCTTGCGCCCCTCCCCCGACCACTTCGCGGTGAACTCCTCGACCACCGCGGCGTCACCGGAGACCACCACCGACGAGGGTCCGTTCACCGCCGCGACGTCCAACCGGCCCTGTACGTCCTCGACCACCTCTGCCTCGGTCGCCTGCACTGCCAGCATGGCCCCGCCGGAGGGCAGCTCCTGCATCAACCGGCCTCGCGCGGCGACGAGTTCACACGCGTCGGCGAGTGAGAACACCCCGGCGCAGTGGGCGGCCGCGATCTCGCCGATCGAGTGCCCCAGCAGTACGTCCGGGGCCACACCCCAGGACTCCCACAGCCGGAACACCGCGACCTCGACCGCGAACAATCCGGCCTGCGTCCACACCGTCTGATCGAGGTCGGTGCCGTCGAACACCACGTCTCGCACCGGGCGTTCCAGCCTCCGGTCCAGCTCCGCGCAGACCGCGTCGAAGGCCTCGGCGAACACCGGGTACGCCTCGTACAACCCACGGCCCATACCGGCCCGTTGCGCACCTTGCCCGGTGAAGAGGAACGCCGTACGTCCCTCACCGACCGCACCCGACACCACGTTCGCGGCGGCATCGCCGGAGGCCAACGCGGCCAGCCCCGCGACCAGCTCGCCGTGGCCGTCGCCGACGACCGCCGCACGGTGGTCCAGCGCGGTCCTGGTGGTAGCCAGCGACCAGGCGACGTCGTACGCGTCATCTCCCGCCTCAGAGATGGCAGTTGCCAGTCGTTCTGCCTGGGCGCGCAGGCCGTCGGGCGTATGCGCGGAGACCAGCCAGCTGACCGGGCCGGGCGTGGACGTGGGCGTGGCCTCGGCGGGGGCGGGGGCGGGCTCCGCGGCTTCCAGGATGACGTGCGCGTTGGTGCCGCTGATACCGAACGAGGACACTCCGGCCCGCCGGGGACGGTCGGACAGCGGCCATGGGCGTGACTCGGTGAGCAGTTCGACCGCGCCGGTCGACCAGTCGACGTGCGAGGTGGGCTCGTCCGCGTGCAGCAGCGTCGGCGGCAATACCCCGTTCCGCATCGCAAGGACCATCTTGATGACTCCCACGACGCCGGCGGCGGCCTGGGTGTGACCGATGTTGGACTTCACCGAACCCAGCCACAGCGGACGGTCCTCGTCCCGGCCCTGTCCGTACGTCGCCAGCAGCGCCTGCGCCTCGATCGGATCGCCGAGCTTGGTGCCCGTACCGTGCGCCTCGACCGCGTCGACCTCCGACGTCGCGAGCCGCGCGTTGGCCAGCGCCTGCCGGATCACCCGCTCCTGGGAGGGGCCGTTCGGCGCGGTCAGACCGTTGGACGCGCCGTCCTGGTTGACCGCGCTCCCCCGCACCACAGCCAGTACCTCGTGGCCGAGCCGCTCCGCGTCGGACAACCGCTCCACCAGCAGCAGGCCGACGCCCTCGGACATGCCGGTACCGTCCGCGTCGGCGGAGAACGCCTTGCAGCGTCCGTCGGAGGCCAGACCGCGCTGGCGGTCGAACTCGGTGATCACACCCGGGGTCGCGAGGACGGTCACACCGCCGGCGAGCGCCATCTCGCACTCGCCGTTGCGCAGTGCCTGCACGGCCAGGTGGAGTGCCACCAACGATGAGGAGCACGCGGTGTCGACGGTGACGGCCGGCCCCTCAAGGCCGAAGGTGTACGCCAGGCGGCCGGACGCCACGCTGGTCGTGGTGCCGGTCATCAGATGCCCGAGCGCGTTGTCCGGCAGTCGCATGCCGGAGCCGTACTGGGCGTGCGCGGCACCGACGAACACGCCGGTGGACGAGCCGTGCGCGTCCGAGGTGGTGATACCGGCGGACTCGAACACCTCCCAGGCGGCCTCGAGCAGCAGCCGCTGCTGTGGGTCCATGGCGAGGGCCTCGCGCGGTGAGATCCCGAACAGGGCGGCGTCGAACTCCGTTGCCCCGTCGAGGAATCCGCCGCGCGCCGCCTCGGCGCCGACGATGTCCAACGGCCAGCCCCGGTCGGCCGGGAAACCGGAGGTCGCGTCCACGCCGTCGCTGACCAGTGGCCACAGATCCGCCGGTGAGGTGACTCCGCCGGGGAGCCGGCAGGCCATGCCGACGATCGCGATGGGTTCGCCGGGTGGGGCGGCGGTCGTCGGGCGCGTGGCCGGCACGGGGGCGGGCTCGCCGCCCAGGCGGGTGCCGAGGTACTCGGCCAGCGCGGTGGGGGTCGGATGGTCGAAGACGAGGGTGGCGGGGAGCCGGAGCCCGGTCGCGGAGTTCAGCCGGTTACGGAGTTCGACCGCGGTGAGCGAGTCGAAGCCGAGGTCGCGGAAGGCCTGGCGGGCGCCGACGGCCTCGGCCCGGGCGTGGCCAAGGACGGTCGCGGCGTTACCTCGGACGAGGTCCAGTACGAGGTCGCGCCGGTCGGCGGCGGACAGTCCGTGCAGCCGGGTGGCGAGGGTGGTGCGGGTTCCCTCGTTCCGGCCGGCCGCGCGTCGGCCGGCCGGGCGGATCAGGCCGCGCAGCAGTGCGGGGACCTCGCCGCCTCGGCCGAGGTCGAGGGGGATCGGCAGCAGATGCGGGGTGTGCGTCGCGGCTGCGACGTCGAACAGCGCCAGGCCCTGCTCGGTGCCCAGGGTGGGGCCCGTCCGGCTTCCGGTCGGGGTGGCGTCGTCGAGCAGATGGCCGGTCATGGTGCTGGCCTGCTGCCACAGGCCCCAGCCGAGGGACTGGGCGGGCAGTCCACGGGCGCGACGGTAGGAGGCGAGCCCGTCGAGGAAGCTGTTGGCGGCCGCGTAGTTGGCCTGGCCTCCGGTGCCGAGGGTGGCCGAGGCGGAGGAGTAGAGCACGAACAGGGCGAGGTCGGTGTCCAGGGTGAGGTCGTGCAGATTGACGGCGGCGTCCACCTTGGGGCGGAGCACCGCCTCGACCCGCTCCGGGGTCATCGACTCGAAGACGCCGTCGTCGAGGACGCCGGCCGCGTGGATCACACCGGTCAGCGGATGCCGGTCCGGTATCGCCGCCAGTACGTCGGCCAGCGCGGCGCGATCGGCGGCGTCGCAGGCCGCGACGGTCGCCTGCGCGCCCAAGGCGCACAGGTCGGCGAGGAGTTCGGTCGCGCCGGCGCTGTCCGCGCCCTGCCGGCTGAGCAGCAGTACGTTCCGTACGCCGTGTCCGATGACCAGGTGCCGGGCAAGCAGGCCGCCGAGCGTGCCGGTACCGCCGGTGATGAGGACCGTGCCGTCGGGGTCGAGCGGCGTCGGTACCGTGAGCACGTTCTTGCCCACGTGCCGCGCCTGGCTGATGTGCCGGAACGCCGACACCGCGTCCCGTACGTCCCACGCGGTGACCGGCAGCAGGCCCAGTACGCCGGCGTTGAACAGGTCGAGAACCTCGCTGAGGATCTCCCGTACCCGGTCGGCGCCGGCCTCGGCAGGGTTGAACGCCTGGTAGCGCACGCCCGGGTGGTCGGCCGCGACCCGCGCGGCGTCGCGGAGGTCGGTGCGGCTCAGGTCGGCGAACCGGCCGCCGTCACCGAGGAGTCGCAGGGACGCGTCGACGAACTCGCCCGCGAGCGAGTTCAGCACCACGTCCACGCCACGGCCGCCGCTCGCGGCCCGGAAACGCTCCTCGAACGCCAGGTCCCGGGAGGAGGCGATATGCGCGTCGTCCAGGCCGGCGGCGCGCAGTGTGTCCCACTTGCTGGGCTTGGCGGTGCCGAACACCTCCAGGCCGAGGTGGCGGCCGAGTTGTACCGCTGCCATGCCCACGCCGCCCGCGGCGGAGTGCACCAGCACCGATTCGCCCGGCCGGGCGTCGGCCACGTCCACCAGCCCGTAGTACGCGGTGGCGAACACGACCGGTACGGCGGCCGCCTGCGCGAAGGACCAGCCGGTGGGCACGGGGGCCAGCAGTCGGCGATCGGTGACCGCGCGGGAGGCTATACCACCGGTGAAGAAGCCGAACACCCGGTCTCCGACGGCGAGTTCGGTCACCCCGGGGCCGGTCTCGGTCACGATGCCGGCCGCCTCGGCGCCCATCTGCGCCTGGCCCGGGTACATACCGAGCGCGATCAGCACGTCGCGGAAGTTGACACCGGCGGCGCGTACGGCCACCCGTACCTGGCCGGCGGAGAGCGGCGCGTCGGCGTCGGGCGCGGGGAGCATCGCCAGGTTGTCGAGGGTTCCCTCGTCGATGACGTCCAGTCGCCAGGCTGCGGGTCCTTCGGGGAGGGGCAGGCCGTCGGCGTGTGGGCGGGCGAGACGGGGTGCCCAGGCCTCGCCGTCGCGTATCGCGAGCTGTGGTTCGCCGTCGATGACGGCCCAGTGCGGCCAGACGTCGTCGTCGGTGACGGCGGGGTCGCGGTCCAGCAGGACGATACGGCCGGGGTGTTCGGACTGTGCGGAGCGCAGCAGGCCCCAGACCGCCGCTCCGGCGAGGTCGGTCACCGTCTGGCCGGGTACGGCGGGCACCGCTCCGCGGGTGACGACCACCAGACGGGTGTCGAGGTACCGGTCGTCGGCGAGCCAGTTCTGGACGGTGCGGAGCACGTCGCGGGTGGTGTGGTGGACGGTGTCCGCCGACAGGTTCGCGTCGGGCGCGGGTCGGGGGAGGGTGAGGAGCGCGACGGGGGGCGGTGGGGTGCCGTCTGCCGGGGTCGATCCGGTGAGGTCGAGGCGCAGCCATTGGGAGGTGTCGGGCGGGGTGGTGCCGGGGTCGGGCAGCACGGTCCAGTCGACGGCGAACAGAGCGTCGCGTACGCCCTGTTCGCCGGCATCCCGCAGGCTGTCGGGGGTGATCTCGCGCAGTACGAGGGTGTCGATGGTGACGACGGGGGCGCCGGTGGGGTCGGTGGCTCGTACGTTCAGGCCCTCGGGGGTGGTGGTGAGTGTGACGCGGAGTACGGTCGCCTCGGTGGCGTGGAGTGCGACGCCGTTCCATGCGAAGGGGAGCCGGGTGCCGGAGTCGGTATCGGCGGTGACCGCGACGGCGTGCAGGGCCGCGTCCAGCAACGCCGGATGTACGCCAAAACCTGCGGCGTCGACCGCCTCGGGCAACTCCACCTCGGCGAAGACGGTGTCCCCGTCGCGCCATACGGCCCGCAGGCCCTGGAATGCCGGACCGTAGCCGTAGCCGGCATCCGCCAATCCGTCGTAGAAACCGGCTACATCCACCGGCCGCGAGCCGGGCGGCGGCCACGCCGCCGACTCGGCAGGCACGTTCGCGGGGGCCTCGCCCAGCAGACCGGTCGCGTGGCACACCCATTCGGCGTCGTCGGAGGGACGGGAGAACACCTCGACGGGACGGTCACCGGAATCGTCGGGCGCACCGACGCTGACCTGTAGCGCGACACCGGCTCGGGCGGAGAGCACCAGCGGTGTCTGCAGCACCAGTTCACGCAGGAACCCACTGCCCACCTGGTCACCGGCGCGGAGTGCCAGCTCCGCGAACGCGGTACCAGGCACCAGTACCTGTCCCCATACCGCGTGGTCCTCGAGCCATGCGTGCGACGACTGCGACAACCGCCCCGTCAGCACCGCACCGCCACCCGACAGACTGACGACCGCACCCAACACGGCATGATCCAGGCCGACTTGGCCCACCGCAGACACATCACCGGACACCATCGGGCGCGGCCAGTAGCGCTCGTGCTGGAAGGCGTAGGTCGGCAGGTCCACGCGATGTCCGGCCGGGACGACCGCAGACCAGTCGACGTCGACACCCGCCACCCACGCCTCCGCGAGCGCCGTCAGGAAACGCTCCTCACCACCCTCGTCACGACGGAGCGAACCCACCACCACAGCATCCGCGTCCGCAGCCTCGGCCGTCTCCTGGACACCGACGGCCAAAACAGGGTGAGGACTGCACTCCACAAACACCGACCGGCCATCAGCCAACAGAGCACGAGTCGCGTCCTCGAACCGGACCGTGGAACGCAAGTTGTCAAACCAGTACCCCGCGTCCATCGACGCCGTATCAATCGGGGCGCCAGTCAGCGTCGAGTACAACGGCACGGTGGAGGACACCGGTGCCACGTCGGCCAGGTCGCTCAGGATCTGCTCCCGAACCTCCTCCACCTGCACCGAGTGCGAGGCGTAGTCCACCGGAATCCGACGCGCCCGCACCCCCCGCTCCTCGCACAGCCCCAGCAACTCCTCCAACGCCTCCGGCTCACCCGACACCACCGTCGACCG
>NZ_JBITEU010000019.1:0-59637 GCF_044455475.1 Streptomyces sp. NPDC051218 | reverse complement strand
GAATGGGCATGTCGAGTCCCAACGCCGAAGCCGCCGCCAACAGCGCGCAGCCGCTGATCCTGCTGCCGCTCATCTCCAGCGCCTTCATCCCCGCCACCACGATGCCGGGCTGGTTCCAGCCCATCGCCGAGTACCAGCCCTTCACCCCCGCCATCGAAACCCTCCGCGGCCTCCTCCTCGGCAGCGAGATCGGCAACAACGGCTGGATCGCCATCGCCTGGTGCACGGCCCTGATCGCACTCGGCTACCGCTGGTCGATGGCCCAGTTCAACCGCGACCCGAAGTAACCACCCCCCACACACCCCCGCCGCACAACGAAGCGTGCCCCCGCACCCGGCGAACGGGATGCAGGGACACGCTTCACACGAGCCGGGGGACGTCAGGCGGCGGCAGGCACCGTCTGCGGCTCGTCGGCAGACCCGCCGAACTCGTCGAGCGGCGAAGCCGACGCGTTCTCGTAGGCCTCACGGTCGAGGATCTTCTCCCGGGCGGCGACGATCACCGGCACGGCCGCTTGCCCGGCCACGTTCGTGGCCGTGCGCATCATGTCCAGGACCGGGTCGATGGCGAGCAGCAGGCCCACGCCCTCCATCGGCAGGCCCAGCGTCGACAGGGTCAGGGTCAGCATGACCGTGGCGCCCGTCAGACCGGCCGTGGCCGCGGAACCGACCACCGAGACGAAGGCGATGAGCAGGTACTCCTTGATACCCATCTGCACGTCGAAGATCTGCGCGACGAAGATCGCGGCGATCGCCGGGTAGATCGCGGCGCAGCCGTCCATCTTGGTGGTGGCGCCGAACGGCACCGCGAAGGACGTGTACTCCTTCGGCACGCCGAGCCGCTCGGTGACCTGCTGGGTGACCGGCATCGTGCCGACCGAGGAGCGCGAGACGAAGGCCAGCTGGATCGCGGGCCAGGCGCCCTTGAAGAACTGGAGCGGGTTGACCTTGGCGACCGTGGAGAGCAGCAGCGGGTAGACGCCGAACATCACCAGGGCGCAGCCGATGTAGATGTCGGCGGTGAACGTCGCGTACTTGGAGATCAGGTCCCAGCCGTAGTCGGCGATGGCGAAGCCGATGAGGCCGATGGTGCCGATCGGCGAGAGCTTGATGACCCACCACAGGGCCTTCTGGAGCAGGGCGAGGACCGACTCGCTGAGGTCCAGGATCGGCTGTGCCTTGTCACCGATCTTCAGTACGGCGATACCGGCGACGGCGGCCATGAAGACGATCTGCAGGACGTTGAGCTGGGTGAACGGCGTGATGACGTCCGTCGGGATGATCCCGGTGAGGAAGTCGATCCAGGAGCCCGCATGGTCCGGCTTGGCGCCGTCCTTCGGGGTGAGGCCGGTGCCGGCGCCCGGGTTCGTGATGAGGCCGATCGCGAGGCCGATGACGACCGCGATCAGCGACGTGATCATGAACCAGACCAGCGTCTGCGAGGCGAGCCGTGCGGCGTTGTTGACCTTACGCAGGTTGGTGATCGACACCAGGATCGCGAAGAAGACGAGCGGGGCGACCGCCAGCTTCAGGAGCCCGATGAAGGTGCTGCCGACCTTGTCCAGGGTGGTGACGAGCCAGGACACGTCCTGGCTGCGGGCCAGCCAGCCGAGCAGGACGCCGAGGACCAGACCGCCGAGGATCTGGGCCCAGAAGGGCAGCTTGAGGAATCTGGGTATCCGGGAACCGGAGGTGCCGGACTTCGGCTGCTCGGCCTTGTCGGCCGGGGATACGGGGGACTTCGCGGACACGGACACACTCCGGGTAATGGCGGGGGACGTGAGGGAGCGGCGACCGCGAGGGGTCAGACGGAACGGCCTTGACGGCGCCGCTGCAGTGCAGATGTCACTTCGTGCTTGTCGTCGCGCTGTGCGGAGAGGCTCAGCGAGACCTCAGGGACGGCGACGACAGGCCGCGGACATGCAGCGGCAGAGATCGACATGCAGGCGCGCCACGAGCGGGACGCTCATGGCGATACGGTGCGCGGCTGCTGTCTTCATGGCGAACACGTTAACACTTGAACTTTGAGAACATCAAAGGTCTTGTTTGGGTCAGAAGAGGCCAATCAGAGGCAGAGTCACCTCCGGGACGCAAGAAACCCCGGCCCGGAGCGTCCGCTCCCTTGCCGGGGTTGAGTGCTTTGTGACGAAACTTACGACACGTGCGAGTGCTGAAGACGCCTACGACTTCGCGCGGGCCGCGTCGTCGGCGAGGTCCTCCTGCGTGCGGTTCGCCTCCAGGTTGGCCTTGGTGCGCTCCACGCGCTCGACGACCTGGATCGATGCCCGGTCCCGCTCCTTGCGCAGCACCACGAAGCTGATGGGCGCGGAGATGACGAGGGCGAGCAGCAGGACCCACAGGAGGTTGGAGTCCCCGAGCCCCTTCGGCAGGGCCCCGACATAGACAAGCCCCCAGACCGCGAAAAAGCAGCCCACGAAGACCCCGAGGCGCATCAGCGTGTAGCGGAGCATGTCAATCCACTCTTCCGTTCCGAAATAGGCCCGAGTTGGACGAGCCCCTCCAGTGAAGCATGCAGGGGGTCGCCTCCAGCAAGGGGGTGAGCCCTCACGGGACCTCGCGCGAACCGTCAGCGGAGCGGCAGCAGCATGGTGATGTCCTCGCGGTCGTCACCGGGGGCGACGCGGATCGCGCCGGGCACGCGCCCGACCTCCTTGTATCCGCAGGACTCGTAGAAGCGGTGGACGCCCGTGCCGCCACGGCAGGTCAGCCGGATCGCCTCGATCCCGTCGATGCCGCGTGCCGCGTCGGCCGCGGCGGCCATCAGGTCGCGGCCGTATCCCTTGCCCTGGTGCTTGGGGTGCACCATCACCACGTACAGCCAGATCCAGTGCGTCATCAGGCGGTGCGTGTTGTAGGCGAGGAAGGCGGTCGCGGCGACCTCGCCGTCCTCGTCGTACCCGACGAGCAGCCGGGTCTCGCCCTTGCTCAGCTGGGCCAGGCGCTTGAGCCACTCGGGCCGGATGTCGTCGACCGTCACGGGCGGTACGAAACCGACGGCCCCGTCGGCGTTGGACACGTCGACCCAGAGCGCGAGGACACCGTCGCGGAGGGCGGGATCGATCTCCGGGTCCAGCTGGAAGGTAAGTGCCATAGAGGCAGATTAACTATTACCAACCGCCTGCCTCAACCGCGTTCCGCATCGCGGACAACGCGTGCGAGCCCCGGCCGAAGGGGCCGGGGCTCGCACGTGCGGAACAGCGGAACAGCGGAACTGCGGAACAGCGGACGGTTCAGACCCGCATCGCCTGCGGCGTCTCCCTGAGCGACAGGTCAGGACCTTCGTACTCACGGATCGACTCGTAGCGCGTGTTCCGCTCGACGGGGCGGAAGCCCGCCTCGCGGATGAGGTCGAGCAGGTCCTCGCGCGTCAGCTTGTTGGGCGTGCCGAAGTTGTCCGCGTCGTGCGTGATCTTGTACTCGACGACCGAGCCGTCCATGTCGTCCGCGCCGTGCTGCAGCGCGAGCTGCGTCGTCTGCAGGCCGTGCATGACCCAGAAGACCTTGACGTGCGGGACGTTGTCGAAGAGGAGACGCGAGACCGCGAAGGTCTTCAGGGCCTCGGCGCCCGACGCCATGGTCGTCCGCGCCTGGAGGCGGTTCCTGACCTTGCCGTCCTTCATGTCCACGAAGTCGTGCTGGTAGCGCAGCGGGATGAAGACCTGGAACCCGCCGGTCTCGTCCTGGAGTTCACGCAGCCGCAGCACGTGGTCGACCCGGTGCCGGGGCTCCTCGATGTGGCCGTACAGCATCGTGCACGGGGTCTTGAGACCCTTCTCGTGCGCGAGGCGGTGGATGCGCGACCAGTCCTCCCAGTGCGTGCGGTGGTCCACGATGTGCTGGCGGACCTCCCAGTCGAAGATCTCCGCGCCGCCGCCGGTGAGCGATTCGAGGCCGGCCTCGATCAGCTCGTCCAGGATGTCGGACGCCGACATCCCCGAGATCGTCTCGAAGTGGTGGATCTCCGTGGCCGTGAACGCCTTCAGCGAGACGTCCGGGAGCGCCTTCTTGAGCTCGCTGAGCGAACGCGGGTAGTACCGCCACGGCAGGTTCGGGTGCAGGCCGTTGACGATGTGCAGCTCGGTGAGGTTCTCGCCCTCCATCGCCTTGGCGAGGCGGACGGCCTCCTCGATGCGCATCGTGTACGCGTCCTTCTCGCCCGGCTTGCGCTGGAACGAGCAGTACGCGCACGAGGCGGTGCACACGTTCGTCATGTTGAGGTGGCGGTTGACGTTGAAGTGCACGACGTCGCCGTTCTTGCGGGTGCGCACCTCGTGGGCGAGACCGCCGAGCCAGGCGAGATCGTCCGACTCGTAGAGGGCGATGCCGTCCTCGCGGGACAGCCGCTCACCGTCCCGGACCTTCTGCTCAAGTTCGCGCTTGAGACCTGCGTCCATGCCCTCGCCCTTACCTCTCCCTACGACCCGCCACAAACTCCCGCCAACGGTACTCCCCCACCCTTCGGGCGGGAGGTGCCCCCATGTTGGCGCTCCGCGCCTAGGACTCCTCTTCCGGCAGCTCCCCGACGCGGTTCTCCCACTTCGTGGAGAGCACGATCGTCGTACGCGTCCTGGAGACGCCCTTCGTGCCGCTCAGCCTGCGGATCGTCTTCTCCAGGCCGTCCACGTCCGTGGCCCGGATCTTGAGCATGTACGAGTCGTCGCCCGCGATGAACCAGCAGTCCTCGATCTCGTGCAGGTCCTTCAGGCGCCGGGCGACGTCCTCGTGGTCGGCGGCGTCCGAGAGGGAGATGCCGATGAGGGCGATGACGCCGAGGCCGAGCGACGCGGAGTCCACGGTCGCGCGGTAGCCGGTGATGACACCCGCAGCCTCGAGGCGGTTGATCCGGTCCGTGACGCTCGGTCCCGAGAGGCCGACGAGCCGGCCGAGTTCGGCGTACGAGGCCCTGCCGTTCTCGCGCAGGGCCTGGATGAGCTGCCTGTCCACGGCGTCCATAGGTGCGATGCCTTTCATTATTCAGCGATACCGCGAGTCTATGTGTAGAATCTAAGGTGTAACAGGGTCAACGCCCTGCGAATCTTTCGGAATTACAGCCGATCAACGACGATCCTTCAGGAGTGAGTCACACCGTGTACTCGATCGAGATGGCCTACGCCCGGATGCGCGAGCTGCAGGACCTGGCCAACCGCTCGCGTGCGAATGTTGCGGCGGCGCCCAAGACCACGAAGAAGCCGCGGGGCGCGAAGAAGCGATAGTCCGGCCGCGGGGTGCGCGGATCGGTTCCACCTGCGGGCTCGTCGTGGCTGAGCGCGCAGTTCCCCGCGCCCCTTCAGGGCGCTCATTCCGCACGGGAAGCGCCCCCGAGCTCCCCCTTCCAGCGGCGGTACAGCTGATGCGGCACCCCTGCCGCGTCCAGCGTCCGCCCGGCGACGAAGTCCACCAGATCCTGGATGTGCGTCGCCCCCGCGTAGAACGCCGGAGAGGCGGGCAGCACGATCGCGCCCGCCTCGTCCAGCGTCACCAAGTGCTTCAGCGTCTGTCCGTTCAGCGGCGTCTCGCGTACGCAGACCACGAGCCGGCGGCCTTCCTTGAGCGTCACGCTCGCCGACCGCTGCAGCAGATCCTTCGAGAGCCCCAGCGCCACCCCGGCCACGCACGCCGTCGAAGCGGGCACGATCAGCATCCCCTTCGTCGCGTACGACCCCGACGAGGGACCGGCGGCCAGATCGCCCGCCGCCCAGTACCGCACGCCGTCCACCGGCACGTCGAAGGTCCCCGGCTTGCCGTCGGCACCGCGCCCGAGCCACTCCCGCAGGTCCTCCTGCCAGTGCGCGTCCCGGAAGGCGATGCCCGTCTCGTCGAGGATCGTCAGCCGCGAGGCCCGCGAGACCACCAGGTCCACGCTCTCCCCGGCCGCGAGCAGCGCCCGCAGGACGGCTGCGGCATAGGGGGTCCCCGAGGCGCCGGACACCCCCACGATCCAAGGCTTACGCTGCGTATCTCCTTGCTTCACGCTGTGAGCCTAGACGGTCAGGCCGCGCACCAGCAGATCGAGCAGCGCGCAGACGAAGAGCGCGATGCCGATGAAGCCGTTGACCTGGAAGAAGGCGCGGTTGAGCCGTGAGAGGTCGTGCGGCTTGACGATGCTGTGCTCGTAGACGAACGCCCCGGCGACCACCGCGAGCCCCAGCCAGAAGAAGACACCCGCGCCGGTGTCCGCCGCGTACCAGACGAACAGCGCGGTGGTCACCAGGTGGCAGCCGCGCGCGCCCCAGATGGCGCCCGGGATGCCGAAGCGGGCGGGCACCGACTTCACGCCGACCTCGCGGTCCGTCTCCACGTCCTGGCAGGCGTAGATCAGGTCGAAGCCGCCGATCCAGATCCCGACCGCGAGGCCGAGGATGACGGCCTGCCAGGACCACTCGCCGGTGATCGCGATCCAGGCGCCGACCGGACCCATGGCCTGGGCGAGGCCCAGGATCGCCTGCGGGAAGTTCGTGAACCGCTTGCCGTAGGGATAGACCACCATCGGGATCACCGCGAGGGGCGCGAGCGCCAGGCAGAGCGGATTGAGCAGGGCTGCGGCGCCCAGGAACACGACGAGCGCGATCAGCGCGCCGGTCCATGCGGACTTCACCGAGACCGCGCCCGTGACGAGCTCGCGGTGCGCGGTCCTCGGGTTCCGGGCGTCGATCTCCCGGTCGATGATGCGGTTGGCGGCCATGGCGAACGTCCGCAGGCCGACCATGCAGATGGTGACGAGGAGCAGCCGGCCCCAGTGGATGTTCCCGTCCAGCTGGAACATCGCGGTCAGGGCGGCGATGTAGGCGAAGGGCAGGGCGAAGACCGAGTGCTCGATCATGACCAGGCGCAGGAACGCCTTGACCTTGCCGGGCGGGGCGGGCTCGGGCCCGAAGAGTTCCGGAGTCGCTGAATCAGCACTCATCTTTAGAGCCCGTACTCCTTCCAGCGGCGGTCGACCTTCGACGCCGTCTCCGGGTCGGACTCGACCATGTTCGGCCAGCCCCCGTCCCGGGTGTAGCCCTCCTCGGGCAGCTTCTTCGTCGCGTCGATGCCCGCCTTGCCGCCCCAGAACTGCTGGTAGGAGGCGTGGTCGAGGTGGTCGACGGGACCTTCGGCCACCGTCAGGTCGCGCGCGTAGTCGGTGTTGCCGAGCGCGCGCCAGGACACTTCGTGCAGGTCATGGACGTCGCAATCCTTGTCCACGACCACGATCAGTTTGGTCAGCGACATCATGTGGGCGCCCCAGATGGCGTGCATGACCTTCTGCGCGTGCTTCGGGTACTTCTTGTCGATCGAGACGATCGCGCAGTTGTGGAAGCCGCCGGACTCCGGCAGGTGATAGTCCACGATGTCCGGGACGATCACCTTGAGGAGCGGCAGGAAGAAGCGCTCGGTGGCGCGGCCCAGCGGACCGTCCTCCGTCGGCGGGCGGCCCACCACGATCGACTGGAGCAGCGGACGCTTCCGCATCGTCACGCAGTCGATCTTCAGTGCGGGGAAGTCCTCCTGCGGCGTGTAGAAGCCGGTGTGGTCGCCGAAGGGACCCTCGGGGAGCATCTCGCCCGGCTCCAGCCAGCCCTCGATGACGACCTCGGCGTGCGCGGGGACCTGGAGCGGGACCGTCTTGCAGTCGACCATCTCCACGCGCTTACCCTGGATGAACCCGGCCAGCATGTACTCGTCCATGTCGCCCGGCAGCGGCGCCGTCGAGGCGTACGTGACGGCGGGCGGACAGCCGAAGGCGATCGCGACGGGGAGCTTCTCGCCCCTGCGGGCGGCCACCTGGTAGTGGTTGCGGCTGTCCTTGTGGATCTGCCAGTGCATGCCGATGGTGCGCTTGTCGTGGCGCTGGAGGCGGTACAGGCCGAGGTTGCGCACCCCGGTGTCCGGGTCCTTGGTGTGGGTCAGACCGAGGTTGAAGAAGGAGCCGCCGTCCTCGGGCCAGGTGAAGAGCGCGGGCAGCTTCTCCAGGTCGACGTCGTCGCCGGTGAGCACGGTCTCCTGCACGGGCGCGTTGTCGGACTTCACCTTCTTCGGCGGTACGTGCGTCATCGCGCCGAGCTTCCCGAACGCCTCGCGCACGCCGACGAAGCCCTGCGGAAGCTCCGGCTTGAGGAGTCCGCCGATCTTGTCGCTGATCTCCGCGTACGACTTCAGGCCGAGCGCCTTCAGGAGGCGGCGGTCCGTCCCGTACACGTTCATCGCGAGGGGCATCGAGGAGCCCTTGACGTTCTCGAAGAGGAGCGCGGGGCCGCCGGACTTCTGCACCCGGTCGGTGATCTCGCCGACCTCCAGATACGGATCGACCTCGGCCTTGATGCGCTTGAGATCGCCCTCGCGCTCCAGTGCACGGAGCAGGGAGCGAAGATCGTCATAAGCCATGCGTTCCAGTATCGGTCACCGGCTACCCTGGCCCGGACAGCGGGGCCCGCACGCCGCCCCTCCTTCGTCGCTTGGGGAATCGCGCAACCATGCTCAGGTATCTGCCGTTCCTGCTGGTCCTGGCCGTGTGGATCTATGCCTTCATCGATGTACTGAACACTCCGGAGAAGGAGATCAGGCATCTGCCGAAGGTGGTCTGGGTCATCATCGTGCTGCTCTTCGGCGAGGTTCTCCTCGGACCGATCGCCTGGTTCGCCACCGGCAAGGTGCGCAAGACGCCCGCCGCCGGGGGTGGCCCGCGCGCCGGACGCGGCGGGCGCGGACAGTGGGTGGCGCCGGACGACAACCCCGAGTTCCTGAAGTCGCTCAGGGACGAGGACCCGGACGACAAGAAGCGGGACCGCGGCACGGAGAGCTAGGGCCTGACGAACGGGAGTCCGATGATGGAACTGCGGCTGCTCGTCACCTTCGAAAAGGTCGCGTCCGTACTCAGCTTCACGCAGGCCGCGGCCGAGCTGAAGTACGCACAGTCCAGCGTCACGAGCCAGATCCGCTCCCTGGAGTCCTCGCTCGGCACCGAGCTCTTCGACCGGCTCGGCAGCCGTATCCGCCTCACGGAGGCCGGCGAGCGCCTGCTCCCCTACGCCCGGCAGATCATCGAGCTCGCGGACGAGGCGCGGTCCGCGGTCGTCGACGCAGGGGAGCCGAGCGGCGCCATCGCGGTCGGCACGATGGAGTCCCTGACGTCCTACCGCCTGCCCCCGCTGCTCGAACTCTTCCACCACCGCTACCCGAAGGTGCAGCTCTCCCTGCGCCCCACGCTGGGCGACGAGACGCGCCACGCGCTGCGGCAGGGCACGTACGACGTCGGGTTCCTGATGGAGCGGGAGACCGAGCACGCGGGCCTGGAGAGCGAGGTCCTCGCCGAGGAGCCGCTGGTCCTGGTCTGCGCGCCGACGCATCCGCTGGCCGCGCACGGGGGCGAGTCGCTCGCCACGGGTGATCTGGCGGCGGTGCAGCTGGTGGGCACGGAGCCGGGCTGCCCCTACCGGGATCTGTTCGAGGCCGAGCTCCGGGTGCGGAACGGCGCTCCGCCGCCCTTCATGGAGTTCGGCACGATCGAGGCCACCAAGCGGGGGGTCGCCGGTGGCCTCGGGGTGGCGCTGCTTCCGCGGATGGCGGTGCGGGACGAGCTGGCCTCGGGGGTGCTCGTCGCGCTGCCGTGGGAGCCGCCGTTCGTGCTGCACACGCAGCTGGCGTGGCGGTCGGGCAAGCGGCTTCCCGCCCATGTGCGGCTGTTCATCGACCAGTCGGTACGGCTGGTGCGGGAGCAGGCAGCGGAGTACGCGAACCAGCGCTCACCCGCGTCGACTTGGCGCGGTTGACCTTCAGGCTCGCGAGGACGATCAGCGGCACGCCGAGCGCCTGGACGAGGCCGATGTGGTGCCCGTAGACGGCCCAGTCGGCGACCATCGCGACCGCCGGGTAGGTGAAGGCGAGCACGGCGATCTTGGCGGTGGGCAGCTTTGCGTACGCCGCGTACATCAAGACGTACATCAGGCCGGTGTGGATGACGCCGAGCCCGACCAGCCAGCCCCAGCCCGCGCCCGTTCCGCTCATCGCGCCGAAGTTCGCGAAGGGCAGCAACAGCGGTATCCCGACGAGGACTTGGACGAGGGCGATCAGGTGCGGACGTACCCCGGTGATGCGCTTGGTGACGAGGGTGGAGAGGCCGTAGAGCAGCGCGGCCAGCAGCGCGAATCCGATGCCGGTGAGCGAGCCGAGGTCGCCAGGCCGCACGCCGGACACGAGCACGAGCCCCGCGAAGGCGGTCGCGAGCCACAGGAGTTGATGCCTGGTCAGCCGCTCACGGAAGATGACCGCGCTGAGCAGCACGAGCAGGAAAGGCTGTGTGTGGTAGACGACGGTGGCCAGGGAGATGGAGGTCGCCTCGTACGCCTTGAAGAGGAACACCCAGTTGAAGACGATGAACGCGCCGCCGAGTGCGGCGATTCCGAGCTTCTTCGGGGTGAGGCCGTGGCCGCGGAAGTAGCCGCGGGCGAAGGCGTAGGCCCCGAGGGCGATGGCGCCGAAGAGCACGCGGAAGAACACGACGTTGAAGGCGGACGCACCCGACTCGACGACGAAGATCCCGAGAGTGCCGGAAAGCACCATCGCGGCGGTGAGTTGGGCCGTGCCCTTGTTCTCTGAGGTCATGTCATGAAGCTACGAGCGGCCGTATGCGCTGGTCCACGAGCCAGTGGGGCGTCCTGCCGATGGGCCCATCGGCGGGGGCGATGGGCCGGCGGGCCATCGGCGGGGGCGATGGGCCGGCGGGCCTCGTCAGTCCGTGCGCAGGACCAGCGCGAGCAGCCCCGGGAAGCACGCCTCGAACTCCTCTTGGCGGAGCCGGTTGACCCGCCGGGGCCCCTCGTCCCGCTGCTCGACAAGACCGGCGCCCCGGAGCACCCCGAAGTGGTGACTCAGCGCGGCCTTGCCGACGGGCACGTCGAAGCTGCCGCAACTGCGGGTCCAGTCGGGGGAGGACGCCAACTCCCTTACCAGCGCCAGGCGTACGGGGTCGGCGAGCGCGGTGAGTGCGGTCAGTACGGGCACCTCGTCCGGGTGGACGTGCACCGGCGCCGCGCGGTGACTCGTGTTCGCCACGGCCGGGCCCCCTCTCCCTCGATCCCCCTCGACCCTTGCCGAGTGTTCGATGGAAACCATACACTCCGGGTGTTCGCTTCCCATTGAACACTCGAAGGGGTGCCCAGCCATGCCCAAGCCCACGCCCGAGCCCAAGCCCAAGCCCAAGCCCAAGCCCACGATGCTCGCGGTCCAGCTCCAGGAGTACGGCGGCCCCGAGGTCCTCACGGTGGCGGAAGCCGACGTCCCCGCGCCCGCGGCCGGTCAGATCAGCATCGACGTCGCCTACACCGGCGTGAACTTCGCCGACCTGAAGGCCCGGTCCGAGGGCTACCGCGTGCCCGCGCTCCCCTACGTACCGGGCCTCGAAGTCTCCGGTCGGGTCCGGGAGATCGGCTCGGGCGTCGAGGGGTTCACGGTCGGCCAGGAGGTCGCCGCGCTCACCGAGGGCGGGGCTTACGCACAGGTCGCGCTCGCCGACGCGGCAACGGTGTTCGCGCTGCCGGGCGGCGTGGACCTGCGCACGGCAGCCACCCTGCCCACGGTCCTGCCCACCGCGCACGCGCTGCTCCACGAGGTGGGCAGGCTGAGCGCGGGCGAGACGGTCCTCGTGCAGGGCGCGGCCGGCGGAATCGGCACGGTGGTCGGCCAGTTGGCGAAGGCGGGCGGCGCGGGCGCGGTGTACGGCGTCGTGTCGAGCGAGGCCAAGGCGGAGTACGCGCGGAAGCATGGGTACGACGAGGTGTTCGTCGTGAGCGCCGGGGGCTCTGACGGCTCCGGGGGCTCCGGGGGTGGCTTCGCCGCCGAGGTGCGCGCGGCCACCGGGGGGCGCGGGGTGGACCTCGCGCTCGACCCGGTGGGCGGCGACGCCTTGCGCGGCGCGCTCGACGCCCTCGCCGTCTTCGGGCGGCTCGTGTCCTTCGGCAACGCGAGCTCGGCGGAGCCGTGGCGCGTGGGCCAGCCGGAGCTGTACGGGGCGGGGCTCGGCGTCTTCGGCTTCTCGATCCTCTCCCTCGCCAAGTCGGCGCCCGAGGCCCTGCGCGAGGTCGCCGCACGGGCCTTCGCGAAGGTGGCGGACGGGACGGTGGAGCTGCCGGTCACGGCGGAGTTCCCGCTGGCGGACGCGGCGGACGCGCACCGCCTGATGGGATCGCGCACCAGCACGGGCAAGCTGCTGCTGCGGGTGGCGGACTGACCAGCGGTGCGTCCACGCGGGGCGATCACGCCTCCTGGTACGCCTCGCGCAGCTCGCGCCAGCGGTCCAGGCTCCACGTCGACCAGTCCTTCGGTCGCCCGTCGAGCGCGTCGGCGAGGAACTCGAAGTGGTTGTGCCACCCGGCGAGGCAGTCCAGGCGCAGCTCGTCGTCGCCGTCGAACTCGTTGGTGAAGCGCAGGGCCGTACCGGTGCCCGTGTCCCCGCCGGCCGCCTCCAGATGGAAACGGCACCGCCCGTGCAGGTCGATCGTGTACTCGGCGACCCGCTCCGGCTGCCACGCGGTGACGTGCCCGGAGTGGGTGGCCGCCTCTCCCCCGTTGAGCCAGCGCAGCGACACCGCACCACCGAGCCGCGGCTCGAACACGTCAGCGGCGGCCAGCCACCCCGGCAGACCCTCCGGGGTGGCCACCGCCCCCCAGACCTTTTCCACAGGGTGGGGAAGGTGGAACTCGTAATGAAGATGCTGAACCGGCCCACCGGCACCGCCAGAGGTCTGGGTCCTGCTCTCGCCCTGCCCGATCGTCACGGTCATAGAACCAACCCTGACCCGACACGGGCCGCTCCGCACCCCCGGCGCCAGGGGGTTCAGACCCCGGCGTACGAGTGCTTGCCGGTGACGAAGATGTTCACGCCGTAGTAGTTGAACAGCCAGCAGCCGAAGGCGATCAGGGCCAGGTAGGCGGCCTTGCGGCCCTTCCAGCCCGCTGTCGCGCGGGCGTGGAGGTAGCAGGCGTAGGCGACCCAGGTGATGAAGGACCAGACCTCCTTGGGGTCCCAGCCCCAGTAGCGGCCCCACGCGTCGCCCGCCCAGATCGCGCCCGCGATGATCGTGAACGTCCACAGCGGGAAGACCGCGGCGTTCACGCGGTACGAGAACTTGTCGAGCGTGGACGCGGCAGGCAGGCGCTCCAGGACGGAGGTCGCGAAGCGGCCCGGCTGTCCGCCCGCGGCCAGCTTGTTCTCGTAGGAGTCGCGGAAGAGGTAGAGGATCGTCGCGACGCCGGCCAGATAGAACGTCGCGCCGCAGAAGATCGCGGTGGAGACGTGGATCCACAACCAGTACGAGTGAAGGGCGGGAACCAACTGGTCGCTGGCGGTGTACAAGACAGTGACGGCGAGACCGAGATCGAGGAGGACCGTGGTGATCAGCGGAAGGCCCAGCCACCTGACCTTCTTCTTCAGCGCCAGGAGCACGAGGTACACACCCACGGCCATGGTGGAGAAGGTGATGTTGAACTCGTACATATTGCCCCACGGCGCCCGCTGCACCGAGAGCGCGCGGGTCAGCACACCACCGAACTCGACGAGGAACGCGAGCACGGTGAGGGACACGGCGATACGGCCGTAGAGGTCCCCCTTCTCGTCACCTGCCGCCGCGCCGGGACCGTCCGGCACATCGCGGGTTCCGGTGACGGAACGGGTCACGACCTTGGGCGCCGACGTCGGCCGGTCGAGGACGGCGGTGCCGCCCTTGGCCGCCTTGACGGTGACGCCGGGCGCCTTGGCGGCGGCCTCGGCCTGGGGAGTCAGCGCGGCGGCCGTGCGGCCGACCTTGCTGCGGCTGCCGAGGATCCACTCCGCCATATGCGCGAAGAAGGCAAGGAGATAGACGGCCATCGCGGAGTAGATCAGCACATTGCTGATGCTCGCGAGGTTCTCGTTCGGTTCGGCGGCGAGGGTGGTGGCGAGATTCACTTCTCAGCCCCTTCGGCAGGAACAACTTGGGGGGTGGAGTCACCATGCTCGGCATCCGAATGATCGGAGTGATCGGCATGATCGGCATGGTCTGTTTCGGGCGCGCTCGGCGCCTTCTCGTGCAGGTGCGCGGCGAGGTCGCCCAGCTCCTCGGGCAGCTTGGCGGACTCGCTGCGGCCGAGCCCGGCCATCTCGACGACGGTGACGCCGTCGGCGCCCCGCACGGCCCGCACCCACACGCGGCGGCGCTGGATGAACAGCGACCCGGCGAGGCCGACGATGGCGGAGATCGCCCCGACGAGCGCCCACATGCTGCCGGGCTGCTGGGAGATCTGGAAGGTCGCCCAGCGCTTGATGTCCTTCTCGAAGGTGATCGATCCGGCACCGTTCGGCAGCTTCATCGTCTCCCCCGGCCGCATCCGCTGCTTGAGGAGCTCGCCCTTGGAGTCCTTGAACTTGTCCATCTTGCTGGTGTCCAGCTGATAGACGTTCTGCGGCAGACCGGAATCCACACCGAGGCTTCCGTGGTACGCGGACAGCGCGAGCACGGGGTAGTCCAGTGCGGGGAACTGGGAGAACATCTGGCCCTGGCCCTCGCCCGCGAACGTCGGCACGAAGAAGGCGTTGAAGCCGAGCTGCTCCTCCTTGCCGTTCTTGTCGCGGTAGCCGTCCAGGACCTTGACGGCGCCGGTGGCCGTGCCGTTGGAGTCGATCGGGAGCAGCGGCACGGACGCCTTGTAGACGACCTTGCCCTTGCCGTCGCGGACGGTGACGGTCGGCGCGTAGCCCTGGCCGATGAGGTAGACCTTCGAGCCGTCGACCTCGAGCGGCTTGTTGACCTCGATCGCCTGCTTCTTCTCCGTGCCGTCGGTGCCCTCGCTGTAGGAGACGTTCGCCCGGTAGGTGCGGGCGGTCCCCTTCTCGGGCCCCTTCCGCTCGAAGGAGGACTCGAAGCTGTCCAGCTTGAAGCTGAACGGCGCCAGATCGGCGGTGTCGAAGAGGCTGCCGGACTTGAAGTTGTCGTACTGAGTGAGGGTGTTGGAGAACCCGTCTCCCTGTACGACGAGCTTGCCGCCCTCGGACTTGAACAGGGCCCCGGCGGCGAACGCCACCAGGAGCACGATCAGGGAGATGTGGAAGAAGAGGTTGCCCGCCTCACGCAGGTAGCCCTTCTCCGCGGCGACGGACGCTCCCACGCCAGTCTTGCCCGCCGTGAGGTCCGCGCGGAAGCGCCGCCCCTTGAGCAGGCCGAGCGCGGCCTCGTGGACCTCGTCGGGCTCGGCCTCGGTGCGCCACGTGGTGTACGCGGGCAGCCGGTCGAGCCGTTTGGGCGCGCCCGGCGGCCGGCCACGCAGCTGGCCGACGAACTGCCAGGTGCGGGGCACGATGCAGCCGATGAGGGAGACGAAGAGAAGGATGTAGATCGCCGAGAACCACACGGAGCTGTAGACGTCGAACAGCTGGAGCTTCTCGTAGAGCGGCCCGAGCGTGGTGTGGGCCTTCTTGAAGTCCTGGACCTTCAGCTCGTCGATGCTGGTCTGCGGGATCAGCGAACCGGGGATCGCGCCGAGCGAGAGCAGGAGCAGCAGGAGCAGCGCGACCCGCATCGAGGTCAGCTGCCGCCACATCCACCGCACCCAGCCGGTGACCTCACGGCCGGACCAGACGAGCCAGCCCACGGCGCCCGGAGCGCGCTTGCCGCCGAAGGAGCCGGGCATCGCCCGCTCGACGGGGGCGGTGGACAGCTGGGAGCCCGCGGCGCCCAGGTCATTCTGCTCTTCGGGACTCTCGGCCTTGCCCGTATCGGGAGCTTCGGTCTTGCTCGTGTCAGGGGCTTGGGTCTTGCTCATGGATCAGATCCCCACCGTGTAGCCGTTGGACCAGACCTGCATCTGCTGCACGATGCTGTCCCAGACGCCGGTGACGAGCAGCAGTCCGGTCGCGATCATCATGATGCCGCCGATGCGCATCACCCAGACGTAGTGCTTCTTGACCCAGCTGAACGCGCCGAGCGCCTTGCGGAAGGCGATCGCCGCGAGGATGAACGGAACACCGAGCCCCAGGCAGTACGCGACGCTCAGTATGGCCCCGCGCCCCGCGCTCGCCTGGTCCAGGGCCAGAGTGTTGACGGACGTGAGCGTCGGCCCGACGCAGGGCGCCCACCCGACGGCGAACAGCGCGCCGAGGACCGGAGCGCCCGCGAGCCCGGCGGCGGGCTTCTTGTGGAAGCGGAACTCCCGCTGGGAGAGCCAGGGCATGAGCCCCATGAAGAAGATGCCGAGGACGATCATCAGCGCGCCGAGCACCCTGGTGATGACGCTCTGGTAGTCCTGCAGATTCTGTCCGGCATACCCGAAGAGGGCACCGGTGGAGACGAAGACGGCGGTGAAGCCGAGCACGAACAGCCCGGCCCCCGCGGCCATCCGCCCCCGCTTGGCCTCCGCCAGATCCGTGCCACCGACCCCGGTGACGTACGACAGATAGCCCGGCACGAGCGGCAGCACGCACGGCGAGAAGAAGGAGACGAGTCCGCCGAGCAGGGCGACGGGGAGCGCGATGAGAAGCGCTCCGTTCATGACGGTCTGGTTCGGTTCGCCGACAGCGGCGAGGGTGGACATCACGGGGAAATCACTTCTCCGCGATCAGCGGGTCGATCATCTTGCGCAGCTTCGTCTCGTTCAGTGGCTGCTGCGAGCGGGCCGCGACCTTCCCGTCCCGGTCGAGGACGATCGTCGACGGGATGTAGTTCGGGTTCAGCGTGCCCTTGGGGAAGCGCAGCATCAGCTTGCCCATCGGGTCGTGCAGGCTCGGGTAGGGAACCTTCTTGGCCTTCTCGAAGGCGAGCGCGGGACCCTTGTCCGTGTCGCGGGTGTTGATCCCGACGAACTGCACACCCTTGCCCTTGGTGTCGTTCGCGACCTTCACGAAGTTCGGCGCCTCGGCCCGGCAGGGCGGGCACCAGGAGCCCCAGACGTTGAGGACGACGACCTTGCCCTTGTAGTCGTCGAGGCTGAGGTCCTTGCCTTCGAGGGTCTCGCCGTCGATGTCGGGCCCGTCCTTGCGGTCGCCCTTGTCGACGGTGGCGATGCCGTCGGTCCCGGTGATGAAGTTGGTGTTCCCCGAGCCGCCCGAAGCCCCGCCGGAACCGCACGCCGAAAGGGTCAGCGCGGCGACCGCGGCCCCAGCGCCCAGAAGGGCGGCGCGGCTGCGGCTACGGCTGCGGTTCGTGCTGTGGGGGGCGCGGCAGGCGGCACTCATGTGAAAAGTTTCGCATGTCTGTTTCGGGGATCTTCCGCACCCCCCGAGGTTGCGGAAAGTCCCATTTCAGACGGCCTTCCCGAGTCCCTTCCAGCCGCCTGCGGGCTCCTGGCCGACATCGAGGCCCTGCAGCTCCGCGAGGACCTTGGGGTCCTGGACGTCGAGCCAGTCGACGAACTGCCGGAAGGAGACCAGGCGTACGTCCTTCTTCCCCGCGATGTGCTTCAGGGCTTCCTCGACGGCGTCCATGTAGATGCCGCCGTTCCACTCCTCGAAGTGGTTGCCGATGAAGAACGGCGCGCGGTTGGTCTCGTAGGCCCGCTTGAATCCGGCGATGTAGGACTCGGTGGCCTGCTTGCGCCAGCCCGGGTAGTTGGCCGGCGGCGCCTTCGTGGAGTTGTTCGACTGGTTGGCCAGGATGTTGTAGTCCATGGACAGCACCTCGAAGGAGTGCCCGGGGAACGGCATCGCCTGCAGCGGCAGATCCCAGACGCCCATCTTCTTCCGGGGCCAGCGCTGCCGGCCGCCGGGCGACGAGGCGTCGTAGCGCCAGCCGAGCTTCTTCGCCGTCGGCAGCAGGTTCTCCTGGCCGAGGAGGCACGGCGTACGGCCGCCGACGAGTTCCTTGTCGTAGTCGAAAGGCAGCGACGGCAGGTCGCTCCAGCCGGTATTCGTGCGCCATTCCTTGACGAAGGCGGTGGCCTGGTCGATTTCGCTCTGCCATTGCGCGGACGTCCAGTTGGCGACACTTCCGGTGCCCGCGCAGAAGTGCCCGTTGAAGTGCGTGCCGATCTCATGGCCGTCGAGCCAGGCCTGCCGGACGTACTTCAGCGTCTCCTTGATGTGACCGTCGGTGAGATAGCCGATGTCGGATGCGCCGACGGCGTTGTTCGGCGGCTTGTAGAGCCGCTTCTTCGACTCGGGCAGGAGATAAAGACCGGAGAGGAAGAACGTCATGTGCGCTTCGTGTTCCTCGGCCAGCTTCAGGAAGCGCGGGAAGAGACCGTTGCCGACCTCGCCCGCACCGTCCCAGGAGAAGATCACGAACTGCGGGGGCGTCTCACCCGGCTGCAACGGAACGGGCTTGCCCGGCTGGTGCGGCTGCTTGCCCGTGTACGAGGTCGAGCCGTCACCGATCGGCTTCGCCGGGTGCTTGTCGCCGCCCTGGCCGTCCTTCGCCCGTCCCGCGGAACCGGCCGAATGACTGTCGCCGCCCGTGCCGCAGCCGGCGAGTCCCAAAGCGGCCGCGGTCCCGACTCCGAGGCCGAGTATTCCCCTGCGACTGATGTCGCGCATTCCATCCCCATTCGTCGCGCCCTGCAGCCCTGCACGCATCCATGCGTGAGGGACGCCCCGTTAGAGGGCGCGACGAACATTGGGGTTCCGACAACAAGCACAAATTGAGTGGCTTTTACCGAGAATGGACATACAGTCGCCAGTCAATTACCTGGCGTGGGCGCCCCGAAGGGGCGCGGGGAACTGCGCGCCCGGCCACGACGACGCCGCAGACGATCGACGGCAATACCAGCGGAGCGCTTACGCACCGAACGCCTTAGCCTTCCCCTTCACCGGCTTGGCGCCCGCGAGGAGATGTACGGGGACGAGATCGCGCGCGGGCTCCGTGTAACCCACGGAGACGATCTTGTCGCCGCGGTACGTGAACGTCGTCAGCGAGGCGAGCGTGCACTGCCGCTTGCGCGGGTCGTGCCACAGGCGCCGCTTCTCCACGAAGCTCCGCACGATCCAGATCGGCAACTGATGGCTGACGCACACCGCTTCATGCCCGCGGGCCGCGTCCCGCGCCGCGTCCAGGGCGCCCATCATCCGCACGACCTGCTCCACATACGGCTCACCCCAGGACGGCTTGAAGGGGTTGACCAGATGCTTCCAGTTCTCCGGGTTCTTCAGCGCGCCGTCGCCGACACCGAACGTCTTGCCCTCGAAGACGTTGCCCGCCTCGATGAGCCGCCCGTCCGTCGCCAGCTCCAGACCGTGCTCCTTGGCGATCGGCGTCGCCGTCTCCTGCGCGCGGTCGAGCGGCGATGCCACCACGTGCGTGATGTCACGCGGGGCGAGATGCTCGGCGACCCGGTCGGCCATCTGCCGCCCGAGTTCCGAGAGGTGGTAGTCGGGAAGGCGCCCGTAAAGGATCCCGTCCGGGTTCTCCACCTCCCCGTGGCGCATCACGTGGACGACGGTGATCTCGCTGCCCGCGCTCATGCGGTGGCCTCCGTGGTGGGGTCAGTGGCTTCGGCAGCCGCGCGCGCCGCCGAGGGCAGGGCCGCGGCGATCTTCTCGATCGCCCGCTCGTCATGGGCGGTGGAGACGAACCAGGACTCGAAGGCCGACGGCGGGAGATACACGCCCTGCGACAGCATCGAGTGGAAGAACGCGGTGAAGCGGAACGACTCCTGGGTCTTCGCGTCGTCGTAGTTCCGCACCTCGCGCTCGGTGAAGAAGACGGAGAACATGTTCGACGCGTTCTGCAGCCGGTGCGCGACACCCTCCTTGGAGAGCGCGTCGGTGACCAGGCCGCGCAGCTGCCCGGAGACGACATCGACCTTGTCGTACGCCTCGTCGTCCAGGAGCCGCAGCTGTGCGAGGCCCGCGGCCGTCGCGATCGGGTTCCCCGACAGGGTGCCCGCCTGGTAGACGGGACCGACCGGGGCGAGGTGCTCCATGACGTCGGCGCGGCCACCGAACGCGGCGGCCGGGAAGCCGCCGCCCATGACCTTGCCGAAGGTCATCAGGTCGGGGCGCACCCCGTCGACGCCGAACCAGCCCGCCTTCGACGTACGGAAGCCGGTCATCACCTCGTCCGAGATGAACAGCGCGCCGTTCTCCCTGCACAGGTCGGCGAGGCCCTGGTTGAAGCCCTCACCCGGCGGTACGACGCCCATGTTGCCCGGCGACGCCTCGGTGATGACGCAGGCGATCTCACCGTCGTTCGCGGCGAACGCGGCACGCACGGCGTCCAGGTCGTTGTACGGGACGACGATCGTGTCGCCCGCCTGGGCGCCGGTGACGCCCGGGGTGTCCGGCAGACCGAAGGTGGCAAGCCCGGAGCCCGCCGCGGCGAGCAGCGCGTCCACATGGCCGTGATAGCAGCCGGCGAACTTGATGATCTTGGCGCGGCCGGTGAACCCGCGCGCGAGACGGATCGCGGACATCGTCGCCTCGGTGCCGCTGGAGACGAGCCGCACCTGCTCGACGGGCGCGATGCGCGCGACGATCTCCTCGGCGAGCGCGACCTCGCCCTCGCCGGGCGTGCCGAAGGACGTACCGCGCGCGACGGCCTCCTGAACGGCGGCGATCACATCGGGGTGGGAGTGGCCGAGGATCATCGGCCCCCACGAACAGACGAGGTCGACGTACTCACGGCCGTCGGCGTCCGTCAGGTACGGACCGGTACCGGACACCATGAAACGGGGCGTACCGCCCACAGCGCGGAAAGCGCGCACGGGAGAGTTCACACCGCCGGGCGTCACGGCCGCCGCACGGTCGAAGAGAGTCTGCGAAACTGGGGCGCTATACGGGAAGCTCACATGAACCATGGTGTCAGAGGCTTCGGACATCCTGCGGACAGGTGTTTCACTCCACGTTTTAGCCGGTGACCGTGGGGGAGGTCACTGACACGATGATCGGGTTGCGCGGCGGGGGCCGCGAGGCCTAGAAAAGCAGGGGCGGGCGCCCTGGAAAAGCAGTCGGGTGGAGATATGCATCGCGGTGGCGGACTGGGCGAGGGGACCGACGGCCTGGGCCCGCGGCGTGCCCGGCGGATCGGCAAGCACCGGCGCGAGGCGGAAGCGGCCGAGGCCAAGGCCCTGGCACGGGACGGCGAGACGGAGCAGGACCGGGCGGGAAGCAGGAGTGGCCGGGTGGGTGGGGTGACCTACAAGTACTTCGGAGCTCCGGACGGCGCGACCGCCGCCCGCGTGCCCATCTCGATGCGTCCCGAAGAGCTCGGCGGTGACGAGCTGGGCATGAACGGCATGTTCACGAAGATCAAGCCGGAGACGGTGGCCGCGATGGTCCTCACCGGCATCGAGGGCATACCCCTGCACAAGGTGCCCCCACTCGAACTGGTCGTCCTGCACCCGGACTACGCCGTGGTGAAGCTCCCCATGACGGTCGTCGACCCGCTGCGCGGCATCGGCGAGGAGTCGGTCGGCGCCGCGGCGTTCATCTGGTCCACGGTCCCCGACCGCGGCGGCCCGCGCGACGCCTTCAACGTCTACCAACTCCTGCACGAATGGCAGGACTTCAGCCACCGCCTGCATGACGCGGGGCATCAGGCCTACTGCTTGGTGTGGCCCTGAGCACTGCTCTCGTCCTCGGGATCCACACCGGCCGCGCGAGTCACGGCCTACAGGCCTACGGAGTCCAGCGAGGGTCCCGGCCCGTCTCGGCCAGGAGCCGCTCCAGCTCGGAGGCCCCTTCGGGTACCGGCAGCGGCTCCCCGAAGACGCCCATCTTCCGAGCCGTCGGGGCCAGTCCCGCGACCGCTTCCCGCAGCGCGGCGACGACGCCACTGCTCTCCGAAGCGGGCTCGTACTCCTGCCCCGTGGCCCGCGCCAGGTCCCAGGCGTGCACCGTCAGGTCGAGCAGCGCCATGCAGCCGACGGTCTTCGCGGGCATGTCCATGGCCCCCGTGGTGCCCTCGTCGGCCCCGGGCGCGGCCCAGGCGGCGACCAGCTTCCCCGCCTCGTCGGCGAAACGCTCGCGCCAGCCGGGGCTCTCGGCGACGTAGTCCGGGGACTCGCTGAAGTCGGAGTCCTGCTTCGCCGCCAGCGCCTGGAACTGGACGATCACCTGGAGTAGGTGGTTGACCAGGGCCTTTACGTCGTACTCGGTACAGGGGGTGGGGTCGGCGAGGCGGTCGTCGGGGATCGCGCGGACCACGGGGACGGCGTGGGCGGTGGCCGCCTTCAGGAGGTCGGCGATGCTGTTCTCACTCGCGATGCTGTTCTCATTCATGACGTGACGCTAAGGCGGCGACCACGCCCGTGGCTTGAAGAAACGCGACACGGGCGCGAGGCCCCGGCATACGATCCAGCCATGGCCGACGCTTCCGCTTCCGGGCCGCCTCCGGGGTCACCACCAGGGCCGCGGACCGACACCCGTGGGATCGTCGATGCCGCCGGACTCTTCGCCCGCGTACATTTCCGCCGCGTCGCACCGGGCGCGGCCGCACTGCGTCCCTACGTGGAGCAGTACTGGCTGATCGACTGGGACCTGGCCGAGCCGTACGCCTCGCACATCGTGCCGCACCCTTCCGTGAACGTCGTCTTCCAGAGGTTCGCCGGGCAGGAGCCCTTCGCGGAGGTGGCGGGGATCGGGCTCGACCTCTTCACGCAGAAGCTGGAGGGGCGGGGGCGGGTGTGCGGGGTGAAGTTCCGCCCCGGCGGCTTCCGGCCGTTCGCACCGTCGGCGCCGGTGTCCGCGTGGACGGGGCGACGGCTGCTGCCGCTGGAGGAGGTGTTCGAGCAGGTGCCCGCGGGCGCGCTGGACGCGGTCCTGACTCCGGAGGACGAGCAGGCGCGCGTGGCGGGCCTCGACGCCTTCCTGCTGAGCCTCGGCCCCACGCCCGACCCCCAGGCCGACCTCGCGATGGCCCTGGCCGAACGCATCCGCACGGACCGCGGCATCCGCCGGGTCAGCACGTTCGCACGGGCGGAGGGCATGTCGGTACGAGCGCTCCAGCGGCTCTTCTCGGCGTACGTGGGAGTCGGCCCGAAGTGGCTGATCCTGCGCCACCGGATCCACGAGGCGCTGGAGCACGCGGAGACGGACGAGGAGGTGGACTGGGCGGACGTGGCCGCCGCACTCGGCTACGCCGACCAGGCCCACCTGATCAGGGACTTCACGGCGACGGTGGGCGTACCGCCGACGGCGTACGCACCGTCGCGGTGATCAGCCTTTCGGCGCTCGGTCGCTTCGGCGCTCGGTCGCTTCGGCACTCGGGCGCCCGCTCCGCGGGCGTGCCAGCTCTTCGGCGTTCCGGCCCTTCGGCGTTGCGGTGCGCGGGCGTCCGGCCTACGACGCTTCGGCGCTCCGGCGCGTCAGCAGGGCACCGCCTCACCGCCTCGCCGCGCCACCGCGCCACCGCCTCAGCAGCCGGTCAGGTCGACGCTCCAGTCGTTGCAGCGCATCCAGTGCCCCTTCGGGTACTCGAAGTCGTGCTCGCCCCGCATCGTGAACCCGGCCTTCCGGCACACCCCGTTGGAAGCCGCGTGGTCCGCGGCGGGAAACGCGTGCAGCCGCGCGTACCGACCGGTGGCCCGTGCCTCCTCGACGACCAGCCGCGCGGCCGTCGCCGCGATACCCCGCCCCTGGTACCCGGTCAGCACACCCCACCCGGTCTCCCAGACGGACTCCCCCTGCCAGGACGTCTCCCAGTACCCGATCGAACCGACGGCGTCACCATCGAGCGCGATCCGGAACATCTGTCCCCGCTCCAGCGCGAGGTAACGCCGATGCCGGGACACCAACTGCTCACGCGTCTCAGGGCCGCCCAAATGCGCGGTCATCGCAGCGGAGTTACAGGCGACCAGCAACGCGAAGTCACCCTCGGACCAGGGAACCAGGCACGGCTCTGACAACGGCGATCTCTCCATACCGGCCACGGTAGGGGGAGGGTCGGACAACAGGCTCCGGGGAAGCGCGTGCAAAGCCTCCGGGCACCCCTCGTGCCACGATCTCCCCATGCTCATCGCCCGCTCCGCCGCCCTCTTCGCCCTCGCCGCGCTCTTCGAGATCGGCGGCGCCTGGCTCGTCTGGCAAGGGGTGCGCGAACACAAGGGGTGGGCGTGGATCGGCGCGGGCGTCATCGCGCTCGGCGTCTACGGCTTCGTCGCCACGCTCCAGCCCGACGCCGAGTTCGGCCGCATCCTCGCCGCGTACGGCGGGGTCTTCGTCGCGGGGTCCATCGCCTGGGGCATGGTCGCCGACGGCTACCGGCCCGACCGCTGGGACGTGACCGGGGCGCTGATCTGCCTCGCGGGCATGGCGGTGATCATGTACGCCCCACGGGGTCGCTAGCCCCGGCGCCCTATCCTGGCGGAACAGGACAGGAACACACGTACGCCCAAGGAGCAGCCATGACCGCCGCCGCGAACGCAGCGCCCGCAGCGCCCGCAGCCACCCGCATCGCGATCGTCACCGGCGCGAGCAGCGGCATCGGCGCCGCCACCGCGCGCGGACTCGCGGCCGCCGGCTACCGCGTCGTCCTCACCGCCCGCCGCAAGGACCGCATCGAGGCCCTCGCCGCCGAGATCACGGCCGCGGGGCACGACGCGATGGCGTACGCACTGGACATCACCGACCGCGCGGCCGTGGACGAGTTCGCCACCGCCTTCCGCAAGGTCGCGGTCCTCGTCAACAACGCGGGCGGCGCGCTCGGCGCCGACACCATCGCCACCGGCGACCCGGACGACTGGCGCCAGATGTACGAGACGAACGTCATCGGCACCCTGAACATCACCCAGGCCCTGCTCCCCGCGCTCACCGCGAGCGGCGACGGCACGGTCGTCGTCCTCTCCTCCACCGCCGGCCACGGCACGTACGAGGGCGGCGGCGGCTACGTGGCCGCGAAGCACGCCGAGCACGTCCTCGCCGAGACCCTCCGCCTGGAGATCGTCGGCACCCCGGTCCGCGTCATCGAGGTGGCCCCCGGCATGGTCAAGACGGAGGAGTTCGCCACGACCCGCTTCGGCGGCGACACGGAGAAGGCCGCGAAGGTCTACGCAGGCGTGACGGCCCCCCTCACGGCCGACGACGTGGCGGACACGATCACCTGGGCGGTAACCCGCCCACCCCACGTGAACATCGACCTCTTGGTGGTCCGCCCCCGAGCCCAGGCCTCCAACACGAAGATCCACCGGGAGCTGTAGGGCGCTCCGCCCCTCTCCACGAGACGCGATCCCGGCCGGGGGCCTGACCACACAGGAAGGCCTAGAGCTTCCTCATGGCTAAACGCGAGCCTAGCGCGCCCATATCGCGGTTCATGGACCTCGAAGTCCCCGAGTACGCCTACATGTTCGGCTTTTTTGCAGGCCGACGGGCATCTGCAGCAAGGGGCGGGCCAGAAGGGGAAACTGACCGCCGAGATCAACGTGCGGGACATCGAGATCCTGCGCGAGTTCCAGCGACTGACCCCGTACAACAGCAGCATCAGCGAGCGCACCCGCTCCACGAACTTCTCCGAGGAACACCACTCGGCGACGTGGAGCCTGTGCTCCCTCGAAGCACGGACCACACTGCACCAACTCGGCCTGCCCTATGGGCGCAAGTCCAAGAGGATCACCCCACCACGCGTCGAGTTCTCACGGCGCGACTACCTGCGGGGCGTCATCGACGCGGACGGCTCGGTCGGCTACACGAGCCAAGGCCTCCCGTTCGTCTCGCAGCGCTCGCCACATGGGTGCGGCCGATCGACATGAAGGTCGGACCCGAACGGCGTCGCTGGAAGGAGTGGGAAGACCGCGTCCTGCTGGAGCACGGCACCCCCGCTGCCGCCGCCGAAGCGCTGGGGCGGACCGCGCGAAGCTGCAACCTCCGCCTCTGGCGTCTACGCAACGGCAAGGTACCCACGCCCGCGAACGACCAGTGAGGCACTGATCGAGTGCCCCGACCGTCCACGGTCGGGGCACTCTCGGTTCACCCCTTCACGCAGATGAACTGCTTCAGCTTCGCCACGACCTCGACCAGGTCACGCTGATGCTCCATGACCTGCTCGATCGGCTTGTAGGCGCCCGGGATCTCGTCCACGACACCCGAGTCCTTGCGGCACTCGACGCCCTGCGTCTGCTCCTCCAGGTCACGCGTGGAGAAGCGCTTCTTCGCCGCGTTCCGGCTCATCCGCCGGCCCGCGCCGTGCGAGGCCGAGTTGAAGGCCTTCTCGTTGCCGAGGCCCTTCACGATGTACGTTGCCGTGCCCATCGACCCCGGGATGATGCCGAGGTCACCGGAGCCTGCCCGGATCGCGCCCTTACGCGTGACCAGCAGGTCCATCCCCTCGTACCGCTCCTCGGCAACGTAGTTGTGGTGACAGCTGACCTCCGCTTCAAAGGTCGGCCTGGCCTTCTTGAACTCCCGGCGAATGACGTCCTTCAGGAGGCCCATCATGATCGCGCGGTTGTACTTGGCGTACTCCTGAGCCCAGTAGAGGTCGTTTCGGTACGCCGCCATCTGCGGGGTGTCCGAAACGAAGACCGCCAGGTCACGGTCCACCAAGCCCTGGTTGTGCGAGAGCTTCTGGGCAATGCCTATGTGGTGCTCGGCGAGCTCCTTGCCGATGTTGCGGGAGCCCGAGTGCAGCGTGAGCCACACAGAACCGGAAGAGTCAGTTGAAGCCTCAACATGATGATTCCCCGCTCCAAGCGTCCCCATCTGCTTGGCAGCCCGCTCCCGGCGGAACTTGACCGCGTCAGCAACCCCCTCGAACCGCCCCCAGAAGTCCTCCCACCCGGACGTACCGAACCCATGCAGCCGCCCAGGATCCACCGCCTCCGCATGCATCCCCCGCCCCACCGGAATGGCGGCCTCGATCTTCGACCGCAGCCGTGACAGGTCTCCCGGCAGGTCATTGGCCGTCAGGGAGGTCTTGACCGCGGACATTCCGCAGCCGATGTCTACGCCCACCGCAGCGGGGCATACCGCGCCCTGCATGGCGATCACCGAGCCGACCGTCGCGCCCTTGCCGTAGTGGACGTCCGGCATGACGGCCAGGCCCTTGATCCAGGGCAGCGTCGCCACGTTCCGGAGCTGCTGGAGTGCCACGTCCTCCACCGAGGCCGGGTCCGTCCACATCCGGATCGGTACCTTTGCCCCCGGAACCTCCACGTACGACATAACTTCCTCATTCCCCCGTAGTTGCATGAAAGTGCTGAAAGTCTCCAAGCGCAAATACCGGAGCCAAGGTCAACGAAAGGGATCACGGACCGGCGTCCACGGCATTGCGTGCGATACACATTGTGTCCACCGGTCGCCCATCAGCGGCAACCCAATATCCCCGCGAGAAGGAGCCCATACGGTGCAGCGGAAGGCCTACGTACCAGGCGTCGCAGCTCTCATCGCGGCGCTGCTCGCCGGCTGCACGGGCGGAGGCGCGCTCGGCGGGGAGCCGGACGACTCGAAGCCCGGCGACACCGGCGGGACGACCGCGGCCGCCGAGCCCGGCAAGTACCGCACGCTCCCCGAGGCCTGCGGCGAGGTCGACACCGGCACGCTCGACTCGATGCTGCCCGGCATCAAGGAGAACCCGGACGAGGAGCAGCGGGAGAAGGCGTACGAGGGTGTGCCGACCGTCACGTACGACACCGACCGGCGCGTGGGCTGCCGCTGGAAGGTGGAGTCCTCGGATGCCACTCACCATCTGCTGGTCGACTTCGAGCGGGTCGTCTCGTACGACGCTGCCGTGAGCGATGACACCCGCGCCACAGAGGTCTACTCGTCGAAGGTGCAGAAGGCCGATCTGCCCGAGCCCTCCAGCACCCCGTCCTCCGCCGATGCGGGTGACGGGGACGCGGACGGGAGCGGGGACGGGAGCGACGGGGCCGACCCCGAGCCGTCCGACAGCGCCGGGTCGGGCGGGGACGCGTCCGACGAGGGCAAGGACAAGGGTGAAGGCGGAGGTGAAGGTGGGGGTGACTCGGGCGACGGTGACTCCAGCAGCGACGCGGAAGCGCCCGTCACGCCGCCCGGCCTCGAGCCCCGGCTCCTCGAAGACCTGGGCGACGCGTCCTTCCTCGACGACGCGCTCACGACGGCCGCCTCGGCGACCCGGCACCGCACGGTGACTGTGGTGTTCCGCACGTCGAATGTGATCGTGACCGTCGAGTACGACGAGCAGCCGGGGCGTCGTACGGAGATCCCCGACAGCAAGGAAATGCAGGACAAGGCGCAGGAACTGGCCGGAATCCTGGCCGACAGGTTCGACGAATAGCGGCGGTCCTGAGGGGTGCCCGGGTCTTCGGAAGCGGAGTCGTCCGCGTCGGGCACGGCGTACCGTGGCCCATCGAACCGACGACAGCCGTCCTGAGTGACTTGAGTGAAGGAACCATGCACCGACCAGCACAGCGACTCACCCGCATACTCACCTGCGCAGCCGCCGTACCGGTGATCCTCATTGCCTCCGGCTGCTCCTCCGACTCCGGCTCGGGTTCGGACGGGGCGAAGAAGGACTCGGGCTCGAAGGCCTCGGCTTCCGCATCGGGCAAGGACAAGGCCGCGAGCGTGGAGAAGGCGGCGTTCAGCAAGCTGCCCGAGCCCTGCGAGGTCCTGTCGAAGAAGACGCTCGACGACCTCGTCCCGAAGGCGAAGGACAAGTCGGGCAAGGCGGGCACGTCCGATGACACGTCGGCGCGTGGCACCTGCTCGTGGGACAGCCTTGAGAACAACGGCGTCGACGGCTCGCAGTTCCGCTGGCTGCGCGTGTCGCTGTTGCGCTTCGATTCGGACGCGTCGCTCGGCAGTGGTGCCAAGCGCGCGCAGAACAGCTTCGCTAAGCAGGTCGCGGACGCGCAGGCGACGGACGGCGCGAAGAGCGTCAAGACGGAGCCGGTGCCGGGGCTCGGTGACCAGACGACGGTCGTGCACTACGACCTGAAGAAGGACAAGGAAAACTTCAAGCAGCAGACGGTCGTGACGCGCGTGGAGAACGCGGTCGTGACGATCGACTACAACGGCGCGGGCCTGGCGGGCGACAAGGCTCCGAGCTCGAAGGATCTGTCCAAGGACGCCGAGAAGGCCGCGAAGGAGGCCGCCGAGGCGGTCGCCTCCGCCAACAAGGCGGGTGGCGCGGACAGCGACTCCAAGGACCCGAAGGCCTCCGAGAGCTCCAAGGACTCCGGCTCATCGGACTCGGGCTCGGACTCCGACTCGGGCTCCAAGTCGAAGTCCAAGTCCAGCTCCAAGCCCAAGAGCTGACGCGGGGCCGTAGAGCCCCCGTGCGCGTACCGCGCACAACTAGCGGCGATTGCACGGAAGTTGTGGAGCCCGGCCCTCTGGTGGCCGGGCTCCTGCCGTACCGGCACACCGGCTTCCGCATGCGTGTGCCAGGCTGTCGCTCGCAACAAACCGAACAGGGAGGGGTTCGCGGGTGGCCGCGATGCAGCTGACACGCACGCACCGGATACTCATCGGCGTGGTCGTCGCCGGTGCGGTCGTCATCGCCGGCATCGGTTTCGCGGGGTCGTACGCGGCCGTGCGCGAGCTCGCCGAGAAGAAGGGCTTCGGCAGCTTCTCGGTGGTCTTCCCGATCGGCATCGACGCGGGTATCTGCGTCCTGCTGGCGCTGGATCTGCTCCTGACCTGGATCCGCATTCCCTTCCCGCTCCTGCGCCAGACGGCGTGGCTCCTGACGGCCGCGACGATCGCCTTCAACGGCGCCGCGGCCTGGCCGGACCCACTGGGTGTGGGCATGCATGCCGTCATCCCGGTGCTTTTCGTGGTGGCCGTGGAGGCGGCTCGGCACGCGGTGGGCCGGATCGCGGACATCACGGCCGACAAGCACATGGAGGGCGTACGTCTCACGCGCTGGCTCCTGTCACCCGTGCCCACGTTCAAGCTGTGGCGGCGGATGAAGCTGTGGGAGCTGCGCTCCTACGAGCAGGTCATCAAGCTGGAGCAGGACCGTCTCATCTACCAGGCGCGCCTTCAGGCCCGCTTCGGCCGCTCATGGCGGCGCAAGGCTCCGGTGGAGTCGTTGATGCCGCTGCGGCTCGCGCGGTTCGGTGTGCCGCTGGCGGAGACGGCTCCGGCGGGGCTCGCGGCGGCGGGCATCGAGCCCGCGCTGCTGCCGCCGGCGCCGGAGGTGCAGCGTGCGGAGTTGACCAAGCCGTCGGTGCCCGCGGCGCAGTTGGAGGCCGAGCCTCGGCCCGAGGCGGAGCCGCAGCCGCAGCCGCAGCCCGAGCCGCGTCCTCAGCCCCAGCAGGGGCAGCAGGGGCAGGAGGGGCAGGAGCAGCAGGGGCCGGAGGCCCAGGGTGCCCCTCAAGGCGCGCACGTGAGCCCGTGGTTCGCCGCTCAGCAGGCTTCGTACGTTCCTGAAGAGCCGCACGACCAGTGGTACGCGGACCAGCAGGCGTACGCGGAGCAGCAGGCCTACGTCGAGCAGCAGGAGTACCTGGAGCAGCAGCAGGCGTACTTCGACGAGCAGGGCGGCGGCGCGGCTGCTCCCGAGCCGGCGTTCCCGGTCCCCGCGGGCCCCGGCCGTACGCGGCCGCTCGGCGGTCAGCATCTGATTCCGGGCCCGCGCGAGGAGTCCGTGGGTGTGGCGGAGGTGGCGGAACCCGCAGAGGCCTCGGAGGGGCTTGAGCCGCTGCCCGAGGTATCCGAGGCGTCCGGCCTCCCGGAGGACGTCTCGCGTGACGACGCGTACTTCGCGGCGTTCCGCAAGTACGTGAACGAGCGCGGGGACTACCCCAACGCCCGGCAGTTCGGCCTGTACTTGATGGACCTGTACGGCGTCACGGGCCAGGCGGGCGGCCCTCCCGCGGAGAGCACCCTGCGGCCGTACCTGCGTGACTTCCGGGGCCGCTACCAGGAGGAACTGGACTCGGAGTACAGCGCCTAGGCGCTGCTGCGGGCTCGCTTCTTGCCGGCCTCGCCCCAGATGGCGAGGGCGGCGCCGAGTGCGAACAGGGCGAGGTACGCGGGGGTGGGCACGTCCCACCACTTCTGGAGGAGCCCCCAGGGCTTGTCCCCGAAGATGCGTCCGGCGGCGCCGAGGGCTCCCTGGATCCCGAGGACCCATCCGACGATGGCGATGATTTCCTTCATACGTCCACGATGGCTGGCCCCGGGGCCTCGAGCGTCCTGCCCCGGAGTGATCTCCCGGTAGTCCAAAGGGTGCAGGGCTCGCCCCGCAGCGGGGCGGACTCCGCCTCCCCGCCCTCCGGCCGCAATCGCGCTGCCCGGCTCGCGCGCCCGGGAGGGCCAGACCGCGCCTGATACAACGCCTGGCCGCAACCACCCCGCCGCTCCGCGGCGGAGGTCCCCCACCCACCCACCCGGCACCCCGCATACACCCTGACCGAACAAACTCTCCCGCCCACCCACCCGATTACCCCGGGGCAATCGGGTGGGTGGGCGGGGGTGACGCCGCGCGGCGGCGACGGGTGGGGCAAATCCGCCACCGGTCAATCGGGCGGGCGCCAACGGGCAAACCCCCGGCGACCACGACGGGTGGGGCAAATCCGCCACGGGGTAATCGGGTGGGTGGGCGGGAAAACTCCGCCGCGAAGCGGCGGTCCAGTCCGCGGCACGCGAAGAGAGACCGAGCCCCACCAAGCCCGGTCAACCCGAAGCCCGACATGCGGCACGCGAAGCAGGACAGCAGGCGGCGACCCGCCGGGCCCACCGCCTCGCTCGCCGCGGCACGCGAAGCAGGACAGCCCCCGCCAAGCCGACGCCCCCGAAGCCCGACATGCGGCACGCGAAGGGGGCGCCGCCCCGGCAAAGCTGGGCGGCGCCCCCGTGTTCGTACCGTCAGGCCGAGTGCCGAGCGTTACGCGCCGAGCAGCTTCCGCACCCGCTCCGCCCCCACCGCGAGCAGCAGCGTGGGCAGGCGCGGGCCCGTCTCGCGGGTGACGAGGAGGCGGTACAGGAGGGCGAAGAAGGACCGCTGCGCGACCTTGATCTCCGGGGGGAGTTCCTTCGCCGTCGCGTCCGCGGAGAACCCGGCCTGCACCTTCGGCACGCCGTACACCAGGTGCGTGAGCCCGTCGAGGGACCAGTGCGAGTCCAGGCCCTCCAGGAGCAGCCGCAGCGACTCACGGCCCTCGTCGTCCAGCGACGACAGCAGCTCCGCGTCCGGCTCCGAACGCACGATCGTGCGCGCGTCGGCCGGGACCTGGGTGGTGATCCAGTTCTCGGCGCGGTCCAGGCGCGGCCGCGCCTCGTCCAGGGACGAGATCGGGTCCGTCGGGTCCAGGTCCCGCAGGATGCGCAGCGTCTGGTCCTCCGCGCCAGCCGTGACGTCCGCGACGGACGCGAGCGTCCGGTACGGCAGCGGACGCGGGGTCGCGGGCAGCGGCCCCGCAGCAGTCCGCACCGCACGCGAGTGCGCCGCGGCGTCCGCGGGCAGCACGGAGCCGTCCGCGACCTTCGCGTCCAGCTTGTCCCACTCGTCGTAGAGCCGCTGGATCTCCTGGTCGAAGGCGATCTTGAAGGACTGGTTCGGCCTGCGCCGGGCGTAGAGCCAGCGAAGCAGCGGCGCCTCCATGATCTTCAGCGCGTCGGCCGGAGTCGGCACGCCGCCCTTCGACGACGACATCTTCGCCATGCCGGAGATGCCGACGAACGCGTACATCGGGCCGATCGGCTGCACGCCCGCGAAGATCTCGCGCACGATCTGCCCGCCGACCACGAACGACGACCCGGGAGACGAGTGGTCCACGCCGCTCGGCTCGAAGATGACCCCCTCGTACGCCCAGCGCATGGGCCAGTCGACCTTCCAGACCAGCTTGCCGCGGTTGAACTCGCTGAGCAGCACCGTCTCGGTGTGCCCGCAGTCCGCGCACACGTACGAAAGCTCGGTGCTCTCGTCGTCGTACGACGTGACCGTGGTCAGGTCCTTCTCGCACGCGCCGCAGTACGGCTTGTACGGGAAGTACCCGCTCTGGCCGCCGCTGCCGTCGTCCTCGCTCGCGGCGCCCGACCCCTCGGCGGCCTCCAGCTCGGCCTCGTCGACCGGCTTCTGCGACTGCTTCTGGCCGCCCTTCCCGGGGGCCTTCTTGGTCCGGTACTGGTCGAGGATCGCGTCGATGTCACCGCGGTGCTTCATCGCGTGCAGGATCTGCTCGCGGTAGACGCCCGAGGTGTACTGCTCGGTCTGGCTGATCCCGTCGTACTCCACGCCCAGCTCGTCGAGCGCCTCGGTCATGGCCGCCTTGAAGTGCTCGGCCCAGTTCGCGTACGCGGAACCGGCCGGGGCGGGCACGGAGGTGAGGGGCTTACCGATGTGCTGGGCCCAGGTCTCGTCGATGCCGGGGACGCCGGCCGGGACCTTGCGATACCGGTCGTAGTCGTCCCAGGAGATGAGGTGACGGACCTCGTGCCCGCGCCGCCGGATCTCGTCCGCGACCAGGTGCGGGGTCATGACCTCGCGGAGATTGCCCAGGTGGATGGGGCCCGAGGGCGAGAGCCCGGAGGCGACGACGACCGGTTTGCCCGGGGCACGACGCTCCGACTCGGCGATGACCTCGTCCGCGTAGCGGGAGACCCAGTCGGTGGTATCGGTGCTCTGAGCCACGATCGGCACGCCTTTCTGCTTCAACTCTTCTGCTACGTGAGTACCGCTTGTCGGAGTCATTCTCCCAGGTCGACCCGCAACAGCGAAAACCGCTTTTCACCCCGTGGGATACTCGAATTTCTAGACCTCCAGCAACCAGGCACCCGAGCAGAACGGCACCCATTCATGGCCTCGGTCACGTCCCTCACCGCCTTCGTCCACCAGCGCATCGCGGACGCCCTCTCGGCTGCCCTGCCGGAGGCCGGCGCCGCCGACCCGCTGCTGCGACGAAGCGACCGGGCCGACTACCAGGCCAACGGGATCCTGGCCCTCGCCAAGAAGGCGAAGGCGAACCCGCGCGAGCTCGCGACGAAGGTCGTGGACGCCATCGACGCCCCTGACCTGCTCAAGGACGTCGAGGTCTCCGGCCCCGGCTTCCTGAACGTGACGGTCACCGACAAGGCGATCACCGAGAATCTCGCCGCGCGCGCCGCGGACGGCGACCGCCTCGGCGTGCCGTACGCGGAGCAGGCGGGCACGACGGTCGTCGACTGGGCGCAGCCGAACGTGGCCAAGGAGATGCACGTCGGGCACCTCCGTAACTCGGTCATCGGCAACTCCGTCGTCAGGATTCTGGAGTTCACCGGCGAGAAGGTGGTCAGCCGCCACCACATCGGCGACTGGGGCACCCAGTTCGGCATGCTCGTGCAGTATCTGATCGAGCACCCGGACGCGCTGGGCCACCAGGCCGCCGACGGCACCGAGCAGGCGGGCGAGGAGGCCATGTCCGGCCTGAACCGCGTCTACAAGGAGTCGAAGGTGCTCTTCGACTCCGACGAGGAGTTCAAGACGCGCGCCCGGCGCCGGGTGGTGGACCTCCAGGCGGGCGACCCCGAGACCCTCGCGATCTGGCAGCGGTTCGTGGACGAGTCGAAGGTCTACTTCTACTCGGTCTTCAACAAGCTGGACGTGGAGATCGAGGACGCGGACATCGTCGGCGAGTCCGGCTACAACGACATGCTGGCCGAGACCTGCCGCATGCTGGAGGAGTCCGGCGTCGCCGTCCGGTCGAACGGCGCGCTGTGTGTCTTCTTCGACGACGTGAAGGGCCCGGACGGCAACCCGTCCCCGCTGATCGTGCAGAAGTCCGACGGCGGCTTCGGTTACGCGGCCACCGACCTCTCCGCGATCCGCGACCGCGTCTTCAACCTCAAGGCGGACACGCTCCTGTACGTGGTGGACGCGCGGCAGTCGCTGCACTTCAAGATGGTCTTCGAGACGGCCCGCAGGGCGGGCTGGCTGACCGAGGACGTCAAGGCGGTGCAGCTCGGCTTCGGCACGGTCCTCGGCAAGGACGGCAAGCCGTTCAAGACGCGTGAGGGCGAGACCGTACGCCTCATCGACCTCCTCGACGAGGCGATCGACCGGGCGTCGGCCATCGTCCGCGAGAAGGCGCAGGACCTCTCCGAGGAGGAAATCGCCGAGCGCGGCGCCCAGGTGGGCATCGGCGCGGTGAAGTACGCGGACCTGTCGACGTCGGCGGTGCGCGATTACAAGTTCGACCTGGACCAGATGGTGTCGCTCAACGGCGACACCTCGGTGTACCTCCAGTACGCGTACGCCCGTATCCAGTCGATCCTGCGCAAGGCGGGCGACGTCCGACCGAAGGCGCACCCGGAGCTCGAACTGGCCGCCGCGGAGCGGGCGTTGGGTCTGCACGTCGACCAGTTCGCGGAGACGGTCGCCGAGGTCGCCGGGGAGTACGCCCCGCACAAGCTGGCCGCGTACCTCTACCAACTGGCCTCGCTGTACACGACGTTCTACGACAAGTGCCCGGTCCTGAAGGCGGAGACCCCGGCGCAGGTCGAGAACCGTCTGTTCCTGTGCGACATCACCGCCCGCACCCTGCACCAGGGCATGGCGCTCCTCGGCATCAGGACGCCTGAGCGCCTCTAGCCCCGAAGCGCGCTTTCTAGCCCCGAAGCGCGCTTCCGAGCCTCCGCAGTCCCTCGGCGATCTCGTCGGGGGACTGCGTGACGAAGCACATCCGCAGGGTGGCGACGTCCGGCTCCCCCGCGTAGAACGGCGTCCCGGGCACGTACGCCACGTCATGCTTGACGACCTCGGGCAGCAGGGCCGCGGTGTCATAGCCGTCGGGCAGCTTGGCCCAGACGAACATGCCGCCCTCCGGCCGGAGCCAGGTGGACCCCTCGGGCAGCGCGTCCCCGATTCCGGCGAGCATCGCGTCACGGTTCTCGCGGTACTTCCCTGCGACGTGCGCGACGTGTGCGTCCAGGTCGTTGTCCGCCAAGTACCGTGCCGCGGCGAGCTGGTTGACGGTCGGGGTGTGCAGGTCGGCGGCCTGCTTGGCGACGACACAGGCCCTCAGGAGCGCCGCGGGCCCCCGCAGCCAGCCCAGGCGCATACCGGGCGCCATGACCTTGGAGAAGCTGCCGAGCAGGATGGTGCGGTCCTCGGCGCCGGGGTACGAGGCGATCCACGGCACGCGCTCCCCCTCGAACCGCAGCTCCCCGTACGGGTCGTCCTCCACGATCCACAGCCCGCGCCGCGCGGCGACGTCGGCGATGGCGGCACGGCGCCCGGCGGGCAGGGTGCGGCCGGTGGGGTTCTGGAAGGTGGGGACGGTGTAGAGCAGCTTGGGCCGGTGGAGGGCGACGAGTTCGTCGAGGGCGTCCGGGTCGATCCCGGCCTCGTCGCACGGCACGGGCACGACGTGCGCGCCCGCGAAGCCGAAGGCCTGGAGGGCGGCGAGGTAGCAGGGGTTCTCGACGAGGATGGTCTCGCCGGGCTCGATGAGGGCGGTGGCGAGCAGGGACAGCGCCTGCTGGGACCCGGTGGTGACGATGAGGTCGTCGGCCGAGGTCGCGAGCCCTCGCGCGGAGAACCGCTCGGCGATGGCGGTACGCAGGGCGGGTTCGCCCTCGGTGGTGGCGTACTGGAGCGCGCGCTCGGGCTGTTCGGTGAGCGCGGCCTGGAACGCGGCCGCGATGCCGCGCTTGTCGAAGAGGCCGGGGGCGGGGAGCCCGCCCGCGAAGTTGATGACCTCGGGCCGCGCGGTCACGGCCAGGATGTCCCGTACCGGAGAGCCCCCGACCGAGGCGGCACGCGCGGCGAGCGGCGGGGTGGGTGCGGCGGTGGGGGCGGGCTCGGTGACGGTCACGGCGACGGCTCCTTCGGCACGACGGACGGCTCGATTCGCACCCTAGGCACGTAAGTGCCGCCTACACACGCCATTCCGGAATGCGGACCGCGCCGTACGGACCGCCGCCGCCCCACCTCCGGCGACTACTCGCCGGTGTCCACCCCTTGGTCGTCGTCACGGTTCGTCTTCATCCACTTCTTGCCGTCGAGCGAGTACCCGTAGACGGGACGGCTCCGGTCGCCGCTCGTGGCGAACGGCTTGCCCGTGTCGTCGATGCGGACCGTCCCGTGCCGGCCCCCGCTCGACCACTCCAGCTCCAAGTACCACCGTACGTAGCGGGTGTTGGCGGTCGCGTTGATGTAGAACGCCTCCGGGTCGCTCGCGCTCACCTTGTACGGGAAGCCGCTCTCCCCCGCCTGCGGGGCCGGGCGTGGCACCGACGCGTCCAGGTTGACGTCGAAGGAGTGCTGGGGCACGCTGCCGCCGCAGCCGACGCCGAGGTATCCCATCTTGTAGTTGTTCCACGCGAGGGGCGCGCTGGTTCCGGCGACGCGGACGTTCAGTGACTCCAGGACGACGGTGTCCTTGCCCGTGCCCTGGACGGTCAGCTTCACGGTCTGCTCCCGGGCGGAGACCGCCCCGTTCGCGGACACCCAGCCGGCGGCGTCCTGTTCGTTGGGGGGCGGGGAGAGGGTGCCGGGGGCCTTGTCGACGAGATAGGGGTGGCCGCAGGGGGCGTCCCAGTACTGGGGCTGAGTGGAGACGGTCACCGGAGCCGGCCCGGTGCCACCCTCATTGCCACCGCTGCCACCGCCTTTGGGTGCCCGGGTCGAGCCATCGCCCTGCTCGCCTCCGCGCGCGGGCTTCTCGGTACCCGCCGTCTCCTTGCCGCCCTTGCTCTTCCCGGACTCCTTCGCGGAGGGGGACGCGGACTTGGCGTCGGGGTTCTTGTCCGTCTTCCCGCTCTCCTCGCTCGGGGAGTCGGTGGACACATGGTCACGGTCACCGCCGCCGGTAGCGGCCTGTACGGCGAAGGCGGTGGCGCCGAGTGCGATGACGACACCGGCGGCGACGAGGACACGCGCCCTGGGCAGACGCCGCCCGGCCGCCACGGGGGCACGCCCGATCACGATGCCGGGCGCGCCACTGCCGGGGCCCTCATCCGCGTCCGCGCCCTCGCCCCTCTCCTCGTCGGCCACGGTGTCAGGAGTGTCAGGAGCAGGGGCGGGGGCGGGGGCAGCGACGGGAGCAGGAGCAGGAGATGCCTCCTCCTTACGATCACCGCGCGACGCATCGGCCAGGATCCACCGCCGATGGACCTCGACCATCTCCTCCCGGGAGGCCCCGCACACCCGGGCAAGCCGCTCCAGCGGAGCGAACTCCGTGGGCACGGCGGACCCGTTCACATACCGGTGCAGCGTCGACGTCGACACATGCAACCGCTTGGCCAGCGCCCCGTAACTGAGACCCGACCGCTCCTTCAGCTCCCGCAGCAACTCCGCGAGATCGCCCGCCCCCACGCTCTCTCCATCCCATCCGGCCGTTCCAAGGAACGGAGTTTCCGCAGTTCACAGCCGTAGGACTGTCCCAACGTCCCCAACTGCCGTCCCACGCTGGCTCCTGGGACAAAACCCCGCACAAGCTGTGGCCATACAAGCACGCCGCATCCGGGGACACCTCGGCGCGGCTCACGTCGCTCCCGTCACACCGAAAGAGACCAGCCATGCGATTCACCACCAAGGCCGCCGCCACCGCCGCAGCTCTCACCGCCGCCCTCTCGCTCACCGCACTCGGCAGCGCCGCGTCGGCCGCGACCCCCGCCGCCAAGTCGGCGCCGGTCACCTGCACCGCCGATACCACCAAGGTCACCGTGGCCGAGGTCGACCGCCCCATCAACCACCTGCTCCTGAAGGCCAAGAACACGGGCACGAAGACGTGTTACGCGTACGGCGCCCCGTTCCTCCGCTTCGACGAGGGCCAGGCCGCCACTCCGTGGCTCGACGCGAGCAAGCCCCAGGCTGTCGTCACCCTCGAGCCGGGCCAGTCGGCGTACGCGGCCATCGGCACGTCGTCCCCCGAGGGCTCGGAGGGCTCCCAGGCCCACAAGCTGGACGTCCACTTCTCCAACCGCGCGATGAACGGCAGCGTGGGCAACCCGACGACGCCGAAGCTCCCGGAAGGCGGCGTGTACGTGGACAGCTCGGCCTACGTCACGTACTGGCAGACCACGGCTTCGGACGCCCTGTTGTGGTGACGACTGCCGTACCTGCGGGTGGGTGGCTGATGGCCCCTCCATCAGCCACCCACCCTCACCAACGGGTAAGTACCGCATGCCCAACGCCGCCCCCACCTCCAACCCCCGTAACCGTCCTGGGCCTGGGCCTCATGGGCACCGCCCTCGCCTCCGCCCTGGTCAAAGCCGGTCACCCGACCACGGTCTGGAATCGCACCGCCTCCAAGACCGGGCCCCTGGTCGCCCAGGGCGCCAACCCCGCGGCCACGGCCACGGAGGCGGTCGTCGCGAGCCCCCTGACCATCGTCTGCCTCACCACCAACGCGGACGTCCGCGCCCTCCTCACCCCGGAGGCGGAGTCCCTCGCCGGGCGTACGGTCGTGAACCTCACGAACGGAACGCCCGCCCAGGCAAGGGAGTTGGCGGAGTGGGCCGCGGGGCACGGCATCACGTACATCGACGGCGGCATCATGGCCGTCCCCCAGATGATCGCGACGCCCGCCGCGTACATCCTCTACAGCGGCACCGACGAGGCGGCCTTCGAGACGCACCGCGAAACGCTGACCGTGCTGGCCGAGACCAAGTGGGTCGGCAAGGACCCGGGACTCGCCGCCCTCTACGACCTCTCCCTGCTCACCGGCATGTACGGCATGGTGGCGGGCGTCGCGCAGGCCTTCGCGCTGATCGGCAGCGAGGGCGTCCAGGCCCGGGAGTTCTCGCCGCTGCTCGGGGACTTCGTCCTGGCGATGACGCACGGGACCGTGACGGAGACGGCCGAGGCGGTCGACACCGACCAGCACCTCACCGACGTGTCCGACCTCGCCATGAACCGCGAGGTGTTCCCCAACTTCCTTCAGGCGTACGCCGAGCAGGGCCTGCGGACCGACCTCTTCGAGCCCTTCCAGGGCCTCCTGGACCGCGCGGTCCAGCAGGGCCACGGCGCCGACTCCGCCTACGGAACTACGGAACCAGCACGACCTTCCCGGTCGTCTCCCGCCGCTCCATGGCCGCGTGGGCCCGAGCCGCCTCAGCGAGCGGGAACGTCTGCACCGCAGGCACCAACTGCCCCTTGGCCGCGGCCTCCAGGGCGCGCCGCTCCTGATCGGGGCCGTCCTCGGGCCTGGCCAGCAGCCGCATCAGCGCGTTGGTGACGGTGATGCCTCGCTCCTCCACGACACCCGGGTCCGGTTCGAACCCTTCCTGCGAGGACCACCCGATGACCACGTACCGCCCGCCCGCACCGATGAGCCCGAACGCGGCAGCGGACTTCTCCCCGCCCACCCCGTCGAGTACGACGCTGACCTCACGTCCGTCGAGGCGCTCACGCACGAGGTCCGCCCAGCCGGGCCGGTTGTAGTCGACGGCGAGATCGGCACCGAGTGCCCAGACGGCCTCCACCTTGTCGGCCCCACCCGCGGCGCCGATCACGACCGCGCCCACGGACAGCGCGTACTGCACCACGAGCCGACCTACGCCACCGGCTGCGGACGTCACCAACACCACGTCGTCCGCGGTGAGTTGCGCGACGTCCAGCAATCCCATGGCCGTCGACCCCGTCATCACCATCGTGACGGCGGCCTCGAACCCGAGCCCGTCCGGCACCTCGTGCAGCCGCGCGAGGTCGGCCACCGCCAGTTCGGCGTACCCGCCGGGTTCACTGCGCGGGGTCACGACGGGCCGGCCGAGCCATGCAGGGTCCACGCCGGGGCCCACCGCGTCGACGACTCCGGCGGCCTCCCCGCCGAAGACGGCGGGGAGTTCGGGCAGCGGCGGTGCCATGTCACTGGCGTCGCCGCGCCGCATGACGGTCTCGACGAAGTGAACTCCCGCCGCGCGTACGGCGATCCGCACCTGGCCCGGCCCCGCGACGGGGTCGGGCAAGGTCTCGTACGTCAGGTTCTCGGCGGGACCGAACTCATGCAGGACCACGGCGCGCATACGTCCTCCTCAGAACGTCGACGGCCCGTCGTTCGGAACGCCGATACACACCACCCTGCAACCTCAATCAAACTTGAGGTCAAGCCCGGCCATGCGCGCAGCCCTCAGAGCTGCCGCGCCACCTCGGTCGCCCAGTACGTGAGGATCATGTTCGCGCCCGCGCGCTTGATGCCGGTGAGCGACTCCATGATCGCCTGGTCCCGGTCGATCCAGCCGCGCTCGGCCGCCGCCTCGATCATCGAGTACTCACCGGAGATCTGGTACGCGGCGACCGGTACGTCGACCGCGTCGGCGACCTTGGAGAGGATGTCCAGGTAGGGGCCCGCGGGCTTCACCATCACCATGTCGGCGCCCTCTTCGAGGTCGAGCGCAAGCTCACGCAGGGACTCGCGGGCGTTGGCCGGGTCCTGCTGGTAGGTCTTGCGGTCGCCCTTCAGGGACGAGCCGACGGCCTCACGGAAGGGGCCGAAGAAGGCGGACGAGTACTTGACGGTGTAGGCGAGGATGGAGACGTCCTCGTGCCCGACCTGGTCCAACGCATCGCGGACGACGCCGACCTGACCGTCCATCATGCCGCTGGGACCTACGACGTGGGCTCCCGCGTCCGCCTGGACCTGCGCCATCTCCGCGTACCGCTCAAGGGTGGCGTCGTTGTCCACGCGTCCCTCGGCGTCGAGAACACCACAGTGACCGTGGTCGGTGAACTCGTCGAGGCACAGGTCGGACATGACGATGAGGTCGTCGCCGACCTCGGCGCGCACGTCACGCAGGGCGACCTGGAGAATCCCGTCCGGGTCGGTGCCGACCGTTCCGGCGGCGTCCTTCTTCTCCTCCTCCGGCACCCCGAAGAGCATGATCCCGGAGACCCCGGCCTCCATCGCCTCGACGGCGGCCTTCTTGAGGCTGTCGCGGGTGTGCTGGACGACGCCGGGCATGGCGCCGATCTCCACGGGGGTGCTGATGCCCTCGCGTACGAACGCGGGCAGGATCAGGTCGGCCGGGTGCAGCCGCGTCTGCGCGACCATGCGCCGCATGGCGGGCGTGGTGCGCAGGCGGCGGGGGCGGGCCCCGGGGAACGATCCGTACTTGGTCACTGTTCTCTTCACCTCACGAAAGACTGCGGCCCCGGCTGAGGATCTCAGCCGGGGCCAGGGAAGCAACTAGCCCGTCCGGCGATTGAGGACGAACTCGGCGAAGCCGGTGGTTACGGTACGCCGCATCCCGCCCCGCGCCGAAGGCTACGGTGCCGCACGCCGCCTACGGGACCCGGGCCGCCGCTCGCTGGGCCGGGTGACGGGGTCCCCCGCGTCCAGCGCGGCCATCCGGCGCCGCGTCCCGAACTCCGCGAGTGCCTCCGCCAGCTTGTGGACCGAAGGCTCCGGAGCCATCACGTCCACCCGGAGCCCGTGCTCCTCCGCGGTCTTGGCGGTGGCGGGGCCGATACACGCGATGACGGTCACGTTGTGCGGCTTGCCCGCGATGCCGACGAGGTTCCGCACGGTCGACGAGGACGTGAAGAGCACGGCGTCGAAGCCGCCGCCCTTGATCGCCTCACGCGTATCCGCCGGGGGCGGCGACGCGCGCACCGTCCGGTAGGCGGTGACGTCGTCGACCTCCCACCCGAGGTCGATGAGCCCGGCGACCAGCGTCTCCGTGGCGATGTCGGCCCGCGGCAGGAAGACACGGTCGATCGGGTCGAAGACCGGGTCGTACGGCGGCCAGTCCTCCAGGAGACCGGCGGCCGACTGCTCACCGCTGGGCACCAGGTCGGGCTTCACGCCGAAGGCGATCAGCGCCGCCGCGGTCTGCTCGCCGACCGCCGCGACCTTGATCCCGGCGAAGGCGCGCGCGTCGAGCCCGTACTCCTCGAACTTCTCGCGCACCGCCTTGACGGCGTTGACCGAGGTGAAGGCGATCCACTCGTAGCGGCCCGTGACCAGGCCCTTGACCGCGCGCTCCATCTGCTGGGGCGTACGCGGCGGCTCGACGGCGATGGTCGGCACCTCGTGCGGCACCGCGCCGTAGGACCGCAGCTGGTCGGAGAGCGAGGCCGCCTGCTCCTTCGTACGCGGTACGAGCACACGCCAGCCGAAGAGCGGCTTCGACTCGAACCACGACAGCTGGTCGCGCTGGGCGGCGGCGGACCGCTCACCGACCACGGCTATGACGGGCTGGCCTCCGTCGGGCGAGGGCAGCACCTTCGCCTGCTTGAGCACCTGGGCGATGGTGCCCAGGGTCGCCTGCCAGGTGCGCTGCCGCGTCGTCGTGCCGGCGACGGTGACGGTCATCGGGGTGTCCGGCTTGCGGCCGGCCGAGACGAGTTCACCGGCGGCCGCTGCCACGGAGTCCAGGGACGTCGACACGACCAAGGTCCCGTCGGATGCCCCCACCTCGCTCCAGCAGCGGTCGGACGCGGTGCGCGCGTCGACGAAACGCACGTCCGTGCCCTGGGCGTCGCGCAGCGGAACACCCGCGTAGGCGGGTACACCGACCGCCGCCGCGATGCCGGGCACGACTTCGAAGGAGATGCCCTCGGCGGCGCAGGCCAGCATCTCCTCGGCGGCGTAGGTGTCGAGGCCGACGTCGCCGCTGACGGCACGCACGACCCGCTTGCCGCCCCTCGCTGCCTCCATGACAAGATTGGTGGCGGCTCGCAATGACGAGGCTTCGGCGATCGCTGACGCGTCGTCAACTGCCCCTGGCTGAGGTGTGTCCACACCTCCCCTGGCATGCGCGGATACGACGTCGAGCACATCAGGCTCGGCGATCAGTACGTCCGCTCGGGCCAGCGCCTCGACGGCGCGCAGCGTAAGTAGTCCCGGATCTCCGGGTCCGGCACCCAGGAAGGTGACGTGCCCGTGTGCGGGAAGGCCGGGAAGGTTCGAGGTGGGGCTCAAAGTGCTCGCTCCCCCATCAGACCGGCCGCGCCCTTGGCAAGCATCTCGGCAGCGAGTTCGCGGCCGAGCGCCATGGCTTGGTCATGCGTCTCAGGCACGGGACCGGTGGTGGACAGCTGCACCAGCGTCGAGCCGTCGGTTGCCCCGACGACGCCGCGCAGGCGCATTTCCTTGACAATCTGCCCGTCGGCCAGCAAGTCGGCCAACGCACCCACAGGTGCGCTGCAACCGGCTTCCAGGGCGGCGAGCAGGGATCGCTCGGCGGTCACGGCGGCCCGGGTGTACGGGTCGTCGAGCTCGGCGAGCGCGGCGGTCAGTGACGCGTTGGACGCGGCACATTCGATCGCCAGTGCCCCCTGGCCGGGGGCGGGCAGAACTGTGTCGACCGACAGGAAGTCGGTCACCTCGTCGATCCTGCCGACGCGGTGGAGCCCGGCGGCGGCGAGGACGACGGCGTCGAGCTCACCCTTGTGCACGAACCCGATGCGGGTGTCGATGTTGCCGCGGATCGGCACGGTCTCTATGGCGAGTCCGTGGCTGCGGGCGTAGGCGTTGAGCTGCGCCATGCGGCGGGGCGAGCCGGTACCGACGCGCGCGCCGCTCGGCAGCTCGGGGAAGGTCAGCCCGTCGCGTGCGATGAGCACGTCGCGGGGGTCCTCGCGCAGCGGGACCGCGGCCAGGGCCAGGTCGTCGGGCTGCGCGGTCGGCAGGTCCTTCAGCGAGTGGACGGCGAAGTCGACCTCGCCGGCGAGCAGCGCGTCGCGCAGGGCGGTCACGAAGACGCCGGTGCCGCCGATCTGTGCGAGCTGCTCACGGGACGTATCGCCGTACGTCGTGATCTCCACGAGCTCTACGGGGCGGCCGGTCAACTGGCTCACTGTTTCGGCCACTTGCCCGGACTGGGCCATGGCCAGCTTGCTGCGCCGTGTCCCGAGCCTCAGTGCCCTCTCGGTCATGCCCGGCCTCGATTCGGATCTGTTTGCGTTGCGTTCTGTTCGGTGGGTTCGTTGACCTTGTCGGCCCTGCTGACGGCGGCGACCGTCTGCGGGTCGAGGTCGAAGAGGGTGCGCAGCGCGTCGGCGTACCCGGCGCCGCCGGGCTCGCTCGCCAGCTGCTTGACGCGCACGGTGGGTGCGTGGAGCAGCTTGTCGACGACGCGGCGGACGGTCTGGGTGATCTCCGCGCGCTCCTTCTCCGGAAGTCCGGGGAGCCGCCCGTCGAGCCGCGCGATCTCGTTCGCGACGACCTCGGCGGCCATGGTGCGCAGGGCGACCACGGTCGGCGTGATGTGCGCGGCCCGCTGCGCGGCGCCGAAGGCGGCGACCTCGTCGGAGACGATCGCGCGCACGCGCTCCACGTCGTCGGCCATGGGGGCGTCGGCGGATGCCTCGGCGAGCGACTCGATGTCGACGAGGCGTACGCCGTCGATGCGGTGCGCGGCGCCGTCGATGTCGCGGGGCATGGCCAGGTCGAGCAGGGCGAGCAGGACGTTGCCGGTCTCGACGATCGAGGGGCGGCGCCGGTTCTCGGGCACGCGCCCGGTGGCAGTCACGGCCGCGGCGAGCGCGGTGATGGTGTCGGCCTCGCGCTGCGGGTCGTCGCGGCGCTCGGCGGGTGCGTTGTCCACCCAGGCCGCGTGCTGCTCCAGGGTCGCGGCGTCCATCCCGGCGACGGCTTCCTCGCCCATGACGGAGAACCCGACGCCGCGGCCGACGGTTCCGTCACCGGAGAGCCCGAGCGGGCAGGCCTCGTCGGGGTCGGCGGGGACCTCGGCGGAGGCGCGCGGGGCGGGGGTGGCCGTGCTCGCGCCGCCGGCCGCGCGCGGCGCACCGACGACGGCGGGCGTGCCGGTGCGGTCGGAGACTCCGGCGGCGACGGCCTCCGCGGTCAGTACGAGACCCGTGGCGCCGGTGCAGGAGACGGCGACATCTGCACGTGTCAGTTCGGCCGCCACCTCGTCCATCGGCACGGCGCGCGCGATGGTGCCCGTGCCGCCCTCGGCGAGGATCTCCGCCAGGCGGTGCGCCCGGTCCAGGGTGCGGTTGGCGACGACGACCTCGTGGACCCCGGCGCGCGCGAGCGTCGCCGCGGCGAGCGAGGACATGGATCCCGCGCCGATGACGAGGGCGCGCTTGCCCTTGGCCCAGGTCTCGACGGGCTCGCGCCCGGCGAGCTGTTCGAGGCCGAAGGTCACGAGCGACTGCCCGGCCCGGTCGATGCCGGTCTCCGAGTGCGCGCGCTTGCCGACCCGCAGGGCCTGCTGGAAGAGGTCGTTGAGAAGGCGCCCCGCGGTGTGCAACTCCTGGGAGCGCGCGAGGGCGTCCTTGATCTGGCCGAGGATCTGCCCCTCGCCGACGACCATCGAGTCCAGGCCGCAGGCCACCGAGAACAGGTGGTGGACGGCTCGGTCCTCGTAGTGGACGTAGAGATAAGGGGTGAGCTCTTCGAGGCCCACGCCGCTGTGCTGGGCGAGCAGCGTGGACAGCTCGGCGACACCCGCGTGGAACTTGTCCACGTCGGCGTAGAGCTCGATGCGGTTGCAGGTGGCGAGCACGGCCGCTTCGGCGGCGGGCTCGGCGGCCAGCGCGTCCTGCAGGAGCTTGGCCTGCGCGTCCGCGGTGAGCGCGGCCCGCTCCAGGACGCTCACCGGAGCGCTGCGGTGGCTCAGGCCGACGACGAGGAGACTCATGCCGGCATCACGGCGGGGACGTCCCCGTCGGGTCCTTTGCGCTGCTGCTTGGCGGCGGCGGGCGGCACGACGCCGTCGGCCGCGGCTTCCTCGCCGGCCTTGCGCTGCTCGTGGAAGGCGAGGATCTGCAGCTCGATGGAGAGGTCCACCTTGCGTACGTCGACGCCATCGGGCACGGAGAGAACGGTGGGCGCGAAGTTCAGGATCGAGGTCACACCGGCGGCGACGAGCCGCTCGCAGACCTGCTGGGCGGCGCCCGCCGGGGTGGAGATGACGCCGATGGAGACGCCGTTGTCGCTGATGATCTTCTCGAGCTCGTCCGTGTGCTGCACCGGCATCCCCGCGACGGGCGTGCCCGCCATGGCCGGGTCGGCGTCGATCAACGCGGCGACACGGAAGCCGCGCGAGGCGAACCCGCCGTAATTGGCAAGGGCCGCACCGAGGTTACCGATACCGACGATCACGACGGGCCAGTCCTGGGTCAGACCGAGCTCGCGTGAGATCTGGTAGACGAGGTACTCGACGTCGTAACCCACACCGCGTGTCCCGTAGGAACCGAGGTAGGAGAAGTCCTTGCGCAGCTTCGCGGAGTTGACCCCCGCGGCGGCCGCGAGCTCCTCGGAGGAGACCGTGGGCACCGAGCGCTCCGACAGAGCGGTGAGGGCTCGGAGGTACAGCGGAAGCCTGGCGACGGTGGCCTCGGGAATCCCTCGGCTGCGGGTCGCCGGTCGGTGAGTTCGGCCAGTTGCCACGGTGCTCCTGCGGGTAGAGCGGGGCTGCAGGCGGTCACACGTCCCCAGACCGCCCCGTCGAATGCAGGCTATGTCTTTGTGAACGCGTGCACAAAGATGGTGTCCGATTTGCCCGGCCAACGTGACCGGGGTCACGCGCCCCGGGCGCGTGTTCCTGGAACCGGCGCACATGAGGCCGCGGTGCTCAATTGATGGGGGCAAAACCGCACACTCTCCTCACGATCATCGCCCCCGAGACCAAAACCGCCCACGATCCTAAGGGACCATTCCGGCCGTTTGGACTCGTCGGTCAGTGACGATTCGGACTACGGAGCGAGCTCGCGGCGCAGTCGGTCCTCGTTCACGCGCCAGAAGGTGTGCTGTTCCCCGTCGACCAGAACCACCGGGATCTGCTCCCAGTAGGCCCGGTTGAGCTCTTCGTCCTGCGTGATGTCCTTCTTCTCCCATACGACTCCCAGCTCGCCGCAGACCTTCTCGATCACCAGCTGTGCTTCATCGCACAGATGGCAGCCGGGCTTTCCGATCAAGGTGACCGTCCGGTCCTGGGGCTTCTTCTTCTCCGTACGGCGAAAAATCGGGCTCATGACACCATTCTCGCCCCGCCGACGCGCCGCGCGGGCGCCTCTTTTACGGTGCGGTCGCGCAGAGTTCACAGCGCCGAATCCTGCCGACTCCGGAACGACCGAACGAACTAGCTATGCTCACGACATGGCCGCTCTCGGATGGCTCACCCCCCGTAGGCGCTCCGCCACTGCGCGAAGCGTGCTGGCAGGCGAGGCCTCGGCTGAGGCAGCGCGCAAGACGTCCCAGGAGCTGGAGGCCCTCGACGAGGCCGCGGTCCTCGACGCGGGGCCCCAGGAGCCCGAGGAGCCGGAGTTCCCGGTCTTCGGCGACGACAAGGCCGCCGCCTTCTTCGACCTCGACAACACCGTGATGCAGGGCGCCGCGATCTTCCACTTCGGCCGCGGCCTCTACAAGCGGAAGTTCTTCGAGCGCCAGGAGCTGGCCCGATTCGCCTGGCAGCAGGCGTGGTTCAGGCTCGCGGGCGTCGAGGACCCCGAGCACATGCAGGATGCCCGCGACAGCGCCCTGTCCATCGTCAAGGGCCACCGGGTCGCCGAGCTGATGTCCATCGGCGAGGAGATCTACGACGAGTACATGGCCGAGCGCATCTGGCCAGGCACCCGCGCCCTGGCCCAGGCCCACCTGGACGCGGGCCAGAAGGTCTGGCTGGTCACGGCCGCCCCGGTGGAGACGGCGACGATCATCGCCCGCCGCCTCGGCCTGACCGGCGCGCTCGGCACGGTCGCCGAGTCCGTGGACGGCGTCTATACGGGAAAGCTCGTCGGTGAGCCCCTGCACGGCCCGGCGAAGGCCGAGGCGGTGCGCGCGCTCGCGTCGGCGGAGGGCCTGGACCTGGCCCGCTGCGCCGCGTACAGCGATTCGCACAACGACATCCCGATGCTCTCTCTCGTCGGGCATCCGTATGCGATCAATCCCGACGCCAAACTGCGCAAGCACGCGCGCGAGCGGGACTGGCGGCTGCGTGACTACCGCACCGGCCGCAAGGCCGCGAAGGTCGGCATCCCGGCCGCCGCGGGCGTCGGCGCCATCGCGGGCGGCACGGCCGCGGCCATCGCCCTGCACCGCCGCCGCCACTGAACATTCTCTCGGTCCTACCCCGCCCGGCCCCTCGCCAGTCACGTTGGTAGCACTCGGCCACAACACGCCCCGTGCTGAGACGGAATGTGACCCATATCGATCAACAAGCGGTCACTCTGCGCTACTTGAACGGACATAGACCGGTTACAGAAGCGACGTAATCGGTGATTTGAGCAACTGGGTGTAGTGCCGCCTGTACGAAGCGTTATTCTCCTCAGACGCATTACGGACCCCACACGTCGCTACGACGGGTGAACGGTTCCGCACTGCACGTGATGGAAGCTCTGCCTCTGGGAGTCCCGTGTACCCACACGTCGGGGTTGACGCCTCGGGCCTGGCTACGCTGCGCGCAACGGTCGCCGACCGCTTGCGCGGCTTCGTCCCCACCGCGTACGCCGGCCCCGCCGTCCCCGCATTTGCCGTCCCCACACCCGCCGGGCCCGTCTATGCCCTGGCGGACAGCGGCGCGGCGGTCAGCAGACGGGCCCGTTCCGCCTCTGCCGCCACCTCAACCCCCACCCACCGCCGTCCCGCCGCGGACAGCGACAGCGCCCGCATGATGGACCTCGTCGAACGCGCCCAGGCGGGCGAGTCCGACGCCTTCGGCCGTCTCTACGACCAGTACAGCGACACGGTCTACCGCTACATCTACTACCGCGTCGGCGGCAAGGCGACCGCCGAGGACCTCACCAGCGAGACCTTTCTGCGCGCCCTGCGCCGCATCAGTACCTTCACCTGGCAGGGCCGCGACTTCGGCGCCTGGCTCGTCACCATCGCTCGCAACCTGGTCGCCGACCACTTCAAATCGAGCCGTTTCCGCCTCGAAGTGACCACGGGCGAAATGCTCGACGCCAATGAGGTCGAGCGCAGCCCCGAGGACTCCGTCCTGGAGTCCCTCTCCAACGCCGCACTGCTGGACGCCGTGCGCCGCCTCAACCCCCAGCAGCAGGAGTGCGTGACCCTGCGCTTCCTGCAAGGCCTCTCGGTCGCCGAGACCGCCCGGGTCATGGGCAAGAACGAGGGCGCGATCAAGACCCTCCAGTACCGCGCCGTCCGCACGCTGGCCCGGCTGCTGCCCGACGACGTGCGCTAGCGCCGCACGCCGTCCGCGGCCCTCTGTGACCGTGCGGAGCGTCCAACTCACGCTCCGTGGCGGCCAGATGGCCGTGACGGAATTAGGGCGGTCCGATCATCCTCCGTCCGTAACCCAAGTGCCGCGACGCTCGTTGTGCGGGATGCAGGCTCCCTGTGGTCGCCCTCTGACTACCTCCGCTCACTCTTTCGTGTGGAAGTGCTCAGGTCGGGCAACCCTCAGGACCCCCTGGGGAGTCGACCGTCATGACGAGAGGAGGTGCCGCCAGTGATCGCGAACGTATCGGCACACCGGCGGGCGAACGCCTTCGCCCAGGCCCTGGAGGAGCAATCCGACCAGGGCCCGGCGGCCGAGCAGTCCGAAGGTTCCGTCACGCCCGATCCCGTGCCGTCCGAACAGACGGCACCGGACAGGATGTTGACCCTGGCGAACGGCCTCGGCGAGCTGCCGAAGCCGGAGCTGGATCCCGAGGTGAAAGTGGTCCAGCGGGCCCAGCTCGTAGCTGCCATGGAGGCCATGCTCCTTGAGGGCACGGCCGCGGGCGGTGGGACGATCGGCACCTCGGTGCCCGAACAGCGGTCCCGCAAGGGTGCCCACCGGGCCACGGGGCTGCGCAAACTGAAGCCGCGCTCCCGGCTTTCGCAAGGCATCGCCGCGGGCGGTCTCACCGTCGGCGTGGCCGCCGGCGCGTTCAGCGGGGTGGCCGCGGCCAGCTCCGACGCACTGCCGGGCGATTCGCTGTACGGCCTGAAGCGCGGCATGGAAGATCTCAAGCTCGGCATGGCCGACGGCGACAGCGACAAAGGCGGGGTCTATCTCGACCACGCCTCGACGCGCCTGAACGAAGCCCGCCGGCTGATGGAGCGAGGCCGCAGCGGCGACCTCGACCACGAATCGCTCGGTGAGATCAGGCGAGCCCTCTCCGGCATGCGGCACGACGCCACGGAGGGCCACCGCCTGCTCCACCAGGCGTACGAGAGGGACGGCTCGATCGGCCACATCCAGACCCTGTCCGCCTTCACCGAGTCGCACCGCAGGAGCTGGAGCGACCTGCAGAGCAGGCTGCCCGTCCAGCTCGGTGACGTGGGCGAGCAGGTGAGTTCGGTCTTCGACGCGATGGACCAGGAGGTGGAGCCCCTCCGCTCGCTCCTCCCGCGCACACCGGACAAGAGCGACGCTCCCGGGCAGCCGAGCCAGGGCGACTCGTCCGGCTCCACGACCCCGGACAGCCCCTCCGCCCCGGACTCGTCCCCGCGGGAGGGTTCGAGCTCCGACAACAGCAGGCCCCGCCCGTCCACATCGGACGGCGGCAGCAAGGACGACGGACTCCTCGGCGGCAACACGGGCGGTCTCCTCGACCCGCCGAAGTCCGACACGACTCCGAGCAGCCCGGCGGACGGCAAGTCGTCCGCCAAGGAGTCCCCGTCGGCCAAGCCTGACGTCACGGTCCCGCCGATCCTGCCCGGCCTGCTGCCGGGTCTGGGGATCGACGAAGAGGACGTGAAGTAGCAGCGGCGACGCGACATGGGTGAGGGGCCGGACCTACGAGGTCCGGCCCCTCACCCATGTCTCAGAAGGCACCCATGTCTCGGAAGAAGACACTCGGGTCTCAGAAGAAGACCGACCGCCGCTGCACGAGCAGCTTGTACAGCGTGTGCTGGATCTGCTCCCTGACCTGGTCGGTCAGGTTGAACATCAGCATCGGGTCCTCCGCCGCCTCCGGCGGATACCCGTCCGTGGGAATCGGCTCCCCGAACTGGATCGTCCACTTCGTCGGCAACGGCACGGCGCCCAGCGGCCCGAGCCAGGGGAACGTGGGCGTGATCGGGAAGTAGGGGAAGCCGAGCACCCGCGCCAGCGTCTTCGCGTTGCCGATCATCGGGTAGATCTCCTCCGCCCCCACGATCGAGCAGGGAACGATCGGGGTTCCGGCCCGCAGCGCGGTGGAGACGAAACCGCCCCGCCCGAACCGCTGCAGCTTGTAGCGCTCGCTGAACGGCTTCCCGATGCCCTTGAAGCCCTCCGGCATCACCCCGACCAGCTCGCCCCGCTCGAGCAGCCGCTCGGCGTCCTCGGCGCACGCCAGCGTGTGCCCCGCCTTGCGCGCCAGTTCGTTGACCACCGGCAGCATGAAGACGAGGTCCGCCGCGAGCAGCCGCAGATGCCGCCCGTCGGGGTGGTTGTCGTGCACGGCGACCTGCATCATCAGGCCGTCGAGCGGGAGCGTCCCCGAGTGGTTCGCGACGATCAGCGCCCCGCCGTCCGACGGGATGTTCTCGATGCCCTTCACCTCGACGCGGAAGTACTTCTCGTACAGCGGCCGCACCAGGGACATCAGGACCTGGTCGGTCAGCTCCTCGTCGTAACCGAAGTCGTCGACCTCGTACTCGCCCGTGAGCCGCCGGCGCAGGAACGCGAGGCCGCCCGCGATGCGCCGCTCCAGGCCACCGCCACCGCCCCGCTGCTCGGGCCCGCCGCCGGCGCCGGGCTCCGCCCCGATGGCCTCCTGGCGCGCAGGCTTCGGCTCGGCCCGCTCCACCTGCGGCTCCCCGTCCTGCTGGCCGGGCATGGCCGTGACCTCACGCACGGCTGCCGGATCGTTCTTGCGCCGGGCCGTGCCCGCGCCCCTGCGCCGCGTCGGGCGCTGCGCACCCGCGCGCGACCGGTCGTCGTCGAACGGAATGACCTTGGCGTCCGCCATCGTTGACGCTCTCCTCAGTTGGCGCTCTGGTTGCCCGCGAAGGGCAGCGTGGCAATCCGGTCGATGGCCCCCGCGACGGCCTGCGGCGGCAGCAGCCCCGGACCCCGACTGCGTACGAAATCCGCGAAGGTCTCCGCGGTCGTGTACTTGGGGCTGAAGCCCAGTGTCTCGCGCATCTGCCGGGTGGCCACGACCCGGCCGTGGGTGAGCAGCCTGATCTGCTCGGGTGAGAAGTCCGTCACGCCCAGCGTGCGCAGCGCCGTGCCGACCCAGGTGACCGCGGGCATGAACACCGGCAGCGTCGGACGCCCGAGGCGCCGTGCGCACTGCGACAGGAGCAGCAGGCCGTCACCGGCGATGTTGAACGTGCCGCTGTTGAGCGTCCCGCGCTCCGGTTCGCGCGCCCCGATGTGCAGGACCTCGATCGCGTCGTCCTCGTGCACGAACTGCAGCCGCGGGTCATAGCCGAAGACGGTCGGCAGGACCGGCAGCGAGAAGTACTCGGCGAGCGGGAAGTCCGCCGCGGGCCCCAGGATGTTCGCGAACCGCAGCACGCAGACCGCGACGTCCGGGCGGCGGCGCGCGAAGCCGCGTACGTACCCCTCGACTTCGACCGTGTCCTTGGCGAAGCCGCCGCTCGGCAGCGACTTCGGCGGCGTCGTCTCGGTGAAGACCGCGGGGTCGCGCGGCGCGGAGCCGTACACGTTGGTGCTCGACTTCACCACGAGCCGCTTGACCGTCGGCGACTTCTGGCAGGCACCGAGCAGCTGCATGGTGCCGATGACGTTGGTCTCCTTGAGCGAACCGCGGTTCCCGCCGGCCAACGCGGTGCCCGTGACGTCCATGTGCACGACCGTGTCGACGGAGAACTCGGCGAGCACCTTGGCGATCGCGGGCTGCCGTATGTCGGCCTGGACGAAGTCGGCGCCGCCCAGATGGTGCTCGGGAGGGACCGCGTCCACGGCGACCACCCGGTCCACCTCAGGGTCCCGGAGCACACGTCGGACGAACCGTCCGCCGAGTGGTCGGGCCACCCCGGTCACGAGCACGACCTTGCCCAAGATCAGCGCCTGCCTTCCCCAGCCCTCGAAGTCCTGCCGCGCCCCATCATCTCTCTCCTGCCACACGCTAGTGGGTGGATGTTGCGCTGTGATGACCGCCTGCTGCAGGAAGTGACGACGTCCACATCCAAGCGCACGGACCAGACCCTACGGAAGACGCCCAGGACAATCAGGACAACCCTGCGAGCACTTCGCGAACATCCCGGCGGGTACCCCGAAAACGCCGAAGCCCTCCCGCCGGATGACGGGAGGGCTTCGGTACGCGCTGAACAGCTGTCGCTTACTTCTTGTTGCGACGCTGAACGCGAGTGCGCTTCAGCAGCTTGCGGTGCTTCTTCTTGGCCATCCGCTTACGCCGCTTCTTGATAACAGAGCCCACGACTACCCTCGCTCACTTCTCATCACTCGGTGCGGGGCAGCTGACTGGGCCCACACGACCTACGTCGGCCCTAGCCTACCCGTCCCCGGGTGAGGGACGTAATCGAGGGGGATCGACCGGCTCCGGTCAGCCCGCCTCGACTCCTACATAGGATTCGCGGAGGTACTCGTGAACCGCCTGCTCCGGGACCCGGAAGGACCTTCCGACCCGGATGGCGGGCAGATGACCGCTGTGCACCAAGCGGTACACGGTCATCTTGGACACTCGCATCACCGAGGCGACTTCCGCCACGGTCAAGAACTGAACCTCGTTCAGCGGCCTCTGGTCTGCAGCCATGACACCCCACCTGAACCTTCCGCACATGACGGGCACCGGCTTCCCCTTCCGGTGACGCTTCGTCGCTGCGCGCTCACTCCCCAGACTAGGGGCGGATGATGCGAGTGGGGAAGAGGAGTAGCGATCGGCCGCCTACTGTGACAGACACGCTCGATTGAGTACATAGCGAGTAAGCGGTCGGTAGTAATCAGACCGCACAGCGTCATCAAGCGGAACGACGACGGACACCTGCCCCTCGGCCTCTCCGACGAACAGCGCGGGATCATCCGTATCCGCCAGACCGATCGCCTCAAACCCCAGCTGACCTGCCCCGCAGACCCATCCGTGGTCCCCGATGACAAGCTCGGGAAGCGGTCCCTCGGCCTCCGCGGCAGCCGCGAGAGCGGCTCGAACCGGGAGCGGGGAGTGGGTATGTGCGCCGGTCTCACTCCCGGTGGGACGCGCGCCGGGTTCCCGCACCAGCGCGACTCCTTGTACGTAGTCAAGGTTGTACGTGCGTAGACCGAACCGGGTCGTTATGTCGACACTGTTGCCCTCCGCAGGGGTGAGAACGGTGCACCCGGCCGCCGACAAAGCGTCCGCCAGGGCGGCGTAGAAACCGAGGAGACGGTGCGGATGTCCTGTCCCGAAGAGCACGGGATGCCGCCTTCGTGCCGCTTCCGCGAGCCGCTCGGCGAAGGCGTCGAGCGCGGCCAACGTCCGCTCCGGGTCGATGACATCGACCCCCGAGGTGTGCCGCGGGTCCGCGGACACCCCGCACTTGTCGGCCATGAGCCCGAGCAGGTCACCGGGCCCCCAATTCCACTCGGGATCGAGACCGAGCAGTATCCGCGGGTCCCGGGCCGCGAAGAGCCGATAGCTCCGCAGGCTCTCTTCCCGCGTGGTGGCCACGGGCCCGGCCAGCCGGGCAGCCAACAGATGCGCACGTAACGCTCCGGTGCTCAACACGCTGTGAGCGTGTCGCAGGGAACCGCCTGGCGCCCCCAAAACTGCGGATATCCCCCACAGTTGGGCTAACAGGCCGATAATCCAGGCCGGGACCGGGATACCCAGCCCGGCCGGCGTTTGAGTCCACCCCACCCAGCCCAGCCGGCGTTTGAGGCCATCTTTTCGGGGGTCCAGGGGGCGGAGCCCCATGGTTTCGGGAAGGGGCGGGCTTGGGGAAAGCCCCGCAGGGCCAGCCCGAACCAGTGCAGCCCCTACGGCAACAACCCCCGCAGCGGAAACGCCGAGCGGCGAGCAGCAAGCACCGCCTGATCAAGCCGATCCGCAGGGTCGTACCCGTCCTCCCACTCCGCCCAGGAGACAGGCCACCGCCCATCCGTCATCCGCGCAGGCGCCAACTGCCGGGTGCGAGCGAAGACTTCCTGCCGCCAGGCCTCGGGGATCTCCGCGGAGGGTGAAATCTCCCGCCCCGCGGCGATCGCGGTCAGATGCGTCCAGGACCGCGGCACCACATCCACCACGGCGTACCCGCCCCCACCCAGCGCGACCCAGCGCCCATCGGCGTACGAATGCGCCAACTCATGGCAAGCGACCTGCACGGCCCGCTGAGCATCAAGCGAAACGGCAAGATGCGCGAGGGGATCCTCGAAGTGCGTGTCAGCGCCATGCTGCGTGACAAGGACCTGGGGCCGGAAGTCGGCGAGCAGCTCGGGCACCACCGCATGAAAGGCCCGCACCCACCCCGCGTCCCCCGTCCCCGCGGGCAGCGCGACATTGACGGCCGACCCCTCCGCCATGGAGGCCGCCCCCGTCTCCTCGGGCCACCCGGTCTGCGGAAACAGCGTTCGCGGATGCTCGTGCATCGAGATCGTCAGAACCCGCGGATCGTCCCAGAAGGACGCCTGCACCCCGTCCCCGTGGTGCACGTCCACATCCACGTACGCGACCCGCTCGGCGCCCAGTTCGAGGAGCCGCGCGATGGCCAACGAGGCGTCGTTGTAGATACAGAAACCCGAGGCGGACCCCGGCATCGCATGATGCAGCCCGCCCGCGAAGTTCACCGCGTGCAGCGCTTCCCCACGCCAGACCGCCTCGGCCGCACCCACCGACTGCCCGGCGATCAGCGCCGACGCGTCGTGCATCCCCGCGAAGGCGGGGTCGTCCGGGGTGCCGAGGCCGTAACTGCCGTCCGCCGACGACGGATCGGCGGACGCGGCCTTGACCGCCTCCACATAGTCCCCGCGATGCACGAGCCGCAGCGTCGAGTCACCGGCACGCTTGGCCGCGACCACCTCCAGCTCACGGTCGAGCCCGAAGGCACCGACCAGGCTTCTGGTCAGCGCGAGCCGGACCGGGTCCATGGGGTGCTCAGGACCGAAGTCATAGCCCGTTACTGCCTCGTCCCACATCAGCTGTGCGTGGCCGCTCATGCCCGTCACCGTATCGGTCCGCTCCTGGGGCGAAAGAGCGGGCGTACAACAAGGTCACGAGCACCAACACCATGGGAACGAGCATCGCCCCGCGGTAGTTCCAAGCATCCCCGAGCGCACCCACCAGCGGTGAACCGATCAGGAATCCGACGTAGTTGAAGATGTTGAGCCGCGCGACGGCGGCATCCGAGGCCCCCGGGAAGAGCCGCCCCGCCGCGGCGAAGGTCTGCGGAACGATCACACACAGGCCGATCCCCAGCACGGTGAAGCCCAGAATCCCGGTCCACGCACCGGGAGCCACCGCCACGACGGCGAACCCGATGGCGCCCACCACCGACCCGGCCCGCACCACCGCCACGGCCCCGAACCGCCGCACCCCCAGGTCCCCAAGCGCCCGCCCGAGCAGGGTCATGACCATGTAGACGTTGTAGGGGACGGTAGAGACCTCCTCCGAACTCCCAAGGACGTCCTGCAGATACTTCGCGCTCCAGTTGGAGACGGTCGAATCCCCGATGTACGCGAAGGTCATCACCAGGCAGAGCGGCAGGAGCAGCTTGAAGACGACGGGCCCGCCCTTCCCCGCGCCGGCGCCCCCGTCCGCACCGGCGCCACCGTCCTCAACGACGCTACCGGCATCGACGTACCACAGGCTCCCCACCAAGGCCGCAGGCAACAGCACCACGACCACCGGCAGATACGACAGGAAGAGCGAAAGATCCCAGTGCGCCCCGGCCCACGCGATCGACGCCCCCGCGATCCCGCCCAGGCTGTACGCCGCGTGAAACCCCAGCATGATGCTGCGCCCGTACGCCCGCTGCAGACTCACCCCGAGCATGTTCATGGACGCGTCGAGCGCGCCCACCGCGAGCCCGAACGCCCCCAGCGCCACGGCCGCTTGCCACAGGGCGTCACCCGCGCCGACCCCGAGCAGCGCGAGGAGCACCACAGGCTGCGACCACCGCAGCACACGGCTCGGCGGCACCCTCTTGACCAGCCATTCCGTGCCGACGCTCCCGACGCCGGCGAGGATCGGCACAGCGGCCAGAAACACCGGCAGCAGGCCGTCGGATATCCCGTACCGATCCTGAATGGCGGGGATCCGCGTCACAAGGAGCGCGAAGGTGACGCCCTGCACCAGGAAGCTGAACGCCAAAGAGGCCCTGCCGCGCCGCAGCTCATCTGTCATGGCTGCTGAGCGTAGGACCCCTGACTACCAGTGGGTAGATAGATCACTCAACCAATTCCCGGCCACACCGCGCCACATCACGCCTCACCGCGCCTCACATCCCGAGAGCGGCGACCTCCTCGGTCACCTTCTTCTCCATCGGGTCGACGACGAGCGCACCGCTCACCACGACCGTCGCCGTGATGGTGACCGCCGCGATCGCACCGCCGAGCCACACCATGGTGTCGACCGGCAACGTATAGGCCCCCACGACCCGCACCGCGGCCTCGCCGAACAGTGCCACGCCCCACATCACCGAGAACGTCCGCTCCATCCGCGCGAACCGTCCCCGCTCGGCGATCAGCCGCTCCCACACAGTGGCCCGCACCGGATTCCCCTTCGTGACCCAGGGCTTGAGCCCCACGGTCATCAACGGCCGCCCCGCGGCCACGGACACCAGCACGGCGAGTCCGACCATCGCGGTGATCCCACTGTCCTTGGCGAGCATCAGGCGCGGGTCGCCGGCCAGCAGGCTGAGCAGCAGCCCGACGATGTTGGCGGCCAGAATGAGCGCCGCCAGGCCGTTGACCCGCCGCTCCTTGACCACGCTCCACAGCGTCCGCCCGGCGGGCACCACGCTGCTCCAGGCGAGCGCGGCCATCGTGCCCATCCCAAAGCCCTTGCTGAGCAGGTAGTACGAGGCTGTGGGCACCACCGCGTCCAGGACGAGCGGCTTCAACGACTCCCAACGGGGCTGCCGGACAGAAGCGCCGACTGCTGTGTCTGCGGCCGGGGTGGCGAGCTGGCTCATGGGGATCGGTCCTCCGTCGTCACTGGCACTGTCACTGTCACTGGCCTCGGCACTGGGTGCGTCGGTTCGTTCTCGATGTACTCAGCGTCGCCGCGACCGCCCACCGGCCGACAGAAACGATCGTCCGGACCTGGCAATGACAAATGTCAGGCCACTCCCCCGGCCCGCGTCATACGAGCAGGTCAGCCAACTCCCCCATGTCCCCGAAGAGTTCAGTGGCGCCCGAGAGCCGCTCGGCCGGAGTCATGGCCGTGAAGCCGTACACATCCATCCCTGCCACCACAGCGGCCCTCACCCCCAACGGACTGTCCTCCACCACCACACACCTCTCGGGCGCCACTCCCATGCGCTCGGCGGCGTACAGGAAGAGATCCGGCGCCGGCTTCCCCCGCCCCACGTCCTCGGAACTGAAGATCCGCTCGTCGTCGAACCACCGGTCGAGCCCGGTCCGCCGATGCCCGACGCGAATCCGCTCATGACTACCGGAGGAAGCAAGGCAGTACGGCACTCCGTCAGCCACCAGCTTCTCCAGTACGTCGACGGCCCCTGGCACGGGCTGCAACTCCCGCTCGAACGCGGAAAAGACCCGACCGTGAAAGGTCACGTCAAAGTCCTCGGGCAGCCGCTGCCCACTGCGCTCAAGAACAAGATCGTGTACGCGATGGACGGCGGCCCCCATGTAGTCACGCAGGGAGTCCTCGTACGTGGTGGGATGCCCGAGCTCGGTCAGATAGGCGGCGAGGATGGAGTTGGAGAGCGGCTCGCTGTCCACGAGAACGCCGTCATTGTCGAAGATGACCAAGTCGTATCGCATAACTCGACCCTAAACGCAGAAAAGAGCCCTCGACGGGCCCTGGAACGCAGAAAACCCCCGCACCCAGAGGGTGCGGGGGTTTCCCGTCAATAATAGTTCGGCGGCGTCCTACTCTCCCACAGGGTCCCCCCTGCAGTA
>NZ_JBITEU010000018.1:0-79412 GCF_044455475.1 Streptomyces sp. NPDC051218 | reverse complement strand
CCCGCGGAGCGGGTCCCACAGCGCTGCGCGCTGCGCAAGCGAACACCCCTTGCTTCGCAAGGGGTGTTGCGCTCCCGCTCCGCGGGAGCGCACATGGGACGCTGCGCGTCCCATGTCAACTACGTTGCTGCGCAACGTAGTTGACGCTCCGTCCGCTGCGCTCCCGGAGCTTACGGGAGCTGCGCCCCCGTAGTGGCTTCCGCTGCGCTACAGCCACCTGTGACGCTCCGCGTCACCAGCTGGGCCACGCTCCGCGCGGACCAGCAACGGGCCTGCCGGCCCGGCAGTAAGGGTGGGCCACCCGGGGGCGTGGAGCAGCTTGGGTTGTGTTTTGCTTCAAAATATATCGCAGCTTGAGTCTGGACCGGACGGGACCCTCCGATCCGCGTCCCCGGATCACCGTGTCGTGTGGGAATCTGCACTTTGCTGTCACTGGCATACGTCAACAGGAAAGCGGGCATCAACGCACGGTACTCATGTACGTGAGGTCAATGCTGAGTGTGGCCGCCCGCGAAGGCATCGGGCGCATAAGGAACTGCTTCGCCGGTATCGGCATCAACGAGTCTGCGAGCTGCTCCCAACAGGGCCCTCCATGGATGGGCGTTGCCTCTACGTGGATGAGTGGCGTGGCGGCTCTGAGACCGACCTGATGGACTTGACGTACATGAACGCTGAGTTCATCAACTCTGCTTGCAGAACACGTCACCCGACGTAGGGACAAGCCTCCGTAGCCTGACGGCGCCCCAAGAATAGGGGTCTGCTCATGAACGTGAAGTCCATCAGGTCATGTTCTAGGATCGTGGCACCCGGTTCATAGGACATGGGCACAGCTGTTGTGAGAACTGGCTGCCCAGTTCCTGAGAACCGGGTGGGAGCTCACAGGAACTGGGTGCCAGATCGTCAGATCTGGGTGGAGAACACTGTTTCTGCAGGTAGGACTGCGAGTGTGGCTGCCACCCTCTTTAGCAGTAGGACACGCCGTCCCCTGCGACATCAGGCACTGGGCGTCGTGCATCTCAAGCAGTCGCGCGCCTCTCGCGGTCCCCTAAGCAACTGGTGCGTCGCACAGGGCTGACACATGCTGCCGATCGAGGATTCCCCCAGTAAGCGCCCACCCTCCCCAGCCGACGAAAGCACGCCACGACGTGCCCGCAGTCGACGCCATACCCGTCACGTGTGCCTCCATCAGCCCGCCTCGGTCTCAGCCACGTTGCTCTTTCACACCACGTCCTAAGCCGCGGCCGCGCACGACGCGGCACGTCCCCGTCGGTGCACCGCAGGCCCCCAGGGCCCCGATCGCCTTGAGGTGGCCTGCCTCGTCTCCGAGGAGAGCGGTGCTGCATTGAGACGCTATGTACATCTCACAACTCCGCAGAAACCGAGGGGAGTTGGAGGAGGTGGAGGGAGCCGTACCGGCACAGCTGCCATGCAGCCACAGATGTACGGGGATCGATGCGGCGTCGGCCGGTGGGCCGGGCGGTGGGGCGCCCGGCGTCGTTAGTCGGTGGGGGCGACGCCTGCGCGGAGTAGTCCGTAGGTGTAGGCGTCGCCGAGGGCCTGGCAGGAGGCGGCGATGATGTTGTCGCCGACTCCGACGGTGGACCACACGCCGGTCGCGTCGGTGGTCGAGATCAGGACCCGGGCGGCTGAGGTGGTGCCGTGGGTCTCTTCCAGGTTGCGGACCTTGTAGTCCACCAGCTCCAGTTTGGCGAGCTCGGGGTAGATGCGTTCCAGTCCGGCCCGCAGCGCCTGGTCGAAGGCGTTCACGGGGCCGGTGCCCTCGGCGGTGGCGACGATCCGTTCGCCCTGGGTCCAGAGCTTCACGGTCGCCTCGTTGGCGTGGCTTCCGTCGGGGCGGTCCTCGGCGATGATGCGCCAGGACTCGATGCGGAAGTGGCGCCGTGGGCTGTCCGGCATCTCTTCGCGCAGGAGGAGTTCGAACGAGGCGTCGGCGGCCTCGTAGGTGTAGCCGAGGCGTTCTTGTTCCTTGACGCGGGCGACGACGCGGCCGACCAGGTCCCGGTCTCCGCCGAGGTCGATCCCGAGCTCCTTGGCCTTCAGCTCGATGGAGGCGCGCCCTGCCATGTCGGAGACGAGCATCCGCATGTGGTTGCCGACCAGCGTGGGTTCGATGTGCTGGTAGAGGTCCGGGTCGACCTTGATCGCGGAGGCGTGCAGGCCCGCCTTGTGCGCGAAGGCCGATACGCCCACGTACGGCTGGTGCGTCGACGGGGCGAGGTTCACGATCTCGGCGATGGTGTGCGAGATCCGGGTCATGTTGCCCAGTGCGCCGGCGGGCAGTACCCGCATGTCGTACTTGAGCTCGAGAGCGGCGGCGACGGGGAAGAGGTTGGCGTTGCCGACCCGCTCGCCGTAGCCGTTGGCGGTGCACTGCACGTGCGTGGCGCCCGCGTCGACGGCGGCGAGGGTGTTGGCGACCGCGCACCCGGTGTCGTCCTGCGCGTGGATGCCGAGCCGGGCGCCGGTGTCGGCCAGGACGGCCGCCACGGTTGCCTGGATCTGGGCGGGGAGCATGCCGCCGTTGGTGTCGCACAGGACGACGACGTCGGCGCCCGCCTCGGAGGCCGTACGGACGACGGCTTTCGCGTACTCGGGGTTGGCGCGGTAGCCGTCGAAGAAGTGCTCGCAGTCGACGAAGACGCGCCTCCCCTGCTCACGGAGGTAGGAGACGGTGTCGCGCACCATCTCCAGGTTCTCCTCCAGGGTGGTGCGCAGGGCGAGCTCGACGTGCCGGTCATGGGATTTGGCGACGAGCGTGATGACCGGGGCGCCGGACACGAGCAGTGCGTGGACCTGTGGGTCCTCGCTCGCCTTGCCGCCTGGGCGGCGAGTCGCACCGAACGCGACCAGTTGGGCGTGCCGGAAGCCGATCTCCTGCTGGGCGCGGGCGAAGAACTCGGTGTCCCGGGGGTTCGCGCCGGGCCAGCCGCCCTCGATGAAGCCCACGCCGAAGTCGTCCAGGTGCCGGGCGATGGCCAGCTTGTCCCTGACCGTGAGGTTGATTCCCTCGCGCTGCGCGCCGTCGCGCAGCGTGGTGTCGAAGACGTGGAATCCGTCTTCGGTGTGGTGGACGGTGGTCCGCTGGGGTGAGCCGGCCGGGGCGTTCATGCCGGCCGGACTCGGGTCGGGGCTTTCCGCGGGATGTGCGGTGTGCCGTTGCGCGGTGGCGGTGTGCGAAGGGTGCTTCTGCCGGTCGGCGCTTGGGGAAGACCTGCCACTTCCACGGTGGCCTCCTCGTCCTCGTGTCGGGCTCTGCTGCGGGCGTTCGACACGCTACTCGCGCGGGGCGATCAACAGGATTTGTTCAAGGGGGCGTTGGGATTCTGTTCACGGCGGCGCGGGCCGCGGGGCGCGGGGGCGTAGGCGCGCAGGGGTAAGGCGCGTCGGCGTGGGGCGCGTTGGGGGGCGGTGGGCGTGGTGGCGTCGCACCCACCGCCCACCGCAGGGCCCCGGGGGGCCGAGGCCTGGGTCAGAGGGACCTGTTGTGGGCGAGGCGGACCTCAAGTCCGTCAAGGGTGCACTGAAGTCCGTAGTCGAACGTCTCGTCGCGGACCTTGCCGGGATCCTTGTCCCGTTGGGCGGCATGGCCTTCCGCGAGACGCGGGTGGTCGCGGGTGGCTTCCTCCAGCGCCGGGCGCAGGCTGTTCACCCACTCCCACTCGGTGCTGCCGCTGCGGGCGATCATCGACAGGTACGCGGCCTCGGAGGTGGCCACGCCGATGACGTAGGCGACGACCGTGCTCATGACGCGGTCGGTCTCGTGCCGGGGAAAGCCGGCGGTCTCGAAGATGGCGAGCATCTGGTCCGACATCTGCATCACGTTGGGGCCGAGGTGGGAGAGGCCGACCTGGCCGAGCACGGAAGCGACCCAGGGGTGCCGCAGCGCCATGGCACGCAGGCTGTTGGCGGCGTTCGCGGCGGCGGCCCGCCATTCGGACTGGTCCGCGGGCGCGGGGATGTGCAGTTCGCCGTAGACCTCGTCGACGACCAGTTCGATGAGCTCGTCGCGGTTGGCGACGTGGCGGTAGATCGATGTGGCGCCGGCGTTGAGCCGGTTGCCGAGGCTGCGCATGCTGAGCGCCTCGATCCCTTCGGCGTCCAGCAGTTGTACGGCTTCCGCCACGATGCGTTCGCGGGTCAGTGGCTCCCGCTGGCGGCGCGGGCGGGTCCATACGGAGGGGATCGGCTGCTGGTTGGCCTGCTGCATGTGTCCTCGCCCTTCTTCTCGTCGCGCGTCACCATAGCCCATGGCGTGCGCAATAGGGTACGTCGTGCGCAGTGGTGGTTCCGGCTTCCCACGCCTTCGGGGACGGGGGCGTCATCGCGCCAACGGTGTCGGTCCCCCGCGAGGGCCGACTTCGCGGTGCTGCTGGCCCGTGTCCGCTGTCCGTGCATGCCGGGTACCGCGACTTTGCGCCATGAGCGCCGTAGGGATCAAACGTTCGCCCCTCTGGAGCCTTGCATCGCGAGGAGCCGCGGTCTCCATCCGCCTGCGGCTCGCTCTTTTCGCGCGCTCAGCGCCTGGCGGCTCGTGTACCGGTTGAGCGCCTTCCGCTTATCGGGAGCCGCACTTTACGATCAAGATCACAGCTTCCGCCCGCGCTCCGCACGTTGTGTACGAGAGCAGGAGCGGCCTCCGGCGGGAGCGGACCACCCCGCCGGGGCACCCCGGGAAAAGCACGCAGACAACAGGCACCATTGCGAACGCTGCGCCCATGTGCGTACAGTGTTCGCGTAATGAGAATGCCATCCGCATTATCGAGGGAGTAGCTATGCCGAAGGACCTGAGCTGGGACGCGCAGGGCAACTGGGCGGCCAAGGGCGACTGGGGGGCGAGGGACTCTCAGGGCCACAAGCTGTACTTGGGTCACTGGCAGGCTCGTCTCGACCAACTCCGCATCACCCACCACGTTCCCGGGGCCACGCTGGCCGTCCTCGTCGACGGAGAGGTGCACGAGCTGGCGAGCGGCGTTCTGCACCGCGGCACCGGAGTGGACGCGACCGCCGACTCGGTGTTCCAGCTCGGCTCGCTCGCCAAGATCTACACCGCCACCCTGATCATGCAGCTCGTGGACGCCGGCGCACTTGACCTGGATGCCCCGGTGCGCGATGTGCTGCCGGACTTCGTCGTCGCCGACGAGGAGGCCACCCGCACCATCACCACGCGGCAGCTGCTCTCCCACACCAGCGGGCTCACCTGCGACTTCACCTACGACTCGGGCCGGGGCGACGACTGCCTGGCCCGCTATGTGGAGGCCGCGAGGGACGTGGGCCTCGACTGCCCCCCGGGCACCGCCGTCTCCTACAGCAGCCTCGGCTACAACGTGCTCGGCCGCGTCATCGAGGTGCTCACGGGCCAGACCTGGGACGAGGCGCTCAAGGACCGGCTCCTGGTCCCGCTCGGCCTCAGCGGCACGATGACGCTGCCCGAGGAGGCGCTCGCCCACCGGGCCGCGATGGGACACCTGGGCGAGCTGGGCGAGGAGCCCGCGCCCGCCCCCGCCTGGGACCTCATGCCGCGCTCCGCGGGCCCCTACGGACGGGTGCTCGCCACCGCCGGCGATGTGGCCCGCCTGGTCAAGATGCACCTGGACAACGGCCAGGGCCCCGAGGGTTCGCGGGTGCTCAGCGCGCGCTCCGTCGCCGCGATGCAGCAGCGTGAGGTGGACGTCCCCGACAAGTGGACGGTCAGCGCCGACGGCTGGGGTCTTGGCTGGACGCTGTACGACTGGGCGGGGACGGCGGGCTTCGGCCACGACGGCGCCTCCATCGGGCAGTACGGCTTCCTGCGGGTGGTGCCCTCGGCGGGCGTGGCGCTCGTCCTGCTCACCAACGGCGGCGACGCCCGCCAGCTCTACGCGGACCTCTTCGACGAGCTGTTGAAGGACCTCGCCAAGGTGCGGATGCCCGCCCCCTTCGGGCCGCCCGCGCAGCCGCCGGTGGTGGACCTCGCTCCGCTGTGCGGCACGTACAAGCGTGAGGGCGTGGAGATCACCGTCACCGAGCATGGCGGCACGGCCCACCTGGTGTACGCGTTCGTCGACGGCATGAAGGACTTCTCGCCGCCGCTGGAGATGGACCTCGTCCCGGTCTCCTCGACGGTGTTCGCGGGGCCCGGCAGCGGCGCCTACAGCGCGGACTGGATGCCGGTGGTCTTCTCCACCCTGGCCGACGGCACGGCGTGCGTGTACATCGGGATGCGGGCGGCCCCCAAGATCGCCTGACGTCGACGTCGACCCCGTCGCAGGGGCCGGGTGACGGTTCCCCGGCCCTTGCGACGGCCTCGCGTCGCGTGGCGGTGTACGGGCCTGCGTCTCTGGCGAGGCGCCCTGCCCTGCGTGCAGGATCGGGGGATGACCAGTCTCGCCACCAGACTCCCCACGCTGCGGCACTTCTCCTCCCCTGATGACGTCTCTCACGCGCTGCGCCAGGCCCTCATCGAGTGCTGGATCGAGGTCACCAACGCGGGCGGCGCCGCGGGCTTTCACGTACCGCCCATCGACGCCCGTCACGCCACCCCGGCCGTCGACGCCCTCGTCGGCCGCCTGGCCCCCGTGGCCAGCCGCCTCGTGACGGCCTGGCTGGACGAGGAGCTCGTGGGCTGGCTCAACGTACGGCGTGACCCTTCCGAACTGGTCGCCCACTGGGGCACGTTGCACCATGTGCAGACACGCACCGCGGTCCGTGGCCTGGGCGTCGGTTCCGCCCTGATGCGGGAGGCCCGCCGGGTCGCGAGGGATGACATGGGTCTGGAGCAGCTGCATCTGACCGCCCGGGGCGGCAGTGGTCTCGAGGACTTCTACGGGCGGCTCGGATGGCACGAGGTGGGCCGCTGGCCGGCGGCCTTCCGGCTCGGCCCGGGCAACGACCAGGACCAGATCCTGATGATCCTCTCGCCGCTCTGAGCCGGGTCGGTCGGCCGCTGTTCCGGCCGACCGGACTGCCGGATTTCCCTTCGGGGTGTGCAACCCTGCCGTTTCGCTCACTTGAAAACCGGGGGGCGGTCTCTTTCCCGCCCCGGTTGTCGGCGGCTCTTACGGGGTGTTCTCCGGCCCGCGTACGACGGAGGTGCCGGCCAGCCGGTCGGCCAGCGAGCGGCCGGACGAGGAGAGCGCGGGCAGAGCGTTCGCCCAGAAGACGACGAGGGCGAGCAGCCAGGCGGCGAAGGCGGCGAGAAAGGCGCCCGAGGTCAGCAGGGAGCAGGCCAGGGCGAAGCACCCTACGTCGGCGGTGGTGCTCGCCGCCGCCCTGAGCGCGCTGGTGCGCGGCCGCCGCGGGGTGATGCGCAGGCCCAGCATCTTCTTGCCGAGGGTGCGCCCGGCGATGGCCAGGGCGGCGAAGTGGTAGAGGAACGTGGCCACGACGAGCAGGGCGCAGGACTGGATGACGATGAGCACCGCCTCGCGCCACATCTGCCTGCCGAGCCCCTGCGCCCGATCGAGGGTGTCGCCGTCCGCGGTCAGCAACTGCCAGGCACCCTGGCCCGCGAGGTCGGGCAGGTCGGTCAGCACCTCGGTGATGCGCTGGACGGCGAGCGCGCCGAGCAGGAACGCCAGGGCGAGGACCAGGGCGAAGTCGACGGCCCATGCCAGGGCGCGGCGGCCCGTGGAGGGGCGGCTCGTGGAGGGGCTGCCCGTGGAGGGGCTGCCCGTGGAGGGGCGGCTCGCTGTCGGCGGTGCGGTGTGCGGGGCGGACGGGCGGGGCGGTGCGCTGTACGGGGCGGTCGTCGGGGGTGGTGCGCTGTACGCGTTGGTCACTACGGGCGGTGCGCTGTACGCGTTGGTCGTCGCGGGCGGTGCGCTGTACGCGTTGGTCGCTGCGGGCGGTGCGCTGTACGCGTTGGTCGCCGTGGGCGGAGTGGTGGGCGCGTGGGTTGGTGCGGGCCGAGCACCGTACGCGTCGGGCGTCGCAGGTGGTGTGCCGTACGCGTTGGTCGCTGCGGGCGGTGCGCTGTACGGGTTGGTCGCTGCGGTCGGGGCTGTGGGCGCGTGGGTTGCTGCGGGCCGAGCACCGTACGCGTTGGTCGCCGCAGGCCGAGCGCTATACGCGTCGGGCGTCGCGGGCGGAGCGCTGTGCGTGTCGGGCGTCGCGGGTGTGGTGGGCGCGTGGGTTGTTGCAAGCGGTGCGCTGTACGCGTTGGGCGCCGTGGGCGGAGTGGTGGGCGCGTGGGTTGTTGCGGGCCGAGTGGTGGGCGCGTGGGTTGTTGCGGGCCGAGCGCCGTACGCGTCGGGCGTCGCGGGCGAAGCGCCGTACGCGTTGGTCGTCGTGGGCGGAGCGTTGTGCGTGTGGGTTGGTGTGGGCGGTGCGCTGTATGGGTTCGTCATGGGGGTTCCCTGGGCCGGCCGCCGGGTTGGGTGCGCACACGGCGAGAGCGGTGAACGTGGCCGAGGCTTCGCCTGGTGGGCCACGATCGCCGCTCTTGGGCCGTGTCGCTGGAATCAGTGGGTGGTCAGGACCTGGTCCGGGTTGGTGCCGTCCGCCTCTCGCGTCTTGTCGGGGGTGATCTGGTCCTCCTTGCGTGCGCGCATGAGGAAGAAGGCGAGGACGGCGGCGCCCACGACGCCGGCGGCGCCGACCTGGAAGCTGGCGGACATGCCGTCGGTGAAGGCGTCGTTGACGAACTTCAGCAGGCCGGGCTTGGACTCGGCCACGGCGAGCGCGTCGCCGATCGACTCGCGGGCCGCCTCGGGGGCGTCGGCCGGCATGTTGCTGGTGAACGTGTGGGTCATCACGGCGCCGAGGATGGCCACGCCAAGTGCCGCGCCCGCCTGCTGGATCGTGTCGTTCAGCGCGGAGCCGACGCCGGCGTGCTCATCGGGAATGGCGCCCATCATGGCCGCCATCGCCGCGGGCATCGCCAGGCCGCTGCCCGCGCCCATCAGGCACATGGCGCCGGCCAGGACGCCCCAGCTGTCGCCGACGGAGAGCGTCGACAGGAGTCCGAAGCCGGAGGCGATGACGAGCAGGCCGAGGACCGCCATGGCCCGGTTGCCGGTCTTGGCGATCAGCGAGGCGCCGAGCGCGTTGAACGCCAGGGTGGCGACGGCCAGCGGGGTGAAGGCGAGGCCGGTCTCGGTGGGGGTGTAGCCGAGGACGAACTGCAGGTACTGGGTGAGTACGAGCATCAGGCCGCCGTTGGCCAGCGTCAGCAGGACCAGGGAGAAGCTGGCTCCGGTGAAGACCCGGTCACGGAAGAGCGTGAGCGGGACCATCGGGGAGTGGTGGTTCTTCTCCCAGAGGGCGAAGCCGACGAGGCTGAGCACGGTCACCGCGAGCGAGAGCTGGGTGCTGGTGTGGCTCAGGCCGCCCTTGGGCAGTTCGTTGATCGTCCAGACCAGGGCGCCCACGCCGACGACGGACAGCACCATGCCGACCGGGTCGGCCTTGCGCCAGGGCCCCTTGGACTCCGGCATCAGCACCATGGCCGCGATGATGGCGAGCACGGCGATCGGGACGTTGATGAGGAAGACGACGCCCCACCAGTAGTGGGCGAGCAGCGCGCCGCCGAGGACCGGTCCGCCGACCAGGCCGACCATGGCCACGGCGCTCCAGGCCGCGATCGCCTTGGGCCGCTCGGCCTCGTCGAAGACGGTGATCAGGATGGACAGCGTGCTCGGCATCACCAGCGCGCCGCCGACGCCCATCAGGACGCGGCCGAGGATCAGTTGTTCGGGGGTGGTGGCGACCATGCCGACGAGTGAGGCCGCGCCGAAGACCGCGAGGCCGATGATCATCACCTTTCGCCTGCCGAACTTGTCGGACAGGCTTCCCGCGGTCAGCAGAAGGCCGGCGAAGACCAGCATGTACGACTCCAGGACCCACTGGATGTCCTGAGCGCTGGCGTTCAGATCCTCCGTGATCGTCGGAACCGCGACGGTGAGCACCATGTTGTCGATTACCAGCACGAGCGTGCTGAGGCACAGCACGACCAGGATGAGCCAGCGTCGTGGGTGACGTTCCATCATTCAACCTTTCGAACGGGTGAGCCCGGCGGCCGGAGCCGACAGGTGAGGGGGCTACAAGCAAATTATCAAACCAACTTCGCGGTTTTTTCTAGCCCCTTTTCGGACTCACTTGTTGCAGTGCGGTCACAGCGCGGCCGGCTGCCCGGCGTCAACTGCCCTCAGAGCAGCGGGAAAACGGAGCAGGAAGGCGTCCACGTCGCGGTCGGAGAGGATCAGCGGCGGCGCCAGCCGGATGACGTCCGCGGCCGCCGCGTTCACCAGCAGCCCCGCGTCCTGGGCCGCCTGCTGGAGCCGCGGTGCGACCGGCTCGCTCAGCACGACGCCCAGCAGGAGGCCCGCCCCCCGCACCTCCTTGACCAGGGGATGTCCCAGGCTCTCGATACCGCGCCGCAGGCGCTCGCCGGTGTGCCGCACGTGGTCCAGGAGTCCGCCGTCGGCGATCGTGGCGAGCACGGCGAGCGCGGCGGCGCACACCACCGGGTTGCCGCTGAAGGTGGAGCCGTGGGTACCCGGGGACAGCAGACCGGCGGCCGGGCCGAAGGCGAGGGTCGCGCCGATGGGCAGCCCGCCGCCCAAACCCTTGGCCAGGGTGACGACATCGGCCTCGACGCCCTCGGCCTGGGCCGCGAACCAGTGGCCGGTGCGCCCGATCCCCGTCTGGATCTCGTCCAAGGCGAGCAGGGCGCCGTGCGCGGCGGTGATCTCGCGGGCCGCGCCGAGATACCCGGCGGGCGGAACCAGGACGCCCGCTTCGCCCTGGATGGGTTCGAGGATGACCAGCGCGGTGTCGTCGGTGACCGCGTCGCGCAGCGCCTCGGTGTCCCCGTACGGGACGAAGGTGACGTCGCCGGGCAGCGGGTGGAAGGGGGCGCGCTTGGCGGGCTGGCCGGTCAGGGAGAGGGCGCCCATGGTGCGGCCGTGGAAGCCGCCCCGGGCGGCGACCATGTGCGTACGGCCGGTGAGCCGGCCGATCTTGAACGCGGCCTCGTTGGCCTCGGCGCCGGAGTTGGCGAAGTAGACGCGGCCGGAGCGGCCGGTCAGGCCGAGGAGGCGTTCTGCCAGCGCCACGGTCGGTTCGGAGATGAAGAGGTTGGAGACGTGGCCGAGCGCGGAGATCTGGTGCGCCACGGCCTGCACGACGGCGGGGTGGGCGTGGCCCAGGGAGTTGACCGCGATGCCGCCGAGCAGGTCGAGGTACTCGCGGCCGTCGGCGTCCCACACCCGGGTGCCCTCGCCGCGCACGAGCGCGAGCCGGGGGGTGCCGAAGTTGTCCATCATGGCGCCCTGCCAGCGGCGGGTGAGTGCGGCGTTGCCGTGAGGGGCGTTCACGCGGCGGCGCCTTCGGCCGGCACGTCGGAAGCGTCGGGCACCTCGGGCACGTCGGGCACGTCGGGCACGACCATCGTGCCGATGCCCTCGTCGGTGAAGATCTCCAGCAGGACCGAGTGCCGTACGCGGCCGTCGATCACGCGGGCGCTGCGGACGCCGTTGCTGACGGCGTGGAGGCAGCCCCGCATCTTGGGGATCATGCCGCTGGCCAGCTCCGGCAGGAGGGCCTTGAGTTCCTGGCCGGTGAGGCGGGAGATGACCTCGTCGCTGTGCGGCCAGTCGCGGTAGAGGCCCTCGACGTCGGTGAGGATCATCAGGATCTCGGCGTCGAGCGCGGCGGCCAGAGCGGCGGCGGCGGTGTCGGCGTTGACGTTGTAGACGCCGCCCTCGGCGGCGTCGGCGTCGTCCATGCTGCGGGCGATGGAGGAGATGACGGGGATGCGGCCGTCGTCCAGGAGGGCCTTGACGACTCCGGCGTCGATGCCGGTGATCTCGCCGACGCGGCCGATGTCGACGCGTTCGCCGTCGATGTCGGCGTAGGCGCGGCCCGCGGTCATCAGGCGGGCGTCCTCGCCGGTCATGCCGACGGCGTGTGGTCCGTGCCGGTTGAGCAGGCCTACGAGTCCGCGCTGGACCTGGCCGGCCAGCACCATCCGCACCACGTCCATGGTCTCGTCCGTGGTCACCCGCAGGCCCCCGGTGAAGTGGGACTCCAGTCCCAGCCGGTCCAGCTGCTTGTTGATCTGCGGGCCGCCGCCGTGCACGACGACGGGCCTGAGGCCGGCGTGGTGCAGGAAGAGGATGTCCTCGGCGAAGGCCGCCTTGAGCTGGTCGTCGACCATGGCGTTGCCGCCGAACTTGATGACGACGGTCTTGCCCCGGTGGCGCGCGAGCCACGGCAGTGCCTCGACCAGGGCGTCGACCTTGGGAAGGGCGGTGTGCTTGCGGGCGGCGGCCATCCCGGTGGGGGTGAGGGAGGTCAGTACGGTCATGAGGAGTACTCGCTGTTCTCGTGGACGTACTCGGCGGTGAGGTCGTTGGCCCAGATGACGGCCGAGGCGGTGCCGGCGGCGAGGTCGGCGGTGATGCGGACCTCGCGGCCGCTCATGTCGGCCTTGGTGCGGTCCTCGCCCACGCTGCCGTCCCGGCACACCCAGACGTCGTTGATGGCGACGCCGAGACGGGCGGGGTCGAAGACGGCCCGTGTGGTGCCGATGGCGGACAGGACGCGGCCCCAGTTGGGGTCCTCGCCGTGGATGGCGCACTTGAGGAGGTTGTTGCGGGCGATGGCCCGGCCGACCTCCACGGCGTCGTCCTCGCTGTCGGCGTTCACGACCTCGATGCGGATGTCCTTGCTGGCTCCTTCGGCGTCGCCGATGAGCTGGCGAGCCAGGTCGTCGCAGACGGTGCGGACGGCCTCGGCGAACTCCTCGTCGTCCGGGATGATCCCGGAGGCGCCGGAGGCGAGCAGCAGGACGGTGTCGTTGGTCGACATGCAGCCGTCGGAGTCGACGCGGTCGAAGGTGAGGCGGGTGGCGTCGCGCAGGGCGGCGTCCAGGCGGGGGGCGTCGACGTCGGCGTCGGTGGTCAGGACGACGAGCATGGTGGCGAGGCCCGGGGCGAGCATGCCGGCGCCCTTGGCCATGCCGCCGACGGTCCAGCCGGGGCCCTCGTGGACGCTGGTCTTGTGCACGGTGTCCGTGGTCTTGATCGCTATGGCGGCGTCCTCGCCGCCGTGCTCGGACAGTTCCTTCGCGGCCCGCTCGACGCCCGGCCGCACCTTGTCCATGGGCAGGTGGACGCCGATGAGTCCGGTGGAGGCGACCGCGATCTCGTGCGTGGGAACTCCGCCCAGGGCGCGCGAGGCCGTGGTCACCGTGACGCAGGTGTCCTGGAAGCCCTGGGGTCCTGTGCAGGCGTTGGCGCCGCCGGAGTTGAGTACGACCGCGCTGACGCGTCGTCCCTTGAGGATCTGCTGGGACCACTTGACGGGGGCGGCCTTGACGCGGTTGGAGGTGAAGACGCCCGCGGCGGCGCGGCGCGGCCCGGTGTTGACCACGAGGGCCAGGTCGGGCCGGCCGTTGGACTTGATGCCTGCGGCTATCCCGGCCGCGGTGAATCCCTTTGCTGCCGTGACGCTCACTTCGTCTCCTCGTTGGCTTCTCCCGCGCGGTACGAAGGCGCGGATGTCGGGATGGTCCGCGGCCCGCGGACCGCGCGTGCGTCGCTCACGGTGCGACTCCGATCGTGGAAAGTCCGGCTCCCTCGGGGAGGCCGAGGGCGATGTTCATGCTCTGGATCGCGCCGCCCGCCGTGCCTTTGACGAGGTTGTCGATGGCGCTGATCGCGATGATGCGGCGCGTGGCCTCGTCGTAGGCGACCTGGACCTGGGCGGCGTTGGAGCCGTGCACGGACCCGGTGGCCGGCCACTGCCCCTCGGGCAGCAGGCGGACGAACGGCTCGTCCGCGTAGGCCGTTTCGTAGGCGGTGCGCACGTCGGCGGCGGTGATGCCGGGCCGGGCGGTGGCGCTGCAGGTGGCGAGGATGCCGCGGGCCATCGGGGCGAGGGTCGGGGTGAAGGAGACGCTGACGCGCTCCCCCGCGGCCGCGCTGAGGTTCTGGATCATCTCGGGGGTGTGGCGGTGGCCGCCGCCGACGCCGTAGGGGCTCATGGAGCCCATGACCTCGCTGCCGAGCAGGTGGGCCTTGGGCGCTTTGCCGGCGCCGGAGGTTCCCGAGGCGGCGGTGATGACGGCTTCGGCCTCGGCGAGGTGGGCGGCGTAGGCGGGGAAGAGGGCCAGGGATACGGCGGTGGGGTAGCAGCCGGGTACCGCGATACGGGTGGCGGCCTTCAACGCGGTGCGGTGGCCGGGGAGTTCGGGCAGTCCGTAGGGCCAGGTCCCGGCGTGCGGTGAGCCGTAGAACCGTTCCCAGTCCGTGGCGTCGGTGAGGCGGAAGTCCGCCCCCATGTCCACGACCAGAACGTCCTCGCCCAGTTGTGCGGCGACGGCCGCCGACTGTCCGTGGGGCAGGGCGAGGAACACGACGTCGTGGCCGCTGAGTGCTTCGGTGGTGGTGGGCTCGAGGATCCGGTCCGCGAGCGGGGCCAGGTGCGGCTGGAGTGTGCCCAGCGCCTGTCCCGCGTTGGAGTTGCCGGTCAGGGCGCCGATCTCCACCTCGGGGTGTCCGAGGAGCAGCCGCAGGGCCTCTCCGCCCGCGTATCCGCTCGCTCCGGCCACTGCTGTCCGCACGGTCATGTTCCCCTCCTGATCAGCGACGGCATGAATCTCCATCAGGCGGGGACCGCCCACAACCGGATTAGTCATGTCCATGTCAAAAACGGTGAGGGCGACAGGCGGCTGCGGAAATCCCGTCTCGCCGCTCCTGGCGTGCGCTTTCCGCACGGCGGGCGCCTCGGCGCCGCCCGTCGGCACCGCGCTTTCGCCGGGCGCCGATCGGTCGCCGCACCACTGAACACCCCGCGTCACACGGGCGCTTCGCCGCCGAAGAGCGCCTCGATGTGGTCGAACCCCTCGGCCCGCAGGCTGGGCGTGGCGTCCACGGCCCGCGCGTACTGCTCCCGCACGACGTCCCCGGGCAGCCGCAGATGCGCGGGGCGCAGGGCGTTGCGGTCCAGACACAGCTGCAGTGGCGTGGCCATGACCAGCGCGATCGCGGGGACGTCGTACCGCTCGGCGATCATGAGCAGTCTGGAGCGCACCGCCGCACCCGTGTGGTCGGCGTCCACCACGGTCGTCAGGCGGCGGGCCAGCCGTCTTTCGACCACGGTTCCCAGCGCGTGGACGGCCCTGTCGGTCGCCTCCGGCGCCGAGGCGTCGTCGCCGATCAGCTCGCGGAAGGTGTCCAGTTCGAGGACGCTCTCCGGCGGCCAGGCGGCGGCCGTCGTGCTCTTGCCGCTGCCGACCGCGCCCAGGAGCACGATGAGGACCGGGGAGGGAAAGACGGTATCGGTCACGGCGTCTCCAATACGGATGGCGGGGCGGCGGCGGCATGAGCCGGCAGGCGTCAGTCGGTTTTACCGCAATGCCCCCTTGCAGCTGCAGTGGCCAACTTTCGCCGGAGCACGCCCCGCGGCCCGGCACGGGTGCCGTCCGAGCACGGCGAAAGGCGCCCTGACAGGGAAGTTCTCCCCGTTCGGGCGCCTTTCGCCGTGCTCGGACGGTTCAGAAGGCCACCGGCAGTCCGCGCAGGTGGCGTCCCTCGCCCGGCAGGTCGAAGTACTCCAGGTCCTCGCGTGCCACGCCGAGCGTGAGCTGGGGGTGCTGGATGAGCAGCTCGTCCAGTACGACCTCCGCCTCGAGGCGGGCGAGCGCCGCGCCGATGCAGTAGTGGGCGCTGTGTCCGAACGCCACATGGCCCACGCCGCGGCCCATCTCGCGGGTGATGTCCAGGCCTTCGGGCGCCTGGTACTCATCGGGGTCGAAGTTCGCCGCGAGCAGGGCGCTCGTCACCGCCTCCCCCTTCTTGAGCGGCATCCCGGCGAACTCGAGGTCCTCGGTCGCGTACAGGGGGGCGCCCATGGGCACCGGGGAGGTGTAGCGGAGCAGCTCGGGCACGGCTCGGCCGAGGAGTTCCGGCTCGGCTCGGAGCCGGGCGAGCTGCTCGGGGTGGTCGAGGAGGGCGAGCACCGAGCTGGCGATGAAGAGCGCGGGCGGGGTGATGCCGGTGTTGATCAGAAGGAGGATGAGGGCGACCATCTCCGTCTCGCTCAGGCCGTCCGGGTCGTCCTTGCCGGAGATGATCCAGCCGGATACGAGGTCGTCGGCGGGCTCGAGGCTGCGCCGGGCGATGAGGTCCTTGGAGTGCTCGACCATGTTCCGCAGGGCCGGTATGACCAGTTCGATGTCGCCGGAGGCGTACTCGCGGATCCAGGTCCGCATCTGCGGCACGTCGGACGCGTCGATGCCGATGAGCGCGCAGATGACCGTGGAGGCCAGCGGGTAGCCGACGTCCTCCAGGAGTTCGGCCTTCCTGGCGTCGGCGAGAGGGGCGACGAGCTCGCGGGTGATCTCCTGGAGGCGGGGACGCAGCGCGTTGATGCGCCGAGCGGTGAAGGACTTGGTGACCAGGTTGCGCAGCCGGCTGTGCTCGGGACCGTCGGAGAGCACCATGATGCCCAGGTAGTCGCGGTAGTCCGCGGGCAGACCGTACGCCTCGATCATCTGCTCGGCGATGCTCGGCCCGTCATCGGCCAGACCCGGCACCTTGCCCTGGTCCCGTACGAACCGCGGATCGCTCAGCGCGGCCTTGGCGTGCTCCTGCCCGGTGATGAGCCAGACCGGCGTCTCGATGTCGGGCAGGGTCACACGCACGAGCGGGGCCTGGCGCCGCAGCTCCAGGTAGCCGCGGACGGGATCGCTGACGAGCTCCGAGGTCAGCGCGAAGATCTCGGTCTCGGGCGACGTGGTGGTCATGGTGCTCCCCTTCGGACGCGGCCGCGCGTCGGTGTGGTCGTACGAGGATCGGAGAGGGGCCTTCCGGGCCGGGAGGGCTTCCCGGCGTCAGAGTGCTGGAGACAGGGAGGCCCCACAAGTGCCACCGGTCGCACTCACGATCCGCGGGGAGGGCTCTGACCACGCATGATTGTTTTTCAGGCGGTGTACGGGAACGGGATTCTGGACAGTTGAACACCGCCGGGGCGCGGGCTTTTTCGGGGTGCGGACATGCCGGTGCGCGCCTGCCCCCGGGTGAGGGGGTAGGCGCGCACGTGCGGGAGCGGCGTAGGGGTGGCGTCGCGCCCGCTTCTGTCGTTCCGTCGTTCAGAAACGCAGTTCCTGGGTGCAGCACTTGACGCTGCCGCCGCCCTTGAGCAGTTCGGAGAGGTCGGTGGCGTGGGTGCGGAAGCCGCGGGCCCGCAGCTGCTCGGCGAGGTTCTGGGCCGCCTCGGGCAGGATGACGTTTAGGCCGTCGCTGACGGCGTTGAGGCCAAGGACGTCCGCGTCCTGCTGGCCGACGAGCAGGGCGTCGGGGAAGAGGCGGGCGAGCACGTCGCGGCTGCCGAGCGTGAAGGCCTCGGGGTAGTACATGACCTCGTCGCCGTCCAGGACGCACAGCGCGGTGTCCAGGTGGTAGAAGCGCGGGTCGACCAGTTCGAGGCTGATCACCGGGCGGCCGAAGAACTCCTGTGCCTCGCGGTGTCCTTCGGGGGTGCACCGGAAGCCGCGTCCGGCCAGGATCCAGCTGTCGGTGACGGCGAAGTCCCCCTCGCCCTCGTTGACGAACTCGGGTTCGTATATGTCGGTGAAGCCGTTGGCGCGGAACCACGCCCGGTGGGCGGGGGCCTCGGCGGACCGTTCGGTGTTGAGGAATTTGGCGCCCAGCACTCTGCCGTCCACGACGGTGGCGCCGTTCGCCGAGAAGACCATGTCGGGCAGGCCGGGCTCGGGGTTGACCAGGTCCACGCGGTGGCCCAGGGACCGGTAGAGGGCGTACAGGAGCTCCCACTGCATGAGGGCCAGGCTGTTGTCGACGGGCTTGGCGGGGTCCATCCAGGGGTTGATGGCGTAGCTGACCTCGAAGTGGTCGGGGCGGCACATCAGGTAGTGGCGTCGGGTGGCCTTGCGGTCCTGCACCGATACGGAAGTCATGTCATCTCCGGAGTGGGGTGATCAAGTACTGGCGTAGGGGTGCGGCACGCGCGGTGGCACACACCGGGGTCGGGAGGGTCGAGCCGGGCCCGTTACGGACGTCGTCGGCCGGGACGGGCCCACGCTCGCCGTCTCCCTTCTTCAACGCTGCGTCAGACGCGAACGGTGTCCCGTTCCATGGCGTCACGCAGGCTCTTGGGCCGCATGTCGGTCCAGTGCTGGTCTATGTATCCCAGGCACTCCTGGCGGCCTTCCTCTCCGTACGCGACTCGCCAGCCGGCGGGCACATCGGTGAACGTGGGCCAGAGCGAGTACTGCTCCTCCTCGTTCACCAGGACGTAGAACCGGCCGTCGTTGTCGTCGAACGGGTTGGTGGTCATGGGCAACTCCAAATCTTCTGAGAACTCAGCGGCATGTGTTCATGCCGCGTTGAACTGCCGGGAGCTCCTCCTCTCGGCGATCGAGTCGGCGATCTCGCCGCTCCTGATGGCGATGTTCGACAGGAGCGAGGACGCGAGTCCGTGGGTGTGCTCGGTGCCGCCCTGGAGGTAGACACCGCAGGACACGTCCTCGGTGGTGGCAAGGCGGTAGTCGCGTTCGACGCGCAGGCGGCCCTCCTCGTCGCGCAGGCAGTGGGCCTCCAGCTCGCCCAGGAGCTCGGTGGGCTCCATGGAGTCGTAGCCGGTGGCACAGATCAGTACGTCGACGTCGAGCTGGTAGGTCTCGTCGTTGCGCACCGAGTGCATGGTGAGCCGGACGTCGTCGCCGGTCTGCTTCACGCTGTCGACGCGGGAGAGGTTGAGGAACTCCAGCCGTGGCGTTCCGCGGACCTCGTCGTCGTACTGGCGCTGGTGCAGGTCACGGATGACCTCGTCGTCGACGACGCCGTAGTTGGTGTTCCGGTGGTAGCGCCAGAAGGAGTCCTTGGACCGCTGGCTGCCGTGGTAGTAGTCGTCCACGGCGTCGGCGTCGAAGATGCGGTTGGCGAAGGGGGTGTCGTCCGCGATGGAGTAGCCGTAGGACGGCATGATCGCGGAGACCGTCGCCTCGGGGAGGCTGTCGTAGAGGAACCTCACGATCTCGGCGGCGCTCTGGCCGGCGCCGACGACGGCGACCCTTTTCACCGTGCTCTGGTCAAGGCCGCGGAATTTTTCAAGGAATTCCGAGCTGTGCCATATTCGTTCGTCCTTGGCGACGCCGGACGGCATTTTGGGGACGAGTCCGGTGGATACGACGATGTTGCGGGCCTTGACCACGCGGGTCTCGCCGGGGGAATTGGTGTCCCGCATCTCGACCTCGACGTGGTCGGCCTGGCCCTCGGTCCGGGGAAGTTTCACGGACAGCACCTCGGAGCTGTAGGTGACGCGGTCCGCGAAACTCGACTCGGCCCACTCCAGGTAGTCGTGGAATTCCTGGCGGGTGGGGAAGAAGACCTGGTTGTTGACGAACTGGGCCAGCCTGCCCGCCGCGTGCAGGTAGGAGATGAAGCTGAAGCGCGAGGCCGGGTTCCTGAAGGTGGCCAGGTCCTTCAGGAAGGAGATCTGCATTTGCGCCGACGGGAGCAGCATGTTGCGGTGCCATCCGAGGGTCGGCTGGCGCTCGAAGAAAGCTGCCGACATCGGCCGGCCCGCGTCGTTGCTCTCGTGCTCCTCGAGAGCAACGGCAAGTGAGAGGTTGGACGGGCCGAAGCCGATTCCGACGACCTCGTAGACTTCATCCTTGCTTCCCATATCAATTCTCCCGCCGGTGATGGTTTCTGAAAGCTACTGCAGGAATTGCGGACCGGTCAATAATTTGTATCGAGAAATTATGACCGATCTTTTCGTCACGTTTTTCGGCGCGCCGGAATTCAAGAGCCATCGATGGAAATCAAAAGCGTCATTGAATTCCGCGCGGAGCGTCAGGCCGAGAGGGGGCAGCCGGGCGCCGGCAGCTTGTCCATGAGACGCGCGGCCGAGCGGTGCGCGTCGGAGTCCCTGTTCGCGAAGTTCTCGCGGACGCGCTCGCGGATGTGCGGGTCCTGCTCCTGGCTGAGCTTGAACATGCCCTCCGCGCCGGACACATCGATCCGGAAGCCGCCCACCGCCGGGAGGATCTTGCGGAAGTAGTCCTGGGATTCGGACATGTCCCAGGCGTTGCCGAAGTCGCCCTCGAAGGTGCGCACCGTGGCCCTGACGACCTCCAGGGTCTCCTCGCCCGCCGCCTCGTGCTCGATCTTGCGGAGCCGGCCGTGCACATGGACGGACGTGAAGTCCCAGGTCGGTGCGGCCGGGGTGATCTGATACACCGTCGGCGAGACGTAGGCGTGCGGGCCCGTGAAGGTCAGCAGGACCGGCGTGCCGTCCTCCATGGCCTTCCAGTGCGGGTTGGCCCTGTTCATGTGGCCGAGGAGGCGGGCGCCGGAGAGGTCGGGCGCCCACTCCTCGGTCATCTCCGGGTCCTGGATGACCGGCAGGTGCGTGGCGTAGGGACCCGCTTCCGCCGGGCCGTTGGAGGTCATCAGCGCCAACGGGTTGCCGCGCAGGATGTCCACCATCCAGGAGGCGGACGGCTGGCGGTAGGGAGCGGGAACGAACATGTCAGATGCACTTCCTTCGATGCGGGGTCCGTCGGTGGGGGTGCGCCTCAGAGCGCATCGAGCGCTTCGGCGATGGCCGCGGTGACGGCCGGCGCGTGTTCCGGGGTGCAGATCTCGTAGTGGGTGCCGGGGATGTCGTGCACCCGCAGCGTGCCGGTGATGTGTGACTTCCACTGGTCCATGTACGGCGCCTCGGGATTCAGCGTGGCGTTGAAGAACAGGGCATCGCCCTCGAATTCGGGCTGCTCGAACCGCTTGAGCATGTCGACGTTGTTGACGACGACGGCGGAGGCGATCTCCAGCAGGCGCTCCTCGTCCGAGTCGGCGAGGTCTCCGATGTGGTCCTTGAGCAGGTGGCGCACCTGCTCGACTTCGAGGTCGGCATTTTCGGAGAAATGACTGCTGGGAGCGGAATCCAGAAGCCCGAGCAGTGCCACTTCGTGGCCACGCCTTTGCAGTTCGGCAGCCATCGCGTGGGCGACTGCACCGCCGAAGGACCAGCCGATCAGGTGGTAGGGGCCTTCCTTCTGATACGAGAATATCTGCTCGATATAGTCGTTCACCAGGCTTTCCAGGCGGTCGGGGAGCGGTGTTTTCCCGTCGAGTCCGCGCGCTTGAATTCCGTACGAAGGACGGTCGGCGGGCAGCTTGGCCGTGAAATTCAGGTACGGCCAGGCGAGGCCGCCGGCCAGGTGAATGAACCACAGGGGTTCCCTGTCCCCACCGGTCTTGATCGGGAGCACCCGGGCGAAGGGGTCGGCGTTCTCCGACGCCTCGTCCCGCGATTCCAGGCAGGCCGCGAGCTCGGCGACCGTCGGCGACTGGAACACCGCCCGCATGGGCAGGACCGCGTCGAGCTGGGTGCGGATGCGGTTGTTGAGCCGCGTGGCCAGGAGCGAGTGCCCGCCGAGGGCGAAGAAGTCGTCGTCGATGCCGACTTGGTCAAGGCCCAGGATGTCGGCGAACAACTCCGCCAGTGCCTTCTCGGTCGGCGTGCGCGGCGCCCGGTACTCCTGTCCGGCGAATTCCGGTGCGGGCAGCGCGGCCCGGTCGAGCTTGCCGTTGGGCGTCAGCGGCAGCTTGTCCAGGACCATGAAGGCCGCGGGGACCATGAAGGCCGGCAGCTTCTCCGTGGCGAACTCGCGCAGCGCGTCGGCGTCGAGGCTCTCGGGCCCGGCGCCCACGACGTATCCCACCAGTTGCTTGCCGGTGCCGCGTCCCTCCAGTGCGACGACGGCGGCCTGGGCGACGCCGGGGTGGGCGACGAGGGCGGCCTCGACCTCACCGGGTTCGATGCGGAACCCGCGGATCTTGACCTGGGCGTCGCCGCGCCCCACGTACTCCAGCTGCCCCCGCTCGTTCCAGCGGGCCAGGTCGCCGGTGCGGTACATCCGCTCCCCCGCGGGTCCGAAGGGGCCCGCGACGAACCGTTCGGCGGTCAGGTCGGCCCGGCCGCGGTAGCCGCGCCCGACATCGCCGGCGATGTACAGCTCGCCGACCACTCCGACCTTCACGGGTGCCAGACCCGGGCCGAGGACGTAGGCGCGGACGTGGCCGAGCGGCGAGCCGATCGGGGCGCTGCCGGAACCGTCCCACTCGCCCGCTTCGGGGACGGTGAAGGTGGTGGCGTAGAAGGATTCGCTCTGCCCGTAGGCGTTGACCATCTTCACGCCGGGGAAGGTCTCGCGGATCTGCTGGACGAGACCGGCGGGCAGCGCCTCGCCGGCGAAGACCAGGGTGTCGACGTGGGTGCGCTCGGCGAGCTGGTCGACGAGTTCGGCGAAGACCGAGGGGACGGTGCTGATCACGTTGCCGTCCCAGCTGTCGCGCTCGCTCAGGGCGAGTACGTCACGGACGACTTCGACGGTGCCGCCGGTGCACAGGGTGGTGAAGATCTCGAAGGCGGAGACGTCGAAGTTCACCGAGGTGCCTGCCAGCATCCTGCGGCCCGGTGCCGCTCCGATGCGGGCGGCCAGGCGCAGCACGCCGTTGACGACGTTGCTGTGGGTGATGGCGACGCCCTTGGGTGCTCCGGTGGAGCCCGAGGTGTACATCACGTAGGCCAGCTGCTGCGGCCTGAGCGTCACCGCCCGTCCGCCGTCCGATGTCTGACTGCCGGTCAGGTCGAGCTGGTCAAGGTGCAGCAGCGGAAGGTCGGTGTCCGGCAGTACGGAGACCGTCCCGGTGTCGGTGAGGATCAGTTGCGGTGCTGCCTCGCCCAGGATGTACGCCAGCCGGTGGCTGGGGTACCTGGGGTCGATGGGCAGGTAGGCACCGCCTGCCTTGAGGACGGCGAGCAGGCCGGCCACGAGGTCGGTGGAGCGGGGCAGCGCCACCGCCACGATCGTCTCGGGTCCCACCCCTTGGGCGGTGAGCACGCGGGCGAGGCGCGCCGCGCGGGTGTCGAGCTCCTGGTAGGTGAGCGAGACGCCGTCGCACAGGACGGCCTCGGCGTCCGGGGTGGCCTGGACCTGCTGGGCGAACAGCTCGGGGATCGTCACCTGCGGGGTGGGGGTGTCGACGTGGTTGAACTGGTTGAGGAGCATGTCGCGTTCGGCGGCCTCCAGCACCTCCACCTGCCCGATGTGGCGGGCGGGGTCCTGCGCGAGCTGGCTCAGGATGCGCTGCAGGCTGCCGGCCAGGGACTCCACCGTCGCCCGGTCGAAGACGCTCTCCTTGTACTGCAGGGCGAGCCGCAGGTAGGGGTCGGCGTCGGCCATCAGGGTCAGCGGGTAGTGGGTGCCGGAGAAGGGGCGGATGCCGGTGAAGGAGATGCCGCCCGCCGAGTTGGCGTCGGTGAGGCCTTCCTGGTCCACGGGGTAGGACTCGAAGACCACGAGCGTGTCGAACAGGGTGCTCAGGCCGGTGGTGCGGTGGATCTCCGAAAGACCGTAGTGGTGGTGGTCCAGGAGGGCCGCCTGCCGCTTCTGCAGGTTCTGCAGCATGTCGGCGAGGGTTTCCCCGGAGCTGTAACTCGCCCGTACGGGGAGGGTGTTGATGAAGAGTCCGACCATGGAGTCGACGTCGGTGACCGTCGGCGGCCGTCCGGAGACGGTCGCGCCGAACAGCACGTCCTGGCGTCCGGTCAGCTCGCCGATGAGGACCGCCCAGGCCCCTTGCAGCAGGGTGTTGACGGTGATGCCGAGCTCGGAGGCGCGCCGGTTCAGGAGGCGGGCCTCGTCCATGGGCAGCACCACGTCGACCTGGCCGGCCGCAGAGTCGTCCACGTCGTCGCCCGGGCGGGCGGTGACGGGGGCGACCAGGGTGGGCTCCTCGACGCCTTCGAGTTCGCGGGCCCAGGCACGTGCTGTGGCGTCCTGGTCCTGCTGGGAGAGCCACAGGACGAAGTCGCGGTAGCCGCGGGTCCGGGGCAGGACGGTGCCGTCGCCGCTCGATCCGTAGAGGCGCAGCAGGTCGGTCATGATGATCGGGAAGGACCAGCCGTCGAACAGCACGTGGTGTGCGGTCAGGACCAGTTCGGCCTTGTCCGGGCCCATGGTGAGCAGGGCGAAGCGGAGCAGGGGTGGCTGGACCGGGTCGAAGTGCCGGTGGTGGTCCTCGGCGAGGAACCGCTCGAACGCGGCGTCGCGCTCGTCCTCGGGCAGGTGGCTGAGGTCGATCTCCTGCCAGGGCACTTCGATGCCGTCGACGACGATCTGGACCTGGTTGCCGTCCTCGTCGTGGACGAAGGCGGTGCGCAGGTTGGCGTAGCGGTCCAGGAGGGCCTGGCCCGCGGCCCGCATGCGGGCGGCGTCGACCGTGCCGCCGATGTGGAAGGCGATCTGCATCTGGTAGGCGTCGATGGCGTCGTCGTCGTTGAGCATCGACTGGAAGAGCAGTCCGGACTGCAGCGCGGTCAGCGGCCAGACGTCGGCCAGGCCCGGGTAGTGGCTCTCCCAGGTCTCGATCTCGTGCTGGGCGACCTTGACCAGCGGCAGGTCGGAGGGGGTGAGCCCGCCTGCGGCCGGGTCGGCTGCGTGCCGGGCCACCGCCTCCAGGGCGGCGAACCACAGGTCGGCCAGTTCCTGCACCTCGGCGCGGGTGAACAGGCCGCTGGGGAAGCCGACCACGGCGTCGAGCTGGGCGCCCAGTTCGGTGTCGATGACCGCGGAGTTGATCTCGACCGTCGACATGGCGGGCATGTCCGCGTCCAGGTCGGCGGCCAGGTCCAGGTCGGATATCTGGGTGAAGCCGAGGCCGCGGAGGTCTTCGGGCATGTCGGCGGAGGAGAAGCGGCCGAGGTAGTTGAAGCCGATCTGCCCCGTGGAGTGCCCGGCGAGTTCGGCTGCCGTCTCCGGGTTGAGGTAGCGCAGCAAGCCGAAGCCAAGTCCCTTGTCGGGGATGGCCAGGAGCTGCTCCTTGACCGCCTTGACCACACCACCGGCGGCAGCGCCCCCGGCGAAGGCCTCGTCGATGTCGAAGCCCGCGGTGTCCAGGCGTACCGGGAACATGCTGGTGAACCAGCCCACGGTGCTTGACAGATCCGCTCCGGGCACGACCTCCTGCTCACGGCCGTGACCTTCCAGCTTGATCAGCGTCGAGGGCTCCACAATCCCCCGGCCTCGCCGCCACTTGGCGACCGCCAGAGCCAGCGCCGCCAGCAGACCGTCGTTCACACCACCGTGGAAAGCCGCCGGGACCTTCGTCAGGAGCGCTTCGGTGACGGCGACGGGGAGCCGTACGGTGAACTGCTCCTGGGTGGAGAGCAGGTCGACGGCCGGGTCGAGGGGGCGGGAGCCGAGCTGGGGGTCGGGCCCTTCGAGGACCGAACGCCACAGTTCCATCTCGGCGACGCGCTCGGGGCTCTTGGCCTCTTCGATGAGCGCGTGCGTCCAGCGCCGCACCGACGTGCCCACGGCCGCCAGCTCCGGGGTCTTGCCCTCGCTGAGCTGCCGCCAGGCCTCGGCGAGGTCGGGCAGCAGGATCCGCCAGGACACCCCGTCCACCACCAGGTGATGCAGAGCAATCAGCAGCCGGCCCGCGACCGAGGCGTCACTCGGCGCGAACCACACGAACTGCGCCATCACACCGCCAGCGGTGTCCAGCCGGCCCGTCGCCACATCCAGTTCGAGAGCGGCCCGCTCCTGCCACGCCTCGTCCCAGGCACCGTCCCACTCCACCCGGTGAACCAGCGCGGCGGCATCCACGCAGCCCTTCGGGCCGATCTCGATGACGCCATCGCCCTCGCCCATGACCAGGCGCGAGCGCAGAATGTCGTGCCGGTCCAACACCGCGTTCAACGTCGCCGCCAAACCATCGGCGCCGATCCCCGAAGGCAGTTCCAGAGCCAGCGACATCGAGAAGCGGTCATAGCCGCCCCCCAACTCCGCCATGTAGTGGACGATCGGCAGCAGCGGGAAGGAGCCGACCCCGCCGCCCTCGAACTCCTCGAGGACGATCGCGGTGCCGGTGTCGAGGGCCACGAGGGCCAGCTCGGCGACCGTGCGCTGCTCGAAGATCTGCCGGGGGGTCACCTCCAGGCCCTGGGCGCGGGCCCGGGTGACGACCTGGATGGAGCGGATGGAGTCGCCGCCGACGGCGAAGAAGTCATCGTCCACACCCACCCGGTCGAGCCCGAGAACCTCGGCGTAGACAGCCGCCAGGACCTTCTCCTGCTCGGTGACCGGCGCCCGATAGGCGCCGCCGGTGAACTCCGGCTCCGGCAGAGCCTTGTGGTCCAGCTTGCCGTTGGGCATCAACGGCAGCCGGTCCAGGATCACGAACGCCGAAGGAACCATGAACTCCGGGAGCCGCTGGCCGAGGAAGGCCCGCAGGTCGCGGGAGGAGACTCCGGCGGTCAGGTCGTAGTCCGTCTCGCCGACGCTCTCGGCGCTCTCGTGCCGGTCGGCGCCGGCCGGTACGACGTAGCCGACGAGCTGCTTGGCGCCCTTGGCGCCGGCTGCTTCCCTGACGACGACCGCGGCCTGGGCGACGCCGGCGTGCGCCACCATCGCGGACTCGACCTCGCCGGGCTCGATGCGGAAACCGCGGACCTTGACCTGGGAGTCGGCGCGGCCGACGTACTCCAGCTCGCCCTCGCTGTTCCAGCGGGCCAGGTCACCGGTGCGGTACATCCGCGATCCGGGCTCGCCGTAGGGGTCGGCGACGAAGCGCTCGGCGGTCAGGCCGGGGCGGCCGAGATAGCCGCGGCCGACGTTGCCGCCCACGTACAGCTCGCCCACCACGCCGACGGGGGCCGGCTGAAGGGCCGGGCCGAGGACGTAGGTGCGCATGTTGCCCAGCGGCCGGCCGATCGGCGCGCTGCCGCTGCCTTCCCAGGCCTCGTCGCCGTGGACCGCGAAGGAGGTGGCGTAGAAGGACTCGGTCTGGCCGTAGGCGTTGATGATCCGGATGTCCGGGCGGACTTCCTGGACGCGGGCGACGAGCGCGGCCGGCAGGGCCTCACCGGCGAAGACGACCGTGTCCAGGGCGCCGCCCGCGGAGATCTGGTCCCAGAGTTCGGCGAAGGCGGAGGGCACGGTGGAGACGATGTGGCCCTGCCAGTTGTCGCGTTCGCCGAGGACGAGGACGTCGCGGACGATCTCGATCGTGCCGCCGTGGCAGAGGTTGGTCAGGATCTCGAAGACGGAGACGTCGAAGTTGACCGACGTGCCCGCGAGGGCCGTACGTCCCGGGCCGGCCTCGATGAGCGCGGCCAGGTGCGTGATGCCGTTGACGACGTTGCGGTGGGTGACGGCGACCCCCTTGGGGGTGCCGCTCGAACCCGAGGTGTACATGACGTACGCCAGGTCCTCCGGCCGCAGCGCCGCGGTGCGGTCGCGGTTGGTCAGGTCCGCGCCGTCCTGGCCGGTGACGGAGTCCAGGTCGAGGGTGTCGGTGAAGAGGGCGGGGATGTCGGTCTCGGGGAGGACCGAGAGGGTCTCGGTGTCGGTCAGCACCAGCACGGGTGCCGCCTCGGTCAGGATGTGGGCCAGCCGGTGGCTCGGGTACTTGGGGTCGATCGGCAGATACGCCGCACCCGACTTCAGAACACCCAGCATGCCGACGACCAGATCCGCCGTCCGCGGCAGCGACAACGCCACCACCGACCCCGCACCCACACCCCGCCCGGCCAGCTCACGCGCCAGCCGGTTCGCCCGCGCGTTCAACGCCCCGTAACTCAGCTCCGCACCGTCACAGACCACCGCCACCGCATCCGGACTCTGCGCCGCACGACGCTCGAACAGCACCGGAAGGGTGTGCGCCGGTACCGGCACGAAGGTCTTGTTGTGGCCGCGTACGACCAGTTCGCGCTCGGCGGGGTCGAGGGCGTCGACCAGGCCCACCGGGGCCCCGGGGTTCGCGACGAGGCCGCGCAGCACCCGCAGGAAGCGGGTCGCGAGGGCCTCGGCGCTCGAACGGTCGAAGAGGTCGGTCGCGTACTCGATGAGGCCCTGCGCCTCGCGTCCTGCGGGCGTGGTGACCTCGGTGAGGTTGAAGAACAGGTCGAACTTGGCGGTGCCGGTGACGATGGGCACGAAGTCCACGCGCAGGCCCGGCAGGTCGAAGTCGGCCTGGGCGAAGTTCTGCCAGGCGAACATCACCTGGAACAGGGGGTGGTAGGCGGTGGAGCGGTCGGGGTTGAGGATCTCCACGAGGCGCTCGAAGGGGGCGTCCTGGTTGCCGTAGGCGCCCAGGGCCTTCTCCTTCACCTGGGCGACCAGCTCGTCGAACGTCGGGTTGCCGGCGAGCTCGGCCCGCAGCACCCAGGTGTTGACGAAGAAGCCGATCAGGTCGTCCAGGGCGTCGTCGGTACGGCCGGCGATCGGGGAGCCGATCGGGATGTCGTCCCCGGCGCCGACCTGGTGCAGCAGCACGGCGAGCACCGACTGCATGACCATCGAGACGGTCACGTCACGCTCTCGGGCCAGCTCCTCCACCGCGGCGAACAGCTCGGGCTCCACGGTGAACTCGGTCATGTCGCCGCGGTGGCTGGCCTTGGGCGGGCGCGGCCGGTCGGCGGGGAGCTGGAGCGGCTCGGGGATGCCGGCCAGTTCCGTACGCCAGTAGGCGCACTGTTGCCCGAGGACACTGTCCGCGTCGGAGTTCTCGCCGAGGAGTTCGCGCTGCCAGATGGCGTAGTCGGTGTACTGGACGGGCAGTTCGGCGAAGTGCGGTGTGCGGCCATCGCGGCGGGCGCCGTAGGCGGCGGACACCTCGCGGATCAGGGGCGCCATCGACTCGCCGTCACCGGCGATGTGGTGGATGACCAGCGAGAAGATGTGCTCCTTGGCGCCGGTCGCCAGGATGCGGGCCCGCACCGGGATCTCGCGGTCGAGGGCGAAGGTGTACTCGGCGGTCTCGGCGATCGCCGCGTCGAGGCCGTCGGCCGTGACCTCGATGACCGGCACGTCGAGCTGGGCTTCGGCGACCGGCACGATCCGCTGGAAGGGGATGCCGTCGGCGTCCTCGGCGAAGACGGTGCGCAGGCTCTCGTGCCGGGCCACGACGTCGCCGAGGGCGGCCGCGAGGGCTTCGGTGTCCAGGTCGCCGGTGAGCTTCAGGTTGAGCGGGATGTTGTACGTCGCCGATGGGCCCTCGAACTTGTCGATGAACCACAGGCGGCGCTGGGCGAACGACAGCGGGAGCCGCTCGGGCCGGGAGGCCAGCTTCTTGAGCGGCGGGCGGACCTCGACGCCCGCGGAGAGGTGGGTGGCGAGTTCGGCGACGCTCGGCGCGGCGAAGACCGTCTTGATCGGGAGTTCCGCGCCGAGGACGGTACGGACCCGGCTGATCAGGCGGGTCGCGAGCAGTGAGTGGCCGCCGAGGGTGAAGAAGCTGTCGTCGATGCCGACCTGGTCGACGCCCAGGACCTCGGCGAAGAGCTCGGCGAGGGTCTGCTCGGCGGCGTTGCGCGGCGCCCGGTAGGCGCCCGCGGTGAACTCCGGCTCGGGCAGCGCGGCCCGGTCGAGCTTGCCGTTGGGCATCAGCGGCAGCCGGTCGAGGACCATGAACGCGGCGGGGACCATGAAGTCCGGCAGGCCCGCTGCCGCGGTCTCGCGCAGCTCTTCGGCGGTGACGCCGCCGGCCTCGGTGGGCACGACGTAGCCGACGAGCCGCCGGCCCGCACCGGTGGCCGCCGCGGCACGGGCGACGACCACTGCCTGGGCGACGCCGGGGTGGGCCACCAGGACGGCCTCGACCTCGCCGGGCTCCACGCGGAAGCCACGGACCTTGACCTGGGTGTCGCCGCGGCCGACGTACTCGAGTTCGCCGCTGTCGTTCCAGCGGGCCAGGTCACCGGTGCGGTACATCCGCGATCCGGGCTCGCCGTAGGGGTCGGCGATGAAACGTTCGGCGGTCAGGCCGGGGCGGCCGCGGTAGCCGCGGCCGACGTTGCCGCCGATGTAGAGCTCTCCTGTGACGCCCGCGGGGACCGGCTGGAGGCCGGAGTTCAGGACGTAGGCGCGCATGTTGCCGAGCGGTGCGCCGATCGGCACGGCGCCCAGGGACCGGGGGGTGCCTGAGGCGGTGAAGGTGGTGGCGTAGAACGACTCGGTCTGCCCGTAGGCGTTGATGATCCGCACGCCGGGGAACGCCGCGCGGGCCCGGTTGACCAGGTCGGCGGGGAGCGCCTCGCCGGCGAAGACCAGGACGTCCACCTGTGTGTGGTCGGCGATCTGGTCGAGGAGTTCGGCGAACGCGGAGGGAACGGTGGAGATGACGTTGCCCTGCCAGCCCGCGCGCTCGCCGAGGACCAGGACGTCGCGGACCACTTCGACGCTGCCGCCGGTGCACAGGGTGGTGAAGATCTCGAAGGCGGACACGTCGAAGTTGATGGAGGTGCCGGCCAATGCCCTGCGGCCGGGGCCCGCGTCGATGTGTCCGGCGAGCTGGGTGACGCCGTTGACGACGTTGTGGTGGGTGATGGCGACGCCCTTGGGCGTGCCGGTGGAGCCCGAGGTGTACATGACGTACGCCAGGTGCTGGGGCAGCAGCCGGGCCCGCCGGTCGGCGTCGCGGAGGTCGCCGACGCCGGCGGCCGCGTCCGCCAGGACGTCCGCGAAGTCGACGTCGTCGAGGTGGAGCACCGGGGTGTCGCCGTCGGGCAGCACGTCGGCGGTGTCGTGGTCGGTGAGGATCAGCCGCGGGGCCGCCTCGGTGAGGATGTACGCGAGCCGGTGGCTGGGGTACTTGGGGTCGATCGGCAGATACGCCGCGCCCGACTTCAGGACCGCGAGGAGTGCGACGACCAGCTCCGCCGAGCGGGGCAGGGACAGGGCCACGACGTCCTCGGGCCCCACACCTCGGCCGGTCAGCTCCCGCGCGAGACGGTTCGCCCGCGCGTTGACCTCCGCGTACGTCAGTTCCTGGCCCTCGCAGAGCACCGCGAGTGCGTCCGGGCTCTTGGCTGCCTGCGTCTCGAAGAGGGCGGGCAATGTGAGCGCGGGCGCCGGCGCGTCGGTGTCGTTGGAGCGCTCCAGGAGGCGGACGCGCTCGGCCGGGTCCAGGATGTCGACGCGGCCGACCGGCAGGGAGGGGTCGGTGATCAGCTGGCGCAGGACCCGCACGAGGCGTGCGGCGATGACGTCGACGGTCTCGCGGTCCAGGACGTGGCTCTGGTACTGGAGGGTGAGCCGCAGGTGCGGGTCGGCGTCCGCCATGACCGTCAGCGGGTAGTGGGTGCCGGTGGAGGGGCGGATGCCGGTGAAGGCGATACCGGCCGCGGAGTTGGCGTCGCTGAGGCCGTCCCGGTCGACCGGGTAGGACTCGAAGACGACGAGGGTGTCGAACAGGGTCGTGAGTCCGGTGGAGCGGTGGATCTCGGTCAGGCCGTGGTGGTGGTGGTCGAGGAGGGCCGCCTGCCGCTTCTGCAGGTTGCGCAGTACGTCGGCGAGCGAGTCGGCCGGGCTGTACTCGACACGGACGGGGAGGGTGTTGATGAACATGCCGACCATCGAGTCGACGCCGGTGACCTGTGGCGGGCGTCCGGAGACGGTGGCTCCGAACACGACGTCCTGGCGTCCGGTGAGCTGGCCGAGCAGCACCGCCCAGGCGCCCTGGACCAGGGTGTTGACGGTGATGCCGAGCTCGGAGGCGCGCCGGTTCAGGTCGCGGATCTCCTCCAGCGGCAGGGGGAGCTCGACGTGGCCGATCCCGGAACTGCCCTCGTGGGAGGCGCCGTCGGGGACCAGCAGGGTCGGCTCGTCCACGCCGGCGAGGTCCTCGGCCCAGGCGCGGGCCGTCTCCTCCTCGTCCTGCCGCGAGAGGTGGACCAGGAAGTCCTTGAAGCCGCGGACCCTGGGCAGTACGGAGGCGTCTCCGGCCGATCCGTAGAGGCGCAGGATGTCCTGCATCAGGACGGGCAGGGACCAGCCGTCGAACAGGACGTGGCTGGCGGTCAGGACCAGCTCGGATGCGGCCTGTTCGGTCTTGACCAGGGTCAGCCGCAGCATGGGCGGGACGGCCGGGTCGAAGCTTCGGCCGTGGTCCTCGGCGAGGAACCGGTCGAAGGCGTCGGCGCGGGCCAGCTCGTCGAGGTGGCTGAGGTCGATCTCCTGCCAGGGCACTTCGATGCCGTCGACGACGATCTGGACCTGGTTGCCCTCGGCGTCGTGGACGAAGGCGGTGCGCAGGTTGGCGTGCCGGTCCAGGAGGGCCTGGCCCGCGGCCCGCATGCGGGTGGCGTCGACCTCGCCCTCGATGTGGAACGCCATCTGCATCTGGTAGGCGTCCCAGGAGTCGTCGTTGAGCATGGTGTGGAAGAGGAGCCCGGCCTGCAGCGGCGTCATGGGCCAGACGTCGGCCAGGCCCGGGTAGTGGCTCTCCCAGGTCTCGATGTCCTGCTGGGTGACCTTGACCAGGGGCAGGTCGGAGGGGGTGAGCCCGCCGGCGGCCGGGTCGGCGGTGTGCCGGGCCAGTGCCGTCAGGGCGGCGAACCAGAGGTCGATGAGTTCCCGGACGTCCTCGGAGGCGAACAGCCCGGCGGGGAAGCCGGCCGAGACGTCCAGCCGGGCGCCCTGCTCGGTGTCGATGACCATGGAGTTGAGTTCCAGCGCGGACATGGCGGGCATGTCGGCGTCCAGGGGCGCGGACATCTCGCAGAGCTGGGTGAAACCGAGGCCGCGGAGGTCTTCGGGCATGTCGGCGGAGGAGAAGCGGCCCAGGTAGTTGAAGCCGATCTGCCCCGCGGAGTGCCCCGCCAGTTCCGCGGCGGTCTCGTCGTTGAGGTAGCGCAGGAGTCCGAAGCCGAGGCCCTTGTCGGGGATGGCCAGGAGCTGCTCCTTGACCGCCTTGACCACACCACCGGCGGCCGCGCCCCCGGCGAAGGCCTCGTCGATGTCGAAGCCCGCGGTGTCCAGACGCACCGGGAACATGCTGGTGAACCAGCCCACCGTGCTTGACAGATCCGCTCCGGGCACGACCTCCTGCTCACGGCCATGACCCTCCAGCTTGATCAGCGTCGAGGGCTCGTCGATCCCCCGGGCACGCCGCCACTTGGCGACCGCGAGGGCGAGGGCCGCGAGGAGGCCGTCGTTGACTCCGCCGTGGAAGGCGGCCGGGACCTTCGTCAGGAGCGCTTCGGTGACGTCCGCGGGCAGTTGCAGCTCCACGAAGTCAAGTGCGGTGCGGGTGTCGGTGGCCGGGTCGAGCGGGCGGGAGCCCAGCTGCGGGTCGGGCCCGTCGAGGACGCGGCGCCATACGTCCATCTCGGCGACGCGCCCGGGGCTGTTGGCCTCCTCGATGAGCGCGTGCGTCCAGCGCCGTACGGAGGTGCCGACGGCCGGGAGTTCGGGCGTCTTGCCCGCGCTGACCTGTCGCCAGGCCTCGGCGAGGTCGGGCAGCAGGATGCGCCAGGACACGCCGTCCACCACCACGTGGTGCAGCGCGACCAGCAGCCGGCCCGCGACCGAGGCGTCGCCCGGGGCGAACCACACGAACTGCGCCATCACGCCGGCCGCGGTGTCCAGGCGGCCCGTCGCCGCGTCCAGTTCGTCGGCGGCCCGCTGCTCCCAGGCCTCGTCGAAGGCGCCGTCCCACTCCACCCGGTGGATGAGGGCGGCGGCGTCGACGGAGCCCTTGGGGCCGATCTCGATGACGCCCTCGCCGTCCATGACCAGGCGGGAGCGCAGGATGTCGTGCCGGTCCAGGACCGCGTTGATGGTGGCGGCCAGACCGTCCGCGTCGATCGCCGTGGGCAGTTCCAGGGCGAGGGACATGGAGAAGCGGTCGTAACCGCCCCCCAGCTCCGCCATGTACCGGGCGATGGGCATCAGCGGGAAGGTGCCGATGCCGCCGCCCTCGAACTCCTGAAGGGTCGGACCCGTCCCGTCGTCGCTCACGGCGACCTCGGCCAGTGCGGCGACGGTCCGGCACTCGAAGATCTGCCGGGGGGTCACCTCCAGGCCCTGGGTGCGGGCGCGGGAGACGACCTGGATGGAGCGGATGGAGTCGCCGCCGACGGCGAAGAAGTCATCGTCCACACCCACCCGGTCGAGCCCCAGGACCTCGGCGTAGACAGCCGCCAGGACCTTCTCCTGCTCGGTGACCGGCGCCCGGTAGGCGCCGCCGGTGAACTCCGGCTCCGGCAGAGCCTTGTGGTCCAGCTTGCCGTTGGGCATCAACGGCAGCCGGTCCAGGATCACGAACGCCGAAGGAACCATGAAGTCGGGCAGGTGCTGCGAGGCGTGGGCGCGCAGCTCGGTCGCCTCGATGCCTGAGCGGAAGTCGTGGCTGTCCTTGTCGCTGGTGAACGCAGGGACGACGTAGCCGACGAGCTGCTTGGTCCCGGTGCCCGCGCCCTCGCGGGCGATGACCGCGGCCTGGGCGACGGCGGGGTGGGCCACCAGGGCCGCCTCGACCTCGCCGGGTTCGATGCGGAAGCCGCGGACCTTGACCTGGGAGTCGGCGCGGCCGACGTACTCCAGCTCGCCCTCGCTGTTCCAGCGGGCCAGGTCACCCGTGCGGTACATCCGCGATCCGGGCGGCCCGAAGAAGTCGGCCAGGAAGCGTTCGATGGTCAGGTCGGGGCGACCTCGGTAACCGCGGGCCACGTTCCCCGCGATGTAGAGCTCTCCCGTGACGCCGGGGACGACGGGCCGCAGGCCGGGGCCGAGGACGTAGGCACGCATGTTGCCGAGCGGCCGGCCGATGGGGACGTTGCCGGAACCGTCCCAGGTGTCGTCGGCGGCGATGGTGAAGGTGGTGGCGTAGAAGGACTCGGTCTGGCCGTAGGCGTTGACGACACGGACGCCGGGGAAGGCCTCGCGGACCCGGGTGACCAGGGCGGCGGGCAGGGCCTCGCCCGCGAAGACGAGGGTGTCGAGCGTGGTGCGTCCGGCGATCTGGTCCAGGAGCTCGGCGAAGGCGGAGGGGACCGTGGAGACGATGTGGCCCTGCCAGTTGTCGCGTTCGCCGAGGACGAGGACGTCGCGGACGATCTCGATCGTGCCGCCGTGGCAGAGGTTGGTGAAGATCTCGAAGACGGAGACGTCGAAGTTGACCGACGTGCCCGCGAGGGCCGTGCGCCCCGGTCCGGCGTCGATCCGCTCGGCCAGGTGCGTGATGCCGTTGACGACGTTGCGGTGGGTGACGGCGACACCCTTGGGGGTGCCGCTCGAACCCGAGGTGTACATGACGTACGCCAGGTCCTCCGGCCGCGGTGCGCCGTCGCCGCTGAGGTCGGTGTCCGTACCGCTCTGAAGGTCGACGTCGCCCAGGTGCAGCCGGGGCGTGTCGGTGTCCGGGAGCACGGACTCCGTGCCGGTGTCGGTCAGCACCAGCTCGGGTGCCGCCTCGGTCAGGATGTGGGCCAGCCGGTGGCTCGGGTACTTGGGGTCGATCGGCAGATACGCCGCACCCGACTTCAGAACACCCAGCATGCCGACGACCAGATCCGCAGTCCGCGGCAGCGACAACGCCACCACCGACCCCGCACCCACACCCCGCCCGGCCAGCTCACGCGCCAGCCGGTTCGCCCGCGCGTTCAACGCCCCGTAACTCAGCTCCGCACCGTCACAGACCACCGCCACCGCATCCGGACTCTGCGCCGCCCAACGCTCGAACAGCACCGGAAGGGTGGTCTCGGGGACGGGGGTGTCGGTGGCGTTGACCGCGTCCAGGTGCCGGCGCTCGGCCGGCTCCAGGGCGTCGACGCGCCGCACCGGCGCCGAGGGGTCGGTCATCAGCGCCCGCAGGACCCGCACGAAGCGGGAGCCGATGGAGTCGGCCGTGGCGCGGTCGAAGAGGTCGGTGGCGTACTCGATGGTGCCGCGCGCCCCGCCGTTCTCGGCGGGGGCGACGTTGAACTCGAGGTCGAACTTGGCGGTCTGGGTGCCGAGCTGCTCGAAGTCGAGCCTGGTCTCCAGACCCGGCAGGTCGACCTCGGCCCGGGTGATGTTCTGCCAGGCGAAGAAGACCTGGAAGAGCGGGTTGTAGGCGGTGGACCGCTCCGGGCTGATCTGGTCGACCAGCATCTCGAAGGGGGCGTCCTGGTTGTCGTAGGCGCCCAGGGCCTTGTCCTTCACCTGGTCCAGGACGTCGTCGAAGCTCGGGTTGCCCGGCAGTTCGACGCGCAGCACCCAGGTGTTGACGAAGAAGCCGATCAGGTCGGCGAGGTCCTCGTCCACCCGGCCGGCGATCGGGGATCCGATGGGTATGTCGTCGCCGCCGCCCAGGTGGTGCAGCAGTACGGCGAGCACCGACTGCAGGACCATGGAGACGCTCAGCCCGCGCTCCTGGGCCAGCTTCTCCACGGCGTCCCGCAGCTCGGGGTCGATGTGGAACTCCACGTGGCCGCCGTCGTGCGAGGCCACCGACGGGCGGGGGCGGTCGAGCGGCAGGTTCAGCGGCTGGTCCATGCCGGCCAACTGCTCGCTCCAGTAGGCGAGCTGTCCGTACAGCACGGACTCGGGGTCCTTCTCGTCCCCGAGCATTTCGCGCTGCCAGAGCGTGTAGTCGGAGTACTGGACCTCCAGCTCGTCCCAGCCGGGCGCGTGGCCCGAGCGGCGGGCGGTGTAGGCGGCGGACAGGTCCCGCAGCAGCGGCACCGCCGACTCGCCGTCCGCCGCGATGTGGTGGAACAGCAGGACCAGTACATGGGCGTCGGGGGCGTGCCGCAGGACGCACGCCCTGACCGGGATCTCCGCGTACAGGTCGAACGCGTAGGAGATCGTCTCCCTGATGGTGTGGTCCACCTCGTCCGGTGACACCGGCACGACCGGCACATCGAGTACTGCTTCCTCGACGGACAGGATCCGCTGGTAGGGGACGCCCGCCTCCTCGAAGAGGACGGTGCGCAGGACCTCGTGCCTGGCGACCACGTCGCGGACCGCCGTCGTGAGCGCGTCGGTGTCCAGGTCGCCCGTCAGGTGCAGGGCCAGCGGGACGTTGTAGGTCGCCGAGGCCCCCTCGAAGCGGTCGAGGAACCACAGACGGCGCTGAGCGTAGGACAAGGGGATCACTTTGGGTCTACTCCTTGGTCATTTTGCGTAGACGGGGCCGGCTCTTGGTGGTTCCTGTGGCCTGGACTTGACCCGAAAGCTCCGCAATCGTCGAATACTGGAAAATCGTCCGGATCGATGCCTCGATCCCGAGGGTCCTGCGCATCCGGCCGATCAGCCGGGTCGCCTTCAGCGAGTTGACGCCGAGGGCGAAGAAGTTGTCGTCGATACCGATCCGCTCGAGGCCCAGGACCTCGGCGAACAGCGCGCACAGCGCTTCTTCCTGCGGGGTGCGGGCGGCCCGGTACCCCTGGCCCGCCGGCTCGGCCCCGGGCTCGGGAAGTGCTGCGCGGTCCACGCTGCCGTCGGCCGCCAACGGCATGTCCTCGATGAGGACGAAAGTGGCGGGCACCATGTGCTCCGGCAGATGCCGGGCGAGGAACTCGCGCAGCTCCGTGGTGTCCACGGTGTGGCCGCGCAGTGCGACGGCGTAGCCGGTGAGCTGCTCGTCGCCGCCGGGCGCCGGCACCACCGCGGCCTGTGAGACCGCGGGGTGCTCGGCCAGCGCGGCCTCCACGTCCTCGGTGCGGAAGCGGTGGCCTCTGACGGTGATCTCGCAGCCGCCGTTGCCGACGTACTCCAGGGCTCCTCGCGCGTTCCACCGGGCCCGGTCGCCGGTGCGGTACATCCGCGATCCGGGCGGTCCGAAGGGGTCGGCGACGAAGGCCTGGGAGGTCAGGGCCGGCCGGCCCTGGTAGCCCCGCGCGACCTCGCCCGCGATGTACAGCTCGCCGGTGACGCCGGGCGGTACCAGTTGCAGGGCGGGGCTGAGCACGTAGGCGCGCAGGGTTCCGGACGCGGAGCCGAGCGGCGCCGCCTCCTCGCCGTGCCGGTTCTCGGCGGCGGCCCGGATGGTCTCGGTGGGCCCGTAGGCGCTCACCACCCGCACGCCCGGGAGGGCGCCCCGGACCCGCTGTACGAACGATCCAAGCAGTACGTCCCCGGTGAGCACCACTGTTCGGGTCTCGATGGCGGCCGTGGCCTTGTTGAGCAGCCCGGCCAGGAGCGGGGCGACCGTGCTGAGCACATCGCCCCGCCAGCCGCGGGTGCCGAGGGTCTCGGGGTCGGGGGCGAGCTCGACGCTCGCGCCCGCGCCCAGCGATGCCAGCATCTCGAAGGCCGCCGTGTCCGGGTGCGGTGAGGCCGCGAGGACCGTCGTGGCGGGGCCGATGTCCGCGGCGGCGGCGAAGCGCCGTACGCCGTCGGCCAGGCCCTGCTGGCTGAGCGCCGTGCCTCCCGCGGCCCCGGGCGCATAGCGCACGCAGGCCAGGTTCTGGGGCAGTACGGGGGCGCTCCGGCCGGTGTCGGTGATGTCGGTGCCGGGGCTCTTGGCGCACTCCGGGTCGTCCAGGTGCACGAGCGGCGTGCCGGGCGGGGCGAGTTCCGGTGCCGCGCCGGGCGGGGCGAGGATCAGGTCGGGGGCCGCCTGCGTGAGGGCCGTCTGCCGCTGCACCGGGCTCTGTTCCGGGTTCAGCAGCACGTAGCCCGCGCCGCTCTTCAAGGTGGCCAGGAGCGCTACGGCGAGTTCCGTGGAGCGCGGCAGGGCGAGCCCGACCACGGTCTCCGGGCCCGCGCCGCGGCGGATCAGGACGTGCGCCAGGCGGTTGGCGCGGGCGTTGAGCTCCTCGTAGGTCAGGGTCGTACCGCCGGACGTCACCGCGTTCGCGCCGGGTGCGGCGGCCGCGCTCCGCTCGATGAGGGCGGCCACGGTGTCCTCGTCCGCCTCCCGCGGCGCGGGTTCGGCGCTCGGCAGCTGGGCGCGTTCGGTGTCCAGGAGCAGGTCGGCCGTGCCGATACGGCGGGTGCCGGGGTCGGCGGCCAGCTGGTTCAGGAGGGACCGGAACCGGTCGGCGATGTGCTGCGCCGCGGCCGCGTCGTAGAGGTGCGACTGGTACTGCAGGGTCAGCCTGCCGTCCTCGACGATCAGCGCCAGGGGGTAGTTCGCGCCGCCGAGCGAGTCGAGGCCGGTGATCTCGAAGCCGGCCGCTGCGGTCGCGTCGGCGATGCCCGCCGGGTCCGAGGGGTAGGACTGGAAGGCCACGATGGTGTCGAAGAGGGCGTCCACCCCGGCGGCCTGGTGGATGTCGGTCAGGCTGTGGTGGTGGTGGTCGAGGAGATCGGTCTGCCGGTTCTGCAGGCCGGTGAGGAACTCGGCGAAGGTGCTCTGCGGCTCGCAGCGCACCCGTACCGGCAGGGTGTTGATGAAGAGTCCGACCATCGACTCCACGCCGGGCAGGGTGCCCGGTCGCCCGGAGACGGCGGCGCCGAACACCACGTCCTTGCGGCCGGTCAGCGCCGAGAGCAGGACCGCCCAGGCGCCCTGGACCAGGGTGTTCACCGTGACGCCCAGCTCCGCGCCGCGCCGTGCGAGCGTGCTGACCTCCTGTCCGGTCAGCGCGAGCTCCGCCTCCCGCACGCCGGTGTCGGTGCCCCGGGGGCCGGCGGCGGGGGCCACGAGTGTCGCCTCGTCGAGCCCGGCGAGTTCGTCGGCCCAGGCACGGGCGCTCTCCTGCCGGTCCTGCCGGGCGAGCCAGGCCAGGAACTCCTGGTAGCCGCGGACCGGGGGCAGTGCGCTCGCGTCGTCGCCTGCCGCGTAGAGCCGCAGCAGGTCCTCGGCGATGAGCTGTTCCGACCAGCCGTCGATCAGTACGTGGTGGGCGGTCATGACCAGTTCGGCGCTCCGCGGGCCGCGCCTGACGAGTGCCAGGCGCAGCAGGGGCGGTGTGGCCAGGTCGAAGCGGGCGGCCTGGTCCTCGGCCAGGAAGCGGGCGAACGCCTCGTCCTGGTCGGCGTCGGTCAGGTCGCTGAGGTCGAGCTCCCGCCACGGCAGTTCGACGCCGTCGCTGACGATCTGTACGAGGTCGCCGGACGCGTCGGGCGCGAACGCCACCGTGAGGTTGGCGTACCGGTCGAGAAGGCTCTGGCCCACGGCCCGCATGCGGGCCGCGTCGACCGGTCCGCTCAGGTGGTAGACGGTCTGCATGTGGTAGGTGTCGGCGCCGGTGTCGGCCAGCATCGACTCGAAGAGCATGCCGGACTGCATCGGGGTCAGCGGCCATACGTCCGTCAGCCGCGGGTAGCGCTGCCGCAGGGCCTCGATGTCCTGCTCGCCGAGGCTGAGCAGGGGCGCGTCGTTCTCCTCCGCGGCATCCGCCGCGTCGGTGGCGGCCTCGGCGAGGCGGGCGACGGTGCGCAGCTGGAGGATCTGACGGGGGGTGACGGCGAGGCCGTGGGTCCTGGCCCGGGTGACGGCCTGGATGGCGCGGATGCTGTCGCCGCCCAGGGCGACGAAGTCGTCGTCGAGGCCGACGCGTTCGACGCGCAGGACGTCGGCGTAGACGGCGGCGAGGATCTTCTCCCGGGCGGTGCCGGGCGCCCGGTAGGCGGCCTCGCCCAGGTCGGGCTCCGGCAGGGACTTGCGGTCCACCTTGCCGTTGGGGGTCAGGGGCAGCCGGTCCAGGGGCATGATCACCTTGGGGACCATGAACTTCGGGAGCCGGTCGGCGGCGAGCCGGCGCAGGGCGTCGATGTCGATGTCCTCGCCGTCGGTCGCGACGGCGTAGGCAACGAGCTGGTTGCGGTGGGCCACCACGGCGCTGTGCTGCACCGTGGGGTGCGAGCGCAGGACGGCCTCGATCTCGCCGAGTTCCACCCGCAGCCCGTTGAGCTTGACCTGGAAGTCCCGGCGGCCCAGGAGTTCGATCAGGCCGTCGGCGCCGTAGCGGGCCATGTCGCCGGTGCGGTAGATGCGGTCGCTGACCTCGCCGTGCGTCCAGTCGATGAACCGCTCGGCGGTGCGCTCGGGCTGGTCGAGGTAGCCGCGGGCCACGCCGGTGCCTGCCAGGTACAGCTCGCCGGTGACGCCGGGCGGCACGGGCTGGAAGGCGTCGTCGAGGATGTAGGTGCGCTGGTTCGCCATCGGGCGGCCGTAGGGAATGCTCGCCCAGTTGGGGTCAGCCTGTTCCACCTCGTAGATCGTGGAGTGGATGGAGGCTTCGGTGGCGCCGCCCATGGTGATCATGCGCATCCGGGGAGCGACCACGCGGCAGCGCCCCGGCAGGGGCACGGGAATCCAGTCGCCGCCCAGCATCGCCGCCCGCAGCTCGTGCAGCGGCTCGGCGCCGCTCTGTTCGAGGTGGTCGACCAGCAGGTCGAGCAGGGCCGGGGCGGAGTTCCAGACGGTGACGCCGTACTCGACGAGCAGTTCGGCCCAGTGGGCGGGGTCCTTGCCGCGCGCCGGGGAGGGGATGACGACGGCGCCGCCCGCGGCGGTGATGCCGAGGTACTCGTAGACGGACAGGTCGAAGCTCGGGGAGGACAGGGAGAGGACGGAGTCCTCGGGTCCTGCCGTGAAGCGGGAGTTGAGGTCGGCGAGGTTGTTGACCACGCCGCGGTGGTGGAGCGCGATCGGCTTGGGCGCCCCGGTGGAACCGGAGGTGTGGATGACGTAGCAGAGGTGGTCGGGGGCGGCCAGGGGGGCGGGGTCGTGGTCGGGGCTCGCGGACAGGTCCGTGCCGCCGGGTCCGAGCAGGACCAGCGGGGTGTCGTCGGAGGCCGGGAGGCACGAGGCGAGTTCGCGGCGGCTGACGTTGACGGCGCAGGTGGTGCCCTTGACCATGTCCGCGATCCGCTGGGCGGGATAGTCGGGGTCGAGGGGGACGTAGGCGCCGCCGGCCTTGAGGATGCCGAGCATCGCGGTGAGGAGTTCGGGTGAGCGCTCCAGGCAGAGCCCGACGCGGGTGTCCGGTCCGACGCCCAGGGAACGCAGGTGGTGGGCGAGGCGGTTGGCCGCGGCGTTGATGTCGCCGTAGGTGAAGCGGGCGCCCTCGTAGACGACCGCTGTCGCGTCCGGACGGCGCTCCGCGTGGGCCTCGAACGCCTCGTGCAGGCAGGTGCCGTCCGCCAGTTCGGTCTCGGTGCGGTTCCAGTCGACCAGCATGCGCCGCAGTTCGGCGTCGGTGAGCAGGCGCAGTTCGCCGACCGGCGCGTCCGGCAGGCTCAGGGCGTCGTCGAGGAGGGTGCGGTAGTGGGCGAGGATCCGTTGCGCGGTGCCGGCCTCGAAGAGGGTGCTGTCGTACTGGAGGGCGACGCGGCTCTCGCCGTGGACGATCCGCAGCTCGTGGGGGGCCGGTTCGCCGGCGGACTCCGCCGGGTCGCCGAAGGCCAGGGCGACGGGGGCGGGCCCGGCCGCCGAGACCGGACCGGTGGTGGCGCGGCCGACGAGTTCGCGCAGGGTCGTCGCGCCGCTGACCTCGAGCCGGACGTGGGCGGTGCCCGAGGCGTCGGTGCGGTCGTAGCCGATGTCCTCCTGGCCGGTGTAGCGGTGGAGCAGGGCGGCGAAGGCGGCGGCCCGCGCCGTGTGCGGGTCGATCCCGCCGGCCTGGGTGCCCGCGTCGAGGGCGGCGCTCTCGACGGCCGTGCACCGCGGCGGTGTGCCGGGGCGCCGCGGTCGGTCCGTGGGCAGGAGGACCGGCGATGAGGCCGGACCCGTGTCCTTGGGGGCGTCGTTCACTGTCCGGCTCCGATCAGGGCTGCGGGGGTGTTGAAGTCGACTTCGAGGCTCAGCGGGTACCGGGCGCACAGCTGCGCGACGTCCTCGCGGATGCGCGCGGCCCGGTCCGGGTCGATCACGTACTCGGTGTCGCTCAGTGCGGTGGTGGCGGTGAGGACGGTGTGCATCAGGTCGGCGCACTCACGCATCTGCGCGGGGCCCATCCCGCGCTGGGCGAGGATGTTGCTGCCCAGGCGCAGGCCGCTGGTGACGAGCGGCGGCTTGGTGTCGCCGGGGATGCGGTTGCGGTTGGCGAGGATCGCGCACTCCTCCAGGGCGCGCTCGGCGACGACTCCGCTCAGGCCTCGGTCGTTGATGTCCAGCAGGACCATGTGGTTGTCGGTGCCGCCGGTCAGTACGCGGTAGCCGAGGGCGGAGAGTTCGGCGGCGAGGGCGGCCGCGTTCTCCACGATCAGCCGGGCGGTGTCCTTGAACTCCTCTCCCGCCGCGATCGAGAAGGCGCGGGCCTTGGCGGCGATCGTGGCCGGGCTCGGCGTGCCCTGTGATTGCGGGAAGACCGCCCGCTGCATGAGGCGGAACAGCGGCGTGCGGCCGTCGGGGCCCGGCGTGCGGTGCTCGTGCCCGCTGAGGATGAGGCCGCCGCGGGGGCCGCCGAGCTGCTTGTAGGTGCTGGTGGTGGTGATGTGGGCGGCGTCGATGGGGCTGGGGTGCTCTCCGGTGACGACCAGGCCCGCTATGTGGGAGATGTCGGCGAGGAGGTAGGCGCCGACGGAGTCGGCAATGGCGCGGAAGCGGTCGAAGTCGACGGTGCGCGGGTAGGCGCTGGCCCCGGCGATCAGGACCTTCGGCCGGTGCTCGTGGGCGAGTTCGGCGACCTGGCCGTGGTCGATGTGCCCGGAGCGGTCCAGGCCGTAGTGCACGGCGTTGAAGTGACGTCCGGTCACCGAGGCGGGCGAGCCGTGGGTGAGGTGGCCGCCGGCGTCGAGGTCGAGGCCCAGGAGCGTGCCGCCCGGCGGGATGAGCGCGGTGAGCACCGCGAGGTTGGCCGAGGAGCAGGAGTGCGGCTGCACGTTGGCGTACTGGGCGCCGAACAGGTCCTTGGCCCGCTGGATGGCGAGGCGCTCGACCTCGTCGAAGCGGGCGGCGCCGGGGTGGTAGCGGGCGGCGGGGTAGCCCTCGGCGGTGACGTTGGACAGGGCCGCTCCGCCGGCGGCGAGGACCGAGGGGTCGGCCACGCTCGCGGAGGCGATCATCGCGAGCGTCGCGTTCTGGTGGCGTATCTCCGCGTCCAGCAGACCGGCGAGCTCGGGGTCGGCGTAGTGCAGGGACTCCATGCCGATGCGCAGGTGCCTGGCCTGCTCCCCGCCTTCGAACCCGGGGTCCTGACGGGGGGACGGTCTCCGTCCCGCAAACCACTGACCGGCCATTTCGTCCGCCTCGTCTCTCATTCGGTGTCAACCGGAAGGAAGAAATTCGTTTCCTGGATATCGCTGCCGAGTGAGAGCCCTTGTCCAACCCCGGGAGAGCAGCGGAATTAGGAATTACCCTAACCACGCCTCACGGTACGGACAATGACGTTCAGGGCTCCGGCGCGAACAACACGGAACCGCACGACAGGCCGCACGACAGGGCCACATGACAAAGAAAGCGCCCTCCCCCTCGAAATGAAAGGGGGAGAGCGCTTGAAAGGAATTCTTACCGGCGTCAAAAGCGAGCCGAAAGCGACAACCGGTAACCGGAAAGAGGAATTCCCGGGGTCAGCCGGCCGTCACCGGCTCCGTCCGGCGGTCCAGGGCCTCGGCCATCCCGGCGACGGTGGGCCTCTCGTACAGCTCGTTGGCGGTCAGCCGTACGCCGAGCTCCTCGTCGATCCGGGCCAGCAGGCGGGTGGCCCGCAGCGAGTTGCCGCCCAGGTCGAAGAAGGAGTCGTCGCGGCCGACGGAGTCCTGGGTGAGGACATCGCCCCAGATCTCGGCGATCCGGCGCTCCAGGTCGGTGGCGGGTGCCTCGTAGGCGCGCCGGCTTCCGGGCCGCTTGGGCGCGGCGTCCAGGAGCAGCTGCGTGGTGTCCACCGCTCCCCCGGCGTCCACCGGGATACGGGTCACTTCCACCATCCGCACGGGGACGGGGAATTCACGCAGGACGGGCTCCAGGGCCGTGTGCACCGCCTCCGGCTCGATCCCGTCGGCCGTGTAGGCCACCAGGACCTCACGGGCGCTCAGTTCGTCCGTGGCGAGCTCGGAGAGGATCGCCGGGTTGTCCAGGTCCAGGCCGATCAGCAGGTAGTGGTACGGCATGGACGTGGCCGCCAGGAACGCCCGCAGCCCGTCGTCGGGGTCGATCGCCCGGTAGCCCCGCTGCCGTGCAGGGGCCTCGGACTGCCCCCGGTTCATGCCGACGTCGCTCCACATGCTCCAGGCCAGGCACCGCACGTCACGCCCGCGCTCGTGGCGCCAGTGGTCGGCGAAGCCCACCAGGAAGGTGTTGGCGGCGGAGTAGGCGCCGAACGAGCGGCCGCCGAACTCGCCGTTGACCGATCCGAAGAGCGTCAGGGAGGCCTTGGGCCTGCTCTCCAGGACCGAGGCGATCGCCAGCGTGCCCGCCACCTTCGCCCCGTACTGGGCCGTGAAGGCGTCCTGCGTCTCGGCGGCCAGCGTGTGGCGCTCCAGGTCCTTCCACTGGTGGGTGACGTCGCTGGCCGCCAGGTGCAGCACGCCGTCCAGCGGGCGGCCCCAGCGCTCCTCGGCCCCGGCCACCGCCGCGGCCAGCGCGACGGCGTCGGAGACGTCGGCCCGGACGTAGCCGACGTCGCCCAGGGCGGTCAGTTCGGCCAGGGAATCCGCCTTCTCACCGGTGGCCGCCGAGCGCCCCACCAGCAGCAGCCGTACCCCGTAGGCCGCCAGGAGATAGCCGGCGATGTCGTGGGCGATGCCGCCGAGTCCGCCGGTGACCAGGTACAGGCCGCCGGGCACGATCGAGGGGGCCTGATCGGTCTCGGCCTCGGGGACGGGCCGCAGCCGCGGCTGCCAGCGCAGGCCTTCGCGGGCGGCCACCACTCCGGTGCGGGAGCGGTCGGCCAGTTCGGCGGTGACGGCGGCCGCCCACTTGTCCCGGTCGGCGGGCAGGTCGAGCTGGCGCACGGTGACCTGCGCGAGCTCGGTGACGGCGGTGCGCACGAGGCCGGGCAGCGCGCAGACACCGAGGTCGATGCGGTCCCAGGGGCGTACGTGGACGGCCCCCGTGGTCAGCAGCAGGAGCAACGGACGGACGCCGCCCCGCCAGTCGGCGCCGTCCACCGCCGCCATCAGGGCGCTCACGCGGGAGGTCACCTCGCCGAGCCGTGCGGTGTGATCGGCGCGCTCGCCGTCGCCGCCGGGGAACGCCGCGCTCACGATGGTGGAGATGTGGCCGTGCCGGGCGCTCACCTCGGCGATGACCCGGCTGATGTGCGTGCTGTCGCCGGGTGCGACGCGGAAGGCGACGGGGCTCTCCTGGGCGTAGTCGTCGCCGTCACGGACGACGATCACACGGCCCTGGTCGAGCCCCAGGAGCGCGACGTCGCCGGGCTCGGCGAAGACGAGGCGTACACCGTCGGTGTCGGTCTGGTCGGTGCTCTCCTCGAGGCGCGACCACTGCCGGCGCAGGAAGGTGGTGGCCGTCTCTTCGGCCTCCTCCGGCTGCTCGATGCGGTCGGCGAAGCGGCCGGCCCGCAGGTCGGTGACGAGGGAGGCGCGCTGGATCTTCCCGCTGGCGGTCTTGGGGAACTCAGCGACGGTGACGGGGACCAGGAGGTCGGGTGCCAGGCCGACCTCACGGCCGAGCCTGGCCCGGATGTCCTGGCAGGTGCGGGTGAGGGAGTCGGTGTCCCAGCGGGTGGGGACGAAGAAGACGACGAGCCGGTCCGAGCCCTCGCCGGGCTCGCGGACGCCGGCCGCCGCCGAGTAGGTGACCCGTACGCCGTCGACCTCCTCGACCACGCTCTCCAGTTCGTGGGCGACGTAGTTGGCGCCGCGGACCACGATCTGGTCCTTCTTGCGTCCGGCGATCACGAGCTCGCCCTCGTGGACGAAGGCCAGGTCGCCGGTGCGGAACCAGCCGTCGGCGTCGAAGGCGGCCCGGTTGGCCTCGGCGTTGCCGTGGTAGCCGCGCATCATCGTCACGCCGCGGATCTGCAGCTCGCCGATGCGGTCCTGGGGCAGGACCGCCCCGGCGGCGTCGACGATGCGGACCCGTACACCCGGCAGGGGCGCGCCGACGGTGGAGAAGGACACCGCGTCCTGGCCGCCGCGCTGGTCCTCGCCGGGAAAGCGCAGGGCGCCGTCGAAGGAGGAGGGGGCGACGACGACCGTGCCCGCGGTGCGGTCCTCGCGGCTCTGCGTGGAGTAGGTGACCCCGGAGCAGGTCTCCGACATGCCCCAGGCGGGCGCCATGGCGTCGGCGGGCAGGCCGTGGGGCTTGAGCAGCTCCAGGAAGCGGTGGCTGTTCGCCGCGATGACCGGCTCACCGCCGTTGGCGAACTCCCGGACGCGGGACAGGTCCCAGCGGCGTCCGGCGATCTCGTCGGCGTACTCGCTGATCAGGTTGAAGGCGAAGTTGGGCGCCCAGGTGTTGGTCGCGCCGTAACGCTCCAGGAGGTCCAGCCACATGAGCGGGTCGCCGAGGAAGTCGTCGATCTTGCCGTTGACGTGCAGGCTCTTCAGGAACACGTCGCGGATGTTGTAGAAGACCATCGTCACGTGGTCGAGCGGCATCCAGATCACGCTGACGTCGTCGCTGGTGTAGCCGCGGCCCTGGATGACCGACCAGCTCCGGGCGGCGACCGAGGCGTTGGTGTGCTGCACGCACTTGGGGACGCCGGTGCTGCCCGAGGTGAGCAGGTTGATGACGGGGGTGTGGGCGCTCCCCTCGTACCACTGGGTGTCGGCTTCGTGCCTGGCCAGCGTCTCGACCTCCAGGACCCGCACCGTCGACTCGTTCCACAGCGCGCGCACCTCGCGCAGCGCGGGCGCGGTGGCGGCGTCGGTGAGGATGGCGGGCTGCTCCAGCAGGTCCCAGGCGTTGCGGAGCTTGCGGTTGGCCTCGTTGTGCGCGGCGTACGTCGTCGCCACGGCCACCGGCGTCGGCACGAAGCCACCGAGCACGCACGCCCAGAACGCGGTCATGTAGCCGCGGTTGTCGTCGAACTGGAACAGCGCCGCGTCGCCCGGCTCCAGGCCCGCGGCCCGCAGCCCGCCGAGGACCCGCTCGGCCTCGGCCAGCAGCTCGGCGTAGCTCTGGAACTGCGGCTCGCGGCCGGTGCGGACGTAGACGGTGCCCTTGTCCGTGGCCTGCTCGGCGGCCTGGCGCAGCGCCTCCTGAAGGGTGCTCGGGCCGCCGTCGGGAACGTGCGGGGAGCCGCCGTACAGCTCGGAGGAGGGCTTGTGCTCATCGAGGCGGGGACCGGCGTCGGCGGCCTGCTCGGTGTGCTCGGCCGGGGCGGTCGGGGCCGGGGCGGCCGGGTCGAGTTCGGCGCCCACCGCCCGCGCGCCCTGCCGGACCACGGCGGCGGCCTCCCGCACGCCGGGCACGGCCCGGACGGCGGCGGCCATCTCCGCTATGAGGGACGGTTCCAAAGCTCCGGAGGTGCTCATGAGAGGCTCCCTGCCTTCTCGGCTTCCAGCAGTACGTGGCTGATGTCGCCGACCAGTTCGGCCGGGTCGTTGAGGAAGTAGAAGTGGCCGCCCGGGTAGAGCCGGATGTCGAAGGCGCCGTCGGTCTGCTCGCGCCAGCCCGCCAGCGTGTCCTGCGGGGCCCGGGGGTCCGAGGCGCCGCTCAGCACGGTGATGGGGGTCTTCAGGCGGGGGCCGGGGACGACCTGGTGGTGCTCCCACAGGTCGAAGTCGGCCCGCAGGGTGGGCAGGAGGGCGTCCATGACGTCCTCGTCCTCGGCGATCTCGGCTTCGATGCCGCCGAGGTCCACGACCTCACCGATGAGCTCCTCGTCGGTGAGGTCGTGGAGTTGCTTGACCCGGCCCGGGGTGCCGGGGGCCGGCTGGGCGGAGAGGAACAGCCGGCTGGGCCGGGGGCCGCCCTTGGCGTGCAGGGCCCTGGCCACCTCGAAGGCGAGAACGGCGCCCCCGGAGTGGCCGAAGAAGGAGAAGGAACCGTCCATGACGGGGCGCAGCGCCTGGGTGAGCACCTTGACCAGTGGTCCGACCGCGGTGACCGGGTCCTCGGCGATGCGGTTCTGCCGCCCGGGCAGCTGGACCGCGGCGAGTTCGATCTCCGGCGGGGTCAGGGCGGCCCACTCGGCGTAGGCGCCCGCTCCGGCGCCCGCGTGCGGGAAGCAGATCAGGCGGTGGCGGTGGTCGCCCCGTCGGGCCCGCCATATGTAGGGCGTCTCGGCGATCAGCTCGGGATTCTCGGTCATGTCTCACGCCTCGCCATCGTCGGACGTACGGGTCCGCACCGCGGAATTCGGGTTCGGCATGCGCCGCGATCGTGCTCGCACCGCTCCTCCAAAATTATTTGCTGTGAATTCAGAAAATTCTGCGCGGCCGATAGCCGGCGGGTAATTCACCGGGGCGGGCGCCGAAATTGAATGGACCAGCTGGTGAACCGTTTCCGGCAGAGACCGACGATGCTCGTCGTCGGTCCGGTCCTGCCGGGATTCCGTGGCGGTGCGTGCCGCTGAACGCTTCCCCGCGTTCCGGTTCTCTTTCCCTGGTCGGTATTCACCTTGTTCTCCGATGGCGGCGTGTGACCGGGAGCGGCCGTGCCGCCCCGGCCCGAGCGGGCGCGCCGTCATGGGCACCGCATCTCGAGTTCGTGCGCCAGGCGCAGCCAGTGCTCGGCGCACCGGCGGGCCGCCTGGGCCAGCATTCCGGCGCGGTGCACGGGCACGCTCTGGGCGAGCCGGCTCCACTTCGCCTCGTCACCGATGGCGTGCAGGCTCAGCAGGTGCAGGAGGGTCCGCCCGGCCTCGGTGCGCAGGGAGGGGTCCTTGCTCATGTTCGGCAGCATCAGGCTGATGGCGGCGGCCGACGTGCGCGTGGCGGCCCGGCCCGCTGCCGGGCGGGAGGCGGTGGACTGCGCGACCGCCGACGGAGTACGGGGCTTGGGCGCCACCGGGTCCTGGCCGAGCCGGATGCGGTCGCGCACGTCCTTGGCGGTGGCGGTGGCGATCCCGGCGCGCTGGGCGATCTCGCGCAGCGAGGCGTCGGGGTGGGCGGCGATGATCTGGCTGGCGCGCTGCCGTCCCTCGGCCGCGTGCAGCGGCCTGACCCGGCCGTCGCGCCCCATCCTGGTGTTCGACTGTTCGCCTTGGGTGGTTGAACGGCGCCGGATGGCCGAGACCGTGCTCGCGGCGAGGCCGGTGTTGGCGGCGATGCGGCGGTCGGACCACTGGGGCCGGGCGGCGACGATCCGGGTGGCCGCGGCCGTGCGGTCGGCCAGGGTGAGGGGGAGGCCGTGCGAGACGTTGAGTCGGACGGCGAGGGCGAAGGCCTCCTCCGGCTCGCCGTCGAAGAACTCCACCTCGACGTCCTTCTCGCCGCGCAGCTCGGCTCCGCGCAGCCGGTGCATGCCGTCGATGACGCGCATCGTGGGCCGGTGGACGAGGATCGGCGGCAGCGGGGCGTCCAGCTCGGCGAGCAGCTTGACGTGGTCGTTGACCTCGCCGTTGACCCGCGGCGAGTCGGAGGGCAGCAGCGTGCCGATGGCGACGGTGGCGCGCTGACCGCGCGGGCGGTCGGCGGGTGACTCGTCGGAAGACTCGGCGGATGACTCGGCGTGTGCTGCGCCGGGCTCGGTGCCGAGCCCGGTGTTCGCTGCGGCGTTCGATGCGGTGGCGGGCGAGGTGGCAGGCGAGGTGGCAGGCGTGGTGCCTGACGCGGTCCCGGCGAGCAGAGTGAGTTGGAGGCTCATCGCTCCTCCCCCACCGGCTGCGCCGTGCCGCCGCTCACGGTTGCTTCGACGTACTCGCGCGGCGTGGTCCGGCCACTGCCTTCGGGCCGGCTTCCGACGGCCGCGGTGCGGGCGTCCGAGACGTTCATGACGTGGTGGTTCCTCCCCGGTGGTTGACCGGTCCCCCGTAGGTACCAGGCGTGTTCGTCGCGTCGGGCGGCAGTCGGCCCGTTCGTCGCGTGCCACTTGACATGCATCTGCTGCAGGTGCATCGCGACTCCCCTCGACGGGCGCAAACTACCTTCGGACCAAGAAAATACCAGTGTGCGGGTTTTTTATCGAGCTCTCGGCGGATTCTTTTGGAAACCGGGGCTGCTCGCTGGTGCTGGATGGACACTCGTGCGGTTGCGCCTCGGGGGATTCGGCGCAACCGCACGAGCGGGCCCCGATCGAGCTCAGCAGGTAAAAGCCCTGCTCAGGCCGTTACTTCGCCCCTTGACGAGCCCCTGAACAGGGGCGGGTACATGGAGCGGGGGTTGACGGCGGTGGCTTGACGCCGACCGTCTCGACCGGGATGAGTGAGAGAAAACCATACCTACCTCGCGGTTTTCAAGCCGCTCGCACGGTCTCCCGCCGTACCGGTCCGCAGCGACACCTCCGGTCCAGCCCCTCCCCGCCCGCCCCACACCGCCCACATCCAGCCCTTTTACGGGCCGAAGCACTCCAGGCCATCGACACTTAGAACGAAACCGCTATGCTGGTTTTATAAGCTCAAGGTGCTAGACCCCGTAGCAAGGAGCACCAGTGACCAAACAAGAGCGCGCCACCCGTACCCGCCACGCCCTCATCCGCTCCGCGGCCGAGACGTTCGAGCGGTACGGCTACGTCCAGGCGAAGCTGGCGGACATCAGCGCCAGCGCCGGCGTCAGCCAGGGCGCCCTGCACTTCCACTTCGAGAACAAGGCAGCGGTGGCCTCCACCGTCGAGTCCTCGGCGGGCGTGAGCCTGCGCCGGGAGGCCTGGCTCTCCCAGCGCCCCGGCATGAACGCCCTGCAGCGCCTGACGAACACCTCGCACGCGCTGGCCGGACGGCTGCGCCGCGACGTCGTGACCCGGGCCGGCTTCAAGCTGAGCTGCGAGGCGCCGCACAACGCGGGCCCCACCCTCCCCCAGGAGTGGCAGGTGTGCGTACGACAGCTGCTGGCGGAGGCCTCGCAGGAGTCCCTCCTCGTCAAGGGGGCCGAACCCGCGGAGATCGCCGACACGATCGTCGCGGCGACCACCGGCTTCGAGCTGCTCGGGCGCGAGGACCCCGCGTGGTTCTCCGACACGGCGCTCACCGCGTTCTGGCGGCTCCTCCTGCCGTGCCTGGCCCGTCCCGAGGTTCTCGCGGCGCTCGAACCCGGCGGTTCGCCGGTCCGCGCGCTGCGGACACCGGTCGGACAGCCGCGATAGCCGTACTCGGCCCGTCCGCTCGCCACCGGCACACTGCTGCGCTGCGCGTCGGCGTACCCATACCCGTACCCGTACTCGGGCCCTGGGTCTCGGGCCGTCCGGGTGTGACGACAGGTAGTCCGGGGTGACGGCAGGTGGGTCCGGGCGTAACGGCAGATGGTCCGGGCATGACGACAGGTGGTCCGGGCGGGGATGTCAGCCTGTCCTGAACCTGTCCTCAGCCCGCCCCGACCCCTGGCCTCAGCCGTCCTGACGCTGGTCTCCCCCGTCCCGGCCTTGGTCGCAGTCTGTGCTGACCCTGGCCCCGCCCCGGCCCTGGCCCTGGCTGCCCTGACGCCGGTCTCAGCGCGTCCCGACGTTGGTCTCAGCCTGTCCCGACGTCGATCTCAGCCTGTGCTGACCTGGTCTCATCCCGCCCTGACCCCGGTCTAAGCCCCACCCCGACCTTGGCCACAGCCCGCCCCGGCCCTGGCCTCCACCCGCACCCGCACCCGCACCCTCCCCGACCCTGGCCTCAGCCCAGGCCGAGCGCGGTGTGCGCCGCTGCGCGCGTGGACTCGTCGGCGGCGAAGACCGCGATGCCGGTCATCGGATGGGGCTCTCCGTCGGCACCGCCGACCGATCCCCCGGCCTCCTGGACGATGAGCGCCAAGGGGGCGTGATCCCATATCTGCCCGCCCACCTGTACCGCCAGGCCGAGCTCTCCGGAGGCGACCAGCAGGGCGGCGTGCACCGACCACGGAGCGGGCCTCGCACGGGCCGTCAGCGCGGCGAGGGGCGCCCGGTAGCGGGCGGGAACCATCTCGGCCGGGGGGACGACCCCCAGCGCACAGGCGCCGAGGGCCGGTTGCGGTGGGGCCACCCGCAGAGCCCGGGCACGGACCAGGCGGCCGTCTTCGACATCGGCGCGGTAGGAGCCCCGCCCCCGAGCGGCGTACCAGATCCTTCCCTGCGCGGGGACGACCGCGACGGCGACGACCACCCGGCCGTCCTCCTCCAGGGCGATCAGCGACTGCCACCGGTCGTCCCCGCTCAGGAACAGCCCCGTGCCGTCGATGCCGTCGAGTATCCAGCGCCGGGCGCCGGAGCCGGACTCGCCGGTCTCCTCCCCCAGGAAGGCGTCGCCCGGCCGCCCGGCGAGCAGCACTCGGCGGACCTCCTCCTCGACGGCGACGTCCGCGTCGGTCACCACCGAGCCGTCACTCTTGAGGCGCTGGTCGAGCGCGGCGACCCGTTCCCGGTGCCGCAGGGCCACGACGGCCCCGGCGAGGGCCGCCCGCTGTGCGAGGTCAAGATCATCCACCATGGGGTGCATGTTGCCGGGTGGCGGGGACGGTGGCGGCGGCGGGGGACCGGCCGGGTCCTGATTCTGGCGTCCTGCCACGCCCCTGCGTTTCGCCACGACGTCCCTGCGTTTCGCCACGACGCCCCTTCGTCTCGCCACGACTCTCCTACGCCTTGCCGAACTCCCCTACTCCGAAGCCCCCGGCGGCCCCCCGCGCCCCGGGGTCCCCGATGGCACCAGTTCCCCGGCGGCGCCCGTGGTCGCGAGGCGTGGCAGCAGCAGGTTCCACAGCGTCGTGACGGTCGCGTCGGTGCGCGGCGCGGGGGCGGCCGGGTCCGGTGGGCTCGTGAGCGTGCCGAGGCCGAGGGTGGTGGCCACCAGGGTGGCCGTCACTGCGTCCGCCGGTGCGCTCCGCGTCATCGCGCCTTCCCCCGCGGCCCGCCGCAGCACCTCGCCGACCCAGGCCGTCCACAGGCCGCGGGGGTCGCCGCCGCAGGCCCCGTAGTGCCCCGGCGCGTGCCCCGCGCCGAGGCCGACGCGCAGGACCGCGTCCTCGCCGAGGCCGCGGGCGAGGTCGTGGGTGGCGTCGATCAGGAGTTGCAGGGCGCCGCCGGGGAGGTGGCCGCGGCGGCGGTCGGTGATGCGGGCGAGGCGCTGGGCCGCCGCCGCGCCGACCGCTTCGGCCAGCGACTCCTTGTTGGCGAAGTGGAAGTGCATGGCTCCCTTGCTGACCCCCGCGTGCGCGCTGATCGTGGAGAGCGAGGCGAGCGCGAAGCCGTGCCGGTCGAACATCTCGGCGGCGGACTCGATCAGAGCCTTACGGGTGCGCTGCGCGCGGGCCTGCTGAGCCATCTCGGCACTCCGTTGCTGCGGGAAGCGGGGGTGGGAGGAGGCAGGCCGGTTCCGGGCTGCGCACCCCACCACATTAACAAACCAGCTCACCGGTTTCTATCCGCACTGCCCTCTCTTCGACGCCGCCCAGGCCATCCGCCCGGCCATCCGTCGCGACGGCTCGCGGGCTGGCCGCCGCGACGGCCGGCAGGGTGGCCGCCGCAACGGACGTTGCGAAATGCCCGTGAACGGTTCACGGAAACCACACAGGGACCTGACGCTCCGGTACATTTCGAGCCACTGTGCTGCCGCCGACCAAGGCGCCTCGACGCACGACAGTCTCGACGCACGACAGTGCAGACCAGGGAGATGAGGAGTCCCGGATGGTGCGCCCGATACGTACGGACGTGGTCGTGGTCGGGGGAGGCCCGGTCGGCATGCTCCTCGCGGCAGAACTGAGCGGGTACGGCGTGGCCACGGTGGTCCTGGAACGGCTCGCCCGCACCTCGGAGCGGCCCAAGGCCACCACACTGCACGCCCGCACGGCACAGACACTGGCCCGCCGGGGCTACCTGCCCGCCCCCGAGCTCTCCCCCTCGATGGGCCCCGTCAGCAGTCCGTTCCACTTCGCGGGCATCCCCGGCCTGCGGATATCCGCCCCCGCGGGCGAACCCGAGCCCATACTCAAGCGCGCGCAGGCCGACCTTGAGCGGCTCTTCGAGGCACACGCCCGCGCCAACGGGGCTCAAGTGCTGCGCGAACACCGCGTGGTCGAGCTGCACGGTCGGCCGAACGGCGTGCGGGTAGTGGCCGAAGGGCCGGCGGGGGCCGTGGCGTACGAGGCCGACTATGTGGTCGGCGCCGACGGCGCGCGCGGGACGGTGCGCGAGTGGGCGGGCATCCCCTGCGAGGCGTACGAGGCCACGGTCTCGGCCATGATGGGCCTGGTGCGCCTGGACGAACCGGACGCTCTGACGGCCGGGTGGCACCGCACGCCACAGGGCTGGGTCGTCGCCAAGGACGCGCCCGACGGCGAGACGCACGTGCGTACGGTCAACTTCACGCGCACCCATGCCGACCGGGACCGCCCCCTGACCCTGGAGGAGCTGCGCGGGGAGACCTCGCAGATCATGGGCCGGGACATCGGCATGAGCGCCGCTCGCTGGCTGAGCCGGTTCAGCGACTACGCGCGCATCGCGCACACCTACCGCAAGGACCGCGTCCTGCTGGCCGGCGACGCGGCCCACCTGCACTTCCCCGTCGGCGGGCAGGGGCTGAGCACGGGACTCCTCGATGCCCTGAACCTGGGCTGGAAACTGGCGTTCACCGTGCGGGGAAGCGCGAGCACGAGCCTGCTCGACTCCTACGACACCGAACGCCGCCCGGCGGCCGAACGCGTCATCGACAACGTCCGCGCGCAGGTGTCCCTGATGCATCCCGAGGTGCGACTGGACTCGCTGCGCAACGTGTTCAGCGGGCTGCTCGCCGAGGACCAGGGCGGGGCCCACCTCAGCGCGATGCTCAGCGCCCAGGACACCGTGCTGCCCGCCCGCTCGGCCCGCCCTTCGCCGTGGGAGGGGAAGTTCCTGCGCAACATCGCCCTGACCACGCGTTCGGGGACGACCGATGTGATGCGCCTGCTGCGGGACGGCCGGCTGCTCCTGCTGCTCCTCGGCTCCGGCGAGAGTCAACGGCACGAGGAGGAACGGTACGAGGAGACCGCGCGCGCATGGCCCGGTGTACTGCGGGTCGTACGGGCCCAGCCGGTGTCCGTGGTGCCGTGCGAGGCCCTGCTCGTGCGGCCCGACGGATACATCGCCTGGGCGTCGGACGGCGGTTGTCTGCACGAGGCCCTGGCGGCGTATCTGACCTGCGAGGGCGACGCGGTGCACGGCGGGGCGGCCGGCCCGCGGGAAGCGGGCCGGGCGCAGCGTGGGCCGTCAGCTCACGCTGCCGACGCTCTCGCGCAGGTTCTCCATCCGCGCGGCCCCGCTCACCTCGTCGTAGACCAGGGCACCGCGCTCAGCGGTGAGGTCGACGGTGGCGAGCACTGAGGAGAGCACCACGTTGGGCAGGATGTGGCGCAGCAGTTCCGAGACCCGGTGGCCCAGGTCCTGGTAGTTGCTGATGATCTGCGACATGGCCTGGACGCCCGCGAAGGAACCGACGAGGACGTCGGCCGTCTCGGTGGCGTTCACGTGGGGCAGCAGTTCCCCCCGCGCCTCCCGCAGGAGGCCCGTCATGATCTCGCTCCAGCCCACGAAGGGGCCGCTGCGGTCGAGTTCGGTGGCCTGCTGGTCCAGGGACAGGCGCACCCCCGCCCGCACCATCGGGTCGGTCTCCAGCCGGTAGGCATGCAGAGCGACGGTGTCGACGAGCTCCTGGATCTTGCACTTGCGGGTGGGAACGGTCAGGCTCTGGCCCTGTTCCTCCAGTACGCCCTGGGCCAGCTGGTCCTTGGACTCGAAGTGGAAGTAGAGCGCTCCCTTCGTCACGCCGGCGGTGGCGAGGATCTCAGTGATCGTGGCGGCCTGGTATCCCCGTTCCTCGAACACCTGCGCCGCCGCCGCCAGGATCGTCTTGCGCGTACGAATTGCCCTGTCCTGCTTGGCCACTTTCTCCCCCTCCATTCTCACAGTCACGGGGCCGTCGACCCCATCAAAAAAACCGTCAAGTCTGTATCTTACAACTAGCAGCGGCTGAGGTCTGTGGGCAGGGAGACTTTCTTCGGCCAAAAATGATGACCGGGCGTCCCGTTGTCGGACGCCCGCACCCGGGGGGGCACATGATTCTCGTGACGGGAGCGACGGGCACGGTGGGGCGGCTGGTGCTCGAAGGGCTACCCGCCCACCGCGCGGTGCGCGTACTGGCCAGAGATCCCGCCCGGGTCGGCCCCGCACGCGAGGGCGTCGAGGTGGTGCGCGCCTCCTACCAGGACCGGACCGGCCTGCGGCAGGCGCTCACCGGGGTGAGCCGGGCCCTGCTGGTGACCAGCCGGGTGGCGGGGGACGACGACGCGGCCTTCCTGTCCGCCGCCCGCGAGGCCGGGGTGCGCCAGGTGGTGAAGCTCTCCGCGGCCGCCGTCCTCGACGCCGGGGCGCAGGACCTCATCACCCGCTGGCAGCGCGACAGCGAGGCGGCGCTGACCTCCTCGGGGCTCGGCTGGACGCTGCTGCGCCCCCGCTCGTTCATGTCCAACGCCCTGTCGTGGGCGCCGTCGGTCCGCGCCGAGAACGTGGTGCGCGCGCTGTACGGAGCGGCGCCCAACGCCTGCGTGGATCCGCGGGACATCGCCGATGTGGCGGTACGCGCCCTGACCGAGGACGGCCACACGGGCCGGGCCTACGTCCTGACCGGGCCGCGGGCCCTGAGCGCGGTGGAACAGACGCGGCAGCTCGGCGGGGTGCTCGGCCGGCCGCTGCGGTTCGAGGAACTGGAGCCCGCACAGGCGCGCGCGTCGCTGCTGCGCAGACACCCCGAAGCGGTGGTGGAGGCGCTGCTCGACAGCGCGTTGCGACAGCGGGCGGGGGCCAAGGTGCAGGTGCTTGAGACCGTCCGGGCGGTGACGGGGGCAGCGCCCAGGCCGTTCCTGGCCTGGGCGCGGGATCACGCGGGCGCCTTCGCGCCGCCTGCCCCGCTGCCCGCACACGGTGCCGGGCACGCGGTCACACGTGCAGGCGACGGGCGGCGACCGTTGTGCTGAAGAGGGGCTCGTCGTTCTGGGTGCCGGTGACAAGGACCAGGTCGTCGCCGGAGCCGGGGCCGGTGGGGACCTGGTGCGCCTCGATCACGCAGGGGCTGTCGAGCTCGGCGTAGCGCTGGAACGTGCTGGCGATACGGGTCGGCAGGAAGGTGACGGTGCCCGGCGAGGCCGGCGCCAGGACGGCCGTGGTGGCCTGCCGGGCGGCCTCGATGAGCACCATGCCGGGCACGTGGTCGACCGGGTGGTCGAAGAGTATGGGGTGGCGGGTGTCCACGCGCAGCTGCCAGCGGTTGCCCTCCCCCAGAGGTGAGAGCGCCACGTCCATGGGCGACATCCGGCCCACGCTCTGTGGGGAGACCGGTGCGGTGAGCCGGAGCAAGGGGCGGTCGCTGGAGAGCTTGCTGCCGCGCAGGCGCTGGTAGATCTCGGGCCCGACGCAGGTGTAGGCGGCTCCGCCGGTGGCGACGATGTGCCCGTCACGGCGGATGACCGCCTCGTAGCGGGCTGCCGTGTGGGTGTTGCGGCGCTGTTTGACCTCGGTGTAGGTCACTTCGAGCTCCAGGGAGGCGGGTACGCCCTCCAGGGCCAGGTACTGCGGGTCCACGGCCACTTCGAGGTCCCGCATCAGGAACTGGTGCCCGAGGGGGACCTGGAACTCGGCATGCGCCAGGAGAGAACCGACCTGGCGGATTGTTTCCGTCGCCATCAACGGATCGTAATGAGAACCGTTGATCGGCGTGAAGAAGCTGTGCCCGCGCGGCCACTGCGCCGTCACCGTGAACCGGCTCTCGTCGTGCCGTTCCCACCCGGTGAGCAGGACTTCCGCGACGGCGGCGCGGTGCACCAGCTCCTTGGGCACCGTCGAAGTGAGCGAGCCATACCGGGACAGGTCCGCCGCAACACGCGGCAGTTGGACGACCGGTGCTGCGTACTGGAACGTATCCGTCGACATGTCTCCCCCAAGATCGCGACTTCATCGGAGCGGGGCGTTTGAAGCCGGCCCGCTCGACTGAAGATACGTACCAACCGGTTTAATTTCTAGGCGTTCTGGCTCACATGGTGGAACGAGAAGTGGAGCCACAATCTCCTCTTGGACCAGGTCCGCCGCACACACAAGGCCTCCCGAAAGCGCACGTCGTATGCAACTGCCTCGGCCGCATGCACGATGCGAGATTCGTGCGCCGAAACGGAGTGCGACATACCGCCACCGCGGTCTCCGGCCCGACCCGAAAGCAGCACGAAGCCCTCACCCGCTCAACACGGCGCACGCAGAATTCTGATGCTTTCTTAACGCGGCGGAGCGCATGCATCACTCGACAAACAAAACGAGCGGCCGATACTTTCTGCCTCAAGTGTCTCGGCAAAAGATCACGTCATGGCACACATCCAGCACGCCCCGGGGGGATGGCATGCTCACCGTCAAGGACTTCGTTCTCTCGCCACCGCCCGCGCGCTCGGCCCAGGTGGCAGCCCGGCCCGCCCGTCGCGCGCGGCCCGCCACCCTTGGCAAGGACTGTCCCGAGAGCCGCACGGCACTTCCCTGACCGGCCGGACCCGCCTGCACGAGTGCCCTCTGAGCCGTGCCGCGCCCGCCGGTGCGAGCCGCCCACACGACGTCCGGCGCCCCATCGAGCGCTCCCGTGTCGGACACGGCTCATCACACCGAACGCGTGAGCCCATATCCGAACTTGGGTCGCTTCGGTCGCTGAGAGGAAATGTCCATGCCCCTTGACCTGGGGACATCCCCGAGCGACTCAGCCGATCGCGCAAGCGCCGACGCTGACGTCGCCAGCCTTTCCACTCCTCTGGGTGCCGCGCTGTGGTGTGCGCGACGCGGCTGGCCCGTCCACCCGCTGGCCCCCGGCCGCACGACACCGGCCGCCGACTGCCACGACTGCCGGGCCCACAGCCATCCACCCGAGGACTGCCCGTGCATCCCCGCCGGACGGTGGTGCCACGGGATCCACTGCGCCACCCTGGACCGGGCCCGCATCGCCCACTGGTGGGAGCGTCAGCCGCGGTCCGGTGTCGGCGTGGCCTGCCGTCCCGCGGGATTGATCGTGATCGACGTGGACCCGCATCCCGCGGCGCCCCCCGCCCACGACCGGCTGCTGCCCGGCATCCACATCCCCGAGTCGGTCTCCCTGAGCGGCCTGCGCAACGGCTTTCACAGCCTGGCCCTGCTGGCCGCCCTGCGCGGCCAGGACGACCCCGCCAAGGACACGACGACCCTGCGGGTGCGCACCCCGGCCGGCGGCCTCCAGCTCTGGTACACCGTTCCCCGGGACGAGGTGTGGCGGTGCTCCACCGGTTCCGGCACCGGCCGGGCGCTGGCCTGGCAGATCGACGTCCGGGCGGCGGACGGGTACGTCATCGCCCCCGGCACCACCACCGCTTCCGGCACCTACACCGCCTGCTCACCCGTACGGGGTCCGGTCCCCTTACCCGGCTGGCTGGCGGCGGAGCTGGAACGCACCGGGCACCGCGCACCACCGTCCGCACTCCCGGCGGCGACACCCGTGCCGGGCCGCGCCCGCGCCGCGGTCCGCGCCGCGGAAGCGGGCAGGGCGGCGGCCGCCAGAACGCTGGCCACGCTGCTCAGCGCGGTGCTCGACTGCGGGGCCGTCGCCGAGGGCGCCGGGTTCGGCGACCGACTCGGCCGGGCGGCCTTCACCGCCGGGGGCCTGGTCGGGGCCGGGCGCATGACGCTCGCCGATGCCGAGCACGTGCTCCTGGACGCCGCCGCGCAGGCCCGGCCCGACCAGCGCCACCGCTCCATGCGCATCGTCCGCAATGGCCTGGCCGCGGGCAGTCGGCGGCCGCTCGAAGTGAAAGTTCGCCCGTGACCGACGCGCCCTCCCCCACAGAGGGGCTGTTCGATGCGGCCGAGACGGCCCGGCAGATCATGCTCCTCAACTCCCCCGCCGGGCCCCTGAGCCACGACGTACCGCCTTCGCCGTCCGCCGTCGCCTGCGAGGAGGGGCTGCTCCCCGAGTCCCTGAGCGACCGGGGCAACGCCAAACTCTTCGTCGAGCTGTACGGACGCGACTTCCGGCACGTGCCCGGCCTCGGCTGGTACCGGTGGCAGGGGCACCGGTGGGCCATCGACGAGGACGACACGGTGCTGTGGGCCGCCGGTGAGATGGCCGAGTCGCTCGCCGAGACCGACCCGCACGGGCGCCACAGCACTGCCGCGCTGCGCGCACACCGACAGCGCGCCCTGTCGACGGCGGGCATGAAAGCCATGCTGATGCAGGCGAGATCGGCCCCCGGGATGGTCCTCAGCCCCTCGCTCCTGGACGCCGACCCCTACGCCCTGTGCACCCCCGAGGGCGTCATCGACCTCACCAACGGCCGGCTCAGCGCCCCCGATCCGGAAAGGCACCACCACTCCCGGGCCACGAGCGTGGCGCCCCGCCCGATGCCCATTCCACGCTGGCAGCGCTTCCTCACCGACACCTTCGGCGACGACGCCGATGGCCAGGAGATGATCGACTTCCTGCACGAGCTGCTGGGCTACTCGATCACCGGCGACGTCGGGGCGCAGACCATGCCGTTCCTGTACGGGCAGGGAAGGAACGGCAAGTCCGTTCTGCTGGACGTGATGGTCAAGCTTCTCGGGGACTACGCGGACGCCGCGCCGCCCGGTTTCTTGATGGCCCGTCCTTTCGAGGGCCACCCCACCGATCTTGCCGAACTGCACGGCCGGCGCCTGATCGTCTGCTCGGAGCTCAAACCGGGCGACAGGTTCGACGAGGCCCGCTTCAAGCATCTGACCGGCGGCGATCGCATCAAGGCCCGTCGGATGCGCCAGGATTTCTTCTCCTTCGCCCCCACGCACAAGCTGTGGCTGCTGGGAAACCATCGCCCCGAGGTCGGCACCGGCGGCTTCGCGTTCTGGCGGCGCATGAAGCTGATCCCCTTCGAGCGTGTCGTCTCCGACGACCGCAAGATCGACAACCTGGCCGACATCCTCGTCACCGAAGAGGGCCCCGGCATCCTCGGCTGGCTCATCGACGGCGCCCGCCGCTACCTCAACGGGCCCCGCGAGCTCACCGGACCCGAGCAGGTGCGGACGGCCACCATCGCGTACGCCGAGACCGAGGACCACACCGGACGCTTCCTCGACGAGCGCTGCGTCCTGGGCCCGGCCATGCGCGCCGAACAGGCCCAGCTCTACAGCCAGTACCGGGACTGGTGCCAGCTCGAGGGGGCCAATCCCCTGTCGTCGCGGGCCTTTGCCGCACAGGTCAGGGACACCGTCGGTCTCGTCACGCCGCGGGCGATGATCCTGTCGAACCAGCGCAAGTTCTATCCGGGCATCGGCCTGAGGGAAGAAATGGAAGAGACCTCATGAGCGCTCTCATCGAGCCTCGTCAGCTCAGCGACGAGAGCGGCATCGTCTGGCTGGAGGACATCGGGCCGCTGGACTACGTGCGCCAGGCCCTGGACCGCCTGCCCAACCGGGGCGGGGCCCCCGCGTATCACCGTGGCGGCCGCATGGTGGGCTATGCCGTCCTCGGCCCCGCGGCGCCCGCCTCCCGCGCCTCGGGCACTTTTCTGCGCCGGGTGTTCTGGCTGCTGCCGCACGACCGCGACGGCCGGCCCACCGGTCTGTACCGCTCCGGGGCTCCCTCGGAGGCGGTCGATCCACGCACCGTCGCGCCCCGCTTCAAGGGCTACAAGACCCAGCGTTCGGAGGGCGGTCCCGAGTCCGCGGCGATGCGCGAGCTGGGCATCACGCTGCCCATGGGCTGATCCCTTGGCCGGACTCGGAGCCTGTCCGTGGTCCGTGGCTCCGGCGACCGTCCCTCAGAGCGGCAACGTCATACCCAGTTCCTGCATGGCGGTCGAGGGCGGGCCGCCCTCGGAGCGTTCGGTCTTGTAGCCCTTGGTGCCCGCGTCCAGGGTGCGGGGGTCGACGGCTTCAGCGGGCGCGCCCGTCTCGTAGAGGCCGGCGGGCTCGGTGTCGCGGTCGTGCGGGAGCAGCCAGAACACCCGGCGGCGGAAGGTTCCGGAACTGCGGGAAGCCTTCGCCTGAGGGGCGAGGAGCGCGTATCCGACCATGCGGCCGTCGCGGTGGTAGGCGGGCTTGCCGCGGCGGGTGGGCAGGCGGTCCAGGCTCTGGCGCACGTAGTCGAGGTCGGTGGTGTCCTCGAGCCAGACGAGGGCGCTCTCGTGCCGGATCTCGTCCTCGGTGATCAGGGAGCTCATGCCCTCTCCTCGTCGGCGAGCAGTCCGATGCCCGGATAGTACTTGCGCGAATTGGAAAGGATCATCTCCTTGGGCGATGCCAGGCCGACCAGTTCGCGGGCGCGTGCGGCGAACGCGCGGGAGGAGATGACCGGGGCGCCCTCATGCCGGCACCAGGTCTTGAACGCGGCGTAGAGCCTGGCCTGCTCGGCCCGGGAGTCCGGGCTCAGGAGGCAGGACTCGTCGAAGAAGCGGCCGATGTGGTCCTCGGTCTCGGCGTACGCGGTGGTGGCGATGCGCACCTGCTCGGGTCCGGTGAGGTCCTTGTCCCCGGCGAGGTAGCGGCGGGCGCCGTCGACGAGCCAGCCGAGGATGCCCGGTCCTTCCTCGGTGACGAGGATGTCGGCCAGGTTGTCGATCTTGCGGTCGTCGGAGACGACACGCTCGAAGGGGATCAGGCGCATACGGCGCCAGAACGCGAAGCCGCCGGTGCCGACTTCGGGCCGGTGGTTGGCCAGCAGCCACAGCTTGTGCGTGGGGGCGAAGGAGAAGAAGTCCTGGCGCATCCGGCGAGCCTTGATGCGATCGCCGCCGGTGAGGAGCTTGACCCGCGCCTCGTCGAACTTGTCGCCGGGTTTCACCTCGGAGCAGACGATGACGCGCCGGCCGTGCAGTTCGGCGAGGTCGGTGGGATGGCCCTCGAAAGGACGGGCCATCAAAAAGCCGGGTGGCGCGGCGTCCGCGTAGTCCCCGAGAAGCTTGATGAGGACGTCCAGGAGCACGGACTTGCCGTTCTTGCCGGAGCCGAAGAGGAACGGCATGACCTGGCCGCCGACGTCGCCGGTGACGGAGTAGCCCAGCAGGAGCTGCAGGAAGCCGATCATCTCCTGGCCATCGGCGTCGTCGCCGAAGGTGTCGGTGAGGAAGCGCTGCCAGCGCGGGGTGGGCAGCTGCTGCGGGCCGACGCTGGTTGAGCGGGAGTGGAAGTCCTTGTCGGGGTCGGGGGCGCGCAGCAGTCCGGTGCGCAGGTCGACGATGCCCTCGGGGGTGCACAGGACGTAGGGATCGGCGTCCAGGGAGGTGGTGTTGAGGACCATCCCGGGGGCGGACTTGGCCTGGGTGAGCATGGCGTTGATGCCGGAGGTGCTCATGGCCCGGCGGATGTGCTGGTTGAGCGCGGTGGTGGTGAACAGGCCGCGCGGGTCGGTGGTGGCGAAGGACTCGGCGAGGTCTCCCGCCGCCCAGACGACGGTGTCGTCCTCGTCGGCCTGCCAGCGGGTGCCCTGCCAGCGGTACCAGCCGAGGCCGGGCACATGGCGGTAGTCGGTGCCGTACAGCTTCACGAACAGTTTGGCGTTGCCGCGGTCGGTGAGCGTGTCCGGCAACAGACCCTGGGGGGCGATGCGGCCGGCCTCATCGGCGCGCTGCTGGGGCAGTTGGATCTGGCGCTGCGAGGGCGTCGAGGGCGGCGGCTGTGGGCGCTCGGCCTCGGCCATGATCTGGACGGCCACGCTCTCGGCGTCGAAGGTCCGGGCGTCGAAAGACTGGGGGTCGATGTTGAACAGGGGGTTGTCCTCATGGGTGTTCATGGCCTGCCCCCGAGCGCGAGGGGACGGCGTTCACCGGCGAGCAGGCCGCTGCGGATGATGGCCGCGCAGCGACGCTCCTGTCCGGGCCGTACGTCGGCGGCGAGCTCGGTGAGGGTGAACTCGGCCTCGTCTCGGGTGAGGTGCCCCGCCGCGACGAGCCCGCCCGCGGTGTAGGCGGCGCGGTTGAGCTTCTCCGAGAACGCGGCGCCCGTCGGCAGAGCCGCACAGGACGCCACGTCGGCCAGGACCCGCCCCAGGGCCCGCGAGGCGGCGCCCTGCCCGCCTCCGGCTGCCGCGACGGCGATGCGGGCCCTGGGGGGCGGTACAGAGCCGTACGGGGGCTTCTGGCGGGCCGGGGCCAGATGTCCGGTGCGTTCCAGCTCGGCGGCGAGCCAGTCGGGCAGCAGGGCGGGCTCGCGGGTGGCGCCGACGGGGGTGTAACTGCCCTGTGGCGTACGGGTTCCTGGCGCGACGATGTAGCCGCCGTGGGCCCGAACGTCGACCTGCCAGGCCAACGCGCGGCCGCTGCTGGAGCCCGCCGAGCACTGCCAGCGGTGACCGGGATGGGCCCGGTACCAGAGGTGCAGGCCACCGGAGGGAGTGCGTACGCGCAGGGTGCTGTCGTCGTGTACGGGGTTGGGCCGACCGCGCAGGGCGGCAAGGAGGGCCAGCGTGTGGAAGCCGCTCGCGAGGCCCGTCAGATCGACGGTCTCGGCGATGGGGATGCCCGGCAGCAGACGCGCCCGCTCGGGCAGCTCCTGGGCGTGCGCGTCGACATCGATGACGACGAGTCCGGCGGGCCCACAGGAGACACCCACCCCCAGGCCTGCACCGGCACCGCTCCCCCACCAGCTGTCGATGCGGCCCTGATCGAGCGTCGCCGCACGGAACCCGTGACACCAACGCCCCTCCCGCGCACACGTACAGCCGTCCCGCGTGTGGCCAGGGGCCCGGCACGCCGCGCAGTTTCCCGCGGGGGTCTTGCGCCCGGCGGCCAGCGGGTGGACCGGCCAGCCCTTGCCCGCACACCACCGGGCCGTGGCCCACGCTCCCCCGGACGATCCCCCGCTGAGCGACTGTTCGCTGCGTGAGACCCGCAGCTCAGCAGCCATGTATTTCCCCCGTCAGCGACTGAAGCGACTCAATGACAGAAACAGATTAGCGAAACGGGTATGAAAATTCGTACAGATGAGGCGGGTGGGACGATCACCGGCCCTCCCAGCGACTGAAGCCAGACCCAGCGACTCAACGCCCTTTCAGTCGCTGCCCGTTGCGCCGAGAAAAACCGCAGGTCAAAGGCGGTCCGTTTCTCAAAACAGCGACTGAAGCGACTCAAGCCCCCTATATATGACGCGCACGCGCATACACGCGCACACGCCAATGTCTTCATATACCCGGACCTTCAGTCGCTTCAGTCGCTGTTTTCCGTGTAACAAGCCTCTGACCAGGGTTTTTTCGAAGCGACCGGGAAGCGACCGAACGGGCTTCAGTCGCTGGGCTTCGGTCGCTGGCCCTTCAGTCGCTGGTTCTTCGGTCGCTGGGCTTCGGTCGCTGCCCGGCCCATCCGCGCTTTGGTCGCTCGGTCGCTTGGTCGCTTTCAGGAACGACCGGGCCCGCTCCCCTTACCTGAACGGGAGCGGGCCGGTGGTGTGGCGGGCCTCAGTGAACGTCCGGGTCCGAGCTGCTGCCCAGCTTCCACAGCAGGGAGAGGTTCTCCGGCGACATGTGCTCCCGCAGGATGTGCAGGACCAACTCGGGCTTACCGAACGGCATGGAGGTGATGCCCACCAACGCGGGCAGCGGGTCACGACGTACGCGCTCCCCGTCCTGGGCATCGCGGGCATCCTGTGCGTCCCGTGCGTCCGTAGCCTCCTCCGGCTCCGCATCCGCAGTCGCCGCCGTCTTGACCGCCGCATCCCGAATTATCACGGCGTGATTTTCTGCAAGGGGTTCATCGCGTCCAGAGGACTCACCGGTTTCACCGGGTCGCACCGCATCCGCCGCCCTCGACCGCCCCCGCGCCTCGGCCTCCTTGGCCCGCTGGTCCGCCTTCTGCTTCTGCTCCTCGGGAGCCAGCTTGCCGAGGTTGCGTACGTGCTCGACCTTGCGGGCCCCGGTCACCAGGTCGGCCTGGAGCTCAGGGCTGAGCTTGAGCAGCGACAGCTTAGTGGACAGGGTCGCCTGCGGGATACCGAGCCGCTTGGCGGCCCGCGCCTGCCCGTTGTAGAAGGTCACCAGCTGCTGCAGGGCGTTGGCCTCCTCCAGGTCCGTCATGTCGTCACGGTGGTAGTTCGCGACGAACGCGGCCTCGAGGAGCGTCTCATCAGTGGCGACCCGGGCATCGTCGACGCGGACCGGGATGGTGGCCAGACCCACCCGCCGGGCCGCCTCGAGACGCCGATGTCCGTCGATCACCAGGTACTTGGCGCCGTCCTGCAACTCCCCTGCCCGACCGGGCCGGCTCGCCAGGTAGGCGTCGATCGTCGCGACGACGATGGGCAGCAGGACGCCGACCTCGCGGATGTTGTCGACCGTCTCGTCGAGGTTCCGCAGATGGTCCCGCGGGTTGTCGGGGTTGTCGCTGATCACCGTGAGGGGCAGGTCGGTGACGGCTGCGGCGGCCGCGTTGGAGCCCCCTATGGTGCTGTCGAACGCCGCCCTGCGTGAGCTGCGGGCGGTGGCGGCCGCGCCGAACGCCGCGGATCCGCTGAGTTCGTCGGCCTTGCTCATCGTGATGCTCCCTTGGCGATGGTCCGCATCGCCTCGGCCTGGTCACTGTGCGGGGCGTACGACAGCAGCGGCCGCCGCTTGCGTACCGTCTCGCGCTGTTCCTTCAAGTCGCCGATGACGGCGAGGACGGGCGGGTCACCGAGCTTGCGCCACTCGGCGAGGGACGAGGTGGCGACGTACCCGCGACGGCTGTCGTAGAGGTTCACCACCAGACCCAAGTAGTCGACGTCCAGGCTGAGGTCGTCGCACAGGTCGGTGATCTGCTGGGCGAGCATTCCGTACGCCGTCGCCGAGGAGTCCTCGGCGAGCACCGGGATGACCACGCCGGACCGGCCGCCTCGCTCATTGCGGCGGCGGCGCCCGTAGTAGAGCGCGGCGTCCATCGCGATACCGAGGCTCGGCGGGCAGTCGATGACGATGACGTCGTAGTCGGCCTCCAGCGGGCGCAGCGCCAGCTCGAGTGCCGTCTCCTTCTGGAAGCCCCGCTTCTGCGTGGCGATGACCGCGATCCGCGGGTCCAGGAGGAAGCCGTCGTAACAGGCGGGCAGCAGGTGCAGCCGCTTCTCGAAACGCGAGTCCTCTATGGCCATCACGAGCTCACGCAGATCGCCCCTGCCCTCCCCGCACATATGGGAGACGAGGCTGTCCTGCCCCGGCTGGATCTGCGGGATACCGAGCTGCTCACTGAGGTGCCCCTGCGGGTCGTAGTCGACCAGGAGGACCCGCTTGCCCGCCTCCGCATACGCCTGGGCCATTCCGGCCGCGACCGCCGTCTTGCCGACGCCGCCCTTCTGATTGCAGACGACCTTCCGCTCGGGGTCGGTCTCCGGGCTGCTGCCCTGCTGCGGCGACGGGTTGAGGTCGAGCCACCTGTGGACGCTCTGGGCGAGACCCTGGATGAAGGAGACGTTGCGGGTGCCGCAGGTGTCCTTGAAGTCGTCGTAGAGCCCGGTGGGAAGCCACGTGCTGAAGGACTCCGCGCCGGCGGTCTCCACGGGCGGCATGTTCTGGGCGTTCGCACGCCAGTCGGTGACGGCCGCGGTGACGGCGTCCTGGATGTCCAAGCCCAGTTCTGCGGCGCGGACCTTGAGTGCTTGTCGGAGCGCCGGGGGCAGCTTGGACGCTACCTTTTCCCGGTCTCCCTGGGGGTAAGGAGAGGCCATGGCGTTACCTTACTAACGCCTGGGGAGGAAGTGTCAGCCGGTTCGCGGTTCCTGACCCGGTTTCACCCCACCGGGCTCGTGATTATCACGGCGTGATTTTCCCTCTGCGGTCCTTGGCCCGGCCGTCCGGATGGCCCATCGGCCACCGGCTACCGGCTACCGGCTCGTCAGCGTTGCAGCGCGACAGCTCTACGGCTCTACGGCTCAGGAGCTCTGCCCTCCCTGAGACTTGGGCCGGTGCTTACGAGGTCGACATCGAGCGGCGATTATCACGCCGTGATTTTTCGCGACGCCACATCGGCAGTCGGCAGCGAGCAGGACGGGCGGCCGGCCGGCCCGTCGGCTCCCACGCACCGCCACCCCGGCCCGGACTGCTCCCCCGGTCCGGACCTCCCTCGGCCCGGACGCGAACACCTCGGCCCGGATACTCAGTCGGCCGTGATTATCACGCCGTGATTTTTCGCGACGCTCCATCGGCAGCGAGCAGGACGAGCGGTCGGGCCCGCCGGCGCTCGGGCACCGCCACCCCGGCCGGACTGCTCCCTCGGTCGGACGCCCACCCTCTAGCCCGGACGCTCCCCCGGTCGTGAGTATCACGCCGGGATTATCACGCCGTGATTTTCCCGGGGTGCGAACCAGCTCCGCGCGCGGGCCCGGTCCTCGAACTCACATCAGCACGGCCCCGCAATTATCACGGCGTGATTTTTTTGGCGGACAAGCACACGGCTAACGCCCGGCCCGCCGACCGCCAGGCAGCGCGGGAAGGAACGCATCGAGCACGGCATCGAGGAAGTCACTGCGGTTGGCGAACCCGTGGGCGGCGGCATAAGCGTCGTACACCCGCAGCTCTTGCTCCGAGGGCCGGAACGACTGCTGGGTGCTGTTCCTGACGCCTCCTCGCTCCACCCGCCGCGCGGGCACATCACCGAACAGCCCGTCAGGGTCGTAGTCCTCCTCGCTGAGCGGCTGCCGCCGGGAGCGCACCCGCTCCTGGAGTTGCGCCCACTGGTCCTGCCTCTTGGCAGCCAGGAAAGCCCGCCGGACAACGACCGCGTTGGTGGGCTCGCGCCCCGTCTGTGCCTTGGCCAACGTCTGATAGTGCACGAACCGCTCCCGCACCTCCCGCTCCACCATCACGGTGCACTGCGTCGGCGCCGCCCCGCCCCCGCCCCGCACCACCGGAGGGACCTCCACCGCCCGCACGGGGACAGGTGCGGCAGGGCTCGCCACTCCCCCATCCCCAACAGCCCGAGCCAAGTCGCCTGCTGCACGGTCCACTGTCCGCCGCCCTGCCCTCTCGCGCGGCGCGAACGCGGCAAGCGCTGCATCCGTGTCCACGGAGAACGCCCCCAAGGAATCATCCTCGGGCAACCCACCCCGCTTGCCGGTACCGGCGGTCCTGCCCGTCGCCCTGTCACTGACAGCGGCACCTTCGCTCGTCCCCGGCGTCCCCGGCGTCCCCGGCTTCTCCGCCGTGGCGGTCGTCTTCCTGGCCATCGTCACTCACTCCTTCATCCGTCATTCGCATCGGCGTGGTCGAGCGCATCGGCGTGGTCAAGCTCGGCCTTGGCCTGCAAGACCTCCAGGGCCAGCGAGCGGTAGTCGCCGGCGAGTGCCTTCATCGAGGACCGCAGTTTCGGATCGAGCTCGGGTGCGGAGGCCAGCTCCTGCGGCACCTTGCCGTGCACCCGGCAGGCGACCGCGGCCGCCTCTACATGCCGGATCGTCTGCTCCATGACGGGCGCTGCCCCGCCCAGATCCTCGGTGAGCTGATCCTTGGTCTTCTGCTGCACCCGGGAGGCCGCCGAGTTGGTGCCGAAGACGACCACACCGAGGAGCCGCAGCATCGGGTTGACGGCACGGGCCCGCCCGAACCGCCGGGCCACGGTGCGCAGCCCCTTCCGTGACGACGGATCACTCTTGGACGGGATGAACACCATCTCCCCGGCGACCAGTGCCTGGAGCTGAAGCGGCTCACAGCCGGGAGCGACATCAAGCACCACGACGTCGTAGTCATCACGCACCGGACCGATCGCGGCGGCGTACATGCCCATCCAGGCAAGCCGTTCCTCCGGGTCCTCGCTGGGGGCGGTCAGCCGCCGCTGGACGTAGAGCTCCTCGACGACGTCGTCCAGTGCCGACCCGCCCGGGACCACCCACAGATTGGGCCGGGCCTCGCCGGTCGGTACGAGCGGTTTGCCGTCAAGGATCGCGGCAGCCTGAGCCTGACCGTCGTCATCGAGCTCAGTGCCCGCGATGCCCAGGTCCTCGCTCTGGTTGCCCTGTTCGTCCATCTCTACGAGGAGGACGCGCAGCCCGGTCTTTGCCAGAGCCGTGGCGATCGCCACGGCGAGACTGCTCTTGCCGACGCCTCCCTTGCCATTGATCAGGACGAGGACCTTGCGGTCGAGCACGCCCTCGGTCATGAGTTGAACGCGGCGACGCAGGGCAGCTCTCACCCCGGCGAGGTCGACGGCGTCGAGCTTCACGGCACGCACGGCCACACGGACCACTTCCCGTCACATTCCGGACATCATGTGATGATCGAAGTTATGGGGGAGGCGGCGCACGTCCAGGCCGACACACACGGGCGCCGCGAGGAGCGCACAAGGAATCACCTGGTTGGCGTGAGCACCCGTCAAGCCGTAGAGCTCGACGTCGGGCACATCAGACATGACGACAACTAGCCCGCCGCCTAGCGCACTAGCTAGCTGGCCCTTGTCCCCGCCGTCACCGTCACCGTCGCCCTCGCCCTCGCCCTCGCCCCGGAATTATCACGGCGTGATTTTTCTGCCGGGGCAGTGGACGGGACGGGCCAGGACCATGAGCACGCGGAGAACCCACCGGAAGCCGCCGCTCCGCCATGCGCGTTCCACGAGTGATCCGATGCGCGATCGATGTAGGGTCCGTTACGGAGGTGTGCTCTGTGCCAACTGAGGACGAGCTGTTCAGCGCGGTGGACGCGCTGCTGGAGGAAGTCGCGCAGGACGATCTGCCCACCCCGGCGGAACGCAGGCGCCTGCGCGAGGCCGCGGGCCTGAGCCAGGAGCAGATCGCGAGGGCGCTGAAAGCCCGCCGGGAAGCCGTGGGGAACTGGGAGTCGGGCAGAACCGAGCCGCGCCCCCCGAAGCGCGCCGCCTACGCCCGCCTCCTGGAGCGCCTCGCCGAACGCTTCCCTCTTCCCGCCACTGAAGCCCCGACCACCGGGACCCCGACCACCGAGGCCCCCGCTCCCACACCCAACTCCCCCTGCCCAGCACCTGTACCCCCACAGGAAGCCCCCCCGACAACGCCCACCCCAACACCCACCCGGAAGCCCACCCCCAACCGCCCCCAGACAAAGAAGCCCAGCACCTCACCCACCACCCCACCCACCCTCGACCCCCGCTTCGAGAACGGCCCCCTCGCGGTCATCGACCACGACAGACAAGGCAGCGGCGAGGACGGGCAAAGCAACGGCGAGGTATCCGCGTACTGCGTCGACGGCCTGGTCCTGGACGTGCCCGCCAAGAGCATCCCGGCCCTGGTGGAGTGGACCCTGAAGGAAGCACGCCTCGGGCAGCCGCGACTGCACCGCAACGGCAGGGACGCCGACCCCATCCTGGTCCTCACCCCCGCCGCGCTCGAGTACTTCGGACTGCCCGCCTCCCTCAGCCCGGAGGAGCGCCGCGCGGGCAGGATCGCGGCCGGACACAAGGTCCTCAAGCAGCTGGAGCGTGCCGAATGGCAGCTCACCCAGCGCGGCTTCGGCCCCTGGGCGCGGATCTTCCGTCCCGCGGACGGAGCGCAGCGCAACTGCGTCCAGCTGTGCATCCCGGCCTGGAACGCACTGGACGTACGCGAGTGGGACGACAGGGAACACCCCCTCCTGCCCACCATGGACGCGGCCGACCTGGCCCGCTTCCTCGGGACGTACGCGACCCGCGTGATGACGCCGCGCGGCACGACCGCCGTCACCGGCCTGGAGCTGATGACGGCCCTGCATCCGCCGACCATGGCGGTGAAGGACGAGACGACGGGGGAGTGGCGGAGCGCGCCCGCACCCGGCGCGCTGACAGCTGTGTACGACCACGTGGAGTGCGAGGTGCCCGACGGCCATCCGCTCCTCAAGGGCAAGTACGCGCGGCACCATCAACGGACCCCGGACCAGATGCTGATGGAGGAGTCCTACGACTGGTGCCGTCCGCTGACGGACGCGGAGTGCATGAAGCCGTTCGTCGTCGGCATCGACATCAACATGGCGTTCGCCGCGGCCGCCAACCGCCTCACCGTCGGCCTGGGCGGGCCCACCCACGTGACGCGGCCGGCCTTCGACCCGAAGCTGCCCGGTTCCTGGCTGGTCGACCTCTCCCACATCAGCCTGGACGAGCGCCTGCCGTCCCCGTTCACGGCCAAGGGCACTCCGCCGGAGGGACCGGCCTGGTACGCCACACCGACCGTCGCGTACGCGGCGGAGCTCGGCCATCGGGTCGAGCCGATCGAGGCGTACGTGCGCCACGAGAGCAGCGGCTATCTGGACTCCTGGTACCAGCGGCTGCGCGACGCCTACATGAAGACCATGGCCGACCTCGGTGTGGTGCCCGGGATGGAAGAGGACGAGTTCCTGAAGGCGATGGCCGTGCACAAGCAGGTCGATCCCGAGATGGCACTCGTCCTGAAGGCGATCAAGGCGACGGCCAAGGGCGGCATCGGCAAGCTCCGTGAACGCCCGCGCACCACACCGCTCTTCGAGCCATGGCCCGCGCTGCAGCGCAAGGAGTGGCGTCCCGACATCAGGGCGGCGGTGCTCGCGACGACACGGGTCAACATGCACCGCAAGATGATGAAGGTCGCGGCCGCCGTCGACCTGTACCCCGTCGCGATCGGCACGGACTGCATCGTCTATCCCTCCGACGGGCCCTCACCCCTGGACTTCCTGCCGCACACCCCGGAGGGCAAGCCACTGCCCGGCGGTTTCCGGCTCGGCGTGTCGCCCGGGATGGTCAAGCATGAGGGCACCCAGAGCACACTGTGGGCCGAGGAGCAGTTCGAGAAGTACGGGGACTCCGTGAACATCGCCCGCATCATCAAGGACGGCGGCCAGGCCGCCGACAACGGGGAGTAGGCGGTCGTGGACCAAGTAGGCGACAGCCTGGACCAGGCCCTGGAAGGGGCGTACACACGCCCGATCCCAAAAACGGCGCAGGCCCGGATGAAGTACCTGGTCAAGCAGTACAAGTCCACGAAAGCCGTCGCCCAAGCCCTCGGAGTCTCCCAGCGTACGGTCGAGCGGTATGTGGCCGGGCATTTGAAGCGGCCCCGCAAGGCGCTGGCCGACCGCATGGAACGCGAGGTCAAGAAGCGCTGGCAGCCGCAGGTCCGGGCACGGGCAAAGCAGAAGGCGGCCCGCTCGGACGGCATCGTCGTCTCCACCCGGGCTCGCTTCGGGTTCACTGCCGCCCCCGGCAGCACCGACGACGCCCGGGTCCGCCACATCACCCAGGCGCTGCCCCCGCATTGGGCCAAGCGGCTCTTCGAGGCACGCGACGCCGGGTCCACGGAGGAACAACTGCGGGACATCGCCGCGCAGGGCCTGGGGGAGATGTACTTCCGCGACAGCGGCCGCCGCGCCCACGACCTGATGGTCGAGTTCACCGACGTCGAGGACATCGAAATCGGCCTCTGACGTACCACGGTCTCTGACCCGTACAGCGGTCTCAGACATTTCCCGCCGTACGGGCCCTCAGTGGCGCCGTACGGCGTTGGCGCGCCCCAAGTGGCCCGGGGGGTCCCGGCAAGGGCGGAAGAGCCTCTGAGGCGGCCTGTGTTGCTTCTGAGCACACTGAGCCGTCTCTCAACCAGCCCTCCTGATTCTGCTGCCCCGTCGGGCTGCCCCACCGAGCCGCCCCCCCCCCCACCCAACGGGCCTGAAGCAGCAGTTGAGTCCCGTCCCGTTCGGTCCCGTTTCAGTCCCGCTGACAAAACTGCAGGTCACAGCCTTGCGCTTCCCAACAACGGGACTGACGGGACTCAGACCTGTAGTTATCAGCTACGTAGAAATTTAGGGTCGCGCGTATGCGCGCGCATATGAGAGATGTTTCTACGTAGCTGATAACTAGGAGGTCCAGCCCCGTCAGTCCCGTGATTTCCTGGCACACCGCTGTGACCTGCGGTTATTTGAACGGGACTGAACGGGTCTCAACCCCGGACGGGTCCGGCGAGAGCGTTCGGTCCCGTACCCCTCGCGGGCCAGCGGGCCTGACGGGACTCAACTTCCGCGACACGCGGCGACCCCTCCCAACAGCCCCGTCCCCGTGAGCTACGCTCTGTCCCGCAAACTAGTACCGTCAGTCCCGTTAGTCCCGTCAGCCCCCTCCCAACACGGGCTTGCGAAGGACGCACCCCCAGCCCAGAGCCCAGCCCAGACCCCGGCAAGGACCACTCATTGGCCAGCCAGTCCGCGACAGCACCCGCGGCGACGGAGAGCGCCACTGCGGGCCACTCGGTCGCGCGGTGGTGCGCCCGGCAAGGCTGGCCGGTCCACCCATTGGCGCCCCGTCAGAAAGTGCCCCCGGCCAACTGCTCCGCGTGCAGGCAGCACTCACACGCTCCCCTCGACTGCCCATGCCGGGACCTCGGCCGCTGGTGCCACGGATTCCACGCGGCGACCACCGACGCCCAGCTCATCGACACCTGGTGGCGGGTCCAGCCGGGCTTCGGCGTGGGCGTCTCCTGCGGCCACGCCGACCTCGTCGTCCTGGACGTCGACGCGCACGCCGCGCACGTCCCGGACCGCTCCCGTCTCCTGCCGGGCATCCCGATCGGCGCCCACGTCAACCTGGCAGGACTCGCCACGGGTTACGACACGCTGGCCCTGCTGGCAGCCCTGCGGGGCCAGCCCGATCCCGCCCGGGACGACAGCACCTTGCGAGTCCACACGCCCTCCGGCGGGCTGCACATCTGGTACCGCAACCCCGACCCCACGACGCGGTACCGCTCATCGACCGGGTCGAGCCCCAAGGTGGCTCTGGCCTGGCAGGTCGACGTACGGGCGGACAACGGCTACATCGTCGCCCCCACCACCCGCACCACGGCGGGCACTTACCGCCCCGCAGGACAGACCCGCCTGCCCGCCGTGCTCCCCGACTGGCTTGCGGCGGAACTCGCACGCACTGGACACATCGCAGTCGACCGGCCCGCCCCGACCCAACCGGTGACCGGACCGCCCCCGCGGCAACGCCGTGCCACGAAAGCGGCCGAACGCCTTCTGGATCCGCTCCTGGCCGACGTGGCGGCCTGCGCGGCCGCGCAGGAAGGCACCAGCTTCACGGAGAAGCTCAACCGCGCCGGCTACACCGCGGGAGGCCTGGTCCAGGCAGGACACCTCACCGAACCCGAAGCGCGTACAGCTCTGTCGGAGGCCGCGGCCACGGCACGGCCCCACCAACAGCGCCGCAACCTCAGCATCATCGAATCCGCTCTGTCCGCCGGCGCGCAGCGCCCGCTCCACCCCCGAGGACGTTCATGAGCGCCGAATCTGTCAGCTTCGACGCCGCAGCCGCAGCCGCGCAGATCCACCAGCAGACCCTGGACATCCAGCTGCCGGACCCCTTGCCAGGACCCAGCCTGCCTGCCCAGCAGATCGACGGCCGCGCCGGCCTCACCGCCGCGCACAGAGCCGCCCCCCTGCCGGACTCCCTGAGCGACCGCGGCAACGCCAAACTCTTCGCCCGCCTCTACAGCGACCAGTTCCGCTACGTGATCGGCATGGGCTGGCACTCCTGGGACACCTACCGGTGGAAGCTCACCGGCGGCGACGAAGCCGCCGTCTGGGCTGCCGGCGAAATGGCCGAACAATTCCCCGACCACGACCCCTCGGGCCGCTTCACGGACCGGCAAGTCGCCTCCCACCGACGCCACTCCGAGTCCACCTCCGGCGTCAAGGCACTCCTCTACCAGGCCCAGGCAGCACCCGCCCTGCGCCTGGACCCCGACGTCCTCGACGGCGACATCTACGCCCTGTGCACCCCCTCCGGCGTCGTCGACCTGCGCACCGGTGAGCTGCGCAAGCCCAACCCCCTCACCGACATGCACTCCCGCGCCACCACCGTCGCTCCGCGGAAAATGCCGCTGCCCCGCTGGAACAGCTTCCTGCGCGACACCTTCGGCGACGACGAGAAGGGCGTGGAGACCACCCGGTTCCTGCACCTGCTGCTCGGCTACTCCATCACCGGCGACGTCGGCGCGCAGATCCTGCCCTTCCTCTACGGCTCCGGGGCCAACGGCAAGTCGGTCCTCCTCGAAGTGACCATGCAGATCCTCGGCGACTACGCCAACGCCGCACCGCCCGGATTCCTCATGGAGAAGGGCAAGTTCACCGAACACTCCACGGAGCTGACCGAACTGCACGGCCGGCGCATCGTGGTGTGCAGTGAGCTCAAGCCCAACGACAAGTTCAACGAAGCCCGCGTCAAGCTCCTCACCGGCGGCGACACCATCACCGCACGCCGCATGCGGCAGAACTTCTTCACGTTCACGCCCACCCACAAGCTCTGGCTGCTGGGCAACCACCGCCCCGAAGTCGGCACCGGCGGCCACGCGTTCTGGCGCCGGATGCGCATCATCCCCTTCGAACGCCGTGTGCCCGACGCCCGCAAGATCGACAACCTCGCCGCCGAACTCGTCGCCGAGGAAGGGCCCGGCATCCTGCAGTGGCTCATCGACGGTGCCACCCGCTACCTCGCGAGCCGCGACCCCCTCACCGGCCCCGCATCGGTCCGCGTCGCCACCGCCGCCTACGAGACCACCGAGGACCACGTCGGGCGCTTCATCACCGAACGCTGCACCCGAGGCACCGACGGCCGGGGCGAGACCGACCTGCGCGTCGAACAGAAGCTCCTCTACGAGACCTACGGCCGCTGGTGCGCGGAGGAGGGCATCCGCGCCTCCACACCCCGCGCTTTCGCCGGCCGCATCCGCCAGGAACTCGGCCTGGCCTCACCCGCCGAAATGATCAAGAACAACGCCACCAAGTCCTACCCCGGCCTGGCCCTGCTGGCAGAGGACGCCGAGCCGGACGCGGGGAGGCGCCCATGAGGCCCACAGCCGCAGCGGAACCCCGCGTTCAGCGACCGTACGATGGAGCAGGCTCTCTTGTACGGCGCTCCGCAAGCCGCCCGACGTTCAGCCCGACCCACACCACAGACACAGGCCGCCCCACGGCCGCCCGCACACAGGAGGCCCGATGAGCGCGATGCCGCAAGAAGGCGATCTCGCCCAGGAGGCCGAGATCGTGTGGCTCGAGGAACCCACCGACCTCGACTACGTCCGCCAGGCCCTGGACAAGGTCGGCACCCGCAGGGGCAAACCACGCTACGAGCGCGACGGCCGCCTCATCGGCTACACCAACCTCACCCCCAAGGCGCCCCGCAGCACCGACAGCGGCCTGTTCGCCCGCCGCACCTTCTACCTGCTCCCGCACGACCGCCCCAACCAGCTCGACGACCCCGAGTGCCCCTACAAGGTCGGCTCTCCCCTGGAGGCCGTCGACCCCCGCACCATCGAGGTGGGCAAGGTCGGCGAAAAGACGGCCCGCTCCCAGGGCACAGCGGACGCCATCCCCGCCGGCCCCTAGCCGCGGCTCTCGACGGCAACGCCGAGAGCCAACACCCACTGCCAACACCCCAGTTGGCGTTCCTCAGGCGCCAAGAGCCAGCAAAACAGCCTGCTCATTGCAGATAGTTTTCTCACGGGGCCTCGCACCCAGCGGCCTAGCGGCGCGCCAACAGAACTCCGCCGAGCTTGCGCGCCGCCGACGTGAGCGTGGGGTGGTCCTCGACGGTGAAGCCGGCTTCGTCGAGCCAGGCGGCCACCTGACTCGGCGGGCGACGACGGACGTAGGACTCCGGCCAGCGCTCGCCGTGCTCGGTCGACTGAGACGCTGATGCGTCGCCGACATGAAAACCCACCAGCAGCAGGCCACCGGGCCGCAGCACCCGACGGAACCCGGCGAGAACAGCACCGATCGCGTCGTCGGGGACGTGAATGATCGAATACCAGGCGATCAGACCGGCCAACGCACCTTCTGCGATCTCAAGTTGAGTCATCGACCCCACCTCGAATCGCACTCCGGGATGCTCACGCCGAGCCACCTCGACCATCCGGGGCGAGAGATCGATACCGAAGGCGTCCACGCCGAGACTGCGCAGATGGGCGGTGATTCTCCCGGGCCCGCACCCCACGTCGGCGACGGGCCCACCGCCCCGAGCCCGCACCCACTCGGCGAACAGCGCCATGACGTCCTGCTCCTCCGGCAGCTCGCCCAGAAGGTTCCGTGTCTCGTCCGCGTAGCCGATGGCATCGGCATCGTAGGAATCCCGGGTGTCCGCCAACCACCGTCCGACCTCAGGACCTTCGTTCCCGGCGCTCACAGCAGCAGCCTAGCCCGGAAGCCGCCCCGGCATCTGCAGCACAGTTGATGGGCGTCGTGTGGTGTGCACTGGGTGTGGGTCATCGGTTTTCATTGGTGCAGGGCTGGGGTGTGGCGGTATGGGGGTGTCGTTGTGTTGGTGAAGGTTGTTGTCGTTTGGTGTGTGGGGTGCTTGTCGCCCCTGTGGGTGGGTGTGGCGGAACGCTGGGTGGGGGCGGGTCGTGTCTGGCTACGCTCGGTGGATGCCGTCGTTTGCTGGTGATCCGCGTCATGAGCGTGGGGTGGTCGCGGCTGCAGACGTTCACTGACCGGCGACACTGATCACCCGGCAGGAGGATCGGAGTGATCCATCCGTTCCAGACTCAAGCCACACGTAATTTTGAAGCACAACACAACCCGGCTACACCACACCAGCCGGTGACGACGCCTTACTGCCGGGCCGCCAGGCCCGTTGGTGGGCCGCGCGGAGCGTGGCACGCCTGGTGACGCGGAGCGTCATAGGTGGCTGTAGCGCAGCGGAAGCCACCACGGGGGCGCAGCCTCCGTAAGCTCCGGGAGCGCAGCGGACGGAGCGCAACTATGTTGCGCAGCAACGTAGTTGACATGGGACGCGCAGCGTCCCATGTGCGCTCCCGCGGAGCGGGAGCGCAACACCCCCGCGGAGCGGGGGTGTTCGCTTGCACAGCGCGCAGCGCTGTGGGACCCGCTCCGCGGGG
>NZ_JBITEU010000017.1:0-145202 GCF_044455475.1 Streptomyces sp. NPDC051218 | reverse complement strand
AAGGCGTCAGGCTGCGGCGCGCGTGCCGGGAAGTTCGGCAGTGGGGTTCTAAGCCAGCGCAGATGCAGGAGAGGCGACGGGGCTGGCTGCCGAAGCGTGGCGCTACCACAAGGCCACGAGCAGTACGCAGTATCAGTAGTACAAGTTCGAATTGGTTCAGAGGGAAAGAACGGAGGAGCCAGGCGCCATCAGGATCGCCCGGACCGCAGTCTTGAGTCCGGGTACCGCAGGACATCGATAGTGAGGTGGTCTCCGGTCAAGCAACCGCGATCCCCGTATCCCCGACGGCAGTTCGGTCGGGTCAGCGGAAACAGAAGGCCGACGCAGTTTTAGGGTCGGCAGATGGTGTAGCAGTTCCTTCGGGGCCCGGGTGCCACATTGCACCCGGGCCCCTCCACGCGTTCCCAGAGCGGTTCATAGAGAGGTGAAATGACAGCAGACGACTCGATCGGCCGTCTCGATGACGACGACTACCCCGCCTACACCATGGGACGGGCCGCCGAAATACTCGGCACCACCCAAGGCTTCCTCCGCGCCATCGGCGAAGCCCGCCTCATCACCCCGATGCGCTCCGCGGGCGGCCACCGCCGCTACTCCCGCTACCAACTGCGCATCGCCGCCCGCGCCCGCGAACTCGTCGACCAGGGCACCCCCATCGACGCCGCCTGCCGCATCGTCATCCTCGAAGACCAACTCGAAGAAGCCCAACGCCTCAACGAAGAACACCGCGCTGGTGCTGAAGCGCGCCCCATGTCGGACGCCTGACTCACCGCGCTCGCCACGGCAACTGATATCGGCGGCGTCGGCGCCGCTGCCGCCGACCCCTTCTCCGGCGAAAACGCCGGCAGAAGGCGCAACTTGGAGCGGGACTCGGTTCCAGCGCGCCCCGTACCGCGACGGCCAGCGCCTTTACACCTCCGCGGGCCTGATGGGTGGGCGACCGCCGTGCGTTTGCGGCTCGTCAGTTCTGTGAGTCCGATGCTGGCCGGGCCGGGGACGGCTGGCTGACGTACCGGTTGATCAGTTTGCGGGTGATGGTCGGTGCGAGCGGTGCGAGCAGTGCGTCGCTGCGGGCGGCGACGCGTACGGCGTGCAGGAGGTCGTCGGGCACGATGTCCTTGACGAGGAATCCCGCGACGCCCGCGCGCAGCGCGTTGAGAACATATTCATCCAGGCCGTAATTGGCGGCGCCTCACCGGTGGACAGGTGCATCCGGACCAGCTGGAACAGCGCTGCCTGGTGTGACCGGCCAGTTCGGGCACCAGGACGCGTCGATGACCTCCAGCTGCTCGCGCCGCTCGTTCGACAGGGTCCGGCCGACGACACCACCGGCAGCCCCTCCGCACGCCGCCGATCATTCTCTGCAGCCTTCCGGGCGGCTGCCCGTGCGTTTTTCAAACGGGGGGGTCGACGTTGATGTCCCAGGTGATGAGCTCTTTGGCATCGGCCTGGGCTTGCAGTGCGGCGAAGATCCGGTGCCGGGCGCCGTCCCGCTCCGGCGCCGAAACAAGTCGTACACCCGAGCGCAAGGCCCGTAGCGTTCCGGGACACCCGCCGCGGAACACCGGTACGAGTCCGGAACCGTATACCGTCGATCAGCTGCCCCGAGTCGATATCGGCTCAAGATGCACTTTCGATACCCGCCCCAGGTGACTTTCGCAGTGCCAGGCCCGCGTTCGGTGGACGGCTGGCGTGCTCAGCCGAAGTTGCGCCGGATCGGTGTGGCCCGGGCCGGGTTCGCCGCTGATTCCTCGGCCCGCGGCAACTCTCGGCGCCGGAAGCTACTGGCGGCCAGGGTCAGCGGGCCGATCAACAACACGAGCACGGCGACAGCGCCAAGCGCGACCGGCAGGCTGGTCAGCTCGGCGGCGCCGCCCACCATCGGAGGGCCGAGCAGGAACCCGCTGTAGGCAATGGTTGTCGCGAACGCGACCTCGCGTTCGCCGCCGCCCCCATCGGGCCGCCGCCCGGCAGCTCCGCTCAACTCGATGACGACGGGAGAGGCGTACGCGAGACCGACACCAGCGACAGCAAAGCCGGCGAAGGTCAACGCCGGTGACGGCGCCATGACTGCGGCGGCCAGTCCGAGCCCGCCGATCGCGGCACCCCCGATGAGCATCCGCGGTGCGCCCCAGCGACGCTGGATCGCCTCACCGCACAAGCGGGTGCACGCCATGGTGATCGAGAAGCACGAGTAGATCAGGGCGCCGGTGGCCTCGCTGAGACCGCGTTCCTGCACACCGAACAGTGCTGACCAGTCCGCTGTCGCGCCTTCGGCTATCGAGGCACACAGTGCCACGCCGCCGAGCAGCCACAGCGCCGGTCGCCTGAACGGGGCCCGCTCGGCGTGCCCGACCTCAGCGGACACTCTCAGTCGTTTCTCCACGGGAATCCAGCGGGCGATGCTGATGGTGACAACGCCGCAGACCACCGCGACGATGAGGAAATGACGGCTGGGTGCCAGTCCTTGCCAGGCCGCGACCGCAGCGCTGACTGAACCGGCCAGCGTGCCGAAACTGAAGGCTGCGTGAAAAAGCGGCATGATCGCCCGTCCGGTTCGCCGGGTCGCGGTCACGCCGGCCACGTTCATTGCCACGTCCATCCCGCCGACCATGGCGCCGAGCACGAGCAGCAGCAGGCCGAGCATCGCGGGCGACCTCGCCAGCCCCAGCACCGGAAGCATCGCGGACCCGGCAACGCCGGACACCGTCATCACGATACGAGCGCCAAACGCCGCGCACAGTCGACCGGCGAGAATCGAAGCGGCGATCATCCCTACGCTGGCACCGAGCAGGGACAGTCCCAGCGCACCCTTATCCGCACCGATCTGCGCGGCCAGTGCCGGCACCCGAGGGGCCCACGAGCCAAGCAGAGCGCCGTTGAGCACGAACGCGCCGAGTATCGCGATGAGTTCCGGGTCCCTGGCGTTGGCTCGGTCCGGATGGGCGGCGGTCATGGTGAGCTCCGTCCCGGCCCGGTTGGGGCGAGCCACGATCGGTCAGCTGCGCCAGGTCGGCAGCGGCGGCAAAGGACCTCGCGGCTCGATGCTCAGCGTGTGGCCGTCGGTCCGCCCGGTGAGCCAGCCGAGCAGTTCGGCTGCTGGGCCGTTCACACGCGGCCCTGGCCCGTTGCCGAGTACCCGTGGGACCTGGTCCTCGTCGGCGCACAACGTCATGGGCGGCGCGTGGGGGTTGGTGCGCAGTTTCGCGGTGGTCGCGTCCAGCTCGCGGCGGGTGAAGGAGGCGGGCCAATGGGCCGGAGTGTGGCCGGCGTTCAGGTCGGTGTGGTGCACCTCCACCTCGCGCAGCATGCTGGCGACGGCACCGCGCACCGGCCGCACACCGGCCCCGAGCCAGCGCACCGGCACGTCCCAGGCGTGTGGGGGGTGGTCGTCGGCTGCGGAGAGGAAGCGGTGCAGCGCGCTGTCCATGTCGTCGAGGAGGGCGTCGGCGGGCCGTCCGGCGCCCTCCTCGATTTCCCGTTCCCGCTGCTCATCGTTGGCGTACTGCGGCAGGTCGGTGCCCGTACGGGCGGAGGTGAGCAGCCGGGTGCGCGAGTCGGCGCTGCGGGCGAGATGCGTCAAGACGTGGGCGCGAGACCAGCCGGGCAGCAGGGAGAGGGCCTTGACGTCCTCGTCCGACAGCGTCGCCGCGGTCGAGAGCAGCCGGTCCACACAGGTGCGCAGCAGGGGCAGGAGGGCGGCAGGGCTGTCTCCTTCTTCGTTGTGCGGCATGGGCCTCCGATCGGTGATGATGCGTCGCTCTACTCGTTCCCAGCTTGTGGCGCCAAGCACTCCGTCGCCCCGCTCGCGCCGAGGATGAACAATCAAACGACTTCGCGGACACGCCCTAGCCGCGTGGGCCGCCATCGGCCGTGGTGATGGAGCGGGTGAGTTCCTCGACGAAGTCGTGCACGTCGCCCAGGTTCCATACTTGGCCCGCGCTGTTCCTGAGCAGGATGCGGCCGTGCACGGCCGACCACACTGACACGGCAGCCGCTTCGGGCGTCTGTGTCAGACGCATGCCTGTCGCCGCCAGTCGCGTGACGGCGGTCCGCCAGCGATCCGCGAGCAGTGCCATCTCGTTCTGATGCCGGTCGTGGTCACCGAACATGACGCGGAAGTACAGCGGATTCTGCTCGGCGAACCGGCAGTAGACGTGGGCGAGTTCGGCCAGTCGCCGGTCCGGTGGAAGCTCGTGTGAGTCTTCCTCCACCCGGTCCATCGCGTCGAGGAGCTGCTCGAATAGCCGTCGTACGGCCGCGATCGACAGCTCCTCCTTGTCCGCGAAGTGCAGGTAGATGGCCGGTGCGGTGACTCCTGCCTCCCGGGCCACCTCTCGCAGGGACAACGGCACGATCTGCATCCGGGATTCGTCCGCGATGAGCCGGAGCGTCGCCTGCAGGATCTCCTCGCGGAGTTTGTCTCCCTCGCCCCGGGCGTTACGGGGTCTGCGTCTGAGGGCGGGCTCCTCGGGCGGCGAGGGGCTTCGGGTGCGGTCGGCCATGTTTGCCAGCCTCGCACAGTGTTTGTTCCGGGTGCCACGGACGTCGACCGCGACGGCCCCAACGCTTTACGGCAGTAGCTAATCAGGTGTAAATAAATACTCGTAAAGTTACGGCGCGGGACGCTCCCTGCCGGTGCGCCGCCGTGCCCTGTTCTGAATGGAAACGCGCATGCACATCACGATCGACGAGGACAAATGCTGCGGTGCAGGGCAGTGTGTGCTGGTCGCGCCGGAGGTTTTCGACCAGCGGGACGAGGACGGGGTGGTGGTCCTGCTGGACGCCGAGCCGCCCTCGCAGCAGCAGGACGCCGCCCGTGAGGCCGCGTCCGTCTGCCCGGCCGCCGCCATTGAGATCCACGTATGACCGTGTCCGCCGGAATCGTCGTGGTCGGCGCCTCGGCGGCGGGTCTGGCCACCGTGGAGGGGCTGCGACGCGGCGGCTACGAGGGCTCGCTGACACTGGTCGGCGGTGAGCCGCATCTGCCCTATGACCGGCCCCCGCTGTCCAAGCAGCTGCTCAGCGGTGCCTGGCAGCCGGAAAAGCTGTACCTGCGCACCCCCGAGACGTACACCGGTCTTCAGGCGGATCACCTGCTCGGCGCGGAGGCGGTCGCCCTGGATACCGAGGGCCGCAGCGTCCGTCTTGCCGACGACCGCCAGGTGACCTACACGCAACTGGTCGTCGCCACCGGCGCCTCGGCCCGCACGCTGCCCGGCACCGAGGGTGTGGCCGGGGTGCACACCCTGCGCACGGTGGAAGACGCCCTGGCGCTGCGTGCGGAACTCGCCGCCCGCCCGCACTTGGTGATCGTGGGCGGCGGGTTCGTGGGCGCGGAGGCCGCGGCGGTGGCGCGCGGGCTTGGCTGCGAGGTCACGCTCGTCACGGACCAGGACGCGCCCCTCTCGGACGCCGTCGGCGCGGAAGTCGGCGGGATGCTGACAGCGGTGCACCGCGAGCACGGCGTGCGGGTAGTGACCGGTTCACTGGTGAGGGAAGTGATCACCGAGAGCGGGCGGACCGCCGGCGTACGTCTTGACGACGGCCGCATCTTGCCTGCGGGAGCTGTCCTGATCGGCATCGGAGCGAGGCCCAACACCGGTTGGCTCGCCGGCAGCGGCCTGTCGCTCACCAACGGTGTCGACTGCAACGCGTTCCTGCACGCAGGCCACGGCGTGTGGGCCGCCGGTGACGTCGCCTCCTGGCCGGACGCCGACTCGGGCGAACGCCTGCGGATCGAGCACCGCACCAACGCCACCGAGCAGGGCCTGACCGTCGCCCGGAACATCCTCGCCGGGCCCGCCGCGACCGCCTTTCACACGGTGCCCTACGTCTGGTCCGACCAGTACGACCTGAAGATCCAGATCTACGGCCGTACCCGTGGCGCCGACGCGATGCACATCGTCGAAGGCAGCCTGCACGAGCGGAAGTTCACCGCGCTGTACCTGCGCCACGGTCATGTCACCGCAGCCCTGGGCATCGGCATGATCCGCCCACTACGCGCCCTGCGGCCCCTGGTGGCCGCCCGCGCCCCATGGGAGCAGGCCCGTCAGGGCCTTCCCCTCGCCGGCTAAGACTTCCCCCCACCTGAAGGACACGCATGTCCACGGACACCTCGGCACAAGCCACCGCTTTCCCTCTCACCCGCGGCTGCCCCTTCGCTCCGCCGGAGACCGCCACTGCCTTCCGTGAGGCCGGCGCACCGCGCCGGGTCACCATCTGGAACGGCACCCGTCCCTGGCTGATCACCCGCCACGACCAGGTCCAGCAGGTTCTCAGCCCGGGCGGCCGGTTCGGCGCCGATGTCACCCTCCCCGGCTTCCCCAACACCTCCAGCGCCCAGCCTGTCGTCGAGGGCGGCATCTTCTTCCGCAAGGACGGCGACGAACACCTGCCGATCCGCCGCATCCTCAACCCCGACTTCACCGCCAAGCGCTCCGAGGCGCTGCGCCCCCGCATCGTCGAACTGATCGACCAGCTCTTGGACGAGCTGCCGGCCAAGGGCAGGCCCGTCGATCTCATCGAGGAGTACGCCCTGGCTCTGCCCACCCTGGTCATCTGCGAGATCCTCGGCGTTCCGGCCGAGTGGCGGCACATCATCCACGAGTCCTCGAAAAAGGTGGTGCAGCTCAGCCTTCCCAAAGAGGAGAAGCTCGCCGCGCACCGCACGATGCTGGACACCCTCAGCCGCACCATGGCCGACAAGCGCAGCGATCCCGATGACGGGCTGCTCTCCCGCCTGGTCAACACCTGGGTCGACGAGAAGGGCGTCCTTGGCTTCGAGCAGGCCGTCGGCCTGGGCGTCCTCGTCATCGCCGCCGGACATGAGACCACGGCGAACATGATCGGCCTCGGCATTCTCGCTCTGCTGCGCGAGCCCGAGCAGCGCGCCATCCTCCTCTCGGACCCGAAGAAATATCAGAGCACGGCCACCGAGGAGATGATGCGGTACTGGTCCATGGTGCAGACCGAACCGCGGCGCGTCTGCCTTCAGGACACCGAGATCGGCGGCGTACTGATCAAGGCCGGCGAGGGCGTCATCTGCAATCTGCCCGCCGCCAACCGCGACCCCGACGTCTTCGCCGCCCCGGAGGAGCTCGATCTCACCCGCGTGGAGCGCAAGCACATCGGCTTCGGCTTCGGCATCCACCAGTGCCTGGGCCAGAACCTCTCCCGCGTCGAGATGCAGGAAGCCTGGCCACGCCTCTTCCACCGCTACCCCGCCTTGCGCCTGGCCGTGGACGAAAGCGAACTGCACTTCCACGACGACGCCCTGACCTACGGGCTCGAAGAACTGCCGGTGACCTGGTGAGCGCCCCTGACGATGCCGGAGTCGCCGAGACACCGCAGCAGCGCGCCGCGCGGGGATGGGCCGCCATGGCCGAGGTCATGCAATGCCCGCTTCCGCCGGCCACGTCGTCCGCCTCGCTCGGCGGCCTGTCCGCCCAACACATCTTCGGTGACCTGTGGGACCGCCCCGGACTCTCCCGGCGCGATCGACGGCTGATCACCCTCACTGTCCTGGCCGTCCTGGGACAGGACCGCCTGCACGCACCACTGCACATCAGGGCCGCCCTGGCCTGCAGTGACCTCACCGAGGCCGAACTGCGCGAAATGGCCGTTCAGATCGCCTACTACGCCGGGTGGCCTCTGGCCACGTCCTTCGACGCGGCCGTCGACACGGCCACCGGCCACGACACCGGCTACGAACAGGTGACCGGCCTGGCTAACACCCCGACCAACAGTGCGGCACCCCCGCCGGACAGGAAGGAGCAGCCGTGAGCACACGTCTGCGCGACCAAGTCGCCGTTGTCGTCGGCGGCGGACAGACCCCGGGCGCCACCATGGGCAACGGACGCGCCGCCGCCCTGACCTACGCCCGTGAAGGCGCACGCGTCCTGGTCGTCGACCGGGACGAGAAGTCAGCCGAGGAAACCGCCGCGCTCATCCGCAAGGACGGCGGCACCGCCCGGCCCCACCGCGCCGACATCACCGTCGAGGAGGATTGCGCCGATCTGACCCGGGCCGCCCTCGACGCCTACGGACAGATCGACGTGCTCCACAACAACGTCGGCATCGTGCCCGGCGGGCGCACCGAGGAACTCCCCTCCGCCACCTGGCGTCACGGCTTCGAGGTCAACCTCACCGGCATGTGGCTCACCTGCAAATACGTCCTACCGCATATGCGTGAGCGCGGCCGCGGCGCCGTCATCAACATCTCCTCCATGGCGGGACTGCTCGCCGGCGGCGAGGCCATCGCCTACACCACCTCCAAGGCCGCGGTCCATTCCATGACCCGTAGCCTCGCGCTGGAGTACGCCCCGCACGGCATCCGCGTCAACGCCATCGCTCCGGGGATGATGGACACCCCCATGGGCGTGGACTCCGTCGCCCGTTCCAGCGGCACCGACCGCAAAGACGTCGCGGCGCAACGGGCGAGCCTCGTCCCCATGGGCCATCAAGGCACCAGCCAGGACGTCGCCGAAGCAGCACTCTTCCTCGCCTCGAACGCCTCCGCCTTCATCACAGGCGTCACCCTGCCCGTCGACGGCGGCTTCACTCTGCGCGCCGGAACACACTGACACTCCCAACGGCGGGCCAGCAGTGCCCTGATCAGGGGCGCCTGATCAGGGCAAGACGCGACAGTCACAGGTGGGCCACCGCGAATCCGCAGGGCGGCACCGGCCCACGTCGTTCATGCGTCCTGCCAGGAGCTCCGGGCATTGCGGCGTCAATCTGCGGTGGGGGTGTGGCTATTGAGCCACCCCAGAATGTCGTTGATCACTTCGGCGCGATTCGTCTCGTTGAGGATTTCGTGGCGGGCACCCTCGTAGACGCGCAGCGACACATCCGTGAGACCGGCCGTGCGGTAGCGGTCCACAAGCGCTTTGACGAGCTCGCCGTGACCGCCGACCGGATCGGCGCCGCCGACCATGACGGCCAGGGGAAGGTCCGCGCGTACCTGCGCCATCCGTTCCGGGGCTGCGACGGCGCGGGCACCGGCGACCATCGCCTTCATCCCCTCAGGATCGAGGCCGAACCCGCAGTAGGGGTCACCGAGGTAGGCGTCGACGATGCCGTCGTCGCGGGAGATCCAGTCGAAGCCGTTACGGGCCGGCTCGATCCCGGCGTTGAATGCCGAGAGGTCGATCTCCGCGTCCAGGTCAAGGGCCGGTTCCAGCAGATCGAGCGCGCTGGTCCCGGTGAGCACCACGCCGTCCACTCTGTCGCTGGAGTGGAGCAGGAACTGCTGGGTGGCGAACGACCCCAGGCTGTGCGACAGCAGGAACAGCGGTACACCCGGCCATTGTTGGCGGCCCAGCGCGGCCAACTCTCCGATGTCGTGCACCAGCTCCGTCCAGCCGGCGGCGCCGATCTGGCCGAGCGCCTCCTCGGAGCCGGCCGTGGCGCCATGGCCGCGGTGGTCCTGGCCCTGCACCGCGTACCCCGCGGCCACCAGGGAGGCGGCGACGTGGCTGTATCTGCGAACGTACTCTCCGACGCCGTGGGTGATCTGCACGATCGCGCGCGGTGTTCCGGCCGGCTCCCACCGGAAGGCGACGATCTGGGTGCCGTCCCGGCCGGTGAAGGTAAAGCGGCGTGGTGTAGTCATCGTCAACTCTTCGTTAGTCAGCGGCTAGTTGGCGTGCCCGCTCGCGGAGCGCGAACTTCTGCATCTTCCCGCTCGCCGTCATGGGGATCTCATCGACGACGCAGAGCATCTCGGGCAGCTTCTGTATCGCTATCCGGCGTTCGTCGCGCAGGTAGGTGGTGAGCTCCTCAAGCGTGGGGGCCTGGCCGTGGACGCGGGGGACGATGAAGGCGCAGGCCTTCTCGCCCAGCCTCGCATCGGGGGCCGCCACGACCGCGACCATGGCGATGTGCGGGTGCGTGATGAGGTGGTTCTCCACCTCGGCGGCGGAGATGTTGGTGCCGCCGCGGATGATCAGGTCCTTGATCCGGCCGGTGACACGGAGATAGCCCGCGTCATCGAGCCGTCCGAGGTCGCCGGATGCCGAGATTCCGCGCTTGTCGATGGCGGCGTCGGTGAGGTTCGGGTTGTTCCAGTAGCCGAGCATCAGGCCGGGGCCGCCGTGGCATATTTCGCCCTCTTGCCCCGCGGGGGCCTTACTTCCGTCGGGGGCGCGGATCTCCAGGAGTACGCCGGGCAGGGGCCGGCCGTCGGAGGAGAGGATCTCGTCCGCGGTGTCGCCGATGGAGCAGGCGGTCACCAGGAGTCCCTCGGAGCGACCGTAGACCGGCAGCAGCGTGCATCGGGGCAGGTGTTCCGACCATCGTTGCAGCATCGTCTCCGGGATCGGCGCGCCGGCGCACAGCCAGCGGCTCATCGATGTGAGCTGCTGTGCGGCCTGCGGTGACTCTTGCAGCGCCTCAAGTGCCATCTGCACGAAGGGGGTCGCCGTCATGCTGGCGGTGCAGCCGTGCTCGGCGATGCGGCGCAGGCCCTCCTTCGGCTCCCAGGCGTCCATCAGGTGTATGCCGCTGCCGAGGATCAGCGGGGCGGCGACTCCCATGGCGAGGCCGGTGGCGTGGGTGACGGGGGACGGCATGAACATCACGTCGTCGGCGCCCAGGCCCAGCACTGTTCCACCGAGGGCGTGCACGGTGTAGGTCAGTGTGTTCAGGGTGTGCAGGCAGCCCTTGGGGCGGGACTCGGTGCCCGAGGTGTAGATGATGCAGTGCGGCGCGTCGGCGGACGGCGGCGTGCCCAGTTCGTCGGTGGTGGGAAGGTCGTCGCCGGTGATGAGGTCCTCGAGACGCAGCATGTCCGCGCGCGGTCCGGAGCGCACCGTGATGACGTGCTCCAGACCGGGACAGGAGGTACGGATCTCTGCCAGCATCGCCGGGTAGTCGAACTTGCGGAACTCTCCCGGGATGATCGACACCTTCGCCCCGGAGTCCTTGAGGACATGGCCGACCTCGTCATGCCGGTAGATCGGCATGGTGGGGACGAGGACTGCTCCGATGCGGGCGATCGCGACGTACGCGATGACGAACTCGCTCCAGTTCGGCAGCTGGACCTGCACACGATCGCCGGCCGTGACCCCGAGGTCCTTCATCGCCCTGGCGAGCCGGTAGGCGCTGCTCTGCAGCTGTGCGGCGGTCAGGAAGCCGTATCCGTCCGTGACCATGACCCGGTCCGGGCCTTCGGCCGCCCACTGGTCGATGTATGCGTTCAGGATGTCGTCCCGCCAGTGACCCTGGGCACGGAAGTCGGCGATCGTCGCCTCGTCGTACCGGTCCTCGGGGCGGGGAGCTTGCACTTGGACACTCACGTGGACACCTCTCAGGGTGAATCCGAGGCCGTATGAAGTGGCTCTGTTATACGCCCGAAACAGGCAGGAAGTCTAGTACTCGACTATCGATGCCTCGACACTCTTGCGCTAGATGGATATGGGTGGTGGCAGGGCAGCACAACGGCCCGTGCCGCCGTCCGATGGCACGGGCCGCGTTGCGTACTGCGATCAGCCGAAGTCGCCGAGTGCCTCGCGTACCTTGCGCAGTTCGTCCGCCAGATGGTCAGCGGCTGCGTCGTCCGTGCCGTTCAGGCCGAAGCCCATCTCGCCCAGCGCCGCGTTGGCCTTCTTGACGCGCTCCAGGCCCTTGCCGGTGAGCGAGGCGAGGATGGTGCGACGGTCGGAGGGATGCGGCTGCCTGACCACGAGACCCGCGTCCTCCAGCTGGTCGATGACCATCGTGACCGTCGTGGGGTGCACCAGGAGCGCCTTGCTCAGCTGGCCGAGGGGCCGGGACATGTCACGGGACATCTGCAGGGTCACCATGACCAGATACGCGGTGCGGGTGAGCTTGTGCCGCTTGAGGACCCGGTCGATCTCGGCGGTCACCACCGCTGTCGTACGCAGCAGCGAAGCCATGGCGGCGAACTGCGCCGGACCGCTCTCGCCGTGCTCCGCCCACTGCTCTCGCATCCACGTGACGGAGTCCGACTGGGTTCTCGGAGACAAGGCGTTCCCGCTTTCTGATCGAGGCCTGCCGCCACGTGGCGACTGCCGGTCTTCGCCACTCTCGCCTTCGGCGCCGACACATCAGTTTAGGCCTGCTGACGCGCCGGCCCGCAGATGCTCACGCACCTGTGCTGCGTGCTCGATTCCCGCCTCCGGTGAGGAGGAGGCCGGCACCAGGGTGATGTGCTCCGCCTGGCCGACGAAGGGCGCCAGCCACTCGGCGACCTGCGCGGGCGTGCCGACCGGGGCGACGTGCTGGAACTTCTCGTACGGCAGGCAGTACAGAGCCCGCAGCCGCTGGTCGAGGAGCTCGCGTGCGCGGGCCGCCTCCCGGTCGAGTCCGCACCATACGTTGAGTCCGTACCAGCCGGGAATGGCACGACCGTGGGCGGCTGCGGCCTCGGCGATCGCCTCGCGGGTCTGGGCGAAGCGCCGGGCGGTGCAGAAGATGCCGAGCCAGCCGTCGCCATACCGGGCGGTGCGGCGGATGGCCGCCTCGCCCCTGCCGCCGATCACCAGCGGCACCGGTGGCTCGGGGGCCGGCCGGATGCTCGCTTGCTCCAGGGTGAAGAACTCCCCTTTGTGGTCGATCACTTCGCCGGTGGCGAGCCGTCGCATCAGAAGAAGGGTTTCGTCCAGGCGGCGGCCGCGCGTGGCCGGGTCGACGCCGCTGTTGCTGATTTCCCGGCGGTCCTCGCCGCCGACGCCGACGCCGAGTACGAGGCGGCCGGGTGCCAGCTGGCTGAGTGAGGCGAGCTGACGTGCGGCGAGCATGGGGTGGCGCAGGCCGAGGAGGTAGATGCCGACCAGGAGGGGGAGTGCGTCCTGGCTGCACAGGGCGGCGCCGGCCGCTGTGAGGCCGTCGAAGCCGGTGCCGTCGTGGAAGCTGACATGGTCGGCGACGCAGAAGTGGTCGAGGCCGGCCTGCACGGCGAGGTCGAGCAGCCCGCGTCGCCGCGCCGGGTCGGCGACGAACAGGCTGTCGTGGATGGAGATGCCGACCCTGGTCACCGCTCCGGTCACCGTGCGGCCGCCCTGCCGAGCATCGTGGTGGCGATGATGCGTTTTTGGATCGCCGCGGTGCCGTCGGCCACCAGGTAGCCGGCCACGTCCCGGTAGCGCTGCTGCAGGGGCAGCTCGGTGGAGTAACCGAGGTTGCCGTGGGTCACCCAGGCGGTCTCGATGGCTTCCTTGGCGACTTGGGGTGGCCACCACTTGCTCATGGCGGCCAGGTCAGTGTGCTGCCGGCCCGTCTGCCGCATCCACAGGGATCGGTAGCAGAGCCAGCGGGCGGCCTCCAGGTAGGTGGCGTGTTCGGCGAGTGGGAAGGACACGCCCTGGAAGGCGGCGATGGGGCGGCCGAAGGCCTCACGCTCGCTCGCCCACGCTGCCGCTTCGTCGATGCTGGCCTGGGCGGCGCCCAGGCACAGCAGGCCGAGGGCCGGCCGGCTGAAGTCGAAGTGGTGCATGGCTCCGGCGAAGCCGAGGCCCTCCTCGCCCACCAAGTGGTCGTCGGGGATGAACACATCGGTGAAGGAGAGGGTGCCCCATCCGAGCGGCAGGCACCCCATGCCGGGCATGGCGCCGCGGGTCACCCCCTCTGTCCCCAGGGGGACGAGGTAACAGCTGATGCCGCGGTGTCCCTGGCTGCCCGGCCGGCGGGCGTAGACGAGGGCGATCTCGGCGGTGGTGGCGTGGGTGATGGCGATTTTCTCGCCGGTGAGCTTCCAGCCGCCGGGGACCGGGCGGGCCTGGCAGCGCAGGCTCGAGGCGTCCGAGCCGGCGGATGGCTCGGTCACGGCGATCGCGGCCACGATCTCGCCTGCGATCAGCCGGGGTACATACGTCTGCGCCACACCCGGCTGGCCCTGGACGGCCAACTGGGCGGCCACCAGACCCACTTGGACGGGCGCTGCGGCGACGTTGACGTCACCGTACGCGAGGGTCTCGGTGGCGATGCCGAGACTGACCGGGTCGGCCTCGCCGGTACCGCCGTACTTCTCCGGCAGTCCGATGCCCAGTACGCCGAGCTCGGCGAGCTGCCGGTGGGCCTCCCAGCTGAACTCCGCCTTGGCCGCCCGCTCGGTGTACTTCGGTGCCAGCTCGCTCTCGGCGAAGCGGCGCAGCTCCCGGCGGAAGTCCTCCTGTTCCCGGGTGAACTCGAAGGAGATCACGAGGAGACCTTCTTCAGGGCCGCGACCAGTTCCTTGAGCTCGTCGCCCAGATGGCGCGGGGTGAAGGCGCCCTCGGTGTCGAAGATCTCGCCGAGTCGGTCGCGTACCGCCTCGGCGGTCAGCTCCTTCTCCGTGATGCCCTGGGTCTCGGTCGTCAGGACCGCGGCGACGTGACCGCCGCCGACCGAGAGGATCTGGCCGTTCAGCTCACACGCGCGGCTGGCGAGGAAGGCCACTACGGGGGCGATCGATTCGGGGGAGAGCAAGTGGCCGTTGTCGCCCAGGATGTCCTCGGTCATGCGGGTGAGGGCGGCCGGGGCGATGGCGTTGACGTGGATGCCCGCTTTGCGGCCCTCGACCGCCAGCACCCGTGTGAGTCCGGCGAGTCCGGCCTTGGCGGCACCGTAGTTGGCCTGACCGAAGTTGCCGAAGAGGCCGGAGCCGCTGCTGGTGTTGATGATGCGACCGTGGCCCTGGGCCTTCATGTGCGCCCAGGCCGGGATGGTGACGTGGAACGCCCCGCGCAGGTGGACGTCGAGGACGGGGTCGACCAGGTCGGCAGTGAGCTTGCCGAAGCTCTTGTCGCGCAGGATGCCCGCGTTGTTGACCACGATGTCGATACGGCCGAAGGCGTCGACGGCCTGAGCCACCATGGCCGCGCCGCCCTCCGGGGTGGCGACCGAGTCGTGGTTGGCCACGGCCTGCCCGCCGGCTGCCTCGATCTCGGCGACCACATCGGCGGCCGGGTCCTCGGCGCCGTCCGCGCCGTCGACCCGGCCACCGAGGTCGTTGACGACGACGCGCGCCCCGCGCCGGGCGAGTTCCACGGCGTGCGCCCGGCCGATGCCCCGTCCGGCGCCGGTGACCAGGGCGACATCGCCCGCAAAGCTGAGGTTCGTCATGTTCGTCATGGGGATCACACCATCGTGAAGCCGCCGCTGACCGACAGGACCTGGCCTGTGATCCACGACGAGAGCGGGGAAACGAGGAAGAGGGCGGCGTTGGCGATGTCCTGCGGCTCGCCGATCCGACCGAGCGGGTAGGCCTTGGCGAGCTTCTCGGCGCCGCCTGCCTGCTCGATGAACCCGGCGCCGCCGGGGGTGTTGGTGGTACCGGGGGCGATCGCGTTGACGTTGACGCCCTTGCGGCCCACCTCGCGGGCAAGCGATTTGCTGAAGCCCAACAGGCCTGCCTTGGCGGCTGTGTAGGCACTCATGTAGCGCTCACCGATGCGTGCTCCGTCCGAGGCGATCACGACGATGCTGCCCTGCTGGGCGGTGATGTCCTCGAGCGCGGCCTGGGTGACGGCCATGGTGCCGTTGAGGGTCACGCCGACGACCCGCTCGACTTCCTCCGGGGTGTGGTCGGCGAAGAGCTTGACGGCCCATGCGGCCGCGTTGTTCACCAGATGGGATACGGGGCCGAGTTCGGTACGGACGGTGGTCAGGGCCGCGTCGATGGACGCCCGGTCGGCGATGTTCATCGGCACGCCGAGGGCGCGGCCGCCGACGGCCTCGATCTCCTTGGCCACCCGATCGGCGGCCTGCGGCGACAGGTCCGCGATGGCCACTGCGGCGCCCGCCTCGGCGAGGGTCCTGGCGATGGCCTCGCCGATACCGCTGCCGCCGCCGGTGACGACGGCGACCTGACCGGACAGGTCGATGGAAATGCTCACGGTGATGTCCTTCTCGAGACGGTCGGAACGGTCAGATCTGATACCTGGAGGCGGTCAGATCTGGTACTTGCCGAAGTCCGGCTTGCGCTTCTCGGCGAAGGCGTTGGCGCCCTCCTTCGCCTCCTCGGTCACGGAGAAGACATCCAGGCCCGCCTGGGCGAGCTGGGACAGGCCGCCCTGGTGGTCGGTGTCGGCGTTGAACGAGTGCTTGAGAAAGCGCAGCGCCGTGGGGCTGTACTGGGCGATCTCCGCGACCCAGGCCTTCGCCTCGGGCAGCAGCTCGGCGCTCGGGACCACCTTGTTGACCAGGCCCCATTGCTCGGCCTTCGCCGCGTCGTACTGCCGCAGCAGGAACCAGATCTCCCGGGCGCGCTTCTCGCCCACGACCCGGGCCAGGTACGCGGAGCCGAAGCCGCCGTCGAAAGATCCGACGCGCGGTCCCGCCTGCCCGAACTTCGCGTGCTCGGCGGCGATGGACAGGTCGCAGATGACGTGCAGGACGTGACCGCCGCCGATCGCGATCCCGTTGACGGCCGCGATCACCGGCTTGGGCACGTCGCGGATCAGGCGGTGCAGGTACGTCGCCTCGAACAGCCCGTTCTCACTGGGGCCGTAATCACCGGTCTCGGTGCGCTGCTTGACGTCGCCACCGACACAGAAGGCACGCTCACCGGCACCGGTGAGGATGATGCCGCGGACGTCGGTGTCGGCCCAGGCGCGCTTGAAGGCGTGGATCAGCTCTTCGATGGTCTTGGCACGGAAGGCGTTGAGCCGGTCGGCCCGGTCGATGGTGACGACGGCCGACGGTCCGTCGACCTCGTAGGTGATGTCTTCGTAGTTCACGCTGGCCAGCTCTCTGCACTCGTGCGGATTCGGGTCGAGCGGAGTCGTACGTCCAGTGGCTCAGAGTCGTTCGAGGAGCGTCGCGGTGCCCACGCCGCCGCCGCAGCACATGGTGACCAGGCCATAGCGGTCTCCGGTGCGCCGGAGCTCATGCACTGCCTTGGTGGTCAGTACGCACCCGGTGGCGCCGAGGGGGTGGCCGTGGGCGATGGCGCCCCCGTTGGGGTTGATCTTCGCCGGGTCGGCCTTGGTCTCGTCCTGGAAGGACAGGACGACTGACGCGAAGGCCTCGTTGATCTCGATCAGGTCGACGTCGTCGATGGTCAGGTTGTTGCGCTCGAGCAGCTTGGGCGCCGCCGTGTGCGGGCCGAGGAGCATCATCACCGGATCGACCCCGATGAGGAGCGAGTCGACCACGCGGGCCAGCGGAGTGAGGCCGAGCTCCCGCGCCCGGCGCTCGGTGGTCAGGAGTACCGCGCTGGCGCCGTCGGAGATCTGCGATGCCGTGCCGGCGGTGTGGATGCCGCCGTCGACGGCGGGCTTGAGACCGGCAAGGCCCTCCAGGGTGGTCGCGCGCAGGCCCTCGTCCCGAGAGAAGGCGACGGCTCGGCCGTCTTCGGTCTCCACCTCCAGTTTCACGATCTGGCTGTCGAAGCGGCCCTCGGCCCAGGCGTGCGCGGCGCGCTCCTGCGAGGTGACGCCGAGTTCGTCCGCGCGTCTGCGGGTGATGCCGTAGTGCTCGGCGATGCGCTCGGCCGCCTGGTACTGGTTGAGGAACTCGTAGTGCTGCTGGTACGCCTTCGGGACCGGTCGGCCCAGGTCGAAGTCTTTGCGGAAGTTCGAGCCGATCGGGATGCGGCTCATGGATTCGACGCCGCAGGCGAGCGCCACGTCCGTGATGCCGGAGGCGACAAGACCGGTCGCGAGGGTGAGCGCCTGCTGGGAGGAACCGCACTGCGCGTCGACCGTGGTGGCCGCTACCCCCTGCGGCAGGCCCTCCGCCAGCCAGGCGGTGCGCGCCGCGTTGAACGCCTGCTCCCCGACCTGGGCCACGACTCCGCCGACGACCTGCCCGACCAGATGCGGGTCGAGGCCCGCCTCGGCGAGGGCTGCCCGCTGGACACTGCCGAGCAGCCGGGTTGGGTGCACGTCGGCCAGGCCGCGTCCGCGGCGGCCGATAGCTGTGCGTACGGCGGAAACCACCACAACTGTTTCATCCATAGCTCGATAATAGGGGCCTAGACTATTTGGTTGTCAATGACTTGCGCCGGCGCTGTCGGGTGGACGCTTCCGCCGGGCTCCGGTCAGCAGATGCTGCGCAACGCCCTGGCTGTTACGGCTAGTTGAGCGGGATCGGCGTCGTAGGGGGTGTACAGCGACACACGGTCGACGAGGCCGCCGAAGCGGGAGTGCAGCGCATGTGCGACCTCGCCCGCGGTCCCGGCGACCGCGAAAGCGTCGAGCACCTCGTCATCGATCGCATCGGCCATCTCGCTCCAGGCCTGCCGACGGGAAAGGGTGTTGAGCCGGTCGTTGAGGTCTTCCCAGCCGTGCAGTTCGAGCACTGGGCGGTACGCCGGGGTGGAGCCGTAGAAGGCAATCTGGGCGCGCACGGCGGCCTCGGCGTCAGCGCGTTCCTTCTCGTCGGCGCCGAGGATGATCAGGGCGGGCAGGCCGAGGGTGAAGCCGTCCAGGCTCCCGCGCGCCTCGCGCAGGGTGGGGCGGGTGCGCTCGCTCACGTACTGCGGTGTCGTGAAGCTGTGGCAGAGCATTCCGTCAGCGACGCGTCCCGCGACCTGGGTCATGCGTTCACCGACGGCAGCCAGGATGACGGGCGGATTGCCGTGCGGGTTCGGGCCGGGACTGAAGAAGTCCGTCATGAGGGTGTGCTGGTAGAACTCGCCTCGGAAGGTGAGGCGTTCACCGGTCGCCCAGGCGTGCCAGATGGCCCGGATCGCGACGACGAACTCCTCCATACGTGCGGCTGGGCGGCTCCATGGCATGGCGAAGCGGCGCTCGATGTGCGCTTTGACCTGCGAGCCAAGGCCGAGCCTGAAGCGACCGCCGGAGATCAGCTGAATGTCGTTGGCCAGGACGGCCACGGACATGGGGTTGCGGGCGAAGGCGACGGCGATCTCGGACTGCAGGCAGATGCGGTCGGTCGCGGCGGCGGCGAGGGCGAGGCCCGTGAATACGTCGTGCCGGGTCTCGGGAACGCCGAAGCCGTCGTAGCGACCCTCTTCGGCGGCGGCCGCTGAGGCGGCAATCTGGCGAGGCGTTGCTTCGAGGTGGGCAGAGAGGTCGGCCAGCATGGGTTCACAGCTCCCTCGGGCGCGTGGCTCTCACAGGCAGGCGCCCTAGTTAGTCAATGAGAATTCACTAACCGTAGACGCGGGCGTCGTTCCGAGACAAGCGTGTGCCATCGTCTCGAGCAGCTCGGCGGCGCGCGCGTCCGCGATGCCGCTCTGGTAGTTCAGGATGGACTGGATCGCGCCGACCCCTGCGTGCACGGCGACCCGCAGCTCGGCGTCGGCCAGATCCGGGCGCCGGGGAGCCAGCAGGTGCACCCATTCCTCGATGTAGAGGCGGTGTCGGCGACGCAGCCGACGCAGGGCGACCTCAGGGACGGTATGCGACTCGCGGTAGTACACCGAGAGCACGTCCCCGTCCTGAAGGGCGACCTCGATATGCCCTCTGACCAGTTCAGACAGTCGCTCGGCATCAGTGATGTCAGCAGCCATGATCTCGGCGGAACGGTCCGCGAGCCGGTCCATGACCTGCTCCAGCATCGCCACCAGGATGGCGGTCTTTCCATCGAAATGGCGGTAGATGCCGGATCCCACGATGCCTGCCTCGGCGCCGATGTCCGCCATCGAGAGCGCGTGAAATCCTCGGCGTGCGCCGAGGGAGGCTGCGGCATCGAGGATGCGCTGTTTGCGGTCCGGGTCGCGGTGTCGCCGCGGAAGTTTCTCAGTCGCCACTCGGCAAGTCTGCCATCGCCGCCTCGGGTGCGCGGGCGCGCTACGGCAGTCCAGGTGGGCCCCGCCGCCGCGGCGCGCCCGCGCACCATTGAGGATGCCATAGTGAATTGCGATTCACTACTTGAGCCTCGGGGTCGCGGCGAGGTCTCTCGATACTCTAGCCTCCTAATATCTATCCCTAGATTATGTGGAGGTGTGATGCCCGAACAGCCGGTACGTATCGCGAACTGCTCCGGCTTCTACGGCGACCGGCTTGCCGCTGCTCGCGAAATGCTGGATGGACCGATCGACGTGCTCACCGGCGACTACCTCGCCGAGCTGACCATGCTGATTCTGTGGAAGGCTCGCCGGAAAGACCCTTCCCTCGGCTATGCACGTACCTTCCTCCAGCAGATGGAGGACGTCCTTGGCACATGCCTGGAGCGGGGCATCAAGATCGTCGCCAACGCCGGTGGGCTCAATCCGGCGAGCCTGGCCTCCAAGCTGGGCGAACTCGCCGCCCGCCTCGGGCTGGACGCGCGTATCGCCCACATCACCGGTGACGACCTGGCCGACCGCATCCCGGAACTGCAAGCGGCCGGGCACGAGTTCACCCACCTCGACACCGGCACACCGCTGGCCGAGGCCGACCTGCCGATCGTCACGGCCAACGCGTACCTGGGCGGCTGGGGCATCACCGCCGCACTGGGCGGCGGCGCGGACATCGTCATCTGCCCGCGGGTGACCGACGCGAGCCTGGTCGTCGGCCCTGCCGCCTGGTGGCACGGCTGGCAACGCGATGACTGGGACGTACTCGCCGGGGCCGTCGCAGCGGGCCACATCATCGAGTGCGGCCCGCAGGCCACCGGCGGCAACTACAGCTTCCTGGAGGAGATCACCGATCGCCGCTACCCCGGCTTTCCGATCGCCGAAGTCGCCGCGGATGGCAGCTCGGTGATCACCAAGCATGAGGGCACGGGCGGACTCGTCTCGACCGGCACGGTCACCGCGCAACTGCTGTACGAGATCGGCGCACCCGCGTACGCCAACCCGGACGTCGTCGCGCACTTCGACACCACCCGCGTCGAGCAGGCCGGCCCCGACCGCGTACAGGTCACTGACACCAAAGGCAGCCCGCCGCCCTCGACCCTGAAGGTCGCGCTCAACATGCTGGGCGGATACCGCAACACGATGACCCTCGTCATCACGGGCCTTGACATCGAGGAGAAGGCCCAGCACGCGTTGAGTCTGCTGACCGAACAGCTCGGAGGCACCGCGCAGTTCGCGGAGTTCGACGCCCGACTGCTCCGCTTCGACCGGGTGAACGCGAACCGGAACGAGGAAGCGTCGGCGCATCTGCGCATCACCGTGAAGGACAGCGACGAGCGCAAGGTCGGCCGGTACTTCTCCAACACCACCTGGGAGCTGGCTCTCGGGGGTTACGCCGGCTTCCACACCACCACGCCGCCCAGCCCGGCCAGCGCCTTCGGCGTGTACTGGCCGACCCTGATCCCGGCCGAAGACGTCTCGCACACGGTGCACCTGCCCGACGGCACCGAGCAGGTCATCCCCCATGGCCCGGCAGCGCCCCCGCCGACCCCGTCGTCAGCGCCGGCCGAACACCCCATTGCCGTCGACGGTGAGGTCGTCGAGATCCCCCTGGGCCGGCTGTGCGGAGCACGCTCCGGCGACAAGGGCGGCAACGCCAATGTGGGCGTGTGGGCGCCGCACCCGCGCGCGTACGACTGGCTGCGCGGTGAACTGACCGTCGAGCGCTTTCGTCAACTGCTCCCCGAAGCCGCTGAACTCGAGGTATGCCGCTATGAGTTGCCCAACCTGCGAGCCCTGAACTTCGTCGTCGCCGGCCTGATCGCCCCCGGGGTGGCCGCGACCACTCGTCCGGACGCCCAGGCGAAAAGCCTTGGCGAGTTCCTCCGCTCCCGGACGGTCTCCGTACCGGCCGCGCTCCTCAAGGAGATCGCATGACCACGATCCGTGCCGCCTACGCCCCAGCAGTGAACTCGGATGATCCGCTGTCCGGGCTCAGTTTCGGACCGATTGCGGCCCCCGAGGCGCCGGGCGCCGACTGGGTACCGGTGCGGGTGCTCGCCAGTGCGCTGAACCATCATGACCTGTGGTCGCTGCGTGGCGTCGGCCTCGCCGAAGACCAACTGCCCATGATCCTCGGCTGTGACGCCGCGGGCCTTGACCCCGAGGGCAACGCGGTCGTCGTGCACGCGGTCATCGGGGATGCCACCTCTGGGGACGAGACACTCGACCCGAAGCGCTCGCTGCTCTCCGAGAAGCACCCCGGCACCCTGGCCGAGACGGTCCACGTACCGCGCCGCAATCTGCTGCCCAAACCGGACGCGCTGAGCTTCACGGAAGCGGCATGCTTGCCGACGGCCTGGCTGACCGCTTACAAGATGCTCGTCAGGCAGGGACGGATTACCCCGGACAGCGCGGTGCTTGTGCAGGGAGCGGGCGGCGGTGTGGCCACCGCCGCGGTGGTCCTCGCCCGCGCGCTGGGCGCCCGGGTCTATGCCACCAGTCGCAGTGCCGCCAAGCGCGAGCGCATCGCCGCGCTGGGAGCCATCGCCCTCGAACCGGGCGCGCGGCTGCCGGAGCGGGTGGACGTGGTGGTGGAGACCGTCGGCGCAGCCACCTTCGACCACTCACTCAAGTGTGCCGCGCCGGGTGGGCGCATCGTGGTGAGCGGAACGACGTCGGGCCATCTCGCGGAGGTGGATCTGCGCCGGGTGTTCTTCCTGCAACTTGAGGTCATCGGCGCCACGATGGGCTCGCGCGACGAGCTCGCCGACTTGCTCCGGCTGTGCGCGCGGCGCGGCATCCGGCCGGTCATCGACTCGGAGTTCGTCTTCGACGACGCCATTGCCGCGTTCGCGCGCCTCGCCTCGGGCGATGCCTTCGGCAAGGTGGTCCTCGACCACAGGCGCTAGTCGTCGGCCGCGCGGCGCAGAAGCTGTGCGCGGACCGAGGCGAGGGCCTTGGGGAAGTCCGGGTCGCGGGTGGCGAACGCCTGCCCGCGACTCTCGACTTCGAGGGCCGTGTACAGCGAGGGGGCGTCCAGGTTCGCGTACAGCGCCCGCTTGGTCAGTGCGATACCGAACGGCGAGTGCGCCGCTATCGCCCGCGCCATGGCCAGGGCCTTCGGTATCAACTCCGCCTCAACGACAACCGAGTTGGCAAGACCCAGGGCCAGTGCCTCGGCGGCCTCTACGGTACGTCCGGTGAACATCAGCTCGGCGGCAGTGCCGACCCCGACCACCCGTGGCAGGTGCCAGGAGCAGCCCATGTCACCGCCGGACAGGCCGAGTCGGACGAAGGCGGCGCTGAATCGGGCGGCGGACGCCGCGAGCCGGATGTCGGCGGCCAGTGCGAGGCTGAGGCCGCCTCCGATCGCCGGCCCCGGTACTGCGGCGATGACCGGCTGGCGCAAGGTACGCAGGGCCATGATGGCGGCGTGGGCCAGATCCTGGCGGGCGAGCATGTCCGCCGGGGTCAACGCAGCCAGCTCTTCGGCCTCTTCGAGGTCGTACCCGGCACAGAACCCCCGTCCCGCACCGGTGAGGATCACGGCTCGGACGTCGTCGTCGGCGTGCAGGGCGGCACAGGCCTCGCGTATCTCCTGAAACATCACCACGTTGAGGGCGTTCAGCTGCTCGGGTCGGTTCAGTCGCAGTACGGCGACGCCAGGTTCGGCTCGCTCCACCAGCAGTGTCTCGTAGGTCGTCATGGCCTTGCCTCCACCGGGACGCGGCGAATAGTCCAGCGCCAGAGTATCGATCGTTAGAGTAAAAGGCGCGGAGTTGTACGGGGAGGGCACCCCACGGCCTTTGCGAGTTCACGCACGGTTGGCTTCTCGCCGTATTCGGCGATCCAGGCACGGTGTCTGCGCAGGAGGTCGTTGCGCCGCTCAGCGACAGGCTTTCGTTCCCCGCGCGTCACGATCCCGCCTCTGTCCGGGCGCGGGCGATCTCTTTGAGGGCCACCCGTGCGGCCGGTGTTCCGGCTGGTGTTTCCCAGAAGGGATGCCTCACGACGCGGCGGGAGAGTTCCAGCAGGCGGCGACGTGCTGCGGTTTGCGATTCGGCCGGGGTGACGGCCAGTTCGTCGTAGGTGAGGTACCAGGCGGTCTGGTCTTTGAGAAGGTCGCTGGGGAAGCGGTCACGGTCCATGCTTCCGAATAGACCACATGTTCGATTTTCGAGGCAAAGACGCAGGCCCTCGCGGTGACGTCGAGCGGTATCCCAGGCCACTGATCCTTGACCGTTTGCCACTGCACTTTGACCGGCGACGGCAGTGGGATCGGTTATGCCGTCCGCAGGCTGGCGTCATCCGGCAGAGGAGGAACGCCGAGTTCTGCGCGTGCGGCAGCAGCGGCCGCCCGCCGAACATCTCCGAGGTAGTCCCGGAGCTCCTCGCCGGTGGATCTCCATGCGGCGGCGCTCATCCGCTCGGTGAGAGCGTTCGCAGCTTCGTCCATGGGCTGGGTGCAGATCATGTGCACCTCCAGGTGCAGTAGCCAAAGTCGGCTGGTGAGTTCCTCGACCTGCGCGTCATCGAGGTCTTCGCCGTCAAGGCGTCTCTGTGCGAAGCGTTCAACCTCCCGGACGAGCGCGAAGAACCGGATCAAAACGTCCTTGCGTTCCTCTCGAAGGCGGAAAGCGGCAGTGTGCCGCTCGGTCTGCGCCGCGGCCTGCCCGCGCCACCGTTCGCTGAGAAGCGTGCCTGCGATGCCGATAACCGCGCCAAGCAGTCCGCTGCTGGCGGCGATGACGTTCACCCAGATGTCCATGGCCATGCAGTGTTGTGCTCGGATGGGAGCTGCGGAAGTAGTTCGAGAGAGCCGGACAACGTGCGGCGCAGCCCATAGGGCCGGCATCGTGGGAATGGTCTTCCTCCTCGGCTGGTCAGCCCTAGATGAAGTACAGCCGGCGCGAGATCATAGGTAGGCGTGCGGCACATCCGGGGCGCTCGACGTCCCCGAGCGGCACGCTTCGACGTTCATGAGCTACGTCGTCGGTGATGCCGTACGGAACGCCGCGGACGCCCGGCGCCTCGCCGACAGCGGCACGGGCTGATTGTTCACGGCGCCACCGGCGCCGTATCGACAACGGCGGGGGCGCGGCGACTACGTACGTCATCCGATGAGTTGGGCGATGCGGCGTCTCTGCCGCTTGTGTGGGCAGGGTCGGGCGGCCGGGTCAATCGGGCATCACGGCTGCTCAGGCGGCGGCGGGCATTCCGAGAATGCGGCGTGCCGTGCTCACGAGTGCGTGTCTGATGTCCGCCTCGGAACATCCGGAGGCTTTGAGTGTGGTGATGAGTTCGACCTGGAGTCCCCCGAGGAGCAGGTGAGCGGTGTATTGCGCCGACTGTGCCTGGAAGCCCGCCTGCTCCAGCAGGTCGCGCAACACGCCGTGGACCCACACGTAGTGCGGGGCTGAGAGCAGGCTCGTGCCGTTCATCTCGCGTGCCGCGAGCAGGGCCGGGTTCTCCAGCTTGAAGTTCAGCAGCTGCTCCAGGATCGAGACGACCCGGTCGGCTGCCGGCACATCGGGGCCGATCGGGGATCCGGAGCGGTGGAGCTCCTCGCGCCAGGGTTCCAGGCGTGCCGCGAACAAGGCGTCCAGCAAGCCGTCCCGATTTCCGAAGGCCCGGAAGAGCGTGCCTTTGCCGACCCCGGCCGCTGCCGCGATGTCGTCCATCGTGACCGCGCCGGGGGCTGTGGACGCAGCCAGGAGCTCGTCGGCGGCGCCCAGGATGCGGTCGCGGGGGACTGTGGGGCGCCCCCGCCGAACCTTTTCGGACTGGTGGTCCGTAATGGTGTTAGGCTTTTTGGGACTCATAGTCCGTAATTCTAGAGGAGCCCTTCATGGACGACGAAGCGGAATTCCCCGTCTGGCTGGCGGAGGCCGCGATCGGCCTCGCCGAAGGCGATGTCGACACCTGGCTGCAGATGTACGCCGATGACGCTGTGCACGAGTTCCCGTTCGCCGCAGCCGGTGAGGTCCGCCGACTCGAAGGCAAGCCCCAGATTCGCGCCTACATGGCCGGCATGGACGGCAGCGTGCAGTTCGGCACCCTGGACGACATCACCGTGCGTGAGCTGGGCGAGGAGGTGATCATCGAGGCAGAAGGACATCATTTCGATGCGGCCACCGGTGAACCCTTCGACATCTGCTACCTGTGGATCATCGAGCGGCGCGACGGCCTTGTGACCCGGCTGAAGGACTACATGGGGCCGCGGCGCCCCGTCGGAGGGGCGGTCTGATGCGCGTCTTCGTCACAGGTGGCACCGGCTTCATCGGCTCCGCGGTCGTGCGCGATCTGATCGAGTCGGGGCATGAAGTCCTGGCTCTGGCCCGCTCGGAGGTTTCCGCTGCGTCGCTTCAGGCGGCGGGTGCCACAGCGCACTCGGGCAGCCTGGAAGAGCCCGAGCGGGTGCGCGATGGAGCTGCCCGCAGCGACGCGGTGATTCATACCGCGTTCGACAACAAGAGCATCGCCAGGTTCCCCCGGAACAGCCGCATCGAGCGCGCCGCTCTGCAGGCCGTCGCAGAGGTGTTCGCCGGCACGAACCGGCCCCTGGTCGCGGCAGGCGGATTCGCGCCCGTCATCCCGTCCGGACCGGTCTTCACCGAAGAGGACCCCGCTTCCGCCAAAGCAGGCCCCGTCGGACGCAATGTCGAGCGCACGATCATGGGCCTGGCAGAGTCGGGCGTGAACGCATCGATCGTGCGGATGCCGTGCGTGCACGGCGACGGCGACCGGTTCACGCTCCCGCGCTTCATCGAACTCGCCCGCAAACACGGCACATCGGGCTACATCGGCCAGGGCGAGAACCGGCTGCCGGCCGTTCACTACGCGGATGCCGCTCGTGTGTTCCGCCTCGCCGTCGAGCGCGGTGCCCGCGCCGGCCGCTACCACGCCGTCGCGGAAGAAGGCGTGCCCTACCGGTCGATCGCCGAAGTCATCGGCCGCCGTCTCGGAGTACCGACGGTCAGCATGTCGCCCCTCAAAGCCCGTCGCCATTTCGGTCTGTACACGGCCTATGCGGAAGGAGACGGGCCGGCGTCAAGCACCGCTACCCGAGAACTGCTCGGCTGGATGCCCGAGGGGCCGGGGCTGCTGGAGGACCTCGACCGCCCCGAATACTTCACCAGCTGAGCACCTCAATAGGGAGGGCTGTAGCCACGCTGCCCAGCCCAAAAACCTTCAACACGCAGAACGGGACAGGGAAGCTGCGCCCCGCCTGAAGACTACTTGCGCCAAGCCGGTTCGCGGCGCTCCAGGAACGCGTGGATACCCTCCTGTGCTTCCTCGCTGGCGAACAGCCGGGCGGACAGGTCCACCAAGTCGCGCCCCTGCGCGGCCATGCGCTCGCGGCGGGCGGCTGTCAGCAGGCGCTTGGTTTCCGCGGCGCCTTGCGGAGAGGTTGCCCGGATCTCGGTGAGCAGTGCATCGAGAGTCGCGTCGAGCTCGTCGCCGGTCACCGCCTGGGTGATGAGGCCGATGTCTGCCGCCACGGCGGCGTCGAAGATGGCACCGGTCAGGTAGTAGCGGGAAGCCGCGCGGGGGTCCAACTGGTCAAGTGTCGTCAGGGAGATGATGGCGGGGGCGACCCCGAGCCGGGCCTCGGTGAAAGCGAACGAGGCGCTGTCGGTGGCGAGGGCCAGGTCGCAGGCACCGACGATGCCCATGCCACCCGCGCGCACATGCCCCGTCACCCGGGCGAGCACCGGCTTGTCGAGCTCGACGATGGCGGTGAGCATCTCCATGATCGCCTGCGTTCCCTGGGCGAAGGAGCCGGAGCCCGCTTCGGAGAGGTCGGCTCCGGCACAGAACACCCGCCCGGTGTGCCTCAGGACGACGGCTCGTACGTCTGCGTCCTCGGCGGCATCACGAAGGCACTCGCGCAGCTGCGCGACGAGCGCGGTGGAGAGCGCGTTGCGGTTGTACGGCGAGTCGAGGGTGAGGGTGGCGACCTGGTCGCGTGTCTCGCAGCGGACGAGGGTGGTCACGGGGGCGCTCCAGTCTCCGGGCATAGAGGCCGAGTGACGGCAACGTGCGCCCATGGCAGTTGCCACAGGCGCACCGGCCGCTGATGCCCGGGGCTTCGGGTGGTGGGCTAGGGAATGTCCCCGACCTGCGCCCGGACTTCGCGGAGCGTGTCCACCACTTGCCGGGACAGCGCGTCGTCGACTCCCTGCAGTCCAAAGCTGACGCCGGAAAGGGCCTCGGTCGCCTTCTCCAGGACCTCCCGTCCGGCTTCGGTGAGTACGGCCAGGGTGGTGCGGCGGTCGGTCGGGTGCGGCTGACGGCGGAGCAGCTTGCGCTTCTCCAGCTGGTCGAGGGCGAGCGTGACGGTGGTCGGATGCACCATCAAGTGTCGGCTGAGCTGGCCGAGAGGGCGGGTGCCCTCCCGCGACAACTGCAGTGTGGTCATGAGCAGATACCCGGTACGGGTCAGTTCGTGCCGGCGCAGCGTCGCGTCGATCGAGGCGCACATGGCCTGGTGGGTGCGGAGAATCGCGGCCATCGCGGTGAACTGCTCAGGGGCAGGCTGGTCTTGGGCGAGCCACTGCTCGCGCGACCACTCGATGGGGTCGTTCGCGTGATTCATTCAACGATCCTCTACCTGGAGAACGGGGCCCGCCGTCACCTTACTCTAGGAGTCAATATTCTCCAACTAGACATTTTTAGGCCACTCGGCCGCTCGCGGCCGGAGTCAACTGCCGCATGAGCATTGACGCACCCAAAGGTCTAATGCTCTAGTTTTTGCCACTGGAGCAGTTATGCACTTGTAACCGCACGGTCACACCACGCCCGCCCGGTGAGCGCCTTGGAGGCCACAGTGATGAGCCCCGCCGCAATCCGGATCCGTGACTGCGAGACAACGGTGTTCGCGCGGTACGGGTTCGTACCCAAGGAACACACCGTGTCATTGGTGCAGCCTCAAGTCGACGTGCGTGTACTGGAGTTCGGCGCCGGTAATGGGAAGACGCCGGTGCTGCTGCTGCACGGGATCGCCTCGGTCACCGCCCTGGCCGCGCCGCTACGGCCGGAATACGGGCCGTCGGTGCGGGAGCATGCGGTAGCCGTCCTGCGTGGGCTCTGTGACGCGCTGGAGATACGTCGAGCGGACCTCGTCGGTCACTCCATGGGCGGGCAGTTCAGCCTGTACTTCGCGCTCGACGCCGCCGACCGGGTCCGGCGCGTCGTGACGCTCGGCGCGCCCGGCGCGGGCTTCGCCGAGGTCCGGCCGGCACCGGTCATGTGCGCCCTGTCCGTGCCCCTCCTGGGCCCGGCCCTGCTGCGTCTGCCGCTGCCCCGGACCGCGTACCGCCGCAGCAACGAGAACCTGCTGGGGCGCGGCGCTTTGGACGGCTGGCCGCAGGAGTTCACCGAAGTCGGCCATCTGGCCGCGCGCCGTCCCGGCTTCGCCCCATCCGTGGCGAGCCTCTTCCGAGGCCTGATCACCCCGGCCCGGGTACGCCCCGGTATACCTGTCGGCCATGCCGAACTGGCCACCATCGCCCAGCCCGTACTGCTCCTGTGGGGAGACGACGACCTCTTCCTCACTCCTGACCGGGCGCAGCCCTCGATCGACGCCATTCCGCACGGCACACTCACCCGGATGCCCGGCGGGCACGCACCCTGGCTCGACTCTCCCGAGGTATGCGGCGACGCCCTGACGGAATTCCTGAACGCTCCCTGAAGTCCGTTCCCCCTGATTTCCGGGCCGCGGCCGACGACGGCCGCGGCCCGGAGCGCCGCCGGGACTGCCATCCCTGCGTCGCGTCCGCGGGCTTGCGCCCGCGTCACCCAGCCCATGCGTTCGAACCTTCGGGAGGGCAACTTGCGCACTATCCTGCGACACTTCGCGGTCGCCTCGCTACTTTTTGTGATCAGTGTCATGGGCGGGGCCGCCCCAGCGGCCGCGGCCGAACAACCCGTCAGCTGGGACGCCTTGAGCGCCTACGCCACCGGCACAGGCTTCGACGTGCCACCACCGGGAGCCAACCGCTGGAACTGCGAACCCAGCGCGGCGCACCCACGGCCCGTGGTGCTGGCCCACGGCATGGTCGGCAACAAGAACTCCGCGTGGCAGGCCCTCGCGCCGACCCTGGCCAATAACGGCTACTGCGTCTTCGTCCTCACGTACGGCAAGACCTGGTACAGCGGCAGCGTCGGCGGAGTGGCCGACCTCAACGGATCGGCCAAGGAGTTGGCCGCCTTCGTCGACAAGGTCCGCAACGCGACCGGGACTTCCACCGTGGACCTCGTCGGCTATTCCGAGGGAGGCAATCTCGGCCGCCTGTACATCAAGAACGAGGGTGGCCGCACCAAAGTCCACACGTACGTGAGTCTCGCCGGCGTCAACATGGGCCCGCCCACCATGAGCGGCCTGCTCACCATGCTGAAGCACATCCCCGGCGGGCTGGAGGTCCTGCGCGCCGGCGGCCCGGCCTTCGACCAGCTCACCGATCCCGCCTACTTCGCCTCTCTGAACAAGCCGGCCGCCACCTACCCCGGCATCAACTACACCGCCATCGCCAGCTCCACGGACGAGGTGGTCACTCCGTACGAACTGGCCCTGCTGCCGGCAGCAGGCAACGTCACCAATCGGACCATCCAGTCGCTGTGTCCCGACGACAAGGTGGGCCACCTGGGTATCACCTACGACAAGACCGCCGTCGCCTGGACGCTGAACGCACTGGATCCCGCGCACCCGCAGGACGTGCCCTGCGACACCGGCCTCCCGCTGTAGATCACGGCAGGATGGCCGCAATGTCCGGCAGTTGACGGGCCGTCCGCGCCGACCCTAGAGTGCCATTACTCTATTGCTAGACTATCTAGAAGTGGAGTAATGCATCGGGTCGGCGTGGCCGGCCCGTCCGCGGTACGAGGGAGTGGGCGTGGACTTCACCGAGAACGAGGATCACCGGCTCATCCGGGACGCGATCCGCGAGATATGCGCGCAGTTCCCCGACGCCTACTGGTCCGAGATGGACAGCAGTCATACGTTCCCTCAGGACTTCTACGACGCGATGGCCAAGGGTGGCTGGATCGGCATCGCCATCCCCGACGCGTACGGCGGCGGCGGAGCCGGGATCACCGAGGCCTCGATCATCCTGGAGGAGGTAGCGGCGTCCGGGGCGTGCATGAACGGTGCGAGCTCCATCCACCTGTCCATCTTCGGCATGCACCCGGTGGTCAAGCACGGCAGCGAGGAACTCAAGCACCGTTACCTGCCCCGGGTCGCCCAGGGCGACCTGCATGTGGCCTTCGGCGTCACCGAGCCCGACGCCGGCCTCGACACCACCGCCATCCGCACGCGGGCCGTCCGTCACGGCGACGGCTACCGCATCACCGGCCGCAAGGTGTGGACCTCCAAGGCGTTGGAGTCCGAGCGGGTACTGCTGCTGACCCGCACCACTGCGGCCGAGGAATGCGCCAAGCGCACCGACGGACTCACCTTGTTCGTGGCCGACTTGAAGGACCCGGCTGTGGGCATCCGGCCCATCCCCAAGGTCGGCCGCAACGCCGTCGCCTCCTGCGAGGTGACGTACGACGGGCTGTACGTCGACGCCGCCGACCGGGTCGGGGAGGAGGGCCGCGGCTTCGGCTACCTGCTCGACGGGCTGAATGCCGAGCGGGTCCTGGTCGCCTCCGAGGCGCTCGGTGTCGGCAGGGCCGCGCTGCGCCGTGCGGTGGCGTACGCGAAGGAGCGCACCGTCTTCGGCCGCCCCATCGGCAAGAATCAGGGCATCTCCTTTCCGCTGGCCGAGGCCCACGCCAAGCTGACCGCCGCAGAGTTGGCGATCCGGCAGGCGTCCTGGCGCATCGATCGAGGGCTGTCCAGCGGGGAGCAGGCCAACCTCGCCAAGTACCTAGCTGCCGAGGCCGGTTACTTTGCCGCGGACGCCGCCGTGCAGACCCACGGAGGCTTCGGCTACGCCAACGAGTACCACGTCGAGCGCTACTGGCGGGAGTCGCGGCTGATGCGCATCGCGCCGATCCCGCAGGAGATGGTGCTCAACTACCTCGCCGAGCACGTCCTAGGCCTGCCCCGGTCGTACTGAGAGAGCACACGATGACAGACCAGACCAGTCGACCTCTGGACGGACTTCGCGTCCTTGACCTCTCCCGGGCCCTTTCGGGGCCCTACGCCGGGCGGATCCTGGCAGACCTCGGCGCTGATGTGGTGAAGGCGGAATTGCCCGGCGCCGACATCACCCAGGCCTTCGGCAAGGTCACCCGCGGCCGCTCGGGGCTCTACTCCCAACTCAACGCGGGCAAACGGTCGATCACGCTGGACCTGCGCACACAGGAGGGGGCCGACCGACTGCTCGACCTGTCCGCGGCCTGTGACGTCGTGGTCGAGAACTTCCGCCCCGGCGTGCTCGACCGGCTCGGCCTGGGCTGGGTGTCGCTGTCGGCCGTCAACCCCGCTCTCGTCCTGCTGTCCATCTCCGGCTTCGGGCAGAGCGGGCCGGATTCCGGGCGGCAGGCCTACGCGCCGATCATCCATGCCGAGTCCGGACTCATCGGCCGCCGGAGTGACCTCAGCGGCGACGCACCCGAAGACATCGCGCTCGCCCTGGCTGATTCACTCGCAGGCCTGCACGGGGTCATAGCCGTCCTGTCCGCCCTACGGCTGCGCGACACCACCGGCACCGGGCAGCACATCGACATCAGCATGCTCGACGCGATGCTCGCCACGGACGACTACACCCACTACGCCATCGACCGCCATCCCGTCGCCTCCGCTCGCGGCGAGAGCTGGCCGGCGCCCGGCGGGCCGATCCTCATCTCCTCGGACCGCCGTCATATCTGGCGTCGACTCACCGTCAGCTTCGGGCTCAGCGACCCGGACTCGTACGTATCTCTGCAGGACAAGCTGGCCACGCGGGCGAAGCTGATCGCCGAGTGGATTGCCCTGCACGCTGACCGGGAGTCGCTCAAGCGGGACCTGGAGTCGGCCAAGATCGCCTGGGCCGAGATCCGGTCCACGCAGGAGGTGCTGCGCTCTCCCGCGGTCGTCGACCGGGGGGTGGTGGCCACGGTCACCGACAGCGACGGCTGCGACCGGCAAGTGGTGCGGATGCCTTACCGGTTCAGCGCCGCGACGTCCGGCCCCGCGCGAGGTGTCCCTGCGTCGGGCGAGCACACGCAGGAGGTACTGGCCGAGTGGCCGGACGGCCCTTGAGCCGAGTCACCGTACGACGCGCTCGAGCCACTCGATGAGCTCGGCGACCACTTCGTCGCGGTTGATCTCGTTGAACAGCTCATGCCTCGCCCCGGGGTAGGTGCGGTAGGTGACATCGGTCAGACCGGCGTTGCGGTACCGCTCCACCAAGGTGTCGCTGAAGGCCAGCCCGCCGTTGACCGGGTCCCTGTCGCCGACCATGACGTAGAGCGGCAGTTCGGTCCGGATGCCCTGCGGATCGGCGAGGCGTCCGAACGCGGCGGCCCCCATCAGGCCCATCGACTCGGGTGCGAGCCCGAAGCCGGACAGCGGGTCAGCCATGTAGGCGTCGACCTGCGCGGTGTCCCGGCTGATCCAGTCGGCGGGAGTGCGGGCCGGCTCGAAGGGCTTGTTCAAGGTCACGAGCGCGTCCGGGCCACCCTCGGCGAGCTGAGTGAAGAGCTGGTCCAGCGCGGTCGTGCCGCAGAGCACGGCGGCGTCGATCAGCTCGGCGTGATCGAGGAGATAGCTCTGGGTGGCGAAGGAGCCCATGCTGTGGCCGAGCAGAATCAAGGGCAGCCCCGGGTGCCGCTCGCGGATGATCGTGGACAGCGCCACCAAGTCCTTGACCAGCAGGTTCCAACCGTCTTCGCCGAGGTTGCCGGGGCGGTCGTGGATGCTCAGGCCGTGGCCTCGGTGGTCGTCGGCATATACGGCGTACCCGCGTGCGGTGAGGGCCTCGGCGAGCGGTGCGTAGCGCAGGGCGTGTTCCCCCATGCCGTGGGCGAGCTGCACCACGGCCCGCGGGGCGGCCGCGGGCTGCCACTCATGGACGTGGATCTTGACGTTGTCTTCGCTCGCGAAGGTGAACATGGAGGGCTCCAGTACGGGTGAGGGAGGAACGCAGATCACGTTAAGTCGTTCGGCATTGCCGAACAATGGTCGACAGTCGTGAAGCCTTGTGGTGCTGGTCACCGCTGGCCGGGCATTTCGGAGGGCTGGACTGCCTGGAGATCACTCTTCCTGAACAGCGCTTCCGGCCGCGGTCCGGGCGGGCGCCCTGCCACCGCGCTTGTGCCCAGCCGCCAGGGACGGGTCAGGCGAAGCGTGGCGTCCGCTTCTCCACGAACGCCCTGATGCCCTCCTGCCCGTCATGCCGGTCGAAGAGTTCGTTCTCCCGGGCGGCCTCCCGCGCCAGCCCCTTGCGCATCGGGAGTTCGTCCGCGTCGTCCACACAGCGCAGTACCGCGGTGAGGGCCGCCGGTGAGCGGCTCGCGATGACTGTGGCCAAGTCCATCGCCGCCGCGACGGCCCGTTCGGCGAGCCTGTTCACCAGGCCGAAGTCCAGCGCTTCCTGGGCCCCGATCTCTCGCGCGGTGAGCATCAGATCAAGCGCGCGCCCGGCCCCGATCAGGCGCGGCAGGCGCTGCGTGCCGCCGGCCGCCGCGATCAGGCCGAGCTTCGGCTCGGGCAGTCCGAAGCGGGCCTCGGGGGATGCGACCCGGAGGGTGGCGGCCAAGGCGAGTTCGAGGCCGCCGCCAAGGGCCAGTCCCTCGACGACGGCGATGGAGGGGCGAGGCAGTGCGGCGAGCCGCTCAATGGGGGCGCGCAGCGCGGTCCCGTACGCCTCGAAGCCCGCTGTGTCGAGTTCGCGCATGTGCTTGATGTCGGCCCCGGCGGCGAAGAAGCCGGGCAGTGTCGAACGCAGCACCAGCACCCGTGCGTCGGACGCCTCGAAGGCGTCCAGAGCGGCGTGCAGCCCGTCGATGAGCGGCATCCCGAGGGCGTTGGCCGGGGGGCGGTTCAAGGTGACGACAGAGATCCGGTCGTGCTGGTCGTGGCGGACCAGGGAAGGGGCGTCGGTCATGGGCGGAGGCACTCCTCGGAAGGGCTGAACGGACTCAGTCGGTGGGCCAGATCGCGTCGATCGTGCGCTTGTCGGTCTTGCCCGCGTCGGTCATGGGGAGGGGCTCGGCACAGATCCACCAGTCGGCCGGCACCTCGAACTTCGCGAGCATCGGCGCGGCATGGGCCGCCAGCTCGGACGGGGCGAGTGACTCACCCTCCGCGAGCTGGACCATGGCGGCCACTCGCTCGCCGAGGTCCTCGTCGGGGCGGCCGATCACCGCGGCGTTGACCACGGCGGGGTGCTTGAGCAGGGCGGCCTCGACATGAGCGGGCGCGATGTTCTCGCCGCCGCGGATGATCAGGTCCTTGATGCGGCCGGTGACATACAGCAGCCCGTCCGCCAGGCGCCCCAGGTCGCCGGTGTGCACGAAGCCGTCGTCGTCGAGGATCTCCGGCCGGCCCTGGTCCCAGTAGCCGAGCAGCTGGCCGGGGGTGCGGACCACGATCTCGCCGTTGCCCTCGGCGTCCGGCTGGTCGATGCGCAGCTCGACGACGGGCAGCGGTTTGCCGGCGGTGGTGGGGTGGGCGGCCATGAGGGTGCCGGAGGCGGAGGCGAGGGTTCCGCCGGTCTCGGTCATGCCGTAGACGGTGGAAAGCCCGCGCTTGGCGTTGGGGAAGAACTGACGCAGCCGCGCGAGGAGTTGGGGCTGGACCGGGGTGCCGCCCATCGAGATCGAGCGGACGGTGGACAGGTCACGCCGGGGGAGGGAAGGATGATCCAGTACGCGGGCGGCCATCGTCGGGATGGCCCCCCAGACCGTGACTCCCTCACCTTCGATGAGGTCGAGCACTTCCCCGGGGTCGTACCGGCCCTTGAGGAAGACGACGGTGTTGCCGCCGAGCAGGGACAGCATGAGCGACTGGAGTCCGCCGATGTGGAACAGCGGACCGCTTTGCAGGCTGACCGCCGGTGATCGGTCGGCGTCGATCTGGTGCGGGAGGCGCCGCGAGACCGCCAGAAGGTTGTGCAGGTTGGCCAGGATCGAGCGATGGGCGAGGACCACGGCCTTGGGGTGACCGGTGGTGCCCGCCGTAAAGATGATCACCGCCGGGTCGTCTTCGTGGCCTGCCGGAGGTGCGGGCGGAGCCGGGGCGAGTGCGGGGGGTCCGGCCTCGCCCGGGGCGAGGCTCGCCACGTCGATGCCCCGAGCCCCGGCGGGGAGCAGGGCGAGCCGGTCTCGGTCGGCCACGATGACCGCCGGGCGCACGAGGTCCACGGCGTACGCGATGTCGGTGCTGCTCCACCAGCTGTTGCCGAGGGTGACCACGGCGCCCAGGCGGAAGCCGGCCCACAGGGCGACGACCCATTCGACCGAGTTCGGCGCGAGCAGCAGCAGCCGGTCGCCGGGGCGTAGGCCATGCGCGTGCAGGATGCCCGCCACCCGGTCCACCTCCCGGAACATCTCGGCGAACGTCAGCCTGCGCCCGCCTTGCACCAAGTGGGTGCGGCCGCCCCACTGCTCGGCGTCCTGGAGTAGCTGGGCGACCTGGGTCCGGCGCGGTGTGTAGACGAGGTACGGCACGCCGGACGTGCGGCGCTCAATCGTCTGTCCCCATTGGAATGCCATGGCCGCATCCTCTCGCGAGGCCCAGAAATAGTCTAGAGCTAAATACTCGACATCACGATTATTGCGTCCTAGGGTACTGACATGACGATCCAGGAACGCGAAGCCGCGATGCCGCAAGCGGTCATCGACGACGAGATGATCGCCGCGATGGAGGCCAAGGCCGGCGCTCAACTGCGTATCGACCACTCGGTCAACAACGAGTACGCCTCACGCATCGCGGTCACGAAGTTCGCCGGTGGCATCGGCGACATCAACCCGCTGTGGACCGACCAGGACCACGCCCGTGCGTCGCCGTACGGGGCCCCTGTGGCGCCGCCGTCGTTCGTCATCGGATGCTTCTCCGGCATCCAGTTCGGCTGGCCGGGGCTGGGCTCGTTCCACTCGCGGTCCCACCTCACCTTCCAACGCCCCGTCTACTGGGGCGACATGGTGAACGCCGGATGCGTGTACGAAGGCTTCGACGGCCCGTCCCCGAGCAGCTTCGCGGGCCGCACGGTCACGGACCGGTTCCGCAACACCTACACCAACCAGGACGGCACCCTGATCGCCACCATCGACTGGGAGGTCATCAACTTCGAGCGCGGATCCGCCTCTTCGCGCCGCAAGCAGGCCAAGGCCGAGCCCGTCCTCCCGCACCCATGGAGCGAGGACGAGCTGAAGGAGATAGAAGCCGGCATCCTCGCCGAGACGCCCCGCGGTGCGCAGCCGCGGTTCTGGGAAGACGTCACCGTGGGCGCGAGCCTGGACGTCGTCACCAAGGGCCCGATCGGGATGACCGACGAGATCGCCTTCGTCGCCGGCGGCGGCACCCCCATCCCGCGACTCAAGGCACACGCCGCCGCCCTGCACGACTACGCCGCCCACCCCGCCTGGTCCTTCCGCGACCCGGTCACCGCCGCCCAGGAGCCGATCTACTCGGTGCACTACAACCTGCAGGCGGCCCGCGCGATGAGCGTGGCCTTCCAATACGACGTCGGCTTCCAGCGCCAGTGCTGGCAGCTCCACCACCTCACCCACTGGGCCGGCGACCATGCCTGGATCAAGGAAGCCCGCGCTGAATACCGCAAGTTCGTCTACCTCTCCGACGTCGTGCGGCTGGGCGGCACCATCACGGGCAAGCGGGTGGACGAGGACGGCGAGCACGTCATCGACATCGCCACCGAGGCCGTCAACCAGCGGGACGAAGTCGTCATGCCCGGATCCGCCGTGATCGCCCTGCCCTCCCGCCATACCGAGGGCTCACCGGCCGCCCGCCGTGCCCGGGAGCGGACATGACAGCCCTGGCAGAGTTCCTCGCCCAGGCCGACGGCTGGCTCGCCGCCCGCTACCCCAAGGCCGCCGAGACCGGCAAGAGCCGGTTCGCCTGGGGAGAGGGCAGCGACGAGGTCCGCGTCTTCCAAGAGCCCGACCCGGTGGAGGAGGCCGACGCCCTTCCGGCCATCCGCAAGTGGCGCCAGGAGCTGTGGGACCACGGCTACGGATGGATCGCCGGGCCGGTGCAGTACGGGGGAGCCGGCCTGCCATCCGCGTACGAGCGCGCCTTCGAACAGCTCACCCGCCGCTATGAGGTGCCGGGCGACTCGGCCCTCACCGTCAGCCTCGGCATGATCGCGCCCACCCTCCTGCGGCACGGCAGCGAGAAGCAGAAACAACACTGGCTGCCCCGCCTGTACAACGGGGAGCAGATCGCCTGCCAGCTGTTCAGCGAGCCCGGCGCGGGCTCCGACCTGGCCTCCCTCAGCACCCGCGCCGTACGCGAGGGGGACACCTGGCGGATCAGCGGACAGAAGGTATGGACCTCCGGCGCGCACCTCGCCGACATCGGCGAGATCATCTGCCGGACCGCCGACGAACCTCGGCACCACAACCTGACCGCGTTTCTGATCGACATGCACGCCCCCGGCGTCGAGGTACGCCCCCTGCGGCAGATGACCGGAGGCGCCGCGTTCAACGAGGTCTTCCTCGACGACGTCGTCGTCCACGACTCGCGCCGACTGGACTCCGAGGGCAACGGCTGGCAAGTGGGCCTGACCACTCTTGGCTACGAACGCCGGGCCATGGGCCACAGCGCGTTCGGCGGCGCCGGAATCCTGTCGACCGAGCGGCTGATCAGCCTGGTGCGCGCCGCCGGACAGGACCAAGACCCAGTGATCTGCCAGGAGTTCGGCGAGCTCATCTCGCACCTGCGAGCCGCCAAATACACCCAGGCCGTCATGGCCGCCCAGGCCAAGGCCGGCCGCCCGCCCGGGCCGGAGATCGCCCTCAACAAGATCGCCCTGTCCGCGAACATGAAGCGGCTCGGTGAGTTCGTCGCCGAAGTCCTTGGGCCGGCCCTGGTGGCCGACACGGGGGAGTGGGGCACGTACGCCTGGACCTCGGTCGTTCTGGGCGCACCCGGCTACCGGCTCGGCGGCGGCACCGACGAGGTCCTGAAGAACACCATCGCGCAGCGGGTCCTCGGCCTGCCCCGCGCCACCTGAGGAGCACGCATGGCGATCCATGAGGGCCTGGCGCTCACCGACGAGCAACTCGACCTGCGCACCACCCTGCGCGACTTCCTCACGGACAAACTCACCTCGCAGGCACTGCGCGCACAGATCGACACCGAGGACGGCTTCGACCGCCCCCTGTGGTTCGGCCTCGCCAGTGAACTGGGCCTGGTCGGCCTGAGCGTCGCCGAGCGGCACGGCGGCCTCGGACTCGGTCCGGCCGAGGCGGCGATCGCCCACCAGGAACTCGGACGGTCGCTGTACCCGGGCCCCTTCCTTGCCACCAGCCTGGCCGCCACGGCTCTGGCGGCGGCGGACGACGCCGATGCCGCCGCCCGGTGGCTGCCGCCGATCGCGAGCGGAGAGCTGGTCGCCACCTGTGCCCTGTCGGACAGCCGCGGCTCCTGGCACGCCCCGCAGACGGTCGTACGGGCGTCGGGGGCAGGCGGAAGGTGGCAGTTGACCGGGAGCCGTACCTTCGTGCTCGCCGGGCACGTCGCCGACGTACTGCTGGTACCCGCCGCATCGGCGGCCGGCCTTTCACTCTTCCTGGTGGAGGCGGACGCCCAAGGTCTCACCACGGCAGCCGTGCCCGGACTCGACCTGACCCGCAAACTGGCCACCGTGAGCCTGGAGAACACTCCGGCCACGCTGGTGGGCGTGCAAGGCCAGGCCGACGATGTGCTGCGGTCTGTCGCCCACGCATTGCAGCTCGCGGCGTCAGCGGAGGCGGCGGGCGGCATCGACTGGTGCCTTGAGGCGGGGGTCGGCCATGCCAAGACCCGGGAGCAGTTCGGCCGGCCGATCGGCTCCTTCCAGGCCGTCGCGCACGCGGCCGTGGACATCCTCACCCACCGCGAGTTCACCTCGGCAGGAGTCCGCTACGCCGCGGTCGCCACTGCCCAGGGCGACCCCGAAGCCGAACTGGCCACCCGCGTGACCGTCCTGCGCGCGGGTGAGGCCTACCGCCAGGTCGCCGAGGCCACCATCCACCTCTTCGGAGGCACCGGCTTCACCTGGGAGCACGACGCCCACCTGTACTACCGCCGAGCCTGGTCGGACCGGCAACTGAGCGGCGGGGCACAGGACCACCGCGCGGCCGTCGCCGCCCTGGCGGGGCTGTGACCGGGATGGCGGACACCACAGCCCCACGGGCCGAGGCGGCAGACATCGCGGCCAGGCGGGCGCTCACCGCCGAACTCGGCGCCACACTGCGGCACTTGACCGACGAGGCGGTCTGCACCGAGGCGCCCGAACCCGCACTCGCTTCGGCGCTTGAGGCGGCGCGCCAGGTGGCGCGCGTGCTCCAGGGACACCGGCGCCCGCCCGACCGGCTCGCCTCGCTGGACAACGCCGTCCATGGCGCCCGGATCCACAATCCGGCCGCAGGTCCGGGCAACCCCATCGCCCCACCCCTGCGGGTCGATCGCGTGGACGGCGACGCGGTCGAAGCCGTCGTCGAACTCGGACGGGCCTACGAGGGACCGCCCGGCTTCGCGCACGGCGGAGTCACCGCACTCCTCCTGGACGAGGTCCTGGGACGTGCCGTGGTGGAGGCCGACCGGTTCGGCATGACGGCAGGCCTGACCGTGCACTACCGACGGCCCGTACCGCTGCGCACCCCGATCCTGCTGCGCGCCAGTGTCTCCGAGACCCGGGGCAGGACCACCACGGTGACGGGAACGGTGCGCACGCAGGATGCGCCCGGCACCGTCCTGGTGGAGGCCACCGGCCTGTTCGTCCAGCCGCCACCGGACAAGCGCGAGGCCTACTTCGGCGGCCTCGTGCACGCCGACGGCTCCTCCGCGGCCGACTACCGCATCCAGCCGTCGCCACAACCGCGAGTGGGGCCTGGCGATGAACGAGAATCCGCTGCAGGGCTCGTACATCATCGATGAACTCACCGAGCTCGTCGAGGAGGCGGTCCTGGCCGAATTCGAGCGGATCAGTGAACGCGGTGGCGTGCTCGGCGCTATGGAGACCGGCTATCAACGCGGCCGTATCCAGGACGAGTCCATGCTGTACGAGCAACGCAAGCACGACGGGAGTCTGCCGCTGATCGGCGTCAACACCTTCCGCAACCCCCGTGCCGATGCGCAGGAACCCATGGCGGTGGAGCTCGCCCGGGCCACTGAACGCGAGAAGCAGTCGCAACCCACCAGAGTCGAGGATTTCAAGGCCAGGCATCGTGAGGACGCCGAGGCGGCACTCTCCGGGCTCAAACGTGCCGCCACCAGCGGAAGCAATGTCTTCGCCGTCCTGATGGACGCTGCCCGGGTCTGCACTTTGGAGCAGATCACCGACGCCTTCTTCGAAGTCGCCGGTGCGGACCTCCGGCGGCCAATTTGTCCAGCGAGCAAGCCGAGGAACATGGCTTGCCGACCGTTCCCCGTCTCAGGGGGTGCGGAGCCAGACAGCCGTATCGGGCGGGAGTAGCTGCTCAGGCTCCAGTGGGAGGGAGGAGAGGATGAGCTCTCGATGCGGGGGCAGTTCTACCGGCGTGTCAGAGAGGTTGATCATGCAGTGGAAGGTGTCGCTGCGGCTGAAGCGGAGTACGCCGGTGGGGGCCTTGTGCCAGTGCAGGGTGCCGTCGCCGAGTGCGGGTTCGGTAGCGCGTAGGGAGAGGGCGGTTCGGTAGAGGTTGAGCATGGAGTGAGGGCTGCTCTCTTGTGCTGCGACACTCAGCTCGGCCCAAGCAGCGGGCTGGGGCAGCCACGGTGGTGCTGAGTCTTCGGGGCTGAAGCCGTAGGGCTCTTGCTGTCCCGACCAGGGGATGGGGACGCGGCACCCGTCGCGGCCGGGGTCGGCGCCACGGCTGCGGTGGTAGATGGGGTCGTCCCGCCGCTGGGCGGGTATGTTCTCGACCTCACTCAGACCGAGTTCTTCGCCTTGGTAGATGTAGACGGCTCCGGGCAGGGACAGGGTCAGCAGGGCCGCGGCGCGAGCGCGTCGGCGGCCGAGGTCGGTGTCGACGACGGGGTTGTACTGGCGGATGCCCGCTGCGGTGCTGGTGTCGGGGCGGCCGTAGCGGGTGACATGCCGGGTGACGTCGTGGTTGGAGAGGACCCAGGTGCTGGGGGCGCCGACGCCGGCATGGGCGGCGAGGGTTTCGTCGATGGTGGTGCGCAAGGCTGCGGCGTCCCAGGGACAGCCGAGGAAGTCGAAGTTGAAGGCAGCATGCAGCTCTTGTGGCCGCAGGTACTGTGCGAACCGGGCGGGGTCGGCGAGCCAGACCTCACCGATCAGCGCGCGCTTTCCGGGGTAGGAGTCGGCCACGGCGCGCCAGCCGCGGTAGATGTCGTGGTTGTCGTCGCGGTCGATGTACGGATGCGGGTCGGGCGGGGCCGAGGCGTCGAAGTCCGGCAGCGAGGGGTCCTTGCTGCACATGGCGGCGGAGTCGACGCGGATGCCGTCGACGCCGCGATCGAACCAGAACCGCAGAACGTCTTCGTACTCAGCCCGTACAGCGGGGTGCTGCCAGTTGAGGTCGGGCTGTTCGGGGGCGAAGAGGTGGAGATACCATTCTCCGTCGTCGACTCGGGTCCAGGCGGGGCCGCCGAATATCGACTCCCAGTCGTTGGGGGGCAGTTGACCGTTGTCACCGCGGCCGGTCCGGAACCAGAACAGTTCGCGGGCCGCAGAGCCGGGCCCTGTCCTCAGTGCTTCGCGGAACCACTGGTGCGCGTGGGAGACATGGTTGGGGACGACATCGACGATGACGCGGATGTCGTGCTGGTGGGCTTCCTCGATAAGTTTTTCTGCTTCGGCCAGGGTGCCGAAGCGTGGGTCGATCTCGCGGAAGTCGGTGACGTCGTAACCGGCATCCGCCATGGTGGAGAGGTACCAGGGGCTGAGCCAGACTGCCTCGATGCCCAGTTTCCGCAGGTAGTCGAGGCGTGAGCGGATGCCTGCGAGATCGCCGATGCCGTCGCCGTTGCCGTCGGCGAAGCTGCGCGGGTAGAGCTGGTAGATGGCGGCGCTGCGCCACCAGTCCGAGGTGCGGAGAGGCATGAAGCCTGCTTTCGACGATTCGGGGCTGCGGTGGTGGGCTGGGTGTTCGCGCCCGCCCCCGGTTACCGGGGGCGGGCACGCGCTTCTATCGCTTGGAGAGAGGGCGCAGGGTGCTGGTCACCAACCGGAGTTGCCTTCGCCCCTGGTGATCTCGAAGCCGCCTGCCTGACTGAGGCCGCCGTCGGCGGCGCCGGAGACGGTGACGCCGGAGAAGGCGCCCTTGCCGGCCGAGTTGATTTCGATGCCGTAGGCGCCGTTCGTGTCGAACTGCGTGTTCTTGACGGTGAGGTCGCTGACGGTCTTCTGGTAGGAGACCAGCAGACCGCTGTAGGTGGAGTCGCGGACGTCGTTGTTCTCGATGATCACCGGGGTGGTGATGTCGGAGCGCTCGGCGAACACCCAGATGGCGCCGAACTTGGCTTGCCAGTTGGGCTCGTAACCGCCGGTGCGGGTGAGTGTGTTGCCGGAGACGGTTGCGGGTCCGGTGAAGGGCAGCGGGCCGGGGCCGAAGTTGCGGGTGCTGATGGCGATGCCGGCGGAGGCGGTGACGGTGTCGGAGATGTCGTTGTTCTCGATGCTGTTGTCAGCTCCGCCGTAGATGGCGGCGCCGTTGGCGAGCATCGGCAGCTGGATGGTGTTGTCGCGGAACGAACTACCGGTGACGGCCTGCTCTTCGGAGTACATGGCCATGGCGTCGTCACCGGTGCCGCGGAAGGTGCTGTTGGACACGACGGCGTTCTTGGTGCCTTTGTGGAAGTTGACGCCGTCGGCGAAGGTGTTGCGTACGCGCAGGTTGGAGGCGTGCAGTCCGTCGGTCGGTGCGGCTGTCCACAGGCCGACCTTGGTGTGCTGGATCCAGACGTTCTTTATGACCGAGCCGGGGGCGAAGACGCCCTCGATGGCAGCGTCTCCGGCCTGGTCGTCGCGGATGGCGGTGTCGCCGTCGATCATGAGGTCCTGGATGCTGTTGGTGCCCCCGTGCGCGAACAGACCGCCCTTGATGCCGGTCCCGTGCAGGACGGTGTGCCACATCCCGGCGCCCCGCAGGTCGACGCCGTTCATCTGCACGCGGCCGGAAATGGTGTAGTCGCCGGCCGGCAGCCACAGGCCCTTGCCCTGGCTCTTGGCCGTGGCGAGCGCGTCGGTGAGGGAGGTGGTGACGTCACCGGCGCCGGGCGTGACGCCGAGATCGGCGGCGGAGAGATACCCGTCGGGCATGGCGGCCGCGTCCGGTGCCTGCTCGGCTTCCAGCAGGTCGATGGTGTAGGACTCGGCGTCGTTGCCCTGGTCCTTTTGCAGACGCAGTACGGTGCCGGCCGTGAGGGTCCGGTCCAGGAGGGTGCGGGTCTCGTCGAAGAAGCGGTGCGGGGACCCCTGGGAGGGGTCGTTGTTGTAGGGGTACGCCCCGTAGACCCAGGCGTAGCGGGACGTCAGGTTGAGATCTGTCAGCTTGGCGCCGTCGGCGTAGGCGCTGAGCTTGGCGTCCCGTCCTTTGCCGTCGGCGCTGTCGGGCAGGGAGTAGCGCAGGTTGAGGGCGTTGGTGTCCTGCGTGAGCTTGAACTCGACGTAGTCGCCGGTGTTCTTCAGCACCACAGCCTTACGGCCCGATGCTTCCGACGCGGGCTCGCCGAAGGTGCGGGAGGGGCCGATCGAGGAGGCATTGGTGTCGCCGGCCTCCGCCTCGTAGGTCGTGTAAGGCGCGTTTGCGCCACGGGACTCGGCGGCGCTTGCGCTCGTCGGGGTGGCGGCCTGGTGCCAGACGAGCAGGGCGGCCGTCAGGGTCAGGGCGCCCGCTGTCGCGGCGGCGCCCTTCTTCGGTGCTCGGTGCGTGTTGCGGCTCACGTGCATTCCTTCCTTGGTGGGGGGAGTTGGAACGAACGGTCGGCTCGCGGGGATCAGCCTTTGAGGCTGCCTGCGGTCAGTCCGGCGACGATGTGCCGTTGGAAGATCAGGAAAAGGACCAGCAGCGGGATCGAGGCCATGACCATGCCGGCCAGGAGCTGGTTGGCGGACATGAACTCCGACAGGCGCAGCAGCGCCACGGTGATGGGCTGGCGTGCGGAGTCGGGCAGGACGAGCAGCGGCCACAGGAAGTCCTTCCAGACCCCGACCACCGCGAAGATCGACACCACGGCCAGGACCGGCCGCGACAGCGGCAGCACCACCAGGAGGAGGGTGCGCAGCGGGCCGGCGCCGTCGATGCGCGCTGCTTCGATCAGTTCGGTGGGGATCTGGTCGAAGAAGCGTTTGAGGATGAAGACGTTGAAGGCGTTGGCGCTGGCCGGCAGCCAGATCGCCCACGGTGTGTTGATCAGGTTGAGGTGCAGCAGCGGGACGTCGGTGACGGTGAGATAGCTGGGCACCAGGAGCGCGGTGACCGGCAGCATCAAGGTGGCGAGCATCATGGCCAGGACGACGTTGCCAAGGACCGGGCGGAGCGCGGACAGTGCGTAGGCGGCGGATGTGGCGACGATCAGCTGGAGCAGCCAGGCGCCGGCGGCCAGGATGAGGGTGTTCAAAAAGTGGTGGCCGAGGCCGACGTTCGACCAGGCTTCGCTGTACGTCTCCGGGTGCCAGGACTCCGGCCACACAGTGGGGTTGGGGTCGGCCAGCTCGCGGGAGGACTTCAGCGCGCCGGTGGCCATCCAGTACAGCGGGAAGACGAAGGCCAGGGTGAAGCCGACCAGGGTGGAGACGAGGACGAAGCGGTAGATGAACCGGCCGGGCCGGCCGCTCATCTCGGTCGGAGCGATCAAAGTACGCATGGGGGGTGCTCCCTTTTCAGCCCTTGCCTCGGGTCAGCCGCAAGTAGACGGCGGCGAAGAGACCGAGGACGACGAAGAGAAGCGTGCTCATCGCGCTGGCCATGCCGAAGTCGTTGTTGATGAAGGCGTAGCGGTAGAGCAACAGCAGCACGGTGACTGTCGCATCGTCAGGGCCGCCGCCGGTGAGCACGTACGGCTCGATGAAGACCTGCATCGTGCCAAGGACTTGGAGGAGCAGCGTGACCATCAGGATGAAGCGCATCTGCGGCAGGGTCACGTGCCACAACCGCCGCCACACCGACGCCCCGTCCAGCTGGGCCGCCTCGTACAGTTCGCCCGCGATTCCGCCGAGCGCGGCCAGATAGATCAGGGTGGTGGTGCCCATGTTGGCCCACGTGGAGACGATGACCAGCGACACCATGGACAGGTGCTCGGACTCCAGCCATTGCTGCGGCGGGAGTTGGAACAGCTGCAGGGCGTTGTTCAGGAGACCGGAGCCCGGATCGTAGAACCAGCGCCACAGCAGCATCGTGACGATCGGCGGCAGCATCACCGGCAGATAGACGGCCATGCGCAGATACGCTCGCCCGTGCCGCAGCTCGTTGAGCACGACCGCGGTGGCGAAGGGGGCGGCGAAGCCGAAGACGAGTGCGAGCAGCGTGAAGTAGCCGGTGTTCTGCCAGGCCGTGATGAACAGCGGGTCGTCAAAGAGCCGACGGAAGTTGTCCAGGCCGACCCATTGGGCCGGCTGGGCAAAGGTGACTTGCTGAAAACCCAGCAGAACGCCGCGGACGATCGGGTACCAGGAGAAGACGCCGAAGCAGACGATTCCGGCGGCCAGGAATCCATAGGCGATGGCGTTGTCGCGCAGGCGGCGCAGGCCACCGCCACGACGGGCTCGCGGCCCGCCCGCCGGCCCCGCGGTGGCGCCGCGGGGCGTGATGGCGGGCGACGGCTTCGATGAAACCGGTTTCATCGTCCGGGTCGCGGCGCGCGTCACTTCGCGGCAGCCAGAATCGTGTTGATCTTCTTGTCGGCGGTGGCCAGCAGGCTGTCGATGTTCGCGTTCTTCTTGGTGAGGACCGCCTGCATGACCTTGTCGAGCTCGGCGTAGATCTGCTGCGCGTTCGGCGGCTCGACCTTCTGCTCCAGTTGGTCGTTGCCCTTGACGAAGGACGTGTAATTGCCCTGCGGCACGTTCGCGTACTTCTTCTCCGCCGCATCCCACGTGTCCGCTGCGGCGCCGCCGAAGAGGTGATCCAGAGGAAGGCCGATAGGAACATCGCTGTGCGAGGCCCGCTTGCTCTCGAACGCCTTGCGGTCGGGGTTGAGGTACTTCCACTGGACCCACTGGATCCCGGCCTTGATCTTCTGCGGGCTGGCCTTCGGGTTGAACATGAAGCCATTGCCGCCGCCGAGTGTGGCCTTGCCTCCGGGCATCGGCGCGACGCCGAAGTCCGCGTACTTCTGGTCGAATTGCTTGACGATGGTGGGGAGGTTGTCGGGCCCGGCCATGTACATCCCGAGCTTCCCGGCGCCCATCATCTTCTGCGCATCGGCGATCTCCAGGAGTTGCCGCGAGCCCATGGAGTCGTCCGTGAAGCGCATGTCGTGCAGCATCGTGAGCGCCTTGCGGGCCGCGGGCCCGTCGACGGCCGACGTCCACTTGTTTCCGTCCTTGACGGCGACATCGCCGCCCATGGAGTAGATCCAGGACGTCAGATGCCAGCCACCCTGGTTGTTCTTGCTGTAGTCGGCGTAACCGACGGTGCCGTCACCGAGCGCGGTGATCTTCTTGGCCGCCGCCCGGACCTCGCCCCAGGTGGCCGGCGGCTTGTCCGGGTCGAGCCCCGCCTTCTTGAACAGAGCCCGGTTGTAGACCAGTCCGAGGGAGTACTGCCCGTTCGGCAGCCCGTATACCTTCCGATCCGGACCGGTGAAGATCTTCCGGAACTCCGGCTTCACGTCTTTCACGTACGGCACACCTTCGAGGTGCGGGGTGATGTCAGCTGCCTGGCCGCGGGCTATGAGGACGGCTGGGTCGGTGAAGTAGACGTAGTACACGTCCTCGAGCTGGCCGCCGGCGAGCTTCGCGGAAAAGGTCTGAGGGTTCATCTGACCCTCATGGGCCTCGATGTTGATTTTCGGGTGGCTCTTCTCGAAGGCTTTCACGTCTTGCTCGAACCACTTGCGGTCCAGCGCCTGCGTCTTGGGCGGCATGCCGTTGACGGAGATGGTCACCACGCCGTCCTTGCCGACGCCGGAGGAGTCGGAACCGCTGCAGGCGGCAAGGCCGAGGGAGAGCAAGCCGGTAAGACCGCACACGGCGAACCGCCGGGACATCGAGCCATCCATGGTTCTGCGCCTTCCTGAGTGAAGGGTGCGCCGCATGTCTCAGCGCTGACGCAGACCATAGAAGTGAAGTCTGAAAAAGGTCAATCGTGTTACGCAAAAAATCAACAAGAAAGTGTTCGTCACCGGGGAGCTGCCGTAGACCCCCGGACGATCAGCTCCGTTTCGAACCACATCGGCCCCTCCGTCGGCAGATGGCCATCCACCTGGGACAACAGCGCCTCCACCGCGGCCGCGGCCATCAACGGCACCGGTTGCCGGGCCGTGGTCAGCGGCGGGTCGGTGCTCACCATGAACAAGGAATCGTCGAAGCCCGTCACCGACACGTCGCGAGGCACGTCAAGGCCGAGCCTGCGGGTCCCCCGGATCGCCCCCAGCGCCAACGCGTCACTCGCACAAACCACGGCGGTGACACCCGCCTTGATCAGCCGAGGCACCACGCCGGCGCCACCCGCCATGCTGAATATCGCGTGCGCGACCAGTGGCTGCCACACCTCGCGCCCCACTCCGCGTCGCTTCCAAAAGCTCGCGTATCCGGCCAGCTTGCGCGCCGAAGGCAGATGGCCGACGGGGCCGAGAATGAGCCCGATCCGCTCGTGTCCCAGCGCGCACAGATGCCCGAGCGCCTGCTCGGCGGCGTATGCGTCATCGGCACTGATCTGCGTCACACCCGGATTCTCATCAGCAGCGTTGACCAGCACCAACGGCACTCCACGCTCGCGTAGCGCACGCCCTTGCTCGGGCCCGACGTCCGCGTAGCTGGAGCCTACGAAGATGATCCCGCCGATGTTCTGGGCCAACAGCATGTCGACATAGTTCGCCTCGCTGACCCCGTCAGCAGTCCGGGTGCACAGCACCGGGATCAACCCGGCCTTGTTCAACCGCCCCGCGAGGGTCTCGACAAAGGCCGGAAAGACCGGATTCTGCAGGTCCGGCACCACAAGGCCCACCAGCGGGGCGCGTTCGCGCCGCATAGACGGCGGATGAGGGTAGCCGCACACGTCGAGAGCCGTGAGCACGGCGTCCCGGGTCGTGGCCGACACCTCGGAACTGCCGTTGAGGACTCGACGCACGGTCATTTCACTGACGCCTGCGAACGTGGCCACCTGAGTGAGTCTTTTCGTCACGCCCGAAGCCTACGAGAAGATACGCAAGAAATTAACAGTGTTGCGCAAATTGGCGTGCAAGCGCTTAGGGGGTGAGGCGACACGGAATCCTGGGGACCGGACACCGGCGGACGGAGCGCCCGCTCGCTTGCGCTCAGAGGGCTGAGGTGCGCCCGGTCGCCGAGCCGGGTGAGTAGGGCGCGACCTACGGAGTCGTCCAGAAGGCGGCCGCGATGCTGGTGGCGTCCAGGGCGGAAGCCACGAAGCCGCCTACATCGACTGGTTCCTGCGCACCGGCACACTCGGCGACGGAGCGCCCCCTATCGTCCGGGACGCCTTGGTCCGCGCATACACCGGCGGCCACGCGTTGATGGCTGCTCCCCGAGAGCGCGTCCCGCCCCGCGAGGGGGCCTCGACGTGAACGGCACGGGCAGAACGCCTTGTTCGCAGGCGGGTCACGAACTTCTCCAGCGTCGCCACCTCGTCGCTGCCGGGTGAGGTGCCGGCGGGGAAGTAGTGGCCGTTGTCCAGATCGGCGAGCAGGCCGGGTTGAGCAGGTTCCCAGCCGAGGGTCTGGCGGGTGATGAGGCTGGACGCCGGGTAGTTCTGCGTGGCTATGTTCGTGAAGGACCCGAAGTATCCCGGCACCATCAGTTCGTGTGCGGGAATGCTCACCGCGGGCAGGCCCAGGCGGCTGCCAATGGCCTCGGCGATCTCGCGGAAGGGGATCCCCCCGTCCTCAACCGCGTGCCAGTATCTGCCGGCCGGACCCCTCCAGCGCCAAGCGGAACAACGAGGCGACATCGCGGACGTGCACAGCGTTCCACAGGTTCGCGCCGTCTGCGGGGTAGCCGACGAAACCCTTCTCCTTCGCGAGCGCGATCAGCATGGGGAGGAAACCCCGCATCGGTCGTGCTGTGCATGATGTCGGCAATCCGCACAACCGAAGACCGCACTCCCCGTTCGGCGAGACTCGGGAGCTCCGCGGCGGCCACTGCGTCCATCCCGCCGGACGCAAGCATGTCTTGCCGGTGCGCGACGTGGACGACGCCGTCGGAGTTCGCAACCGCCTCCCTGAGCCAGTCGAGATCCTCGAGGTCGCCGCGGCGCACCTTCGCGCCGAGCGCGGACACCGCCGCCGCGGCCGTGTCCGAGCGGGCCAGGCCGGTGACCTCGTGCCCGGCGGCGATGAGCTCGGGGATGATGTACGAACCGGAATGGCCGGTCCCGCCAGTGACGAAAACGCGCATGCTACTGGTTCTTGTGATTGCTGTGGCGCGAGAAGTGGTAGTGCGGGCGAGCTCAGGCTGAAGTGTTGACGCTGAGGTGAAGTTGAAGCTCCCCGCTCCATAGCGGCCCAGGCCGATCATCACCAGGCCCGTTCCCTCCAGCCAGCGCGCCATTCCCAGCGGGCCGGTGTCCATCGACCGAGCAGGGAGCGGTCCAGTGGGCTGCCAGGAGATGAACCCCCAAGCCGGCGATCGTTCAGCCGCCATGGGGCTCCCGCTGCTCCTGGGGTCCCCAGAGGCTGGTCGAATTGCGCGATCGACTCGGTTAGCCTCCGGGCAGTCAAGGGGGGCTTTCGACCGGGCCGCCCGAACCCGACGGATCGCGGCAAGCTCGGGTCGAAGGTTCACGTCATCTGTGACTGCAACGGCCCGCCGATCTCGGTGGGCATTTCGGGTGCGAACCTCTACGACAGTCAGGCTCGCTCACGGACCGAGGTCGGGAGGGCGACGTCAGCTGGCCATGGCGTGCATGCGGGGTCTCACATTGCGGAAGCACACGGCACTTGGACTAGCGCTTGCATCTCGATACCGTCATGCGATGGTCACCGAGCCAGCGAACCTGACATGGCGCGAACGCCGGGCGGCTCGCCGCTGGATCCGTACCCTCCGCCGTCACCGGGACCCCGCCACAAGGCAGCGCGCCTCCTGGCAACTCGGGAAGACCGGCGTCCCCGGCGCGGCGGAGGCGCTCGCCGACGCTGCCGCGCACGATAAGAGCGAATACGTTCGGGCCTCCGCGCTGTCGGATCTGGCCCGACTCGACGGCAGGTCGTTTGCCGACGTGTTCAGCCACGCCCTCAACGACACGAGCAACGCTGTGGTGGTGGCCGCGATCAAAGGTCTGACCGCGGTCGGTGACCCGAGCCATGCCGTGGGCGTGGCGATGTACCTCGACCACGAGCTGCACACCGTGCGCCGCGTTGCAGCCGCTGCCCTGCATGACTGGGGCTGGGACACCGATGACGTCCGCCACGCTCGGGTTGCGATCGCCCGCGAGGCGTGGACCGAGGTTGCGTCGCTGGAAGCGGGTGCGGTCGCCGAAGTGGCCAGGCTGCTCGCCAACGACCACTACTGGTTTTCTTACAATTGGGACAGAGAGCGCCAAATGGGGATCCAAGCGCTTGAGCAGCTCATGGAACGGCACGCCGTGCAACTCTCCGATGCCGACCTGCTAGTCGTGGATCAGCTGGCGTCTCTCGAAGCCCCGGCATACAACTATACGGACGAATACGGGTTCGCCCTCTATTACCGGAACGTCAACCTGACCGGCTTGCGGCGGCTGTGTTCGGTGGAGTTGAAGCGCAGGGCGCCCGATGACCGCTCGTAGAGGCTCTGCTCGGCAATCTTCGCTGCCATCTGTGACGCCCACTCTTCCGGAGAACTGCCGGTCTTGGTCGGCAGGGTCTTGCCGTCAAGGGACTGGTTCAGCTGGGACAAGACGGCTTCTGCCTCTTTGGGGTCATCGCCCAGCGGGCAGGTGTCCGCGCCGCGTTGGACGCAGTCCTTGACGAAAGCGTCCAGCGCCGTGCCGAACGCCGCGGTCGACTGCACGGCCTCTTCCTCTGTGTCCCAGGCGGGGTTGATCACGCCGTCAAGGACCATGCGGCCCGCCTGCCGGGGGTGCTGGTGCATGTAGGTGGCGCCGAGCTGGGGTGCCGTAGGAGTAGCCGAGGTAGTTCAGCTTCTCGTCGCCCAGAGCCTGGCGCATGACGTCGAGGCCGCGTGCGACGTTGTTGGTGCCCACCCAGGGCAGCAGCTTGTCGGCGTTACGGCCGCACCGCTTGCTGCGCATGCTCTCACTGGCGGCGTACTCCTTGGCTTCCTGGGCGGTTTCCGGTGACGCGTCGAGGGAATTGTTGAGCTTGTCCTCACGTCGGTCGGACTCGCCGCAGTCCACGGGCTCGGTCAGGCCCACACCGCGCGGATCGAACGCGACTAGGTCGTAACGGCGGTTGAGCTGCGCCTGGTTCTGCGCGCTGCCCGCGAGCTTGGCGGTGCCCGTTGCCCTACACGCTCGGCTGGGACGTCGCCGGCATCGTGGCCGAGATCGGCGCAGGGGCGGAGAGGTTCGCCGTGGGCGATCGTGTCATCGGACGGCTCGACGGCGGCGGTGCGGCTGCCGAATACGTCCGGGCGCCCGCCGCCGTGCTGACCGCGGCACCGGAATCCATCCCGCTCGCTCACGCCGCAGCGCTTCCTATCGCCGGCCTGACGGCGTGGCAGGCGGTGTTCGAGCACGGGAAGGTGGCCACGGGCCGGCGGGTGCTGGTCAACGGTGCGGGTGGCGGCGTCGGAGGCTTCGTCACGCAGCTTGCCAAGTACGCGGGAGCCGAGGTGATCGCCACGGCCGGTCCTCGCAGTGCCGAGGCGGTCCTGAGGCAGGGGGCGGACCACATCATCGACTACACCGCTCGACCAGTGAGCGCCACCCTCGACGGCCCGGTGGACACCCTGATCAACCTGGTGCCGTTGAGCCCGCAAGACGCCGCGGCCCTGGTGCCCCTGGTGCGGCAGGGTGGGCGGATCGTGTCGATCGCAACCCCGATCGAGCCGCCTCTCGACGCCGGGGTGAGCGCGATGCACATGGTCGCCCGCAATGATGTCGCAGACCTCGGGGCGCTTGTGGATCTCGTCGACGCGGGCACGGTCAGCGTCGACATCAGCTCATCGCGCCCCCTGTCCGACCTCACCGACGTCCACCACCTCAGCCAAGCCGGCCGGACCCGGGGCAAGATCCTCATCATCCCGTGAGCCCAGGTGGCCGGACCCGGAATCCAGACTCGGCGTCTCGCGACCGCTGGGCACGTTCCCCCGTACCCGGCTGAGCACGTTCATGTGTACGCCGACAGCAATTAACGCTTGACCGGTGGAGAGGCAATATTCCAACCCTGCTCTATTCCGGTGGGTGATTGCGCCACACGCCCGGAGCTTGTAACTCTCCGCAGTCGACAATGGTAATCAGCGGGTCACCCACAAAGAAGGAGCCCCAATGCGCCTCCGTACTGCTTTCACTGCCGTCGCACCGGCTGCCACCGCCGTCCTCGGAATGGCGGGCGCCGCCGCCGCAGACGGAGACGACGACAACACTCAACTCAGCAAGCAGGCCTATGGCCCCGGCAATATGGTCGACACCTTTCAGCCGCGCCACCAACAACACCGCCAACATTGACTTCAGCTGAGCAGACACGAGCCGGTCTCTGAGCCGACACGTCGCTCCTGAACGCAGCGGGACGAACGACCTGGGCTCGGGCGCATCGACGATCAAGCCCAGATCCCGCAAGGACAGGTTCGAGGCGTGCGAATGCGGACCAAACGAGATGCGCAACCCATACTCACCGATCCGTTGCATCGGATGCATCAATGGTGAGTTTGGCTGTCACCGTGCAGGTCAGCGCATCGAGCGAATCCCAGGCTCGCCGAGGACGTACCCCCGGCGACCTGGGCAAATGCTGGTCCCGTCACTGTGTGGATGTTGCATCTGATGCAATTAGACCCGCTTGAGGCAGGTCGTCGGAATCTGACCGCCCCTCACGATCCGCTAGTCCTGGCCCCTCTTCCCGCACTTGAAATACGAGCTGCCACCGCGGTTGAACGTCGTCAGACTTCTCTGCACTTCACTCGGACGGTGGCGGATATATCAGGGGCAATGGGTCTCCGGGACTTGGTGGGTCGCAGGTCTGGGTTCAGTGGGTGCGTGGGGGCGTGGCACTCGGGCCCCAACCACCGTGTACGTACGGCCAGCATCGAGTACCTCCGGACTCTTATGTCGCTGCTTGATCTGTCGCTGCTTGATCACCACATTGGCGTTGTCGAGGAGACGAACCGCTAGTCGGCTAGTCGGCTTGGCGGATCTAGGTGACCGGACAGGAGCGCGGTAGCGCGGTGGCACACCGGCCCGGCGCCTCAGCCAATGAATTCGAACGACGACTGCGGTCTACCGGGTATGACTCGAATCATCGCTGACATCTCGGTCTCCCTCGACGGCTTCGTGACCGGCCCCGACGCCGGCCCGGAGAATGGCCTTGGCGCCGGTGGGGAGGCGCTGCACACCTGGGCGTTCTCCGACGACCCCGTGGACCGCCGCTTCCTGCAGGAGGGGACCGCCCGTTCGGGCGCCGTCATCCTCGGGCGCGGGCTCTTCGACGTGGTCGATGGGCCCGGCGGCTGGGACGACTCGGTGGGCTACGGCGCGGGTGAGGTCGGCAAGCCCGCCTTCGTCGTCGTGACGAGTGCGCCGCCGGAGTCGGTGCGCCTCGCCGACCTCGACTGGACCTTCGTCACCACTGGCTTGTCCGACGCCGTCGCTGTCGCTCGGGGACATGCCGAGGCGGCGTCGGCGGCCCGCGGGAGGGACCTTGACGTCGTCCTCATGGGCGGCGGCGCCACGGTCGGCTCGGCCGTCGAAGCCGGGCTGGTCGACGTGTTGTCGCTGCATCTGGCGCCCGTCGTACTCGGCGCCGGTACGCCCTTGTTCACCGGCAAGACCCCGCGCACGTTGACGCAGCGGAGTGTGACGGCGACCTCGACGGCGACGCACTTGCTCTACGACGTTCTCTGAGCGCCCTGGCGCCCTCTTGGGTTCCCCTCAGGCCGGCTCGGACGACGGTGGCCCGGCGGCAGGCTGGACGGCCCGACGAGCCGGTCGCTGGCGGCGGCGGGGGTGCAGGTCATGCACTCCGATCGTTGCCGCTGAACAGTCTGTCCAGGTGGAGATCGATCGCCGTGAGCGCGTCCCCGGGCCTGATCACGTCCAGTTCGATCAGAGGGGTGAAGCCGGTGAGGGCGAGGAGCAGGTTGGTCTCGGTCGCCGGGTCGCGGTCAGGATCGATCTGCCCGTCGGTGACCGCTTGGCGGATCAACTGTTCGACAAGATTCCGTCCTTGGAGGAGGCCGCGGCGGGCCTGCTCGTGAACGTCCTTGTCGTGCAGTGCCTCCAGGACGTAGGCGGCGCTCATCCGGCTGGTCGCGCGGGCGTCGGTGTGCAGGGGGAGCATTTCCGCGAGCGTCAGTCGCAGCACGTCACGGGGGTGCGGACGGTCACCGAGCTTCTTGAGGCCCCGGTCGATGCGCAGCGAGGTCTGCTCGGACGCGAGGTCCATGGCGAAGGAGAGCATGGCGGTCCGGGAGGCGAAGTAGTGCTGGAGTTGCCCGAGGGACATGCCTGCCTCCCGGGCCACCACGCGCGTCGTCAGGTGCGCGACGCCGCGCTGCTCCACCACCCGCCACAGGGCGCGGGCGATCTCTTCACGGCGTTTGTGGTGATCCACCTGTTTCGGCATCGCCGGCCTCTTCTCTCGTACTCGGAGCCGTTTCCATACGCTTGACATAATACAGTTGACCTACAACCCTGGAGCCCGCTCGAGGAAGGAAGTGTCATGCCCGAACGGCTGCCTGAAGAGCCAACAGTGCGGACCACCGAGGGTGTGGTGCAGGGGCGCCGGCGGCAGGGTCACGCGGTGTTCCGCGGGATCCCCTACGCCCGGCCCCCGGTGGGAGCACTTCGCTTCGCCGCGCCCGCCTCGCCGCAGCGCTGGGAGGGGACGCGGCAGGCGGCCCAGTTCGGCCCCGTGGTACCGCTGTCCCTGCCGATCGACGTGGGTCCGCCGCAGGGCACAGACTGGCTGACGCTCAACGTCGGCACTCCGGATCCGGGCGCGGCAGGACTGCCGGTGCTGGTGTGGATCCCCGTAGGCGGCTACATTTCGGCGGCGTCGAGCGACCCGATGTACGACCCGGCGGCGCTGGCCGAGGCGGGACTCGTCGTGGTGAGCATCAACTGCCGGGTGGGCGTGGAGAGTTACGCGTTCTTCGACGACGCGCCGCCCAACCGCGGATTCCTCGACCAGATCGCGGCGCTGGAGTGGGTGCAGCGCAACATCGCCGCCTTCGGAGGCGACCCCGACCAAGTCACCGTGGGCGGAGTGTCCGCCGGGGCAGGGTCGGTCGCCGCTCTCCTGACGATGCAGCCGGCGCGCGGCCTGTTCCGGCGGGCCATCGCCCACTCGGTGCCGGGGCTGCACAGCACCCCCGCGCTGGCACGGCAGGTCACCGCCGCGCTCGCGGACCGGCTCGGCGCGCCGGCCCCCACCGCTGCGGCCATGCGCGACATCGACCCCTGGCACCTGGCCGCGGAACTCACCTCCTTCAACGCCGACCTCCCTGCACACCGGGAGAGCTGGGGACGGCTCACGGAGACCGGCACCGCCCTGTGCCCCGTCGTCGACGGCGAGGTCTTGCCCGAAACGCCCTGGGCCGCGCTGAGCGGGGCGCGCGCGAGCGGGACCGAGCTGCTCGTGGGCCACACCCGCGACGAGTTCCGGCTGTTCAGCGTCATGAGCGGACGGCGGGGCACCTTCACCGAGCAGGACGCCCGTGCAGCCCTGGAGCTGCTTGCCCCGCAGCCGGGCGGCGCCGACGCGTACCGTGCCGGGTTTCCACAGGCCGGCCCGGAGGAGCTGTTGGAGACGGTGTACTCCGACGCCCTCTTCCGCATGCCGTCGCAGAAGCTGGCCGAGGCGAACGCCGCAGCCGGCGGCACCTCGTTCCTGTTCGAGCTGCGCTGGACCGCCCCGGCTCTGGGCGGCGCCCTGGGTGCCTGCCACAGCCTCGACGTCCCGCTGGCGTTCGGCACCCTGGACAGTCCTGTCGGCGCGCAACTCATCGGCGACGAGCCCACACCCGAGGCTCTCGGGCTCTCCCGTGAATTCAGGGAGGCATGGGTCCGCTTCGTCACCACCGGCGACGCGGGATGGGCCGCCTACCGACCCGACCAGCAGCTCACCCGCGTCCTGGACGCCGAGTCAGAGACTGTGCCCTACCCCGAACAGGTCTCCCGCCGGATCTGGGAAGGCCACACCCCCGCCCCCTTCGATCTCTCGTAGGGGGCGACCTCCCCGCGTCAGGAACGCCCTGAGGGACCGGAAAGGCAGCGCTCCGCACCGGTTCATTCTGCCGACGCGCGGCGAGGCGGGTGCGCTGAAGGGTCCGTATCCGCACTTCGACCGTCGGAGCCTACGTGGTGTTGCTCCGCAGGACCTGCATTGCACGCTCCTGTACGCGGTCGGGCTGGGCGGCACCGATACCGATGAGGTGCGCGCCCTGGCCGTCGACGTCGTCGGGTGCGCGGGCGGGGGGCCCTTCACGTTGACGTTCGACCGGCCTTCGCTTGCGCTGCGGCCGTGGAGATTGCCGGTCGGCCGGGGGCAGTTCATGGCGATCATCGACACGCTGACGACGCTAACGGAGAGACGGTTTCCGGGGCAGTTCACTACGGCGCCGATCCGCTACCCTCACGTGTCTCTCGCGTACAGCACGGTCGGTGCCGAGGATGTGTCTGCGGCGGGCCGGGAGCCGACGGTCGGTATGGGCTGGGCCCGGAGGATTTTTGCGGTGTGAGTGCCGAGATGCGTGGGGGAGGGGTGAGTCCCGGGCGCTGGTCTCCTGGGGTGGCCTAGTTGGTGGTCATCAGGCCGGTGCGGAGTTTCGCCACGACGCGGGTGATCAGGCGGGAGACGTGCATCTGGGAGCAGCCGAGGGCTTCGCCGATCTGGGTCTGGGTTTGTTCTTCGACGAAGCGCAGGTGGATCAGGGTGCGTTCGCGCTCGTCGAGACCGGCGATGAGCGGGGCCAGGGAGTTGAAGTTGTCGATGAGGTCGTAGGAGTCCTCTTCGAAGCCGATGAAGTCGGCCAGCGCGGTGTCGGACTCGTCGTTGCTGCTGGTCACGGAGGCGTCCAGGGAGGCGGCGTTGTAGCCGTTGGACGCCATCTGGGCCTGGGCGACCTCCGCCGGTTCCAGCTGCATCAGCTCGGCGAGCTCGGCCGTGGAGGGGATACGTCCGAGGCGGGTGCGCAACTCCTCGGTGGCCTTGGACAGTTCGATGCGGGCTTCCTGTAGGCGGCGCGGCACGTGGACGGCCCAGCTGGTGTCGCGGAAGAAGCGTTTGATCTCGCCGGTGATGTAGGGGACGGCGAAGGAGGTGAACTCGACCTCGCGGGTCAGTTCGAACCGGTCGATGGCCTTGATCAGGCCGATGGTGCCGACCTGGACGATGTCTTCCATCTCCTGCGGGCCGCGGTGCCTGAAGCGGGAGGCGGCGTACTTCACAAGGGAGAGGTTGATCTCGATCAGGCAGTTGCGCACGTACTGGTACTCGCGCGTTCCTTCCTCGAGCTCGGTGAGCTGGTCGAAGAAGCGCTTGGAGATGGTCCGCGCGTCGCGGGGGGTCACCGATGACGGATCCGTGTGCGCGCGCTGGGCGATTTCGTCCTCTGCCTGCGTCCGCGTCTGCTGGCTGTCCGTCACTGTGAGCATGCATCCCGCTTTCTGTCATGAACTGGGCGTGCTGCCCGTACCCGACCACCTGCCCAAGATGGAACAGCACACACGTAGTTGGGCCCAGACGGTATGGCCAGCCTGGTGAGGTGTGTGTCGCATCAACGCCGCGATCACCCACCCCGCCGGGAAACGGCGGCCGCCGCGCCTGGCTGAACCACGCCCGCCGCTGCCGGCCCCGGGGGACGGCAGGTGGACGAGCGAAGGCCCCCGGTCGGTTTCCTCCGGCCGGTGGCCTTCGCCTGGGCGCGGTGAAGACGGTGGTGGACATGGCGGCCACCGAGGACCCTGGCTGACCATGGATCTGGATCTGCCCAACCCGACGTGAGTCGCGCGCCGGTGACCTGGAACCTCTTCACCACATTGTTCTGTGCGTCCACACACGTCAGCACGATGTCTTTGGCATCTTCTTCGGTCCTGGTCGGGTCACGGGAGTCCAGGAGCCACTGAGTGAACTTCTCGCTCTTGTCCGTGCCGCGCGTGAGAGTGAAGTCTCCGGGCCCCCAAGAACTATGTCGGGGACCTTCTCGTCCTGCGAGTTCTGCAGCAGCTCGACATACTCCTGATCGATGTTGAGGCCTGTGACGCTCTTCAGCGTCTCCCCTGACGGTCTCCCAGCTCGACCTGCGGGGGTTGTTGCGGATCTGTTGGACGCGGTCATGGAGGCGGAAGGGGGCGCGCCTTCGCTGTATGTCTCCGGCTTGTCGTCGGCCGGCGGGCTGAGGCGTTCTTGCAGCCGGAGGCTGAGGTCGATCGTTCCGGTGACGTTCTTCTTCGCCGGGCACAGCACATTGCTGGCCCCGGGGGTGACCGGCGTGCTGGATGGCACCTCCCCGTGTCAGCCGACAAGATCCGAAAGGAGGCCCTACGGTCGCCCCGCGCGTATGCGGCACAGCGTGTCCGTGAACGCCTGCACCCGGGACGTGAAGCCGTCGCGGCGCCAGATCAGGCCGTAGTCGAGGGACGGAGCGTCGCAGAACGGGACGTAGGTGAGGCCGGGGCGGCCGTGGTAGCGGGCGGCGCGCAGCGACGCGACGGAGATGCCGCGGCCGGAGGCGACGAGCGGGGGGACTTCCAGCCAGTACACGAAGGTGGGGCCCCGGGGGATCGGCTTGCCCTGCGGCGTCTTGCTGGGCCAGATGTACTCGCGCCAGTACGGCGGGCTGTCGCCCTTGACGCCGATCAGCGGGGCGCGGGCCAAGTCCTCCACGGAGACCGACTCCTGCCGGGCGAACGGGTGGTCTGCGGGCACCATCATCGCCCGGGTATCCGAGAAGATCACCGAGCCGGCCACCAGGTCGGGCTCCTCCACCGGGAACTCGGTGAGCTGCAGATCCACCACGCCGGCGCGCAGCGGGCCGAAGGTGTCGTAAAGCGGGATCTCCTGGATCTCGACCAGGCAGCCGAGGTGGGTGCGGCGAAAGACCTCGGCGGTCCGCAGCACCATGTCACCCGCCCACGCCGAGGAGAAGCCCACGCGCAGCGTGCCGGTGATGCCCTTGCCGGTCGCCAGTGCCTGCGCGACCGCCTCCTGGATCTCCTGGTGGGCCGGGGCCAGGCCGTCGTACAGGCGCTGCCCCGCCGGGGTCAGGGCTACCTTGCGGCTCGTACGGGCGAAGAGCGCGACGCCCAGGCGGCGTTCGAGTCGGCCGACGATCTGGCTCACCCGGCCCTGGGCGAGCCCGAGCCGCTCGGTGGCGCGGCGGAAGTGCAGCTCCTCGGCTACGGCCAGAAAGGCCTCGATCTCATGCCGCTCCAGCATCGCTGATCACCACCCCGTGCCCCGCCCCGTGAAACCAACTGGTGAGCTTCGTGCACCGATCGTAGATCAGGTCGCTCTCGTTCCGGCAGGCGTCAGCAGACAGCATGCAAGCCATGGCTATGGACAACGAGCTCTACGACTACAGTCCGATCACCGAGCGGGAGCGCTTCAGATGGCCCGGCGGTGCCCGGGTGGCGTTCTACGTCGGGCTGAACATCGAACACTTCCAGCTCGGCACCCCCTCGACCAGTCTGAACGAGGCAACCGCCGCGCTCGTCCCGGACCCGCTGAACCACGGCTGGCGCGAATACGGCGTCCGGGTGGGTATCTGGCGCGTCATGCAGGCCCTCGACCGGCACGGCGTACGCGCCAGCGCGCTGCTCAACTCCGCCGTCTGTGAGCACTATCCGCAGATCGTCGAGGCCGGCCTGGCCCGTAACTGGGCGTGGCTCGCGCACGGCCGCGACAACTCCACCCTGCAGGCCGGGATGACGGAGGAGGACGAGCGCGGCTATCTCATCGGCGTCGTCGAGACGATCGAGAAGGCCACCGGGCAGCGGCCGCGCGGCTGGCTCGGCCCGGCGCTCACCGAGACCTTCCGGACGCCGACGCTGCTTGCCGAGCTCGGCCTCGGTTACGTGCTCGACTGGACCAATGACGATCAGCCGTACCCGCTGAACATCCCTGGCATGCTGAGCGTGCCGTACTCGGTCGAGCTCAACGACCTCGGACTCTTCACCATGCACGGCATGACCGGGCCCGATTTCGTGCAGCTGGTCAAGGACCAGGTCGACCAGCTGCACGACGATTCGGCCGCCGGCGGCCGGGTGATGGCGCTGGCACTGCATCCGTTCGTCATCGGTCAGGCGTTCAGGACCAAGTACCTCGACCAGGCGCTGGAATACATCGTGAACCACCCGGGCGTGTGGACGGCCACCAGCGACGAGATCGCCGAGCACTACGTCCGTACCTTCACGGGCAGACCGTGACCGGGCGGGCGGTCACCGCGAAGGCCGCGGCCGAGCGGCCGCGAGCCACATCGCCCTGGCTGACGATCACCGTGCTCTGCATCGGGCAAGTGATGATCGTCATCGACCAGAACATCGTCAATGTCGCCCTCCCGACCGTGCAGCGCGGCCTCGGCTTCTCCGCGGAGAACCTGGTCTGGGTGGTCAACGCCTACGTCGTCCCGTTCGGCGGGCTGCTGATGCTCGCTGGCCGACTCGGTGACCTGATCGGGCGCAAGCGGGTCTTCCTCGTCGGCGTCGCACTCTTCAGCGCGGCCTCGCTGCTGTGCGGATTCGCGACCAGCGAGGCCACGCTGATCGGCTTCCGGTTCCTGCAAGGCGTCGGCGGCGCGATCGCCTCGGCCTGCATTCTCGGCATGGTGGCGACCCAGTTCACCGACGCGCGCCGGCAAGCCCAGGCCATCGGCGCCTACAGCTTCGCCTCCGCGGGCGGCGGCACGGTCGGGCCACTGCTCGGCGGCGTCCTGACCGACCTGCTCAGCTGGCACTGGATCTTCTTCATCAACGCACCGATCGGCGCGGCGGTCATCGCCCTCGGCCATCGTGCGATCCGTAAGGACGAGTCGCAGGGCCTGGACAAGGGCACCGACTTCCTCGGTGCCGCCCTGGCCACGGCCGGCATGATGCTGCTCGTCTACACCATCGTCGACGCCGAGCAGGCCGGCTGGGCCTCCGCCCGGACCCTGCTGCTCGGCGTGCTCGCCCTCGCGCTGCTCGCCGGATTCGTCGTACGGCAGGCCCGCGCCGAGCGGCCGCTGCTGCCGCTGCGGCTGTTCCGCTCGCGGCGGCTGACCGCGGCGAACGCCGTGCAGTTCATGGTGATCGCAGGCATGTTCGGGCTGCTGTTCTTCGGGACGCTGTATCTGCAGCAGGTGCTTGGCTACAGCGCGCTCGCGGCGGGGCTCGGCTTCATGCCGGTCGCCGCTGTCATCGCGGTGATCTCGCTCGGCCTCTCGGCCCGCCTGATCATGAAGTTCGGGCAGCGGCCGCTCCTGTACCTGGGGCTCGTCCTGATCACGACGGCCTTCGTGCTGCTGTCGTTCAGCCGAACGGACGGAACGTACGCGGTGGACTTCCTGCCCGCGTCCCTGCTGATGGGCATCGGTTTCGGCCTGGCCGCGCCCGCCATGATGGGGCTCGGCATGGCCGCCGTCGCCCCCGAGGAGTCCGGCATCGCCTCCGGCCTGTTCAACACCACGCAGCAGATCGGCGGCGCCATCGGCCTCGCCGTGATGAGCGCGGTCGTTACCGCCCGTACGAGCGGCCTCGAAGCGGGCAGCGCGGACAGCTTCGGATCCGGCGGCGAGGCCGCCAGGTCCGCGCTGCTCGAGGGCTATCACGCGGCCTTCCTGACCGCCGCCGGTTTCGTGGCGGCGGCCCTTGTCCTCGCCTTCGTGCTGCTGCGGGGAACTCCCGGAACTACCTCAAGGAGCCACTCATGACCACCCCTACGCGCACCCTCGCCTCCATCCCCCGTACCAGCCGCGAGATCCGCCTGGCCTCGCGCCCCACCGGCGCCCCTAGCGCCGAGAACTTCGACCTGGTCCACGCCGACATACCGGCGGACCTGGCCGACGGCGAGATCCTGGTCCGCAACGACTGGATGTCGGTCGACCCGTACATGCGCGGCCGGATGACCGACGTCCCCTCCTACATCCCGCCGTTCCAGCTCGGCGTCGCACTCGAGGGCAGCGCGGTGGGCGAGGTCGTCGCCTCCCGGGCGCCGGCGGTCCCGGCCGGTGCCACGGTGTCGCACTTCGCCGGGTGGCGGGAGTACGCAACGCTGGACGCCGCCGCGGTCTCCGTGGTCGACACTGCGCTCGCCCCTGCCGAGGCGTACCTGGGCGCGCTGGGAACCACCGGTCTGACGGCGTACGCCGCCGTCACCGAGGTCGCGCCGGTGCAGGAGGGCGACGTGGTGTTCGTCTCCGCCGCGGCCGGCGCCGTCGGCAGCGTGGCCGGGCAGCTGGCCCGCCGCCTCGGCGCCGCGCGGGTGATCGGTTCGGCGGGCGGCCCGGCCAAGACGGCCAAGCTGCTTGACGACTTCGGCTTCGATGCGGCCCTGGACTACAAGGCCGCCCCCATCGCCGAGCAGCTGGCGAAGGCGGCTCCCGAAGGCATCGACATCTACCTCGACCACGTCGGCGGCGACCACCTGGAGGCGGCCATCGACGCCGCCCGCCCCGGCGCCCGATTCGCCTTGATCGGCGCGATCAGCGCGTACAACGCCACCGCCCCGGTGCCGGGCCCGACCAACCTTTTCCAGGCGTACACCAAGGAGCTCAGCCTGCGCGGCCTGCTGGTGAACTCGTACTTCCGCCTCTTCCCCGACTGGATCAAGCAGGGCGCCGCCTGGCTGGCCGATGGCACCCTGAAAACCGAGCAGACCGTGGTGCACGGCCTCGACCACGCCCCGGCCGCGTTCCTGGGCGTCCTCAGCGGCGCGAGCATGGGCAAGATGCTCGTCCGCCTGGACAGCGGCGGCGCCGAGTGAGCGGCCGTGTGTGGGGGTGAGGGAGGGGGAGGGGGAGGGGGAGGGGGAGGGGGAGAGCATGATCGGCATCGACGGCTGTCTAGGGCCTGTTCGAGATGTTGATCAAGGTCGTGAAACGATCTTCGGATGTCTCGTGGTGATCTGACGGATACGCAGTGGGCGCGGCTGGAAGCGGTGTTGCCCCCGCTGCCGAAAATGGGCGCAAGCGTGACGCCAAGCTCGGCCGGATCGAGAAACGCTGGACCGCTTCTCGGACCGGGGCTTCGCGTTCGACGAGTTTGGGCCACTCGGGAACCGGCCCGCCGCCGGGGCGTGTTGGGCCGAGCAGGGTCGGCCCGAGCGACATCCCGCGATCTACCACCGCACCTACGGGCTGCGCTACTTCCGCGGCTGCTATTCAGTCGGCGACGACACTCTGTAGGGCTAGCTCGCGGCAACTCCCGGCGCCGGAAGGTACTGGCGGCCAGGGTCAGCGGGCCGGTCAACAACACGAGCACGGCGACAGCGCCAAGCGCGACCGGCAGGCTGGTCAGCTCGGCGGCGCCGCCCACCATCGGAGCTCCGAGCAGGAACCCGCTGTAGGCAATGGTTGTCGCGAACGCTACCTCGCGTTCGCCGCCGCCCCCATCGGGTCGCCGCCCGGCAGCTCGGCTCAACTCGATGACGACGGGGGAGGCGTAGGCAAGACCGACACCAGCGACAGTAAAGCCGGCGAAGGTCAACGCCGGTGACGGCGCCATGACTGCGCCGGCCGTCCGAGTCCGCCGATCGCGGCACCCCCGATGAGCATTCGAGGTGCGCCCCAGCGACGCTGGATCGCCTCACCGCACAAGCGGGTGCACGCCATGGTGATCGAGAAGCACGAGTAGATCAGGGCGCCGGTGGTTTCGCTGAGACCGCGTTCCTGCCGCTCCGAAGATGGCCGTTCCCGGCGTACAACACCCAGTCCACGGCATCATGACCCGCATGAGCGACGACCAACCCGCCAAGAAGCCGTTCCGCTGGTGGCACTGGGCACTCGCAGCTGCCTGCACCCTTGCCTTCACTGCACTCCTCATCTGGGGCCCGTGGTGGATCGAAGGCCACCACCTCAAGGAAGACGGCAAACTCGTCTCCAGCGCCGGAATCATCGTCACCGGATTCCGCACCATGCTCGTCGCTATCGCCGCGGGCGGATTCACCGCTGCAGGGCTGTACTACACGCGGCAGAAGCACCAACTTGAGCGCGAACAGTTCCAGCACGCCCAGCAGCAGTTCACGGAGAGCCAGAAACAGTTCGAGACCACCCTCCAGGAAGCGCAGAAGCGTGACGCCGAGCAAGCCGAGCTCACTCGCGAGGGCCAAGTCACCGATCGCTACGTTGAGGCGATCAAGCTGCTGGGGTCAGGGAACCTCGCTGAACGGCTGGGTGGTATCTACTCCCTCAAGCGCATCATGCATGACAGCGCGAAGGATCACGACTCAGTAGTAGAGGTGCTGGCCGCATACGTGCGACAACACGCACCAGCTGTTACGGCAGAGTCTGATGGTGCCTCATCGGACAGGCCAACCATGGACGTGCAGGCTGCGCTGACCGCCGTAGCTCTCCGGCCGAATCGGGAGGAGAATCTTACGATCGATCTATCTGGAGTCGACTTGTCAGGTGCGGTACTCAAGGAAGCCGTATTGGACCTTGTCGACTTCCGTAATACTCGTCTCACCAAAGCAGACCTCGAGGGGGCCGTAATGCACGAAGCAGTCCTCGATGGAGCCCACCTGCTTCACGCGAACCTACACGGTGCCGTGTTGTGCGGCGCACGTCTGCGCGACGCCAAGGTTGACTGCGCCAACCTGATGGACGCCGACCTCAGCTTTGCAGTCGCCACCAGGGCCTCCTTCCATCGGGCCAGCCTGAACCTAGCGAAACTCGGCGAAGCCGACTTTGGCATGGTGGACCTGAGCGGGGCGAGCTTCCAGGCAACGGGCGTACAAATGACGAACCTGGGGGGCGCCGACCTTACCGGCGTATACGCCATGACCCAAGGCCAGTTCTACGAAGCGTTCCTGGACGACGAAACGAGATTCGACCCAGCGATCGCCGAGGATCCAGAAATCGTTGCACGCATCGAGGAATGCCGAGACATGTTCTAGATGCCGACAGAGTGCCGAGACCATACGCAGCACGACTCCAGCCGACGCTGAGCAGCAGAGAAGCCCCAGCCCACCTGTGCCGGGCATCCATCTGTAGAGCAATCAGTTCCCACAGCAGCGCGGACAGGAACAAAGGCGCCACCACCGTCGCCCAGCACGACGAGGGTGGGCAGAACAAGGGCTTCAAGCTGACCGAGGCACGCTCGAACCGGTGGGTCGACCTGGTGAAGACCGACGCCTCGCAGTGGCAAGCCAAGGACAACTCCGGCCGCACCGCGGTCTTCGACCTGGACCCCGCCGGCAACCTGCACAAGACCACGGACGCCGAGGGCAAGACCACCACCTTCGACTACGACTCCTCCCGCCGCCTGACAAAAATCACCACGCCCGAGAGCCGGGTCACCATCTTCACCTACGACAGCGCCAACCGCGTCACGTCCATGCTGCGGGCCACGGAGTTCAACGGATCGGGTCACACGGGTCCGACGTGGACGTATACGTACGACACGTCCACTCCGGCGGCCGCAGGGACAACGAAGGTCACCGACCCGGAAGAGCACGCCACCAGCTACAAGCACGACAAGGACGTCAGGTCGAGGAGGTCACCGACGCCCTCAAGCACAAGCGCTCCACGAAGTACGACGCGAACCGCAACATCGACACCGCGACCGATGCGATGGGTTCGGGCAGTACGCCGGGCAACGTATCGGACTACGGCTTAAGCGCTCGCAACAACTTGGAGAGCGTCACATCCCCGACGGGCGGCAAGTCGGTCAACAGCTGGCAGACGATCGCCGGCGGGGACGTGCCAAAGGACTCGACGAACGCTGACGGTGAGAAGACCAGCTTCACCTACGACATGGTGGGCAACACCAAGTCGGTGGCGCAGACCGGCACCGGGGGCGGCAGCGTCTCCTACACCTACAACCCGGCCACCCCCAACTGCGGTGGCTTCGAGGGCCAGCGGTGCGCGGCCGAGACGAAAATGTCGGCGTCCAAGACGGTGAAAACGTCCTTCACCTACGACGACAAGGGCAACCTGACCAAGGTGACCCCGCCGGGGCCGCTGGGCGAGACGACCTACACCTACGACACACTGGGCCGCACGGAGACCCTCACCGACGGCCGCGGCATCAAGAAGGTCTTCGCCTACGACCACCTCGACCGCATCAAGACCGTCTCCACCACCAACGACACGGTCCGCTACTTCTACGACGACGACGGCAACCTCCGACAGCGCGACGACAACACGGGCACGGTGAAGTACCAGCTCGACCCGTTGCAGCGCGAGACGGTGCGCACCCTGCAGAACGGCTCGGAAACCCTGCTGGCCTACACCCCGGCCGGCAACGCGGACTTCTACCAGGACCCGGCGGGGAAGGTCGACTACACCTGGAACGAGGTGAACAAGCTCAAGGAGCTCAAGGACCCGCAGGGCCGGGTGACGTCGTACAAGTACAACAACAGCGACGTCCGCACCGAGACCGCGTATCCCGGCGGCACGGTGCAGAAGGTCGACATCGACAAGTCCAGCCGCCCCCAGAAGATCAAGGCAACGTCCAGCAAGGGCACTCTGGTCGACCTCGCCTACACCTACGGCTACGGGACCGGCGCCACCACAGACGGCGACAAGATCCGCACCAGCACGGACGCCGTGGCGGGCACCAAGACCACCTACAGCTACGACGGGGCGGGCCGCTTCTCCTACGCGGCGGAGAACAAGGGATCCACGCTGAACGAGTCCTGGCAGTACTGCTACGACCTCGTCGGCAACCTCACCAGCCAGGGCACCGAGAAGGGCTGCCCGCGCGGCACCACCTACACGGTCAACGACGCCCAGCAGATCACCGCAAAGAACGGCTCCACCACGAACTGGTCCTACGACCAGGAGGGCCACGAAACCGCGGCGGCTTCGCCCCCCGGGGGGCACGCGCACGGGGGAGAAGTGGTCGGATCACAGCCAGCTCACCTCCCTCACTGTGGGTGGAAAGACCTACGCCGGGCAGTACGGCTCCACCGACCAGGGCGAGCGCATCAAGCTCGGCGACACCTACTTCCACAACGGTCCGGTCGGTCTGTCGGCGACCTCAACTGCGGGTGTGGGCACGGGCTTCAACCGGGAACCGGGGGCGCACTCAACTCCATGACCCGTGACGGAAGGCGTACTACTACCTCACCGACGCCCTCGGCTCGGTCGTAGCCGTCGCCGATGGGTCCGGGACCAAGGTCAACTCGTACTCCTACAGCCCCCACGGTGTCATCCGCTCCGCGAGCAGCGAAAAGGTCGCCCAGCCCTACCGTTTCGCCGGCGGCTACCAGGACCCGACGGGCCTGTACCACTTCGAGGCCCGCTACTACGACCCCAACATCGGCCGGTTCACCCAGCCTGACCCCTCCGGCCAGGAAAAGAACCCCTACCTCTACACCGAAGGCGACCCCGTCAACCGCATCGACCCCAGCGGACTCGCTTCGCAAGGAGTGAACATCGAGGTGTGTGCCTTTGGGGCGTGCCTAGGGGGTGGGGTCAGCGTCAATGATGACGGCGCGATTCACCCCAGCGTTTCCGCGGGGGCGGGCACCCCAGGAGTAAGCGGAGGGTACGAGACGAGCGCCAGTGATGCTTCGGCAGGCTGGGACTGGCGAGGCGGAGTGCTCTGCCGGTAACTACCGTGCGTCGGCGAGCACTCAAGGTGATACCTCGGCTGGTGTCAGCACTTCGTACAGTGCCAAGCCGGGTTGCTCGGCGAAGATATAGAAGACCTGGTAGTCGAGAGGAGCACTGAGCTGCATGCAGTAGGACTGGCTGCACCCGGCGGGGGACCCGACGGACCGCCGTGGCTTGGAATCGTATTCGGTGTGCTGGTGGTTGTCGGAATAGTGTTCTTTGCGGTCAGTCGCATGCGAGGCCGGGGCAAGTGAGAGACGGGTGACGCCGTTCGTGGGTGTCACCCGGACCATAGGCCCTCTTCCTGCGGGCGCCTGAACCCTTTCGGCAGGCCTACCAATTGGCGGTCTGCCGTAAGGGGTTCGGTCCAGATTGAAAGCTGCTCTCGGTAGCGGTCGCAGTCACGCTCTACTCCATGACCCGTGACGGCAAGGCGCACTACTGCCTCACCGACGCCCTGGGCTCGGTCGTCGCCACGGCCGACGAATCCGGCAACAAGGCGAATTCGTACTCCTACAGTCCCCGCGGCGTCACCCGCGCCGCAAGTTCGGAGAAGACGCCACAGCCCTACCAGTTTGCCGGGGGATATCAAGACCCCACTGGCTTGTACCACAATCAGGCTCGCTACTACGACCCCAACATCGGCCGCTTCAACAGTCCGCGTCGGGTCCGGTTCCGTTGAACCCAAATGACGCGGCCAGAGTGTCCGAGCTGCGGTAGCGGGTGCCGCCGCCGTACGGATTGGCACCCCCTACTTCCCTACCGATACATGGCCAGCGGCACGGAGCCGCTCGAGAAGGGCTGGCTGGTTGGCGGTGATGGACTCCTCGTCACTCTGGGGACTGGAGAGCGTGACTTCGACCGCCGCCCGCCTGCGGATCACTGGGGAACTGGTGCAGGTCACGGTGTGGGACTCCGAGCCGTTCCCCCCAAGGCCCGCAGCACGGATGCCGGACGCATCGGCCAGCACGGCTTGGAGATCGTGCAGGCAATCGCCCGGGAACTGTTGGTGGAGCGGCAAGTCTTTGGCAGGCGCATCACCGCGGGCCTCCGCCCTGGCCGACAGCCCCTGAGGGAGGCTCAGCACAGAGCGGAGTCCAGACGGATCCGCGGGCAGCCGGCGCGGATCCCGTTCCGGCGAGTCGAAGGCCGCGAGCAAGACCTCCAGGCGGGACGGGAACCCGTCTCGCAGCGGGGGCGGCGAGCACTCACACAGCGGATCGCGGGATCCGACGAAGGACCAGCCCGAACTGATCGAGCAGTTCACCACCGCCCTCGCCGAAACCGAGGTCCGCCTGGCCGAACTCATCGCCATACGCAAGGTCATCGACGGCCTCGGCCCGCCCGACCACGCACTGACCGTCGTGGATCCCGCCACCGCCACCGTCTACCAGCGCATCGTGACGGCGTTCAACGAGCACCCCAGAAAGGTGTTCCGCGTCCGCGATCTGCACAAGCAACTCGGCCTGCCCACCGACGAGCCGTCGATCAACGTCCGCTCCCGCTTGGGACGACTAGTCCGTCAGGGACTCCTCGCGCAAACTGGACGCGGCCAATACCAAAAACGGATGTAACGCCGCCTTTAGCGGGCTGGTATCGGCATGGTCGACGGCCGCCACTCTCGCCTGAGCAACCCGAATACCCATGAGTCGGATACCTCGCCGTTTACGACGCAATCTTCCTGCAACGTTCCTTCTCGCACGAATCCGACCTTTTCCAGAACCCGGCCAGATGCCGCGTTACGCGTATCCGCCTCGGCCTGAACTCGATTCAGATCCCATGTGTCGAATGCCCACTGCAGCAAGGCGTGCGCGGCTTCCGTCGCGTAGCCATGGCCCCACATCGCAGGGTCCAGGCAATAGCCCAGCGACGCGCTGCGGTTGTCCGGATCCCAATCGATCAGACCACACCAACCGACGAAGGCCCCGTCAGAAGCACGGTCGATGGCCACTCGCGCCCCAGTGCCTTCGTCGGCGATCCTTCCGCACACCGCGATGAAGCGTTCAGCGCGAGCCCGGTCGTTCCACGGCGCGGAGTCCCAGTAACGCATCACCTGGGTGCTGCTGTGCAGCGCGAAGAGAGGGTCCGCGTCGGCCTCGGTGAACGGCCGCAGCCGCAGGCGAGTGGTGCGCAGGATGGGAGTAGTCAAGGTCATGCGAACCATCCTGTGTCCTCATGGGGTGGGCAGGACACCGAATTCCCGTCCCGGACCGCTCCTGGCTCACCTGGACAAGTCCACTACCAGCAACGGACTTGACGCCCTCTTAGAGGTCCGAGCAAAGGCGTTGGACGTGTCGGTGGGTGATCAGGCGGGCGGCGAGGCCGAGGGAAGCCTCGTGGATGTCGTCGCGGCGCTCCCAACGGTTCCGCAGCCGTCGAGCCGTGCAGCCAGGCGATCGTGCGCTCTACCACCCAACGGAAGACGCCCAGGCCGGAGCCGTGTTCGACGCCTCGTTCGGCGATGACCGGGCGGATTCCGCGTTGCCAGAGCAGGCGACGGTACTTGTCGTGGTCGTAGGCGCGGTCGGCGAGCAGGGCATCGGGTCTGCGTCTGGATCGGCCGACGACGCCCGCCACCGGCTGGATCTTGTCCAGCAGAGGCAGCAACTGCGTGACGTCGTTGCGGTTTCCGGCCGGTCAGCGTGACCGCGAGCGGGATGCCCTGGCCGTCGGTGACGACGTGGTGCTTGCTGCCCGGCCGCGCGCGGTCGACCGGACTGGGCCCGCTTTTGGGCCTCGCCGGGCCGCCTTACGTGGGAGGAATCAATCACTGCCCGCGACAAGTCGAGCCTCTTCGCGGCCCGCAGCTTCTTCAGCAGCACCAGGTGCAGTTCGTCCCACACGCCGGGCCTCGTTCCACGCGGCAAGACGCCGCCAGCACGTCATCCCCGAGCCGAAGCCCAGCTCCTGAGGCAGGTACTCCCACTGGATGCCGGTATGCAGCACGAACAGGATCCCGCACAGGGCCTGCCGGTCCGGGACCCGCGGTCTGCCTTCCACCAGCTTCAGTCCTGGCTTGGGCAGCAACGGCTCGATGAGCGACCACAGTTCATCCGAGACGACCCATGGGCGCGAATCCCTCTCTCCCACGACAACAACAACGAGCGATCAAGCGGACAGTCACACAATCTTGGCTTCTGTTAGGACCTCTTAGGCTGGGGGACCTGGCCGGACATCGACCAGCACCGCGACTACATCAAGAGCCTGCTCGGGACGGTGACTGTCTCGACGATCCACCAGCGGCTCCGCGATGAGTACAAGCTGCAGGTGTCGATCTCCTCGTTCCGTCGATGGGTGCACGCGACACTTCCGGACGAGATAGCGAAGTCGCAGGTCACCGTGTTGCGTGACGACATCGAGCCCGGCTCGGAGGCCCAGATCGACTACGGGTTCCTGGGGCCGTGGACCGATCCACGGACCGGGAAGCGCCACCGGGTCTGGGCGTTCGTGATGGTTCTGCCGTGCTCGCGGCACCTATTCGTCCGGCCGGTGCTGCACCTGGACCAGCACGCGTGGACGGAAGCACACTTCGCGGCCTTCCGCTACTTCGGCGGCGTCCCACGTCGGCTCGTCCCGGACAACCTGAAGACGGGCGTATACAAGCCGACCTCTACGACCCGAAGATCAACAAAGCCTATGCCGAACTCGCCACGTACTACGGCGCGTTGGTCGATCCTGCCGGGCTGCGAAGCCGTGAGCGTCCACATGCGGGCTCATAGCAGTAGTGCCAGTCCGCAGCCGGGGGCGGCTGTGCTCCGTGCATGCGGAGCACTCCGCGACCGCTGGCGCGATCGCGATGTGGGTCTGAGACCGACCGCTCTTCGGCCGGCTGAGGACGTCACGCTCGCCTACGGTGCCGACGCGCAGGACATCGCCGACGGGCTGCTGCTCCACCAGGTCGAGGAGCGGGACGCGCGGGAGGGTACCGATAACCTCACCCGCGTGCTGGCCTTTGGGGAGGAGTACGGCTGGACTGGCTGGGCTACCACGACTTCGACCATGCCTTCTCGCGCTCCCTGAACCCGCTACCGGAGCAGCAGATCACGCTCCGCGCGACCATGGCCAAGGCCATCCACGACTTCGGCTACTTCGAGGACAGGGCGTACCAGAACCCCTTCCTGATCCAGGACGGTGCCAAAGACCGGCGGGACGTGTACGAACTCATCTCGTATACCCCGGGGGAGGCGCCGTTCGCCCCGGAAGCGCCGCTGTCCTTCCTCAACCTCCACCTCCGCATCGCGGAGAAGGCCGGCAACTGGACGGACAACATCGCGCTGTTCTTCGAGGCCTGGAAGGACGACTACAAACCACGGCATGCGGTCGAGTGCGGGATCAAACGCCTCAAGAGGCACTGCGCCGTCGCCACGCGATACGACAAGCTGGCGGTGCGCTACGAGGTGACCGTCCTCATCGCTGCCATCAACGAGTGGCTGTGATCAGCACCTCCACAGCCGTCCTACGCGACCCTGACCACGTACTTGCCCTGGACGCCGCCTGCTTCGAGCGCCTGGTGTGCCGCTGCTGTCTCCTCCAGGGGGAAGACCGTGTCCACCGCAGGGCTTAGCTTGCCCTCGACCACATGGCGGGCGAGGTCGTCGAAGTCCGCCCGCGTGGGGTTGCCGCTGAAGAAACGCACCCGGCCGTGTCCATGGATTGCGCTGGCCGCGAGGTAGCCGAGCGACGCCGCAGGCCGTTTCAGGTCGAAGGCGATGGTGACCATGCGACCGCCCGGATTCAGTACGCGCCGGAAGGCCCGCAGGTCGGTCCCCACGGTGTCCAGGACCACGTCGAAGCGGCCCAGTTCCGCCGGCCGCACGGTCCGGTGGTCGACGGCCTTGTGCGCGCCGAGCCCGCGGACGAAGTCGAGGTTGGCTGCACGGGCCAGTGCCGTGACCTCGGCGCCGTACGCCTGTCCGAGCTGGACGGCGGCGTTGCCGACACCGCCCGAAGCGCCCCGGACGAGGAGTCGTTCGCCAGGGCGCAGTCCGGCTTTGTCCCGCAGGGCGGTGATGGCCGTGGTGGCTACCGGCAGTGCGGCGGCGTCCACCAGGTCAAGGCCGTCGGGGAGCCGGCCGATCCGTTCAGCGGGTACGGTCACGTACTCGGCGGCGCTGCCGAACCCGGAGGTGCGGCCCAATACTCCCCATACGCGGTCGCCGGCCGCGAACCGGGTGACTCCGGCGCCCAGTGCGACGATCTCGCCGGTGAAGTCCAAGCCGACGCGCTTGGGGAATTTCCGGCCGGTCAGGAGACGGAGACGGCCGGCACGTGCTGCCAGTTCGCCGCCGTTGACGCTGAACGCGCGCACCTTCACAAGGGCCTCGCCGGGTGCCGGCTCAGGGCGTGGCACGCAGCCCGTGTAGAGCACATCGGGGCCGCCATAGCGGTCGTAGAGCACTGCCTTCATCATGGGGTCGTTCATCGTTCTGCCTTTGCCGCCGGGGGCCGTACACGGATCTGACATCGACCGTAAGCTCTTAAGTGGACGCAATCGTCCGCTTGGACCGGAAGCGAGAGATAGTGATGGCGGAATCCTCTCGGATCACAGCGCGGGACGGGGTACGGGCGGACGCCCGGCGCAACCGAGAGCGCGTCCTCGTCGCCGCCCGTGCGGTCTTTGCGGAGCACGGGATCGACGCCCCGATGGCGACCGTGGCCCGACGGGCAGGGGTCGGCGTGGCGACGCTGTACCGGCACTTCCCGACCCGCGACGCCCTGGTGAGAGGCGCATTCGCGCAGCAGATGGAGACCTGCGCGCGGGCGCTCACCGAGGCTCTGGCCGCCCCTGACCCGTGGCAGGGCTTCCAGCAGCTGGTCGAGACGGTCTGCGCTCTGCAACGGGAGGAACGCGGGTTCCCGGCCGCGTTCGTCGCGGCCTTCCCGGAAACCGCGTCGGAACACGCGCAATCCCGGCAGCGAGCCGAGCGGGACTTCACGACTCTGGTACGCAGGGCCCAGGCGTCGGGCGCGCTACGGTCCGATTTTCACCCTTCCGACCTCGCCGTGGCCCTATTGGCACACGGCGGTCTGGCGACCGCCCTACCGGATGACAGTGCAGCGTCCCGGCGCCTGGTGGCCTATCTGCTCCAGTCGTTCCGCACCGACCCCGCCAACAAACCGCTGCCCCCACCGGCCGCACTGACACTGCGCAGCCTCCCGATGGCAACAGACAGTCCCCAGGGGCAACGACCCTCCTGAGCCTGACAGGAAGCGGTACTTGCCCCAGAGCACATCTAGCCCGATAGCTCCGTTTCGCAACAGGCCCTAGTTGTATTAACCCGTGGCGTCGTTGAGGCGGCTGACCGGTGGGTGGCCGCCGAGCGCGGTGTGGCAGCGGTGGTGGTTGTCGCAAGGCGCCGGTCGAAGACCTCGGCGACGACGACCCGGAGCTCGGGGTTCTCCTGGGCTTAGGCCACCACGTTTCATCCCAGCGCGCGCAGGAGCAGGCTTGTCTGGCGCGCGATGGCCTGCTGGCACTTCGGGTTTTGTTTTTCGTCCGCCACTGTGACCCGCCCGGTCAACTGGGATACCAGGACTGCCTCATTCTTGCTGGTCAGTCCGCCCCGGGAGCTTTGTCGAGCAGGGCTTCACACAGGCGGAGCTCCCTCCGGCACCGGCGCTCGGCCTGTCCGTTCTGATCCTTGTGGCCGCGCTCCTTGTGGGGCTGGTTCCTGCTTCATGGCGCCTTCTTCCAGAGCGTCCATGAGGTGCTTGCTGCCGCTGCCCAGGGGCCGAACTCGGCGGGCATCTCCCGCCACTTACCGGCCTAGAGGCGGCAGCTGATCTCCATTCCGTCCTCCACGGGGAACGTGACGCTCTGGTAGCCGTTCCGGGGGTCACGGACGTAGCCGAGGTAGGGCGCGAGGTCCTCCAGGTCGACGTCGTCGGCGACGACGAGGGTGCCGGGCGCGAGGCGTGGTTCGAGGAGTTGCAGGACGGACAGGCACAGGTCCTTCCAGCCGTCGAGGAGGACGAAGTCCGCGGAGCCGGCGGCTGCGGCGAGGGTCTCGCGGGCATCTCCTTCGAGGACGGTGATCAGGTCGTCCATACCCGTCTCGGCGAACGTCCGGCGGGCGGCAGCGGCCTTGGTGGCACTCAGTTCCGTACTGATCACCCGCCCCGTCCCGTTGTCGCGCACCGCGGCGGCGAGATGGAGCGTGGAGATGCCGAAGGACGTGCCGAACTCGACGACGGTGGCGGGGCGGATGGCCCGAATCAGGTTGTAGAGGAGGCGGCCTCCCTGGGCGGAAATCGGCATGTACACCTCCGCGTTGGCGTCGGCCCGCTCCTGCGGGCCGAGTGGCGCGGAACCCTGGTGCCACTCCGCCTGGACCCGCCTGCTGGTCGCCTCGTCCTGTTCGGCATGCCGGAACATCCGGTCGAGGGCGGAGGCGATGCGGGGGTCTTCGAGGGTGTTGGTGGGGGTGTTGGTGGATGTCATGAACCTAGACTAGACGCACCGTTGCGTAGCGTCTAGAGGTTCTGGCCTACTCTGGCCCCAGGAGGCAGACATGGAACGAGGAAGTACGGCCGCCGCGGCGGCCGGGCCGGAACCGGCGGCACGCCACCACGGCAACAGGCATGGCCGCAGCGAACAGGCCCGGCAGGCAGTGCTGGAGGCAGCCGACGACCTCTTGGTCGAGAAGGGCTTCACGGGCGTCACCATCGAGGGCATCGCCGCCCGGGCGGGCGTCGCCAAGCAGACCGTCTACCGCTGGTGGAAGACCAAGACCGACGTCCTCCTGGACGCCTTTCTTCAGGACGCGGCCGAAGCCCTGATCCCGCCGGATCACGGCGACCTGGCCCCGGACTTGCGCGCCCACCTGCGCCAACTGGCCTTGTTCCTCACCCGGTCCGACGCGGGCGCCGTCTTCAAAGCCCTCATCGGGCATGCCCAGCACGATCCCGCGTTCGCCGCCGCCCTTCGGTCCGGGTACCTCGACGAACAGCGCCGACGCGACCGACTCCCGCTGGAACGCGCGGTGGAACGCGGCCAGCTCTCCGCCGGAATCGACATGGCGGCGGAGATCGACCAACTCGTGGGACCGGTCTACCACCGCGTCCTGGTGACGGCGGAAACCGTCGACCGGGCTTTCACCGACCGCCTCGTCGAGGCGTTCATGCACCGCGTGGACGTGGCGGACGTATCCGATGCGGGGGAGGTGGGGAGCAGATGACTCTGAAGGCAGGCCAGCGGGTGGTGCTGGCGGCGGATACCCGGCTGACCGATTCGGCGGAGGTGTCGGGGGCCGTCGTCGGATTCCTGTCCCTGGCGGCGGGCACCGGCGGGACCGTCGAGCAGGTGGTCGGCCACCAGGACGACAGCGACGATGTGCGCGAGTACGAGCGGCTCAAGTCGCTGCTCGACTCCTTCGGGTGCGAGATGCCCACGGAGAGCAGGAGGCAGCTCGAAGAGAAGGTCTGCTCTCTGGAACCCGCGTGGACCGCCTTCCAGGAACGCGCGCCTCGCGTGAGCGTGCGGGTCCGCTTCGACAACGGGTTCATCCTCGACGGGGCCCATGAGGACGTCTTCGTTCCTGCCTGAGGGCGCGTCCCGGGTCAGACCGACAGCTGCCGGCAGTGTTCGCGCCAGTGGCCCCACCGCTCGGCTGGGGGAATCTCCTTCAGAGGGTCGCCCCCGGCGGTCTTACCGCGAGGCAGACATGATCGAGGGACTCAAGAAGACCGCATCGTCGGGCCTATGAGCCCGCTCTCACCGAGCTGGGGATTTTCCTCGGCGCTGAGGCCAGCAAGCCGGTCGGCACTGGACGCTGCGATTTGACGTGGTGCTGGGGCAACCACCTGTGGGCCGACATCGAGGCCAAATCGGACCAGAAGCCCGAGGGCGTCATCCCGCACAAGGACGTCCGGCAGGTCGGAGACCAACTTCGCATTCTGAACCGTGACCGTTCGTCACCTCCGCCGACCAGGCCGGTCGCTGCACGGCGCCGACCTGGGCGCCGGTGTTGATCGAGTCGAGCGTCGACATTGGGGTACTGCCTTCTCGTGGGTGAGGTGGGTGAGGTGGGTGACGTGGGCGGCAGAGGATGCGGGATCCGTATGCCTTGTGTCCGGCGGTGAGGCTATGAACGTTGCTGTTCCTGGGCCGCCAGCCCGCGTGTGGACGGTGATGAGTGGTTCCGCGGGGTCGATAGGGCTGGGGATTCCCCTGCGACGAGCATCAGGCGGGCCGAACGTTTTGCTCCACTACTCCGTCATCAGGGGGAAGCGAGCGGGCTCCGTACAAGGAGGATCGACCAGTGATCCGGTGGCCATGAAGGGAGGAGATAAGTGAGGACCACCTGCAGCACCCCGCAACTGATCGTTCGAACGAGTTCGGGGAGTTCAAGCAGGCAACGCTGTCAACGAGTTGGAGGAGACCGGTGGGAGGTCTACGCATATTGGAACGGATGCGAATCGCACGACTGGTGAAGCCTATGGAAGATCAGTTGGGTGCGTTCGCACAGCCGTACAGTGAGATCACCAGACACCGGCAGATCTCACTGTCATTCCACCCAACTACTGCTCTCCACAACGATTTAGTCCGGAGTGATCAGCTTCTATGGGTGGAAATGGGCGGAACTGACGCTTCCTGTCGCGATCGGATCACCGAAACGGTTCGGATCGTAGGTTCGCTCCCTGGTCTAGTCGATGCTGTCCTCGTCAGATCAACACCACATCAACACGTAATGATCACAGGGGGGTTCCTTTACGGGAGCAGAAGGTCATACACAGACTGCGACGGGCAGTGGTCGCGTTGCTTACCGTCGTGGCGAGCATCTCCGTTACCTCTGCTGCGGCTGACGACCTGGGGCCACGCGCGACCTACGACAACCTTGTCCTCATATCGGGCGCGGGAGGCAGCTGCGGAAAAGGGGGCCCGTGCTGCGCACCATCGACAGTGGCCAATGCCAGACGGACAACGCCACCGTCACCGTGTACCGCGATGCAAACGGCGCCGACAAGCTCGAAGACGACAACCGCAAATCAGTCAACGACGCAATGAACGGGGAGTACGAACCCACCGACCTGACAATCGATATTGTGGAAACTTACGTGGGTTCCGGCGGCTCTGAGACCGACATCGTGTTCCAGGAGACCACTGTCGGCGGCGGTCCCGGTGGCACCATTGGCTACACCTGGTGCAATGACCCCAGCGATGTATTTGAGTGTGACCAGTTCTTCGTGCAGATGGAAGCACAGTACTTCGGTAAGGGCCTGGCTTGCCATGAGGGCGGACACGCAATCGGCCTTGCGCACGGCGCGGATGCTTCCAGCGGTCCAGGCATCGGCAACTCCGTGTGGGGATGCATGCGCACTCCCTTTAGCTCCTCCTACACGGACCTGGGTGCCAACCAGGTCGCCAACATCAACAGCGAGGACTGGTGGAGGTCATGGACAAGACCAGGAAGTGGATCGTTGGTGGAGCAGCTGCGACGGCTGTGTTGGCAGGAGGCCTCGGTCTCGCGGTCGCGGCGTGGGATGAAGGCAAGGGGGAGGACGCAACTACAGTCTTGGGTGAAGCCTCGGATCGCGCAGCCAGTAGGACGGCAAGTGACTGGGTGACCAACGCTGACCATGTTGTCGTGGTAACGCCCACGTCCATAGTCGAGGTGCCGCCCTCACCCGAAGAGGTCGAACGAGGCGAAGGCAAGATCGGCCGCACGGCCACGTTCACTGTGGATCAAGTCCTTTGGTCAGCTGACACTCCGGAGAAGGGCGCCCCGACGAACTTCAAGATGCCCGTTGCGGGCTGGCAGTTCACTGACGGGGATACCAACAAACGCACCGAGCTGGCCCTCCACGACCAGCCTCGGATCGAATCCGGCCACTCTTACATCGTGACCATTGACTGGGTTGAGCAATACTGCGAGCCGGGGGACAACGACTACATTGCCGCGCATTGGGATGGTCTAGGTTCCGACTCCGTCATTCCGTTCGACGGGGGCGTAATTGGGCAAGGCGAACTCGAGGGCGGCAAGCAGAGCGTGAAGCAGGCCCGTGGTGCGATCGCAGCAGACGATCCCGACTACAGCCTTGAAGACGAAATGGCTGGCAAGGGTAGTGATGCCTTGACGGCCGAACTGCTGGAGGCAAGCCCTGAGCCGGCCCGCGCCGCCCCTGAGTCGATGGAATCCACTGACTGCGGTTGAGGCTCACCATGGCCTGAAATCAGCGTTGCCCAGCGCACTACCTTCGGGCGCTGGGAACCACCGTCGCTCTCAACAGCCGCCATCTGCGGCACAGGTGCTCAAGGCCGCACCGATCCGGGGTCATGCTGGAGCGCAGAGCAGTAGCGGTCGAGCTATCTGTCTGGCGAGGCGAGTGCTCTCTTGTCGATTCGCGTGAGCGAACACGCTCCCACGATGACTCTGCGTCAGCCTCTCTCGGCTTCACGCCCGAGAGCTCGGTAAGCAGCCTCTCGCCTTTCAACATCGGCGACGATCTCGAGGGGCGGCTCCGGAGCAGGGCGGTGCAACGCGTCGCGGACCATGCTGCGCATGCCGTAGATGTATTCGACCGCGGCAGCCTTCCAGCGGCGCAACTGCCGCTGCTCCTCCTGCAGATGCTCGACGGGCGCTCCAGGTCGCTGTACTTCGCCTCCAGAGAAGCCATCCGTTCCTGCGTCTGGGGCGCGGCCGCGTGTTGCTGCTCCAAGAGACTGGTGAATCCATCAGTGACCGTCGTGATAGCTGCTGGTGTCAGCACTTCGTGCAGTGCCAAGCCGGGTTGCTCGGCGAAGATAAAGAAGACCTGGTAGTCGAGAGGAGCACTGAGATGCATGCAGTAGGACTGGCTGCACCCGGCGGGGGACCCGATGGACCGCCGTGGCTTGGAATGGTATTCGGTGTGCTGGTGGTTGTCGGAATTGTGTTCTTTGCGGTCAGTCGTATGCGAGGCCGGGGCAAGTGAGAGACGGGTGACGCCGTTCGTGGGTGTCACCCGGACCATTGGCCCTCTTCCTGCGGGCGCCTGAACCCTTTCGGCAGGCCTACCAATTGGCGGTCTGGCGAAAGGGTTCGGTCCAGATTGAAAGCTGCTGTCGGCAGCGGTCGCAGTCACGCTCTACTCCATGACCCGTGACGGCAAGGCGCACTACTACCTCACCGACGCCCTGGGCTCGGTCGTCGCCACGGCCGACGAATCTGGCAACAAGGCGAATTCGTACTCCTACAGTCCCCGCGGCGTCACGCGCGCCGCAAGTTTGGAGAAGACGCCACAGCCCCTACCAGTTTGCCGGGCCGGTGCGTCGGCGCGATGGGCGCGCAGCAGCTGCCGGCGGTTGGCGACACGTCCTCGCATACGGTGCATGGTGAACGAACCGGGCTTGTGCGCCTCTTCGGCCAGATGCTTGGAAATGCCCTTGCAGACCAACTCCTTGAACCGGGCGCTCAGGCCATTGTCGATGTGCAGCCACACCGCGACGTCGGACCTGTTGGCGAACTGATAGATGCCCGCGCTCCGGCGCAGGCTGATGCACTGGGCGTACATCGACTGGTGCAGGTTCTTCGGCTGCTCCTCGGCGAGGCGGCTGAGCGGTGTCGGCGGCCCGGGCGCCCAGCGGCGTCGCGTTCAAATAGCTCATCCGCAGCGGCAGGCCGGATGGCGCCGCCGCGTCCCCGGCCGCGAGAATCCGCACGTCGTCCACGCTCGTCAGCGTCTCGTCTGTGAGCAGACGGCCTACCGAGTCGGTGCTCAGCCCGCTGCGCCTGGCCAGGTCAGGAACGCCGAAACCCACGGTCCAGACCGTGACCCCGCTGGGCAGCTCACGACCGTCGGCGAGCCGCACGGCGTCGCAGGTCGCCCTCGTCACCTTCGCGTCGGAGCCGTCGATGACCTTCACACCGAGCTCGGTCAGCCGCTGCGCAACCGAGCGCCGGCCCCGGGCGTGCAGGTACGGGCCGAGAACGCCACCGCAGACCAGCGTCACCCGGCGGCCCAGCTTCGCCAACTCAGCGGCGCTCTCTATGCTCGGCGCAGGTGAGGAAGGTCTTCTGAACAGTTCAATGGTGTGGGATGCGGGAAACCCTGCCGCCACGCAGACAGACGGCGGAGCAGTGCCTCCTCCTCGCGTTCGCGGAAATGCCTGCCCGAGAGCGGCGATTCGGTGACACGATCGCCCGGTGACCGACGTTGAGGGAAGGCGCCCTTCTGCCAGGCGTCATCGCGACTTCCTGCTGCTGTGGGGCAGCCAGACGCTTAGCGAGATGGGTTCACAGATCACCGTTCTCGCACTGCCGTTGGTCGCCGTCGTGCTGCTGGACGCCTCCGCGTTCCAGGTTGGCCTGCTGGCGGCTGCGGAGACGAGCGCGTATCTGCTGGTGGCGCTGCCCGCCGGGGCCATCGTGGACCGGGTGGCCAAGCGCCGGCTGATGATCGGATGCGACCTCGCGCTGTTCCTGGTGATCGGCTCGGTGCCGCTGGCCCATGCCTTCGGGGAGCTGACCCTCGTCCAGCTCTTCACCGTCGCGCTTGTCTCCAGCGTGTTCTCGGTGTTCTTCTCGGTGGCCTACCAGAGCTATTTGCCGGTCCTGCTCGACCGTGACCAACTCATGGACGGCAACGGCAAACTCGCGGCTTCCCGGTCGGTCGCGCAGATCGCCGGGCCCAGTCTGGGCGGGGGGCTGGTGACGCTGATCGGCGCTGCGGGGGCGATGACTGCCGACGCGGTCTCCTTCGCGGCGTCGGCGGGCTCGCTGACGGCCCTCCGTAAGCGCGAGCCCCGCCCCGCCCGGCCCGGAACCCGGCCGACGGGCCACCCTGCGGTCACAGATCCGTGAGGGCCTCGCCTACGTCACCCGCGATCCCATACTGCGCAACTCCGTGGCGTTCAACGGCACTGCCAACTTCTTCGTGATCATGGTGGAGAGCCTTGGCCCGGTGTTCCTCATCCGGACGCTCCACCTGGAAGAGGGCCTGGTCGGGCTGCTGCTGGCCATGGGAGCTGTCGGTGGAGTGGCCGGTGGCGTGATGTCCCGGTATCTGGCCCGTAAGGTCGGCTCGGCGCGGATCAGCTGGATCGCCATGACCCTGCTCTCGCTGCCCGGCCTGCTCATTTCGCTGGCCAGGCCCGGCTGGTGGGTGCTGCTGTTCGGCTTCGGCTGGATCTCGTGGACGTTCGCCTCGACCGTCGCGGGCGTCTCGTTGACCCTACCGCCAGGCCGTCTGTCCGCCGGGCATGCTCGGCAGAGTCAGTGCTGTCGCCCGCTGGATCACCTGGGTCCCGCTTCCGCTGGGTGGTGTCGTCGGTGTAGCTCTCGCCTCCGGCCTCGGCGTGCAACGCACACTGTGGATCGCGGTGGCCGGCGGCTGCTGCGCAGGACTGTGGCTGTTCTTCTCACCTTTGCGCGGCCTGCGTGACATCCCGCTCGCAGAGCTCGGCCCCACACCTGTGGGCGCAAAGCCGTGACTGCACACGAGGGGGAGGAGGGTTATGGCCGCGCATCGCGTTGTCTGCGGGGGAGGTGAGCAGTGGCATGGCCCGGGGCTCCGAATGCAGGACGTGCCTTCGACGTCGGGATCTGCCACCGACCTGCCGTTAAGAGAACTATTCCTGCCTGGCCGCGACGGGGGGTGTAACAGGTCCGTGTTGGCGATATGTGAAGTGGTCGGCTCGTGTCGCTCCCAGCCAAGACTTTTTGTGGGCGATCCTATGCGCCCGTGTTCAGGAAGATCCAATGGTCGTCCGGCAGGTTGGCAGGGGCCGGAGGGGGAACTGGGTGGGTCTCCTCGCGCCAGGAGGAGCCCACGGCAGCCGTGGCGACTCCGCGCCAGAATCGTGCGGCCCCAGCGTTGGCCTCCTGGAAAGCGATCGCCCAGGCGCGGGGCCGGGAGTGCAGCAGATGGAGCGCGGCCTGCTGGCCGACTCCGCGCCTGCGCAGCGCCCTGACGACGAAGAACGCGGAGATCGAGGTCTCACCCTCGCGTGTCGGACGGGTCAGGATGAAACCGCCTGGCGCTGTCCCGTATTGGATCGGTAGGGCTTCCCTCTCCGGCTCATCGAAGAACAGCGGGCAGGTTGCTGAACCCGAACCTTCCATCGGCCGCCGGGAGGTGGCCGAGAAACTCCGACATGTCGTGGCGATACAACTGGGCCAACTGCTCGACGGAGGCCCGCAGTTCACCCTCCGCAGGGCACAGGGTGATTGGCGCAGAGTCAATGGTCGGGCTCATCCTGCGATTTTCGCATGCATGCGCTCAGTGGGCGGGGGCTCTGGGCGGTTGCCAGTATGTTCTCGATGAGGTCGGCGGCGCGCGGGTGCTGCCCTCGGCCTGCGCGGCGGTGTGCAACTGCTGGGATCGGGCGGTGCGTTCGGGATCTGTGATCAGGTCGTTCAGCGCCGCGCGGAGGGTCTTGGCGGTGGCGTCAGCGGTCCAGCGTTACAGCTCGCCAGGCTGTGACCGGACTTCGCGAGGCTGCGCTGTACCGGTCCTACAACCGGGGCGAGCCGGCCAGTGATGAGCTCATCTCCCTGTTCCCGGTGGGCGAGCAGTTCGACGTCACACCTGGAGCGGCTCGCTCCCGAGGACCGGGTCGTCCTGGTGGCCCACAACGCCCACTTCCAGAAGACGTCGATCGCCTTCCACGGCCAACTGACCGGACTGCCGATGGGAGAGCACCTGCGCAGGGCGCTCGGCGACGACTACTTCGCCATCGCCCTCGCCCTGACCAGCACCCGCGGCCACACCGCCGAGATGCGCCGGGACGAGAAGGCACTCTTCGGCTTCACGCTCGACGACACCGCGCTGGGCTCGCCCGAGCCCGGAAGCATCGAAGACTCCTTCGCCCGGACCGACCTCGGTGTGGCCCTTGCCGATCTGCGGGGGCCGCGCGACGAGCGCCCCGCCGGCAGCCCCGACCGTATCCTCCTGCAGAGCACCTACGTGCACACCTCGGTCCTCGACGCATTCGACGGCGTCCCCAACACCCCGACCGACCGCCACGCCCCTCGACGCTCTCCAGGCACTCTGAGGCACCCTCGACTCACCACGCCCGCTCCCGGAACCGGAAGCGGTAGCGGAGCCGCTCGTCCGGGGGTGGCTGATCGGGTAACAGTCGCCTCACGCAAGGTTTCCGGCTTCGTGCGAGAGGTGCTCAGTCGGAGGCCGCGGCCGCCCTGCGGCTGCGGAACGCCGCCACACGCGTACGGTTCTGGCAGGTCACCGAACAGAAGCGGCGGCGACCGCCGGGTGACTGGTCGATGTAGACGTCGGCACAGTGGCTCCCCGTACAGACGCCGATGCGTGCGAAGCCGTGGTCGGCGAGGAACGCGCGCAATGTGACGCCCGCCGCCGCGACGAGGGCGTGCTGTTTGGCGTCGACACGCCACGCGGCGCGAAGTGAGCCATCCGCCGCGGCGTCCACGGCAGGGCGGACGCCCGTGTCGGACAACAGGCTCGTCAGGCGGCGTGCGCACCCCTTGCCGTCCGGGGCGGAGAAGACCTCGTGAAGGCGGTCCGCCGTATCGGCCAGGGCCTGGGGGGTCAGCGTGGCGCTCACGCGCGCGGGCAGGCCGAGGCGCGGCGCGATGCCGGCGGCTTTCCAGTGCGGCTCGTCCCCCCTGCCGTCCTCTTGGCGCGGCAACGTTCCCCAGCCGTTGACCAGTTCCGTCAGAGCGGTGAGAGGCATTCCGGTGAGCATGACGGCCATATCCCCACCGTAACGCATTGAGGCGCTGTTATGCGTTGCCATACCTCTCCTGTCAGAGTAACGTGAATAAGCGTTCCTTACCGTTACAGCACACCGTTACAGCGCCGGCGGCGGGGAGGCCGACATGCTGGACTTGACCCTGCTGCCTGCCTATATGGCGGCGGTCGCGATCATCACCGTCGCCCCGGGGCCGGACGCCGCATACATCGTCGCCGTGGCCCTGGAGCGGGGTCCGCGTGCCGGACTGGTGTCCGCCGCCGGGATGGCCATCGGCATGCTCGTACATGTGACGGCCGCCGCGCTCGGGCTTGCCGTCCTGCTGCGTTCCACCCCCGCGGCGCTCATGCTCGTGGAACTGGCCGGCGGGCTCTATCTCGGCTGGCTGGCCGTGACGGCGATCCGGACCGCCGGGAAACCGACAGCATCGGTTGCCGAGGCACCGGCCGGGGGGCAGGTTCTGCGGCAGGCCGTTCTCACCAATCTCCTCAACCCGAAGACCGTGCTGTTCTTCGCCGCCTTCCTGCCTCGCTTCACCGATGCCGAACACGGCCCGCTCTGGCCCCAGTTGCTTGCCCTCGGGATGATCTTTCTGCTGATGGGGCTCATCTGGGACAGCGCGATCGGCCTGTGCGCGGGGCGACTTGGCCAGGGCCTGATGCGGGGCCGGCGTGCGGTCGTGACGGTGAACCTTGTTGCCGGAGCGACCTTTTCCGTCCTCTCGGCGATCCTGCTCAAGGAAGTGGTGACCACGGTCGTCTCATGAGGTCGGGGCGGGCGAACTCCCCTGCCATGGGGCCCGCAGTGGAATGCCTCTGCCCCCGGCACGCTGTGGCGGGGGCAGTGGCATTAGGGGGGCGAGGGGGATCGGTGTGATCGGTCCGCGTCAGTGGCCGTGCTGTCCCTCCGGGGCCCGGTGCGGCAGCAGCCGCAGGACAGGCAGGCAGAGCACGGTCACCGCCAGGACCACTACCAGGGAGACGGTCATGGCGTGGGCGGGAGCGCCCGAGTGGAAGTAGACCGTGGTGACCAGCGCGGACCCGATGCCGTTGGCTAGTTGCTGCATCGCGGTGAGGGAGCCGGACGCGCTGCCCGCCTCCTCGGCGCTGACGTCACCGAGGGCGAACTCGAAGACCGTACCGAAGCAGCAGCCCATGCCGAGCCCGGCCAGGAACACCGCCGGGGCCATCCCCCACAGCGAGACCCCGGTGCCCTGCGCGGTCACCAGAGCGAGCAGCCAGCCACCGCCCGCGAGGGTGAGGAGCAGGCCGAGCAGGACCACACCGCGGCCCAGCTTCTTCGTCAAGCCGCCCATGGTGGCGAACGCGGCGGCGATGATGCCGAGGGTCAGCGGGAGCAATCCGAGTGCTGCGTCGGCGGGGGCGGCACCCAGGCCCTGCTGCATGAAGAGCGAGATCACGTAGATCAGGCCGGAGGTGACCGCGAAGAAGAACAGTCCGAGGATCAGGGCCGAAGTGAAGCCCTTGTTCCGCAGCAGGGACGGCTTGATCAGGGGTTCGGCGGCCGTCCGCTGGCGGCGGGCGAACAGGGCGAGGAAGACGAGGCCTCCCGCGAGCGAGCCGATGGCCAGGGCGTTCCACCCCGCGGTCGATCCTTCGACCAGGCCCAGCATCAGGCCGAACATCGTCGCTGCCAGCAACCCCGCCCCGCGCGCGTCGACGGTGATCGATCGGTCGCCCGTGTCCCGGGGCAGCAGCCGAACGGCGGCGAGCACGCCGACGGTGCCCAGGACCAAGTTGATCAGGAAGATCGGGCGCCACGAGAGGTTCGCGATGTCGACGTCGATGAGGAAGCCGGCGAGGATCGGGCCGCCCACCGAGGAGATTCCCAGCAGCGGTCCGAAGAGACCGAACGCCTTGCCGAGCTGCTCCCGCGAGAAGTTCCGCGTCATGATCGACATGCCCTGCGGGATCAAAAGCGCGCCGAAGGCCCCTTGCAGGACGCGGGCCACGACCAGCAGCGCCGGGTCCGGGGAGAGACCGCAGACGGCGGAGGCGAGCGTGAAGCCCGTCATGCCGATGAGGAAGAGGCGGCGCTGGCCGTACTTGTCGCCGAGCCGTCCGCCGATCACGAGCAGCACGCCCATCGCGAGGGCGTAGGCGGAGCCGAGCCACTTGATCAGGGATTCGCCGCCACCGATGTCGGCGACGATCGTCGGTGCCGCGATGTTGGTGACCGTCGAGTCGATCATGTCCAGCGCGTCGGCCAGCAGGACGAGCGCGAGGATCACCCAGAACGCGGCCTTGGAGAGGGTGACTGCGGGACCTGAGGTGCCGGAGGAGCCGGCCTCCGTCCCGGTGGTGGTGGTTGTCGTCGTGGACGTCATGGCGGGCTCCTTCCGGTGAGTGAGGTGGGGGCTGCTGGGCCCTTCTACAGAAAACCATAGTCACTATGAACTCGCAATCGCTACGATTTCGCAGTGGGTAGGATATCTCCGCTATGCTGAGGGCATGACGCAGACGAAGCCGGAAGCCGGGCGACGCGAACGTAAGAAAGCCGCTACGCGCAAGGCGCTGTCCGAGGCGGCCCTGCGGCTCTTCCTGGAGCGCGGTTACGACAACGTCAAGGTGGCCGAGGTCGCGGCGGCCGCCGACACCGCCCTGACCACGCTGTTCGCGCACTTTCCCGGCGGCAAGGAGGCGCTCATCCTGGGGGACAGCGAGGAGCGCGAGGCCTCTCTGACCACGGCGGTGCGCGAGCGCGGCAGCGAGGTCGCGGTGCTGGACGCGCTGCAGGAGTTCCTCGCCGGGCGCGGCATGTTCTCCGACGACGTCGACAACGAGTTCCGCCGCAGGCTCGACCTGGTCGTCACCACTCCGGCCCTGCGCCGTTACGCCCGCACTCTCTGGGTGAACTGCGAGCATGCTCTCGCCCAGGTCATCGCCGAGGAGACGGACCGCGACGCCGACGAGGTCGCGCTGCGGCTGCTGGCCCGCTACGTCCTGGAGCTGCCGGACCTCGTCGCCACCGACCCCGAACCTCGCGCATCACTCGCCGCCGCGTTCGACCACTTCAGGAAGGGCTGGCCGGAGCTCACGTGACGTCGGCGGGGGGCGTCCGGGGGCCGGGTGCGGGGCTGTATGCCTGTCCTCGCCATCTCGGTGTGGGCGCCTGGCCTTCGTCGGCTCGGGAGTCCGGCGGACCTTGCTCCGGGCAGACATACAGCCCCGCCCCCTCAGGTCTCACTCCCGGGTAACGGGCGGTGTGTGGGAAAGCACTGGACGGGCCGCGGCTCCGACGCGGCGGGCAGAGCAGAAACCACCGGCGCACGGCAGCACGCCCCGTGGCCCGGTTATGGGCGTGCCGGGGGTGATCAGTAGGTTGGTGGGATGAGCAGTACGGGTGGACAGCGTCTGGTGGCCGGTCGATATCTTCTGGTCGAGCCCTTGGGACGGGGCGGCATGGGGACGGTCTGGCGCGCGAACGACCAGCTTTTGGAGCGGGTCGTCGCCGTCAAAGAGATGCACGTCCAGCCGGTCGCAGAGGCGGCCGAGCAGCGCTGGGAGCGGGCCCGCCGCGAGGCGCTCGCCGTGGCGCGGATCACCCACCCGCAGGTGATCGGCATCTACGACCTGGCCCATGAGGACGATCGCGTATGGATGGTCACGGAGTACGTCGACGGGCCCTCGCTCGCGGACCACGTCGCGCAGGCCGGCCCGCTGGACGTCCCCCGCGTGGCCGAGATCGCCGCCCAGCTGCTCGACGCGTTGGACGCGGTGCACGCGGTCGGCGCCCTGCATCGTGACGTGAAGCCGGCGAATGTGCTGCTGCGGCCCGACGGCCGAGTGGTCCTGTGCGACTTCGGGATAGCCACGCTGGCCGGCGCCGAGTCGCTCACCATGCCCGGCGGTGTCGTGGGCTCGGTGGAGTACATCGCACCGGAGCGGCTGACCGGGCAGGACGTCGGGGCGGCGAGTGACCTGTTCTCGTTGGGCTGCACCCTCTCGGCACTGCTCAGCGGCAATTCTCCGTTCGCGCGACCCGTGCCCGCCGCCACTTTGCACGCCGTGGCGAGCGAGGAGCCGGACATCCCAGCCACCGCCGGCCCGCTGCGCGAGCTGCTGGAAGGCCTGCTGCGCAAGGACCCGGCCGAGCGTCTCACCTCGGCGGAGGCCGCGCGGCTGCTGCGGTCGCAGACCGGGCCGGCGGCGTCCCGGCGCGGTGACACCCGGGTGTGGACCGCGCCACCGCCGGAGACGGGGCGCAGGCGTCGTCGGCGCCGGATGCGCCGGCCCGTCCTGATCGTCACCGCGCTGGCCCTGGTGGGAGGCGGTGCGACCACCGCGGCCCTTCTCTCGGGGAAACTTCCGCCGGGCGGTGGCGCCACGGCGGGCAAGGCGGCGGCCGCGCCCGCGCCGAAGAAGCTGCGGGTGATGACCCTGAACACGTGGGACGCCGGGGAGCACGTCGAGCACGGCGCCGAGGCGATGGCCCGGGTGATCAAGCTGTCGGGTGCGGACGTGGTGGCGCTGCAAGAGTCCTCGGGCGAGCTAACGGCGGACATCGCGAAGCGGCTCGGCTGGAAGCACCACACGGACAGCGGCACCGACGTCGATCTCCTCAGCCGCAAGCCCGTCCAGGACCGCGACACCTTCTCCGACGACGACAGCGGCGCCGAGGCTGCCGCGGTGCGGGTCGAGGGAGTGTGGGTGTATTCGGTGCGTCTCGATCCGGAGAACTACGGCCCGTACAACGCCTGTTTCGACGAGGACAGTTACGTGGACATCTACGAGGACGAGGAGAGCCGCAAGGCGCAGGCCGAGGCCGTGGCGCGCTGGACGGGGTCTTCGCCGGCGATCGTGGCCGGCGACTTCAACGGGCCGTCCCACCTTGACTGGACCGAGGACACGAAGGACCACCACTGCAACTCGGTGATCGAGTGGCCAGCGACAAAGGCGTTCGCCGAAGGCGGCTTCGAGGACTCCTTCCGCGAGGTGCACCCGGATCCGGCCGCGGACCGCGGTGACACGTGGTCGACCGTATGGAAGCGCAACACCGACTACGACGACTATCCCGAACCGCAGGACCGGATCGATTTTGTGTTGCACAAGGGGGGCGGGACGAAGGCCGCGGCCTCCCGGACCATCGGCGGGGGGCAGAGCTGGCCGTCGGATCATCGGGCGGTGCTCACGACGTTCCGGCTGAAGTGACGTCGTTGCGGCCGGTGTTGGGCCTGCACGGGCCCTACTGGAGGAAGCACACAGCCTTTGGCCACGGAGCCCTCGAACCAGGCGAACTGCATCACCCGGGTTTAGCAGCCGGCGCCTCGCACCATCAGAAATCCAAGAATCCGAGCGTTTCCTTGGCCTCGCGTTGGAACGCCTTGAACGCCTCCTGCCGTTCTTCTACGTGCATCCGGTAGTCAGCGAGGCGTGGCTCAAGGAGCAGTCCCTCTCCCGAAAGAAGCGCGCTGCGCATGTTGAAGAGGGCGTTGGTGAGTTCGTGGGCAGTCTCCTCGACCAGGCGGGAGCCGGTGATCTCGATGCGATTCAGCGCCCGATGCACGGTCCGTTCGACCTCGGAGGCCTGAACCAATGCGTCGTCGATGCCACGACAATGCTCCACTTCCGCCCCCAGCCTCTCCATCTGCAGCGTCAAGGCATCTACGGATTCCAGAAACGAGACGTAGGCCTCCTGACGCTGGGGCGCGGGAGCCTTGCGGCGGCGTGGTGGTAGCCCTCGCTTGGGTCGGGTGGGGTCCAGCGGAGAATCTTGTAGTTCTTCATCCGGCCGATCACATGCTCCACCCGGGCACGCACCTTGCGATGAGCCACGTTGTCGGCCTCCTCACCTGGCAGCAGCTCGCGTCGGGGGCGTTTGCGGTGTGGCACGGCCATCCCGCAGTTGAGGTAGGCGCCATCGCCCAGGACGGTCGCGCCCTGGCAGTGCTCGGTAAGGCCGGAGGCCCGCCAGGCATGGGCGTCCGCGGTAGTGCCCGGCACCGGCCGGGCGGCGGCGATCACCAGGCGGGTGTCGGCATCCACGATGACCTGCACGTTCGCTGAGAAACGGTAGTTGCGTGAAGACGAGCCGACGCGCCGGTCACGGACCGGGGTCAGAGTGCCGTCCACGATCCACAACCGGTCTTCCCCATCAGCCGGACGGACCACGGGCTCCAGAGCGAGCAGCGGACCCAGCTTCTGAACCACCCGGCACACCGTCGACGAGGAGACACCAAATAGCGGCCCGAGTTGCCGCATCGTCAGGTTCGTCCGGTAGTACACGGCCACGACCAGCACCCGCTCGGCCAGCGCCAACGTCCCCTGCGCTGGCTGAGCGTTTCGCCCTATGCGTGGTGTAGAGCTCGGACCGTGTTCGGCGCCTGGCTACCTTCGCAACGCCGCACGCTGGCACCGAATCACGCCGGAAACCTCGACACAGTGCGCGCCGGTCTCGGCCCGAGGAACGTAGTGTGGGCCGCCACCCGGTCGGGGTGGTGGCCCACACCCACGGTCTGTCCGGTTAGCTGCTCCCGTCGCGCTTCTTCCGCGGCAGCGTCGGGCCATCTGGCCGCTCCTGCTCCTCGGTATCGGGCGAGTCACTCCCAACGCCGCTCTCGGAGCTGCTCGGGGAGCTGCCCCCACCACCGCTGTTGGAGTCGGGGGCTGGGCCTCTCGCGTACGTGACCGGGGTCTTCGCCTTACGCGGCAGCGCCGGGCCGGCCGCATGCCCGGGCGAGGCACCGCCCTGGTCAGGTTCCGGTTTCTCCTCGGCCATGGTGGCCTCCTTTCATAGAGGTGGGTAAAGCGATCAAGTTTTCCCGCGTTCCACGCGTCCTCAACCGCAATACCGCCAGTCCTCACTCACGGGCACGGGCACGGGCGCGGGGACGCGGTGTCGCGGCCCGGATATCGGGCGAGTTGCACTCTGATCGGGGTGTCGGGGCAGCGGGTGGAGTTCTCAGAGAGGGCGGCTTCCTCGCTGGGGTCGATGGCGAGTTTCCAGCGGGTCTTGATGGCGACCCACTGCGCCACGTACTCACAGCGGTTGCCTTCGGTCAGCGGCATCCAGGTCGAGGGGCCCTGGTCGGACTTGCTGCGGTTGGACTTCGCGGTGACGGCGATCAACGCCCGCTCGTCACCGAGGTCGTTGGCGTAGGCCTGGGGTCCAGCCCTTGGCGCCTGAATCCCAGGCCTCGGCGAGGGGGATGCGGTGGTCGATGTCGAGGCCGGAGGGCCCTTCGACGTACTGGTCGTCGTACTCGGAGCACCAACGTCCCCCGGTCAGCTTGCACTTCGCGCCGCCCGCGGGCTCGGTGAGCGCTTCCTCCATCAGGACTTCGTTGCGTGTCGAGCAGCCGTCCTTGTCCTGATCCACCCAGTGCTTGAAGCTCTCACGCTCGTAGCCGGTGCGGTCCTCGTCTGTGATGGTCAGGGCTTTGAGGGCGGCCTGGAGCGGCTGGGAGACGGTTTCCCCGGCCTCGGCGGGGGTGACTGGTGCTTGGCGGGGCGGCGCCGGTGATGAGGTCACCGTGGCACTGTTCGAGGAGCCGCTCGTGGGCTGGGGTGAAGTAGGTGCGCCAGGCCCCCACCGAGAACGTGTCGGGCCCGGCCGGTGATCCTGCGCGTTGCGCCGGAGAGCTACCGGCAGTTCCTTAGCGAGCGTCCCCGCTCACAGTCGGCGGGTGAACTCCTGGCGGTCGGCGAAGTTCTCGTAACCTGCCCGTTCGAAAGCCATGATCATGGCAGTGTTGGCGGCGTCGCAGTCGCCGCGGATCTCCTCGGCGCCCGCTTCGACCAGCAGCCGCGTGCCGCGGGCAACCACCGCCGTCGCGTAGCCGTTGCCGCGACAGGAGGGTGATACGGCCACCAGGCCGATCACCGCGGTCGAGGGGTTTCGGGCGGGGAGGCTGATGGCGGCCGGCGTGCCGTCCGGGGCGTAGCCGACCTCCCACGACTGGTGTTCGTAGGAGAACTCCTCCATGTCCGTGAAGAGGCTCTCCGCGGCGCGCCGGGCGCCGTACCGGGCGACCCGGGCGGTGAGGTGGGCGTCGGCGCTGGTCGGCAGCGCCTCGGCGAGGAGGGCGATGAACGGCTCACGGCCCAGACCGGGCAGGGAACGCCAGTTCAGCCGGTCGTCATGCGACGTGAGTTCTCCCCCGGAGCGGCGGAAGCGGCGGCCGTCCCGGGCGCGCTCGAAGCCCGCCAGACGGAGAAGCTCGGTGCGCCGTTCCGGTTCCGCCTGGAACTCCGGCGGCTGCGTCGGCGAGTCGATGACGTGCTCCAGCTCCCTGGCGCCGAGCGAGCCGGCCAGGGCGACGGCCTCGGCCAGCAGCGCCCGGCCGGTGGCCAGGCCGGGTTCGTCCCACGGTGCCTCAAGGAGCACCAGAGCCCTCGGGACGTCGTTCCCGGGGATGGTCCACAGTGCGGTGGCCGCGGTGAGCCGACCGGCCTCGTCCTCCGCGACCAGGCACCACTCGGGACGGGTGCATTTCTTGGCAAGCAGGTCGGTGAGGTATGCGGTCGTCCCGGCGTTGCGCTCGGGCTGCTCGGAGTGCTGGACGAGGGCGGGCAGTTCGTCTGGGCGCGCGATACGTATCGGCATGTACCGGGATCATCCATCTCTCGATGGCGTAGGTTTCGGCTTCATCCGTGGTCACCGGCGTACTCGCCGACGAGCGGGGAGGTTACGCGAGGTTGCGGCGGGACACGTCCACCCATGGGTGTCGATAGCGGGTAACCCTGGACGTTAGCCGGGTACGGAGTAGACCACTGCGGCAGTGGGCGCCCCGCGCGAGGCGGGACGCCCACCTCTCATGGCTCACACCTTCAGGCTCTCATGCACGTGCGGGTTCCCCGACGAAGTACAGGTAGCCGAAGGAGGCGATCGCGAACTCGGCCGCCGCGATGAGCTTCCGCACCGTGCTGTTCTTCTCCCGCTCCGAGAGTGCATTCAACTCTGCTACGAAGAGCCTGAGTTGAAGCTCGTTGAACATGGTGTCGCCGTGGCGGTTGACGGCGCGCAGGATACTGTCCTCCGGCGCCGACTCGCACAAGGCCAGGAACGTCTCCTGGTCCTACGACAAGGAGGGGCACGAGACGGCGGCAGCCCCGACGCCGGGCGGAACCCGCACGGCAGAGAAGTGGTCGGATCACAGCCAGCTGACCTCGCTGACGGTGGGCGGCAGACGTATGAGGGCCAGTACGGCTCGACCGACCAGAGCGAGCGCATCAAGCTGGGCGACACGTACTTCCACAACGGTCCGATCGGCCTCTCCGGTACCTCAACTGCGGGTGTGGATACGGGCTGCAACCGCGAACCCGAGGGCACACTCAACTCCATGACCCGGGACGGCAAGGCGTACTACTACCTCACCGACGCCCTCGGCTCCGTCGTCGCCACAGCCGACGAAACCGGCACCAAGGTGAACTCCTACTCCTACAGCCCCCGCGGCGTCACCCGCTCTGCCAGCACAGAGAAGGTCATCCAGCCCTACCGGTTCGCCGGCGGCTACCAAGGCCCCACCGAGCTCTACCACTTCGCGGCCCGCTACTACGACCCCAACATCGGCCGCTTCACCCAGCCCGACCCCTCCGGGCAGGAGAAGAACCCCTACCTTTACGCCGAAGGCGACCCCGTCAACCGCATCGACCCCAGCGGGCTCTTCAGCTTCTCCGATGCCCTCGACATAGGCAGCAAGGTCCTCGGAGCAGTGACAGGTTGTATAGCGGGTGCCACCGCGGCATCACAGTCTGGGATTACCACGATCGCCGCTGGATTTGGAGGGCCGGCATCGCTGCTATGTCAGTACAATTTTGCAGGAGATCCGGATGGGCGACAGAGTAAAACTGCAAGTATTTAGCGTCATCGTTGGCGCTATATGCCTACTTTCTGCAATTTACGGTTTTCGTGAGCCGGGGCCCGTTGGGGTCATGTTCGTCATCATTGGCATCCGGGGAATGGCATGCGCCCTCATGTTGACGTTCCTAGTAATTCGTGGAACTAGGCGTGGGGGAAAGTCTTGACCTGAAGGCGGGCGGGCCTCTCACTCCGAGTTGCTAGGGCAGACCCACGAGCCGCCCGCCGCGGCGGGCGGCTCGTGGTCACGTCGCCCCACCCACGCAGCAGCGCGGTGAAGTTCTCGAAGGTGTCGCGGCGACCTCCCCAGCCCTCGCATCGCAATCGGCGACGAACGGCCCGCGCAGCTCCTCGATGTGGCACGTCACGCTCCCCGGAACGCGCCTTGCCAGGGAACTTCTCGGACAGTTGGCGACCGGCGACTACAAAGCAGCCGCTGGAAGGGCAATCAGCTTCGCGGCGGACAAAGCTTTCACCGCGGGCTGTACCTACCTGACCGGCGGAGCAGGAGCCATCCCCTGTGCTTTCGGCGGCAAGGCCGTCGGCGAGGCCACAGACGCGGCGTACGAAGACGCCACCAACTGAACCCCGAGACACTCGAACCGACCAAGGAGAAATTATGCTGTCTTCCGCCAATTCGTCCGAGCTGGCGTATAAGGGGCTGGACGGTATTCCTCTCTGGCTGTTGGTAGGGGGCGCCGTAGCGGCCTTCATCATCTTCGGGATCACGCAGGCTCGCAAGAAAAGGTAAACCCTGACACCAGGGCCAGCGGCCCGACAACGGGCGCTCGGTGCGCAAACGTACCCCAGCGCCCAACGACACCGGTACAACGCTCGCCCGTCAGCAGGCCCTGCGCCGCATCTCCGACCGACACCGAACGGATGCGGCACAGGGTCTGCGCCGCACCCTCAGTCTCATGCAACGCAGGGGCACGGGGCGTTCGTTGAGGCGGTGGCGGGAGTGCCGGAGCAGATGAGGGTGCGGTGGGTGCCCGCCCGCGGGCTGCGTGAACGCGTGGCGGCCGCGGTCCTCGCCGGCACGGTCGGCGACCCCGTCGTGGCGCTCTACGGTCGGGTGCGGCGAGACTAGCGCGAGTCGGCGTCAACGCCACCCCATCCGGCCAAGGACACCAGCCCGGGGCGAGGTTGTCCGCGCGCCGCTCGACCGGTGTGCGAACGGACGCGCTATCCAAGGGCCATGAGCCCTTCAAGCCAGCTACCACGGGGACTCCTTCCGACCGGACTACCGGTACAACGAGGCGCTCCGATTCAAGGGCACCATCTGTACGACGGGTGGTGTCCGGCCCGCCCTCTGCGTGGGGGACTTCAACTCGACCTGGATCAGGGCCCCCTCCCGACACCGTTGGGAAGTCGACTTGAGCGAATCTATCGACAAGCGGAGCTTCTCCGTGATCGCCGGTAAGGACGACTACCAACTGACGGTCAGCTGGGACGCCACCCTCACGAAGGTCTCCGGCCTCGGCCTCAGCCCCTGCGCCCGCTTCCCCGACCGCGCGCGCAAGAGGAGAGCCTTCGCCGCCCTCACGTGGCATTTCGCTGGCGTGGGGTAGCCGGTCGTGGTGAGGTTCGGCCAGTCGAAGAGAGGAACCGTCTTTCATGCGTGCTCGGAACATAGGCGCGTCAGCCGCCACGGCGTTGGCGCTGGTGGCCGCCCGCGACCTCGTGCAGAAGAAGCACGCACTACTGAGGAACTTCCCCGTGCTGGGGCACGCCAGGTACTTGCTGGAGAAGATCGGCCCCGAGCTGCGGCAGTACGTCGTGACGTCCAATGACGAGGAACGGCCCTTCAGCCGTGACCAGCGCAGCTGGATCTATGCGTCGGCGAAGGAGGAGAACAACTACTTCGGGTTCGGCACCGACAACGACGTCGAGCATGAGCAGGGTCACGCGTACGTGAAGCAGCGCACATTCGCCGGTCGGCTGCCCGATCTGCGCGACCCGCAGGCGCCGTTGCCCTCGGCAAAGGTGCTCGGCGGACCACGAGGCCGCGCGAAAGCGTTCCGTCCGGCGAGTGTCGTCAACATCTCGGCGATGAGCTTCGGCTCGCTGTCCGGCGCGGCCGTCACGGCACTCAACAAGGGCGCGGCGCTGGCCGGGACGATGCACAACACCGGCGAGGGCGGCCTGTCGCCTTACCATCTCAACGGTGGGGAACTCGTCCTCCAGATCGGTACGTCGTACTTCGGCTGCCGCAACGAGGACGGGACGTTCAACCTCGACAAGCTCAAGTCCGTGGTCGCGAGAGGAACCGTGAAGGCGATCGAGATCAAGCTCTCGCAGGGTGCGAAGCCGGGGCTCGGCGGCATGCTGCCGGGTGCGAAGGTGACCGACGAGATCGCCGGGATCCGCGACATCCCCGCGGGCAAGGACTGCGCGTCGCCGTCGCGGCACACCGCGTTCCACGACGTGGACTCGATGCTTGACTTCGTGGAACTGCTCGCCACGGAGACCGGATTGCCCGTCGGGATCAAGAGCGCCATCGGGGAAATGGGCTTCTGGGAGGAACTCGCCACCCTGATGGAGCGAGGTGATCGAGGGGTCGACTTCGTGACCGTCGACGGAGGCGAGGGCGGCACCGGGGCTGCTCCCCTGATCTTCGCCGACTCGGTGTCCCTGCCGTTCCGCATGGGCTTCTCCCGCGTCTACAGCGTGTTCGCCGAGCGCGGGCTGACCGACGACATCACCTTCATCGGCTCCGGCAAGCTCGGCCTGCCCGAGAACGCCGTCGTCGCGTTCGCCCTCGGCGTCGACATGGTCAACGTGGGCCGTGAGGCGATGCTGTCCATCGGCTGCATCCAGGCGCAGAAGTGCCACACCGACGCATGCCCCACCGGCGTCGCCACCCAGAACCCGTGGCTGACGCGCGGCATCGACGCACCCTCGAAGGCCATCCGGGCCGCGGGCTACCTGCGCACCCTGCGCAGGGAGTTGCTGAGGGTCTCGGGCGCCGTCGGCGTCGCCCATCCCTCGCTCATCACCCCCACCGACATCGACATCCTCAACGGCGACTACGACGCCCGCACCCTGGCGAGCGTCTACGGCTACAAGGACGGCTGGGGCTCGCTCGGCCCCGAGCTCGCCGATGAGATCACCCGGCTGCTCACTGCCTGAGCACGTCCTTGCCCCCTCGTCGGGTATGCGGAGATACGACTGCGGCCTGATCAGCACGCGACGTCACGCGTTTGCGCAGTCCTGTCCGGGGCGGTCCTCGGGGCGGGACGCTGCGCGCGAGGCGTGACAGCGGCCCGGGCAGCGCGGCCCGTACGGGGGTCGGGCCGCGCCGCGCGGGCGGGTCAGAGCGCCGAGTCGAGGTGCCCGAGGTGCTCGATGAGGTTCATGTTCTCGGCGTAGTCCACCGGGCAGTTGATGATCGACACGCCCGGGTCCGTCAGTGCCTCACGGAGCGTCGGCAGCAGGTCCCCGGCGGACTCGATGTGGTAGCCCTTCGCGCCGAAGCTGCGGGCGTACTGGACGATGTCCGGGTTGCCGAAGTCGGTGTTGGAGTTCTCCCCGACCTCCAGGTCCATCTTCCACTTGATGAGCCCGTAGCCGTTGTCCTGCCAGATCAGCACGGTCAGCGGGATGTTCTCGCGGACAGCCGTCTCGATCTCCTGGGAGTGCATGAGGAACGAGCCGTCGCCGACCGCCGCCAGCACCTTCGTCTGCGGCCTGGCGAGCTGGACCGCGAGCGCGCCGGGCAGCGAGAAGCCCATGGTGGACAAGCCGTTGGAGATGAGGCAGGTGTTCGGCGCGTACGTCGGGTAGAGCCGGGCCATCCACATCTTCAGCGCGCCGGTGTCGACCAGCACGATGTCGTCGCGACCGAGCGCGGCGCGGGTGTCGGCGATGACGCGCTGCGGGGCGAGCGGGTAGCGCTCGTCCGCGGCGCCCTGCTCGAGTTCCTTGGCCAGCAGCGCGCGGGTGGCCGTGGTGTCCTTGTCGTCGATGGTCCACCGCAGGCCGTCGAGTGCGGTGGTAAGGGCGTCGAGGGAGGCGGCGATGTCGCCGACGATGCCGACATCGACCGAGTAGCTGTCGTCCACCTCCGCCGGGAAGCGGTGGATGTGGACGATCTTCTTGTCACCATCCGGGTTGATCCGGGACGGGTCGAACTCCTGCAGCTCGTAGCCGACGGCGATGACGACGTCGGCCTCCTCGAACCCGAAGTTGGTGTAGTCGCGCCGCATGAAGCCGAACGTGCCGGTCGCGCACGGGTGGTCGTCGGGCAGGACGCCCTTGCCGTGGAAGGTGGTCGCCGTCGACACGTCCAGTGCGGTAACGAACGCCGTCAGCGACTCCTCGGCGCCGCCGCGCGCCGCGCCGTGTCCGGCCAGGATCACCGGCCGGCGGGCCTCCCGCAGCAGCTCCACCGCTCGCTTGATCTGCTTCGGGGACGGCGCCTCGGGCTGCACGACGTCCCTGCGCAGCGGGCGCAGGTCCGAGCCGTCCGTCGCCTCGTCGACGTCCTCGGGCACGGCGAGGTAGACGGCTCCGGGCCGCTCGGACTCCGCGGTCTTGAACGCGCGCCGCACCATCTCTGGAATGGCCTGGGTGGCCGGGACGTCCGCCGACCACTTCGTGACCGGGGCGAACATGCTCACCAGGTCCACGAACTGGTGGGACTCCTTGTAGTTGCGCTCCTTGCCAACCTGCGCGCTGATCGCGACGACGGGCGTGCTGTTCGTCATAGCGTCGGCGACGCCCAGCATCAGGTTGATCGCGCCGGGCCCCAGCGTCGCGGACATCACACCCGCCGAGCCGGTGAGCCGGCCGTGCATCTCCGCCATGAAGGACGCGGCCTGCTCGTGCCGGGTGAGGATATAGCGGATCTTCTCCGAGCGGGCGAGGGCGTTGGTGAAACGGATGTTCTCCTCGCCGGGCACGCCGAACACCACCTCGACGCCCTCGTTCTCCAGGCAGCGCACCAGGAGTTCGGCCGCTCCGTCGGGGGTCTGCTTCCGGTGCTCGGCGTCGCTCACGCTGATCGTGTCCTCTCCCGGGTTTCGGCCGCGCCGATGCGCGGACCGGTCAGTCGTCTACCCCCGGCCCACCGCTCGGACGCCTGCGGACCGGGTCTTACGAGCCGGACCCTCGGATTCTTGATCGCCGCCCAGCGTTCCTCGTCGTCAGAGACCGCAGCCAGGGTCTGGCGAGTGCTGGACGCCATTCCAGAGCGTCGGTGCTGCTCAGGCCACCGGCTGGCCGCCCACCGATACGACTTCAGGGTGGGCTGTTGCGTGTGCGCAGGATCTAGGGCTGGGCGGGATAGCTCTCACGGTGGGTGAGGAGCTGGTGTGGTTCAGCGATGAGAGCAGTGCGCGGCTGGAGGATGCGCAGTTCCTCCTCGGTCAGGATCGGGAGGCTGAGTTTCCGGCCGGTCGTGTCGAACGACTCCCAGACCTCTCCCATCCTGCGGAAGAACCGCCTCATGCCGTCATACCCACGCCACGTGCCGCCATAGGGCAGAGCGTTGGCCTGATGCAGCTCGACAGTCGGCGCGAAGAACGGGGCGAGCAGGTCGAACGAAGCCTCGCCGGAGCCCGCGGCCGCGAGGTACGTCGCCTCAGCCGCGTACTGCCGGTGAGGACGGCCAGTGAGTCATGAGCATGAGTGGATGTGAGCGTCATACCGCCAGCATGGCGGGCAGAGGCAGCCCCTGCTGGCGGCAATCGGACCTCGTTGTGCGACGCGGTCATCGACTCTCGTGACAGGCCCTGGCACTCCTGCGTACGGATGGTGGCATCGGGTGGTCTTCGTACGCTGCTGGACGGGAGCAAGCTGCTCTGGCTCGGCCGGCCAAGGTGGACGGGGACGGCTCCGGACGCGGGCCCGGTCGGCGGGCCCGCACCGTTGTTGATGTCGTTGACGGGAGCCGATCATGACCACGGCGGAAGACCTGTTCATCATCGCCATGGACCCGAAGCATTCCGTGGGCCAGGGCGATCTCTCCCTCGCACTCGCGGGAGCTGAGCTGTTCGACCTCATGGGTGCAGGCGCGGCCTCCGTGGACGGCGACCGCATCGTGCCGGCCGGGCAGCCGAGGCTGGGCGACCGGTTCATGGCCGAGGCCGCGGCCGGGCTTTCCCGGCAGGCGCCCTACGAGGCGGTCGAGGACTGGCTGTGGCGCCGAGGCCGCGACCTCGCAGCCGTGTACCAGGCCGCGCTGGAGGCGAGCGGCGAGCTGAAGCCGCGGCGGGGCGGCCGGTCACCCTTCGGCCCCGAACACGTCGAACCTGTCGATACGCCCGCACGCCACCGTGCTGAGGCCCGCTGGGAGGACAGAGAACCCGTGCTGGTTGCTCTCGCCTCGGCTGTGGGCATCCACGACGAACCATCCGACGACGAGTCCGGCCCCGAGGACCAGGAGGTGACGGCCGTGTTGGCCGCCGTCCATGACGCGGTGATGGAACTGGAGGCCGTCCGCCAACGGCGCACGATCGAGAACACGGCCTTCGCCAACCTCTGGCGCGGACCGTGACCGGTCCCTGGGAGACGGCCGCCTGCCCCGGGGGCTCTACTTCTTCTTCGCCGGGGTTTGCCGCAGCATCGTCATCCGTGTGTGCCGTCGCCCCGCGTACCGGGCCAGCGCCTGGTCCACCTGTTCGGCGCTCGCCTCGAAGCGGTACGTCTCCAATGTCAGTACGCGTAGTCCGCCGTGGAGCTGTTTGAGTGGCAGCCACCACGGTCGTGGCAGGTGCGTGCCCGCACTCGGCCAGAGAAGGAGAGCGTGTTCTGCCGGGTCGGGGCGGGCCACGAAACCGATGCGCTCTACGTCCGACCAGGAGATGTGCAGACGGCGGGTGCCGAAAGCGCGCAGTGTCAGACCCAAGGGGCTCAGGTGCAGGCGGACGTGGTGTCTGCCGGTGAGGAAGTAGGTGGCCAGGGCGATGAAGAAGAAGGGGCTCAGCAGCACGTCGTTGAGAACGGGGAGCCACGGGGGAGCCAGTGGCTGGTCCATCAGGCCTACACAGGTAGCGGAGGGGGCTGCCAAGACCAGTCCGGTCAGGAAGGACACGCTGGTGGGCTGCTGGGCTTGGAATGTCACGCCGGTACTGACCGCCGCCGGTGCATTGGCATTGGGCCGCAGCCATGCCTCGCCTGGCAGCTCCAGGTGTTCCTTGTCCGCGAACCGTGCCAGCGCGGCCTTCAGCGGGCGTTGGTCGTAGGTCACCTCGGGGAGCATGCACAGGGTCACGGCGCCGGGTGCCAGTTTGGGAAGTAGCCGGTTGGTACGGTCGATGCGCCCCTCCGCGCTCCCAAGGGGCCGCACCGCCAGTAGCCCAAGGTTGCGGGCGCCGCGAGGCCAGGTCACCACGGCGATCCGCTCGACCTCCGTCCAGGCGTAGGTGATCTCCAACTCGCCCCGGGTCAGTGTCAGTCCCGCCGCGCCGATCACCAGCCGCACGGGCCTGAGGCAGCGCGAGAAAGCGAACCAGGCGACACCGAGACACACCGCGAAGGTGATCAGGGGCACCAGCGTCCGCAGGATCCGCGCAGGCTCGACGAATACGCTGAAGGGGAAGGCATATAGGCCAAGGACGGTGCAGACAACCGCCACCGTGGCCAGGATCCGACGGTCGGGGGTGAAGACTTCTTCCCCCGGAACAACCGGTGCCCTCGACACGTCGAGGTCATCGCTTTGTGTCCAGGCGTCTCCGGCGTAACGGGCGAGGGCGGCTTCCACGGCCTGCGGTGTCGTCGAGAGCCGTCCCAGTTCCGCGAAGCGGAGATTGCCCTCGGTACCGTCGTGGTGGGGCCCGGGGGTGTGACGGCCCGCGGTCTGCGGGAAGCCGCCGTCCATGGGCTGGATCATCAACTCATAGCGGGGGTGGCGCAATCGAGTTCCTGCTCGCCGCCGTATCCAGCATCGGTTGACCCGATGCCAGGGGTAGGCGAAATGTTGGCTGCCGCTGTACTGCACCTCAAGTCCGTCCGGGCTCAGTACCAGCGAGTAGTCGCCGGGGTAGCGCTTTCCCATGAAATGGGACAAGCCCAAGAAGCCGGTAAAGGCCAGGATCGCGATTACATGGCGAGGGTCGGTGACCTCTAGGGTCGTCTCCTTCCCGGTGGGCGCGTTCATGCCCGCGACCGCCAACAGTCCTATGGCGATGGGCCCACCGATGCCCCAGTTGCGGATCCGGTGGAAGGTGCGGTTGGGGTTGAACCGGATTTCGCCCTCCATGGGCGCCTCCGGCACCAGGCCCGATGCGGCTGCGGCCGCGGCGACGGGGCCCGCGACCACCGCACGGTTCTTGACCAGTGCCAGCCACGCATGCCCGTCGGAGCTTTGTTGCCGAGGCTGCGGATAGCCCTGCTCCCTCAGCGCCTTGGCCAATGGGCCATAGAGCTCACTGAGCGTCAGCAACTCCGACCCGTCCGGCAATCCGCGTTGCAGCAGCTTGATGAGCGCACCACTGAACGCGGTGTGCCGTGCCTTTACGGGCGCGTACGAAGGAAGGTCACGGGAGGAGGACGTGAGGATGTACGTCCCGCGGATGTTCAAAGTGTCATGGGCCGCGACCTGTGCGCCCATCAGCGAGTCCAGCACCTGCCCGCTGTTGCAGCAGTCCAGGATCAGCACCTTGTTGGGACAGGGGGACGCCTCGAATATTTCCCGTATCGCCTCGAACGGTATGGATGTCCACCGCAGGTCGTTCTCGTCCGTGCCGCTCAGCGCGAGGTGCAAAGACAGGTCATCGCCCAGCACTCCGTGCCCTGAGAAGTACACGAGCAGGGTGTCCGTGGCGGTCATCGCAGCCGCACGAACAGTGGCGCAGACCGCGCGCGGGTCCGATGCGTCCCGTACGACAGTGCACCGTTGGACGGGAAACCCGCCGTAGGAGTCGGAGGCCAGCACTCCTTGCAGGACCTCCAGGTTGTTGCGCACGGCAAGGAGGTTCGGCAGGGTTGCGCTGTCGTATTGAGAGGTGCCGATGAGAACCGCGCGGGATCCCCGCGGATCCGGCAGCCGCAGGGTCACGGTTGCTGCTGATCCTGGAGCGCACTGGTCAGGAGGGTGTGAGCGTCGTCCGCGGAGTCGGCAGTGATCTTGACGCTACGGCCGTCGGGAAGGGTGACCTCCACGGTCGCCGCCGCTCTGCTGGCTTTGAGCAGCGCTGGAAGCGCCCGGACGAATGCGGTGACGGCGCCACCGCCCGCAAGGGAGATGGTGAGCAGGCTGACGAGGCCCGCGCTCATCTGGCCCTCTTCCGGAGCCTGCCTCAACAGGCCTACTCGGCCGCGCAGTTCGGGTTCGCTGCTCAGTCCGCGACGCAGCGTGGCCAATTCCTCGGCCCCCGCATCTTCATCGAGCACACTCAACGTCACATCCAGCATGTCGTCTCCCCCGGCGGTCGCCCCCGATGATGTGGAGGCCAGTGTGAGGCATGAAGGGTCCCGGGCCCATCTCTTTGCCGACGTTGGCCAAGGCGACCGCCAGCTTGTGCTACGCCGTCCCCTTGACCCTGTCGGGCATCCGTTGCGTCGTGCGGCGTTGCGTTGAGGAGAGGTGGGCCGAACGACTGCCTCTGCCAGGGATCATCCACGTATCGTGCAGGTCAATGCGGCGTGCGAGACATCCTGGAGGGGCGCGATGATCGGCATTGAGGACTTGGAGAGCGCGGCGGCGCGGCTCGCTGGGCACGTGGTACGCACTCCCACGCTGCCCAGCCCGGGGCTGAGCGCGCTCATAGGGGTGCCGGTCACGGTCAAGCTCGAGTTGTTGCAGCGCACTGGTTCGTTCAAGGTGCGGGGAGCCGTCGTCAAACTGCTGGCGATGAGCGAGGAACAGCGCTCGGCGGGCGTGGTCGCCGTCTCCGGCGGCAACCATGGCGTCGCGGTGGCGGAGATGTCGTCAGCGCTGGGTGTGCGCGCCACAGTGGTGATGCCGCGCACCGCGCCGGCGCGATCGGTGCAGGCTGCCCGAGCCGCGGGAGCCGACGTACGGTTGACCGCCACCATGGCCGATGCCTTCGCGCTGATGGACCAGCTGGAGGCGGAGGGGCTCACGCTGCTGCACCCGTTCTCCGACCCGGTGGTCATCGCAGGGCAGGGCACTGTGGGGCTCGAACTGGCGGCCGACGCGGGTGAGTTGACGGATGTCCTGGTTTCCATCGGCGGAGGTGGCCTGATCGCCGGAGTGGCGGCGGCGCTGCGGGCGCTGCGCCCGGGCGTGCGCGTGTGGGGTGTGGAGACCACTGGTGCCGACGCGATGTCCCAGGCGTTGGCCTGTGGGGGGCCGGTCGAGGTGGATGTGGACTCACGCATCACCACACTGAGCGCGCCCACCGTATCCCCGCTGACGTACTCCATGGTGCGTGACCTGGTCGACGAAGTGCTGGTCGTGCCCGAGGCGGAGGCCTACGCAGGCGTGCTCGAGCTGGCCGAGCACGCCAAGGTATGGGCCGAGCCCGCGGCGGGCTGCCTCTTGCCGGCCGCCCGCCGTGTCGTGGCCAAGTTCGGCGGCGAGACTCGGCTCGGCCTGGTGATCTGCGGTGGCAACGCCTCGGTGGAGGATGTGACGACATACGCGGGAACGGCCCCCTGAGGAGCCGCAGCGGGTTCAGCCATCGGTCAGCGCACCGGGATACGTAAACCGTCCTGGCGGCCACGGCGGAAGGTCGGCTCTTCCGCTGTCCTCTTACCGTCGTTTCGTCGTGCGGCGCCAGCCGAACGGGCCCGGCAGGTCCATCGACGTCGTGCGCCTACCGGTGCTGCTGTGGGTGCGGCGGGGGCCGTTGCGGCCGCCTGTGGTGAGGGACCACGAGCGCTTGTTGATGTTCAGCCGTACACCGGGAAGTATTCGGAAGCTCTTGCGAAACGTGAGCGGCATGAAGTCCTCCTAAGATCCGTCTCCGGGTACCCGGAACGGGCCGCCTCTCACGTATGAGAGGGTCCTGCGCCCCGCCCACACGTGACCGCACGGGCTACCCCCGTGGGCAAGGGCTACGACCTGACCATCTCAGCGGAACAGCACCCTGGTGGCCACGTCCAACTGACCTGGGGCATCCGCGACGGGGCGCCCTCCGAAGAATGGCAGTTCGAGACCAACACGGTGTACGCGGCGGGCGAGGACATGTGCAACCTCTCTGCCGAGGTCCGCGCGTTCATTGCGAGCGTCGCGGGAGTAGTTGGACGAGCCGCTCTGCGATGCAGCAGGTGAGCAGGGGTGCAGCGAATGGGCCCACCCTCTGAGTGCGGACGGCGCAGCCTAGGTCTGCTCCCAGGCACCCGACTCACGTGGCTATGTCCATCGCATACCGATGGCGGAGAGCTGTTCGATCCGTTGCGGCGACAGTGTCGCGGCTCTGGATCTCTGATTTCCGATCCATGACCCGAGCTTGTTTTCTCGTTCTCGGTGGCGGGCGTGATCGACTTCGCCCGCTTCGGTGGGCAGCGCCTCACCGGCGATGTCCTCCAGTTGCTCACGCCGCTCGTCCGCCAGTGCGCCGGCTGATGACTTCACCGGTAGCCCTTCCGCACGACGCTGCTCGATTTCCGCGGCCTTGCGGGCGGCGGCCCGGGCGTTCTTCAGGAAGATGCCTACCCGGTAGCCCTGGTAGGTGGCATCCAGCGGGGCCAACAGGTGCCCGTTTTCCTTGGCCCACCCGCGCGCCGCGGCGAGGCCTTCCTCCCAGGCGACGTCGAAGTGCGACCACACCATGCCCAGCTTCTCCAGCTGCTGGATGCGGTCATCGTCCATCTCCCCGCGGGCGTAGAAGCGGCGCGCGTCGGCGATCCATTGCCCCAGTGGAAATGCGGCGAGCGCGGCTGGCCACCCCGTGTTTTCTCTCCATGGGAGAACGTCCTCTCGTGGGATTTATACAAGGTTGCTGCTAAATGACCTGGTTGAGGTTCGCAATGGCCTCCGTTGAACGGGATTGAGTGCGGCGCCACGGTGCGGTCATTGTCATCAGACTTGTCTAAGATGACATCAAGAATGCGGCAAAGTGTCATGGTGGGCGGTGCCCGAGAAACACTCACGCAAGGTGGGTCGCTTCGAGGCCAGTGCCAGGTCACTGCCAGCGGCGAAGGATGTGTCCTGGAGCCAGTCGGCGTGGCCCCACTCCGGAACGCGCCGGACGATCGTCACCGATCTGGCGAAGAGCATGGGAACCCGGCAGTCGGACGCTACCGCGTACGGGCGACGCGACGGATAGGACAGCGGAGATGAGCAGCGTTATCGAGCGCTATCAGGCACTTGAGGAGCACGTCGCGGGCGGGCGCCAGGTTGTCACGACGGACGTCCTTGACGTGCCCTCGGCCGAGCTGCGGCAGGCCAATGAGCACGACGTCGCTGTGCTGTTGCTGCTCGGTGAGTTGTGCGCCCGCATTCAGTACGGGAACTCAGCCGCGCCCACGTTGCTCGCGACAGCCGATAAATACGTCAACACCTCCTTCTTCTACACCGGCCGGATTCTGCCGCGGACCAGGGAGCTGATCGAACTCCTCGATCGCGCGGTGCGTGAGCGGTCGTTCGACCTGCTGATGGAGACGGCCGACCACGTCAGCCAGGGCTGGGCGGGATACGCGGACTCCATGTTGCCCACGGCGTTCGCCCGGCTCGCCGAGGAGGTCGGACTCGAAGGAAAGCCCGAGGCCTTCTCCCGAGTCTCCTTCGTGCTGTGGCGCGAGGGTCTGGAGGCCGCTGCCGAGAACGATCCGGAGCGGGCGCTGCCGCTCTTTACGGGCTCGCTCGAGCGCTACCGGAAGTACGGCTATTACGCGGACGCGTCCTGGCTGCACACGGACCTCGTCATCGCCCATCTGCTCGCCGGGCAGAAGGAAGAGGCCTATGCCGTGCTCGAGACGCAACGGGAGTACGTCGAGAAGGTGCTCGAGGCGCACCCCGTGGTCGCCTCCCGGGCCGGCCGTTCGTTCGCCTTCCACTTGGGCGACGTACAGAGCGGCAACTACAGCACGTTCGTGGAGTCCTCGGTCCTGCGCCCCACCGAGCTGACCGAACGCGACCGTGAACTGCTCATGCGCTACGTCCGCACCAGCGAGTTCCTCATCTCCGCCTGCCGATACGGTGTACAGCGCGACTTCGACGCGGCGCTCGACACCTTCTCCTTCGGTTGGGGCACCTACCAGCAGTCGCCCTATCCGCGGATGTTCCGGCACCTCGCCGACCGCTATCTGGAGGCCCCGGAGAAATGGAACGTTCATCTCACGGCGTATGAACAGTGGCACCGGATGCTGCGCACCTACCGGGTCCGGGTGCGGCCCAACGTACTCATCGAAACGGCCGTGACGCTGCACGACCGTTTGCGGTACACCGAGTTGGACACCTGTGCGTCCCTCGTCCTCCTCGACACCGCCGTGCTGCACTCCCGGCTGCACGGCAGGGACGAGTCGGTGGACTGGATCACGCGCTATCTGAGGGATCTGCGGCCGACCCTGCCGGAGACGCTGAGCGCTGTGGCCGACTATTTGCAGGCGCCGCGCAATGCGGAGCGCCGCCAACTGCTCAGCCGGTACATCGGCCTGAGGGCCGGCTACCTCGTACCGGAGTTCCTCTCTCTCGACCTGGGTGACGAGCAGCTGCCGCAGCCGAACCGGCTCGAGGTGACGCTCTACGGCCGACTCCTCTCGGTGGAAGGCGTCACCGTGCATGAGAACGCGCCGCAACCGCTCATCGACACCCTCCGCGTCCTCGGGCAAGAGTTTTCACGCAGCATCGCGGAAGGGACCACCGTCCCGTTCCTCTCCGCTGCCGATCTGTCGGACCGTACGAACCGGACCTCCGCGGCTCTGGCGCAGACGGTGCGTCGCTTCCGTGCCGCCTGCCAGGAGCGGTTCAGCGAAGTGGCGGACTACAGCCTGGTCCAGGACGCCGTGATCCAAGGGCGCCCCGGCTACCGGTTGAACCCGCAGAGCATCTACCGTTTCACCGAGTACTCGACTGAGCCCATCTGAACCAGTCCGACTCGTCCGGGGCGGCAGCGGTCACGGGGCGGTCGCCAACCGCGACGCGATGTCCTCGGCCGGCTGCTGGCCGTAAGCCTTGTTGATCCTGGCCAGCAGATCCGAGGGGAGCAGCTTGTACTCCTGGGTGCCCACGGATTCGATGACCACCGTGGCCAGTGCGCAGCCGAGTTGGGCCGCGCGCTGGTAGGGCAGCTGCCAGGCGATGCCCGCGAGGAAACCCGCGCGGAACGCGTCGCCCACCCCCGTCGGGTCGACCACATCGTTCGTCGGCACCGCCGGGATGTCCCGCTGCTCTGTCCCCGTTGCCGCGATGGACACCCCGTCGGCGCCGCGGGTGATGACCCAGGTTCCCACCTTGGCGAGAACCTCATCGTGGCTCCAGCCGGTGCGGTCGAGGAGCAGCGCAGCCTCGTACTCGTTGGTGAACAGCAGATGGGCACCGTCCACCAGACGCCGGGTCTGTTCGGTATCCAGGCGGGCCAGCTGTTGGGAGGGGTCGGCGGCGAGCGGAATGCCCAGCGCGTGCGCGGTGGCCGTGTGGCGCAGCATCGCTTCGGGGTCGTCGGCGCCGACGATGACGAGGTCGAGCGGCTGCGCATGTCGGTGTACTGCGCGGAGGTCGATCCGGCCGGCCTCGGCCATGGCCCCCGCGTAGAACGTGGCGATCTGGTTCTGTTCGACGTCTGTGGTGCACACGAAGCGGGCGGTGTGCAGCGTTTCGCTGACCCGGACCGACGAGGTGTCCACTCCGTGCTCGCTGAGCCAGGCGTCGTACTCGGGGAAGTCGACGCCCGCGGCGCCGACCAGCACGGGGCGCAGGCCGAGCCTGCCGAGTCCCAGGGCGATGTTCGCCGCGACGCCTCCCCGGCGTACGTCGAGGCGGTCGGCGAGGAAGGACAGCGACACCCGGTCGAGCTGTTGCCGGTCGGCCGGGGTGACGCCCCGATCGATTCCATCCACCTGTCGGAGTAGATGGTGCTCTCGTATTTCTCTGCGCTGTCCGCGCAGATGCACAGGGCGTCGCGGACATCGGGGTTCTCCCGCAGATAGCGCGCGCAGGCCGCGACGACCGCGCCGGACGAAGCGCTGAGGTGAACTCCCGTCTCCGCGAGCACTGTTCGGCAGTAGTAGGCTGCCTCGCTGACGTCCACGTAGGCGTAGTGGTCGATCAGGGACCCCTCGAGGAAGGAGGAGGGCCGGCTCGCGCCGATGCCGAACAGATAGCGCCGGCCGGGCGTTCCGTCGTAGGCGACCGAGCCGTTGACGTCCACGGCCACCATGCGGGTGGCCACGCCCCGCTCGCGGAAGCACTGGATGATCCCGGCGAACGTGCCGCCGGTGGAGACCGCGGTGAACAGCGCGTCCGGAGGGGTCGCCAACTGGTCGAGGATCTCCGGGCCGGTCATCCTGCGGTGTATCTCCGGGTTCTCCGGGCTGTTGTACTGGTCGACCCATACGTAGCTGTCATCGGTCTTGAGCATTTCCTGGACTTTGGCGAGCCGTGACAGCAGGTAGCCGCCCGCTTCGTCGACGTTGTCGACCATCACGATGTAGGCGGGGAGGTCCCTCAGCCGGCTGCGGACCTCGGTCGTGCTCATGGGGTCGAGTACGGCGGTGAAACCGATGTCCAGGTAGCGGGCCATGCCGGCCAGGGCCACGCCGAGGTTGCCCGACGTGGACTCGAGCAGCTGCATACCTGGCTTGATCTTGCCGTCCTGTACGAGGCCGCGTACCAGGCCGTAGGCGGTACGGGCCTTGATCGAGCCGGAGATGTTGTACCCCTCGAGCTTCAGCTGGATCGTTCGTGGCTCCCCTTGAACATCGATCGTCACGGGTTTGATCGGGGTAAGCGCCAGCAGGGCCTCGAAGCGGTCCAAGTAGTGCTTCATCTTCCCTCCATGTCTTGCGGCCGACGGCCATCTGCGCAACTGCGTGTCATATTCGATCGCCGTGATGACAAGGCTCAGTCATACTGAGTAAGATCCATGACGCAAAGGGGGTGTCTCAGGATCTGGGCTGCTCCATCGACAATCCGTGGAAAGGCTCCTCGTGGTGATCCATGAGCAAGATCAACTGCCGCGCAAGGAGAAGGCGAGGCTTGTGCGCGACGCCCTGGGGGTCGGCCTGGCCGTCGGCGCCTACGGCCTGTCCTATGGGGCGTTGGCTGTTTCCAGTGGTCTGAGCGTCGCGCAGACCCAGTTTCTGTCGCTTCTCCTTTACGGAGGTTCGGCTCAACTGGCCCTGGTGGGCACGCTCGCGGCGGGCGGTGGCGGAGCTGCCGCATCCGCGACAGCGACGCTGCTCGGAGTGCGCAGTCTCTTCTACGGGGTGAGCCTCAGGCCGGTGCTGAAGCTGCGCGGCGGTTCGCTGCTGCCGGCGGCTCATCTGCTGAGCGACGAGAGTACGGCCATGGCGATAGGCAAACCGACACTGTCGGCAAGTCGCTTCGCCTACTGGGTCTCCGGCTCCACGGTGTTCCTGTTCTGGAACGTGACCACCCTGATCGGGTCCCTCGCCGGCTCGATGCTGGCGGATCCCAAGGTGCTTGGGCTCGATATGGCCTCTTCCGCCGCCTTCCTGGCGCTGGTGGCGCCGCGACTGCGCGAGCGCGCCGGCCAGTTCGTCTTCGTCCTCGCCGGCCTGGTGGCGATCGTCGTGTCCCCGTTCGCGGGATCGGGCCTGCCCGTGGTGGTCGCCGGGCTCACGGCACTCGGCGTTCTGCTGCTGCCGACTGCCAAGGTCCCGCAGCAAGATGGCCGGAACGTGAATGACGGGGCGTCGAAGAGCGCGTCCGTGGACGGTGTTCCTGTGGACGAGCGGGGCGCAGAGGGAAGTGCGACAGGCCGCGGAGGTGCCTCATGAGCTGGACCTGGATTCTCCTCGCGACAGCCGCGTGTTTCGCGCTCAAGCTGGCGGGGCTGTTGATCCCCGAGAAGGCGCTCGGCAACCCGGCCGTCGCGCGGGTCGCGGGCGTGGTGCCCGTGGCGTTGCTCGCGGCGCTCATCGCTACGCAGACCTTCGTCGATCAGCAGCAACTGGCCGTCGATGAACGGGCCGTGGGGCTCGCCGTCGCAGGTCTGGCGGTTTGGCGGCGCGCGCCGTTCCTGGTTGTGGTGGTGGCGGCGGCCGCCACCACCGCGGGTCTGAGGTGGCTCGACCTGGCCGACTGAGGGAGCCGTTCAGATCTTGAGACGCCCCTTTACGGGTCATCACTGATCAATAAGGTGACCTGTATGCGTCATCCCAAGGAGTCGGTATGACAAGCAAGGCTGAGTTGCGGACCATACGGGCCGGCCTCGCCCACACCCGCGGCGGAGTCGTACGCACCGAGGAGGAGCTGACCGATCTACTCGCCTCCTGGGCGTCGTACCCCCTGGTCGTCAAGCCGTTCAACAGCGCGGGCAGTGACGGCTGCCGGATCTGCGCCACCCCCGAGGAAGCCCGCACCGCCTTTTGGGCCATCGCGGGACAGCGCAACCTCATGGGTGAGATCAACGAAGGTGTCCTCGTCCAGGAGTTCCTGGCCGGGTCGCAGTACATCGTCAACACCGTGAGCATGGACGGCCGCCATCTGCTCGCCGAGCTGTACGCCGAGCGCATCGACCGTGTCGAGGGCAGTCCGGTGCTGCGGCACATCACCAGCCGCACCACTCCCGACGAGCACGAGCAGGAACTCGTCGACTACACCATGAGCTGCCTCGACGCACTCGGCTTCCGGGACGGCGCGGCCCACACCGAGGTGATGCTCACCGCCGACGGGCCCCGGCTCGTCGAGGTCAACTCACGCCTCATGGGCCCCTATCTGTCACCCGATGCCTACCACTGCGGCTTCGGCTACAGCAGCCCGCACCTGGTCGCCGAACGGCTGTTGCGCCCCGAGGACTTCCGCAACCGCTTCGATTTGCCCTACGGCCCGGCCCACACTCTGGCCAAGGTCTTCCTGCGCGCCCACCGGCCGGGCGTCCTGAGCTCCGCCGACGGTCTGCGCGAACTGCGCCGGCTGCCCGGCTTCCACAGCGTGGCCCGGTTACCGCAGGTCAACGACGTGCTGCGGGACACACAGCTGACCACGGGCTCCTGCGGCACGGCCTTCTTCGTGCACGAGGACGCCGAACTCATCGAGCACAGCCTCGCGGTGCTGCACGAGATTGAGGACTCCGGAACCCTGTTCCAGGTCTGTGAAGTCGGGGGCTGACCATGGCCGTTCTGTGCATCGTCGCCTCCGTACTGTTGCAGGCTGGTGTGTACGGCTTCGTGTCGGGCACCTTGGACTCCAGCGGCAGCCTCGCGCTCTCCTGCGCCGGGTTCGGCGCCGCCGCGGTGCTGTTCAACACGGTGCTCCTGGCCCGCCGCCTGCGTCGGGGGCCGACGGCCGTCGCGCCAGGGACCCGCGGTCTGCTCGTGGCGATGAACGTCGTCACAGCCGTCACGTTCCTCAGCTTCTACGCCTCCTTGACCTGGGTGCCCGCGACGCTGGCCACCGGTGTCGAGACGGCGATGGGCCCGATCGTGATCGCGCTGCTCGGCCTCGCCGGGCGGGGGCGTCGAGTGTCCCGGCAGGGCTGGCTCGCCGCGGTCGTCCTGGTGCTGCTCGGCGTCGCGCTCGGACAGCGGTTCGCCGCGGACAGCGCGTTCGGGCCCGGCGTCGCGGCAGGCCTCGTCCTGGTGGTCGCCGCAGGGGTCGGAGCTCCCGTACTCGCCCTGCTCTCCGCAGAGTTGGGACGGCGAGGCGTCGACCCCGTGTATGTCACGGCACACCGGTTCCACCTCACCTATCTGTGCGGCGGAGTGCTCCTGTTCCTCGTCGGCGGACCCGGCGGCGACTGGACCACGAAGCTGCCGACGATGCTGTTCACCGGTGTGCTCGCGGTGACCCTGCCGCTGTTCGCACTACAGGCGGGGCTCCAACGTATCGACCCCATGGTGGCGATGGTTCTCCTTACCACCCTGCCCGGCGTCACCTACCTGGCGGAGACCGCTTTCCACGGCTCCTTCGACGCCGTCTCGCTCGCCCAGATCTGTGCGCTGATCCTGGTCGCGGTCTGGTACTTGCGGGTGTCCGGCGAAGACGAGCCGACACCGGCCGCGGCAGAGCCGCCCCTTATCTCCAAGGCTTAAGAGCAGGGTTGTTCTCTCCTGGGGGCCGGAATACGGCAGCGCGGGCGTTACTGAACTTGAACTCGTGATGTCGGGCCTGCCGCGAGGCGGTGGGGCCCGGCTGGCGGCTTTCCTAGTACGCGGGAGTACGAGGATGATGTCCGCGTGATTCGAGACCTGCCGCGTCGGCCACCGTCTGCGGCGAGGCCGCGTCGGCGGCCGACCGCCCGCCTTCGACACCCAGGCATACAAGCAGCGCAACACCGTCGAGAGGTGCCTCAACCGCTTGAAGTGGTCGGAGGGCTGGGGAATGACGGCACGGATACCGCGTCGGCGGAGGTGGTTCCGGATCGCCCGGGATGAATACGCGCGGTCCCCAAGGACTGCGTCCGGTCGAGTTCTCGGCCTTCCAGGCCCGGTTCGTGGAACGCGAATGCTGGCCATGACGGCCTCGAATGCTGGTGCGTCGCCCGCTTGCCCTGCAGTGACGTGGAGGGCAAGCGGCCTTGCGCGGCTGTCGCTGACGAGGTGAACTTTCGTGCTCAGGCCGCCTCGGGAGCGTCCGAGACCGTGATCGGCGGGCTCAGCCCTGCCCGGGGCCCCCTTTTCCTGGCCCCGGCGGCATGCTGGTGAGCCCGGCAGACGGTTGAGTCCACCGACACAGTCCAGCCGATGTCATCACTGTCATCCGCCGCTGACAAAACTGCGGCGAGGATCCGTTCCCAGGTTCCGTCCGCGGCCCAACTGATCAACCGTTTGTGAGCGGTCTGGAACGAGCCGAGCTCGCTCGGCAGAGCCCGCCAGGGCGAGCAAGTTCGGTACTTCCACGCGATGGCCTCAAGGGTTCGGCGGTGATCGGCCCACCGTCGCCCGCGGACCGGATCGGCCGGCATCAACGGCTCGATTCGGCCCCACATCACATCAGTGATCACCAACCGGACACACACATCCGACCAACTGACCAACCGACCAAAGAGACACGCTCTAAAAGCGTGGCCCGAGACGGGTCCTCAGGGGGTCTTGAATTTCCAGACGTACGCCATGCCGTTCTTCCTGGGTTTCCAGTGCACGGCCAGGTCCTTGGTCCCCTTGGGAACCATGAACGTCTGACAGAGCACGTAGCTCCGTCCCTGGTCCCACTGCGCGATATCGCGGTCCGAGACGCAGCCTGGTTCCTCGTGCGCGCGCTCGAGGAGCTGGATGCCGCGACGGCCGTCAGCGTAGATCTCGACGATGTCGCCGACGTCCGGGTAAGGGTTGAGGACGACTCCGCCCTTGCTCGTGTATTTGACATGTGCGACGGCGGGGACCAGGCCCTTGATCTTCACGTCCGTCACAAGGCTGCCCCCGACGGCCGCAAGCTCCTTAGCCTCTGCTTCAGTGCCGAGGTCGACCTTCTGCGCCACAGCGGTATAGGTGATGTCTCCTTCGGCCTCCCGGAAGGACGCGGTGATGCTCTGGCCTGCTTTCAGCCGGTGCATGTCCACACCCTTGCTGGCGCTGGGTTTGTCGCCGGAACCGTCTTCAGAGCCGGAACAGGCGGTCAGCGCCAAGGCCAAGAGGGTCAGACAGGCGGCCATGCAGGGCCGCAGGGTCTTCCGGCTGCGCACTGGGGTCTTGTCTCCTTGAAGGACTCTGGGCCGGTTGCGTCACACCGGCTGCCGGGCGTTGCCACTGATTGTCGCCCCGCGCCGGTGTATCGAGCTGGTGATCAGTGAGGGCGGCCGGCTTCGGAGCCGGGAGTCGTGGAGTTTGAAGCCGGCCTGCGGGCCGGGGCGGCGACACGGTGACCCGTACGAAGAGGGGAGTGGCTGGTGTGTCAGGGGGCGCCGACCTAATACTCCAGCCGTCGTAGATCGTGATCTTCGTTGACCTGCCGCAGCGGAGTTCGAGCATTCTCATCAGCAGTTCACTCCGGCACCGAGCCGCTACCCTCACGTGTCTCTCGCGCACACCACGGTCGGTGGCAGGACGTTCCAGCGGTGGAGCTCCGGGCGGCCGCCGGGGGTCGCCGATGACGGATCCGTGTGCGCGCTGGGCGATCTCGTCCTCTGCCTGCGTCCACGTCTGCTGGCTGCTCGTCACTGTGAGCTGTGCATGCCGCTTCCTGTCATGAACTGGGTGCGCTGCCCGTACCCGGCCGTGGTGCCTACCCGCGAACGACCGCAGGCCCCGTTGTAGTCGCCGGAGGTCGGAGGCCGGTTTCTCGAGCGGTCCCCGGGGGTGGGCGGCGATGCAATGCGGTCGGGTGCTGGTGAGTCGGGAGCTGGGGACCGGCAGGGCTAGTGCGTCAGATGGTGCTGGGGTCCGGTTGTTTTCGGTCACTTTCCGGCGGCAAGGGTTTCGCAGGGTGCAACACGAGTGTGGCGGGGGAGTGGTTCAGACCTATCCGTGGGTATTTGTCTATGGCGAGGGGAGGGGCTTGTTCCGCGACGTGTGGTGCGGGTGTTTGGGGGAACGTTCGGTGGCTTGTGGTGATGGTGTGTCAGGTTGTGTGCTTCTCGTGACCGTTGGGGTCTGCGGGATGTGACTTCCTGTGGGGGGAAGCCTTGATGCATCGCACTTGGGGTGCGCGTCTTTCGCGCGCCCGGAAGAGATCAACTCTGGCGTCGGCGGCCATACTTGCCTCCGGCGCTCTGACGCTGTCCCTGCTGCCGGCTGCGGGGATTGCTTCCGCGGCCGACGAGCCCGAATCGGCGTGGGGCAAGGACGCACCCTCGTTCACCATGCCGCCGGTGAAGGTCGGTTCGAACGACCCGGTCCCACCACAGGCCGAGCGCACGCCCTCAGATGAGGTGGCCGCATGGCGGGCCGAGCAGAAGAAGCGCGTCCAGGGCGATAGCAGCACCGGCCGTTCGGGTCGCGCGGCGCCCAGCGATTACGTGCCGGAGGGGCAGGGTGACGTGCCCTGGCACAAGATCAGCAACTTCGCGATCACCGACGCATTGACTGCCCGGGTCGACTACTCGACCGGCAACCTCATGCTGACCGCCACCGATTTCGAGATCGCCGGGGTGGGTCAAACCCTGAGCCTCTCGCGCACCTACAACTCCCTGGACGCCCCGTGGGGCAAGGTCTCCCAGCGCTGGTGGCAGCAGTACGAGCGCTACCTCCAAATCCTGGACGACGAGGTGGTGTTGTACGACGCCTCGGGCGACAGCCTGCGCTTCACAAAGAAGGCTGACGGCACCTTCACCACGCCCAAGGGCTACTCGAAGGAACTGAAGAAGAACGCGGACGGCACCTACACGGTTACCAACTGGAAGTCCTCCTCCAAGGACACCTACAACGCTGATGGCACGCTGACCAAGGTCACGGACAAGAACAAGGGCGCCATCACGATCGCCCAGCACGACGAGGGCGGCGAGCACAAGGGCTTCAAACTGACCGAGACCCGCTCCGGCCGGTGGATCGACCTGGTCAAGACCGACGCCTCGCAGTGGCAGGCCAAGGACAACTCCGGACGCACCGCGGTCTTCGACCTCGACCCGGCCGGCAACCTGCGCAAGACCACGAACGCCGAGGGCAAGACCACCACCTTCGACTACGACTCCTCCCGCCGCCTGACAAAGATCACCACACCCGAGGGCCGGGTCACCGTCTTCACCTACGACAGCGCCAACCGCATCACCTCTATGCTGCGGGCAACGGAGTTCAACGGATTGGGTCACACGGGTCCGACGTGGACGTATACGTACGACACGTCCACTCCGGCGGCCGCAGGCACGACGAAGGTCACCGACCCGGAAGAGCACGCCACCAGTTACAAGCACGACAAGGACGGCCAGGTCGAGGAGGTCACCGACGCCCTCAAGCACAAACGCTCCACGAAGTACGACGCGAACCGCAACATCGACACCGCGACCGATGCGATGGGTTCGGGCAGTACGCCGGGCAACGTATCGGACTACGGCTTCAGCGCTCGCAACAACTTGGAGAGCGTCACATCCCCGACGGGCGGCAAGTCGGTCAACAGCTGGCAGACGATCGCCGGCGGGGACGTGCCAAAGGACTCGACGAACGCTGACGGTGAGAAGACCAGCTTCACCTACGACACGGCGGGCAACACCAAGTCGGTGGCGCAGACCGGCACCGGGGGCGGCAGCGTCTCCTACACCTATAACCCGGCCAGCCCCAACTGCGGTGGTTTCGAGGGTCAGCGGTGTGCGGCCGAGACGAAGATGTCGACGTCCAAGACGGTCAAGACGTCCTTCACCTACGACGGCAAGGGCAACCTGACCAAGGTGACCCCGCCAGGGCCGCTGGGCGAGACGACCTACACCTACGACACACTGGGCCGCACGGAGACCCTGACCGACGGCCGCGGCATCAAGAAGGTCTTCACCTACGACCACCTCGACCGCATCAAGACCGTCTCCACCACCAACGACACGGTCCGCTACTACTACGACGCCGACGGCAACCTCCGCCAGCGCGACGACAACACCGGCACGATCAAGTACCAGTTCGACCCGCTCCAGCGCGAAACCGTCCGCACCCTGCAGGACGGCTCACAGACCCTGCTGGCCTACACCCCGGCCGGCAACGTCGACTTCTACCAGGACCCGGCCGGGAAGGTCGACTACACCTGGAACGAGGTCAACAAGCTCAAGGAGCTCAAGGACCCGCAGGGCCGGGTGACGTCATACAAGTACAACAACAACGACGTCCGCACGGAGACCGCCTACCCCGGCGGCACCGTGCACAAGGTCGACGTAGACAAGTCCAGCCGCCCCGAGAAGATCAAGGCCACATCCCCGAAGGGCACGCTGGTCGACCTCGCCTACACCTACGGCTACGGGACCGGCGCAAAGACCGACGGCGACAAGATCCGCACGAGCACGGACGCCGTGGCGGGCACCAAGACCAACTACAGCTATGACGGGGCGGGCCGTTTCTCCTACGCGGCGGAGAATAAGGGTTCCACGCTGAACGAGTCCTGGCAGTACTGCTATGACCTGGCCGGGAACCTCACCAGCCAGGGCACCGAGAAGGGCTGCCCCCGCGGTACGACCTACACGGTCAACGACGCCCAGCAGATCACCGCGAAGAACGGATCGTCCACGAACTGGTCCTATGACAAGGAGGGCCACGAGACGGCCGGGGCGTCGACCCCGGAGGGGACACGCACCGGGGAGAAGTGGTCGGATCACAGCCAGCTCACCTCACTGACGGTTGGCGGCAAGACCTATGCCGGCCAGTACGGCTCGACCGACCAGAGCGAGCGGATCAAGCTCGGCGACACGTACTTCCACAACGGCCCCATCGGCCTCTCCGCGACCTCAACTGCGGGTGTGGACACGGGCTTTAATCGGGAGCCCGGGGGCACACTCAACTCCATGACCCGTGACGGCAAGGCGTACTACTACCTCACCGACGCCCTGGGCTCCGTGGTCGCCACAGCCGACGAATCCGGCGCGAAGGTGAACACGTATTCCTACAGCCCCCGGGGCGTGACGCGAGCGGCGAGCAGCGAGAAGGTCACCCAGCCCTACCGATTCGCCGGCGGCTACCAAGACCCGACGGGCATGTACCACTTCGCGGCCCGCTACTACGACCCCAACATCGGTCGCTTCACTCAGCCTGACCCCTCCGGCCAGGAGCAAAACCCGTACCTGTACGCCGAAGGCGACCCCGTCAACCGCATCGACCCCACCGGGCTCTTCAGCTTCAAGGATCTCACTGAGGGGATCGGGTCGTCGTTGGGGACGGCTCTAGGCGTGGCGGCCACTGCGGCTGTTTGTACCGCAGCCACCGTCGCTTGTATCGCCGGTGGAGCCGTGATGGCGGGCTTGGGTGGAGCATCTGGAGGCGCCATTGGATCGGCTCTCGGAGGTGGAAGCCCAGCCGATCGAAAGGATGCCTTCTATGGAGGCTTCCTTGGGGGAATTCTTCCCTAGCCCAGGCCCCTCCTGCGGCTAGCGGAGGAGCTGACAGGTGCTGTGCGGTGGGCGCCCACCGCACAGCACCACTCGCCCGAAAGGAGTGTGCGGACGATGAGAGGGTCTGCAGGTTGGAGGAACCGTCGACGCAGCGCTGCCATCACCGCTGTAATAGCCGCGGCAGGCGGTGCACTGGCACGCGTAGGCAACTCCGGCGTCGACTGGACAATCCTGTTATTCGCCCTGATGGGGGCTGCAGCAGGTGCAGTCATGGGTTTCCTCTGGCCCCAGCTCTGGAGCTCCTCGCGACGTGAGTAATACCGATCCGGAGGCCAGCAACGTGGCGAGGAAGGCGGTGCGCCTAGCCGGAGCGTGGGATCGGGGCTGGGCGCCGTCGCCGCCGGGGCTGCGGCAGTGACTACTGCCCCCGCGTGCGTGACCGTAGCAGGCTGTCTACCCACCGTCGCTGAAGCGGGAGTGTCAATCGGTGCGGCGGGAGCATCCTGGCAATTCTTCAAGGACGCCTTCTGATGTCTACCTCAACCAGGGCGAGAGCCATTGCTGTCGCCGCGCTCTTCGCATTGGCCGGTATCGGCTTTGCGATCGCCGCTGTCAGCGGTGCCAGTGTCGGAGTTGTTTGGATGGCTGAGGGGGCCGTGCTGATAGTGGCTTGTCTCGCCTTTGTGGCTGTCCGGCGGTTCAGGGGCTAGCTCTTCCATGCTCCATGGCGCAGGTGGTGGTCAGGGTTCTACTGACCACCACTGCGTCTTGGCGCATCCACAGCGGCCTTGGCTGCTCCCGACCAAACCCACCGGCTACGGGCTGCGGCCGAGGAGCGGATGCGGGATGTCCCGGCCGAGTGCCGGAGCCGGATCAGCCTTGATCTGCGCCTCGACGCCGAGGTGCGCGTGCCCCATCAGGTCCTGCACGAGGCAGAGCGAGCCGCGCACGCCCTGGCACGGTTGACGTGCACACAGGGGGAATCGCCGCAGTGGGCCACGTACCAGATGCGTTTTTGGGAGCGCTACGGTGCTGGCGTCCTGGTGCCGGTCCGGGATGCGACCGATCTCGCCGCGGGCATCGGATTCCCTGCCGGTTACCCGATGTCGGTGTGGACCGAGACGCCGCTCAAGGTTCTGCCGCGGGACGTGCAACGGGCGGCCATGGCCATGCAAGCGGTCGTGACCGGCGCCCGCGAGATGGTTCTTGCAGACAGGGACATCGATGATCTCGTCGCCATCGAGCCGGATGGGCCTGTCGCTCCGCACGTGGAGATGGCGTTCAGGATCCGAGCGATCAGCCAGGAAGGTGGGCCGGGCCTTGGACTTCGGACGCCCACCTCGGCATGACCAGCGCGAGATCATGGATGCGATCCTGTATGTGGACCGCACCGGCTGTCAGTGGGCGTATCTCCCGCACGATTTCCCGCCCTGGCAGTCGGTCTACGGCTACTTCGCCCACTGGCAGAAGGACGGCATTTTCGCCCAGCTCAACGGGCTACTGCGGGAGTTGGTACGCCAGCAGGAAGGGCGCGACAAGCACCCGTCGGCCTGCGTGATCGACGCGCAGAGCATCAAGACCTCCACCAGCGTCCCCGCCGCCAGCCAGGGCATCGACGCGGGCAAGAAGATAGTGGGCCGCAAGCGCAGCATCATCACCGACACGCTCTCGGCCTGCTTCTGGCAGTCCTGGTCACCGCTGCCGGCGTCCAGGATTCCGCCGCAGGCCGCACCCTGTTGGAACAGGCCGCTGCCGACCACCCCGGCCTGCGCAAGGTGTGGGTCGACGGCGGCTACCGCAAGCACTTCATCGGCCACGCCGCCACCCTCGGCATCGACCTCGAAATCGTTCAACGCAACCCCGGGACCAAGGGGTTCACTCCGCCCCGCCTGCTCCGGCCTACGGATGATTCCCACGACCTCGTCCCCACGCCCGGCGAGCAGCCTCTCCAGCCGGAGCGCGATCTGACGGCCGACGCGGATGTGCGAAGCAGGCCCGGACTCGATTGGACCATCCTGCGGCCGGGCCAGCTGACCGACGAACCGAGCAGCAACCTCGTGACGCTCGCCGAGTCCACCGGGCGTGGGGACGTCACGCGCGACGATGTGGCTTCCGTGCTGGTCGCCCTGCTCGACGAACCGAGGTCAGCTGGTCGCACTCCGGAGCTGATCGGTGGCGACGCGCCGGTAGGCAAGGCTGTTGAGGCAGCCGTTAGCTGAACGCGTGCAACAGGTGCGGGCCAAGCTGTTAAGCGACTCTCTGCGTGAGTACGTGGGTGGGGGTCGCCGACAGTCGCGGTGGACATGAGCGTCGATCTTGCTGGTCGGCCTGAGTCTGCTTCGTGTACGACGACAGCATGAGCATGAGGGCCCATGGGGAACTTGGTTGTCGGCTGGCCCGGGTATTGGCATGATCGCGAAATGAGTGGAAGCACGGACTGGCTGGCCCAGTGGGGGCGTTCGCTTTTCGAACGGCAGCGGGTACCGGTCGAGTGGGCGGGCAAGGTTGTGGAGGCCGCCGCGGGGCATCTGGGCAAGCCCGTCGAGATCGAGGCCGCGGTGGCACTCGCGGCAGACCGCACGCTATGGCCGACGGGCGGTGCCGTATTCGACGAGATCCGTCGGCGTGGACTCGCGCCGAATGAGCCCTTCACGGCCGCGGAAAGCCTGTACTTCCGGCTCGCGGAGCTGGTGGCAAAGCTTGCTCACAACGCGGCTGGGCCGCCGCCGCCCTTCGACTATCACGCAGGGTGGCAGGTGGGGCCGATCGCCTACCGGCTGGCGGCCGAGGTCGGCGATCCGGCGCTGCGTGACCACTTGGCTGCTGCCCTAGACGACTGGCCGGATCGTCCCGATCCCACATGATCCTTTAGGGGTCCGGGCAGGCTGGAGGCTTCCCGGCGGGCAGCAGGTCCACCGGGCGTCGGGTTTCGACGTCGACCAGGACGGTCCCGTAGTGGCGGCCTTTGCGGGTGGCGTACTCATCAACGCCGACAACACGCGGGGCGGGAACTTCCGGGTCGGGTAAGGATTCGACCAGCCGCAGCACCGTGCTGCGGCTACTGAGTCAGAACTCATGGTGTCGTAGCTGCTGGCAGTCCTTGATCCTCGCCGTACGCCGTTGTCATGAGGTATGCGCAGGGTGGCGGGCTGACGGATGAGCGACGGGAGTTTCGCGAGGGCATCCGGCAGGCGGCGGCCGAGCGGTTCGGCTGCAATGAGCCGAGCTCGGCGATCGCCAAGGATCTGCGGGTCAGTGTCTGGTCGGTGCAACGCTGGCGGAAGTCCTGGGCCAAGGGCGGGCTGCGGGCCTTGCGCTCGACCGGCTCGGCCTCCCCGCCGCGCCTGAGCGAGACCCAATTCGCGCAGTTGGAAGCGGAGCTGGCCAAGGGGCCCATGGCTCATGGCTGGCCGGATCAGCGGTGGACCCTGACCCGGGTCAAGGCTGTGATCGGCCGTCGCTTCCCTTAAGAGCTACACCATCCAGGGCGTGCGCAAGCTGCTGATCCGGCACGGCTTCTCCTGCCAGATCCCGGCCAGACGGGCCCTCGAGCGAGACGATGCGGCGATCACCGGCTGGGTGAAGGAGACCTGGCCGCTGGTGGAAGCACTGCGGCGGCGCTCGGTGCCTGGATCTTCTTCGAGGACGAGTCCGGGTTCTCGATGACGCCGTCGATCGCCCGCACCTGGGCCCGACGCGGGCAGACGCCCGTCATCCGGGTTCGCGGCCGCTCCCGCCGACGGGTCTCGATCGCCGTCCTGACCTCATCGTCAGACGGGACTCCAGGCGCTGTACGGCGGGATGCCCGGTGAGCTTGTCCATGACGAAGGCTTCGTAGGCGACGTTGTCGGCGACCGCGATCCGGGCGAAGTAGTGAGGGCTGCGGTACATTCGCCGGAACTCGATCATCTCCTCGTAGGAGGCCACGGTCGCCTCGAACTCCTCGATGGTCGTGCGGTCTTGGGCGTAGATCTCGATGACATTGCATGCATGGCAACACCTCCTGTCGTGGTGGCCGAGCAGCTTCGTCCTGCCCGCGCACCCCACCGGCCGCGCCCGCGCCCCGCGCAGGGGCGTCGATCTCGCGTCGGGAGTCGGCGGCACGGAGCTGCTGCTGGCCGCGCGACGCAAAGGGGCAACCGTACGCGGTGAAACCTGATTGCCGATGACTTCTGTGGGGGCGGATTGCCGGAGCCTTCCAGAGAGCGGCCCGGGGAGCCCCGACCTAGCATGGTGATGTTGCCCGCGTCCCTGAACGACAGGAGGGCGAGCCATGAATTCCCACCGGCTACGGCTGCCCAGGGCCTGCGTGATCGTCGCAGCGGCGAGTGTCCTCCTCGTACCGGCAGCGGCAGGCTCCGCGTCCGCGACGGCTTCGACGGCGCCCCAGTCCGCCCCCGCTCCCGCCCCCGTCCCACACGCCGACGAGGGCGAGTTCCCCGAGCTGACACCGGCCGTTGCCGCGAAGATCGACAAGGCTGTACGGGGCACCATGCGCGAGACCCAGGTGCCCGGCGCCATCGTGAGTCTGTCGGCCCCCGGCAAGGGCAGCTATGTGAAGGCATTCGGCGTCGCCGACAAACAGACAGGCGCGCCCATGACCCCGAACCTCAACATGCGCATCGGCAGCGTGACCAAGACATTCACCGTCACCGCGCTCCTGCGCCTGGTCGACCAGGGGAACCTGGGCCTGGACGACACCATCGACCGGTACGTCTCCGGCGTTCCGAACGGCGAGCGCATCACCCTGCGACAACTGGCCGGTATGCGCAGCGGCCTCTACAATTACGCCAACGATCCGGACTTCAACAAGCAGCTCGACACGCTCCCCACGAAGCCCTTCACGCATCAGGAGCTGCTCGACTACTCCTTCAAGCACGGCATTCAGTTCGCGCCCGGCTCGCGGTTCGAGTATTCCAACACCAACCTGATTCTCCTCGGCCTGGCGATCGAGAAGGTCACCGGCCGGCCTCTCCAGGACGTCATGAAGGACCAGGTCCTGGAACCCGCCGGGCTGAGCAGCACGATCTTCCCGACCGGCCCGGAGCTCCCGGAACCGCACGCTCACGGCTACACCGACCAGACGACCTCCGGCAAGATCGAGGACGCCACCGACCTGAACCCGTCCTGGGGCTGGGCCGCCGGCGCGATGATCTCCGACCTCGACGACTTGAGCAGCTGGGCCCGGACACTCGCCACGGGCACGGTCCTGACGCCCGATGCCCAGGCGGAACGCATGGACATGCAGCCCATCGGCATCCCCAACGCTTCGTACGGCCTCGGCATCTTCGACGTCAACGGCTGGATCGGCCACGACGGCTCCACCCTCGGGTACGAGAGCCTGGTCGTCTACCTCCCCGAGGCACAGGCGACTTTGGTCATCCTCCTCAACACCGACGTCCTGACCGAAGGCAAGGAGCCGAGCGCCTTCCTCGGCCAGGCGGTCACCCGCGTCGTGACCCCTGACCACATCTACCCGGGCCCCCAGCCGGTCGCCCCCCTCCGACGCGGCTGACTCAGGCACCACACACGTCGAAGGGCCCCACCGCGAACGGTGGGGCCCTTCGACAGGAGCGCTGCACGCCGTCCAGTGTCAGCGGATGCCAAGCGATCGCGATGGGGCGCTCAGCCAGCGGGAACCGCTCGCAATGGATCCCGTTCCACTGCTCGTGGACTTCTTCCTCGCCACCGACCACGGGAACGACTTCGCCGGGCACGCCGCCGTCGGCATGCTCGCCGGGGCCATCTCCCAACTCGCTTTCGCCCTCGCCTACCGCGGCCTCGCGCACCGCGGTATCCCTGCCGCCTTCACCACCGGCTGCATCGCCTTCGCAGTGGCCACCGCCGTCTTGTCTTTGTTGAACTGGCCCGCCGTCCCCACGTTCCTGCTGGGCCTGGCCGCACTGGTCGTCGGGTTCGCGCTCAGCCGCGCGTACCGGCCCCGCCGCCGATAAGCTCCTCGACGCGGCGAGCCCGCCCGGCTGGGATCTCCCACTGCGCATGACCGTGGCCACCGGCGTGGTGATGGGCATCATCGCTCTCGCTCCGGTCATCGGCCCGCACCTGGCCGGACTCCTCTCCCCTTTCCCGGTGTTCGGCGTTGTGATGGCCGTCTTCACCCACCGCACCCACGGCCCGCACGCCGCCGCCGTCCTCGACGGCCTCATCATGGGCCTGGCCGCACCCGCGTCTTCTTCCTCGCCTTGGCCCTCGCCCCGCCGCCCCTTGGGCTAGCGGCCTTCGCCGTGGCAGCTGCCGCCGCCCTCGCGACTCAAACGGCGACCATGTTCGCCATCCCCAATGAGGGCACCCATCGCACCGCTACCGCTGTACCCAGGTAGAAGGTCCTGGGGCGGGAGCCCTTGAATACCGCGCATTACGAATTCGTGATGGGTACCAGCTCTCCGTGAGGATCTGCAGCCGATCGACGTGCCCCGCTTCGAAAGGCCATGAGCGTCACCGCGCAGCTGAGACACATCTGAGTGTCTGGAGAACCGTCCCACTTCGGCTCGCCTGCCCAGCCCGGCCGAAGGGCAGGGCTGGGCACCGGCCCGGCGAGTATCGGAGACCCTCCGTGGCAAGTCCTACCCGGACGGAGGGTGACAGGGATCTCAACTGGCGCCAGGCCGTGCGCCCCGACGGTCGTCGTTGAATCCGTGCAAGGCTGACGTTGACCATCAAGAAGCCTGGAACCATGGGCGATGCGCGGACATGAAATCCAGCGAGGCACGACAGGTTCCGCTCTATGCGTTGATCCGGGAGAAGGTGGCCCACCTGAAGGTTGGCACCAGGGACTGGGCCGACTCGGCTGCGGCGAGTCTGGAGGAGCCGCTCCCGTGAGGCTCCACGGGGCGGGCGTTTCGTCCCCCTGGGGACACGTCGCCTGCCCCGCGCCGCCCGAAGGCACTAGGGATTTGCCCATGCCCGCATCCACCACCGCCCGGCGCGCGTACCGTGAGGTGACGACCCGCCGGGAGGACCAGATGAGCGCGCAGCCCGACCACGCACCCGTCACGCCGTACGCCCCCGCGCCCGGGGCTCCGGCCGAACTCCTCGCCCAGCTGCGCGCCGACAAGCGCGCGAGCACGTGGGTGCCGGCCTTCGAGCGGGACTGGGCGGCCGCCCTCGAGGAATCACGGCGCACGTTCTCCCTCGCCGCCTTGTACGAGGCCGTCCAGGAGTGGCAGGGCCGCATCGCCTCCGCCCCGGCGGTCGACGCGTTCGTCGCTTCCGGCTACGACGACAGCGAGTTCATCGACGTGGCGGAGCTGCGGGGCAGGCGGCGGTGACCGGACATCAGCCGTACGCGGTCCGCTTCTCCGCTCCGGCCGCCAAGGTCCTCGACACCCTGCCCGAGCACGCCGAAGACACCGTGTGGAACGTCCTGGACGCCGCCGCAGCCGACCCCTGGGGCTTTCGCCAGTGGAACGCTGACGACTCCGAGGGCGAGGACGTGCGCTACGCGTCCGTCGGCCAACTGTCCCTCACCTACTGGGTCAACCAGCCCCTGCGCCGCCTGTCCGTCCTGACCATCACCTGGCTCGGGTAGTTGCGCAAGCGACAACGGCCCGTCCCCGGTACTGGAATTGCCGGGGACGGGCCGTTTCGCATCGTAAGCCTGTACGGCTCGGGCCACCGTCGTAGAGTCGCACCCATGGCGACGAAAGATCTCCACCAGTCGCTGGCAGCAGTGAGCGAAGACCTGGCCACCGGCTAGTGTGGACCCCGCACCTCACCGAGTGCGAGCTTGCCTCCTACGTCGCCGTCGGCCTGCAGACCGTCGCCGGCGGACAGCGCGACGACAGCCAACGCGCTGCCACCCGCGTGCTCCCCGAAATCATCCGCTCCGCCATGCGTGCGGTGGGCCCCGACGTCGCCACGCCTGCGATGACCGACGGCCGCTGGGCGGCCACCGTGCTGCGCTGCGCGGCCCTGATCGAGCCGACCCGGGTCGCCGACAGTGAGGAAGGCCGCCGCCTGGCCGTGCAGCTGCTCAACGCGTGCGTCGACGTGGCCTCCACGCTCCAGGAGACGCCGTGCACGACCTGCTTCCGCTTCGCGCTGGGCTGGCACGCCGTCCCCGCCACCGACCCGGTCAGCACGACCAGCCGGGAATCGGCCAGCGCCCTGTACGGCCTGCACGTCCAGACCGCGCACCCCAATGTCCCGGCGCCCAACCCGGACTACGAGTGCGCGGACTGCCTCCACTTCGTCAGCTACGTCGAGCGCTCCGGCGACGACGTCGAAGTGCTGGTCGGCCTGGCGCCGACATCGACAACACCAGGCCCGCACCAGCCACTACAAACGACGCGGACACAGCCCCTGACCTGGCCAGCAGTCACGGCAAGCACCGTTGCAGTACTAAAACACGACACAGCCGCAACGTGACCTACTTGCTCGCCGAACGGATGGAAGCGAGCAAGCAACGCATCTCAGAGCAGGTCGCGTTCCATGAAGTCATCCGCTTCGTCCCACGAGATGAACATGCACTTCCCCGTTTCCATCTCGACGGCTACAGGCAGGTTCCCAGCAAGCTGCATGTCTTCCTTGCCGCGGTCCAGATAGTCGCAGTGGTCGTATGGTGCGATGAGGCGCCCCTGCTCGACAAAGCAGTATTCGGGGATGATGCGGACGTCTGAAGAAATCCAGTCCTTGCTGCGGTCCGCCAGGAATGCGGCGGCGCGCTCTCCGGCTTCTTCGCGAGTGAGCATCTCAGTTGTTCCTCATGATGTAGTAGTCGCGATAGCTCGGTCTCGCCGGTTGGGCCTTTCCTGACTGGAAGTCCAGGAAACGATCTTTCCGTCAAGGTTGGCCACATCCTGGCGAGCCTTTCGTATTGCTTTGCGCGTTCCGTCGCTTCTTCGTGTGCGGTCATACAACCCCCACCCAGATTGATCCCTCTCACCGTTGTAGCGACCGCGCCGGACAGTTGGGGCGATTGCGGGCTTTCTGGCCGCGATGTTCTCCTGTGACCACGCAGCCTTGTTGGCAGATAGCGGCGCAGGCTGTCGCTGGGTGTGACGGATGTGTCGCTGCGTAGTTGGCAAGAGGCAGCAGGTTAGTTGGCAAGCCGTGGTCACCGAATGTGATCGGCAGACGTCCGACTCGTAAAGCACGTCGAGGCTGAGGATTTCGGCGTCTCCCGGGAGAGGCCGATGCCGACCTGGGCCACCCATGGACGCTGCGGTGGCGGGCAGTTGCCAAAAGCGGTAGTGGACGAGGCGGGCGATTGCCATCCTGACGAACGGGCTGCCCGGTGTCACCTACTGCCGCGACATCGCCGACATCCACGACCAACTCATCGAGCTCGGCATGGAAGGCCGCAAGCGGGTGCGCCTCGCCGACGAACTCGGCATCAACGCCCGGACGCCATCGGCCCGCGGCTGCTGATCCTCCTCGAAGAGGTCAACGCCACCATGAAGCAGCTGGCACGCTACTGGGAGCGGACCCGCGAGTCGGGCGATCCCAAGGTCTCCCCGGCCGTCGACGCCCTGAACGAGATCCTCTACATGGGCCGCCAGGTCCGCATGCACGTCCTCCTGGTCGCCCAGTCCGCGACCGCCCGCGCCCTCGGAGGCCCAGAGGTCCGCGAGCAGTTCGCCACCCGCATCCTCGCCCGCTACAGCGTCAACGCCTGGCGGATGCTCGCCCCGGAGATCCACCCGGCACCGAAGTCCACCAAGCACATCGGCTGTCACTCATCGGTGCAGCACTCCGGATCGCCTCCCTCGATTGGGATCGGCCATCACCTTGCCGCCACGGCCGACAGACGGCGTTCAGGGCTGATCGGGCGGGGCGTCCTGCAAGTACCAACCGTGGGCAGCCATGTGCTCCTTCGTCCACTCCACCAGCAGGCGCGCGCCCTCCTGGACGCGGCTTTCGTCATGGCCGCCGCCGTCGGCGAACCACTGGACGAACAGGCCAGCCGCCGGACGGTCGGCGTCGCCGGTGTCGCAGGCCGGGCACAACTCAAGGTGGATCGGCCGCCCGGCTACGTCGTTCTGCGGCGCCACTCCGCTCATGATGAGGTTGCCTCGGCAGCGTGAACACTGCGGCAGCCGGTCGGCGACCTTGAGCAGTTCCATGGCCAGCCCCCCCTGCTCTGGACGTGGCCCCAACCCAAGACCCGCCGCCCTGCGGCGTCAAGCCCTTCGACGGGCGACGGAGACCGCCTGACCGTCGGTCTCTGCCAGGGGCCCGCTCCAGTGGGGTGGCAAGCGGCAACAGCACCCGTGCAAACTTCGATCTCGCTCGTCCTCTATAGCGATCTCACCTCGAAAGAGACCGCCTGCTCGCGCAGCAGCCTTGAGTCCTACCGGCGGGGGCAATGCACCGACAGAACAGGAGCACAGCGACGTCATGGACCACTACTTCGGCGGCATGCAGCAGTGGCGGTGCCGTGGACCGACCGAGTCGATGTGGTCCGCACCTCTCAGGTATCGGTGTCGGGGTACGTCGTCGACGCGCTCCTCGTACGACCTGACGGCTACATATGCTGGGCCCGCACGGCCCAGGACGCCGCACTCCCCACAACAGACGCGCCGACCCCGGCGGAGCTGGTCGACTCTCTGATCCAGTGGTTCGGACAGCCGGAGCGCTGACGCCTTAGCCCGTACACGATGTCGGGTGGGTCTTCTTGAGGCGCCGGTAGAACATCCTGCTGCCAGCCTTCGAAGGCCCACAGGCCGCGCCGGATTCGAGTGCTTAGCGCAGGGGGCGTGCCCCTAGCTTGGTAGGACGAACGCGCTCGTACACCGAGGACGCTGATCTGTTCCGAGCGGGCGTCGACCTCTTCGCCCTTGGTGGCCGTAGTGTCTGAACGGCGTGGTCAAATGGTCAGCCTTAAACCCTGGCCACACCAGGCCTTCCATCCCGACCTCCGCCCACGTAAGCCACTCCCGCACGGTGGCCGGGTCGGTCGTCGAGAGACACAGCGCCCACGGCGCCGCCAGCTGCCGTTCGGCGAATAGTTGCTCCAACGCAGCGCGCCGACGACTGTAGGGCCACGCGGTCGTGTCGGTGCCGGACAGACGTGTCACATCGAAGGCGACGAAGTGTGCCGGCCACTGGACGGCGGCCTGCGCCGCCCCGGCACCACGCCGGTGCAGCCGATTTTGCAGCCGCTCGAAGGCTAGTCGGCCTGCATCCCACACGATCAGCTCGCCGTTTATGTGAGCTACCACATGTGTCTCATCAACAGCCTCTTGTCCGTCGGCAGATCACCAGCGTGAGTGGTTCCTGAGCGGAGATAAGGCGCCTGTGCTTCGGCTTCGGGATGGTGGACGGGTTCGACGTCAACGAGCGGGATGGGGGCGGTGCCGTGATCGCGGATCTGTGCACGACGAGCCGGGCTCGTTCGGAGAGCTGCCTGGGTCCTGCCGGCGCGGTGGCTGTGCTGGACCGTGTAGGTGTCCGCGAGGGTCATCCGTTCATTTTGGCAGGGGACGGGTCGTATGACCTGCAACTGAACCGCTTTTTGCGGGAGTTGCCGAGTTGGGGTGTGCGTGCAGAGAACAGTGTTCTGGGATACGCCCGGGACGTGATGCTCTTCGTCCGGTTCCTGGAGAACTCGCGACATGGCAAGCCGATCTGGGCGTGCGACGGCGATGATCTGCGGGCTTACAAGCGAGTGCGGTTGTGGTGTGACGGGCCGGGTGCTGTGTCGGTGGGGACGTGGAACCGGTCGGTGGCGGCGTTGGACAAGTGGGTGGCGTGGTCACTGGATGCCGGATTGCTGAAGCGGGCGCCGTTCCGGTACGTCGACAAGACGGTGATGACGCCTGCCGGCCCCCGTCGTGTCCACGTGAACGCGGAGATGGAGCAAGATCCGGAGGACGAGCCGTTGCGGTTCGTCTCCTTCGAGGACTACCTGTTGTTTCGGGACGTGGGACTGCGCGGGGAACTGCCGGAAGGCGGCGCTGATCCAGCGTGGCGAGGGCGGCACGGCGAGCGTAACGCCCTGTTCGCCGACGGTCTTGTGCACAGCGGGATGCGGCTGGGTGAGGCGTCATGTCTGCTGGTGCCTGAGGTGCCACCGCCGGGCAAGCTGGGGGAGTTCAGGGTGGCGGGCGCGGTGGCGAAACGGCGCAAGGGGCGCCGGGTGTTCCTTCCGCCGCGCAAGGTGCGCCAGTTCCACCACTTCATAGCTGTCGAGCGGGATGCGATCGTGGCCCGCTGTATGGCACAGGGCCGCTTCCCGTCCGCGTCTGCGGACTGGACGGTGATCCGCACAGGCCGGTATGCGCTGGTGCTGGACGGCGGTGCCCGGAGCTGGCCGTACGGGCGTATCGGTCCGGCGGAGCGGCGACGTCTGGTGAGGCGCACTGGGGAACCGCTGTGGTTGTGGCTGGCCGATGACGGGCGGCCGCTGGCGCCGGCCGCGTGGCAGGCGGTGTTCCGGCGGGCGAACGCGCGGTGCGCTTCGTTCGGGATCGATGTCGAGGTGCACCCGCACACCCTGCGTCACACCTATGCCGTGTACATGCTGGGGCTGTTGCTGCGCCAGACGGTCCGGGCTCTGGGCCGTCGGCTGGACGGGCCGCTCGCCCACGCGGAGCTGCGGCGGCTTCTGATCGGTAATCCGATGCGGACCCTGCAGTTGCTCCTCGGACATGCCCGCGAGGCCACCGTCTACGTGTATCTCGACGTGCTGGATGAGGCGCAGGAGATCGTGCTGGCCGCGTTGGCCGAGTGGGACGCGCAGAGCGAGGCGCTGGAGCGGGCCGGGGAGGCATCGTGAGTCGGCGGGTGCGGTTCCCCTCGCCGGAGGAGATGCCTCTGGAGCCGGAGGTGGTCCCGGCGGTGGGTCCGGTGATGTTCACCGCGAGGTTCTCCGGCGGGGTCGAGCGGTGCTACGACTTCTCTGCGCTGGCGTGCCCTCGGCTGGTGCGGCACCTGGCCCGGGCGCTGGCGGGACTGGCCGGAGTGGAGAGCCGCCAGAAGTACGTGGGTACGACGGACAGCTACGCGTCCACGCTGACCGAGTTCGTCACCTACCTGGCCAAGACCGGGGACACGCACAGCGAGTTGGATTTGGAGGATCTGCGCCCGGAGTTTCTGGATTCCTTCGAGACGAGCCTGGTCGCCCGGTACGGGGATTCCAGCACAACGCCGTACCTGCGGATGCAGCAGCTGGTGAAGTTGCTGCGGCTCGTCCAGGAGGAACACGCGGACAGGCTTGGCACGGCGATGCAGGCCCGGCTGGGTTTCACGACGGTCCAGGTCGGTCAAGGCCGCGGCCGGCCGCTGGACGCATACCCGGATGCGCTGTTCGAGGCGATTCAGGCTGCGGCCCTGGCCGACGTGCGGGCAACCCGTGACCGGATGCTGGCCGGTGAGCGGCTGGCCGCGGTCGGACGGGACCCGGCCGGCGGGGGCTGGCACGGCTGGACCCAGGAGAACGCGGCGTGGTACGTCGCCCACCGCGGACCGCTGACGGGAGCACTGCGCGCGGAGCACGGCGCCATGGACAAGATCACGGATCTGGGCGGGATCGGCAGACTCAACAGCCACTTCTTCCTCACGGCGTACGACGTGCTGGCGTTCGTGGTGCTGCTGATGTGCCAGACCGGCCTGGAGCCGGAAGCCGCGTGTCGGCTGTCGGCCGACTGCCTGATCAACCCGGCCCGCGGGTATGTGAGTATCGCCTACGTCAAGAACCGGGCCCACGGCCAGTCCCGCAAAACCCTGCGGGTGACCGACGGCGGCGCCGTGCACCAGCCGGGCGGGCTGATCCGCCTTGCGGTGCGGCTGACGGCGAACGGCCGCCGCCTGACCGGAACGGATCTGCTGTGGACACACGCGCTGCGCGACGGGCGGGTGATTGCCACCTTCGGTCGTCACCGGGCCACCACCCTCGCCACGGTCAAGCAGGCGTTCGTTGAACGCCACCAGCTCACCTCGCTGTTCGAGGCATCCGGCGAGGACGCGGTCTTGAACCTGCGGCGGCTGCGCAAGAGCTACAAATCGCGCCGCTACCGGCAGACCGGCGGATTGCTGGAGGACTTCGCCGAAGGCCACAGTCCCCGGGTCGCGGCCAAGCACTACGCCGACATCGACGCGCACCGTCCGCTGCATGAGGAGGCTGTCGAGAAGGGCCTGCGCGAGGCGTTGGACGCCGCGCTGGAAGCGCCTGTCGTTCTCGACGACCAGGGCCGCAGGCTGGACACCTCGGCGGCCGAGGTGCCTCCCGATGAGGTTGCGGTGGCCTTGTCCGGGGACAGCGACGTGTGGTTGGCGTCCTGCCGTGACTTTTACACCTCACCGTTCGCCCGCCGCCCGGGCTCCGGCTGCCCGGTGGCGGTGTGGGGCTGTCTGGAGTGCCCGAACGCGGTGTTCACCACCCGGCACCTGCCCGCGATTCTCAACTTCGCCGGATTCCTGAGCACCCAGCGCGAGGAGATGACGGTGCTGGAGTGGAACGCCCGCTATGCACTGGCGTGGGAGCGGATCACCACCGGCATCCTGCCGCAGTTCACCGGCGAGCAGCAGGCCACCGCCCGGCTCATCGCGGAAAGCCACGACGCGGCCCTGCACCTGCCGGGCCAGATCCTTCAGGGACTGACATGACTCCCACGACCCCCTCTTCCGCCTCCGTCGAGCAGCCCGGTCCGGATCGGCCGGCAGGACCTGCGCCGGTCCCGGGTGACGCGCCTGTGCTGCCCGACCATGTGCTGGCCGCCGCGGGTCATCCAGGGCCGGGGTCCCGCTTCGCCGACCCTGTCTGGGACATGGGCCCGTTCCTGCCGCGCAGCACCAGCGAGCGCACGATCGTGTTCCCATCGATTGCCGACCCGGTCACTGCCCTGGTGCTGCGGGAATATCTCTACTCCCGTCTGCGGCGCGGCAATTCCTCCCTGGTCCGGCGAGGCCCAATGAAACTCACCGGTATCTTCGGGGCCTTCCAGAAGGCCCGGACCGTCATCGCCACCTTTCAGGCGGTTGGTGCCCGCCGCCTGAGTGACGTGACGCCGGATCACCTGCATGCCGCGTTGGAGCGGTGGCAGACCGTCTCGGCGGAGGAGGCGGCACTGCGAGTGACCGCCGTGAAGCACCTGTTCGCTCATGGGCCGTTCCTGACCGCTGACCGGCTGCTGGTCAACCCCTGGCCCGGCCGCTCCGGACACGCGGTGGCCGGAGTGATCCGCGACGCGGAGAACACCACCGAGCGCATCCCCGAGGAGATCATCGCTCCGCTCGTGAAAGGCGCCGTCTTCTACGTCACCACCGCCGGCCCCGACATCCTGGCCGCGCAGCGCGAACTCGCCGAACTGACCGCCGCTCACCAGACACCGCGGCCCTTCCGCGGCAACGGCTCAGCCCGGGCCCGGATCGATGCGTTTGTTGCCGAGCTGCGGGCCACCGGTCGCGGCATTCCCGCCCTGCCCCGCCGCCAGGCCCCCCGCCGCCCGAGTATCCCCGTGATCGACGGAGTTCCGCAGCGCCCAACACCGCGCTCGTCGCCCGCATGACCGGAGTGTCCGTCTCCGCCGAGGTCCGCCGGTACCTCACCGAGGCAGCCGCCGAGCTCGGCTACCAGGCCGGCGGCCTGCGGACCGCGCTGTCGATCTGGCCCGGCAGCGGACGCCCCTGGCGGCCGGGCCTTGGCCCGATGGAACTGGCCACCGAACTGGTCCAGCTGCGCACGGCCTGCTGGATCGTGATCGCTTACCTCTCTGGAATAAGGGACGCCGAAGTCCGGGAGCTCGCCCCCGACTGCGCGTTCACCGAGAACGGTCCGGACGGCCGTGTCCGTCACAAGCTGCGCGGCAGGGTCCTCAAGGGCCGCAAGCTCACCGGTGAGGAGGCCGAATGGGTCGTGCTCGACATCGTCCACCAGGCCGTCGCGCTGCTCACGGCCGTCAACGACGACCCGACCCACCTGTTCGGCCACAAGGGCATGACCAGCAACAGCCTCGTCCTGTTCGGCTCGGTCAACAAGCGCCTGAACGACTTCCGTGACCACCTCAACGAGCTGTTCAGCACCCCGGACGCCCCCTACGTGCCGCTTCACACGGCAGTACCGGCGCCGGATAACGACACGCCCGCTCACGATGAACCGGAGGGTGAGGAAGGGGAGGAGGAACCCGTGCCGTGGCGGCTGAGCACCCGGCAGTTCCGCCGCACCCTCGCCTGGCACATCGCCCACCAGCCGTTCGGCGTAGTCGCGGGCGCCCGGCAGTACCAGCACGCCGAACTCGCTCTGTTCGAAGGCTACGCGGGTACCTCCGCCTCCGGCTTTGCCGCCGAGGTCGCCGCCGAACGCGCCATCGCCCAGCTGGACTACGTCGAGGACCTCTACCGCGACTGGAACGACGGCCATCGCACCAGCGGAGGCGCCGCCGGCCGCGTGAACGCCGAGTTCGCCCGGATCCGCCGGGAGCTGGGCGATCTGCCGGGCATCGTCGCCAGCCCCGCCCGGCTGCGCACCATGCTCCAGCACCTGACGAAGACCCTACACCCCGGCATCCTCAACGACTGCTTCTACCAGCCCTCCTCCGCCCTCTGCGCGAAGCGGGCCCAGCACACGGGCCGGCCCCTGCCGCTACTGACCATGTGCCTGACCTGCCCTAATGCCCGCCGCTCCAGCGTCCACCTGCCCCGCCTGACCACCGCCCGCGCCCAGGCCCAGCGCCCGCTCGACGCCCCGACCGGACTGTCCCGCCTCCAGACCGCCGCGCTGACCACTCACATCGCCGAACTCGACCACGCCATCGCAGAACTCCGCGCCGCACCGGAAACCTCGACGCATGGATGACTCCGCCGCGCTGCGGCTGCGGCACGCCCTGGAACACGCCGGCGTGCCCATCCGACCGGGTACGGACCAGGCCGTCCTCCACGCCTTCGAGCGAATCGTCACCGGAACCCCCGAACACACCAGCGGCGCCCTGACCGTCTCCATGCTGTGCACGGAAGCGGGCATCTCGCGCGCCACCTACTACCGCTCACCCCTGGCGAAGATCATCACCGGACTGCTCCGGACACCGGACGCGCCCCGACCACAGACCGACACCCTGACCGCGGACATCGCACGCCTTAAGAAGGCGGACCGCACGCTGCGCTCCCAACACGCTGCCGAGCAGAGGGAGGCACGCGCCACCATCGCCGCCTACGCCAACTACATCCAGGCGCTCAGCCTGCGGAACGCCGAACTCGAAGCGGAGAACGCCACCCTGCGCGAAGCTCTCCGCCAGGGCGGCACCGTCGCCTCCCTCCCTGTGACGCGTTGAATGCTGCCGCCGGAATGACTGCCGTGCCTCTACTCCTGCGGTGGCTTCTATGCCCTTGATCAGCGGAACAGGGCTGCTTTCAGCCCGGGCGCCGGGCAGTATGACGGTGTGGCTGATCTGCTGTGGGACGACGTGAAGTGTTTCTTCGATCCGGACCTGATGGGATCGCTACCGGACGTGAGTGTCCCTGACGCCTCGGGGCACAACTGGCAGGACGTGCTGGACCTCGTCGTGGAGAGGGGCAGGAAGTGCCAGTACTCCGAAGGAGAGAGGGTGCTTCCTCTGCCTCGGGCGGAGGCTGCGCTGTCTCGACCGGCGGATGCTGAGTGCCCGAACCTGCGTGTCTGGCTGAGAGCTGAAGTGCTGGCGATCTTCCGCTTCTACTCAGACGAGGAGATCGATTTCGACGTTGACCTGCGCGAGTTGCAGGGGCAGGAGCGACTTGATGTGTTCTGCGGCTTCTTGCGGGAGATCGGGCGGCGGTTGGGCAAGCCGGTGCTGATGCATCCGGAAGGTGCCCATGGTCATCCAGTGCTCGGATTCGATGTCGAAGCCGATCGAGTCGTCCTCCTTGCGGAGCCACTGGTCAGGTGACTGCTGCTGAGGGCTGGAGTTTGGAGAGTGCCGTCGCAGAGCAGCACCCGGTTCAGCCTCCGAGGCGGTGTGCGAGGTGGAGCAGATCTGCTAGGTGCAGTACCCGTCCGTCGAAGCCTGGGAGGGGGACATGGAGTGGCTGGGTCCAGCGGGCGGGGATTGCGTCCAGCCCGTAGTACGCCCCCGCGAGGCCTCCGGTGACCGCGGCGACGGTGTCCGTGTCGCCGCCGAGGTCGATTGCCGCGCGTATCGCGTCTTCGAAGCTGGTGGTGGTGCGCAGGGCCCAGACGGCGGAGCCCAGGCAGGGCCAGACGGCACCGTTGAACTCGGTTGCCTGATCGGGGTGCCAGTCGGGCGAGAGGACGGTGGCGTAGCGGCTGCGGTGGTCGGGGTGGACATGAGCCAGGATGTCCGGGAGCGCGGTGAGGGGGTCGGTGTCCTCGAACGTGACGCGGATGAGTTCGTGGAAGATCGCGGTTCCTTCCCAGGCCGCGCGGTCACCGTGGGTGAGAGCAGCGATGCGGCGCGCGGCGTCCATGGTGGCTTCTTGGCCGGCGGCCGTGAAGTGGACTGCGGAGGTCGATGCACGCATCAAGGAGCCGTTTCCGGCCGCTCGTTGATTGACCTGGAAATGGATCGCGGCGGCGAGGTCCCAGGGCATGCCGTTGGTCAGGACGTCTTCGGTCTGCAGGCCGATGTCCTTGGGGTCTGATGTTGCCCACCGCTGGAAGCGGGCGAAGATGTCCGGAAGATCCAGTCCGCCCTGCTCCAGCAGCGACTCCGCGACCAGCACGGCCATCTGCGTGTCGTCAGTGGCCTCGCCGGGGTCCCAGCCACCGCCTCCGCACATCTCGCCACCGGCACCAGGCGCGGGAAACCGCGCGGAGAACGCTCCCTGGGGACCGAACTCGAAGGGGCCGCCCAGGGCGTCACCCACCGCTGAGCCGACGACCGCGCCAGCGGCCCGCTGAATCCGCTTCATTCGCGCAGGTTATCTGTGCCGCGCTGACGGCCGCACGGCCCTGTTCCTTCTTCGGCTCCCTGAACCATCGGCGGCGAACGCCTCTCGTCTACAGAGGTGCGCCACCTGAGACACCCTGGGGCTGAGACACCCGCACAGGTCACATAACCCCATCCAATGCCGTCGCATCAGGCAGCTGATCGGCGCCGGCCACCACCTCCGGGAACGCGGCCGCCATCGAAGTGCCGCGCCGGGAGCGCAGCACGGCGCGGCCACTGTCGAGGGAGATTCCTGCCCGGAAGCCGTCCCATTTCGGCTCGGCTGCCCAGCCCGGCCGCAGCACAGGGCTGGCCACCGGCTCGGCGAGCATCGGCTCCGGCAGCATCCACGTCACACATCTATGCCTTCCGCCCGCCTCTCGATGGCGATCGCGAATCGGCCGGATCGGAGACCATCCGTGGCAAGTCGCACCCGGACGGGTCCGGCCGTGGGTTTAGTTAGCGACTCGTCTCGGGGTTTCCCGCGCTCGATCCGGGCTGCCGCGCCGCGCCGCCGTCAGCCCGGAGGCGGAGGCCGGGTCGGAGATCGCCGGCGTCGGCGGTGTCCACCTCCTGCGGCTTCGGAGGCCTGAACGCGGTTCTCGTGCTTTCTGCCGCCTGAGAGGCTGCGGCTGGCCGAGGAGTACCGCGCCGGGGTGCGAGGCGTATTGAGGGCGCGGGGTTCCCGGAGATCGGGAGCTTTTACCCTACTTTGACCCAACTGGGCCTGGAACCTCACGCTTTGCTCAACAATGCAGGCTGTGACCTGTATTCATGATTGTGTGATCACTACACGCGCCGCTGCGGCCCGGGGGCAACCGAGCCGCAGCAGCTTAGGCGCGTGCCAACCCCCGCTACGGAGGAAGCATGCACCAGAACCTGACTATAGGCCGCCGCGCGGGAACGGCGCTGACGGCGGCGATAGCCGTCGCAGCCGTACTCGCACCGGTCGCATCGGCCACCGCAGACTCGCCCCAGCCTGGCACGGCGACGGTCGACGCCCAGGCCTCCAAGCTGACGCCGGCCAAGTACACCGCCTACCTGAAGCAACAGGATGGTCCCGAGGCCAAGAAGGTCCTGGGCACGTTCGACCGCATGTCGAAGGCCAAGCAGACCAAGTTCGTCAACTACCTGCAAGACGAGAAGGTCTTCAAGGCGTTCCTCAACAGCGGCCAGGACAGCGCCCGTAGTGGCCTCCGCAGCAGGGCCGAGGGACGCACGGTGACGCGCTACAACGAGGACGTCGAGTTCATCAACGAAACGACGGTCGCCCGCAGCGGGTCACCGCGGATCGTTCACTGGCGCGAGAGCGTTAAGAACAGCGTAAAGTCGAAGATCATGGGCGTAACCATCACGAAGTTCACGGTCTGGGTGAAATACCGGGCCACCCGTCAACGCGTGGACAAGGTCTACAGCAGTGGTTCGGGTCTGAAGAACTACAATGCCGCTGTGGCGATCGACGAAAAGGACGCCCGCCCGTGGGTGTCGGGTGGCAAGGCCCATGCCCAAACCATCTGGAAGGGCAGCATGGTCTACCGCGGGTTCGGGGTCAGGATCGACAAGAAGCATTCGCTGACCGGTGACTGGGAAGGCAAGGGCCGCGCAAGCCTCAAGAATATCTGAGGTCGAGCCACCATTGTCGGGCCAGCCCGCGGCTCGACTAACGTGCTGTTCAGACCGCGCTTGTTGCATTCCTGCTGCGATCCAAGCCGTCTGTGTCGGCCTCGGGCCCTCTGCGGGATCCTGACCTAGCAGTTTGTGAGCGTGTCTGTCGGCCCGCCAGGCCGACGGACACCACACCACCCTCCACCCCCTCTTGGAAGGAAGCCGCAGATATGTCTTCCACTGTCCTCCCGCCCGTGAGCCTATGGGGGCGGCGTACTGTTGCCGCGGTTGTACTCGGCATGTTCGCGGCCATGGCTCTCGTGCTACAACTCCTGGCCCACGATCCGACAGCCACGCCCCTAGTCATCGGCGCTCTGTCCGTCGTCGTGGCCCGGCTTGCAGCCAAGACCGACCCGGGCTCCGCTGGTGTTCACCGTCTAGTGATCGGCGCTTGCGTCGTCCTCATGGTCACCAGCGGCCTAGTTTCTTTGATCATGCTGGGTACTACGACAGAGAGCTCGATCAGCTAACTGGTTCTAACAAGAGCGGTTGATCATGTGACTGTTGGCGTGTCGGCTCGTTGGTCTGGTTGTGGCGAAATGTCAGTCGCGGCCGTGGATCGTGTCGGATGAACTGTGGTCGCTCATCGAGCCGTTGCTGCCTGAACCGGGACCGAAGCTGGTGGAGGGCAGACCTCGGGTGCCGGACCGGCAGGCGCTGTGCGGGATCTTGTTCGTGCTGCATACCGGCATCCAGTGGGAGTACCTGCCCCAGGAGCTGGGTTTCGGCTCGGGGATGACCTGCTGGCGGCGCCTGGCCGCCTGGAATGAGGCCGGCGTCTGGGACCAACTGCACGTCGTCCTGCTGGAGAAGCTGCGCTCGAAGAACCAGCTGGACTGGTCGCGGGCGGTGATCGACTCCTCGCACGTCCGGGCCGCTCGACGGGGCCCAAAAGCGGGCCCAGTCCGGTCGACCGGGCACGGCCGGGCAGCAAGCACGACGTCATCACCGACGGTCAGGGCATCCCGCTCGCGGTGTCGCTGACCGGCGGCAACCGCCACGATGTCACGCAGCTGTTGCCACTGGTGGACAAGATCCCGGCTGTCGCCGGGCGCGTCGGCCGGCCCCGGCGAAGGCCGGACGCGCTGCTGGCTGATCGCGGCTACGACTACGACCTGTACCGCCGTCTGCTCTGGCACCGCGGTATCCGCCCAGTCATTGCCGAACGAGGCCAGCCACACGGCTCTGGCCTGGGCATCTTCCGTTACGTCGTCGAGCGCACGATCGCCTGGCTGCATGGCTTCCGCCGTCTCCGCATCCGCTGGGAACGGCGCGATGACATCCACGAAGCCTTCCTCAGCCTCGCTGCCTGCCTGATTACTCATCGCCACGTCCAACGGCTTTGTTAGCGACTTTTAGATAATCTCCCAGTCCAGTTCGGTCTCGTCGACCGCGACAGGCAGGTAGCCGTCGACCGCCTCTCCGGTCTCCAGCGCGGTAGCTGTCGCATCCAGGAGGGCCGGGAGCGATGCCCACATGGGATGGGGGCTGAAGTGGGTGCCCTGTTCGTGGTCGGCCTCTCCGATGCGTCCGTGGCGGTGGTATGGACGCTGATCGACGATGAGGGTGTCACCACCGCCGTCCGTGGCGAAGGGGATCCAGTGGGAGTGCCACCACGGCCCGAAGTCGTCGTCAGGGTCGCCCTCCTCCTCAGCGCTCTCGAGTTCATCGCGGTAGATCTGCATGCCCAGCTGCCAGTCGCTTCCGATGAGGTGCACGTTGAGGAGACGCCAGAACGGGGGCAGCAGGACGTCGTCACCCGTGCCGTTGTGCCGCAGCAGCGACTCCACCAGCGCCGCGGGAAGCGGCTGGCCGATAATCTCCTCGGCCGCTGCGATGTCCAAGTGCTGTGCCGGCAGTTCCAGTGCTGCGAACGTGCGGGGCGCCTCTCGTGCGAGCCAGGTCTCGATGCGTGCCCGGGACTCGGATACCGATGAGGTCATCCGGCGATCATTCCAGCCCAGTCCACTGCGCAACGGAGGGTTTCAAGACGGGTTCTGAGAGGTCGTTTTCCTCCTGAGTGCAGTGTTCTGAGTTAGTTTGGTCTGCCGCTCGATGTGCTGTTGCTGAGGCTGGAGGGGCTGCTTCTTCTGGCGAGGTGGGTGGTGTGACGAATGAGGGGCAGAGCTGCTTACATCTGTCTCATTCCAGGACGCCCCGGTCTGTTCCGTGCTTCGCTTCCCCAGGACGCACGCCTGGGCGCACGCCCCCGGGCGGCGGTATGCCGAGGTCATGAGGGAACGCCGTGCGTATCCGAGTGATCTGTCCGATGCCCGCTGGGAGCTGATCGAGCCGGTACTGTCCGCCTGGCGCTTCAAGCGCCGCGGCCGGGCCCTGGACTTCGGACGCCCCTTGCTGTTCATCGAGGTCGACAACTGCACCGAGGAACCACCCCTCATCGCCGCGAAATTCGACAAGTACATGCGGTTCTTCCAACGGAAGGAGAAGGACACCGACGGCATCGAGAAGCCGATGTGGCGCACCCGCTGGTCCGCCCCCGAATGGGAGGGATACGAGCGAGTGCACCCACCAGTCCTGCTCGTCTTCCACCAGATCGGCAAGCGCCCCGCCAAGAGCCAGATGGCGAAGGTCGCCGATCTCACCCGCCCCCGCTGGCAAGGCAGATGGCACCGCGCGGTGGGCTTCCATTCCTACGACGGCTGCATCCCCATCGTGGCGACCACGCTGGAGCTGATGCGCGAACACGGCCCGGCCGGGCCCGCCTTCTGGCGCTTCGGCCGCGACCACCGCGAGCCGCTCCTGGAGGCGATCGGCAACCCCCGCCGGGATGCCGCCCTCGCCCGCCGCCGCGCAGAAGCCCGAGAAGAGCAACGCCGCCGCACAGCACGGGAATCGGCTGTGCGGGAAGCCCGGCGGCCGGTGTGTACGGAGTGCGGGCGCCGGTTTACTGACGACCAGTGGGCTGCGGTCGACGTACGGGACTGGAGCCGGTCGCGCGAATCGCACCCGCAGATGTGTGAGCACTGTCAGAGCCGGGCCGTCGCAGCCCAGCAGCAGACCCCAGCTCACGAACGCGAGCGCCAGGAGGAGGAGCACCGGTGCCGGGAGCTGGAAGGCGAGCTGGACACACCGAGGGCGCCCGGCGGTTGGCTGTCACGCATCCGTATCTGACCCTGGCGAGGGTTGAAGCCCACGGGTGAGCGGGACTTCCCAATTTTGGGCAGTCCCCCAATTCTTGGCACCTGCAGCCGCCTGCCCCAGCCAGTGCATCCAGCTGTCCGGCCCTCAGCCTGGCCAGTCGATCGGCGGTTACGGGACGATGCTCGGCCAGCAGCCGCGTCGGCGGTGCGGGTGACAAGCTCTCCCGGAGGCGAGATCCAGCGGGCAGGGGTGTGGGTGTGGAGAGCTCTTTCGAGAGGGGCGGGCGGGTGTGGCCGGCGGGATCGAGGCTTCGCGGTCAATCACGATGTGTTGCCATCCCGCTGAAGGGCGGATGAGGCGGTCGGGGGTGGACGACGCCGTTCCTTCGCCGTAAGAGGCTCGTTGCGTCGGCCATGAAGCAGTGCGAGAAGGGCGACGGCGTTTTGGATCCTGCTGTTCCGGCCGGCCTTCTGGGTGCGTACTGGCTGATGGTCGACTCTTTTGCCAGGTTTCCCCCCAGTCAGCGTCGGCTGGAGCAGGCAAGGAACACCGCGTCATGCGCAACAAGAGACCGCGCCGGTTGCGAGGAGTGCGGCTGTGCCCCCGGGTGGGCGGTGTCGCGCCGGTTGCCGGCGATGCGGACAGCAATACTGGTCATTGCCGCGGGCTCCGTCATCGCCGCGGTGTGGGTGACGGCCGTGGCCGGGGGCTGAACTCCCAGCCGCTCTTGGGTGCGGTTCGCGATGCCTTGCGGGACGGCTTCTCTCTCGCCGCATCCTGCAAGGCGCCGTCACCGTGTCATGTCGGGCCAGGCGGGCGGCGAGCGCGTCTTCGAAGGCGAAGCCGACGGTCCGGGGACACGGACCGCGCAGCAGCGGGCCACAACCCCGTCCAGGAGCACGGCACGTACAGTTCCCGGTCGAATGCCGCGTGTCCGAACGGGGTCGAGTAGGCGAAGGTAAACGGCGACCCGGCAGTTCTCGACGCGTCCGGCGGTTCCGGTGTACGGGTGCTCGCCGCCCACCGTGGCGGTGCCTTTCTTCAGGTCGTCCCCGGTCTCGTCCACGACCTCTAACAGCTGACTTTCATCGAGCAGGTAGTGGGTGCTGGCACAGATCACGGTCTTGATCGTCAGGTGGAGGAAGAACTTGGCCCGGGAGATCCGGGTGCCCGCGCAGCCAGGTCGGCCCAGTCGGTGGTGCTGTTCATGGAGAACGCCCGGTCTGTGATCGGTCGCGCCTCTGGTGTCGTGCCACCCCACCTGCCCGTTCGGCGGCCCTCACACGCTCGGGGGCGTGCTTCGCTGCAACTGGTGAGCATTGTGGATGCCAGGGCTTCACTGTCAGTGCGCACAGGAAATCTGTCGTGGCGGAGGTAGACATGTGGGGGTTGCTGGGGTTAGTGTCTTGTCCGTAGCCAAGAGGTCGAGCAGGCCCGGCAGGGATGAACTGCCGGGGG
>NZ_JBITEU010000016.1:0-168063 GCF_044455475.1 Streptomyces sp. NPDC051218 | reverse complement strand
TTGAGACGTCAGACATCTCGATCAACAGCCCGGGGGCCTCGCTCGTTTCGCTTCACGGGCTGTCACCCGATCGGTGGCCACATCGAAGAAGCTCAGTTACTCCCGTTACGAACAACCCGCCCCTCACAGTGATCCCTGGGAGCATGATGCGCCGGACCCCGCGCACACCTACTAGACGACCCTGGCTGTCCCCCGCTCACAAGGCGGGACTCGCCGGCCTGGCAGGGACCACGGTCGAGTGGTACGACTTCTTCGTCTTCTCTACGGCATCCAGCCTGGTCTTCCCAGAGTTATTCTTTCCCGGAGCGCAGCAGGCCACCGGTCTGCTGGCATCGTTCGCGACGTTCTGGGTTGGCTTTCTGGGCCGTCCTGTCGGTGCAGCGCTATTCGGCCATTTCGGGGACCGGCTCGGACGAAAACGCAGTCTGGTGGCGACACTTGTACTGATGGGGTCGGCCACCACAGCCATCGGATTGCTGCCCCGTTACGACGAAGCGGGGATCACCGCTCCGGTGCTGCTGTGCGTTCTGCGCCTCGTCCAAGGGGTCGCAGTGGGCGGCGAATGGGGCGGCGCCGTGCTGCTGGCCGGTGAGCACGCGCCGCAGGGCCGCCGGGTGATCCTGACAGCTATGGTGCAGCAAGGGGCCCCGCTGGCCTCGATCCTGACCAGCGCGGTGTTCCTCCCGTTCTCGCAACTGAGCGACGGCGAATTCTTGTCCTGGGGCTGGCGGGTCCCCTTCCTGCTCTCTACGGTCCTCATGGTCGTAGGCCTGGTCATACGGCTGATGGTGCCCGAATCCCCAGAGTTCGAGAGGCTGTCGGCGCAGGGGCGGGTTGCGCCCGCCCCTGTGCGCGACACCTTGCAGCGACACTTCCCGAAGATGGCGGTGTGTGTCGGGGCCTGTGCCGTTCCAGTGGCCGGAACATATCTGGCCGGCACCTTCGTGCTGTCCTGGGCGACGGTGCACATCGGCTTTCCCCGGGAGAAGGTACTGAGCGTGGTGCTATGCGCGGCTGTCGCCCGATTCCTGGTACAGCCCGTTGCTGCGATAGCCGCCCAACGCTTGGGTGCCGCACGGATCTGCGCCCTGGGGCTGGCTCTCTACTTGCTCGCGGTACCACTCACTGTCCTGGCCTTGGGGAGCGGCTCGCTGCTCCAGATCACTTTGGGGGTATGCGCGTTGGAGTCCGCCAGCGCAGTTGTCTACGCCGTGATCGCCGCTCTGCTCGTCGATACCTTCCCGGTCCAGGTGCGCTACACCGCGATTTCCATATCCCAGCAGTTGGCTGGTGTGGTGTTCGGGGGCACGGCGCCAGCCCTGGCCCAGACCCTGGTCACGGTGGGGCACGGCTCGCTGTGGCCGGTAGCTCTCTACCAGGCGCTCCTGGCCGTCCTGTCAGCCTTGTGCCTGTCCGCTCTGACATCCGCCCGCCGCACTGCCAAGACGGCCGCGCACCCCGCCGGGAGGTGACCATTGCGCCAGGATGTTTCCCTGGGGCAATGTCATTGGCCGGGTTAGACTCTCTCCCTCTTGGCAGACGCCGAGGTGGCTCCTGCCTACGTTGGGAGATCTCTGTTTGGGAAGGGCGAGAGATGCGCAGTACCGGATCCGGGCGCGGCGAGGACGACCGTCCGCTACTCATGCAACTCGAGCAACGTCTCACCAAGTTGATCGAGACGCTCTATCCGGACGAACGCACTCGTCCCGGTTACTCGCGGCTCGCTAAGGAGATCCGGGAGACGACCGGAGGCACCATCTCCGCCACCTACCTGTGGGAACTTGCTACCGGAAAGAAGCGCAACCTCACGCTGGAACAGCTGGACGTTCTCGCGCAGTTCTTCGGAGTGCCACCCGATTACTTCCTCGACGACGAAGTGTCGGAACGGGTCAATGCCCAACTCACGCTGGCCACCGCACTGCGCGACGCCAAAATCCGCAGTCTGGCGCTGCGCGCCGAAGGTCTCTCGCCTGCCAGCCTGGATGCCCTGCTCTCAATGGTCGATGAGGCCCGCAAGCTACAAAACCTCTCGGCGATGAACGACCCGAATCCCCCCGCAGCGGGACCCCATGGCTGAGGCAGCGTTCTCCTCGGAATATCCGGGCGGGCAGGCCCCTTCGTCACTACGCACCCCGCAAGCAGCCAGCCTTTCCATAGCAGGCTGTTGAGAGACGCATGCTGAAAAAGTATGCTCGCTTACAACAGCGTTGCCAGTCGATTCTGGATCAACTCAGTGTGCCACGCCCCTTTTCCATCGATACTCTATGCCAGGAAGTTTCCGCCCAGCGTGGACGTCCGTTGCATCTGCATCCGTTGCCGCAACAGGCCACCGGGAAGAGTATCTGCGGCATATGGCTCGCCACTGAGACCGACGACCACATTTTTTTCGAGCAGCGCACCAGCCGGGCACACCAAGAGCACATTGTGCTGCACGAGATCGGGCACATGCTGTTTGACCACTCTGGCACGGACCTAGGCCACGGCGAGGCTTCTCAAGCTCTCCTTCCCGACCTGAGCCCACAGTTGGTGCGCCGCATACTCGGACGCGCCAGCTACACCAACCACCAGGAACAGGAGGCGGAGATGCTTGCCAGCCTGCTGCGCATCGGCGCTTCACCGACCGCCAGAACACCGCACGGCGTGCTGGGCCGGCTAGAGACCGCCCTGGGGGCGTGTGCCGCGGATGAACGCTGAACCCTCCACCGTGCTGGGCTGGTTCAGCTATATCTGCGTGAGCTGCCTATGGCTGGCTCTGGCGCTGCGCTGCTCCACCGCCCTACGCACGCCTGAGCAGCGCGGACTGTGGTTAGCCGTGGCTACCGCTACGGTGGCCATAACGCTCACGCTCCCCGACGTGACCCAGCTCGCTCTCCAGGCCACCGGAGGGGGCCATGCCATTCCCCTGGCACGGAACCTGATCGGAGTGCTCTCCTCAGGTGCAGTGCTGTACTTCGTCTCAGCGGCCTCCGGCGGCCGATCACGTTGGGGCGTGTGCTGCGCGACGAGCCTGGCCATGGTGAGCCTGCTGATCCTGGATTCCCTGGCTCCACCGCACCAGGAACACGTCGTAACGGGCCCCGGTGCGCCCGCTCCCTCCACTGCCTACTGGCTTGTCTTGGTCATGGTGCATCTCATCGCGGACATCTCCTGCACCTCCCTATGTCGCCAGTACAGCAATCGCACAGCCAACCCCGTCCTCAAGGTGAGCCTACGGACCTTCGGAATCGGCACCGCGCTCTCCTTCCTGTTCTGGTTCTCCCAGCTCATCAGCCTGCTGTTCCACACCCATCGGCTTATGCCGTACCTCCCGTATGTCATGAATTTGCACGGCCTACTACGCGCGATCGCCCTCTTGACGCCCTCCCTGTATGCCGTGCGGGGTGCCGTCGCGGAGATCTGCATCATCTGGCGTCTGTGGCCATTGTGGCGCGACCTGGTGCAGGCCGTGCCGAACGTCGCGTTCCTCAAACCCCGTCACCGACTGCTTGAGGTCGTGTGGCCGCAGGCATCCTGGCGGCTGGTGGCCTACCGCAAAGTCATCGAAACCCGGGATGCCATCCTCATCCTCAACGACTATGCGGCCGCCGATACGTGGGCTCGCGCTCGCCGACATGTGGCCACTGCGAGTGTCGCTCAGGCTAAAGCCGATGCAACGGTGCTTGCGTGTGTGATGGCAGGGGCACGCAGCGCCAAGCTCGCCGGGTTGCCTCACCAGCGCTCCGCCGACAACCTCGTTAACTTCGACAAAGGCGATCTCGATCGCGAGAAGGAATTCCTCCTCGACATGGCGCAAGCTTACGCCTCGGCCCACGCACGGAACTTCGCAGTCCATCCGAACACATCCAGCAAGAAGTGAGTTTAGATATTCATGCCGTTTCGTTTATGCAGCGCCCGGAGCAGCACGGGGTGTCGGGGGCGATTCGGCCGATCGGCAGCAAGGAACCGTCCAGAGTGACGAGCACTTTCGTTTGCGCCGTCTACATCACGTGCCAGTGTAGGTGCGAGTGCGATCCGGATGCCGAACCCGGCGGCGAGCTGGGCGTCACCCCCGGCAAATAGGCCAGGACGAGCAGGGCCTGTCACGGCCGAGTGATGACCTCCCGTCGCCGGACAGCAAGTTACGCAAGGTTTCGCAGGGTGCGACGGCCTGATTCATAGACGCCGGTCACCAAGCACGGAAGCTCCTGGCGACACGGGAGTCTTGGTCGATAACCTGCCCACCAAGAACTTCATCGTTCACATGTCTACCCGACTCGCGGTCACTTCCACCAGATTGGAAGAAGCTCACTCAAAGGGTTCGGGGCAGACCCCGCCAGCGGCGCCAACAGGTAAATCATCACTGTCAGAGTTGTAGCGACTTTGTCTGCAGAAACTCCATAAGCCCGTGCTTGCCTAGTTCTCGCCCGATACCTGATTTCTTATACCCTCCGAACGGAGCGAGCGGGTTGTATGACCCACCGTTAACCGTCACTTGGCCGCACTCCATCGAACGCGCAAAGGTGATTGCCCGATCCTCCTCAGCCCCCCAGACGGCCCCCGCCAGACCGTATTCGGAGTCGTTGGCGATGCGCAGTGCCTCCCCCTCGTCCTCATACCTCATGAACGAGAGAACAGGACCGAAGATCTCCTCACGAGCAATGCTCATCTCGGCAGTGACGTCAGCGAAGACTGTAGGGCGGATGTAGTGGCCCTTGTCTCGTCCTTCAGGGGCCTCCGGTCCACCCGCAACGAGACGGGCACCTTCTGCTACACCACGACGAATATGGTCGCGGACTTTCTCTTGCTGGGCGCTGCTCACCACAGGGCCCAGGCGGCAGTCGGGGTCGGCCGGGTCGCCGGGAACGTATCTAGCAATCTCCTCGACAGCGATCCGGACTGCCTCTTCATAGTCATCGGTATGCACCAACGTGCGCGTCAACGCGTTGCATGACTGCCCTGTGTTGCGCATAACATCAGCGACATTGGTGCGGACAGCCTGTGCGAGGTCTGCTCCGGGGAGGATGACACTGGCAGACTTGCCGCCAAGTTCTAGGGCTACACGCTTAACATCAGCACCGGCAAGTGACCCAATATGCTTGCCGACCACCGTAGAACCCGTGAACGAGATCATGTCGACCCCAGGGTGACGTACCAGTGCCTCCCCAGCTTCCGTTCCTCTGCCGGTGACTAGGTTGAAGACGCCTACAGGGAAGCCTGCGGCTGCCACGCACTCGGTGAACATCTGGGCCGAAAGCGGCGTCAACTCCGCAGGTTTGAGGACCACGGTGCAACCTGCAGCGAGTGCGGGAACAACCTTGCAGACGATCTGGTGTACCGGGTAGTTCCACGGTGTGATGGCCCCCACGACTCCGACGGGCTCTAGCATGACAAGCGAGTTGCCAACGCGCTCCTCGAAGACGAAGTCAGCCGCAAGCTCAGCATGCAGACGCGTCATGGTGACCGGCAGACCGGCTTGTACCCTGCGGGAGAACCCAATTGTGGTTCCCATCTCGGCTGTGATGATCGACGTCATCTGATCCTGGCAAGCGGCAAGTTCGTCAGACAACGCAGCCAGCAACTCGGCTCGGCGGCTAGGCGCGGTGGCCGCCCACCCCGGCAGCGCCGCACGAGCTGCGTTGACTGCAACATCAACATCGGCTGCAGAGCCAGCTGGGACAGCTCCGATAACTCGCTCGTCCGACGGGTTGGTGACCTCAATGACGCCTGTTCCTACCGCAGATCGCCAGTGCCCTGCGATGAACACCTCGTCGTGTGCATTCACAAACATGATCTCCTCCATATGTCTGGCGGTAGCGGAAATGCAGTCGTGGAAGCTGTATGACACACCAGCCCCGCTCATTAGTTAGAGACCGCTCACTCGTTGGCGCTGCTCAACCTGAGTCCGGGAGGGGGTGCAGCCGGGGTAGGCGCACTCGTGGTCACTCGGTAGACGGCCGACTATGCCGCGAGCACGTCAGGCCGCTTGCTGGAGCCCTGCTCCTGCCATGGGTCCTGGCTAGCCTCGAGGCGGTCCCTGGGAAGTGGGCCTGTCCGGTAGTCCATTACGGGCGCGAGGGACGCGCCTCAATGCGGTAGTCGAAGGCGGCACCACCAACGCCGACCGCGGTCACCCCACCATCAACAGTGAGGACGGACCCGTTCACGTAGGACGCGGCGGGGGACAGCAGCCAGTCGATCGCCTCAGCGACCTCCTCCGGATCGCCCGGCCGCCGGGCGGGAGTCAGCCGGTTTGCCTCCACGTAAGCCGCCTCGGCACCACCCGCCAGCCCGGCCTCCGCAGCGAACCGCGCCATCCGCTGGTCGGCCATCTCCGTACGCACCCAGCCCGGGCAAACCGTGTTGGCCCGCAGCCCCTGCGGGCCATAGTCGACGGCGAGGGAGCGGCACAGGTGGAGCAAGGCCGCCTTGGACGTCGCATAGGCGGCGTTGCCGACGCTGTTACGGAGGGCGGCAACCGAGGCCACCGCAACCACCGCACCGCGGGTTTCCAGCAGATGCGGCAGCGCGGCACGCAGCAACAGGAACGGGCCAGTGAGGTTGGTCCGTATCAGCTCTTCCCAATCCTCGACCTCGGTGTCGCCGACCGCGCCGCCCCGCCCGATTCCGGCGTTGAGCACTACGCCATCGAGTCTCCCGTAGGCCTTCACCGTCGTCTCGACAAGTTCGCACACGGCCTCGGGATCCGCGACGTCGGCAGGATGGGCCAGCGCTCCCGTCTCGGCAGCGACTTGGTGCAGCGGCTGCGGTCTCCTGCCAGCGATCACGACCTGGTGTCCGTCGGCCCGTAGCAACCGGGCTGTCGCAGCACCGATGCCCGTCCCCCCGCCAGTGACGACAACAACTCGCTCACCAGTCATGAACGTTGAACTCCTCACCTCTTGAAAACGTGCAGTGCGATCATATGCAGCACTGTCGAATCCGGATGGCCCCGCTCTTGTTCGCACATGTCAATGGCTGGTTCTGTCGCTGACGATGATCAGTCGTGGCTGAATCACAACCTCCCAAGCCTGCAGGCTGCGGTTCCACAGACGAGGCGGTTAGTGGGAAACAACTAAAGCAGGCCAAGCATCGCCAGACGGCAGGTCCTGAGTCGTCACAAAGCCACCCCAGACCGCCCGCTCCTCACTGAGTGTTCCGCTCTGGGTTTCGTGTTTGGTTCCGTGGGGTCAGACATCCCTCTGTGCTAAGCCGTCAAGAGGCCTCCGAGAGGATCTTGTCGGCGAGTGAACGGGGAAGGCCTTCGATTCGTCGTAGGCCTCCCCGGCAGGCAGACAGTGGAACATCATGCCCACGAAGCGGTTGAACCAAAGACCGCGGCCGCCAAGTCAAGGCCCTCCGCTCTCTGCGGGCAATAGGCACTCGGGTGCGAGTTTGTAGGTCACGTTCGCGGTCTTCTCGAGGAGCACTTCCCTGGTCCAGCGGCTCAACTGGACGCAGAAGCCGTCGTAGTGGGTGAGAGTGAGGGCGGTCGCAAGCGCGCGCGTGCCAGGACCGATGCGGCGAGGTTCGCATGTGCCGGAGGACCTGATTGCGTCCGTTGCTGGTGGTGAGTGTGATGTCGGCTTCGATGATGCGGGCACGCAGGCCGCGGAAGCAGGTGAGGTAGGAGCCGTAAGGGAGGGCTGCCAGCACTGCGGAGCGTCGGTGTGCACCCGGCCGGATCAGGAACTGAGAGCCGGTGTCGGAGACAGCTCGTAGGAAGTCGTCGCCGTCGAAAGCTCGGTGTGCCAGCAGGAGCATCTGCGGTGTGAGCCGGGGCAGTAGCGCGGTCGCCTGGACGGTCTCTCCGTTCTCGGATGGGCCGAAGACCGCGCCGAGCAGGCCTCGAGTCCCGGTCTCGCACAGGACGGTCAGTCTCAGAGCGGGGTAACCCGACATGCCCCAGTGGCGCCGAACCTTGCCCAGCAGAGTTCGGATGAGCGGCACCCGAACCACTCCCCCACACACAAATCACCCAACTGAAAGTGCGCCGAAGGGACCGCCTCGGCGGAGTCCTCCACGAGTACCAACACGCCGCTTGAACTGCACGGATGGAGTTTCCGGCAGGCGCAGTGTTCTCTCCCCGTCGCTCCCGCTCGCGGCTGCCGCATCGATCACCGAGCGTACAGGGAGTCGGCCTTAGCGCCATGGCTGGCCTGCAAGACTGCCGTCTCGGCGGTCTGTCGAGACCATGGACGCAGCACGGCTCCAGGTGTCTTACCGGTGACGTCAGTAGTTGTGTATTTGACGCAGCTCCGCCTCGACGACGTCTCGCAGCAGCTCACGGTCAACATCAGGCAGTTGCAGGCCTTTCCGCCCGTACTTGGTCCATAGGCGCCTCCGTCATCAGCGGGCCCCCGTGGGTCGCCACCGCAATGTCTGCTGTATCCAGCGCCCCCAGGTGCGTGGCCGCTGCTCCGGGCAGCACGGGGGTTCTGCCTCTTCGGTGAGGAGGCATCGCAGGGCGAGATCCTGGGGCATGGCTCTGCGACTGCTGTACCTGACCTCCTTGAAAGTCCTGGGATGGATCACATTGGTGGCGCGATCGGAGGCTGCCAAGAACGCGGAGATACTCGTACTCCGACACCAACTCGCCGTCCTCCGCCGTTAAGTCGCCCGGCCACAACCATTATGGGTCGACCGGGCAGTGATCGCGGCACTGGCCCGGCTGCTGCCCAAGAACCTGCGAGGGCATCTGTTCGTCACTCCGGGCACACTGCTGCGCTGGCACTCCGACCTGATCAAGCGCCGCTGGACCTACAAACGCCGACGTCCCGGCCGCCCGCCTACCCGGCCCGCTGTACGGGAACTGGTGCTGCAAATGGACCGGTGGTCGCGCTCAAGCGTCCTTCCGGTATGCCCCAGCCAAGTCCCAGGCCAGCCCTTGCCCCTCCATGGCAGTCGCGACGACGGCGGCCGTCACGGTGAGCACGGCTGTGACTCGGCGGCGCGGCGTGGAGAAAGGACGGGGTATCACCAGCGGATGTTACGGAACGGCACACCGGCAGCGGACGACCGGGGTGTTGTGCCAGCAGTTGATGACACCTTCGGTGACACCACAACTGACCTCACCGAGGAATACGCAACACCTCAACATGAGGGCCTACCAGTCCCGCGGCCTCATCTGTAGCACGCCCCTGCCCGGCAAGGAGCGTTCCACCGGATATCTGTACGGCCCGCACCGAGCGGCTCCTACGTTGAAGCACTCGCATCTCCCGACACGGAGGAACACCGATGGGTGTGGATCCTCTCGGGGGAAGACTGACCTGGGGAGACGCTGATCGGTGGTGTCGGGTCGGTGGCTTGCTTCTACCGTGCTGGAGGTGGGGCGCCATGGTGTCTTTGCCGGAGGAGCTCGAGGCGCGGGAGGCCGCGGCTCGGCGCCGTGTCGAGGAACTGCGGGCTGATACAGCTGAGTTGGCACTCAGGCTGGAGGCTGCTCAAGAGGTCCTGTCGCGGTTGGAGATCACGCGGGAGACCGTCACGAAGGTGCTCGCTGAACTGTCGGCCGCACAGGCGGACAGCGAGGCGGATGTGCCGGTGGAGCCTGCGCAGAAGCCGCATCCGCACGGTGCGGGTGTGGTGATGGTTCCGCCGGGGCGGGAGGGCCTGGCGGCAACGGTGTTGCCGGATGTGTATCGGGACATCATGGAGGTGCTGGCTGACGCGCCGGGCCCGTTGCAGGCCAAGCAGATCGTGCCGCGGATCGGGCTGGCGGCGACGGCCGGGAAGATCGAGGGCACACGGGCCAAGCTCAAGCGGCTGGTGGAGCGGGGCTGGCTGACCGAGGATGCGCCGGGGCGCTTCACCCTCGTCCGTCGTCGTACTTTGGGCATCGACCCGCCCGATCTCCAGTGACCAAGGGGCTCTCCTTCGTAGATTCGTAGGTACCAACCGAAACGAATCGCTGCCGAAGAAGAGCCCGCGATGAAACCGTACGACGCCTTACCCGAGCCTGATCCGTATGCCGCCTCCCGTGATGCCTTCGACCGCCTGATCTCGACGCTGGCTACCAGCCCGGCGACGCATATGGCCCACGACCAATTGGAGGAGCAACTCGAAGTATGGGGACGCGAACTGTTGCGCCAGATGCTGCAGGACCACCTCGATCAGCGAGCCAGGACGGAGGAAGCCGTGCTGCCGGCGGCCGCGGGGCAGCCAGCGGTGGTCGGTCCCGAAGGACAACGGCGAACCTGGCGGGAGCGGGGCCATCACCACATGTTGACCTGCGTATTCGGACCGATCCAGGTGACCCGGATCGCGCATCGCGGCCGGGGTGTTGCCAACGTGCACCCGGCGGACGAAGCCCTCTCGCTGCCCGCCGGCCGGCACTCTCGCGGCCTGGCCCGGCTCGCGGCCCTGGAAGCCGTGCGCGGCTCTTTCGACCAGGCTGCCGCCGCGATCGCGACGCTGCGGCAAGGTGCTGGCCAAACGCCGTCTGAAGGATCTGGTGGCCGCCGCGGCCGTCGACATCGCCGCCTACTACACGGCGAAGATCCCCGTCCCCTGCACCCGCGAGATGCCGCTGGTTCTCCAGGTCGACGGCAAAGGCGTGGTGATGCGCCCCGAAGCCCTGCGCGAGGCCACCCGCAAAGCCGCGGCCAAGAGTGCCGCGGCCGGTCGGCGCGGGCGCCTGGCGCCGGGTGAGAAACCCAACCGCAAACGTATGGCGACGGTGGCCTGCGTCTTCGACGCGACGCCCGCCCCGCGCCGGCCGCACGACATCGTCCATCCGCCCGGCGGCCGCAGCCGGGACCGGCCGCCCCGGCCAGGGCCGAAAGCGGAGCAGAAGTGGTGCACCGCCTCGGTGATCCGCCGGCCGGAGCAGGTCATTGCCGATGCGTTCGCCCAGGCCCAGGCTCGTGACCCGCAGCAGCGGCGGGACTGGATCATGCTCGTCGACGGCGCCCGGCACCAACTCGACCTGATTCAGGCCGAAGCCGTTCGCCGCGGCGTCCGCCTGCACATCCTGCTCGACTTCGTGCACGTCGCCGAGTACTGCTGGACAGCCGCGCACGCCTTCCACCCGGTCGGCAGCCGCGAGGCCGAGACCTGGGCCGCGGACAAACTCACCGCGATCCTTGCCGGAGATGCCGAACGGGCCGCTGCCGAGATGACCGCTCAGGCCGCAGCCGAACAGCTTCCCGCCACCCGCCGCGACGCCGTCACCACCTGCACCCGTTACTTCACCGGCCCACCTCGACCAGCTCCACTACGACACCGCGCTCGCAACTGGCTGGCCGATCGCCACCGGCGCCATCGAAGGTGCCTGCCGCCACCTGATCGCCGACCGCCTCGACATCACCGGCGCCCGCTGGGGACTCAACGGCGCCGAAGCCATCCTCCAACTCCGCGCACTGATCACCAACGGCGACTTCGACGACTACTGGACCTTCCACACAGCCCGCGAACATCAACGTCTCTACCCAAGCCTTGACCAGCAGAACTACAGCCTCACTGCCTGATCCCGACCGTCACTGCAGAGGATCCGCACCCAACACCGATGAACACCCCAAGCCTGCCACTCACCGGCCCGCAGCAGGTCGTGCTCGGCACCGTTGCGGCGCTCACCGTCGCAGCTTTCTCGGCCGCGCTGTGGGGAAACCCCGAACAGAGCGAGCGCGGATTCCGGCTGCTGAACTGGCTGCACAACCGTAGCGAGACCGAACTCCCGCCCGCAGAAGAGGGCCTGTAGCGCTCGCAGCCCCTCCGTGCCGTGCCGCGCCTGCGGGAAAGTGGACTGCTCCCGCAGGCGCCGGTTTTCGTTCCAATCTTCCTCGTCCGCCAACTAAGCGAGCGACTAGGGCCGAGGCGGCGGTGCATGGGATCACTCGGTTGCTGCGCTGACCTGGCGGTCATGGCAAGTCTGGGAGGCCGCCGCACCTCTCGCCTCTGGCCGGCCCACGCCTCTCCCTACAACCTTCGGGAACCCCCGCGGCCGCGCTTGAGTGAGCGTTGCCAGCGGTCTTCGAGCAGGTTGAGGATTCGGGTGTTGATCTTGTGGGCGACGTGGGAGTAGATGTCGTCGATTTCGTTGTTCATGGTGTGGCCGAGGCGGCGGGCCTGGGCGACGTCGGGGATGTTGTCCTCGATGAGCCAGGTTTTGTGGGAGTGGCGCAGGCCGTGGAAGGTCAGGCCGGGCTTGATCGGCTTCCAGACGGTGTCGTCGGGGAAGGTACAGCCGGATACGGCCGGGGCCCAGTAGCGGCGTTGTGTGGTGGAGCGGCGCAGGAGTTTGCCGGTGACGCTGGTGAAGACGTGGTCGCGGCGGTGGGTGGCGAGGTCCTGGGTGAGGAGCGTGGTGAGGAAGGGGGGCAGCGTGACAGTGCGGACGGAGGCGGCGGTTTTGGGCGGTCCGTAGGAGTGGTGGCCGTTGATCTCGTGGAGGGCGCCGTGGTCGGGGTGGACGCTGAGGGTTGCGGCGTCGAGGTCTACGGCGTCGCGGCGCAGGCCGGTGAGTTCGCCCCAGCGCATGCCTGTGTAGGCGGCTGTGATGATTAGCAGGCCGAGGTTGGGGCTGCCGAGGTGGGTGATGCGGCGGGCGATGTCCAGGACGTGGTACTCATCGCACCAGGCGGCTTCTTCACGCCGGGTGCGGCCGCGCTGGCGGGGGATGCGCACGGGGTTGACGGGGATGAGGCGTTCGAGGACGGCTGCGGAGAGGATGAGGCTGAGGAGTTTGCCGATCGCGGCGACGGTGGTCGGCTTGTAGCGGACGCGGAGCTGCTTGAGCCAGGTGATGACGGCGGTGGGGGTGATCTCGTCGAGGGGCATGTCGCCCCAGGCGGGCAGGAGATGGTTCTTCAGCAGGCTCTGGTATCCGGCGGCGGTATTCGGGCCGACTTCGAGGCTGGCTGACCAGGTTTTGGTCCACTGCGCAAACGTAGTCATCTGCGCGGAGCCGGCTGTCCCTGCCACGGTAGAGCGAGGGAGGTGGGTGGCGTCGCTGGCCTGCAGCTCGGGCACAGCCACGGACTCGGCGTTGGGGCTTTCTGGCGCAGCCTTCTCGCCTACGGAGGCGGGTGGTTCAGGCCGTTGCATCGCGTCGGGGCCGGAGGTGCGGGACGGGAGGTGAGGCTCCGTGAAGTTGTCCGCGCATTTGGTCGCGTCGTCGCGGGTGTCGAATGTGGAGGCGGTGGCTGCTCTGCCGGATTCCGCCCAGTAGCGGACTCGCCATCGGTTACCTCGGCGTTCAACCCAGGCCATGGTGCTACCTCCTTGGAGAGTACGAGAACGGCCCCGTCGGGAACGTCGGGGCGCGCCACCCGCCGGGGTGGATCGGCGGCGGGCGGGTCCATGGACGCTCGGTGCCGAGTGAAGCGGAAGCCGCCATCGGCGAACGGGGCGCGCCTCGACCCGAACGGGTGGCGTTATGACGGGTCGGTGGGCTGAGCAGCGGGTGGATGCTGACCTGCATGCACGAGCGCGTGCAGATCAGCGGTCGAGAAGCGAAGGTGGCGGCCGATGCGGGTGTGCGCGATGGCGTGGTCCGCTGCCCTCTTGCGGAGCCAGGAGGCGGGCACCTGCAGCAGGCGGGCGGCTTGTTCGGGTGTGTATAGGCGTGGGGCGCTGGCCTCCGTTTCAGGGCTCGGGAGGCCCGGATCGCTGTCGCCCTGCACTCCGCCAGGCACGTCGGCTGACTCGCCGGGATCGGAATTCTGGGCTTGCGCGGCGTCGACTTGTGGTGGGGTTGCCTGCCTGAGTGGGAAGGTGCGGGATCTGGCTTCGTGCTCCGGGATGGAAGCGTTGCTGAGAACAGGTGGAGCCGCTGAGGCGCCGATCGCGGGCGGTTCCCCCCTCCGGGCGGGGGTCGGCTTCTTGCGAGCGCGCTTGCCAGGACGGGGCGGTTCACCTGATGCGGGGTGGGCGGGTGAACGGCGAGCGGCGAGCTGTTTCAGTTGGTCAGCCGGTGACAGCTCCAGGACGTGGTGCAGGTCTTCGCGCTGCGCGCGACGGCTCGTGACCCGCCGCGCAGCTCGCTGACCGTTGACGTCGGTGCCGGAAGGTTTTGCACCACGTGGTACTGGGGTGCCCTTTCGGCTGCTCCGCCCGGGGCGGCTCATCGTTCGTCTGGAGGCCGAGTGCGCAGGACCACGGCAGACGCCCGATTCCCCACGGCGTGGTCCCAGGGCGCTGCGATAGGTGCTGCCACTGCGCTGGCAGGCCTGTCCTTCCCTGCATTGCAGACGGCGGTCTCCACCGCCCGCACGGCGGCGTGTGCACGGCGTGTGTACGTAGCCGGGCTCGAACGCCAGTGACCAGAGAGACTGGAATGAGGACCTGCTGCCGGGGTCACGCCTCGTCTCCAGGGCAGCGACCGCCGTTTGACTCTGGCGCGTGCGACGGACAACCGTCAGGCAGCAGAGTCCCCAGGGCATAGGCGGCTTGCCGGGGTACGACGCTGTTGCCGAGCAAGCGCAGCTGGGCGGCTCTGGAGGGGCCTGCGGCGGTGACCCATCCTTCGGGCAGGCCCATCATCCATTCGACGAATTCGGCGGATAGCCGACGTGCACCGGGCACGGTGGCCGTGGGCGCGGCGCGTTCGGTCACTTGCTCCCAGCGTCGGATGGCGGGTAGGTACTCGCCCCACCAAGAGGCAGGTGAGTGACGGCCGTTCGTAGATTCATGCCGCCCTTGCGTTTCGGAGTCGTGCCCGCGCCGCCCCTCCCGTCCGACGTGGTCGGGGTGGGTAGCAGGCGCTCGGTCTCCTGCGCCGGGGTGAAGCCATGCTCGGTGGCCGTGCGGGTGGCGCTGGGCGCTGGCGCGACAGGCCGATGCGTTGGGGCAGATCCCGTCGAGATATGCGGCTCTGCGAGTGTCGCCGCGGTGGAGGCCAGGGTGAGGCTGCCGTTGCCGTGGCGCTGGTTCGGGGAGCCTTTGGCACCGTCGCTGGCGGTTGGGGTGGGCAGGAGATGTTCGACCTCGTCGGCAAGCGTGGGGCCGTGGCCGCCCGCTTTGCGTTTGGCCGGGTGCTGGGATCCGCCGATCACGCCGAGGTTCGCCGTTGGTGTCTTCAACAGGGCGCAGTGGGGCCGCTGTTGTGGGCCAGGCGGTGATGAAGACCCGCTCGCGTCGGTGCGGGGCGCCGACGTCACTTGCGCGTACGCAGCGCCATGCTGCGTCATACCCGCGGTCGGCCAGGTCGCCGAGTAGCACTCCCAGCGCCCGCATGGAGAGTTGTTGGGGCGTGTCTCCCAGCGGCGGTTTTCCGGGTTCCAGTGGGCGAAGGGGGATTGTTCCGGCGTGGGTTGAGAGCAGGCCGCGGACATTCTCGATCACCACCAGGCGGGGACGCAGGATGTGGATGGCCTCGGCGGCGTACTGCCACAGGCCCGAGCGGGCACCGGCGAGTCCGGTGCGCGGCCCGGCCACCGACAGCTCCTGGCAGGGGAAGCCCGCAGTGAGGACGTCGATGGGCTCGGCCTGTCTCCAGTCCGCTTCCCGGATGTCTCCCAGGTTCGGCGCGTGGGGCCAGTGCCGGGCCAGGACCTGGGCGGCGAGCGGGTCGTTCTCGGCGTGCCAGGCGACGCGGCCGCCGAACGCTCGCTGCACGCCGAGGTCCAGGCCGCCCACTCCGCTGTAGAGCGAGCCGATCCGCAGCTCAGCGGCCGCCATCGCGGACCCCCGCCGTGCAGGTGCGGGAGCGGAAGGTGGCCGTGGCGGTCGGCTTGGTCCGCCGACCGTGCGGGCTGGCCGGGTGTCGGCGCTCGCGAGGCGAGAAAGAGGGTGGGGGCGGGGTGGGGCGGCGTACAACGAGGGTGTCCTCGTGCACGATCAGCGCCAGCGGAAGGCCGGCGCGGCGGGCGTCGCCGACGTTCTTCATCTGGAAGAACGAGGGACGGGCGACGAGGTGCCCATCACGGATACCGGCGAGGAGGGCGATGTTGCGCTCCACGGGGATAAGCCCGGCGGTCTCGGCTGCCGCGAGAACGGCCGAGGGAAGATCGATGAGTTCACCGCGATCGCGCCAGGGACGCGTGGTGATCACGGCGTGGCCTCCAGGGCGCAAGGCGTGGCGGCACTGGATGAGGATGTCGGTGAAGGCGTCCATGAGGGCTTCGAGGCCGACGTGGGCGAGGTTGTTGGGGTCGCTGCTGTAGCGATAGTCCCTTTTCGTCACGCCGCGTTCGCCGGATTCGCGGGTGGAGCGGACCTGGCCGTGCACGCTGGCGCCGTAGGGCGGGGAGGTGACGACGAGGTCGACCAGGCCGTGGAACGCGGCGGGGATGTGGGCGGTGAGCTGGCGGGCGTCGCCGCAGTAGACGGCTGCGGAGCAGGTGGCACCCTGGCGTTCGGCGTGGCGGAGGTTGGCCTGGGCGATTTGGGCCCACTTGGGTTCGTACTCGGTGCCCAGGGCGTGGCGGCCGAGGTGGAGGGCTTCGATCAGGGTGGTTCCGATGCCGCACATCGGGTCCAGGACCAGGCCGCCGGGCTCGGTGTACGTGGTGATCGCGTGGCGGGCGATCGCGGGGAGCATTTTGGCGGGGTGGGCGGCCGAGCCGGGCACGTAGCGATCAGCGCGCTGGGCGGGGGCGGAGGTGGGTGCGGTGTTCCACACCGAGGGGGACTTCGGCACGGTGACGCTCCTTTACTGCGCGCGGACGGCGGACAGCACGATGAGGTCGGAGTGGATCAACTCGGGCGTGGTGGCGTCGGGCGGCGCGGGCGCGATGCGGGCCTCGATCGCGTGGCCGTGGACGACCGCGATGTGCTGGAGGTAGCGGAAGCCCGCGGTGCGGGCGGTGGCGATGAGCAGGCCGAGCGGGTCCGTCAGATGCCCGGCGTCACGGCGTTGTCGGGTGGCGAGAAGGAGTAGGCCGTCGGCGCGCAGTAGGCGGTGGGCGCGGTGGAAGAAGCCGGGCCAGCCGTCGTCCATCGCGCCGCGTTCCTCGGTCCCGTAGCCGCTGTGCAGCGGCGCGCAGGGCAGGGTGTCGGGGTGCAGCTCTGCGAGGATCACCGAGGAGCGGGCGTTGCCGCAGGGTCCGGCATTCGCGTCGCGGGGTGGGGTGCAGCGGGAGCGGGCGTCCATCCCGGCCCGGGTGTCATTGATCTCCAAGCGCAGGAGCGGAGCGGACCGTTCGCTGGGCTGGGGGGTGAACTGGGCGCGGAGCTTGTCGAGGGCCCAGTCGGGCAGCACCCGTCCTGCCGGGGGATCGGCGAGGTCGTCGGGGGCGGGGAGCCAGATCGTCGTCGGGAGCTTTGCGAGTGTGCCTCGACGGGCGGAGGAACTGCTGCGGCGGGAGTGGGTCATGGCGGGTGCGCCGCCACGGGCCGGGCGCTGGTGGTTACGTACTGACACCTCTTAAGGAGGAAATCCCGGCTGATCGTGCCGCCTCCCGGTAAAGACGCTGATCAGCGCCCGATCCGTCACGCGCCGATCCGCGCCGTCGCGTGGCGGGAGCCAGGAGGACCGCGCGACGGGGCCAACGGATTTTCCCGGGCATTTTCGTGCCGCGCAGTGGTGGGTGAAGGTACTGGTCAGCGGCTCATCCGGCACGCGAATTCCGGGGGTTGGCGGGCCGACGGCGAGGCTGAGGCGAAGGCGCGGCAGGCCGGTGGCGCGGTGGTGGCAGGGCGGCTTGGCGCTATGGGCGACGTCCCGTTTCGCCGTCGTCGGCAAGGAGCCCGCTCATGCGCCGCACCACGTCCGTCTCGCTCTCCGCCGTCTCCCCGTTCGACAAGGTCGATGCCGCTCTGCTGGATCTGGCCTCGGCCCCGCGCCCGCTGACCCTGCCGGCCGTACTGCTCTCGGCAAGTGAGCCGGGCGGAGCCTGGCCGGTCGACCTCGTCCGCGCCCGGATGGCGCACCCCTCCACTCCCGGTACCGCGCGGGCACGGGTGTGGGCCGAGATCTTGCGTCGCCATCTCGCGTTCGGTGAGCCGTGGGGCTCGGTCGCTGTCGCGATGACGGTGCCCGTGCTGCGCCGGGCGATGGCCCGGCTGCCCCGGCTCCGGGAGCTGGAGAGGGGCGAGTTGGAGCAGGAGGTCCTGACCGCGGTCATCGAGCAGCTCGCCGTTCTGACACCGGAGGAGGCGCCCGAGGAGATCGGGCTGCAGCTGGTGCGGGCCGGTGACCGGGCAGCCCACCGCCTGCTCTACGCCACCCAGCGCGAACGCCGCCTCGGTCCCCTGCCCCTGGACGAGGGCACGGTCGGGCAGCCGCTGGTTACCGGCTCACAGGCGCAGGTGTACTTGGTCCTGGAGCGCGCTGCCCGGGCCGAGGTCATCACGTCGGCAGAGGCCGAGCTGATCGCCGCCACACGGTTGGACGGGCAGAGCGCGAAGGAGTGCGCGAACGGTGCGGGCATCAGCGTCCGCGCGATGTTCCGGCGCCGGTCAGCCGCCGAACAGCGCCTCGCGCAGTCCCTGCTCGCAGACGAGCTGTGAGACGAGGCAGGTAGCTCCGTCGGGCTGCTGGCACGGTCGGCCGGCTTTTTCTCCTTAAGGGAGTAAGAGCACACGAGGCGCCGGCGCCTGACTGAGCTCCCATCTCACTGAAGGTCCCCAGGGTCCGGGTACGGCGCTTCGTGCTGACACCCGAAAACTCCCGCCCCTCGCGCAATGCGCCCCACTCCTCACAAGGAGGTGGTGCGCCACCGCGGGCCTGCCCGGCCCCTGGGGACGTATCTCGGCTCATGTCCGGTGCCGCAGGCGCCGTCATCCCTCTTTCCCTGTCTGCTCTGCTGGAGGTGGTCTTCGTGCGTGCTCTGCCGTCATCCCGGCTGCGGGCAGGGGTCCTCCACCCCGGTCTGCGCCGCCTGGCCCGCATCGCGGCCCGGGCGCTCTTCGTCTTCGTCCTCGTAACGTGCACTCTCCTGGCAGACCCGCCCAGTTCGTGGGCGGTGGCGACCATCCCGCAGGTGATCACGAACCTGCGGAACTGGATCGTCGGGATCCTCGCCGCTCTCGCCACCCTGTTCCTGACCTTCGGCGGGCTGCGCTACCTGATGGCCGGGGGCGATCCGGGGGAAGTCGAGTCCGCCAAGCGGGCCTTGCGGGCCGCCGCGGTCGGCTACGGCCTGGCGATCCTGGCACCGGTCATCGTCACTGTCCTTAAAGGCATCGTCGGCGCCGGGGCGGGGCAATGATCAGCGCCCGCTGTCTCGCGCGCGCCCGGTTACTCCCCGCGCTCCTGCTGACCACAGGTGTCCTGGCCGTTGTGCCCATCGCCAACGCCGCCGTGCCTCCGGCAGCCATCGCGCATGCGCCCGCTGCTCCTTGGGAGCCGGAGCCGCAACCTCAGCCGCAGCCCGGCCCGGTAGTTCCGCCGCCGGAATCCGGGCCCGGCACCGCCCGGCCGGAACCCGCCCCCGGGCCCTCCCCCTCGCCGGGAAAGCCCAAGCCTCCGCCGCGGCCCTCGGCGCCGGAGCCGACACCGGGGCCGACGCCGCCCGCAACGCCGTCGGATCCGAATGCGGAGGGGTTTTTCGGCAACCTCCTGGACCTCCCCGGCCTGGTCATCAATGCGATCACCGCGTTCCTCGGCATGCTCCTCGAAGAGGCCATGAAGCCTTTGCGGGAGCTGATTGCCGACACGCTGTTGGCAGCCCCGGACGTCACCAAGCACGCGGACATCAAGCGGCTGTGGACCGCCTCGATGGGCATCACGGCCGGCATCTATGTGCTGTTCGTGACGGCGGGCGGCGTCACCGTCATGGGCTACGAGACGGTGCAAATCAGCTACGCCCTCAAACAGATCGTGCCGCGGCTACTGCTGGGCATCGCCGCCGCGGCCTCCTCGCTAACCGTCATGGGCAAGACGATCAGGCTGGGCAACTCCCTCACCCACGCGATCATGGGTACGGACATGGCGGACGCCGGGCAGGGGCTCGTCGAACGGGCCCTGCCCTTCGCTCTGTTCGGCCCCACCGGCATCGCGATCTATCTGCTGTTGCTCGCCGTCGTCGAACTCGTCCTCATCATTGCGGTGCTGATCGGGTTCATCGTGCGGGTCGCGCTGATGGCACTGCTCGCGGTGCTCGCGCCGCTGGCACTGGCCTGCCATGCCCACCCGCTCACCGATCCCGTCGCCCGGCTGTGGTGGCGGGGCCTGGGCGGTTGTCTGGTCATCCAGATCGCACAGTCGATGACGTTCATCCTCGCGCTGAAGCTGTTCTTCGCCCCCGGCGCCACCGTCCTCGGCATCCCCAAGGCCGATCAGCTGGGCACGCTGCTGGCCGGAGTGGCCCTGTTCTGGGTGCTGTTCAAGATTCCCGGCTGGACTCTCCAGGTCGTCCTGCGCGGCAGCCCGATCCAGCAGCCTCACGCCCCGGCGCCGGTGCGCATGCTGCGGCAACTGGCCATGTATCAGCTGATGGGCCGCTACCTGCCCGGCGGTGGGGGTGCCGCCCGCCGACCCCGGCGGGGTGGCATCCCTCCGGGCGGCGGTGGAGGCGGAGGCCCGCGCGGCAGGGGCGGCCCGCGGCCCGGCCGCGGTGGCGGTGGCGGTGGCGGTGGCGGTGGCGGTGGCGGTGGCGGTGGCGTCAGGCCACCCCGGCCCGGGCCCGGCGGTGCAGCCGCAGGCGCTGCTCCTCGCCGCGCCCCTCGCCCCGGTGGCGCCCAGCCCGCGGGGGCATGTCCGCCCGCCGCAGGTGGAGGCCCCGCAGTCGGCGCCGCGCCGTCGCCCCCAGCCCCCTCCCCAGCCGCTCCTCGCGGAGCTGGCGCCCCAGCACGACCCGGCGGCGGCCGGGGAGCTGGCCCAGGTCGACGTGCCGGCGCAGGTCAGCGTGCTGCTCCCCGCCCGCGACCAGCGCAGAGTCCACCTGCCGTCCCCCACCCCGCCCAGGCCCGGCGCCAGCAGCAGTTGGCGCTGCCCATACCCGTTAACCGCACCCCAGCCAACTCAGCCCGCCCAGGTCAGACCTGGCTCCCCATCGCCGCTCCCCACGTCCCCCGCCCTGGCCCCGTACTCCCCACCGCTCCACCAGCCACCCCCGTTCCGCCAGCCACGCCCGCCCCCGCTACCCCCGCCGTACGCGCCCCGGCGCCTCGGCGCCGACAACTCGCCCTGCCCATCCCAGCCCCTCGCGTCCGCGTACGTCCCGCCCGCCCTGTGCAACTGCGCCTGCCCCTCGAACCGCCCACCCCGCCGCGCACACCCCGGAGGCGCACGCCGTGACCGAGCCCGCCGACGACGACGTCGTCACCCCCGCCCGAATCCCCGCCGACGTATCCCGCGAGGACCGTATTCTCGGGCCGTTGACCGCGCGGCAGACCGCGATCCTGACCGTGGCCGCGCTCGTGCTGTACGGCGGTTACTGGGCCAGCCGACCACTGATGGGCCCTCTCGCCTACGTGGCTCTCGTCTCCCCAGTCGCCCTGATCGTGACCGTGGTCGCGGTGGGGCGACGCGATGGCATCGGCATGGATCAACTCCTGCTCGCCGCCCTCCGCTTCCATTCCGCACCCAAGCGGCGGGTGCCCGCCCCCGAGGGCGTTCCCGCGCTGCCCGCCATCACGCCCGCCCCCTGGAAGAAGCAGGCCTCTCGGCAACCGGCGGCGCTGCGTCCGCCGTGCCGGGAGGTCGCCGAAACGGGCACGCTCGATCTCGGCGCCGACGGCCAGGCGGCGCTGGCGGTGTGTAGCACGATCAACTTCCACCTGCGCACCGGCGGTGAACAGCAGGCCCTGACCGAGGCGTTCGCCCGCTGGCTGAACTCCCTGACCGGGCCCACCCAGATCCTCATCCGTGCCCACCGCCTCGAGATCGCTCCGTTGGTCGACGAGCTGGCCCAGACCGCGCCCGCCCTCCCCCACCCGGCGCTGGAACGGGCAGCACTCGCCCACGCCTCCTTCCTTGACGAGCTGGCCGCCGAGCGCGATCTGCTCACCCGCCAGGTCCTGCTGGTGGTCCGCGAGCCCTCGGCCACCGGCGCAGCCCGGGCCGGCCACCGCCTCACCGAGGCTGCCCGCGCTCTGGAGGCAGCCGAGATCACCGTCTCGGCGCTGGAGGCGCCGGCCGCCGCCGAGGCCCTCCGGCTGGCAGCCGACCTCGATGCCGCGCCCCTGGCAGGTGTGTGATGTTGCGACTGCTTCGCCGTGGCTCCGTGCCGGGCACGTCCGTCGACGCCCGTGACGTGCTGGCCCATCACGGCCCGGACGGGCTCGAAGTCCATGCCCGCACGCTCGCCGTCGGCGGGCACCTGGCCGCCACCCTGGTGGTGACCGGCTACCCCGCCGAAGTAGCACCCGGGTGGCTGGAACCGCTGCTCACCTACCCCGGCCGCTTGGACGTGGCCCTGCACATCGAACCGGTCCCCAGCTCGCTGGCCGCCCAGCAGCTCAAGAAGCAGCGGGCACGCCTGGAATCCTCCCGCCGCACCGGCATGGACCACGGCCGCCTGGACGACCCGGACACCGAAGCCGCCGCCGCGGACGCGACCGAACTCGCCTATCGCATCGCGCGCGGGGAGGGGAAGCTCTTCCGCCTCGGCCTGTACATGACCGTGTACGGGGAGAGTGAGGAGCATCTGGCCGACGAGGTGGCCTCGGTCCGCTCGATCGCCGACTCGCTCCTGGTGGCCACCGCGCCGGCCACCTACCGGGCGCTGCCCGGCTGGCTGGCCACCCTCCCCCTGGGTCTGGACACGCTGAAGGTACGGCGCACCTTCGACACCGAAGCCCTCGCCGCCTGCTTCCCCTTCGCCTCCCCCGACCTGCCCGCCGACATCGCGCTGGCACCGGGCGGAGTGCTCTACGGCATCAACACCTCCAGCGGGTCACTGGTGTTGTGGGACCGCTTCGCCCAGGACAACTACAACTCCATCACCCTGGCCCGCTCCGGGGCCGGCAAGTCGTATCTGACCAAACTCGAACTGCTGCGGCAGCTGTTCACCGGCACCGAAGCCATGGTCATCGACCCGGAGGACGAGTACGTCACCCTGGCCGAGTCGGTGGGCGGCACCGTCATCCGCCTCGGCGATCCCGCCGTGCGGCTCAACCCCTTCGACCTGCCGCCGACGACGAGTGGCGAACAGGATGTGCTCACCCGCCGCGTGCTGTTCCTGCACACCTTCCTGGCCGTCCTGCTCGGCGGGGAACTCTCCTCCGCCGAGCGGGCGGTGCTGGACCGGGCGGTCCTTGCCACCTACCACCACGCCGGGATCACTACCGATCCCGCTACCTTCTGCCGTCCCGCGCCGCTGCTCGCCGACCTGGCCACCCAGCTCGCTGCGATGAACGAGCCGGCCGCGGGCGAGCTGGCCGTTCGCCTGGCCCCGTATGTGGAGGGCTCCCACCGGCAGTTGTTCTCCGGGTCGACCACCACCCGCCCCGCCGGACATTTGGTCGTCTTCTGTCTGCGGGAGGTATCCGACGAGCTGAAGACGGTGAGTATGCTCCTGGCGCTCGATGCCATCTGGCGGCAGGTCGCCCACTCCGGCCACCGCAGGAGGCGCCTGGTGGTGGTCGACGAGGCGTGGCTGTTGATGCGCGAGGGGCACGGGGCGCGCTTCTTGTTCCGGATGGCCAAGGCAGCCCGCAAGTACTGGACCGGCCTCGCGGTGGTCACCCAGGACGCCGACGACGTGCTGGCCAGCGAGTTGGGCCGGGCGATCGTCACCAACTCCGCGACCCAGGTGCTCATGCGACAGGCTCCACAGGCCATCGACCAGATCGCCGCCGCCTTCCACCTCTCGCGCGGCGAGCGGCATCATCTGCTGTCCGCTCCCCGGGGCTGCGCGCTCCTGCTGTCGGGCCGCACGAAGATCTCCTTCACGCCGGTCGCCGCCACCAGCGAGCACGATCTGATCACCACCGACCCCGTCGAGCTCGAGGCGGACGAGCAGGCCGTACGGGACGAGGCGAGCGACCCCTACGGACTGCCCGACCTGACCGGACTCCAGCTGTGACCGCCACCGCCGGCCCGGGCGGCCTGCTCGGCCCCCTGCTGACCGATCCCCACCACTTCTGGCACACCCTGCTGCACCGCAGCGGGGACTTCCTCGCCGACGCCTGGCCCTGGCTGGCACCCGGCACGGCACTGATCTCCGCCGCGCTCCTCGCCACCCGCATCGCCGTCCACCGCAGGCGGCAGCAGACCTTCGCCGAGGGCGCCCGGCTGGTCACGATCCTCGCCCCGCCCACAGTGCCCGGCAAGGGCGGCGAGGTGCTCTGGGCCCAACTCTCCGGCCTGCTGCGCCCCTGGCACCAACGCCTGCTGCACGGCCAGCCACATGTCGGCTTCGAGTACGCCTGGGACACCGGCGGGCTGACCATCCGACTGTGGCTGCCCGGCTCCACCCCCACCACCCTCGTACGTCGCGCGGTGGAGGCCGCCTGGCCCGGCGCCCACACCACCCTCTCCGACGCCGCACCCCCCTTCCCGGCCGACCACCGGTGCACCGCCGGCGCCTTGCGGCTCGCCCGGCCGGAGGTGCTGCCGCTGCGCACCGACCACAAGGACGATCCTCTGCGCGCCCTGCTCCAGGCGGCCACCGGAATGACGGAGGGCGAGCACGCGCTGGTGCAGTTGCTCGCCCGGCCCGCGACCGGCGCCCGGCTGCGCCGCTCAAGGCGCAGCGCCCGCCGTCTGAAGGCCGGACACACCGCACCCCGCCTCTCCGCCCTCTTCCGGCTGTTCACCCACGCACCGCAACGCACCTCGCCCGCCGCCACCGACCCCTCACACGGCGTCGAGGTACGCCAGAGCGTCGGCAAACTCACCGGCCCCCAGTGGGAGGTGGCCATCCGCTACGCCATCGCCCTGCCGCACAAATCCGAGGGAGCCGAGGCCCGGCTGCGCGGCCGCGCCCATGCCCTGGCTTCCGCCTTCTCCCTGTACGCCGCCCGCAACTGGCTGGCCCGCCACCGCCTGCCAGATCCACACCCGGCCCTGAGCGCCCGCCGCTTCCCCCGCCACCGCGGTGACCTGCTCTCGGTGCCCGAACTCGCCGCCCTGGCCCACCTCCCGGCCGACCCCGACGCCCCCGGCCTGGCCCGCGCGGGCGCCCGTTCCATCGCCCCGCCGCCTGCTGTGCCGCAGCCCGGCCCCGGCGTCAAACCGCTGGGTGCCTCGGACACCGGCGCCCGCCGGGATGTCGGGCTGAGGGTTCCCGATGCTCGACATCACCTGCATCTGATGGGCGCCACCGGCTCCGGCAAGTCCACCCTGATCGGCCAACTCGTCCTGGACGACGTGCGCGAGGGCCGGGGTGCGATCGTCATCGACCCCAAGGGCGACCTCGTCGCCGACCTCCTGCACCGCCTGCCGCCCTCCTGCGCCGACAAGCTGGTGCTCATCGACCCCGACGACACCCACACCCCGCCCTGCCTGAACGTCCTGGACGGCAGCGACATCGACGTCGTCGTCGACAACATCACCGGCATCTTCCGCCGCATCTTCGCCGCCTTCTGGGGCCCGCGCACCGACGACATCATGCGCGCCGCCTGCCTCACCCTCCTGCGCCACGCCCAGATCACCAGCCGCCTGGTCACCCTCGCCGACATCCCCCGCCTGCTGGGCGAACCCGCCTACCGCATCCGCATGATGCCCACCATCAAGGACCCCGTCCTCAAGGGCTTCTGGATCTGGTACGAGTCCCTGTCCGAGCCCTCCCGCGCCGCGGTCATCGGCCCGATCATGAACAAGCTCCGCGCTTTCCTGCTGCGCTCCTTCGCCCGCCAGACCATCGCCTCGGGCGAGTCGACCTTCCACCTGCCCGACGTCCTGGACGGCGGCATCCTGCTGGCCCGCCTGCCCAAGGGCGCCCTGGGCGAGGAGACCACCCGGCTGCTCGGCTCGTTCATCGTCGCCAAGACCTGGCAGGCCGCCGCGGCCCGCGCCCGCACCCCCGAACGCGACCGGATCGACGCCGCGCTGTACGTGGACGAAGCACACAACTTCCTGACCCTCCCCTACCCGCTGGAGGACATGCTCGCCGAAGCCCGCGGCTACCGCCTCTCCATGAACCTGGCCCACCAGCACCTCGCCCAGCTCCCCCGCGACCTGCGCGAAGGCATCTCCGCCAACGCCCGCAACAAAGTCTTCTTCAACGCCTCCCCCGAAGACGCCAACGCCCTGGAACGCCACACCCTGCCCACCCTGGGCGCGCACGACCTCGCCCACCTCGGCCCCTACCAGGCCGCCGCCCACCTCCTGGCCGACGGCGCCGAAACAGCCGCCTTCACCCTCACCACCCGCCCCCTTCCCCCGCCCGTGGCCGGGCGCTCGACCGCACTGCGGGCCGCTGCCGCCGACCGCTTCGGCGCCACCACCAGCCGCTCCACCTACCTGCCCCTCTAACCCCCGCCGCGCTACTCCAGGAGTAGGTCATGCCCACGACGAGTTCGAACCCCGGCTACGTCCCGCGCGCGGCCTCCCGCCGACGCCGCCCCGCCCAGCCCGACCGGGCCCGCACCGACCTCTCCCGGCTCGCCACCCGCCTCACCCCGCGCGACCTGTGGCTCATCGAAATGCTCCACGAGCACAAGGTCCTCACCTCGCACCACATCACCGCGCTCGCCTTCACCGGCCACCGCACCGCCAACCGTCGCCTGCGCGAGCTCTACCTGCTGGGCGTCGTCGACTCCTTCCGCCCCCTGCGCCAGAGCGGCTCCGCCCCCGAGCACTACACCCTGGGACGGGCCGGAGCCGAACTCCTCGCCGCCCGCGCCGGATGCGACCTGGCCGCCACCGGCTGGCGCAAGGACCACTGCGCCCGCATCGCCTTCTCCCCCACCCTGGACCACACCCTGGGCGTCAACACCCTCCTCACCCACCTCGCCGCCAGAGGCGCCCTGGTGGAGTGGCTCTCCGAACGCTCCGCGACCCGGCTGTGGGGCGACTGGATCCGCCCCGACGCCTACGCCCACCACACCACCCCGGCCGTTCAACTCCTGCCGCTCTTCCTGGAGTACGACACCGGCTCCTACAACCTCGCCCGCGTCGAGGCCAAACTCCCCGGCTACGCCGCCCTCGCCGCCACCACCGGCACCCGCACCCCCCTCCTGATCCATACCGCCACCGCCCGCCGCGAGGCCGCCCTGCGCCACCGTCTCGCCGAGAGCACCGACCGCCTCGAACTGCCCATCGCCACCGGCAACACTCAGCTCGCCAAACCGGACGGCGCCGCCTGGCTCCCCCTGGGACCTGCCCCAGCCAGCCGGCTCGCCCCGGCCCAACTAGCGACCTACTGGCCCGGCCTCGTCCCGGCCCTCACGCCCGAAGCAACACTTGCCACCCCCGGCCGCCACACCGCCTTCCCCTGGCGCCCCATCCCTCCCCAGCCTCCAGCATGCGGTGCCTGACCGTGAGCGCCCTCGCCAGAATGGCCGCCGGGGCCGGATGCGCAATCCTTGCCCTGCCGCTGCTGGTTGCCGTCATTGCCGCCACCCTGCTGAGCGGCTCCATGACCGGCAGCGGCGGCGCATCGGCGAGCCCGAGCAAGCACGCGCTGGCCGACATCCCGCCCAAGATGCTCGCGCTCTACCAGCGGGCGGCACCGGAGTGCCCGGGCCTCCCGTGGACAGTGCTCGCGGCGATCGGCAAGGTCGAGACCGACCACGGCCGCTACCCCACCATGACCTCCTCTGCGGGCGCGGTCGGACCGATGCAGTTCCTGCCCTCCACCTTCAAGGCCTACGCCCACCCGGTGCCGCCCGGCGGGAAGAAGCCGCCCACCCCCTGGGACCCAGTCGACGCCGTCTACGCCGCGGCCCGCCTGCTGTGCGCCAACGGCGCCAAGAACGGCAAGAACCTGCGCCGGGCGATCTGGCACTACAACCACGCCGACTGGTACGTGAACAAGGTCCTCAAAATCGCCGACGAATACGCGGCCGCCGCAGCCCCGGCAACCGGCAACGCAGGCAAGGCAGTTGCCTACGCACACTCCCAGCTCGGCGTCCCCTACCAGTGGGGCGGCAACGGACCGGCGGACGGCGGCTTCGACTGCTCGGGCCTGACCAAGGCCGCCTACGCCAAAACGGGTATCTCCCTGCCCCGCACGGCTCAAGCCCAGTACCAGGCCACCACCAAAGTCGGCGCCGGACAGCCCCTGCTCCCCGGCGACCTCCTCTTCTACGGCAGCCCCGGCAACCTCCACCACGTCGGCCTCTACATCGGCAACAACAAGATGATCAACGCCCCGAACAGCCGCTCCGTCGTCCGCATCGAGGACTACCGCTGGCACGACTACTACGGCGCCACACGTCCCACCGCGCGCAAGGGTTCTCGGTGACGCGCCCGACGCCGGCTCAGGCCCACGCCCTGCTGACCGCGCTCACCCGTGCCCTGGCCGGCGTCGCCGTCCTCACCCTCGTATTCACCGCGGTCAACGTGACGCTGTTCGCCACCAGCAGGGGCGTCTCCCTGGGCATCGCCATCCTGCTGGACCCCATGGTGGCCCTCGCCCTGGCCACCGTTCTGTACGCGGACGCACGCCTGGCGGCCTGGGGCCTGGACCCGCCGGCCTGGTCGGCGGCCCTGCGCTGGTTCACCGCGATCGCCGCCACCCTGATGAACACCTGGACTTCGATCTGGCCCGACGGCCAGATCGGCTGGCCGACGCACACCGACCCCGCCGGCATCCTTCTGCACGGCGTACCGACCGTGCTGCTGATCCTGCTCACCGAGACGATCGCGGCCTACCGCCGTACCATCGCCCCGCTCCTGATCCCGGCCGACGACGCCGATCGGGCGATCGCCGCGGCTCGCCCCGCACCGGATCCCGTCCCGTACGGGCCGTCGCCCTCGTCTCTCTCCGATCCGCTGCCGGTCACACCCCTAAAGCACCGAGGCCACGACGGCCCGGTGCCAGTGCAGCCCACGCCCGGCGACGACACCCCCTTTACCGCTCCGACGGCACCCGCCCACCGGGGAAGCCCGGCTCGGGCGGCAGACGGCGACACGTGGGCACGCGCCACCGCGATCGATGACACCGCCCGCGCGACGACCGGCCGCCCGGCCAGCATCTGGCGGCTGCGCACCCAGCTGCACATCGGCCCGGACCGAGCCCGCCAGATCCAGACCCAGCTCCTCACCCGCCGCCCCGACAGCGACCCCCCATCCTCATGACCAGCACCGATCCCCGCATCACGATCGATCGGCCCGATGGATCGCTGCCGCTTGACTTGTCGCCGGGTCCAGAGCGTCCATGGTCGTACCGGCCGATGGCCGCGAATTCAGAACCCCTGAACTCGCTTTCCATTAAGCCGCGTTCGACCGGAACTCCGCGATGCGCACGCGCCGGATCGGACACCACAGCGCCTGGCGCTGAACCCCGGCCGGGGCCCACATCCACCGCTCACATGGAAACGAGGCTCCACCATGTCCAACACCAACAACACCCGCATCCTGCACCCCGTGCCCGACCCCGTACCACTGACCGGCCTGACCGGCGCACCCGCCGCGATCTACACCAAACTCGTCGCCTCGCCCGGCACCACTGGGGCCGAACTCGCCCTCGCCACAGGCCTCGGCCGCTCCACCGCCGGAAAAGCCCTGGTCACCCTGGAGGAACACGGCCTGGCCGTCCGCACCCCCGGCGGCCACGAGGGGGCACGCCGCACCCCCGACCGCTGGAACCCCGCTCCGCTCGGCGCGTGCCGGGAGCAGCAGACAGAGGCAGAGGAGGGCTCGGAGCCAAACGGGGACGACTCAGACACGGGAGCCACCGCCCCGACACCTGACGCCGTCACCACTACCCGCCCAAGCGGTACTCCCCAGGGCGTCACCCCCCACACCCTTGCGGAGGCCGACGCGGAAGACTCCAACGGGGGTGAGGATGCCGAAGTCGCGGACGCCAACGCCCACGCCCGCGAAGCCGAGCATCCGGTCGTACGCATGGCCGCCCCCATCGGGCAGAGGGCGCGGCTGGCTCCCGGCGGCCTGCGCCAGATGGTCATCGACCACCTGCAAGCACACCCGGCCGAGGCATTCACCGCCACCAAGATCAGCCGCGTGATCGAGAAGAGCTCGGGGGCCATCGCCAATGCCCTGGTGACTCTTACCGTGCAGGGGATCAGCGAGCAGGTGACCGAACGGCCCCGCACTTATCGACTGGCAGGAACTGGGGCGTCAAAGGCCCAGTAGTCAACCGTCCCTGAGGCGGGTGCCGCCCCGAGCGATGGAGCTCGGGGCGGCACCCGCCGTTGCACACTGCGGCACGTCTGGCCATGCGCGAACGCGAACGCAGCGCCCTTCAGGATGGCGTGGACCAGGGCGCGGTCGTGGTGATCTCAATGCCGTCGCGGACGCGCAGGCCGCCGTAGACCCAGGTCTTCTCCGGGCCGCGACTGTGGTCGAGCTCGGCCTTGATCCGGTGGCCGTCGGGTGACCCACCGGCCCCGGGGTGGGAAGGCGCGCGGGATCACCGGCAACAGCTCATCGGCGCAGATCACTGTCGCACCGTCGAGTGGTTGGGTGTAGAGGCCGACGATCCGGGTCCTTTTGGGACGAAGTCCGGGTCCCTGGAGCGGGTCCAGGGCCGGGTACGTCGCCAGCGCGCCCCCTCGGTCAGGAATCCTGCGGACCTGCGAGCGGCCCACCTCGATCTTTGCCTCGCGTGCGATGGCGGCCAGCCGTCCAGGGTCCACTCATCCGGCCCCTTCACGTCAGCCGCCGACAACTCGCCGGACGGCTGGATCTCCAGCCCGCCGGGCAGGGATCAGCTTGACCAGCGCGATCATCCGGGAGCGTTCGGCCTCGGTGATCCGCTGCTTGCGACCACAGCCGGGCCGGCCACCGATCCCATCCAGCCCTGCTCGTTGTACCTGTGCAGCCACTTACGGAACGTCTTCTCATGGCATCCCAGCCGCTGCGCGATCGCCGGGACCCGCGGCCCTTCCCAGCTCACGGTGATCATTGCCCGTTGAATCCAGTCGGCGGGCGCATACCGGGCCCCGGCGGCCAGCCTGCGGACCTTCGATTCCTCCAACACATCCGTCGCCGGACGGACAGAGAGGGTGCTATCGCGGATCTCGCCGTCCGGCTCAACGGCCGGCGTCCAAGCTGTTGAGGGGAAGCGAGGATGGCATGTGTCACACCGACAGGCGTGGTGGAAGGCGCCGCGATTGTTATGCCGACCAAGTGGGACATGCACAAGATGCAGATCCTCGACACGTGCGATATCGGCCAACTCATCGCCCCCCAGACCGCGGCGGATCGATCGCATGAAAGCATTTGCACCTTGGGCATCGTCAGTTGCCCCGAGACGCCGTCCCCCCACCTGGAGTCAGAAGTGAACCGCCGTATCTTGCCCGTTGCGGTCGCGATCACCGCAAGCACCATGCTCTTGCTCACCGGATGTGGTTCGGGCAGCGGTGACGATGACTCGTCCGACAAGATCAAGGGTGCCGGGGGCGGAGGCAAGGACAGCTCGGCGTCCGCCAGTCCGTCGGTGAAGCCGGGCGGAGCCAAGCGGCCGGAGATCAAGCTGCCCAAGTCATTTCAGGCGGAGTTCGCCGGATGGACGAACAGCGATCCGAAGCTGCAGGCCATCATGGATGACGGCAAGCAGGAACTGCTCGCCGAGTACGCCGCGATCGTTGAGGGGAACCCGGACTCCAAGGCGGTGGCTTTCTACACCGACGGTGCCGCCGGCCAGTCGGCCCGCAAGTGGATCAAGGGTTTCGTCGACGACGACCTGGTCCTGATCGGCCGCGCCACAGTATCGAAACCGCAGGTGAGCATCGCCGATGACGGCAGCGGTGTGTTGTTCTACTGCGTCGACGAGAGCAGGGGCTCCACCAAGAACACCAAGACCGGCGAGGTCGAGCGGACACCCCAGGATTCCAAGGCGCGCGTCCAGTACCGCAACCGGCTCGACAAGACGTCACAGGGTGTGTGGAAGACGAGTTACTCGGAAACCGAACGGGGTGGCTGCTGAGCATGTCGCGCTCCTCCAGGGCGACAAGTCTGCTGATCGCCTCAGTGTTCGTGGTTGTTGCGATGCCCGGCATGGCGCACGCGTTCGGCGAAGACGACAAGTCCAAACAGCCGAGCAAGCCCTCAGGCCCCAGCGGCGACGCCTCCGGCAAGTCACTCATGGCATCGGTGTCCAACTCGAAGATCAAGCTCACGTACCCCGGCGGCCAGACGGCGAAGGCGTCGGCCGGCGAGCTGAGGTCCCTGGATCCCAACTGGAAGCCGCCGGCCTGCTGGTACGAGCCGGCCTTCTCACCGAAACAGTTGAAGGACGCGGTCGCGACCGGCGAGGGCGGGCTCGTGAACGCCCACGTGTGGTGGAGCAACGGCCTGTGGGTGGACCACTACGAGAAGGGCAAGGCGGACTCCAACTTCGACCTGAATCGCCCCGGAGACACCACGGCCGACGGATACAAGAAGTACAACCTCGGCAAGAAGGGCATGTTCTGGCGCAGCACGGTCCGTAAGGGCATGTACCAGGACGCCAAGGCGTGGGACTGCGGCCGCATCATGTTCTGGCAGGACGAGGGCACGATCCCCAAGGACAAGAACGCCCCGACTCCCGAGACTCTCGCCGCCTTCGCCTACGACAAGATCAGGGTCCCGGACACTGAGATCGAGCTGAAGCCCGAGGGCAAGTCGACGGTGAACCTGCCCACCTGGGCGTGGCTGGACAAGACCACCTTCAAGGACGTCACGGTCCGCGCCGACCTGCCCGGCACCGGCCTGTATGCGGTAACCACGGCCAAGCCCGTCGCCCTCCATCTGGAGCCAGGCACCGAGGATGCAAAGACCTTCCCCGCTTCCGGTGATTGCCCGGTCAACGAGGACGGTTCCATCGGTGCCCCTTACAAGAAGGGCAACGCCGGGCAGGAGCCGCCGTGCGGGATCCAGTACCTCCGCGCCACGAGCGGCGAACCGTACGAGCTGAAGGCGTCGATCACCTGGGAGATCTCCTGGGAGGGCACGGGTGGTGCGAAGGGCGATCTGCCGGACGGCACCTTCGAGACGACCCAGGACATGACGGTCCAGGAGATCCAGTCCATCAACCGCTGACCGAGGCCGTCGGCCGGTCGGCACACCACACGCGGAACTATCTCAACCCACGGGGGCGGGCAGCATGTCGGACCTGAAGAAGGATGCGGAAGCCCTGCACAAGGCAGCCTCTGCGCTGGGCAAAGTGGATCACCACACCCGCAAACCGCTCCATGACTTCAAGGCCGCTTCGCACGACCTGTCCGCCTTCGGCGTGCTGGGCACCCTGATGAGCGCCAAGGATGACATCCAGGACGGCATGGACACCATCGCCAAACTCACCAAGAACCTCCACAAGGAGTGGGAGGCCGAGGCCAAGTTCATGGGCGACGTCTCCGACGCCTTCGACCTGCTGGACGTCCTGCTGACCGCCGCGGCTCGCGCCAAGAAGGGCTGAGCCGTACATGGGCTTCGACATCATCCCCGGCGACATCGACATCGACATCGACGCCGAAGACCTCAATCCCCTGCACTGGATCAACAAGGCCAACCACGCCTTCGGCAACACCCTCGCCAGCGGCCTGGAGTTCCTCGGCATCACCGACCCCGCCGTCGACCCCGACGGGATCCGCGAGATCGCCAAGCAGTGGCGGGCCCTGGCCAAGGGCCTCGACGACGCTGCTCACGACGCTAAATCGGCGCTCCAGGACCTGGAGTGGGACGGCCAGGCCGCCAAGGCACTCCACAAGCGGGCCAAGGCATCCCGCACGCAGGCCACCGACATGGCCGACTCGCTGCGTGAAGGTGCCAAGGCGCTGGACGAATTCGCCGACGAAGCCCACGAACTGCTGTCCGAGATCGGCGTGATCCTCGCGGAAATCGTCGAGTTCGAGATCGCGGGCCTGGCCCTGTCCGTGCTGACCGGCGGCCTCTCCGCGATCGCCGGCAGCCTCGCTGCTGGTGCACGGGCCGCGAAGGTAGTGGCGCTGATCGCACGGATCGAGAAGTCCGGGACCCGTATGGCCTCGGTGATCCGCACCGTCATGGAGGCGATACGCGGCCTGGAGCGGGCGCTGAAGGCCCTCGGAGAGATCAAGACGATCGCGAAGGCTGGCAAGCTCGCTGGCGAGGGTATGAAGTTCTCGGCCTTCGATGCTGCCCTGCAGGACCCTGGCGCCTTCAAGGACCCGGGCAAGCTAGCGGAGTTGCTGGCCACCGGTGCCGCCTTCGGCGTCGGTGCGGGCGCCCTGGGGAAGGCCCTCGGTAAGGGCCTGGGCAAGCTCAAGCCCAGCGAACTCGCCAAGCTAGCCAGGACGACGAAGCTTGGCACCACCGACCTCTCCAAACTCAAGCTGCGGCCTGGCGAGGCCGAGAAGCTTGAAGCTGCTATTCGCGCGGCGGAGAAAGAATGCAAGCTCGACCCCATCGATGTCGCCACGGGCACAATGCTGCTGCCGCAGACCGATGTCGAACTGCCCGCAGCGTTGCCATTGATCCTGGAACGCACACACCTCTCCTCCTACCGGTGGGGCGGCTGGTTCGGGCCCTCTTGGGCCTCCACCCTCGACCAACGCCTTCAGATTGACGATGAGACCGTCACCTTCGCCGCTCCGGACGGATCTCGGCTGATCTACCCTCACCCGGCGCCGGACGCCACGGAGCCCGTTTTCCCCGAGGTGGGGCCCCGCCTTCCCCTGGCCTGGGACTCCGAGGTCGACGGCGCGCTGCGCATCACCAACCCTGCCAACGGCTTGAGCTATGTCTTCCACAGCCCGCAGCCAGCCGCGGACGATGAGGCCGTTGACCTGCCCCTTCAGTTCATCGTCTCCCGTTTCGGGCAGCGGATCACGGTTCATTACGACGAGTATGGCGCTCCTGCGGAGGTCGCTCATTCCGCCGGCTATCGCATCGCACTCGACCGCGACGACACTCTGCCCCGCATCACTGCTTTGCGGTTGCTCGGCCCAGAGCGTCTCAATGGGCGTGGCACAGTGCTGGTCTCCTACGGCTACGACGAGGACGGCAACCTGTCCGAGGTGCGCAACTCCTCGGGCGCGCCGATGCGCTTCACCTACGACAGCGCAGGCCGGATCACCTCCTGGACGGACCGCACCGGAAACACGTACGCCTACACCTATGACGGGCGTGGCCGCGTGGTGCGTACGGAGGGCAGCGGTGGCTACCTGTCGGGCACATTGCACTACCAGGACGCGACCCGCACCACCACGGTCACCAATGCCCTGGGCCACGCCACGACGTTCGAACACAACGAGGCGTTCCGGCTGGTCCGGCAGACCGATCCTCTCGGCAACACCACCCACTACGAGTGGGACGCCGCTGGACGACGGACAGCGACCACCGACCCGTTGGGCCACACGGCTCGAACGCAGTTCAACGGGTTGGACCAGGCGGTCTCCGTCATCGGGCCGGACGGCCGGGAGACTACGTGCGAGTACAACGAGAGCGGTCTTCCGACGCTCATCACCGGCCCCGACGGGGGCATATGGCGCCAGGAATACGACGCGCACGGCAACCGCACGGCAGTCACCGACCCGACCGGGTCCACCACGCGTTACTCCTACAACCCGGCCGGGCAAGTGGCCTCGTTGGCCGATGCGCTCGGCAACGTCAGCCGGATTCGGTACAACGAGGCAGGTCTGCCCGTCGAGGTCACGGACCCGCTGCGGGCCGTGACCTCGTACGGGTACGACAGCATGGGCCGACGCTCAACCATCACGGACGCGGCAGGCAACGTCACGCACCTGGAGTGGACTGTCGAAGGCCACCTGGCGCGTCGTACGAACGCCGACGGGACGAGCGAGACGTATACCTATGACGACGAGGGAAATCGTGTCACGCAGACGGATCCGATCGGCGGCATCACGCGCTTCGAGTACGGGGATTTCGACCTACTGGCGGCTCGGACTGATCCAGACGGTGCCCGTTTCACGTTCACGCACGACGCCGAGCTGCGGCTGACCCAGGTAACCAATCCCCAGGGCCTTACGTGGAGATATGAGTACGACCCCGCCGGGCGCTTGATCTCGGAAACGGATTTCGACGGCCGTACCCTCAGTTACGCCTATGACGCCGCTGGCCGCTTCGCGGCCCGGACAACGCCGCTCGGCCAGGTGATCAGCCACGAACTCGATTCCGCAGGCCGGATCGTCAGCAAGGACGTCGACGGCGAGCGCACTGCATACACCTACAACGCTGCCGGGCAGCTCACTGCCGCGACGTCCTCGTCCTCGTCGCTCGCATGGCAACTTGACTCATTGGGCCGCGTCCTGGCCGAGACGGCCGACGGGAACACCACCCGATACACCTACGACGTCCTGGGGCAGCGGTCCAGCCGCAGCACGCCCAGCGGCGCGGTCACCCGCATCGCCCGCAACGCCGCAGGAAGCCCCACGGAGCTGGCCCTCGCCGGTCATGCTCTCGCCTTCACCCGCGACAGCCTCGACCGGGAAACCCACCGCGTCTTTGGGTCACCCGTAGCCCCTGTGACGCTCAGCCGTGCCTTCGACAGCGCCGGCCGCCCGACCATCCAGCAGTTGACGGCCTCGGGACAGGTAGTGCGGTCCCGTGCCTATGCCTACCGCGCGGACAGCGTCCTCACCACGATCACCGATCAACTCACAGGCGAACAGCGCACCATTTCCCTCGACCCGCTCGGAAGGCCGCTCACGGTTACCGCGGAGGGCTGGAGCGAGTCGTATGCCTACGACACGGCAGGCAACCAAACCAGCGCGCGGTGGCCCGACACGGCACCCCACCCCGAAGCCCGCGGCGAACGCTCCTACGCCGGCACCCGAATACGCACGGCCGGCGACATTCGCTACGAATACGACGCAGCCGGTCGCATGATCCTGCGCCAGAAGACACGCCTGTCCCGCAAACCCGACACCTGGCGCTACGCGTACGACGCCGAGGACCACCTCATCACCTGCGTCACCCCCGACGGCACGACCTGGCGCTACCACTACGACGCACTTGGCCGCCGCACCGCCAAACACCGCATGGCATCCGATGGCGAAACGATCCGCCAGACCATCCGCTTCACCTGGGACGGCACCAACCTCGCCGAACAGACCGAGAGCGCCACGGGCGTCATCACCACGTGGGAGTACCACGACGAATTCCCCCTGGCCCAGCTCGAACGCCGCGCTTCCGGGGAAGGGATGACGCAGACCGAGGTCGACGCCCGCTTCTTCGCCATTGTCACCGACCTGGTCGGAACGCCAACGGAACTCGTCGATGAACACGGCGACATCGCCTGGCAGTCCCGCACCACCTTGTGGGGCACCACCACCTGGAACCGTGACGCCTCCGCCTACACACCGCTGCGCTTCCCCGGCCAGTACGCCGATCACGAGACCGGCCTGCATTACAACTTCCTCCGCCACTACGACCCCGACACGGCCCGCTTCACCAGCCCCGACCCTCTCGGCCTTGACCCTGCCCCCAACCCTGTCACCTACCCGCACAACCCCCACACCTGGAGCGACCCGCTCGGACTCGTCCCGAAGGCATGTCTTGAGATGGACGCCTACCTGTGGGACGGCAGCGTCAGATTTGGCAAACTGGACGACCTCGGGCGCCCCACCGGTGCCTGGGCGGCACTCCGCAGGGACAACATGAAAGGCGGCAGCGGAGCATCGTCCTCCATCTGGCCGCCTGGTTGGCGTGGGGAGGGGCGCCTCTTCAACGAGGCACGTGGCCATCTGCTGGCCAGAAAGCTCGGCGGGCCGGGGTCGGGCGAGAACGGCTACCGGAATCTGGTCACATTGACACAGAACCCAGTGAACACCCCAGTAATGCGTGGAATCGAGAAAGATGTATACAAGGCGGTGGCGAAGGGAGAAAACGTCCAGTACTCAGTCGTGCCCGTCTACGAGGGAACAAACCCCGTACCCATCAGGCTCAACATCTCGGCGCACGGCGACCGCGGATTCAGCCTGAACCGGCCCCTGGAAAATCCCGCCGCCGGCGTACGAATCCCTGTCCCCAAGTAGACCGACTGCAATGTGAGGCAAGCAATGACCCGGACCACCCCACCACGGCCGGTAGACATCGAAGCAGTCTTCCCCGAGCTGAGCTCCCATCGACGGGACTGCACTCGTCTGCACCCTCGCCCTGGCAGCCCCAAGCCCACCGACAGTTCCGTCGGGGGCCTGATTCTGTGGCCTGCCGATGAACCGTGGCCAACCTGCCGGGAGCCGCATGCCCGGGATCAGGGCCGCAGGGTCGAAGACGTTCATGAGTGGCGCCGCATCCTCGCGGCGGCGTGGCGCAGGTCTCCGAGCAGCGGTCCGACCCCGGAGGAGCTGCAGCACCTGTCCACGCTCGAGCAAGAACACCACGCCTCAGAGGGCACCGACACCTCGCCTGTCCCGCTACTGCCCCTGGCACAGCTCTTCGCTCGGGACGTTCCAGGCCTTCCCGCACCTGAGGGAGCGGATCTGCTCCAGGTCCTGTGGTGCCCGTTCAGCGCGCACGGTGATCTGGCGACCCCGGGCATCCACATCGAGTGGCGCAACTCATCAGACGTCGGCGAGCTCCTGACACACCCTCCCCTCCCCGCGGTGGTCGGGGACGATGAGTACGTGCCTGAGCCCTGCGTTCTGCACCCTGAGCGTGTCACGGAGCATGAATACATCGGGCTGCTGGACCCCGGGCTGCAGGAGCGGATTTACGGATGGGAGGAAGGGCAAGCGGAGACTGACGACTTCGAGGATGTCGAGCCGCCTCGCTATCAGACGGACCTCTCCACGGCACCCGGGTGGAAGGTCGGAGGATATGCGACCTGGGAGACCAGTGACCCATACGAGGTCGTGTGTGGCTGCGGCACGCCGATGAGCCCGTTGCTGACCATCGCCAGCACCGAGTGGGATGACGAGACCATGAGCTGGGCGCCGGTGGAGGACCGCCACCTCGCCGAGGAGCTCGAGGCGAACATCCCCACACGTGTCACTGTAGGCAGAGACGGCTCCTTGAGTATCTTCGCCTGCCCCTCGGATCCCACACACGAACACCAAATCACCCTGCAGTGATCAACTGGAACATGACCGCCGGGCTTACCCAACGAACGGAGACCTTCCAGAACAAGAGAGAGTGTTTGCCCGACGTGAATCTCGATCGTGAAATGATCATGATTCGTGACGCAAGGAAACTCAGAGACGATTGCCATTCCAGTAGATGAGAGTTGCCTTGAAGGGAGGTTCTCAGTGTCCCTCAAGGCTCGCGCGGAACTCATCGAGATAGTGCGGAAATTTATTGATGCGACTCTTCCGGAAGCGGAAGAAGATGCACTGTTGGAAGAGTTGATGGTGAGTGTTCCGCACCCGCGAGTATCTGACTTGATCTTCTACCAGGACCCCCCGCTGACCGCCGAGCAAGTGGTCGACCAGGCGTTGGCGTACCGCCCCATCGAACTGTAGTGGCGTAGCAGGTTGGCCTACTCCCTTTGCTCCGTTCCGCTCTGCTCTCCGGAGTCCGCCCGCAGCACGCCAGGCGCGCGGATCGGCGCCGCGGACACTGATACCGAACCCTTGGTCAGGGAGACACTGCCGCCGGCCGGCCCGGACTGTGCATGCGCGGAGCTCTTACCCAGGTAGAGGCGCCTCCGGCGGGCGGCTCCGGCCGTTCTGCCACACGTCCCGGTAGGCGTGGGCCTGGCGGAAATATGCGTCGAAGCAGGGTCCGGGTCGGACGGTGCCGGTGGTGAAGTTGAAGTTCGCGACTTGCCAGGGATCTTCGTCGCGGTCGAAGGGCAGCACGGTGGTGTCGAGTTCACCGCACTGGAGGTGAACGGCGCGCAGCGTCAGGCCAAGAGGCGTGCCGGTGGTGGAGCCCCGGTGGATGGCAAGGATGACGCGTACCGGGGAGTCCTGGGCCGGGCTGGCGTAGGCGTGGTCGCCGATGATCTGCCACCACAGGCGGGTGTCCGCGGGCAGTAGGGCGGTGAGGATGGCATGGTCGTTCAGGCGCATGACGGGTCCTTCTCCATGTGCGGTGCAGTGCCCGGTAGTTCTGTTGGTGTTTCGGTTATGGGGCGGTGGCCCGGGCCGCCCGCTCTGGGAGGGGCGGCCCGGGGTGTGTCACGTGGTTGGCGGGCGGGAAGCGCGGTAGGCGTCGAGGACCAGGCCGAGCTGATTGAGCTGCTGGGCGGTTCGGGCAGCCAGTAGGCCGGTGCTGTGGCCGCAGGAGTTGAGTACGCCGCTGACGGGGATGAAGGCGGCTGTGCGGCGGCAGTTGAGTGCGTCGTTGAGGCGGTCTCGGGCGTGGGCGGCCTGCAGTCGCAGGCGCGCGTAGAGCCGGTCGACTTCCTTGGCGGTGTCCAGGACGAGCTGGGCCAGCAGGGCGTCGGAGGTGCCGCCGTGGGCGCGGGTGCGCAGGAGGCGGTAGGCCTCGTCGTTGCCGAGCACTTCGCGAACCGCTTGCTCGCCTGGCCCCATCGGCTCGGCGGCAGGCGAACTCGTGTCGGCTGACAAGTTCTTGGCGGTGCCGCGAACGCGACTGGTCGGGTTGGTCATGGCCTGGGTGTCCTTCCGTACGGAGATGTGCAGGGGCTCAGGGGGTGTCGCCGTAGCGGCAGGTGTTGGTGTGGGCCTGGTCGGTGGGGAAGGTGTCGGGGACGCTCCCGGGGCGGGTGAGGTCTGCGCTCGTGATGGGGGCGTGGGCGAGGTGGGTGCCGAGGTCGGCGAGGTGGCGGATGCTCGCCAGGGGGACCTGGGCGGTGCATTCGGGGCAGGGGCCGAGGAGTTCGAACGGTTCGTCCTCGTAGATCGGGAATCGGGTGAGGAAGACGTACCGCTCGCCGTTGTCCGGGCAGGTGGCCGTGGCCAGGACCGGCTCGCCGGGGGCGGTGCGGCGGCGCAGCCAGTCCGGTTCGGTGGTGATCTGGTCCAGGCCGAGTCCGAGGGCGGCGGCCAGGCGTACGGCGGTCATGGCGTGTTCTTCGCCGCGATAGCGGCCGTGCGGGCTGACGGTTTTGTTGTGCCGGATGAAGACGGCGGCGGCGTGGGCGCGTTCGGCGAGGCTTGTCATGGTCGGCTTCCTTCTCCTTGGCTTTCGTTGTCCGGGGTGGGGGCCGCCGCCCCGGAAGGCGGCGGCCCAGTGGAGGGTCAGGGGGTGCTGGCGGCGTAGGCGGTGAGCAGGCGTCGCAGGGTGGTGGTGGTCCACTGGCGGGCGGCGCAGACCTGGGCCAGCTGGGTAGCGGTGATGCGGGCGGCTTCGGCGTCGTTGTAGGGGCCGTCGAGGTGGCGGGAGCCGTGCGCGGCGCGGTGGGCGAGCTGGGTGCGCAGCCGCTCGGCCTCGGCGTCCAGGGCGTCCAGTTCGAGCACGGTGGCGGCGGTGATCTGGGCGAACTTGGCCAGCGGGTCGCCGTCCTCGTGCGCGGTGTACAGGTGGATGAGGGGGTCGGCGAGGCCGGTGATTTCGCGGGCCAGGCGGGTGCCCAGCCAGTGCTCGGGGGCGTAGACGGGCTGCTCGGTGGTCGTACGGGTGTCCTCCTGTGTGGGTGGTGAGGGTTTGGTCAGTGGGCGGTGCTGATGGCGGCGGTCGCGGCTTTGGCGATGGCTGCGGCGGCGCGGGCGGGGTCGGTCAGCTGGAGGAGGGTGGTGCGGGGCAGTGGGGTGGGGTCAGGGTCGAAGGCCAGCCACAGCACGGCGCATCCGGCGTCGGTGAGGGTGTTGATGCGTTCGGTGGCCCGGGTCTTCTCGGCGCGGGAGTAGTAGCCGTCGGAGGCGATCACCAGGAGTCGTCCTCGGCCCGGTTGGGTCAGGCCGAGCCCGGCACTCAGGGCGTCGGTTGCCTCGGCGAGGCTGTGGCCGAAGCCGTCGGCGGCGAACTCTGTTACCCGGGTGGGGGTGTGGCCCGGGGCGGTGATCGCGGTGAGGCAGTGGTCGTAGGCCACCGTGGCGGCCATGGAGTCCGGGTCGGTGAGCGCGGTGGCGCGGGCCAGGATCCAGGCGGCGGAGGCAATCGGGGCGGCGGCGGCATCCATGGAGCCGGAGATGTCTACGGCGATGGCGATCCGCAGCGGCGGGCTCGGGGCCTGGCGTCGTTGGGTGTGGATCCAGGGCAGGGCGGTGGGGGTGGCGCCTGCGGCTTTCTGCGCGTCGCGGGCCAGGGCTCCGCGCATGCTGAGGCGTCCGGGCGGGGCGGCCGATGCGGTGACGGTGGCCACGCGTTCGCGGTAGGCGGCCGCCCGCAGGGCCCGGGCGAGTTGTCCGGCGGCGGCCTTCTCCGCTGCCGTGGGTGTGCGGGTACCGGTGATCGGTGACCTGGGCGGCCTGCCCTTGGTTTTGTTGGGGGTGTAGGGGCGGGCCCCGGGTGTGAAGACCTTCTCGGCGGTCTTGGCGGACTGGCGTGCGCGCTCGGCCTGTTCGGCTTTCGCCTGCGTGCGGGCCTCTTTGGCGGCGGTGACCGCCTGCTCGGTGGCCTCGTTCGCGGCGACATGGCCCATGGCCTTGCCGATCGCCTCGGCGAGTTCCCCGCGCCCCCGGGTGCCGCAGGTGGGCGGGGGTTGCCTCTGGTCGGCGCCGAGCGCCTGGCACCAGGCGTGCGCGTGGGCGAGCATGGCCTGTTCGTCGGGATCGGCGGTGGCGTGGGCGGCCGTCCAGATCTCGGCGAGGGTGTCCAGGAGGTCGGCGCCGAGGATGGGGGTGACCGTCTGTTCCAGGGGTTCGGCTTCGTCGGCGTCGAGGATTCCGGCGTCCCGGCGGGCCAGGATCAATCCGGCGGCGAAGGCGGCCTGCCAGGGATCGGCGGGGGTGTCGGCGGTGATCTCGGCGAGGACCAGGTTGCTCACGCAGGCCCGCAGGTAGCGGCGGTCGCCGGGGCGGCGGGCGAGGTGGGCGTGTTCGGCCCGGGATTCCTCCAGCATCTGGGCCGCGCCGTCAAGGGCCGTGCCGCGCAGAGGTGGTGGGGTGGCCCATTTGCTGTGGGCGGCGTGGGCGGCCTCGTGGATCAGGGCGCCCCAGGCCGCTGGGTAGCGCTCCTCGTCGCCGTAGCGCTCCGGGTGGATGGTGGCCGGGGCGTGCGGGGTGAATACGGCGGCGTCCATTTCCAGCTCGGCCAGTGCCGGGTAGAAGGCGGCCGGGGCTCCTGAGCGTGTGCCGGGCTGGCAGGTGACGATCACGTCGTCCCGGTCGGCGAGTTCGGGCAGCCGCTCGGTCAAAGCTGCCGAGATCCGCAGCCACTCCCCCGCGCTCGGTGCCGGTCGTGGTTCGCGGGGTGGGCCTCCGTCGTCTTCCCAGCGGGCGGTGGCCCATTCGTCTTCGGTCAGGGCGGGTGGCGCGTACTGGATGTGGGGGTGGTTACTCATGGCGGGTCGGTCCCCTCTCAAGGGCGTGGGCGGCGGGTGGGGGTTCAGAGTTGGCGGCCCAGGGCCAGGGCGGTGACCGGTCGTCCGGTGGCTTTGGCGACGATCTCGGCGATGGTGTCCCGGTCTTCGAGCGGGGCGATGCCGACCAGGTTGGCGAAGGCCGCCTCGGCTCCCAGAACCTCGGAGATCTTCGAGAAGGCGAGCAGTTCGCGCAGTTGGGGCGCCCAGCCCACCTCGCCGATCTGCTGGCGGGCGGCGATGTTGCGGGCGATGCGCACCGCCGTCCGGTTGATCTTCAGGGCGGCCGCCAGGTCGTAGTCGGAGCCGACCTGGATCTGCACGCTGAACCGTGAGGCCAGTGCCTCGGTCAGGACCGCTCCGTGCACGCCCGGGTTGTGGCCCGCGATCACGTAGAACCCTGGGGCGGCGGTGATCGTCTCGCCCTTGTGGGCCTTGACCTGGATCTGCCTGCGGCCGTCCATCGCCGGGTATAGGGCGGCCAGGACCTTCGGGGAGATGAGGGTCGCGTCGTCCAGGAGGAGGGCGCGCCCCTCCTGCATAGCGGTGACCAGGGGGCCGTAGATGAACTCGTAGCCGCCCTGTTCGTCCTGGGTGTACTCGCCGATCAGGTCGCCGACCGTGGTGTCGCCGTCTCCGGCCACCGTGATCAGGTCGTCGAAGGCCGCCTCGATCAGCGAGGTCTTACCCGTGCCCGGCGGCCCGTAGAGCAGGACCGGGACACTGGCCGTACGCAGCCGTCGCAACGCCTCGACATCAGGCAGGTTCGCCAGAGCTCTGGGATGGTAGTGCTGCCCGTTGGGCCGCAGGATCGGCAAGGGCTTCGCACCCGGCGCCGGAGGACCTGGTTTCGGTGCGGCGGGGGCCTGTTGGGGAGACGCGCTGGCCCTGGGCGGGGGCGGGCTGACCGGGGTGCGCTGGGCGGCGCTCGCGGTGCTGGCGGTCGCCCGGTAGGTGCGGGGCTGCATGCCGATCCGCTCGGCCTCGCCCCGAGTGACCAGGGTTTCGCAGGCGTTGCCGACCGCTCCGCCCGAGTGCCCCACCATCTTGGCCAGTTCGGTGACGGTGAACTGCGCGCTCTGGTGGGCCGCCAGGATTCCGGCGATCCGTGCGCGCAGCTGTCCGGGGCGGGCCTTGGCCAGCGCGGCGGGCGCCGGGATGGGGGCGGAGGTGGGGGGCGGGGTGGATTCGGCCATGGCGAAGCACTCCTCTCACGTCTTAAGGAGAATTCGGGTGGGGGTTCGTGCCAGGTCAGGCCGGAGGTTGATTCCGGTGCCTGGTACGTGGGTTGGGGCCTGCAGGCAGTGATAGGGCCGTGGGGGCGTCCGTCAGTCAGGCGCCGGGGGCGGCAGAGGTCCGGGAGACGTCGATCAGGTCGTCGCGCGTCTGTCATCGCGCAGGGGGCGCCCGGCTGCATGCGCCTCTTTTGAATTCCTTCCTTTCGCTTTCCGGGCACACTCCACCCGTCGTTCGATATCGAGTGGACGCCTTTTGCGGATTTCCATTCCCGGCCTTTTCGGGAACAATTTAAATATAGCTCGACCTGCGGCGGACCTGAAGCTCTATTCCGGCTCGGTAATGCTGGAATTCTCGCGAATTGGCGACGCAATTGCAGGTGAATTCCGGCGCTCTCGACGTCTTGTGTCGTGCGCGGCCGGGTTCACGACGTGATCAGAGGCGGCCTGCGCCGCCGGCGCCGACCCGCCATCGAATGCGTGCACGAATCTGCGGTCAGGGCACTCGGCTGGCGCTCCCTGCCGCGTCCCGGCTCCTGCCCCGCCGGGCCGGGCGCCGGCGGCCGGGCTCAAGGAGGGATTAAGGGGAGGAGGAAGGAAGGGGGGCGAGAAGAGAGAGGAAGCATGTGAAGGAGGAAAGGCGGGTGAGAGCAGGTGAGGAGACAGCTGAACGCAGGTGAGCGGAGAGGGGGCAGCCGGCGCGAGCAGATCGGGACAGATGCTTGTACCGATATGCAGGCTGGCCCGGTCCGCTGTGGCGGATCGGGCCGTGGCCTGGGCGTATGCAGGGGTGGGGTGCTCTTGTCCAAGCAGGACGGCGGAGTGGTGCCCCGTGGTGGGACGGTGGTCGGGACGTGCAGGAGGACTCAGCGTCTGACGGTGGTTTTGGTGGTTGAGGCCCTCGGGTTGGGCGGGTTGCTCTGCTGCAGCAGGGCCAGCGTCGCGGCCTCGGGTTCGGCGTCGATGGCGGCGAGGCGTTCGGTGAGCAGGCCCAGGGTGCGGTGTGCCGCATCGTCGCGCCCTAGGACGAGTTGCAGCTGGATGATCCGGCGGTAGACGCGTTCGTTCTCCGGGTCGAGGTCGGCGGCCTGGTTGAGAAGCGCGAGGGCGGGCTCGGCGTCGGCGGAGTGCTGGGCCATGTGCTCGGCCAGCAGCATCAGCGCGTCCAGGGCGCGCCGGTGGAGCGCGGCGCGCAGGCCGTGGGCCCACAGGTAGTCGGAGCCGTCACACAGCGGCCCCGTGTAGATGTCCGTCGCGCGCCCGAGGGCCTCGGCTCTCGCGTAGGTCGAGTCGGCTGCGGCGGCCTGCTTGAGCGCGTCAGTGAAGACAGCGCTGTCGGTGGTGATGTATTGCGGGTCGAGCTTGTGCACCTGTCCGCTGAGCAGAACGAAGGCCACCTCCTTTTTCCCGGTGGCTCCCCGGAAGACGCGGCGGGCGGCGCGCCGCAGGTTCTCGATTTCCGCTCTTGCCGCCACCGGGTCGTCGGAGAGCTGCATCTTCTCGGCGATTTCCTCGCCGCGCAGCCCCTCCGGGTGTGCAGCGAGCAAGGCGATGAATTCCCGGGTCTCTTCTTTTCGCGTGTCGGTGAGCGCGCATTCCTTGCCGTGCACGAACAGCTTGAAGCCGCCCAGGAGACGGAGGTGCAGCTCGTGCGTCGGCGCCGGTGCGGCGGGGCGGTTTGTTGGAGGTGGTTGCTGCGGCACCGGGGCAGGTACCTGTTCCGGTGCTCGTTCTTCTTCTGGTTCGTCGTCAGGCTCCGCCGGGGCGGTCCGCCGTCCGTGGGCGGCGTGCAGCGTCTCCAGGAACTCGGCCGCCACGTCAGGTGCCAGGAGGAACATGACGGCGTTGTCCAGGGCGGTGAGAGGTCCGTTCGCCGTACCGTCGGCCGCGACGGTGAGCCGTTTCCCGTGCTCATGGTGGGGGCCGAGGGTGATGACGGTGAGGTGGCATGCGTTCGCGGACGCCAGTGCGTGCAGGCGGACCGGGTCGTCGACTGCCCCGTCCACCAGGAGAATGTGCAGTGCGGTGCCGTTGCGTTCCAACGACAGGGCGTCGAAGTGCTGTTCGTGACGGGAGCACCCCAGCAGGGCATGCTCCGCCGTCTCGAAGGCCTCGGTCGCGGTGTCGGTGACCGTCCAGGCACAGAGGGCATCGTGCGCCGCCGTGGGCAGCAGTCGGCGCAGGGTGGCCGCGGGGGTGATCAGCCGTACCCGGGGTGGAGTTGGGCGCAGCCGTTCGGCGGCGCTGGCGATGGCGATCGCCAGATGGCGGGCTGCGGCATCGGCGCCCGGCCCCGTCAGATGCACACCGCCCGGAATGGCCAGGGAGTCGGCGCGTACTTCCACTCCGTGGTGCGCGGCGACGGTGACCGTTCCCGGCGGCTGGGGTTCGGCCGGGGCCGTGCGACGCGGGAGGGTCTCGGGGTTGTGGTGGCGGGCGGCGAGGGTCGCCAGGTGCGCCTGATTGCTGCGCTCCAGCGCATCGCTCAGCAGGAGGTCGTCGTCTGCCAAGGGGGCGGCGAGCGTCTCCAGGCGTGGTGCACGGCGGCGGGCCGCGTGCCACCGGGCGAAGCCGATCGCCGCGGCGATACCGGCCGCAGTCGTGACACCGATGGCCGAGGCGACACCGACTGAGATGGTGGCCGGCCGGCGCTCCGGAGCCTGGCTGTGCGCACGCTCCGGGCGGCCCGTGGGCCGCTCTTCGTTGCGGCGCTCGTCGCCGCCTTTGCCGTGGCCGTGGGGCTGCTCTCCCGTGGGCTCGGGAGCAGGCGACGGGGTGGGCGGAGGCGGGTCAACCGGTGGCCGAGGTGAATTGGGCGCGGGTGCCGGGGCGGAAGCCTCGATCCGGGGCAGGTGCATCTGCCAGCCGGGCACGATGAGGTCGGGGTCGGAGAGCAACTGGCCATCGGACTGCCGGATGGCGCAGGACAGTTGGTAGATCTTTGGCCACAGCATCGGGTCGCCGAGATGCCTGTCGGCGATGTCCCAGAGCGTGTCGCCGCTCCGGACGGTGTAGGCGGTGTACTCGGCTCTGGGCGCTCTCGCGGGCGGAACATGCTGAGGCGCCGTCGCCGCGATTACCGAAGGGGCAGGGCCCGCGGCAGTGTTCGAGGCGTGCGCGACGGGCAACCGCCACATCCCGATCAGCGCAAGGAGCAGGGTGCCGACAAGAAGTACGGCAGCCGCTCGGTGGGCGGGCAGCGATGCGGCACGCCGTCGCAGCAGCGCCGCGTCCGCGGCGAGCACGGGCAAGCGCCCCAGCAGCCAGAGTGACTCGCGCAGCAGGAGGGCGATGAAGTACGTCCAGCACACCCAGCCCACCAGCGCGAGGACCTGGAGCATGAAGGGGTCGCTGACCGGCTGCTCCAGACGCTGTAGGAGGTCGTCGAGCGAGGCGACCTGCTCCGGCCAGGGCATTCCCACGGTCACGGTCAGGGCGTACGGGATGCCGACCACGGCAGCAGCAAGCGCACTGCCGGACAGGAGGAAGCGCGCGACGGCGGCCAGCCGGTGAGCTGTGTGACGTGGCGGGGCAGGCGTAGGCATCAGGAGGGCCCCTCCCCGCCTTCGCCCCAGGGTGTGGTGGCACCGCGTTGGATGTGCGCGGTGGCGGACGCTGTGGTGGTGAGCCGATCCAGACCGACGAGGGAGAGGACTTGCGTCTTTTGGGTGTGCGTGACGGTGACCTGCGTCTGATCCTGCTGGACGCGGACACGGCCGGTGTCGCCGACTCCTGTGATGCGCGCGCGGGCTGCCGTGCGGGCTGTAGGTGCGTCCAGGCGTAGGCGGTGGGTGGCGCGCAGATGGTCGAGATCGACTTCCTGGCAGGCGGCGCGGGCGGCCTCCTGGGCAGTGTCGGCGGCCCGCACCTTGCCCGCCAGGGCGAGTCCGCCGTCGATGACCAGTCCGGCGAACAGGAACAGGCCGGCCACCGACACCACGACCACGACGGTGACCTGCCCCGAATCGCCGTGCAGGCCGCGCCGCCGGGTGCGGGCGCCGCTCGTCGGGCTCATGTCTGAACTCCTCGATACAGATCCACGACGGAGGAGGCCGACGCCGTGACGTCCACGCTGTGCATGCCCGGTACGTCCAGCGCGGCGCGGCAGGTCACGGTCACCCGCACCACACCGCCGGGGGTGAAGCCGCCCAGGGCGGGACTGATCCGCGGGCTCGTGCACGAGGAGCCGGCTCCGACCAGGCTGCGCGTGGCTGCGCCGGCCGCGTCAGCGCGCGCCTCGCCGGGTGAGCGGGCCAGCGAGGCGGCGCGGGCGGCCTGGTGGGCGGCTTCGTCGGCGTCCAGGCGGGCTCCGGCGAGCTTGCCGAAGGCGACGGCGATCAGTGCCAGCAGGATCAGCAGGGGTGTCACCAGCACCAGTTCGGTCGTGGTTGCCCCCGCATCCCGTGAAGGACGACGGCGCGGGCGCGTGCGGACGATGGGGTACATGCGGTCACCTCACCGTCCATCTCTCCACCGGGCCCGCAGCGTGTCCGGCCACCCGCAGGTGGAGTCCCGGCACCACCGCGGCGACCTCTCCCTCCACCCTCGCCTCGACGTGCTGCCCGCCCCGGCTGACATGCACCGACGGGTGCTGCAGCAGTCGGCCGCCCAGCAGGCGCAGTGTGGCCGTCGCCCGCGTGTGGCCGGCTTGCGAGGTGGCGTCCTGCGCGCGGGCGGCGGCCAGTCCTCGGGAGGCTGATGTCTGCGCGACGTGCTGGGCATGCAGCGCGAGGGCGAACTGCACGATGCACAGCAGCAGGAACATCAACAGCGGTACCACCAGCACCAGTTCGGTAGTCGCGGCCCCGCGGTCCTTCGGCCGTCTGCGGGGCCGCAGCCGACGACGCCTAGCCAAGATCAATCCCGTTGGCCTTCGCGGTCACCTTCGCGACGATGATCCCGATGACCGCGATGCCCATGACCGCGAGCAGCGCGGTGACGAGCACCGTCTCCGTGGAGTACCCGGCATCCCGGGCCATCCCGCGGCGCACACGCCGTTTCCAGGCACGGGCGCGGGTGCGGGTGCGGGTGCGGAGAGTGGTTGAGCGAGTGATCACGGCAAGCTCCATTCCGTAGCAGGGATGTAGTGCTCCGAATCGGTTCTCAGAGTCCGACCAGCACGTTTTCGAGAGCCGGGTAGCCGATGAAGACCAGAAAGCCCGCGAAGAGCACGACGACGGGCAACGACATGCGTTCCGTCGCGGACTGCGCGGCGCCGTCGGCTTCGGCCAGACCGCGGGTGCGCATCGCGGCGGCCTTGGCCTCCAGCGAAATACGGATCTTGGCTCCTTCACTGCCGGCAAGGGATACCGTCGCCGCGAGCTCCGCCAACTCCTGGACCCCGGTGCGGGCACCGAGTTCACCCAGTTCGTGCCACACGTTCCGGCGCCCCACATCCGCAGCCATCAGCGCGCGCCGCAGCTGGGCCGCACCCCAACCCTGCGGACCGGCTGCGGCATCCGCCAAGGCCTGGTGGATCCCGGCGCCACCGGCCAGGGCGATGACGACCAGGTTGAGGAAGACGGACAGGGTGTGGCGCAGTTCCTTGCGGCGCCGCTTGGCCGTGGCCCGGACGGACAGGTCCGGCGTGAAGAAGAGCAAGGCCCCGGTGGCGAGGGAGGTGATCGCGGAGAACTGCCATCCCCAGCTGCTCCCGGTCAGCGCCCACCACAGCAGGGAGGCGAGGCTCGGCGCGAGAACGCCGACCATAAAGGCGGTGGCCTTCTCGGCCAGGAACCGCTCGACGGGCACCTCCGCGATTTCCAGGTCCCGGCGCAGATGGCCGGTGGGCAGCCCGCAGGCCTTCAATGCCGGTACCGCGCGCAGCCCGAGGCGCGCTGCCCATCCGTCCGCCTCCTCCGTGCGGGGCACCGCGGAAGGGGGAGCCGGAGTCCTGCCCAGTTGGGCCAGGGTGTGGGCCAGTGAGGCGCGCGGCGGGTTGATGCCGTACACGGTCAGGGCCAGGAAGCCGCCGAGCCCAAGCCCCAGGAGGATCGCCATCATCGGGCCGCCACCTCCCTGGGCGTCGGGCGTGCGCCCTTGAGGACCCGGGGCTCTTCTTCCAGGGTGGCGATCTTCATCAGCCACCAGAAGGCGAGCGAGAACAGACCGCCCACCCCGGCCAGAACAAGCTGCCCCTCGGCGGTCGTGTAGGGGTCGAGGTAGGGGCGGTTGAGGAGCACCACCCCGGCTGCCATGCCCAGGGTGGTGCAGGTGATGACGCGCACCGAGGTCCGCACTCTCCCCCGCCCGGCTTCCGTCTTCAGCCGCATGGTCACCTGCTCGCGCGTGGAGAGCGCCAACTGACCCAGCAGCGGCGCAAGCTGGCGGGCCTGGTGTTCGGCGGCCAGGACGAGTGCGGCGGTGACCATGTCGCACGTCGCGTCGTCCACATCGTCGGCGAAGGCGCGCAGCGCCTCGCCCAGCGGGCGACCGTGGTCGATGGCGGCGGCCAGGCGGGCCGTCTCCTCGCGCAGGGCCGGTGGGGCGACGGGCGCCGTGGCCAGGATCGCCTGTTCCAGTCCGGCCGCCGCCGAGAGGGTGTCGCGCAGCATCTCGGCCCAGACCGCGACCGCTTCGAGCCTGCCCGTCCGCTCTGCGGCCTGCTTGTCCCGGCCCAGCAGGCGGGGCAGAGCCACCACGCCCGCGAGGGTGAGCAGCCCGGCCACCGGCCAGCCGGTGACCGCGGCGGCCAGGATGCCGCCCGCCGCGGCCCGCATCCACTGCCGCCCGTTCTCTTTCCAGGGCATCTGCCACCGTCGCGCCGGATTCTCGTCACGCGGGTGCGGGCGCACCCCGTACACGATCATGCCTGCGAAGAGCGCGAATCCCGCGCCCAGCAGCAGGCCGATCAAGACACCGTGGGTCATGAAATGCTCCCCCGCCGCTCGCCGCGCATCAGCTCCACATCCAGGCCGGCGTTCACCAGGTCCTCAAGGGTCTCCAGGCGCAGCGGCGCCCCGGGGGCGGCCCGCCGGTCGTGGCCGGGCCGGTAGATCTCGTTGGAGACGATCTGCGTGCCGTCCGCGTCGACAACCTCGCGGATGGAGTCGATGGCGCGCCGCCCCTGCACGTCCCAGCCCAGGTGGACCACGAAGTGCACGGCCGAGGCGACCAGCAGGTTCGTGGCCTCCAGTGAGAGCCGTTCGGGGGACTGGGCGGCGTAGGCGGCGAGCTTGGTGAACACCCCACGCGAGGTGGAGGCGTGGATCGTGGACAGGGAGCCGTCGTTGCCCTGGCTCATGGCGTTGCACATGGGTACGACCTCCGCCCCGCGGATCTCCCCGACGATCACCCGGTCCGGGGACATGCGCAGCCCCCAGCGCACCAGCTCCGCCTGGTCGACTGCCCCCTCGCCCTCCAGGTTCGCCTCGCGCGCCTGCAGGGCCATCACGTTGCGGTGACCCACGGGGTCTTCGTGCAGCCCCAGTTCGAGGGTGTCCTCGATCGTCACCAGCCGTTCGTGCGGTGCGATGACCGAGGCCAGCCCTCGGGCCACGGTGGTCTTCCCGACGTTGGTTCCGCCCCCGATGATGATGTTCTTGCGGGCCAGCACCAGCGCCGTGAGGAAGGCCGCCAGCGGCCGGTCGCACACCCCGAGACGATCGACCAGGTCGTCCATCGACACCCGCTTGAAGCGGTGCCTGCGGATCGTCAGTCCCACCCGGTGCGAGAGGGCCATCACCGCGAACAGCCGCGAACCGTCCGGCAGGCACACGTTCAGGCTCGGCGAGCCCCGGTCGAAGCGCCGTTCCTCCAGGCCCGACCGGGCCGCGATCTGCCGTACGAGGTCAATGAGTTCTGTGTCGGAGGCGGCCACCGGGGCGCGCTGCTCCTCGCTGCCGTCGGCGTAGCGGACGAAGACCTGGTCCGCGCCGTTGATCTGGATGTTCTCGATCCGCTCGTCCTCCAGGAGTTCCTGGAGCGGGCCGAGGCCGAACAGGCCCTCCATCACTGCGCGTTCCAGGGCTTCCCGCTCGCCGTCATGCAGGGCGGGCCGGCCCACCCGCAGCCGTCCCTGGTTGTGGGAGGCGATCTCATCGGCGAGGAGTTTCTGCGCCAGCACGCGTCGTTCCCCGCCGCTCTGCACGGGCAGCCCGGCCTCACTTCGGGAGTGCGCAAAACCCGTCAGGGTCTGGGCGATGTTCTCCCGGAACCTCTCGGCGGTGTGCTGTTCCTCCAGGATGTAGTCCATCACGGCATCTCGCCCCTCTGCCCGGAAGGCAGCACGGCGGGCCAGCCGGGCGGCTGAGGAGGTAGGGCCGGGGAGCCGAGCTGGGCGAGCTCACCGCACTGGCCGCCGCGTCCCGGCTCGCTGCCGGCCCCGGCCAGCTGGCGGGCCAGGGCTGCCGCGGCCCTGGACAGGGGGGCGCGAGACCAACGCCGAGGGGGCATGTGGGCGGCACCGATCAGCAGAGCCGCCGCCCTTACATCCCACGGCAGCACGTGGATCCGCTCCCGCTCCATCCGCAGGGCCTGGGCCATGTCAGGCTCGGAGTACCGGCACTTTCCCACCACGACCAACTCAGGCCGCAGCGCCTCCAGCCACTCCGGACGTGCCGCGACCTGCGCCAGCGCGTCCGCCTCACCTCGGGCCACCAACACCACCCGGTCCGCCGACCGCGCCAGCTCCTGCGACCGGCCACCGCCCAGGCGTCCCAGATCGAGCAGCACCGCCCCCTTGCTGTCGCCGCCCCCACGCAGCACCGACGGGCACGCCGCGACCTCCGCCACGCAGGGCGCTGCCTGCTGCCCTCCCGTCGGGGCCACCACGACGCGCAGGCTGCCCGCGACGTCCTGCGCGCAGCCCTCGAGCTCTGCGGGCACCCGCTCCGTTCCGCCGTGTCGAGCGCCGGCCGCCAGGGCGAGCAGTCCCGCCGCATCCGGCAGCCCGAACCGCACGGCGAGATCGCCACCATCGGCGTCCGCCTCCACCACCACCGGCCGCCCGCCGGCAGGCGGCCATGCCGCGGCCAGCGCCAAGGCCAGCGTGGTCACCCCCGGCGCCCCCTTGAACGAGCCCAGGGCCACGATCTGCCGCATCACGACACCTCCTTGACCGACTCGCTCAGCACCGCGATCCGCGGCTCGGGCATCTGCGCCACCCGACGCACCGCCGCCCCCTCCACCAGCACGGTCACCGCACCCTTGCCGGACGCCGATTCCGGCCGCCCCACCGCACTGACCACGCCAAGGACCGGATCGGGAAGCTTCGCGTCCTCCTCCGTTGCCGCACGCCCGCCCGGTTCGATGCCCGGCACGACAGCAACCCGCTGCCCGGCCGCCAGACCGGCAGGCAGCATTCCCGCCTCCACCCCGACCACAGCCAAGGCCAGCCCCGAAGGAGGAAAGCCCGCCCTGTCCCCCACCTGCCCGGGCGCTAGCAACTGCCCCGCCGTCAACGGCACCACGGCCCGCCGCCCCACCACCGCCGCACGCCGCCCGGCCGGAACCACCTGCTGCGCGTCATCCACGCCCAGCCGTACGACGCCGACATCACGCTCCTCGATCACCTCGCCCGCAGCGACCGGCCCCACCACGGACAGCACCGGCTTCCGCTCCCCCGCATTGCCCACCGTCCACGCGGCCCCGCCCGCACACGCGACCGCTCCCGCCACACCCAGCGCGACAAGGCCCGGCCGCCAACGCCGTCGCGCCCCCACCAGCCCGTCACCAACAGGTGGCGTATCAACCGGCCGCCGAGGCGGATGCAGCGCCGCCCACCCGCCGTTCACGCCCGCGGACCCGGAAGAAGACATAGAGGTACCCACACTCCACCCACTCGATCAAAGAGAGACCCTGCGGCACCGGCCCCGGCGCCCGATACACCCGCCCTGCCAGAGGGTCAGGACACGACCAACGCCTGCGCCTCAGCCACCCGCAACGCCATCTGCGCCCGCGTCTGAAGCCCCGGAATAACCCCCTGCTCGCCCCCGCCGTGCCACTCCACATCCCAGGTGACGGTCACCGAAATCGTGAACGCTTCCTTCGGCTCCCCTGCCGACGACCGCATGTAGGTGTGTCCGCAGTCCGGGGACTCGGAATCGGCCGCGTACTTCGCCGAGTACGCCGTCCCCGCTCCCTCACACACCACCGTCTTGCCGTCACCCATGCGCCACGCCGCGCTCCGCGGTATCGCCGTGGCCGTCACCGACACACCCGGCACCTTCACAGTCTCCGACACCGGCTTCCACATCACCCGGTCCAACCACATCCACGTCGGCACCCGCACCAACTGGGCATACGCCTCATCAGGATTGGTCCGAATCTCCGGGTCAGGCAACACCAACTCCCGCACCGCCTGCTGAGCCACGACAGCAGGCTCCGGACGAGCTCCCCCGCCCTTCTTCCTGGCAGGCGGCTCCTTGTCATCCGGTTCAGCGAAGTTCTGCCCGGGCAGGGGCACACCGCGCGGACCGTACATCTGGCCCGGCCGACGCTTCCACTCACTCGCGCCACTTCCAGAACTCGCACCTCTGCCCGTCGCCGCCGAGCCCCCGGAAGCAGAGCCACCACCCGGGCGCCCCGGATATGGAGGGCGTGCCTTGGACGCCGCACCGACACCACACCTACCGGCATGGCACTTCACGCCCGTGGCAACATCCATGCTGGGGTCCCCATCGGCGCTAGCGCGAGTTGGACCAGTCAGCGCCCCGAGCATTGACGACGCCACAACGAAGGCGGCCGCGGTCTTCGCCAAGAGACGGGGCCTCAGTCCATGCATGATCCCGCCTCCCCCCAGTAGAGCTCGGAGACCATCCACTTCCCGGATTTGAAGGTGACGGTCGCCTCGGTGCGGTAGTGCGCGCCCCCGACGCCGTCAGGGGAACCGGTCGGCCTGACCTGCACCCACTTGGACCCGTCGACACAATCCAACAATTCGAGTTCAGCCTTGCTCGACTTCGCCACCGTCGGCGCGATGCTGGCCGCGCCCCGACTGGTGACCCCCTTCTTGCGTGTCTGCTCCATCATGTAGCGCAGCAGGCTCAGGGCATCGCCCTTGGCATGGTCATTGAGCCGAGGGTGCTTGGGGTCGGACGTACGCGAAGCAGCTGCGGCGTCCTCCCACATCGCCCTGTACGTCGCGATCGCCTTACCCTCCCCTTCGCGCACAGGGGACGGCGACGAGGATGGAGGAGGCGACGTCGTTGCTTTGGCAGCCTGCGAAGCGCTCGCGCCCTTCGGTCCAGGTGAGCCCTCCGCGCACGCGCTCAGACCGAGCGCCAGCCCAACGGCGCAAAGAGCTGTTGCCGCCCCGCGCGTTCTCTTCATTGTTGCCATACGCCCCCGCTCTCACCAGCCATGCATTACACGGTGTGCACGCATGGTCACCAGGTGGTGGACCCGTCATGCCCCAGGATTACGGTGCGTTAAACGCACGGCGGAGGGATCGCTTCCCTTTCACTCTTACGGTGTGGGCCTGGTCAAGGGGAGCCCAGCGTGGTCACCCCAACCAGATTGGGACGACAGCGAGTTCACGGTTTCAACCAACTCGCGGCAAGCCATAGAGGTGCGGCCCCAAGCGAGAGCGGCGAACGTCAACATCACGACGCTCGCCGCTCTCGCTCAGCTATTGCATGAACGCACGTCCACCCAGATGCACTTACCTCCCGAGGTCCGGCGAACGCCCCAGCTGCCCCGGCTGAGGTAGTTCACGATCCCCAAGCCCCGCCCGCGTTCAGACAGTGCCTCGCACAGGGCGTCAAGGCCGCCGCCCCGGTCAACCTCCCGGGGCTCGAACGGTACGGACGAGAGGGCCGAGGTCACCACGGGCATTCGACAACACCCGTCATGCACCTCGCAGAGCAGTTCACGCTCCGTTTGCCTCAAGCTGACCACGTACGGTCCACACGCATGCTCGACAGCGTTGGCCACAAGCTCCGACACCGCAAGCACAGCGTTCTCGGCGACATCTCCCGGCACACCGAGTCTGGCGAACTCGGCACACACAACGGTGCGCGCCTGCCCGACCGGATTCTCAACTCCCGTCCCCCAGCTGTAGAGCTTCCGAGATTCCGGCGCACCGAGCCCCACCCCGGGCTTCATCGCGCACCTCCGCGCTGCGCATGACGACCACTTGGCACGCGGCGGTGACGACCAGCCCCACGGCGAAAGCACACTCGTACGTCCTCCAGCGCACACGCGGCCGAGACAGACAGCGCGCTCAGCAAGAGCGCACCGGAGAGTGGCAGGGACAGAAACATGGCGGCCTCCCGAGGTCGCGGCATTGGACCGCGACCACCACACCGCCCGCTTGGACAAGAGCGGAACGCCCTGCTCCGAAGTGATCGACACTGTCGAAGTCCTCACTGACCAGCTCCGGAGAAGCCCGAAGCTCTCTCCGACTCCGGCGCAGACCCGCGGTTCAGAGCTGGCTCTCACACGGATGCCCGACCTCGTGATCCGGTCGCATCACAACGCTGGCAGGGCGGTACCTGTGCTCGAAAAAGATCCGTAACCAGCGCTAGATCGAGTACATCCATCGCACGACGGGAACGCGACCGGCTGCCAGTGTGTCCGCAATCGTCTAGGGCGGCTCTCGGGGGTATCCGAGGCACGGGCCGCCACCCGGCGGGGTGGAGGCGCGCACCGGCGAGACATCGTTGCCAATTCCGCGGGCAAGCCCGTACCCGTAGTGGGCGCGGTGGTGGTCAGTGCCGCATCCCAGCTCAGCGACGGTCGCGCTGGCCACAGGGCCGAAGATTTCGGCCTCGGGTCCGGGGACGTCGCGTAAGTGCCGGTACAAGGCGGGCTCTTGGCCGATGCGGGCGATGATGAGCTTGCCATGGGCTTTACGCTGAAACGCGGCGTCGTACTCGGTGAACGTACTGGGTGGGCATTTCTGGAAGAGTCAGCTGCAAGTTCCCGTCAGATCGGTCGCGACCGGCAGGTGGCCGATCTCCTCTGCTTTGCGGGCTAGAAGGTAGACGGGGTGGCCGCCTCGCTCGGTCTCGTGAATCAGGTCGAAACCCTGCCGGTCGCGGTAGTAGCGCACGAGCCCCAGGTGTCCACAGCCGCGCCGCACCCAGAGCCTTCCGGTCTGAGCGGCGTGCCCCAGGGCCCACCATGCGATCAGGGTGCCCGGTTGGGCGGCCCGGTGGTCGGGGTGGGTGAACGTGGTGGCCAGGAAGAGCGCCGGATCGGAGCGCTCGGCATCGGTCCAGCCCCACTCGGGTGTCTGGTCGTAGAGGCTGGTGCAGCCGATCAGTTCGCCCTCCGGGGTGATCAGTGCCCAGACTGGGGTGTGGCCATTCCCCGCCTGCGCGGCGATGCGTTCGGCCCGGCCGTCTTCGAGAAGGTCTTCACCGCCGACCTTGCCCGTGCGCACCATCCAGGCAGCGCGGGCGCGGATCAGCTCGGTGTAGGCGGCCCGATCGTGGGCGCTGGCGGGTCGCATCAGGTACATGTCTGCAAGACTCTCAGTGGTGGGCGGCGCGGTAGGCGAGGTCAGCGGCGACGACGTCGGCGAGACGGTCGTCCGTAGCGCGGATGTTGCCGGATTCGATGCGCGTCAGTGCCTGGTTGAGGGCGTCGGCGTCTACGAGCTTGGCGTCGATGAGTGGGGATCCCTCATCGAGCAGGCGCCGCACCTGTGCGGGCAGTGTGGTGCGGATCGCGGTGTTCATGACGTCGGTGAAGTTCTCCGACAGCGGCGGCTCCACCACCAGTTCGGAAAAGCCCAGAGCAGTCAGGCGGTGGCGGTGCAGATTCTTGCGGGAGCGCCAGGTTTGGGGCAGCCATTCGCCGAAGCGGATCATGTCCGGGTCGGTGAAGGGGTGCAGGGGCCAGATCCCGGCATCCAGTAGCAGCGGGGCAGCCGATGCCATTGCGAGCAGGGTCATTTCGTTGACCACGGCGGGTGGGCAGGTGTCTCCGTCCACATCCCTGAGGGCTTCTCGGGCCACTGGGCCCAGCCATTCGGTCATCGCGTGCCCTGGCCCGACGGGCTGGTGCGGAGCTTCCTCAGGGGTCAGGGCGACCATCTCGTCGCCGCCGATCCCGGTCACCACGGTGCGGATGCCGGCGCGGGTCAACTGCTCAACGAGGGCGGCTGTGGCTTCGTGGTAGGGCTCTTCGTAGGGGTATACGTAGCCGCCCGTTGCGCGACGGCCGCCGGGGTGCAGTGGAGGATGGGCAAGGGTGGTGATGTCGGTGCGGAAGCGTCCGGTGCGGATCATCTCGGCCCGGCGTACACGTTGCTGCTTCCCCATCGGGCCCGGCAGCGTCATCGCCGAAGCAGTGATCCTTTCGGGGTGACGCAGGGACAGATGGGTGCCGGTGACGGCCGAGTCGAAGCCGCCTGAGATGTGCGCGCTGGTGGTGTCCGGGTCGTAGAGGTGACGGTCGAGCACCCCGTCGAGCATGGTGCCGTAGGCGGTCAGTACGTCGGCGCTATCCGCGAGGGTGCGGGCCTTGGAGTGCAGTGCCGGGGCAGGCAGCTCGAAGTGGACCGGCCCGTGGCCGTCGTAGTGGGCGGTTGCGCGCTCGGTCAGCCGGTACAGGCCGGTGAAGCAGGTGTGATGGCTATAGCGGAACCACAGGCTGAGCAGGCGTGCAGTCTCGGGGATGTGAAAGTCCACGCGAGGCAGTCGCTTGACGAGGTCCGCAGTGGTCCACGACCCGTGCAGCACACCGTCGTTGGCCGTGAGGTAGAGCGGTGCGGTGCCACGTTCGCTGGCTCGTACGCTGACCGCGCCCTCTGGGGCGAAGTCGATGGCGACGAAGTCCAGAGGCCACGCCAGGAGCTCCGCGCGGAGCTGGCGGAAGGTGGCAGAGGGCAGCTCCACCAGAACGCGTCGGCCCCCGCCCACGCGGTGGGCGTTGCGCTCACGTACATGGATGAGCGCCTGTCCGGTATCGCGGTCGGTGAGGGCGACTGCGTCCACGGCCGGGTGATCAAGGGGGGCCACCCAAGACGAGCCGCGTTCCAGGCGAGTGTTGTTCCACGCCCAGCCACTGGTCCCACGGCGGGCTGGGGCGGGTTCGATGCGGAGCTTAAGCACGAGTCCTCCACGGGGGTGGGGCGCAGGCCCGGCCGGGCGGGATCTGGGCCCGGCCGGGCCTGGCGCGCAGAAGAAGCAGCGGGGGCGGGTCAGACCTTGAGGCTGTCGTACTCGTGGTTGGTGTCCGAGGAGCCCGCTTCCTTCTTGTAGGCAAAGCGGCTTGCCAGGTCAGGCACCTCGAATTGGGCTCGGTCGGTGAACAGTGGGCCCAGTTCGATGTCGCCGAGCGTGGTGGCTTGCAGGCTGGTGGACTGGTCCAGTCGTTGCTTCACAGCGGGTTCCATTCGTCGGTGGTGCTCCGGGGCGGGCGACTCTGCCCGCAAGACCCGTGCTGACCCGCCTCGCAGGGAGAACGTTGGGTGAGCGGGTTTGCCCGGCACGGGAGTTCGAGGAGGGTGCTAGCGGCCGGTGAGGGTGTGGATGAGGAGCGCGCCGAAGGTGATCACGACCAGCGACACGAGCGCCGTGGTGATGACCGTCTCGGTCACCCCGGAGCGCACCGGACGCCGGACCCTGTGACCATGCCTGCGGCTCACCATGACGGCACCATCGCGTTCTTCAGAAGGCGGCACGCCCCAGCCAGGAGGTAGAGCCGGGCGGACGGGTTGGTGAAGGCGCCGGTCTGCTGGTCATGGTGGACCGATCTGGCGTGGCCGATGCTGTCGGCGAGCACGTCGCGAGCGCGTTGCTCGGCAGGGCTGCGGCCGGGCATGCGGCCCAGGTGGTACTCGGCGGGCGGGATCAGCGCGGCCAGGTGGATGGTCAACTCGGCGGCCACGGCGTCGGCGAGGCGGCTGGCCGGGTCGGCGACGGCGAGACCCTCGGCGCGGTGGACGGCATTGTCGACGAGGGCAAGGTCCACAGGGTCGCTGCTCCGGTGGTGGGGGTGCGGGGTGGCGGTCATGGGGGTCACCGTGGGCTCCCTGGCTGGACGTGATGGTTCCGTCTGGTTCCTGACGTACAGCCAACTACCGGTCACGCTGCGCGGGTACCGTGAAGAGAGAGCGCGCACGTAAACGCCGTAAAAGCTGTCGGAACTGTCGGAACTGTCGGGAGAATCACCCATGGCAGGTACACCGCGTACGCCGAACACCAGGCTGGCCACCCTGCTTGACCAGGGACAATGTCAGCGCGAAGAGCTCGCCCGCGCGGTGAACCGCATCGGCAGGCTCGCCGGGATGCCGCTGACCTACAGCGGACAGTCCGTCTCCATGTGGCTTCGCGGGCACCAGCCAAAGCAGCAGGTCAGGGCGCTCGTGGTGGCTGCCCTGTCGGAGAAGATCGGCAGGCCCATCACGCACGAGGAGGCAGGACTGACCCCGGCCACGTCCTCCCTGGGCTCACAACACCGCGACACTGTTGAGGAGTTGATCGACCTGGGAAGGGCGGACATGGATCCCTCTCGACGCGGCGTCCTCGCAGCCGGCGTATTTACCGCAGCGCTGGCCGTGCCCGCCTTCGGCACAGCCACAGCGCGCGCCAGTGAGCCGGTCTCACCAGGCAAGGCCACCACTCGGATCGGCGGCTCGCAGGTCGCCTCGGTGCGGCGCACGACCACCAGGATCGCGGACATCCTGGACGAGGACGGTGCAGGTCACGCGCGGCCCATGGCGGCAGCGTTCCTCGTAAACACCGTGGGTCCGTGGATGAAGGCGCAGGCGTCTGGGGCGGTCTCGGCCGATATGAAGGCGGCAGCCTCGGACCTCACGTATCTGACCGGCTGGATGGCGATGTACGAGAAAGACCACGCCGCCGCCCAGCGCTGGTACCTCAAAGCCCTCTCCCTCGCCGACGAAGCCGGGGACCACGTGACGTACTGCCGCACACTGCGGGGCATGTCATTGCAGATGACGAGCCTCCGCCACGGCCGAAAGGGGCTGGAGTTCGCCGACAGCGCCGCCGAGGCCGCACCGCAGGCCGGCCCCCGCCTAGTAGCGTTCCTCCGGGGCCAGCAGGCGCACGCAGCGTCCATGGTCAAGGACCGCCGACAGGCCCACACGCGGCTGAGCGAGGCCGAGGCCGCACTGTCCAAGGCCGACAACCGGCGCGATGCCGTGGGCGGATACGACCGCACCGCGTGGCTCTTCCACCTCTCGCACGTCTTGTACGAGGAGCGGGACCTGCCCGGCAGCATCAAAGCGCTCCAGGACTCCATCAAGGTGCAGCCCGCACAGGAACGACAGGGCCGCGTGCACTCCTACGCCTTGCTGGCCCAGCGGCAGCTCGCCCACGGGCATCTGGACGCGGCGTGCGCCTCCTGGAATCGATTCCTGGACGAGTACGAACTCGTCTCCTCCGCACGCGGCGACGAGCACTTCGGAACGATGCGCCGGGAGATTCGCGCTCATGTCGGCGCACGGCCGGTGAAGGAGCTGGTGGGACGGGCGCGAGAAGTCGCTGCCGTCAAAGCCTGACGGCGCGAGGGCGCGGAGAAGCTAAGCGGATCAGCCCAGACCGTCCCCTTCTTCCTCTGACAAAGCCCGCCCAAGCGACTCAGCAGAGCGGTGCAGACGAGAACCCGCACCCTTCACATAGCTGTAGCCGCTGTCGTGGGCAGGGCCGCGTCTCAGGGCCCTTATCCCCGTTGGTCGGCAGTCTGCGTGGCACGAGCGTCCGGTTGGGCAGCGAGAAGCCTTGGCGGAGGAATCGCTGTGCACAGGGAACTGCAATCGCCTCGGGCACAAGATCAGCACCGGTTCGGACCGCCGCATTCTCCGCTCCGCAAGGTAGGGATCGAGTGCGCCTTCCGGGCCGGAGCGTTGGCGGCCTGCCCGGTGATCACCTCCACGACGATCTCGCGGACGCCTCGCTGCCGTCCAGTCGGCTGCCTTCCGTGCGCTCTTCCGCGGCCACGAAGTGTCACCTCGATGAGCCTCGCGCAGGCGCACGCGGACGCCCCTATGGGTGATAAATACATGCAGAGTTGCGTCTCCACCGCGGCTGGGGGCGCCTGCTTCTCCAGCTCAGCCCATGGCTGCGTCCGCCGCCCCGGTCTTCGCTGTCCGGGAGAGCGACACGATCTCGAGGCGAGCTCCCATCCCCTGGAGCGCCGTCGCCGTATGCAGGAGAGAGACCTTGGCGAAAGCGAACAACGATTCCGGGGTCAGTTCGGCTCCGTCCTTGAGCAAGATCCCGAACACGAGCGTCGGTGCACTCAACGACCTGTCCAGCGGGTGCCCGGGAGCAAGCTCGTCCACCTTGGAGAGGAAGTCCTTCCGGGCCTCAAGGTCGAAACGAACCGTCTCGATCCCTGTGCGCCCCTGAGCGAAGAGGTGGTTCAGTGGGGCGGTGCTGGACGGTGCCTTCTTCACACAGATGAACTGTCCCTGCGGCCCGAGAGCGTCAGCGATCTCCAGGCCGCCTCCGCGCAGTCGCTCGGTGTGTACGTTGTTCTTGTCGAGCAGCACGTACCCGTCCTGCGCCGCGACCTCCTTGTTGTACCAGTCCTCGTCATGCGCGTTGTGCCTCTTGTGCTTCGCAGGACTCCCGCACTTCTCACCCATCTCGCACATCTCGATGGTCCAGGGCGGCATCGTGACGCTGGCAGGCTGGGCGAGAAGCTCGACGATCCGCTTCTCGACAACAGTGAGGTACTCGGCTCCGATCTCGTACCACTTCCCCTGCCAGTAGAAGAAGTGCGCCACTCCATCGGGCACTTCCGCGGTGAGCCAGTGGTCGACCGGAACCTTGCCGCTGTTCGCTTCGGAGTCATCGGTGCTGGCGAACATCTGAATACGACCCTCGCGGAGCGCGCGGAGGCGGCCTCCCTCCGGGCGGTGCTGAACAGTGGCGACGAACTGGTCGACGTCAAGCTCGGCGTACTGCCCGGCATGGCCGGCGAGCGTCACCTTGAAGGACTCGGCGAACTCGAAACGCTCCCTGCAGACGCTGGGCACGGCGAGAGCCATGCGGCTGGTCTGCCCCTCGCCGAGCATGGCATCAAGGCGCGCGTCAAGGTTCTGCGCCTGCTCGCTCTTCGGGCTGAGCGGCCGGACCTGGGCGATGAACTCGAACTCGGGCAGCGGATTGGGACGGGCGCACACCTCCTCGATCCGCTGGAGGTCGTGGAGCAGGGCAGCGGGCGAACTCCCGAGATGTATCTTGACCGACCGGTCGTTACCGGTGACGTGGGCCGGCCGCTTGTTGCCTTTGGCGAAGGTGAGAGGGACGTTGTCGATCTGCCCGGATATCTGGCTGACGATCTCGCCGAACTGCTCGATGCCGAAGCCCCGGATGTGCTCACCGCTGGTGGCGGAGTTCTCGTCAGTCCGACCTCGGGCGTCCATGACCTGGCGGCGGACCTTGGTGATGCGGTCCTCCTTCAGACAGCGGACGGCGAACTCGATGCCGAATCCGGGGTCGATCCGGACCGGGTCGATCATCAGGTGGCCCATGCCGTAGGTGAGGCCGTAGACCGCCTTCTCGGTGCGGACCAGGAAGAGGGCGAGCGAGGTCCGGTTCTCCTCTGCAACAGGGTGCCCCGTCAGGATGCTGAGCGGGTCGCACCAGTCGGCCCGCCCTGGGGTGATCGTGCCGGTGACAAGCAGGCCGTCGAGGCCGTCCTTGTTGACCGAACGGCTCGTAAAGCCTTCGCGGTCCAGGTAGCGGGGCAGCACGAAGGCGCTCAGCTCCTCGTCCCAGGTAGATCCTTTGGCGCGAAGCCGGTGGAGCGAGGTCTTCCGGGTGGTCGGCGACTTCTTCGCCCGGTGGGGGCGGGGGCCGGTGCTGGGGGTTTCGATCGTCACGGGTGTCCTCTTCGATGTGTGTGGCCTGGAGACGGTCCGGTGCACGTACAGCTGGTCCGGCCGATCGGAACGACGCGATAGCGCGTGGTTTACGCCGGCGGTTCGGTTGTGCCCTCCGAACCGCCGGCTCACGGTTCCGCTCGGTCAGTGACGGCGGGTCGGCTTCTGGGGCGCACCGTGAGTACGCCGGGCCGGGGTTGCGGTCAGGTGCCAGCCGTGGCACCGGGGACAGAGGTAGGAGCGGATCGGCTCCTTCCCTCTGGCTCGGCCGTGAGCGCGGATCCTGGAGAGCGTGAGGTCGGCCGCGATGCGGTCGACGAACCAGGTCTTGCCACAGGAGGTCTGCCGCTTGCGGCAGGGGCGGAGCGCCCGCTGAATCGTGCGGGCCTTGCGCTGGTGGTGCACCGGGGTCCCCCGTTTCCGAGATGAGGTGTGTGCTCGATCTTGTGGAGCGTCGGTTCCTTGAGCGGGCTGGGGCGTCCGGCTCTGCGGAGCCGTGGGGCGCCTGGAACGACGCGGGACTTGATGGCATGCGAGGTGCAGTCGGCGAACCAAGAGCTCCCGCCGGAAGGAACCGTAGCGGCGCCAGAGACCGCACGCAAGATGTTGACGTCAGGCATCGATGTTCACAGATGACCGTTGACTTAATACGGGCATGTTCACAAACGCTTGCCTGGGGAGAGATCTGACCGATATGGTCACCGTCATGAGTTCAGCCGAGCACGAGGAGATGACGGCCGCCGCAATCGCCAGGCTGGCCGGCGTCGGACGTGCCGCCGTGTCCAACTGGCGCCGTCGGTACCCCGCGTTCCCGCAGCCGGTAGGTGGTGACCAGCGCAGTCCGACGTTCTCTCGGGCCGAGGTCGAGGCATGGCTGAAGGACACCGGTAAGGGCGATCAGCTATCGACGGCTGGCCGCACTGATACCGGCACTCACCGTGTAGAGCAGGAAGCGCCGCACTCTGCCCTACACGGCGACCGCCTACCGGAGGAACAACGGGAGCATGGAGTCGCGAACCTAGGGTTCGCACAGCTGCTGGCCAGGGCGATGGTGGCCCTATTGCCACGCACCACAGCCGTGGGGCGACCGATTGAAGCGGGTTTCACGGAGGAACCGGCAGTACTCGACCCAGCTTGTTCCAAGGCCACGTTGCTGATGGCCGTCGCGGATCGATTCGGGGATGCCGTCAAGCTCGTTGGCCAGGAAGTCGAGGAGTTGGACGCCTCGGCCGCCGCCCACAATCTACGCAGCAACGCCCACGGGGCACCGTACGAGATCCACACCGGTGACTCCTTCCTGGACAATCAGCTCGACGCCTACCTAGGTAAAGCGGCGGCCGTGGTCTGCGAGCCTCCTCTCGACCTGCCCCGTTGGCCCGCCGACGAGCTGGGCACCGATCCGCGCTGGGTATTCGGCGTCCCTGCTCCACGTGACAGCGAGCTGGCCTGGGTCCAGCATTGCTACGCCCATCTACGGCCCCGCGGCCTGGCTGTGATCGCGGTGCCACCCCGTACGGGTGTCCAGCCCTCCGGAGAACACATCCGCGCCGAACTGGTACGTTCCGGGGCCCTGCGCGACGTGATCACGCTGCCGAAGGGAATGGGATCGGCGACTGACACCGAGTTCTGTCTCTGGGTGCTGCAACGCCCCTACGATGCTGTCGCCACGGAGACGGTGCGCATGGTCGACCTCGCAGGACTGGGCGATCCGGCCGACGTGCCCCAGGAGTTCGCTGCGTGGGAACGCCTCTTCGCAGATGCCCACTCGACAATATTCCGCGCCGTTCCCCGCCGAGAACTCCTCAACGGCGATGCCAACCTTCTGCCCTCCCGGCACATCAACTCGCATACCGAGGCGAGTCCCGAGGACTTCCTCCAGGTCACCGACCGACTGCAGGACATGTACATGCGCATCGGCCAAGGCCTTCCGCGCTTCGCCACGTCGCCGAAGCCGGCACACCACGTGTACGTGACCTTTGGCGAGCTGGAACGTGCGGGTGCATTGAAAATCCGCTCCCGCGAGACCACCCCACGCGCAGGCGACCTGCTACTTCGGACTCTCGGCCGCCCGCCGGTCGTTGCTACCGGCAGCGCCGAGGATGACATCGGCATCGCACAGGTAATCGAGATCGACGGCACCCGGCTGGACTCACATTTCCTCGCCACTTTCCTGCGCATCGACGCCAACGCGCTGCCGGTATCCAACACCCTCGGCGTACTCAGCCGCGAGGACCTGCGCCGCTGCCGCGTTCCCCGCATGCCCCTCCCTGATCAACGCCGTTACGGAGATGCGTTCCGCCACCTCCAGCAGCTCGAGGACGTACTCACCACGCTCGCGAGAACGAGCACGCACGTCATCAAGCAGACCATCCACGGACTGACCACCGGTGTTCTGGCACCGGAGTTCACCACCTCGCAGCACACTGATGAAGCCGAGCCGGCTGACGACGAGACGAGAGATCTGTGACCTCAGCACCCACGCACACCAAGATGGCGAACGACATCTGGTCGGTTGCCGACTTGCTGCGCGGCGACTACAAGCGCCATGAGTACGGGCAGGTGATCCTGCCGTTCACCTTGCTGCGTCGTCTCGATGCAGTAATGGCGCCGACCCGCGACGCGGTACGCGCGCGCAACGCGTCGCTGGAGGTCCAGAACAAGGACCGGCTGCTGGAGCTCGCCGCCAAGCTGTCCTTCTACAACACCTCCGATCAGGACTTCGCCTCGATCGCCTCGGACGCCCCGAACGTCGCGAAGAACCTCCGCGACTACATCAACGGCTTCTCCCCCAACGTCCGGAAGATCCTGTCCCGCTTCGACCTAGACAACGAGATCACCAAGCTCGCGGGCGCGAAGATTCTTTACAAGGTCGTCGGCAAGTTCAATACGATGCATGACCTCGACAAGCTCTCCAACCACGACATGGGTTACGTCTTCGAGCACCTGATCCGCAAATTCGCCGAAGACTCCAACGAGACCGCCGGTGAGCACTTCACCCCTCGCGAAGTCATCAAGCTGATGGTCAATCTGCTCATCGCCCCGGACGCCGAGACCATCGCCGGCGAGGGCCAGGTCATCAACATCCTCGACCCCGCCTGCGGAACCGGCGGCATGCTTACCGCGGCCGAGGACCACATCAAGTCGATTAACCCGAAGGCCAAGGTCTACCTCTTCGGGCAGGAACTCAACGCAGAGTCCTGGGCCATCTGCCAGTCGGACATGCTCATGCGCAACCAGCCCGGCCGCATCCACTTCGGGAACTCTTTCAGCGACGACGGCTACCCGGACCAGAAGTTCGACTACATGCTGGCCAACCCACCGTTCGGCGTGGAGTGGAAGAAGGTCAAGGACGAGGTCGAGGCCGAGACTGAGATCGGCCACGCCGGCCGCTTCGGCGCGGGCACACCCCGCATCAACGATGGATCGTTCCTCTTCCTCCAGCACCTGCTCTCGAAGATGGAACCCGTTGAGGGCAAGGGGGCCCGCTTGGGCATCGTCTTCAACGGCTCGCCGCTCTTCACCGGCGCGGCCGAGTCCGGCGAGTCGAAGATCCGGCAGTGGATCCTGGAAAACGACTGGCTGGAGGGCATCGTCGCCCTCCCGGACCAGCTCTTCTACAACACCGGTATCTCCACGTACTTCTGGATCCTCTCCAACCGCAAGCCCGAGGCGCTGCGCGGCAAGGTGGCCCTGCTCGATGCCCGCGACCAGTGGGAGAAGATGCGCAAATCCTTCGGTGACAAGCGCAAGCAGATCAACGACGAGCAGATCAAGCACATCACCGAGCTGTACGTCGACGCACTCGCCGGCGCGGTCAACGAGAACCACCCGGACCACGCCAAGGTCAAGGTCTTCAAGACCCGCGACTTCGGCTACCACCGCATCACCGTCGAACGCCCTCTGAAGCTGCGCTTCGAGATCACCGAGGACTCCCTCGCCGCGCTGGAGAACGCGAAGGCACTCACCAAGTGGGACGGCCGTAAGGCCCTGGTCGAAGCATTGCGCGGGCTGACAGGCTCGGTGTGGTGGACAAAGCAGGACGCGCGAGACGCCCTTCACGCAGCCGTCGCGGCATACGGCGCGCAGTGGCCTGGTTCGGCAGCGCTCCTCAAGGGCGTCTGGGGCGCGGTCTCCGTCGCCGACCCCGAAGGCGAGGTCCAGAAGACCAAGAAGGCCGGCATCGAGACGATCCTCCCGGACCCTGATCTGCGCGACTACGAGAACATTCCGCTGGACGAGGACATCGAGACCTACTTCACCCGCGAAGTCACCCCGCACGTCCCGGACGCCTGGATCGACCACGAGAAGACGAAGATCGGCTACGAGATCCCCTTCACTCGGCACTTCTACGTGTACACGCCGCCACGGCCACTGGCGGACATCGACGAAGAATTGCGCGAGCTTGAGGTGCAGATCCAGAAGCTGCTGGGCGAGGTGTCGGCGTGACTTCGAAGACTGGGTGGCGTGATACCCGACTCAAGAATCTCTTCACCTCTGTCCGCAATGGCACTTGGGGTGATGATCCCGATGGTCAAAGCGATGTTTTTTGCGCCCGGGGAACCGATTTTGATCGCACGACCAGTCGAATCATTTCCGCAAAGATGCCACGCAGAAGCGTCGCGCCTAGCGTCCGTCGAGACCACGAGCTATCGCGCGGAGACTTGGTGATCGAAAAATCTGGGGGCAGCGCAGATCAACCAGTCGGCAGTGTCGCTCTCTTTGATCTCGATGTTCCCACGGTTTGCTCGAACTTCAATGCCCGGATGAAGGTTACGGCGTCCGTTGACTCTCGATTCGCCTGCTACCTATTGAATGGCCTCTACTGGTCAGGATTCACACGACAGTTTATCAAGCAGACAACAGGGATCCAGAACCTCGACGCTGAGGCCCTCCTGGCCGAACATTGCGCCATTCCACCCCTCGATGAGCAGCGCCGCATCTCCGACTTCCTCGACGTCGAAACATCCCGGATTGACCAGATCGTTGAGCGGCGTCGCACTCAAATCAATCGCCTCAACACTCGCGAACCCTCGCTACTCGATGCTTCATACCGAGCAGATGGAAGTAGCTTCGTTCGCCTTAAGCATCTAGCTTCTCGAATTACCAGCGGGCCGCGCGGATGGGGTGATTTGATCGCGGACGAAGGGACCCCATTCTTGCGAATCTTGAATATTCCACGCAGAGGAGTAAAGCTAGATACTTCTAACATGGCTCGCGTCACGGCCCCTCGTGGTCCTGAACGCGAACGAACCAGAACGAAGCCTGGGGACATTCTGGTAAGCATCACCGCAGACATCGGGTCAGTTGCTATCGTTGACGGCATCGCAGTAAACGGAAACGTTAGTCAGCATATCGCCCTTGTACGCCCGACCTTGTCTATTTGCGATCCCGAATGGCTTGCTTACGCTATTAAGTCGCCCGCAGCAAAGGGGCAGTTGACTGGGAACAGTTATGGCGGGACCAAGGTCGGCCTCGGCCTTGGCGATATCGCAGATTTGCACCTTTCCGTACCACCACTGCCCGTACAGCGGACTATTGCTCGGCACATCAGCCAGGAAACAGCAGTAATTGAGGCGATCAGGAGTGCAATCGAGGGCCAGGACGCCCTCCTCACCAAACGTCGCCAGGCTCTGATCATCGCCGCCGTCACCGGACAGTTCGATGTCACGACCGCCAGCCGTTCGTCCCAGTCCGGAGGCATCGTATGAGCATCCGCGGAGCCCACTCCGAAGACGCATTTGAGTCCAGCGTCGAAGCCGAGCTGCTCGCGCGCGGCTGGTCCCGCGCCCAAGGCACATTCAATGTCGAGCTCGGTATCGACGCTGGCGAGATGTACCGCTTCATCGACGCGACGCAGCAGAAGGCCTGGGACCGACTCATCGGTTTCTATGGCGGCGACCAGAACACCGCCAAGCGCCAGTTCGCGGAACGCGTCGCAGCCGAGGTCGATGCACGCGGCGTGCTGGATGTTCTGCGCCAGGGCGTGCGCGACCGAGGCGTACAGATCGACCTGGTGTACTTCCGCCCCGGCCACACCCTGGCCGTGGACGCACTCGCCGAGTACAACGCGAACGTGCTGACCCTGGCCCGTCAGCTGCACTACAGCACCCGTCACCCCCGCCGCTCACTCGACGTGGCGCTCTTCGTCAACGGTCTGCCGGTCGCCACGGTCGAGTTGAAGAACCCGAACACCCACCAGAACGCCGACCACGCCGTCGCGCAGTACCGTCGCGACCGCGACCCGAACGACGTGTTCTTTGCCAAACGGGCCTTGGTCCACTTCGCCGTTGACCCCGACCGGGCCTTCATCACCACGCGGCTACACGGTGCCGATACGGAATTCCTGCCGTTTAACCTCGGCTCCAAGGGCCCCGGCGTGTCCGGCGGGGCTGGGAACCCGGCCGCCGCCCCCGGCTCGTACAGCGTCGCCTATCTGTGGGAGCAGATCTGGCAGCGCGACAACTGGCTGGAGATCTTGCACCGTTTCATCCACGTCAAGGCCCCGGACAAGAGGGGTGCGAAGGAGAACCCGCACACCTCACCCCGCATCTTCCCGCGCTACCACCAGTGGGACGCCGTACAGAAGATGGTCACCCACGCGCGGGAACACGGGGCCGGGCACAATTACCTGGTCCAGCACTCGGCCGGCTCCGGCAAGTCAAACACGATTGCCTGGTTGGCGCATCGCCTCTCCACCCTATTCGACGCCGCCAACCAGCCAGTTTTCAACAAGATCATAGTGATCACGGACCGGGTGGTCCTCGACCGGCAACTTCAGAAGACCATCTTCCAGTTCGACCACACCCCGGGCGTCGTCAAAAAGATCGACGAGGACTCGACCCAGCTCGCCAACTCCCTGGACGACTCCACCTCGAAGATCGTCATCAGCACCCTGCAGATGTACCCGTTCGTGCTGAAGAAGATCGCCGACATGGGCCTGTCCGGCAAGCGCTACGCGGTCATCATCGACGAGGCGCACTCCTCACAGGGCAGTGAATCGGCGATCAAGATCAAGCAGGCGCTCGGTTCGAATGTTCCGGCTCGCGAGGAGCACGAGGACCCCGTGGAGTACATGACACGGGTACGCGGCAAGCAGCCAAACCTGTCCTACTTCGCCTTCACCGCCACCCCGAAGTCGCCCACCCTGAAGCTGTTCGGCACCTTCGACCCGGACCGGGTGAACCAGCGCACCGGCGAGCAGGGCATGTACGTGCCCTTTCACATCTATTCGATGCGACAGGCGATCGACGAGGGCTACATCCTCGACGTGCTCGCCAACTACATCACCTACAACACCAAGTGGCGGCTGCGTAACGCCGCCGTCGACCAAGCGGAGTCGGCCATCTCCAACCCCGACGTCGACGAGAAGAAGGCCAAAACCAAACTCGTCCGTTACGCCGAGCAGCACCCCAAGTCCTTGGAGCAGAAGGCGCGGCTGATCGTCGACGACTTCCGGGAGAACATCACCGGCCGGCTCGGAGGCCGAGCCAAGGCCATGGTCGTCACCAGCAGCCGTCAGCACGCACTGGACCTTTACCAAGCGATCCGCGCGTACGTCACGCTGCGCGGGTACAACGACTGTGGCGCGCTCGTCGCATTCTCCGGGCAGCTTAAGGACGACGCCGGCCTGGAGTTCACCGAGGCCCAGCTCAACGGTTTCCCTGAGGGCCAGTTGCCGGACAGGTTCGGTTACACCAAGGCCGACGATCCACAGGCGGTCGCCCGCGCCCAGGAGGAGTACCGGCTGCTGGTCGTCGCGGAGAAGTACCAGACTGGCTTCGACCAGCCGTTGCTGTGCGGGATGTACGTCGACAAGCCGCTGACCGGTGTCGCGGCTGTGCAGACGCTGTCTCGGCTCAACCGCATCCACCCGCTCAAGTCGCAAGACGACGTGCATATTCTCGACTTCGTCAACGAGGCTTCCGACATCCAGGCCGCCTTCGAGGACTGGTTCGAGACGACCATCACCGAGCCGAGCGACCCCAACCTCCTCTACACCAAGCAGCACGAGGTAATGGGATACGGCCTCCTGGCGGCATCGGAGATGGAGGCCTTCATCCGCGTCCTGTCCGCAGCCGGTCCCGGCCGGATGCCGGACGCCGCTGAGCGGAAGCTGCACGCCGAGCTCCACGAGTACCTCAAGCCAGCCCTCGACCGCTTCGATGCTCTGGAAACAGACGACGAACGGGAAGACTTCCGGGGCGCGCTGCAGGACTACGTACGCGCCTACAGCCTCATCGCCCAAATCGTCGACTGGGGTGACCGGGACCTGGAACGCCTCTACCAGTACGGCAGGATCCTGCTAATCCGTCTGCCCGGGCGCCCTTCCACCTCGGTCGACATAGGGGACGCGGACCTGAGTCACTTCCGCCTTGAGTTCACCGGACGGCACAACGTGTCGCTGTCCGCCGTCGGTGACCGCGATGTCCGGGGGCACGCCGCCGACGGCGGGGGCTACCGGGAGCCGGAGGTGAAGCCGCTCTCCGAGATCATCGAAGAGCTCAACGACCGATTCGGACTCGACCTCAGCACCTCCGACCAGATCCTCGTCTACCAGCAGGTCGTTGGCCTGGTCGAGGACACCGCGATGCAGCAGGTTGCGCTCATGAACGACGAGGCCCGCTTCGGACAAGTTGCCGACGACCGGCTCGACGACATCGTCGCGGAGAACGCCGAGCGCAACACCGACTTCATGAAGCTGTACTTCGACAACAACGAGTTCCAGAAAGCGATCAAGGAAGCAGCCCGCAAGCGCGCCTACCGCATCATCACCGAACCAGCGCGGGACGAAGCCCTGGCGAAGCTGCGCAGTGAAATGCGCCGGGAAACCGGAGGCCAGGCGATCGAGCAGTAAGCGCTGCAAGTGACAAGCAGTGGGGCGGGCGGAGCCGTACGCTCTGTAGATCTCGGGGTAGGAGTGGTGGGGCGTGACGGACAGTACGGAACAATCGGCCGAGAGACCGCTGCTCGCAGGGCGCTACCGGGTGGACGGTTCGATCGGCCGCGGCGGCATGAGCGAGGTGTTCCACGGCTACGACGAGCGTCTGGACCGACGCGTCGCGATCAAGGTGCTTCGCCCCTCGTCGACCTCCGCGATCCCGGCTTTGCCTGACAGTCCTGAGGCGGCGGAGATCCTCGACGGTCTGGAGCGCGATCGCAAGCGGTTCCTACGCGAGATCCGTACCACCGCACAGCTAGAGCATCCTGGGATCCCTGCGGTTTATGACACGGGTGTCGAGACCGCTCCCGATGGCAGCGCGCAGCTCTGGCTCGTCATGCAGCTGCTGCGCGGCTCGACGCTGGAGGCGGTTCTCGACCGTTCGGATTACGCCGACGCGGCGCCGACCGTGGCTTGGGCGGCGTCGATCGCGGCGCAGATTGCGGCGGTACTGGCCGACGTGCACCGCGTCGACATCGTCCACCGCGACATCAAGCCCTCCAACGTGATACTCGTCAATGGCGGCCTGGTAAAGGTCCTCGACTTCGGCATCGCCATCCTGCGCGGCGCGGGCGCGCTGCCGCGTCTGACCCAGATCGACAAGACCGTCGGAACCCCGCCCTACATGTCTCCGGAGCAGTGTCTCGGCAAGGCGGTGACTGTCGCCTCGGACATCTACTCGCTCGGCTGCCTGCTCTGCGAGTTACTGACTGGCGACGTGCCCTTCCACGGGACCGACAGCATGCCGCTGCGGGCCCACCATCTGCAGACACCTGCCCCCTCTGCCCAAGGCCGACGAGCAGACGTCCCAGTCGCTCTTGACGCGCTGCTGGCGTCGATGCTCGCGAAGGACCCGCAGGAGAGGCCATCGGCAGAGGCCGTCTACGAGGCCCTTCTGCCCCTGGCATCGGCCCCGAGCGATCCGACTACGAGCGGCGACGAGAGCCGAGACCCGACGCGCCCCTTCCGCCGTCCCCTCCTGGCCCCGGCTAAGCAGCGGGAGCAGCCCACCGTCCGAGGTAGGCTCACCGATGGTGAGGCCGAAGAGCTGCAGGCCAACGTTCGGGTACTGCTGGACAACGATCATCCCTCCGAGGCCATCCGACTTCTTGAGGACGGTGTTGCCCGCGCTGCCCACGACCCGTTCCTGGACCTGCGCCTGCGCCACTTCCTCGCCGCCGCACATTTCTACGCCGGCGAGTACACCCGCGCCGCCTCGCTCTTCCAAGTCGTCGGCCGCGACTACCACAAGCATCTACCTTCAACCGATTCGTACGTACTTGACTGCGCCTACCACGCGGGCCACGCGTACGCAGAGATCGGCAAGCCGGACAAGGCACTGCCCCAACTCCGCTTCTACGTACAGAACGCCGACTCCTCGGCAAGCCGCGACACCGCAGACCAAATCCGCGAGTCGCGCTTCGTCATCGCCCAGATGCTCGCCGCCTCCGGACATCAAGACGAAGCACTGGCGGAGCTCGAAGCGGTCCGCCCTCTCTTGGTCGCCACCTTCGGATCCGACTCAACCCAGGTACGCAACCTCGACAAGCAGATCAACCGCCTGATGGGGCGCGTTAAAGGAGAAGACTGAGCGGCGACCGCCTCAGATCCGTCCGACGACACCTCCAGGGGCAATACGTTCCCTCTGCCCCTCGTCCACAGCTCTGCGCCTGCCGAAACTGTCGTCCATGCAACTTAGGAGCACCTTCGGCGATGGGGGAGGGTGAGTGCTTGTGTTGCTTCGTCTCACATACCTGACCGGCACCAACCTATTCGGTGCGGCGGCGTCGTTCGATAAGCCAGCGCGGGAAGTAACTGCCCCGGCTCAGCTTGGGGATGGCCATTTCGACGGTTCTAGCGCAGGTGTCCCACTCGCGCGGGCACCAGCCGGTGCGGGGATTGACGCGTTCGTCGCTGGTTCACCACTTCAAAGATCAGCCGGTGGCCATTCAACTATGCGGGCATAGTCGCAATGCCGGAGCAAACCCCTGGATCAGGTCGAACCCGTACACCACTTCCCTGGACGCAGCCCTCGGCAAGCATGGTCATCGAGCGGAGCCAGACGGCCGGGCGCCAGAGTGAGCGAAGGGCCTCGAAAAAGGTCTCGGTTGCGGTGTGTAGGACGGGTGATGGGCAGGGGGGGCACGATGGCCTCTCGCGTCGGTGTCTGGGCGTGTGCTTGTAACCGAAGCGTCTCAACGGCGCACCTGTGTAAACGGGTTGTGGTCGGCCAGCAAACAGCACAGGGCCGCCCCAAGCCTAGCGATGTGTAGGGGGACGCATGACCCGAGGTGATATGGCGGCGCTCGCCATCACTGCCTGGACGATGTCGCTTTGGGCACTGATGATGACGGCGACGTCTCAGCGGCGGGGCAGACGGACGCTACTCGAACGTGTGGTGTGGCACTGGGCGTTGAAGCGCGCAGTCGAGCGACGGACTGATCTGGAGTCGAAGATCAGCTCGAGCAACTTGGCCACGTTGCCGGAGCCAGCCCTGAACTACATGCAGCGTGACGACGTGCTCTTCCAGGCATCATCAAGGGCTTCTGCGGTCAAGATCATCAGTACTTCCATGCTGTCCTTCAACGCCGGCGGAGCGCTCTCGCTCTCCCTCATGGCCAGTGCTTGGTCCTCGTGGCGTGTGCCTCTAGCGGGCGTGGCCCTGCTAGTGCCAGCGCTGCTCACGATCGGACTAAACCTCTTGGCCATGGGCCCTGGGATGCAGCGTTGGACGACCGAGGTCGTGACCGCCGCCGCGCGTCGGTCCTACGAGGCACTACTGGTGCCGTTCGAGGCGTCTGGACGGGAGCCGTCGGGCAAGGAACCCTTTCATTCCCCCCACATCTCAGCCGTACATGCTCTGGAGGACCTCGCTCGCGCCCTGGAGAAATACGCCGTCAAACGGGCCCTTCCTGACGGGAGGAACCCCATGCCTCAGGTCGTGCGGCATTATGCGGCCGCCGCAACGCACGTACGCACGCTGCGTGACGCAATTGAACTTGACCGGACGGACGACGGCCGGCAGCAGGCAATCGGTGAAGTAGGACGGCTGCTGACGGTCTTGGCGGGGCCGAACCTCCGGGATCTCGTATCCGTCGTTGGTGACGACGAGAACCTTCTCAGCGAGCATCGTGCGCGTACGGCGTGGCGGCGTCAGACCCTAGCGCTTACGGTCTTCACGCTAGTGCTTGGCGGTATTGTCGCCGCTCTTGCCCTGTCGTCGTCCGGGCTCGGCGTTGCGGTCGCCACGGTTGCCGCCGCCTTCGTAGTGGCAACGTGGGCCAAGAACTTCGGGCTCTCCTCCACCCAAAGTGATGGCGGCGCCAGTAGTTGAACTGTTCAGAAGTCAGGCCCGCGCCCAGAACGCCCACCCACTCGCCTGCCGCACCGCCGTGGTGGAGGCACGAGGACCAAGAGACTTGTTGCTAGCGGCGATACGTCGTGAGGCTTACCGAAGGGTTTGCCTTCAACAGACCACAGGAGCCCAGACAGCCCCAGATTGAGGCAGGGCCCGCGCGGCTATCCGCGGGCTTACCTCTTCCCAGCCGCGGTGCCCGGCCGCCGCTCGACCGGTGCCTCAGTACGCGACCAGGGCGGCTGTGTCATTCCCGCTGGCCCTCAGTTCGACAGCGGGCCCTCTCCCGTCGAGCGAGCCCTACGTTAAGAAGGCTGCAGTGAAAGCAGCACCACCGTATGTACAGCAGCTGCCATCCTGGTTCTCTGGCACCTCACGAGCCGAAGACCCTCAGCGGTCGCCGTCTTCCTCAAGTATGGCGAGTACGACCCAGGCTCCTCGGCGCGTGGGCCCGGCCACGCCGGGAGAGACACACACCCGCCCGGAGTATCAGTATCTCTATACGGCGCCCTACAGACGCCAGCATCCACTTGCGCCGTGACAAGGGGACCTACAGGAGCAGGCGTGCCCAGCCACCACCCCGTCCGACCTGCACCGCATCTCGCCACCGCGTTCAACCTCTGGATGACGTGTGCACCGAGACAGGGAGCCCCCGCAGACATGGGGTCGGTGAAAACCGTCAAGGGGTCCAGTGGGAGCACGGCCCCATGACGAGTATTCGGACAAGGGGGCGAACAATGCGACCCCTTGTCTCGTCCACCAGGCCGGGCAGCGGAGATGCTCCCTGGGAGCGACCGGATCGGTGACCGTCCGTCGACCGCCGGTTGACGTCGCTCCCAGACTCCCGCTCCCTGGGAGCACAGGGAGCGGCTCCCCGCTCCCAGAATTGCTCCCAAACACGAAGTAGGGGCCATCCGAAGATGGCCCCTACCTGCGACGTTTCCGTCGGGACGACAGGATTTGAACCTGCGACCCCTTGACCCCCAGTCAAGTGCGCTACCAAGCTGCGCCACGTCCCGGTGCGCGTGTCCCGCGGTGTTCTGCGTGATCGCGCAGACAGAACTTTACCCCACGTTCGGTAGTGGTCCTCGCCCCCCGCCGGACGCCTGGCGAGGGACAATCGCCGTATGAGCACCGCACCTCGACCCGATGACCGTGATGACCGTGGCCGTGACCGTGACACCGAAGGGCGGGCCCGTAACGCGCGGCCGCGTGACGGTCTCGGGCGGCCTTTGCCGTACGGCACCGAAGGCGTGGAACGGCAGCCCGAAGGGGTCACGCGTACCCCCGAGGAGACCGTCACTCAGGCGCAGGCGCTGCTCGACGCCGGTCGCCCCTTCCACGCGCACGAGGTCTTCGAGGATGCCTGGAAGTCGGGGCCCGAGGACGAGCGTGACCTGTGGAAGGGGCTCGCGCAGCTGGCCGTTGGGCTGACCCACTCCGCCCGCGGCAACCTCACGGGCGGGGCGCGGCTGCTGCTCAGGGGGGCGGGCGCGATCGGCGCGGCGAAGCGGGAGGAGCGGCCGTACGGGATCGACGTGGACGGACTTGTGTCGTGGGCACAGCAGTTGGCGGAGTCCCTGGTAGAGGGGACCCCGGAAGAGGCGGACGGGCGGACGGTGGACGCGGCCGAGCACGCACCACGGCTGCGCGGCGCCGACGGCGTCTGACGCGGTGGAGCGTGGTGGGCCCTGGTCGCGCCGACATGACCGACCGCTCCGATCGGCGGGGCACGGCCGGTCGCGCGTGACGCCGCAAGGCCGGACCTCACAGCCGCCCCGGGCACAACAGCACCGCCCACGCGGCGGCGCGACCCGCCCACCCCCGTGACCCGTCCGTACGGCAGACTCTCGGCGTGCGAAAGATTCATGTCATCGGCATCGGCGCGGGCGACCCCGACCAGTTGACCCTGCAAGCCGTCAAGGCTCTGAAGAGCACCGACGTGTTCTTCATCCTCGACAAGGGCGGGGAGAAGGACGACCTGGTCCAGCTGCGGCGTGATCTCCTCGACGCGCACCGCGCCGACGGCGCCTACCGGGTGGTCGAGGCACGGGACCCCGCGCGCGACCGCAAGGCGGGCGGCGCTGACTACTCCCCCGCCGTCGGGGACTGGCGCAGCCGCCGTGCGGACATCTACGCGCGGCTGATCGCCGATGAGCTGGGAGCGGATCAGTGCGGCGCGTTCCTGGTGTGGGGCGACCCCGCGCTGTACGACAGCACGCTCGGGATCCTGGAGGAGGTCCTCGACCGGGGCGAGCTGACCTTCTCGTACGACGTCGTGCCGGGTATCAGCAGTGTCTCCTCGCTCGCCGCCAGGCACCGCACCGGCCTGAACCGCGTCGCGCGCCCCGTGCAGATCACCACCGGGCGCCGTCTCGCCGACGGCGGCTTCCCCGAGGGTGTCGATGATGTCGTGGTCATGCTCGATGCCCAGCAGGCGTTCCGGCAGTACCAAGGGGCGGAGGGCAGTGACATGTACATCTACTGGGGTGCCTACATCGGGACCGCCGACGAGATCCTCGTCTCCGGTCCGCTCGACGAAGCCGGTCCCCGCATCGAGACCCTCCGGGCCGAGGCGCGTGAGCGCAAGGGGTGGATCATGGACACTTATCTGCTGCGCCGCAACCTGGACTGAGCGAACGGGCGCGCGGCCCGCAGGGCCGCCGTCACCGGACCGGACCGGCCCCGCATGCACACGCCCATGCGCGGTGTGAGGGTGACGGGGTGACCACCACCGCCGAGCCCGCCGCCGAGGCCCCTGCCCAGGGGCCGCCCGTCCTGGACAAGCGTCGCCGCAACATCGTCTTCGTGACGATCATGCTGGGAATGCTGCTCGCCGCACTCGACCAGACCATCGTGGGCACCGCGCTGCCCACGATCGTGGCGGATCTGGGCGGCGCCGAGCACATGTCGTGGGTCGTGACGTCGTATCTGCTCGCCGAGACCGTCGCCACGGTCCTGGTCGGCAAGTTCGGCGACCTGTTCGGGCGCAAGATCGTCTTCCAGGTCTCGGCGATCGTCTTCATCACCGGTTCGTTCCTGTGCGGCCTGTCGACGAACATGACGCTGCTCATCGCCTGGCGCGCGCTGCAGGGCATCGGTGCGGGCGGGCTCATGGTGACCTCGATGGCGTTGATCGCCGACGTGATCCCGCTGCGCGAGCGCGGGAAGTACCAGGGTGCGATCGGTGCCGTCTTCGGGGTCGCCACCGTCATCGGGCCGCTTCTCGGCGGGCTCTTCACCGACCATCTGACCTGGCGCTGGGCCTTCTACGTCAACGTGCCCATCGCGATCGTCGTGGTGATCGCCGCGGCGCGGAACATCCCCGTCGTGAAGTCGGCGGTGCGTCCAGTCATCGATTATCTCGGCATCGCGTTCGTCGCGATCGGTGCCAGCGCCCTGATCCTGGCGACGAGTTGGGGCGGCAACCAGTACGCGTGGGGTTCGGGCACGATCATCGCGTTGTTCGTGGGCGGCGCGATCGCGCTCGGGCTGTTCTGCGTGGTCGAGACGCGGGCCGCTGAACCGATGCTGCCGATGCGGCTCTTCGCCAACCCCGTCTTCACGGTCTGCTCGGTCCTCAGCTTCATCGTCGGCTTCGCGATGCTGGGCGCGATGACGTTTTTGCCCACCTATCTGCAGTACGTCGACGGGGACTCGGCCACGATCTCGGGCGTGCGGACGCTGCCCATGGTGATCGGGCTGCTCATCGCGTCGATCTTCAGCGGCAATGTGGTCAGCAAGACCGGGATCTATCGGATCTTTCCCATCATCGGCGCCTTGGTGATGGCTCTCGGGCTCTATCTGCTCTCGCTCATGGGCAGCGAGACCAGCACCTGGCTCGAATCGCTGTACATGTTCGTCCTCGGTACCGGTATCGGGCTCTGCATGCAGGTCCTCACCATCGCCGTGCAGAACACCGTCGTCTACTCGGACCTGGGTACGGCGACCTCCGGGGTCACCTTCTTCCGTACGCTCGGCAGCTCCTTCGGCACCGCCGTGTTCGGCACCATCTACGCCAACACGCTGAAGCCGAACCTGGAGGACGGGGTCGCCGCGGCGGCGCAGGCCGGGGCCGCCGACCCCGCCGTGGTGGCCAAGGCCGCGCAGAGTCCGCAGGGGCTGCACGATCTTCCCGCGGAGGCGGCCGCGCCCATCATCAAGGCGTACGCCGACACACTGCACACCGTGTTCCTGTGGACGGTGCCCGTGGCGCTGCTCGGGTTCCTCGTCGCCCTCTTCCTCAAGCAGGTGCGGCTGCGGGACAGTGCGCGGATGAGTTCGTCGGACATGGGCGAGGGGTTCGCGTCGCCCACGTCGAGCGGCAGCTCGGACCGGGTGCTCGAGCTGACGGTCGGCAACATCATCCGCAGTACCGGCATGGATACCGCTCGTCGCATCATGCGTGACTCCGACACCCGGCTCGACGTCGCGGGCGCGTGGGCCGTCATGCAGGTCACGCTCTTCGACCGGATGGTCGGTCACTCGAATCTGAGCCTGATCGCCGCCCGGCGGCACCTGCCGGCGGAAGTCCTGGTGCCGGTCTTCGACCGCATGGTCGAGGAAGGCTTCCTGACGCGCTCCGGGATGCTCTTCTCACACACCCCCGCCGGTGAACGCGAGGCCGACGTGATCGGCAGGGCGTGGGCCAAGTGGCTGGGCGAGCAGGTGGAGAAGGACAGCGGCCGCCCCGCCGACCAGGACCTCGTCAAGGCGGTCGATGTGATCGCGAAGCGGCTGCTCGTGGAGGACCTGGAGCATGGCCTGGCCCCCGAGGCGAGGCGGCCGGTCCCGGTGCCGTCGGGCAAGGCCTGACGGCACCGGGTGCGCGGGCTCGTCCGAAGGTCCTGTCTCAGCGGAACGCTGCGAGATGCCGGGCGACCCAGTCGTCGAAGGAGCGCGGGGCGCGGCCGAGGACCCGTTCCACGTCCGGGCTGATCCGCAGTTCGGCCGGATTCGGGGCGCCGATGATGTCCAGGGTGTCGTCGGCGACTTCCGCGGGCACGAACTGGATCATCGCCGCCCTGGCCTCTTCGCGGGTGAGTTCGTGGAACCCCACGGGCGAGCCGACCGCCGCGGCGATCACCTCCCCCTGCTGACGCGGCGTGATCACCTCCGGGCCCGTCAGCTCGTACACCCCGCCGGTGTGCCGGTCATCCAGCAGACAGGCCGCCGCGACCTCGCCGATGTCGGCCGGGTCGACGACCGGCACCCCCACGTCACGGAAGGGTGCGGCGACCGTCCGCCGCGTGCGTACGGACTCCGCCCAGGCCAGGGCGTTGGAGGCGAAGCCGCCCGGCCGCAGGAGAGCCCAGTCCAGGCCGGATTCCCGCACCGCGTCCTCCACCGCCCGGACCGCGACCCGCGACGGACCGAGCGGTCTGGTCGCCACACCCTGCGAGGAGAGCAGGACGATCCGCCGCACCCCGGCGGCGACGGCCAGGTCGATGATGCCTGCCGGGTCGGCGTCGGGAGCGTGAAGGTCGCCGGAGAGCAAGAAGAACAGGGCCTTCGCTCCCTCCAACGCGGGTGCGAGGGTTGCCGGTTCGGCCAGGTCGGCCGCCACGTGCCGGACTCCGTCCGGCAGCGCCGTCGCGTGCCGCGACACCGCCGTCACCTGCTCGCCCGCGTCGGCCAGGGCCTGCGTCAAGGGTCGGCCCACATTCCCGGTGGCTCCGGTCACCACGATCATTGTCAGCTCCTGATCCGTTGTGTGCTGTGGGAGTTGACGTTAGGAACCCGGCTTACTTTTCGTAAGGACGTACCTGGAGGTAAGCTCCGGACATGAGTGAAGGCGCGCAGCTGACGCACACCGAGTCGGCCAAGCGGTATGACGTGTTTCACACCGACTGCCCCGCGCGCGACGTGGTCGACCACGTGACCAGCAGGTGGGGCATCTGGGTACTGATCTCCTTGCGGAGCAACGACCTTCGGTTCTACGAGCTGCGCGACAGCATCCACGGCATGAGCGAGAAGATGCTCTCTCAGACCCTGCGCGCGCTGGTCAAGGACGGCCTGGTGCGGCGGGAGGTCGAGCCGACGACTCCGCCCCAAGTCACCTACGGTCTGACCGAGTTCGGGCAGTCGGTCGGCGAGCCCCTGAGGGACCTGTTCGACCGGATCACCCAGTGGCTGCCGCCGCGCGACACCTAACCGGCCGACGAATCAGGTCACTTGACCGAGGCGACGCCCAGGTATGACAGGACGCTCTTCTCGTCCGGCAGCACCGTCGCACCCTCCGGGGGACGCGGGCGCCGCACGATCACCACGGGCACCGACAGCACGCGGGCGGCGGTGAGTTTGGCCGCCGTGGCGGCGCCCCCGCTGTCCTTGGTCACCAGGACGTCGATGCGGTGCTCGCGCAGCAGCGCCGTCTCGCCCTCGACGGTGTAGGGCCCGCGGTCGATGAGCACCTCGGTGTGGCGGGGCAGGGGCGGCTCCGGCGGCTCCACGGAGCGTACGAGGAAGTGGAGTTCCGCCAGGCCCGGGACCGCGTGCGCGTCCGCGAAGGTGGCGAGGCCGAGACGGCCCGTGGTCAGGAACACGCGGCGGCCGAGCGCGGGCAGCAGCGCCGCCGCGTCGGCGAGCGAAGCTGCTTCGTGCCAGGGGTCACCGGGCTCGGGCCGCCAGCCCGGCCTGCACAGCATGACGGACGGCACACCGGTGGCCGCCGCGGCCAGGGCCGCGTGCTCGCTGATGGTGGCGGCGAAGGGGTGGGTGGCGTCCACGACGGCGTCCACCTCGTGGTCCCGCAGCCAGGCGGACAGGCCGTCCACGCCGCCGAACCCCCCGATGCGTACGTCTCCTTCGAGCGCGGCCGGGCGGGCGACGCGCCCCGCGAGGGACGTGGTCACCCGGACTCCGGGGCGGGCGGCGAGGGCGGCGGCGAGCCTGCGGGCTTCGGTGGTTCCGCCGAGGACGAGCACATGCATGACCCCGAGGCTACGCGGCGGCTCGCGGCCGGGTTCGAGCAGTTCAGCGCAGCAGCAGCTGGAGGCCGCCGAGCACCGTGGCCCCGATCACCAGCTGCTCGAAGAGACGCTGGTTGATCCGGTGCACGGCCGCCCTGCCGATGAGGGCGCCCGGGATCACGAAGAGCACGAGCGCCGCGTCCAGCAGCAGCGAGTGCGCGTCGATCAGGCCGAGGCCCACGCTGAACGGCACCTTGGAGGAGTTGACGATGAGGAAGAACCACGCCGACGTCCCCAGGAAGCCGAGCTTCCGGAAGCCCGCGGAGAGCAGATACATCGACATGACCGGGCCGCCCGCGTTGGCGACCATGGTGGTGAAGCCGCCGAGCACGCCGTAGGAGGGGGCCTTGAGTCGCGAGCCGCGCGAGGGTTTCACCTCGTCGTCCTCGGCGGCAGGGGCCCTGCGGCGCCACAGCGTGACCGCCGCCATCAGCAGCAGGATCGCCCCGATCGACGTACGGACGGCGGCGTCGTCGGCCCACATCAGGAAGACCGTGCCGACGACCACGCCACCGGCGACGGCCGGGAACAGCCGCCACAGGGTGGGCCAGTGGGCGTGTCTGCGGTAGGTGAGGACGGCCAGGACGTCGCCCGCGATGAGGATGGGCAGCAGGACGCCGGTCGACTCGCGCGCCGGCAGGACCGCGGCGAAGACCGCGAGGCTGACCGTGTTGGCTCCGCTGACGGCGGTCTTCGAGAAGCCGACGAGCACCGCGGCCGCGGCGAGCGCGGCGAATTCCCAGAGAGATATGTCCATGCCGGGGCGAAACCTACGCCCCGCTGTAGGTGACGCGCAGCTCCCGCTTGAGGACCTTCATGCTGGGGCCGAGCGGCAGTTCGCCGGTGAACTCGACGCGGCGCGGGTACTTGTGGCGGCCCAGGTGCTCCTTGGACCACTCGGTGATCTGTCCGGCGTCGGGCGCGGAGCCGGGCGCCGCGACGACGACGGCGCAGATCTCCTCGCCGTGCACGTCGTCGGGCAGACCGATCACGGCGACCTGCGCGACGTCCGGGTGGCGCATGAGCACCTCCTCGACCTCACGCGGGTAGACGTTGAAGCCGCCGCGAATGATGACGTCCTTCTTGCGGTCGACGATGGCAAGGAACCCGTCGGCGTCCTTGGTCCCGAGGTCACCGGTGCGGAACCAGCCGTCGACGACGGCCTCGGCGGTCGCCTCCGGGCGCCCCAGGTAGCCGGAGAAGACGTTGTGGCCACGGACCACGACCTCACCCAGCTCCCCCGTCGGCAACAGCTCGATCCGTCCCTCGACGTCGGCGCGGGCGATCTCCACGTCGACGCCCCACAGCGGGTGGCCGATGCTGCCCGCCTTGGTGCCGAAGACGGGCTGGTTCACGGAGGCGGTGGGCGAGGTCTCGGAGAGCCCGTACCCCTCGTAGACCGGTACGCCGAAGGCCTGCTCGAAGCGTTCCAGTACGCCTACGGGCAGCGAGGCGCCGCCGGAGATCGCGAGCCGCAGCGCGGGAAGCTCGGCCGCCGTGGCAGCGGCGGCCACGAGGTTCACGTACATCGTCGGCACCCCGTGGAAGGTGTTGACGCCCTCCGCCGCCATCAGCTCGATGGCCCGCGCGGCGTCGAAGCGCGGCAGCAGGACGAGCGTGGCGCCCGCGCGCCAGGTCGCGTTCATCGAGACGGTCTGGCCGAACGCGTGGAAGAGGGGGAGCGCGCCGAGCGCGATGTCGTCGCTGCGCACGTCGTGGGCGTCGAAGGCGCAGACGGTCGCGTTCATGACGAGGTTGAGGTGGCTGAGCACGGCGCCCTTGGGGACGCCGGTGGTGCCGCTGGTGTAGAAGACGACGGCGGGGTCGTCGGCCTCGCGGGTGACGTAGCTGGGCAGCGGCTCGGCTGCCCCCGCCAGGGTCTCCAGTTCACCGCCCTCGCCCAGGGTCAGCATCCGTACGCCGGTGGCGGCGGCAGCGGCCTTGCCCGTCCCGGCCTGCGCGGGGTGGCACAGCAGCAGGGTGGCGCCACTGTCACGCAGCACGTGCTCGACCTCCTCCGCGGAGAGCAGGAGGTGTACGGGGACGACGACGCCGCCGGCGGCGAGGATCGCGTAGTAGGCGCGCGGGAACTCAGCGGTGTTGGGCGCCATCAGAGCCACGCGGTCCCCCGGCCGGACGCCGAGGTTCACGAGCGCTGCCGCCTGCGCGCGGGCCTGCTCCCACAACTCACCGAAGGTGAGCCGCAGTTCATTCTCGACCAGAGCGGTGCGGCCCGGCCGGCGACGGGCGGGCTCGGCGAGGATCGCGGCGAGGGACAGCGTGGCCATGGGTGGTGCTCCGTTTCCTTGCGTTCCGTGCAGCCTTGAGCGTTGTTCCGTGAAGCCTTGAGCCGGCGTTCAGTGCGGCCTTGCGGGAGGGGGTCAGCCGCGCTCGACGAGCAGGGCGCTGCCCTGGCCGACGCCCACGCACATCGTGGCGAGGCCGCGGTCCGCGCCGGTGCGGCGCATGCGGTGCAGCAGCGTGGTCAGGATGCGGGCGCCCGAGCAGCCGAGGGGGTGGCCGATGGCGATGGCGCCGCCGGTCGGGTTCACCAGCTCCGGGTCGATGCCCAGGGCGTCGACGCAGGCGAGGGCCTGGGCCGCGAAAGCCTCGTTGAACTCGGCCTCCTGGATGTCGCCGATGGACCAGCCGACGCGGGCGAGTGCCTTCTGGGTGGCGGGGACGGGCCCGAGGCCCATGACGTCCGGATGCACGCCGGCGGAGGCACCCGCGACGTACCGCCCGAGGGATTCGAGTCCGAGGTTGTTCAGGGCTTCCTCGCTGACCAGGAGGAGGCCTGCGGCGCCGTCGTTCATCGGCGACGCGTTGCCCGCGGTGACGGTGCCTCCCTTGCGGAAGACGGGACGCAGGCCGCTGAGCTTCTCGTACGAGGTGTCCTCACGGACGCATTCGTCGCGGTCCACGAGGGTGCCGTCGGGCAGCGTGACGGGGAGGATCTCGTCGTCGAAGTGGCCGTTCTTGCGGGCCTCGGTGGCCTTCTGGTGGCTGCGGAGGGCGAAGGTGTCCTGGCGTTCGCGGGAGATGTCGTGGCGCTCGGCGACTTCTTCGGCGGTCTCGCCCATGGCGAGGACGCCGTGCAGGTCCTTCATCGCGGGGTTGACCAGGCGCCACCCGAGGCGGGTGTCGGCGGTCTCCATCTTGTGCGGCAGCGCTTCGTCAGGGCGTGGCAGGACGAAGGGAGCGCGGCTCATCGACTCGGAGCCGCCCGCGAGGACGACGTCGGCCTCGCCGGACGCGATGGTGCGGGCGGCGGCGGTGACGGCTTCCATGCCGGAGGCGCAGAGGCGGTTCACGGTGGCGCCGGGCACGGATTCCGGCAGACCGGCGAGGAGGGCGGCCATGCGGGCCACGTTGCGGTTGTCCTCGCCCGCCTGGTTGGCGGCGCCCCAGTAGATGTCGTCGATCCGGGCGGGGTCAAGGTCGGGGGTCCCCGCGAGGAGGCCGCGTACGACGGTGGCGGCGAGGTCGTCCGGGCGTACGGAGGAGAGGGCGCCGCGGAGCTTCCCGATGGGGGTGCGGCGGGCTGCGGCGAAGTGGACTGGGCGCACGATACGGCTCCGGATCGTTTGCGGTTCAGCTGTACGTAAATTAGCGCTGCTAGTTTTAGTCTACGGGGAGGCTGCGCTGGGCGGAAGAGCGGTTCTCTTTCCCCAACCCCGCCCCTTCCCGAAAACCCGCTCGGCGCGGGGGCCTCGTTGCCGTCATCACCGGCTTCGCCGAGTTCGTCCTCAAACGCCGGACGGGCTGGATATTTCGCCGGTCCGGACATGTCTTTCAGCCCTCCGGCGTTTGAGGAGGCCCTAGCCGACCGCCACCCGCACCGGCCCCCCACCCGCGTCCACCTTCCCGGCCCAACTCCCCGAGAGGTACAACCCCCGGTTGGGAAGAGCCGTTCCCAGCACCCGCTGCCGGTACAAGCACCGCCTGTCCTGCCTCACCACCAGAACAGGGCAGACCAGAGCCTCCGCCGTCCGCAGGACGAAGCGACCCCCACGAGCACCCGGCACGAGCCGGTTCGGAGCCACCCACCGCAGGGGCGCATCCGCCACCACCGGCACCGCACCGCACGGCCACCCCCCGCCGCCGAGATGCCCTCGCACCGCGTGAGCGACCCGTACCCCCTCCCCCGCCGCCACCCGCGCCGGCTCCACCGCGTGCACCCCGCTGCCCACCGCGAAGACGCCCGGGGACGCCGTACGGAACGACGTGTCCACCGCCGGGCCCCTCGTCCCGGCGTCGAGGAGCACGCCTCCGCGCCGAGCCAGCTCGTGGTCAGGAATGAAGTCACCGGTGAACACCACCGTGTCGCAGGCCAGCACGCGCTCCCGACCGTCGTGCCGCCGCAGCCGCACCCCCGACAGCCGTTCGCGCCCCAAAAGTTCGGCCACCGATACGCCGGTGAGGAGCGGCACCCGAGCCGCGGCGGCCCGGCCCCGGCTCACCTGGGCCCGCGCCTCCTCCGTGACGAGCGCGGCCACCTCGACGCCCGCGCGCCGCAGCGCGGACAGGGCCGCGTAACTCACCGGCTCCGCCCCCACGACGACCGCCCTGGTCCCGATCTCCTGCCGGTAGACATGGACCGCCTGCTGCAACTCCCCCGTGCTGAACACCCCCGCCGGGCGCGACCCCGGCACGAGCCGCGCCGTCCGAGGCCGTTCGCGCGCGCCGGTGGCGAGGACCACGGCACGCGCGGTGATCCGCTCCAGGCCGTGCGGCCCCGTCGTGTCCAAGGAGAGGGGACCCGACCAGCCGGTGGCGCTCACCCCGGCCCGCACGGCCGCTCCGGCACCGAGCGCGGCCTCGACGAGTTCCTCCGCGTACCGCGGTCCCGTCGCCGCACCCCACCGCCCGAATCCGCCGTGGTGGCAGTGGCGCGGCATCCCGCCCGCCCGCGCCTCCCGTTCGAGCACCTCCACCGTGCCCGCGCCCGAACCGGCGAGGCTCACGGCCGCGGCGAGTCCCGCGGGGCCCGCGCCGACCACGAGTACGTCCACGCTCCGCTGCCGCCTCATCGCGCCGCCCCCGACTCGCCCCAGCCTTCGAAGAGTTCGCGTACTGCCGCTCCGCAGTAGAACCCCTGGCAGCGCCCACCGCGCGCCCGCGTCCTGCGCCGCAGGCCGTCCAGTGATCCGGGCGGGACCGTGCTGATGAGGGCGTCCCTGATCTCTCCTCGGGTCACGCGCTCGCAGTGGCAGACGATGCTGCCGTAGGCGGGGTCGGTCGCGATGAGGTCGGCGCGCTGGTAGGGGCGGGGGAACGCCTCTCCGAGGTTCGGCATGCTCACCGGGTCCAGGTTTCCGCCCACCGTCAGGTCGAGGTCGGGGCCCGCGGCGTCGGCGAGCAGGCCGACGACGTGCTCAGCGATCGCCATCGACGCGGTGAGGCCCGTGGACCGGATGCCACCGACGGTGATGTACCGCTCTTCCGGTGCGCTGTGGATCTGGTAGTCGTCGTGCTCGGTGGCCGCACGCAGCCCGGCATAGACCGCGGTGACCTCTTCGTCCAGCAACGCGGGCAGGATGCGCCGGCCCTTGGCGCGCAGGTCGGCGAGGCCGTCTTGGGTCGTATGCGTCGCGCCCTTGTCGTCCAACTCCTCGGCGGTGGGGCCGAGAAGGACGTTCCCGTACACGGTCGGCGCCACGAGGACGCCTTTGCCGAGCGCCGTCGGTACGGGCAGGAGTATGTGGCTGACCAGGTCACGGGCGAGCTTGTCGAAGACGATGAGCTGACCACGGCGCGGGGTCACCGTGAATTCGCCACGGCCGAGCAGCCGCCGGTCGAGCGCGTCGGCGTGCAGACCTGCGGCGTTGATGAGGTAGCGGGTGCGTACGATCCCGCGGGGGGTGCTCAGTTCGTGGCACTGGGCGTCAGCGCCGGTAGACGAACTCACCTTCTGCACTTCGCTGTTGAGGTGCAGGTCCACACCCCCTCGAACGGCTTGGGTGGCGTACGCGAGTGTCGTCGTCCAGGGGCAGATGATGGACTCGCCGGGGACGTCGAGCGCGCCCAGGGCTCCCTCCCCCAGGTGGGGCTCGCGGGCGCGCACCTCGTCGGCTCCGATGATGCGGGCCTCGTCGTAGCCGTTGCGTTCCGCCTTTTGCAACAGGCCCGGCAACGCGCTCAGTTGTTCCTCGTTCCAGGCGACGAGGAGCGCGCCGACCGGTTCGACGGGGATGCCCGAATCGGCGGCGTACGCGGCGAGGAGACGACTGCCCTCGCGTACGAGTCGGGCTTCCAAGGAGCCCGGCACTGCGTCGAAACCGGTGTGCAGGATCGCGGTGTTGGCCTTCGACGTGCCGTCCCCCACGTCGCCGGAGGCTTCCACCAGGGCGACGCGGAGCCGGTGGTGGCCGGCCAGTTCCCGGGCGATGGCCGAGCCGACCACCCCGGCGCCGACGACGGTCACGTCGTAGGGCTCGGCCGGCAGCGGACCCTTGGTGGTGACGCTCATGACGACGGGGCGGGCGCGCGGTCGAGGAGCGCGCCGACCGCCGAGCGGAAGTCCCCGAGGCGCTCGGCGGCCTGCGTGGCGTCGATCTTCGGCTCGTACACGGTGGCGGGCCGCCACCGGGGGACGGCGTCGCGCACCGTGAGCTTCGGATCGAGGCCCATGCGGGCGACGACGCCCACGCCGAGGGCGGTCACATCGGGCAACGCCGATACCTCCACCGGGATTTGCAGCAGGTCGGCCTGGGTCTGCATCAGAAGGGCCGAGCGGGTCAGGCCGCCGTCGACGCGCAGGCTCGTCAGGGGCTCGCCCAGGTCGGCGGCCACGGCGTCGGCGAGGGAGGCCACCTGGGCGGCGACCCCCTCACACAGGGCGCGGACCAGATGACCCGGGGCCGTGTCGAGGCCGAGTCCGGTGATCGAACCTCGCAGGTCGCCCCGCCACCAGGGCGCCGCGAGCCCGGCGAGCGCGGGTACGAACGTGACGCCGCCCGCGTCCGGCACCGACGAGCCCACCGGGTCGAGGTCCGCCGCCCCTTCGATCACGCCGAGGTCGGTGAGCCAGCGGACGGCGGACGCGGCCGTGTAGACCTGACCGTCGAGGCAGTAACTGCTCTTCCCCGCCAGACGCCAGGCGACGCAGCTGACCAGGCCGGAGTCACCGCGCCGCGGCCGGGAGCCGGTGTGGGCGAGCAGGAACGCGCCGGTGCCGTACGTGCACTTGGCGGTGCCCGGCTCGGTCACGTCCTGGGCGAGCAGCGCGGCCTGCTGGTCGACGAGGAGACCGGTCAGCGGGAGTTCGGGGCCAAAGACTTTCGTGGTGCCGACCTGGCCTGCCGCGTCGACGACGCGGGGCAGCCGCTCGTCGGCGAGGCCGAAGACATCAAGGGCGCGCGGCGACCACACGACGTCGTCCAGGTCGAGGAGTTGGGTACGTCCCGCGGTGGCCGCGTCGGTGACGAACTCGCCGGTGAGCCGGTGGATCAACCAGGCGTCGCTGGTGGTGACGACGCCTTCCCTGGTGAGGTGGCGGCGTATCCACGCCATCTTGGGTGCGGCGAAGTAGGGGTCGAGGGGAAGACCGGACAGCTGCCTCAACTCTGCGGCGTAAGAGTCGAGTTCCGTGCAGAGTGCTTCCGCTCGCCGGTCCTGCCACACCAGCGCGTCGGTCAGCGGGCGGCCTGATGCGGGGTCCCAGGCGAGCACCGTCTCTCCCTGGTTGGCGAGACCGACCGCGGCGACCGGCTCCCCGGCGTCCACCAGGGCGCGGCGGCCCGCGTCGACGACCGAGGTGAGCAGCGCCGCCGGATCGACCTCCACCCGCCCTCCGGGCAGGTGACGCGGCCGTACGGAGGCGGCGGCGGAACCGATCACGCCGCGGTCCGGACAGAGGACGAGAGCTTTCGTGCCGGAGGTGCCCTGATCGATGGCGAGGACAGCCTCGCCGCGCGGTCCTCTGCCGTTGGTGATCACCGCGGAAGCCTGCTACAGCGTCCGGGAAGGCGTCAAGAGCCCCTCGAAGGGCCGACCGGCGCCTGGCTTTCTCCCAAATCGCCAACCGGCGCGCCGCGTTGAACACAAAACGATCCCAAAAGATCCAAGAACCGTCCTGTGCGTGGAAGTTACAGATCTACACTGACCGCCGAACAACATCACTTCGTCACCGGCCAGTTCCCGCCCCTGCCCACCACACCCTCTTCCCCCACAGAGGATTCATGCCCACTCCGTCAGGCCGCCCCGTGTACCACCCGGCGGGCCACGACGAACAGTTGCGCGCCGTGCTCCAGGACCTCAAGGCGGGTCGCTGGGTGTCGGCGCGCAACCTGCTCGACTCGACGCCCGACTGGGGGCTGTGGACGCAACGTACGCAGATCCTGGCCGCCGCCGTCGCCGGTTCCGACGTGGTGAGGACCTGGCAGGCCGAGGAACCGCACAGCGCCGCGGCAGCGGTTCTGCACACCAGGGTCCTCGTCGAGCGGACCCTGCGCGCCCATCGCGGCGGACACCGTCACACCAACGAGCTGTGGCGCGAGGCGGCAGCGGCGTGCGGAGCCACGATCGACGCCTCGCCCGAGGACCCCGTGCCGTGGGTCTGCCTGCTCGCCCTCGCGCAGCTCGACAAGGGACAGCGGTGGGACGAACACCGGGTGCCCGCCCCCGAGCCGATGCTGTTCCCCGGTCCCTGGCATCTGCTCGCCGAGGCCGACAAGCGCGACCCGGGCAACCGCGAGGCCTACCACCGGATGCTGCAGTTCGCCTACGCCCGCCGCCCCGGAGGTCCGCTCACCGAAGCGGTCAACTTCGCCCACTGGGCGTCCGGTTCGGCGCCCGCGGGCTCGGCCCTGCACGTACTGCCCCTGTATGTGCGCGTCGAGCGGTACCGCAAGGACGGCGGCGCCGAGCACGCCCTGGATCTGCACTGGATCGGGGAGGACGCGACCCGCTCCGCCCTGCGCGCACTGCACCTGTGGTTCGACCACGCGCCGCCCGCAGCGACCTCGCTCCTCGACCTCAACCACCTGGCCCACGCCTTATGGGGCGCGCATCAATTCCAGGAAGCGGTGCGGGTGTTCGAGGTGCTCGACCCCTTCTACACCGTGGCGCCGTGGACGTACCGCACGCGGTCGCCCGGTGATGCCGACGCGGCGGCCGAGGCGTTCACCCAGGCACGTACGCGCTGTCTGCTCGCCGTACGAGATCCGGGCTGAGGCGCCCGGCCGCGCCTCAGCCCGGATCAGTACCACCGCTCAAGTACCACCGCTCAAGTACCACTCGCTCCCCCGCATCCCCGCTCCCCGACGGAGGTACATCCGTGTCCCGCACCACCTGGTCGAGCCCCGCATCGACCGAGGCCCCGCTGCCCGACGAGGAACAGAGGCTCAGGGAGCTCGGCTACCAGCCGGTCCTGGCGCGCCGGATGGGCGGCTTCGGCAACTTCGCCATCAGCTTCTCCGTCATCTCCATCCTCTCCGGCTGCATGACCCTGTACGGCTTCGGGCTCGGCACCGGCGGCCCGGCCGTGATGCTCTGGGGCTGGGCGGGCGTCGGCCTCTTCGTGCTCTTCGTGGGCATGGCCCTGGCCGAGGTCACCAGCGCGTACCCGACGTCGGGAGCCCTCTACTACATGGCCGACCGGCTCGGCGGGCGCCGCTGGGGCTGGTACACGGGATGGCTGAACCTGCTCGGTCTGCTGGGCGCGATAGCAGGCATCGACTACGGCGCGGCGCTCTTCACCGGGGCGTTCCTGAACCTGAAGTTCGGCTTCACGCCGACGCCGGAGAAGACCTTCCTGATCTTCCTCTGCATCCTTCTGCTGCACGCGGTCCTGAACCTTTTCAACGTGCGCCTGGTGAGTCTGCTCAACTCGATCAGCGTGTGGTGGCACGTGGCCGGTGTCGCCGTGATCGTGGGCGTCCTCGCGATCGTGCCGGACCACCACCAGTCGCCCGGGTTCGTCTTCGGTGAGTTCGTCAACGACACCGGCTGGGACAACCCGCTCTATGTCACGGCGATCGGGCTGCTCCTCGCGCAGTACACCTTCTGCGGGTACGACGCGTCCGCTCACCTCTCGGAGGAGACCTCCAACGCCTCGGTGACCGCGGCCCGCGGCATCGTGCGTGCCATCTGGGCGTCGTGGATAGCCGGTTTCGTCCTGCTCGCCGGGCTGACGTTCGCCATCCAGGACTACGCGGGCACGCAGGACAGCGAGACCGGCGTACCGCCGGCGCAGATCATGATCGACGCACTCGGCGAGTCCGGCGCGACGGCCCTGCTGCTGATCGTGATCGTGGCGCAGTTGTTCTGCGGCAACGCCGAGACGGCGGCGGCGAGCCGGATGGTGTTCGCGTTCAGCCGCGACAACGCGCTGCCCGGCTCGAAGGTGTGGCGCAAGGTCAGCTCCCGTACGCAGGTGCCGGTGCCCGCGGTGTGGCTCTCGGTCGGTCTCGCCGCGGTCATCGCGCTGCCGTCGCTGTACTCGACGACCGCCTATACGGCCGTGACCGCCATCAACGTCATCGGCATCACGCCCGCGTACGCCATCCCGATCTTCCTGCGGCTGCGGGCGGGCGACCGCTTCCAGCCGGGGCCGTGGAACCTGGGCCGCTGGAGCAAGCCGATCGGCTGGGTCGCGGTGGTCTGGGTCGGCTTCGTGACCGTCCTGTTCTGTCTGCCGCAGGCCTCACCGGTGACGGTCGACACGATGAACTACGCGTCGATCGCGCTCGTCGTGGTGCTGACCCTCGCCACGGTGTGGTGGTTCGTGGCGCGGCGCTCCTACAGCACACCGTCGGCGTACGGGTCGGAGCGGGAGCAGGCGGAGATCGCGGAGGACATCATCTAGCTCCCTGATTCCCTTACGGGGTGCGGTCGTTGAGGATCCGCTGGAAGAGCCGGTGGTCGCGCCAGGCGCCGTTGATGTGCAGGAACTCCGGCGCGACACCGAACTCCTCGAAGCCGCACTTGGTCAGGACCCGCTGCGAGGGGACGTTGTCGAGGAGGGTGCCGGCCTCGACGCGGTGCAGGCCGAGTTCGGTGTCGGCGGACCGGCAGGCGAACATCACCGCGGCGGTGGCCAGGCCTCGGCCGATGTGGTCGACGTCGATCCAGTAGCCGAGGCTTCCGCTGCGCAGCGGGCCGAGGACGATGTTGGACATGGTGACCGAGCCGACGATGTCCCCGTCGCGGTCGAGCACCCACGGAGCCGTCCGCCCGGCCCTGCACTCCTCCAACTGGGCATGGAGCCGGGCCGCCTGCGCCTGCCGGGTGAAGTAGTCCTCGGGTCTGCTGGGCTCCCACGGCTCCAGATGCGCACGGCTGCGGGCACGGGAGCGCGCGAGGCCCTCCGCGTCCTCCGGCGTGGCGGGGCGCATGACGACGTCCGGGGCGATGCGGGCGATTTCGGTGATCATGCGCCAAGCGTAGGGACTGCGGCACGCGCGCGTGCCGGTTGGTTCAGGCCCGGTGGTCGGCTCGTTCCGGTTGGTTCACGCCGGTCGGCTCACCTTCCGCCCGCCACCCGCAGGATCGTGCCGGTCGCGTAGGACGCCTCGTCCGAGAGCAGCCAGGCGACGGCCGCCGCGATCTCGTCGGGGTCGCCCGCACGCCCCAGCGGGATGCCCGCGGCGAGCTTCCCCGGGCGCTCGGGGTCCGCGTGGAACTCGGTCCAGATCACCCCGGGCGCGACCGCGTTGACGCGGATGCCGTCCGCCGCGACCTCCTTCGACAGGCCGACGGTCATCGTGTCGACGGCGCCCTTGGCTGCGGCGTAGTGGACGTACTCGCCCGGGGCGCCGAGGGTCGCCGCCGCGGAGGAGATGTTCACGATGCCGCCGCCCGCGCCGGTCCGCTTCATGTCGCGGATCGCGCGGCGGGCGCAGAGGAGGTAGCCCAGTACGTTCACGTCCAGTGCCCGGCGCATGGCGGCGGCATCGGCGTCCGCGAGGGGGCCCACCGGGGCGCCGACTCCCGCGTTGTTCACCAGTCCCGTCACCGGGCCGAGTTCCGTGGCGGCGGTCTCGAAGAGGCGGTCGACGTCCGCCTCGTCGGCCGTGTCCATGCGGACGGTGACACAGCGGGCGCCGCCTGCCCCCGCCGCGCGGACGGTCTCGGCCACCTTCTCCGCCGCCCCGGCCTCGGAGTGGTAACCGATGGCGATGTGATGGCCGTTCGCGGCGAGGCGGGCAGAGATGGCCGCGCCGATGCCACGGCTGCCGCCGGTCACTACCGTGACGGGATGGTGCTGCACATTTCCTCCGGGAAGGGGGGGCCGGACGGCCGATGGCTGATTACGTACTGAATTCGCGGGCACTCGGAATCGCGTCACGTAAGGCTGAAATGCGATCTCCAAGGAGTGTGGCCATGTCGGCTTACGGTAGTCGTTCAGCGGCGTCAGGCACCCGCACGAGTGGTTTCGCGGTAGCCGGCCTCGTCTGTGGAATCTTCGGGCTCTTCATCCTCAACTTCATCCTCGGACCGCTCGCCATCATCTTCGGTGCTGTCTCGCTGCGTCAGAAGGCGGGCAACACGGGAATGGCCAAGGCAGCCGTCATCCTCGGCATCGTCGACGTGGTTCTTTTCATCGTGCTGATCGCCATCGCCGCTTCCTCCGGTGGATTCACCTGGTACGTCGGCGGCTGACCGCAGTCACTGAGGGCGGGTGGACGGTTTCATCGGTGGGGAGGGAATGCGCGTGACGCGCGCATTCCCTCCCCACCGGCGGTTCACAGCACCACGCGGTCCTCGGGTGCGGCCTCATCGGCCGCCAGGCTGTCCATGAACGAGGAGACGGAGAAGACCGCGCGTCCCGGCCCCGCGGGGCCGTAACCGGGCGGCGACGTCAGGCCGTTGGACTCCATCGTCGCGCGGTACGCCTCCAGGAGACGTACGTGGTATTCCAGCGGTGCGCCCAGCGGGTTCGCCTTGCCGAGCGGCGTCGTGGGCTCCGGGCACCACGTGGTGAAGCGGGGCGTGATGCCGCGCGACATGAAGTACTCCAGCCCCTCGGTGGTGGAGTCGATGGCCTCGCCGACCGTCTTGAACCCGAACGGCTCCGCCATCTCCACGCCCGCCACGAAGTTCGGGATGACGTTGCGCGGCCCGAAGACCTCGGCCGAGTCCAGGATGCGGCGGTGCCACTCGTCGCGGCCGACGTAGCGCTCCTTGCCGGGGCAGTAGCGCTCGAACAGATACGGGTCCCACACCTCGTAGTTGGGGTGGTAGATCCGCACGCCGTAGTCGTGGAAGCGCTGCACGTCCGCCTTGGGCAGGGCCTGGGCGACGACCTTGCCGATCCAGCGGCCGGGGAAGCGCTCCTCGATGGCCTTCGCGTACTGGCCGTAGAAGTCGGCCTCGTCCTTGCCCTGGAGCTTTGTGGTGATGGCGCCGCCGGTGAGCGTATACGCGGTGGAGGACTTGTTCGTGTCGTACTTGTCGATGATGGCGAGGGCTTCGAGGACCTCGTCCATCGGTTTCACACCGGTGTAGGGGCGACCCGCCGCCTTCTGCTGGCGCCAGTTGTGGTTGATGTCGCAGTACCCGCACTCCTCCTTGGCGCCGAAGTACTGGCAGACCCGGAAGACCGTCAGGTAGATGAGGTAGCCCCACTGGATGGTGGGCGCCACCTCCATCACGGACTTGCCGTTCTCCAGGGTGTGCCGGTAGTAGTCCGGCATCGGCGGCAGGCCCACGTCGGAGATGCGTACGCCGTCCAGATAGAGGCCGAGCACGCCGTCGTCGTCGGCGGCCACGCGGTACGGCGACGAGGGGTTCACGCGGACCGAGACGACCGTGCGGCGCAGGTCGTACGGGCCGCCGGTGAGAACGATCTCCTCGGGCGGGCGGCGCAGGGCGGCGGCGCCGAGCTCGGGGAGGGTGCTGTGGTCGAAGGAGAAGATGAAGTACGACTTCGGCTTGACCTCGCCACCCTCGTTGTCACTGAGCGCGGACTCGTCGAACGCCATCCCGCCCCTGAGCAGGTCCTCCTTGATCACCGCCTCCCGCGGCACCTGCGGGAACCGCTCCATGAGTCCCTCGACGAGCTGGGTACGGCTCTCGCTGCGGCTTGCCATCTGCCGGGCACCTCGGATCCTGTCGGTGAATTGTGCTTTCCCGTGACCCCCACGCTAATACGCGGCTTTTCCGGCGCGGATCCGCCTCCGGTCTCAGTGGCCCTCCGTCCGGAGGCGGAACCTCCGGCGCCGCGTCACCGCGCCGGGAACCTGACCGTGTGGCCCTCGCGTTGTCCTTGCATGAACGAGCTGGTTGCCGGGGGGAACGTGCCGCTTCCGGACGGTGCCGTCACCCTCCGGGTGCCCGGCCCCTTCGACCTGTCCGTGATCGTCACGGGCGACAGCGGGAAGGTCGCGGGCGACGAGGACTTCGTCTTCTACAACCAGCCCGCCACCTCCGGCGCCCGCATCCAGGGAGACACGGTCACGGTCGACGGGCGGCGCCTGCGGGCAGGGGCGAGCCGCGTCACCGTGGCCGTCAGCCCCGCCGAGCCGGGCACTCCCCTGGGCCGTCTCCCGGGCATCGCGCTCCAGGTGCACGGTCCCGGCGGCCGGCTCGTGGCGCGTTTCACACCGCCGCGCCCCGACCGCGAGACGGTGCTGCTGCTCGCGGAGATCTACCGCCGCGGCCCGGGATGGAAGCTGCGGGCACTCGGTCAGGGGTACGCGGACGGGCTCGCGGGGGTGGCACGCGACTTCGGGGTGGACGTGGCGGAGGACGAGGCTCCGCAGTCGGCCGCGGCTTCGCGGGCACGGCCGAGTACTCCCTCCGGTGCAGGGCCGAGCGGTGCTTCCGGTGCAGGGCCGGGTGCCGCCTCCGGAGCTGGGTCGGGCGGTTCTTCCGGAGCAGGGCCGGGTGCCGCCTCCGGAGCTGGGCCGAGCGGTACTTCCGGAGCAAGGCCGGGTGCCGCCTCCGGAGCAGGGCCGAGCGGTCCTTCCGGAGCAGGGCCGGGTGCCGCCTCCGGAGCAGGGCCGAGCGGTCCTTCCGGAGCAGGGCCGGGTGCCGCCTCCGGAGCTGGGGCGGGCGGTGCTTCCGGTGCACGGTCCGGCGCGCCTTCCGGGGAGCGACTCTCCGCGCCTCCCGGGCGGCCGCTCATACCTTCCGGGCGGTCCGCGCCCGCCGGGCCGGCCGTCTCTTCCGGCCCGGCCGGCCCCGACGGATTCCTTCCGCTGGTCAACGCCGCGCGGGCTTCGGTGGGCGCGCCGCCGGTCGCCCTCGATGCCCGGCTGAGCGCCGCCGCGCACGCGCACGCCGCCGGGATGGCGGCCCGGTCCACGCTCAGCTCGGAGCACGCGGGCGGTACGTCCCTCTATCAGCGGGTCGTCGCGGGTGGGTACGCGTATCTGGCCATCGGCGAGCATCTGGTCTCCGGGCCGCGCACGGCCGCCGAGTTCGTGGAGTACTGCCTCTCGGGCGAGCAGTCACGGCGTACGGTGCACGGCCGCGCGTACACGCAGGTCGGGGTGGCACACACCGCCGCCGCGCGCTCCGGTGACCTCTACTGGACGGCGGTGTGGGCCAGCCCGTTCACCGCGCAGGGGCTCGCGGAGTGGGCAAGCGCCGTGCTCCGCCTCACCAACGCCGAACGGACCGCGGCAGGCCTGCGCCCCCTCTCCCCCGACCCGCTCCTGACCGTGGCGGCGCAGAACCACAGCGCGGACATGATCGCCCGCGCCTTCTACGCCCACACCTCCCCTGACGGCGGCGAACCCTGGCACCGCGCGTCCGCCGCGGGCAGCGGGCATCGCGCGATCGGCGAGAACATCGCCTGCGGACAGCGCACGCCCGCCGAGGTGGTGGACGGCTGGATGGACAGCCCCGGCCACCGAGCCAACATCCTCAAGCCCTCCTTCACCCACCTCGGCGTCGGCTATGCGGGCGGCGGCTCAGCGGGCACGTACTGGACGCAACTGTTCGGCGGCTGAGCTGACCTCAAGGACAACTGCCGTGCCTGCCACGGACCGGCCCTCGTGCAGGGTGATGGCCCGGCCGGGCCGAAGGTGCTGCCACCGCGAAGGGTCCAGAGGCGCGAGTCGCACCGAAGCCCGTCCGCCGGGCGCCAGGGAAGTCGACCGGAAGCGGGGGGTCCGCACCGAGTTCCTCCAGCAGCCCGAGGGCCACTTCCCATTCGTCGTGGACGAGGTACTCCCAGACGTCGCTCACCCTGACGTCTTTCTCGGTGGCCCCGGGAGCTCCGCTCAGTCCCCCGCCACCGCCACCGGCACCCCGCTCCTGGCCGACGCATAGCCCGCCGTCACGATCTTCAGCGTGCGCAGGCCGCCCTCTCCGTCGGCCACGTCCATGCCGCCCTCGGTCGGGCCGTGGAGGAAGGCTCGCAGCATCCGCTCGTCCAGGTCGGCGCCGAAGGGGAGTTCGAGGCCCTGGCCGCGGCGTTCGCTGTAGCCGTGGACCGACTGGTCGAAGGCGTCCATCTCCAGGGTCGCCCGCTCGCCCACCACGGTGAGTTCGAGCCCGCCCCACGAGTGGTGGGAGCGGGGATGGGACCAGCTGCAGTCGATCGTGGCCACCGAGCCGTTGTCGTAGGTCACGGTGACCAGACCGCTGGTCTCGGCGTCGACCTCACCCTCGTACATGCGGTTGTTCGTCTGGGCGTACACGTCGACGGGGCGCGCGTCGCCGAAGAGGTCGTCCAGGAGGTCGGCTATGTGGACCGTGTGGTCCATCAGGGCGCCGCCGCCCGCGAGTTCGGGATCGGCGAACCAGCGCCGCGAGGACGGCATGGAGCCGTTGTTGGCGCCGGACACGGTCAGGACCCGGCCCGCCTCCCCCGAGGCCACGGCCGCCTTGACGGCCGCGTACGCGGGGCTGAAGCGGACCGGGAAGGCCACTGCCAGCCGTACGCCGGCCTCGCGGCACGCCGTGAGCATCGCCGCACCGTCCTCGACCGTCGTGGCCAGCGGCTTCTCGCACAGGACATCGACGCCGTGGGACGCGGCGAGCTCCACCAGGGGGCGGTGCCGCGCGTTCTCCGAGCAGACGATCACCGCGTCCGGGCCCCAGGCGAAGGCCTCCTCGTACGTCTCCACGTACGCGACCCCCCTCTCCTCGGCGAACGCGCGCCCCCGCACCTCGCCGGGCGCGGCCGAGCCGGCGTCCGGGTCGCTGCCGATGACCTCGATGCCCGGCATACGGGACAGGAGCCGCAGGTATCCGGCCGCGTGGACGTGGGCGAACGACAGAACGGCGACCTTCATCGTGTGACCTCCTGGATGACCGTGCGGGCCGTCCGCGCCCGGCTCGCTGTGATCTCGACGGCCCGGCCCGTACGACTCGACTCCACCGCCGCCTCGGCGATCCGCACCGCCTCGATGCCGTCCCGCGCGCTCACCCGCGGTTCTCCGGCCCCCTCCTCCCAGGACGCCGCGAACTCCCGCAGCTCTGTCAGGTAGGGGCTCTCCGTCATCGGGCTCGAAGGGATGCCCTCGTTGGCCGCGCGCACCCCCTGTGCGGTGATCCGGTAGCCGGGCACGGACGTGGAGTCGTGCCGCAGCAGCCCGTCACTGCCCGCGACGCGGAACGTCGTACGGAACTTCTGGTCCGGAAGGCCCCAGAGGCCGGTGATGTGACTGATCGTGCCGGAGGCGTGGGTGAGGACGGCGGTCGCCGAGACGACCTCGGCGCGGGCGCCGCCCGTGGCGTGCTCGACGCCCCGCGTCTGCGCGTGCACGCGGACCACGTCGCCCGCGATCCAGCGGGCGATGTCGATGTCGTGCACCATCAGGTCCATGATGACGCCACCCGACTTGGCGGGGTCACCGAACCACGGCGCCCACTGCGGGCGCGCCCCGCCGCGCGTGAAACGCAGAACCGCGAGATCGCCCAACTCCCCTCGCGACACCGCCTGTTGCATCGCCGCGTACGCCGGGAAGTACCGCACGACATGGGCGGGGTGCAGCCGGACGCCCGCCGCTTCGGCGGCGGCCGCGGTCTCCTCTGCGTCCCGGGCGTTCAGGGCCAGGGGCTTCTCGCAGATGACGTGCCGGCCCGCCACGACGGCCGCGAGGGCGAGTTCCTTGTGGGTGGGGGTGGGGGTGCAGATGTCGACGGCCGTGCAGTCGGCGAGCAGTTCGCCGAGCCCCGCCACCGCGGTGACACCACGGCCCGCATACTCGGCGGCGAGTTTCTCCGCCGAGCCGTCAACGGTGTATACGCTGACGCGCGCACCCAGTTCCAGCCAGCCGGGTAGATGGGCGCGGGCGATGCCGCCCGCCCCGATCAGGCCGATGTGAAGCGGTCGCATGAAGGGAGTTACCTTTCCTCGTCCAGTGGGGGCGGTGCGGGGCCGGTGGCGGCCATGCGGGGTCAGCTCTTGGAGCCGGAGAGGGCGACGCTCTGCACGAAGTGCCGCTGCAGGAAGACGTAGACGAGCAGCATGGGCAGGCTCGCGATGAGCGAACCGGCCATCATCACCGGGAAGTTGGTCTCGTACTGGCCCTCCAGTGAGGTCAGTCCGGCGCTGATGGGCATCTTCTGCGGGTCGGTGTTGACGATCAGCGGCCACAGGAGGTCGTTCCACGACCACATCGCGGTGATGACGGCGAGCGCGGCGAGCGCGGGCCGCACCAGCGGCAGCATGATCGACCAGAAGATGCGCAGCGGCCCCGCGCCGTCGATCCGCGCGGCCTCCTCCAGCTCCTTGGGGAGCGTGAGGAAGAACTGGCGCAGCATGAAGGTCCCGAACGCACTGAACATGCCCGGCAGGAACAGCGCGGGCGCCGAGTTGAGCAGGCCGAGCCGCTGGATGATGTCGTACTGCGGCAGGACGAGCAGCGAGCTCGGCACCATGAGGACGGAGAGGAAGAGCGCGAACAGGACGCCCCGGCCCCGGAATTGCATGCGCGCGAAGGCGTAGGCGGCGAGGGAGCAGAACACCAGCTGTCCCACCGTGCGGCCCACGGTGTTGAAGACGCTGTTGAAGAGCATCTCCCGGAACGGCAGTGCGGTGAAGACCTCTTCGAAGCTCGACCAGTTCCAGGTGTCGGGCAGGAAGGTCGGGGGCACCTTGGCCGTCTCGGCGAGGGACTTGGCCGCGGTGAGCAGCTGCCACAGGAAGGGGAAGACCATCACCAGGGCGCCGAGCGAGAGCGCCGCGTGGGTGGCGACCGAACCGGCGTTGAAGCGGCGGCGTGCAGACGATCGTACGGAGGACTCACGCATAGTGCACCCACCTCTTCTGCAGCCTGAACTGCACCAGCGTCAGCGCCGCGATGATCAACATGAGCAGGAAGGCGAGCGCGGCGGCGGCGCCCTGGGCGTTCTCGATGAAGGCCCATTTGTAGAAGAGGCTCACCACCGACTGGGTGTCACCGATCGCCGGATTCTTCTCGGCCATCATGATGTAGATCAGGTCGAAGGTCTGCAGCGAGTTGATCATGCAGATGATGGAGGCGAAGAAGATCGTCGGGCTGAGCAGCGGCAGCGTGATCGTGAAGAAGCGACGCAGCGGCCCGGCGCCGTCCAGCTCGGCTGCTTCGTAGTAGTCCTGCGGGATGCCCTTGATGCCCGCCATGAAGATGATCAAGTAGTAGCCGGTGGTGGACCAGACCATGACGGCGCCGATCGCGTACACGGCGGTCGAGGGGTCGGAGACCCAGTAGCGGCGGTCCGCTCCGAACCACTCGAAGACTTCGTTGATCAGTCCGTAGTCGCCGTTGTAGAGCCAGTTCCACACCAGACCGACGGCCACCGGCAGCGTCACGAACGGGATGAAGTAGAGCGCGCGGTAGACCGCGACGCCGCGCAGTCCGCGCCGGTTGAGCAGCGCCGCGACGCCGATCGCGACCGGCAGGGCGAGCAGCCCGACGACGCAGTAGATGAGCGTGTTGCCGAGGGCCTGCCAGACGGTGACGTCCTTCAGGACGCGGACGTAGTTGTCCGCGCCGATCCAGGTGTGGCCGCCGAACGCGCCGAACTCGGTGAAGCTGTAGTAGAAGGTCTGGAGCAGCGGCCAGAAGTAGAAGACGGCGAAGCCGATGCCGAGCGGCGCGATGAAGAGGTAAGCGGTGCGCTGACTGCGGGACTTGGGCGCGGGACGGACCTCCGGTTTGCCGCGGCCCGCCTTCTTCGCCGCCGCCGTGGAGGGAAAGACACTCATCATGCGCGCTCCTCCTTCAGGGCTCGGTCCATCTGCTCGCCCAGCGTCCGTGCGGCGCTCTCGATGCCGCCCTTGCCGCTGAACGCAGCGCCCAGGAGCGGGTATTGGAGGTTCTCCCAGACCGCGGTGTTCTTCGAGCTCGGGTACGGCACGGCGTACTCCAGCATCTCGATGTAGTGCTTCAGGTCGAACTCGGGCATCGACTTGAGCCAGGCGTCCTGCGTCCCCTCGTACGAGGAGATGGTGATGCCTGCCGACGCCTGGATTTCCGCGGCCTTGCGGCCCGCCATGAAGTGGACGAACTTCCAGGCCGCCTCCTTCTTCCGGCTCTTGGCGGAGATGACGTTGGCGAGCCCGTGGATGATGGTGGCCCGCTCCCGGCCCTTGGGCAGGACGGTGACGCCTGCGTGGTCCTTGAGCGCGGGAACGGCGTGGTACTGCCCGGAGAACGCGGATATCTCGTAGACCATGGCGGCCTTCTCCGACCAGAAGCGGTTGCGGGCCTTGGACTCGACCATCGCGCTCTGCGGCGGCGACCAGCCGCGGTCGATCATGTCGGTCCAGTAGCGCAGGCCCTCGATGGACCGCTCGTCGCCGAAGCCGGACCGCCCGTCCTTGAGGACGTGGCCGCCCGCTCCGTGGATGGCGGGGTAGAGCTGGGCCTGGCGGTCCATCTCGGCGGCCATGCCGTGCACGCGCTCACGCGGGTTGGTGAGTTCGGCGGCGGCGTCGCGTACGTCGTCCCAGGTCCACGTCGCGTCCGGGTACTTGATGCCCGCCTTGTCGAAGAGGGCTTTGTTGTACCAGAGGCCGATGGTGTCGAAGTCCTTCGGTATGCCGTACTGCGTGCCCTGGTAGGCGTAGATCTTCACGAGCGATGCGGGGTGGCGGTCCACGGGGGTGGCGTCGCTCTCGATGTGTCCGCTCAGGGGTTCGAGGACGCCGCTTGAGGCGTACAGCTGGAGATTGACCGCGTTCATCCAGAACACGTCGGGGGCCGTGCCGCCGCGCATGGAGGTCTTGAGGGTGGTCCAGTAGCTCGACCAGGGCGTGAGCTCCATGCGCACGGATATGCCGGGGTTCTCCTTCTCGAAGGCGTCGATCACCTTCTGCAGGCCAGGCACCTGGGCCACGTCCCATACCCCGTACGAGAGGGTGGTGCGTCCACCGCTCCCCTTCCCGTCGTCGCTCTCGCCGGAGCAGGCGGCGAGCAGGGGCGCCGCCATCGCTCCGTACAGCAGAGTCCTCCTACGCATGAGCGCCTCGCTTCCGGTCGTGGCTTCGGGGGTGCTACGGCGCCGGGTCCGTCAGGAGATCGGACTCGACCTGGTCAAGTGCCTTGCGTACGGCGCCGATCGCGACGCCCTGTTCGCCGAGCGTGCTCAGCGCGATGCGCGGAACGTGCAGGGTCAGCGGGCGCAGCCTGTCCTCGATCAGCGGCACGAGATGGCTGCCCAGCGGGGTCGCGCCGCCGGTGAGCACCACGAGCTCCGGGTCGACGGCCAGCGCGAGGGCGGCGATGCCCGGCGAGATGCGGTCGGCGAAGTCCGTGACGGCGGCCAGTGCGCGCGGGTCTCCGGTGTCCGCGGCACGGGCGAGTGCGGCCACCTCGGACTCGCCGGAGCGGCGTACTCCTCGCCAACTGAGCGCATCCTGCGCGGTGTTCATGCCGAGCAGCGGCAGCAGGCCGAGCTCGCCCGCGCCGCCGCGCCGGCCCCGGTGCAGTCGCCCTCCGATGGTGAGGCTGCATGCCACGCGATGGCCGGTCAGGACGCAGACGACGTCGCCCGCGAGGGTGGCCGCGCCCTGCCAGCGCTCGGCGAGCACGGCGAGGTTCACGTCGTTCTCGACGAGGGTGTGACCCGTCTCCCCGGCGGAGAGGAGCCCCGCGAGATCGACGCCGGACCACTCGGGGATGACGTAGGAGGTGATCGTGCCGCCCGCGTCGACGACGCCCGGGACGCCCACGCAGCGGGCCAGGATGTCCTCGCGCCGCACGGCGTGTGCGTCCAGGAAGGCTTCGAGGCCCTTGCGCAGGAGGTCCAGCCGCTGGGCCCCGCCAAGATCCGGGTCGATGTCCTCGCGCCGCACGGCGAGCACCGTTCCACCGAGGTCGGCGAGGAGCAGCACCATCTTGTGCAGGCCGATGTCGGCGCCCACGACGCGGCCCGCCTCCACGCGGAACCTGAACCGCCGGGCGGGGCGCCCCGGCGCGCGCTCCGCGTCGTCGCGCTCGGCCTCCGACGCCCAGCCATGGGCGGTCAGCTCCTCGACGGCGGATTCCACGGTGGGCCGGGAGAGTCCGGTGCCCGCGGCGAGCTCCGCGAGCGTCTGGGGGCTGCGGTGGTGCAGGGCGCGCAGGACGACGGTGGTGTTCAGCCGGCGCAGCGAGGCGAGATCGTGTCCTCGTGTCCCGTTCCGCAACACTTCTTCACCCCATGTCGAGGCCGGGACAGCCCTGTTGACCAGCAGGTCGACCGCCGCACCCGGAGATTAGGGAGGAGACTTGCATATCCCTGGCCGCCGGGGAACCCCCCTCGCAGGACCCGAGTGACCCTTGAGCCCGGTGGGGCTAGCGGGCACGATGACGGACGCACGCACCACGCCCGCCCGAACGCAGGTCGCCTCCAAGGGAGTTGACGCATGCCCGCGATTCCACCACCCGTGACTCAGCCCATCGACACCAGCAAGCCCCACCCCGCCCGGGTCTACGACTGGTTCCTCGGCGGCAAGGACAACTACCCGGTGGACGAGGAGCTCGGGCTCCAGATCGTGTCGCTCGAACCGCAGACCAAGTACTGCGCCCAGCACAACCGCTGGTTCATGCAGCGCGCCACGCGTCGCCTGGCGGGAGAGGAGGGGATACGCCAGTTCCTGGACATCGGCACCGGCATCCCGACCGAGCCGAACCTCCACCGCATCGCGCAGTCGTTCGCCCCCGAGACGCGTGTGGTCTACGTCGACAACGACCCGATCGTCCTCGCGCACGCGGAGGCGCTGCTGCGGGGGACGCCCGAGGGGGCGACGGAGTTCCTCCAGGTGGACGCGCGCGAACCGGACAAGATCCTCGAACAGGCCGAGGGCGTAGTGGACTTCACGCAGCCGATCGCGCTCTCCCTGATCGCGCTGCTGCACTTCATCGGCGACGACGACGGCGCCTACGACGTCGTGGAGCGGCTCGTGGCCGCCCTCGCGCCCGGCAGCCACCTGGTCCTGTCCCAGATGGCGAGCGACTTCGACCCTGAGCGGACGCGGCAGGCGGTGGAGATGTACAAGGCGGGCGGCGTCACGCTCGTGCCCCGGGCGCGCGCGGAGTTCGAGCGGTTCTTCGACGGTCTGGAGCTGAGCGACCCCGGCATCGCGTGGCTGCCGGACTGGCATCCCGAGCTCGGCGTCGACGAGGTCAGGAACGGCACTCCGGTGCCGCTGTACGCGGGAGTGGCGCGCAAGCCGTAGCCGCCCGAGCGGAAGTCAGCCGATTCGGGGCGGGACATCGGTTATCACCCTGTGCCCGGCGAGTTGAGGGCAAGCTGGGCGCGGGCCCCCGGCAACGGAGCCGCACCCATGGGGCAGGATGACGCTCGCGCCGGACTGCGAACATACGTCCGGCGCGCCGGCACAACCTGGAGAATGAACTGATGGAGCGAGCCCTCACATGGCACGACCTGATCACCGCCGGTATCGCGGTGATCGCCGGCATCGCGGCGGGTGTGCTGCTGCGCATGATCCTGCGGTGGCTGGGTGAGCGGGCCAGCAGGACCCGGTGGAGCGGTGATGACGTCATCGTCGACGCCGTGCGGACCCTGGTCCCCTGCGCGGCGATCACCGCGGGCGCGGCCGTCGCCGCCGCGGCCCTCCCGCTCACACCGAGGACCGGCCGGAACGTCACGATGACGCTGACCGCCCTGCTCGTCCTGGCCGCGACCCTGACGGCGGCCCGCGTGGTCACCACCCTGGTGAAGTCCCTCGCGCAGTCCCGGTCGGGTGTCGCGGGCTCGGCGACGATCTTCGTCAACATCACCCGTGTCGTGGTGCTCGCGATGGGCTTCCTCGTCGTCCTGCAGACGCTCGGTGTCTCCATAGCCCCGCTGCTCACGGCGCTCGGCGTGGGCGGACTCGCGGTGGCCCTGGCTCTCCAGGACACCCTGGCCAACCTCTTCGCGGGCGTGCACATCCTCGCCGCGAAGACGGTGCAGCCGGGCGACTACATCAAGCTCAGCAGCGGCGAGGAGGGCTACGTCGTCGACATCAACTGGCGCAACACGGTGGTGCGTCAGCTGTCGAACAACCTCGTCATCATCCCCAACGCCCAGCTCGCGGGCACCAACATGACCAACTTCAGCCGCCCCGAGCAGGATCTGTCGATCATGGTGCAGGTCGGCGTCAGCTACGACAGCGACCTGGAGCAGGTGGAGCGCGTCACGACCGAGGTCGTGGAGAGCGTCATGAAGGACGTCGACGGCGCCCTGCCCGAGCACGAGCCGGCCGTACGCTTCCACACGTTCGGCGACTCCAGGATCAGCTTCACGGTGATCCTTGGCGTCGGCGAGTTCAGCGACCAGTACCGCATCAAGCACGAGTTCATCAAGCAACTCCACCAGCGCTACCGCGCCGAGGGCATCCGGGTCCCCGCCCCGGTCCGCACGGTGAACGTTCAGCAGGGCGAACTCCCGCCCGTCCTGATCCCCCACCAGCGCGAGGCGACGGCACCGACGACGAAGCCTGCGCCGTAGCGGGCGGACATGGTCGGCTGAGCCGGGCGTCACAGGGCCGCCCTCGACAAACACCATAAGCAACCGCTTAGTATCGGGTGTGCGGGGCCCTCTGCCCCGGGATCGGTTCCGCCGTCACCGCATGGAGAATCCGCATGGCATCCCTGCTCCTGTCCCGTCGTGACCTCGACTTCCTGCTGTACGAGTGGCTCGACGTGCCCGCGCTCACCGCGCGGGAGCGGTACGCGGACCACTCCCGCGAGACCTTCGACGCCGCACTGGAGCTGAGCGAACAGATCGCCACGCGGCACTTCGCCCCGCACAACAAGAAGAACGACGCCCAGGAGCCCACCTTCGACGGGGAGCGGGTGCACATCATCCCCGAGGTCAAGGAGGCGCTGCGGGTCTTCGGGGACTCGGGGCTCCTGGCCAGCGCCATGGATCACGAGATCGGCGGCGGGCAGCTGCCGGCCGTCGTGGCACAGGCCTGCTTCGCGTGGTTCCAGGCGGCGAACGTCGGCACGGCCGCGTATCCCTTCCTGACCATGGGCAACGCCAATCTGCTCCTCGCGCACGCGTCGAAGGAGCAGATCGAGACCTTCGTGCGCCCCATGGTGGAGGGCCGCTTCCTGGGCACGATGTGCCTGTCGGAGCCGCAGGCCGGTTCGTCGCTCGCCGATGTGCGGACGCGGGCCGAGGAGCAGGCGGACGGGACGTACCGCCTCTTCGGGAACAAGATGTGGATCTCCGGCGGTGAGCACGAGCTCTCGGAGAACATCGTGCATCTGGTGCTCGCCCGGATTCCGGGCGGTCCGCCCGGCGTGAAGGGGCTCTCGCTGTTCATCGTGCCGAAGGTGCTCGTCGGCGAGGACGGGTCGCTGGGCGAGCGCAATGACGTCGTGCTCGCGGGCCTCAACCACAAGATGGGTTACCGAGGGACCACGAACACCCTGCTGAACTTCGGCGAGGGCGCCCACCGTCCCGGCGGTGAGCCCGGCGCGGTCGGCCATCTCATCGGGGAGGCCAACCGCGGTCTCGCGTACATGTTCCACATGATGAACGAGGCACGGATCGGCGTGGGCCTCGGCGCCACCGCCCTCGGCTACACCGGCTATCTGCACGCCCTCGACTACGCGCGCACCCGCCCGCAGGGCCGTCCACTCGCGGCGAAGGACCCCGCGTCGGCGCAGGTCCCGATCATCGAACACGCCGACGTACGCAGGATGCTGCTCGCCCAGAAGGCGTACGTGGAGGGCGCGTTGGCGCTCAACCTGTACTGCGGGCGGCTGCTCGACGAGCAGAACACCGGCACATCGCCGCAGGCACGCGAAGAGGCCGAGCTGCTGCTCGACGTGCTCACCCCGATCGCCAAGAGCTGGCCCTCGCAGTGGTGCCTGGAGGCCAACAACCTGGCCATCCAGGTGCACGGCGGCTACGGCTACACGCGCGAGTACAACGTCGAGCAGTTCTACCGCGACAACCGCCTCAACCCCATCCACGAGGGCACGCACGGCATCCACGGCCTCGATCTCCTCGGCCGCAAGGTCATCATGGACGGCGGCAGCGGCCTTCGGCTGCTCGTCGAGCGGATCTCGCGGACGTCCGCCCGCGCTGCCGCGACGGGCGGCTCCGCGTCCGGGTACGGGCGGGCGCTCGACGCGGCCTCGGCGCGTGCGGTGGAGGTGACCCAGCGCCTCTGGTCGACCGGCGACCCGCAGACGGCGCTCGCCAACGCGAGCGTCTACCTCGAAGCGGTCGGGCACGTGGTCGTCGCCTGGATGTGGCTGGAGCAGTTGCTCGCCGCCGAGTCCGGCACCGAGGACTTCCACGCGGGCAAGCGCGCCGCCTGCCGTTACTTCTTCCGCCATGAACTGCCGAAGACGGAGGCCCAGTTCACGCTCCTGGAGAGCCTGGACCGGACCGCGCTCGAACTGGACGAGAACGCCTTCTGACCCAGAAGTACAGGAACACCGAGCAGACCGCCGCGAAGGCGCACCACGTCGAGATGTACTCGCGTCGCCACAGCAGGACGCACACCGCCGCTCCGACGGCGACCAGGACGCCGAAGAGGACAAGGCCCCGGTCGCCGGAGAGGAGCAGGGAGCCGACGGTGGCGACCAGATATCCGGCGACGATCAGCTCGGTATGGGGCAGGCCGAGCGCGTACCCGACCGTGTGGCCACGGATCTCGGCCGTCACGGTGCGGGTCGCCAGGTAGTAGGAGAGCACCGCCGCTGTCGCGATGCCAAGGACGAGGGCGGCCAAGAGGCGGCGGCGGGCGTTCGGCGGGGCCGCGCACAGCACCGCCGCGGGCACCCACAGCGCGAGCAGGGGCAGGGCGATCACGGTCCAGGCGACGGTGGCGGGCCCCGTGCCGCCGCCCTCGCGCCAGACCTCCGACTCGACGATCTGGTGGGCGCCGAGCAGCAGCGGGAGCGCGGCGACGGGCAGGTCGCGAGGTCGGCCGCCGAGTGCCGCTCGACTCACGCAGGCGACCCCCACGGCGGCGACGCCCACGCCCGCCACGAGATCGGCCGTCGCGCTCCAGCACATGGCCCCACGCTAAGGCCGCCTCCCCCCACCGGCGCGGCGGGCGGCCCGCAGGGGTCATGGGGGAGGCACGCGGTTCGCGCCCGGCGAAAGAACCCCACGGAAAACGACAGGAGTAAAGCGCGTACGCTTACGTCATTGATCTCATGGGATCGAGCCCCGCATCCCCCGCCCGATCGAACCCCTCATCCCCTGCCAGGAGGACACATGACCTCGGCTCCCCAGACCGCGCGTACCCCCCAGACGCTCGACCGCCCCTTCAGTGTCGGCAGCCTCACCCTGCCCAACCGCATCGTGATGGCGCCCATGACCAGGGAGTTCTCACCGGGCGGCGTGCCGGGCGCGGACGTGGCCGAGTACTACGCCCGTCGGGCCGCGGCCGGCGTCGGACTGATCATCACCGAGGGGACGTACGTCGATCACGCATCGGCCGGTACGAGCGACCGGGTCCCGCGCTTCCACGGGGCCGACGCCCTCGAAGGCTGGCGCAAGGTGGTCGACGCCGTGCACGCGTCGGGCGGGAAGATCATTCCGCAGCTGTGGCACGTCGGCGTCACGCGTGACGAGGGCAAGGGTCCGGTGCCTTCCGCTCCCGCCGCGGGGCCCTCGGGAATCGACCTCGACGGGCAGCCGAAGGGCAGCGCGCTGACAGCCGATGACCTCGACGACGTGATACGGGCGTTCGCCGACGCCGCGGCCGCCGCCGAGCGCATCGGCTTCGACGGCATCGAACTGCACGGCGCGCACGGCTACTTGATCGACCAGTTCCTCTGGGAGCGCACCAACCGGCGCACGGACGGCTACGGCGGCGGCATCGAGGCCCGCACCCGTTTCGCCGCGGAGATCGTCTCGGCCGTACGGGCCGCCGTCTCGCCCGACTTCCCCGTCTTCTTCCGTCTCTCGCAGTGGAAGGCGGGCAGCTTCGACGCCAAGCTCGCCGAGTCCCCCGAGGAGCTGGAGCGCCTGCTCACGCCGCTGGCGGACGCGGGCGTGGACGTCTTTCACGCGTCCACCCGCCGCTACTGGCTGCCCGAGTTCGACGGCAGCGACCTCAACCTCGCGGGCTGGGTCAAGAAGGTGTCGGGCAGGCCCGTGGTCACCGTGGGCTCGGTCGGCCTCGACCAGGAGTTCGTCGGGCCGCAGGGCTGGGCGGGTCCTTCCGCGGCCACGGGCATCGAGCTGCTCCTGGACCGCCTGGAGCGCGACGAGTTCGACCTGGTGGCGGTGGGGCGCGCCCTCATCGCCGACCCCGAGTGGGCGGCCAAGGCCCTGGAGGACCGGCTCGGCGACGCGCTGCCCTTCGACAAGTCGCTCCTGACGAGCCTGGCCTGAGCGACAGCCGCCGGGCGACGGCAGCTAATGCCCTACGCTGCTGTCGCCCGCGGTCGCGTACGATGTGCCCATGACCTGGCCTGCCACCGAGCGCTACTTCCCCACCGCCGTCCCCGGCGGCCTGGGGCTCGTGCAGGACATCCTGAACACCGCGCCTTCCTGCGGTGTCCCCGAAGCCGATCTCCTCGATGACGTGGCCGCCGCGCAGGAGTGGATCTCCGTGGCGCTGCCCACCTGGGCCGAGCGGACGGGGCGCACGGCCGTGCGGCTCACCCTCACCGCAGAGGACCTGCCCAAGCTGCGGCAGCTGCGCGAACAGCTGCGCCGTGCCCTGCTCTCGCGGTGCGGCACGACGAGCGGCGAGACCGCGCGCTTCACCTCCTGCGCCCTCCAGGTCAGCCTGCACGGCGACGCCGCGGTGACCACCGAGCCCGAGGGCGAGGGCTGGCGCTGGCTGACGTCGGCCGTGCTGTGCGAGGCGCTGCTCGCGCAGACCACCGGCGAGTGGAGGCGCCTGAAGATCTGCCGCAACGAACGCTGTGCCACGGCGTTCTACGACCGCTCCCGCAACAACAGCGGCGTCTGGCACTCCACCCGCGGCTGCGGAAACGCCGCGAACCTACGGGCCTCGCGCCAACGCCGCCGCGCGTACGCCGAGCCGGAGCCCGCGCCGGACGACGCGCAGCGCAAGGAGCCCCATTAGGCTGCTACGGCGTCCTGTTCGGCGGGTTCGGGCAGTTCCCGGGTGCCCGGCACGGGCGACGGCAGGAGCCACAGCACCGCGATGACGGCGCCGGCCGTGCCGATCCAGAGCGTGGGGCGCAGGCCGATGGCCGTGCCGAGCAGGCCGCCCAGCAGGGCGCCCAGAGGGCGGAAGCCGTGGTTCAGGGTGCGGTAGGCACCCATGACCCGGGAGCGGATGGTCTGCGGGATCAGCACCATCTGGAGTGACGCGGTGGCGATGTCGATGACCATCACGCCGACGCAGCTGAGGAATTCGGCGGCGAACAGCGTGACGACGACCAGCGGCAACGGGCCGTCGGCGAGCGGTACGAGCACCAGGGGCAGCGTGAACCCCACGGAGCCGCAGAGGATCGAAGGGCCGATGCCGAAGCGGCGTACGACTCTGCCGCTGCACGCGGCGCCGATCAGGCCGCCGATGGCCCCGGCGCTCAGTATCGCGCCGAGAACGCCCGCGCTCAGGCCGAGTTCGACCGTCACGTACAGCACGAAGAGCGTGTGGAACATGTAGTTGAAGAACTGGATGGTGCCGGACCACGCGAACAGCGCTCGCATCGACGGTTCCTTGAGCACCCATCGCAGCCCCGCGGTGAAGTGCCCCTTGCCGACGGGTTCGGGCACGGGCTCCACGGGTTCGATACGCGCGAGGAAGCGGGCCGAGACGAGGTAGGTGAAGGCGTCGCCGAGCAGGGCGAAGGGAGCGGTGAGGAACTGTACGAGGAGCCCGCCGATGCCGGGTCCGGCCAGCCAGGACATCGAACGGCTGCCGCTGACCAGTGAGTTGGCCTGCACATAGCGCTCGCTCGGCACGAGCGTCACGATCAGGGTGTTGTTGCAGGCATCGAAGAGCACGGTCAGCGCACCGATCGCGAACGCCGTCGCGTAGAGCTGCCCGAGGGTGAGGGCGTCGAGCAGATACGCGACCGGGAGGGCGACGAGCAGCGCCGCGCGGGCCAGATCGGCGGCGATCATGGCGCGCCGCCGCCGGGCCTGCCGGTCGGCCCAGGCGCCGAGCGGCAGGTTGAGCAGGAGCGTGGGCAGCAGCTCCACGGTCTTGAGCCAGCCCATCTCGGCGGCGTCCGCGCCGAGGACGAGCACGGCGGCGAGCGGGATGGCGATCAGCGAGATCTCGCCGCCGATGAGCGAGACCGTCTGTCCGGTCCAGTAGCGCCGGAAGGTGCGTTCCAGGAGCAGGGCGGGTATGCGCTCCCGCAGCTTCACCCCTCGGCCCCCGTGTCGCCTTCGTCCGGCGCCTCCCCGGGGATCTCCCGGTCGACGAAGCCGAGCCGCATCAGGCTGACGGGGCGCGCGCCCTCGGGGCGCAGGCCGGGATCCTTCTCACGGTCCTCGTACGGCTGCAGCACCGCTTCGATGCGCTCGCCGATACCGGTCAGCTCCTCGGGCGTGAGGTGCAGGAGCGAGTCGCTGAACTGCTCCGCCTCGCGCCAGGCGCGGGGCAGCCGGTGGCGTTGCTCGATGGCCCGGACGGCGCGTTCGAAGTACCGCTCCGCGACCGCGGAGCTCAGCGCGTCCGACGCCTCGGCGACGGACGGGTCCTCGCTGTACCCGGGCCAGTCGGTGAACTGGGCGGTCGCCTGCCACGGCTTCTCGCGCCCCCGGCCGCCCGGCGCCTCCTCGACGAGCCCGTACTTCGCGAGCATCCGCAGGTGGTACGAGCAACTGGCCACGGACTCGCCGGTCAGCTCGGCGGCCCGCGTCGCGGTGAACGGCCCGCTCCGCCGCAGGAAGCCGACGAGAGCCATGCGGGTGGGATGCGCGTAAGCCCGCAGGGCGCGGGGGTCCGTGAGGCGGATGCTGCGGGGCGTGCCGTCCGGGGAGGCCGGTTCCGAGATCTGCGACATGATGTAAAGCTAGCTTTAGAAAGGTTTCTTTACAAGGCATCGCCGCGAGCGTGAGCTGACTGGCGGGACCCCCTCCCCCGGCGCACCATCGACTGACACCGGCGGAAGGGTTCACCCAGTGGCCAAGGTCAAGAAGAAGAAGGACACGAAGAGCAAGAAGGACGCGTCCCGCAAGCCCCCCACCCCGCTCCGCGACGTCCTGCGCGTCCCCGAAGGCGAGCGCGTGAACCTCGGCTCGTACCCGGCCGACGCGACCCCTGCGGGTCCGACGGACAAGGCCGCCGGCCTCCTGGCCACCGCCCGGATGGGCGAACGCCTCGCCGACCTGCAGGAGCGGCTCCACGCGGCGAGCACCGCCGGTGACCGCCGCCGCGTCCTGCTGGTGCTCCAGGGCATGGACACCAGCGGGAAGGGCGGCACGGTCAAGCACGTCATCGGGCAGTTCAACCCCTCCGGCTGCCGCATCAGGGCCTTCAAGGCGCCCACCCCCGAGGAACTGAGTCATCCCTTCCTCTGGCGCATCACGCAGGCGCTCCCCGTACCCGGCGAGATCGGCATCTTCGACCGCTCGCACTACGAGGACGTCCTCATCGCCCGCGTACGCGAACTGGTTCCGCCCAGCGACCTCGGCCGCCGCTACGGCAGGATCAACCAATTCGAGCAGAGCCTGGCCGACGACGGCGTCACCGTCATCAAGTGCTTCCTGCACATCTCGTACGAACAGCAGCGGCGCCGCCTTCTCGAACGTCTCGACAACCCGGACAAGCACTGGAAGTTCAACCCCGGCGACATCGAGGAACGCGCCCTGTGGCCCGCCTACCAGGAGGCGTACGAGATCGCGCTGGAGCGCTGCTCGACCGCGCACGCCCCGTGGTTCGTCATCCCGGCCGACCGGAAGTGGTACCGCAACTGGGCGATCAGCAGCCTGCTCCTCGAGCACCTGACCGCACTTGACCCGCAGTACCCGAAGGCGGACTTCGACGTCACCGCGGCACGTGAGCTGCTCGCGGGCGAAGGCGCCGCATAGGGCCCCGCGTAGGCACAAGATCGGACATTAAAGATCACTCCGACAAGATCGGACAGAAGTTACTTCTAGGTATGCCGTGACTTAGTGCGCCACAAGCAGTAGAACTCGTTCCCATTCCTACGAGAGTGAGGAACGTCACATGAGTGGCACCACCATGCGTTCTGACGGTTCCGGAGGCGTTTCACGCCGAAGATTCATAGCTGGAACCAGTTCTATTCTGGGAGTTGCGTCCCTCGCGACGCTCGCCCCCGCGACCCAGACGTACGCCGCGGCCGCGGCAGGACCCATCGGCGACGGAGCCCGCGTCCCCGTGCTGGTGATCGGCACCGGATACGGCGGTTCCGTCGCCGCTCTGCGGCTCGCCCAGGCAGGCGTCGAAGTGCACATGATCGAGATGGGCATGGCCTGGGACACCCCCGGCTCCGACGGCAAGATCTTCGCCCACACCACGTCACCCGACGGCCGCTCCTACTGGCTGCGCACCAAGACCAAACAGCCTCTGAGCAACTTCCTCGGCTTCCCCATCGACAAGACCATCCCCCGCTACACCGGCATCCTCGACGCCGAGGACATGGGCGGGATCCTCGTCTACCAGGGCCGCGGAGTCGGCGGCGGCTCCCTGGTCAACGGCGGCATGGCGGTCACGCCCAAGCGCGAGAACTTCGGCGCCGTCCTCCCGTCGGTCAACCCCGACGAGATGTACTCCACCTACTACCCGCGCGCCAACGCCGGTCTCGGCGTCAGCACCATCGACCCCGCCTGGTTCGACAGCGTCGACTGCTACCAGTACTCCCGGGTCGGCCGTAAGCACGCCCAGCGTTCCGGCTTCCCGTTCGTCTTCGTGCCCGGTGTCTATGACTGGGACTACATGAAGCAGGAGGCGGCCGGAACAGCGCCCAAGTCGGCGGTCGCCGGTGAGATCCTCTATGGCAACAACTACGGCAAGAAGTCACTCCAGAAGACCTACATCGCCCGTGCCACCGCCACCGGAAAGGTCACCATCTCCCCGCTGCACAAGGTCACTTCGGTCTCCCCCGCGTCCGGCGGCGGATACACCGTCGTCATCGAGCAGCTCAACACCAGCGGCGCCACCACCGCCACCAAGACCGTGACCGCGGACAAGGTGTTCTTCGCGGCCGGCAGCGTCGGCACCAGCAAGTTGCTGGTCAAACTGAAGGCCACCGGCGCGCTGCCCCGCCTGAACGGGGAGATCGGCAAGGGCTGGGGCGACAACGGCAACGTCATGTGCGGCCGGGCCAACCACATGTGGGACGCGACCGGCAAGGTCCAGTCGTCCATCCCCACCGCCGGCATCGACAACTGGGCGGCCGGTGGCGCGTTCGCCGAGGTCGCGCCACTGCCCACCGGGATCGAGACGTACGCCTCGTTCTATCTCTCGATCACCAAGAACCCGAACCGTGCCGCCTTCTCCTGGAACGCGGCCGCGGGCAAGGTGGAGCTGAACTGGCAGACGGCCTGGAAGCAGCCGTCCATCGACGCCGCCAAGACCATCTTCGACAAGATCAACTCAAAGGAGGGGACGATCTACCGCACCGATCTGTTCGGCACGTACAAGATCTGGGGCGACCACCTCACGTACCACCCGCTCGGCGGCGCGGTCCTGAACAAGGCCACCGACAACTACGGCCGCCTGCACGGCTATTCGGGCCTCTATGTCATCGACGGCTCGCTGATCCCCGGCAACACGAGCGTCAACCCGTTCGTCACCATCACGGCGCTCGCCGAACGGAACATCGAGAAGATCATCGCCACGGATGTGTAGCAACTTCGATGTGTAGCAACTTCCCTCAGTGACCGGGGAGTACGCAGACCGCGTCAAGGCCGAGCACGTGGTTGAGGCGGCCGAACGCCAGCCAGGAGCCGATGCTCATGCTCAGTTCCACGATCTCGTGCTGGCTGTAGTGCGCGGTCATCCGCGTCCAGAACTCCTCGTCAAGTCCATGGTGGTCCAGGGCGTACCGCTCGGCGTACTCGGCGGCTAGGCGTGTCCGGTCGTCGAAGGCATCGGTGGTACGCCACTGGGTCACCGCTTCGGCGAACTCCTCCTCGACCTTCCGGCCCTCGCGTTCGGTCCGCCAGTCGAGGCAGAACAGGCACCCGTTGATCTGCGCGATGCGCAGCCGGGCAGCCTCGAACTCCCGTAGCCCCAGGGTCGTGTGCTCGTACACCGACAGCGAGAAGTTCGCGGCGGCCATGCCGATCCCGGGGACCATGTCACCCCACACGTACCCGATCGGCTCCTGCCCCTCGGGGATGTCTATGTGCATCGAGCTCATTGTTTGCTCCTTCCGAGCTTGCCGGCCGCGGGGCGCAGCGGGATGTCGAGTGCGTCGTAGAGTCCGGGTTCCGCGGCCACGAGCCAGTCGATGGCGCCGACCAGTCGGCCGACCGCGGTGGCGTTGCCGCCCGCTGACCGGTTCTCGCCCTCGTCGGTGGCCTCGACCGTGACCTCGATGCGCGGGCGGCCCTCGATGATGACCCGGTGCGCGCCGGCGCCGTCGGGCGGCGTCGGCCAGTCAGGGGCGCAGGACGGGTGGATGCGGGTGACATGCTCGATGACGATGCGGGGCTCGCCCCCGACGATGCCCTGCACCTCGAACCGCACCGCCCCCTGGGTGCCCGCCTCGAAGTCGCCCATGGTTCGTGTGCTCACCGAGGTGTCGAGGGCGCGGCGCTCCAACGTCTCGCGGATGTCGTCGAGTTCGACGCCGAGAGCCCTGGCCATCAGCCGGATCTGACCTCCCCACACCATGGTCGGGACGGTCTCGGCGAGCATCAGCGGTTCGTAGTCCATCGGATGCCCCATGCCGATCAGGTGGCGTACGGAATCCTCCTGGTCGTACGTGGAGTAGTCGAAGATCTCCTGGCAGCGGATCCCGTCGACGGTGCTGCCGAGGCCGCTGATCAGCAGCGGCAGTACGTCGTTGCCCCAGCCGGGGTCGACGCCGGACACGAAGAGGGAGCCGCCGCCGTCCGCGACGGCCGCGAGGATCGGGTCCCGCAGTTCGGCCGGTGCGTTGCGCTGGTCGTACAGCGCGTAGAGGGCGGGGGTGACGACGACGGCTCCGGCGCGGATCGCCCGGCCGACGTCGTCCAGGGCCTCGTCCGGGCGGATGTCGCCGGAGGCCGCGTACACGACGGCCCGGGGCGCCGCCGCGAGGACCGCGTCGATGTCGTCGGTCGCCGTGACGCCCAACTGCCCCTGGAGACCGGCGAGGTCGGCCGCGTCGCGGCCGACCTTGTCGGGACTGTGGACGAGCACGGCCGTGAGCTTCAGCGCCGGGTGTGCCTCGACGGCACGTATGGCCGCGCGGCCGACATTTCCGGTACCCCAGACAACCGTGGAAATCATGCGGCGGAGGGTAACCAGAGGGCGTATCACTTCATAGGGGCATGACCGGAGAGATTTCCAGCAAGGGGCCGTGCCCCGGCGGGTGTTGCCTAACGGATGTTCACGTCGATGCACGCGTAGAAGGCGTTCGACGTGTCGCCGATGTTCCAGACCGCGAGCACCTTGTGCCTGCCGGTGGCGCTGCCGAGGTTGACCTGGTGCGAGACGGTGGCCGGGGGCTGCTGGTTGCCGCCGTCGATCGTCGCGACCTTCGTGCCGTCGACGAAGTACTCGTAGTTCGCGGTGCGGTGCCGTGCGGTGAAGGTCCAGGTGAAGGTCTGGGTCCTGCTCACGTCGCTGACCTTCCAGCCCTTGCTGTCGTCGTTCAGCTCGGCGAAGCGGGCGTTGCCGCCGTTGCAGCTGCGCAGGCCCTTGGGCCCTTCGACGCTCTGCGGCTCCCATGTGATGTCGCCGCACGAGACGGTGCCCGCGGCGCACTGCGCCTGCCGGCTGGCGGGCGCGTTGACGTAGCCGTGCGCGCTGGCCGAACCGGTCGGCAGGGTGAGGGCGAGGACCGGTGCGAGGCCCGCACCGATCATGGCGGCCAGCTTCCTTTTCCTGTGCATGCGTAACTCCTTCACGACGCTGGGGTGGGGGTGTGCGTGAAGTGCTGGGGCCAGATGTTCGTGGGGGCCTATTAGTCCAGACCATAGACTTTGGCGGGCCTCGGTCAAGGCCCCTTTCGAGCCAGGTACGCGCGACAGGAGACCCGCGGCCTACGCCGTGCGGCGCAGACGTGCCGAGAGGTGGTGCTGCAGCGGTTGGCCGACCGCTTCGAGGTCGTGGACGAAGGTGAGTTCGCCCTCGTCGGTGAGCGTGTAGCGGCGGCGCGTGGCCTTGACCTCCTTGGCGGTGGGAGTGCGGGCCACCTCGCCGGTGGAGAGGTCGACCGTGTTCCCCGTCGCCAGGCCCGCCGCGATCTCCGCGATGCCGGTGGGCTGGGTGATCAGCGCCTCCACCCGCCCATCGGGCTGCAGCCGCCACCAGCCGCTCTCCCGCGCCGACGGCCGAAGCGGCGCGTCGTCCGCGTCGAGGAGCCAGGCCCGCGCCTCGTAGCGGAGGAAGGGCCGGCCGTCGTGGCTGAAGGTGACTTCCTGGGCGTAGGTGAATTCCGTTTCGAGGGTCGGGTACTCGCCTCGGCCCCGGCCGTGCCAGGTACCCAGGAGTCCGAGCACGGGCGCGAGGAGCGCGTGCGGCGCCGGCGCCTCGTCCGGCCGGTGGGCGTCGGGGTACGGGTGCTCCGGTGCGGGGTCGAACACGGTGTGCGCTCCAGGGGTAGGGGCCGGTGCCAGGAGGCAGCCTAGGGGCTCCCCGTCAGCGGCATCCGCTGGTCACTGGCCCGGGCCGGCACCATGGAGGGTCAACTTAGGGTAGCCTCACCTAGATTTTTGCTGTCCGGCCCTGGAGAGGTGGCGGGTGAGTTCCTCAAGTCCGTCGGGGCGGGACGTCCTGAGAGAGTCGATACGGGGCCAGCGGCGCGATGTCGCCGTCGGAGCGGTGCTGGGTTCCGGGCACCAGATAGGCGAGGCGCTCGTCCCCGTCCTGATCGGCGTCGCGATCGACCAGGCCGTCACCGACTCCGACACCGGCGCCCTCCTCGTATGTCTCGGCGTCCTCGCCGTCGGCTACGTGGCGCTCGCGCTGAGCTTCCGCTTCGGCGCCCTGGCCGGTGAGCGGTCCGCCGCCCGCGCCGAACACACCCTGCGCGTCTCCCTCGTACGACGCATTCTGGACCCCGGCGGCGGAGCCGAGGAAGGCCGGCTGCCCGGCGCCCTCGCCAACATCGCGACCGAGGACGCCAAGCGGGTCGGCGCCGTCAACATGGCCGTGATGGCCGGGATCTCGGCCCTGACCGGCATCCTCACCTGCGCGGTCGTCCTGCTGCGGATGTCGCTGACCCTCGGCCTCGTCGTGCTGCTCGGCACGCCGGTGCTGCTGTGGCTCGGGCATCTGCTGAGCAAGCCGCTGGAGACCCGCAGCGAGGCCGAGCAGGAGCGCGCCGCGCACGCCTCGGCCGTCGCCGCCGACCTGGTGACGGGCCTACGGATACTCAAGGGCATCGGCGGTGAATCGGCGGCCATCGCCCGTTACCGCACCACCAGCCGCGATTCCCTGGGCGCCACGCTGAAGGCGGCGCGTGCGCAGGCCTTCCAGAGCGGCGTGGTCCTTGCCCTCACAGGGTGCCTGATCGCCACCGTCGCCCTGGTCGGCGGCAGGCTGGCCGCCCAGGGCAGCATCAGCCTGGGCGAGCTGGTGTCGGCGGTGGGGCTCGCGCTCTTCCTCGTCGGCCCCCTGGAGGTGCTCGCGTGGGTCAACGCCGAGTTCGCCCAGGGCAGGGCGTCGGCGGGACGGATCGCGGAGGTCGTCGCCACCGCGCCCGTCGTCACGGCCGGTGACCGGAGCCTGCCCGTGCCGGTGCGCGGGGCGGTGCGGCTCGACGGCGTACGGCACGGCGGGCTGCGCGGAGTGGACCTGGACGTCGCGCCGGGCGAGCTGCTCGGGGTGGTCGCGACGGACCCCGCGCACGCCAACGACCTGCTGCGCTGCCTGGCCAGACGGACCGACCCCGAGGCCGGGACGGTGGAGCTCGACGGCATACCCCTGAGGGACCTCGACCCGGCCGAGCTGCGTACGGCGATGCTGGTCGCCGAACACGACGCGGACCTCTTCGAAGGCACCGTCCGCGACAACGTCACGGCCGCCGCCTCCGACGCCACCGACCCGGAACAGGCGATGGCGGCCGCCGGAGTGGCCCAGGTCGCCCAGACGCTGCCGGACGGCGAGCACACGCCGGTCGGCGAGCGCGGCCGCTCCCTCTCGGGCGGGCAACGCCAACGTGTCGCACTCGCCAGAGCGCTGGCCGCCGAACCCCCCGTCCTGGTGGTCCACGATCCGACCACCGCGGTCGACGCCGTGACCGAGGCCCGCATCGCGGCCGGAGTCCGCGAGATCCGCAAGGGCCGCACCACGGTCCTGGTGACCACCAGCCCCGCCCTGCTCTCGGTCACCGACCGGGTGGTGCTCCTTGACGAGGGACAGGTCATCGACACGGCCCCGCACGCGGATCTGATCCAACGTCATGAGGCCTACCGCGCGGCGGTGTTGGCGTGAACGGTGATGGTTTGAACGCTGATGGCATGAACGGTGTTGGCATGAACGAGTCCTCGGCCGAGCAGCAGCACACGGACACCCGCGAGCTGCTCCCCACCGCCACCGGGCCCCGCACCCGCGCCGCGGTCCGCGAACTGGTGCGCCCGCACCGCGGCCTCGCTGTCGGCGGCTTCGCCGTGATGATCGCGGCGACCGCCGTGGGTCTCCTCGTCCAGCCGCTGCTCGGCCGCATCGTGGACCTGGTGGCCGACCAGAGCCCGGCGGGAGACCTCACCCTGCCGGTCGTCCTGCTCGTCCTGGTCGCCCTCGCGCACGGCGGGACCACCTCGCTCGGCCTCACACTCGTCTCCCGGCTCGGCGAGACGGTGCTCGCGCAACTGCGCGAGCGGTTCGTGGAGAAGGCCCTGCGGCTGCCGCTCGAACAGGTGGAGAAGGCCGGGGCCGGCGACCTCACCGCGCGGGTGACCCGGGACGTCTCGGTGGTCGGCGAGGCGGTGCGCAGCGCCCTGCCCGAGCTGGCCCGCTCCCTGCTCGCCATCCTGCTGACGCTGGGCGCGATGGCGGCCCTCGACTGGCGCTTCCTGCTCGCGGCCCTCCTCGCGGTGCCCGTCCAGGCGTCCACGGCCCGCTGGTACGTACGGCACGCCGTTCCGCTCTACGCCGAGCAGCGCGTCGCCACCGGTGCCCAGCAGCAGCAGTTGCTGGACACCATCGCCGGCGCGGGCACGGTGCGGGCCTTCCGCATCGAGGAGCAGCACACCGCGCGGGTGACCCGGCGTTCGTCGACCGCGGTCGAGCTGAAGATGCGCGGCATCCGGCTGGTCCTCGACTTCTACAACCGCCTGCACGTCGCCGAGTACACGGGCCTCGCCGCGGTCCTCGTCACCGGTTTCTACCTGGTCCGCGCGGACTCCGTGTCCATCGGCACCGCGACGGCAGCCGCGCTCTACTTCCACAGCCTCTTCGGGCCGGTCAACTCCGCGCTCGTGCTCCTCGACGACGCGCAGTCGGCGACGGCGTCGCTCGCCCGCCTCGTGGGGGTCGCCGACGAGCCGACGCCCGAGCCGGCGCGGGCTCGGGCTCGGGCTCGGGCTCGGGGAACGGCCGAGCCGGAGCGGTCCGGTGCGCAGCCGGGCGGAACCGTCACCGTGATCGGCATCGACCACGCGTACGTACCCGGGCAGCACGTCCTGCAGAACGTGGACCTCACCCTGCGGGCCGGGGAACGAGTGGCGCTCGTCGGCCCGAGCGGCGCGGGCAAGACCACGCTCGCCAAGCTCATCGCGGGTGTGCACCGGCCGACCTCGGGCTCGGTGCACCTGACCGGCACCGCGGGCCGGGGCGGGGACGGCCTGCCGGTGGCCCTGGTCACCCAGGAGACACATGTTTTCGCCGGGCCGCTCGCGGACGACCTGCGCCTGGCCCGTGCCGACGCCACCGACGACGAGCTGCGCACGGCCCTGACCGACGTCGAGGCGCTCGACTGGGTCGAGGCGCTGCCCGGCGGCCTGTACACCGTCGTGGGCGACGGAGGCCACCGCCTCACCTCGGCCCAGGTCCAGCAACTCGCCCTGGCCCGGCTCATGCTGGCCGATCCGCCGGTGGCCGTGCTCGACGAGGCGACGGCCGAGGCGGGCAGCACCGGGGCGCGTCTCCTGGAGAAGGCCGCGGACCGGGCGGTGGCGGGACGCACCGCGCTGGTCGTCGCGCACCGGCTCACCCAGGCCGCGACCGCGGACCGGATCATCGTCATGGAGGGCGGACGCATAGTGGAGAGCGGCACCCACGACGAACTGAGGGCGGGTTCCGGGCCCTACGCCTCCCTGTGGCAGGCATGGTCCGGCACCCGCTCCGCGAGGTGAAGCAGCACGGCCGGAGCCAGTGAACGTATGATCAGCCGATGTCTGACACGACCGAAACCACGCCCGGCTGGCTGCCCTCCGACGAGCTCGAGCAGGCCCGCAACCGCATGCCGATCCTGTACGTCGAAGCGGTGCCGGTGCGCGTCGACGACAGCGGCGAAGTCACCAGCATCGGACTGCTGTTGGGCATGGGGCGGGACGGGGTCGTCAACCGCTCCCTCGTCTCCGGCCGGGTCCTGCACCACGAGCGGGTCAGGGACGCCCTGCTGCGCCACCTGGAGAAGGACCTCGGCCCGGTGGCGCTGCCCCGCGTCCCGGCCTCGCTGCAGCCCTTCACCGTCGCCGAGTACTTCCCGACGCAAGGCATCACGCCGTTTCACGACCCCCGCCAGCACGCGGTGTCCCTCGCCTACATCGTCCCGGTGGCCGGCGACTGCCGGCCCCGCCAGGACGCTCTCGACCTGGTCTGGTTCAGTCCGCAGGAGGCCGCGTCCGAGGTGGTCCAGAACGAGATGCCGGGCGGACACGGTGTCCTGCTCAAGCAGGCCCTGGCGCACGCGGGTTGCCTGTCCTGACCGGCGTCGGGCGGGGCGTGGGGCGAATCGTCCGGTGACGGATTAGGTAAGCCTCGGCTAAGTTGATCGCGAGTGGCTCCCTCCGGAGTCACCCCTGCCAAGGAGATCGACGCAGCATGACCGCATCCACCCACCGTGCCCGCATCATCGCGACCGCCGTGTCCCTCGCCGCGGGAAGCGCCCTGGCGTCGACCGGCACCGCGAGCGCGGCCCTCCCGGGCGCCGCACCCGCGGGCGCCGGTTCGGCCGTCACCTCCGCACCGCTCGCGCCGGGCCTGTACCAGTCCGCGTACTCGGAGCGGAACGACGCCCTCTGGGTCGCCTCTTCCGTGGGCCAGCCGCCGGCGCCGGTCACCGAGTCCAGGCTGCTGAGGGCCGATCCGGACACCCTGCGGGTGGAGAAGTCGTACGCGCCTGCCGTCAACGCGGCCACGGGCGCCGTCCAGTCCGTGTACGGCGTCGCCGTGGACGACGAGCACAACACCGTCTGGACGACGAACACCCGGGACAACTCCGTCTCCGTCTACAGCCAGCGCGGCGGCAAGCACCTCGCCACCCTGCCCGGCGTGAACCACGCGCGGGAGGTCGTCGTCGACGAGCGGCGCGACCTGGTGTGGGCCAGCGCCTTCGGTGACGGCACCCTCGTCGCGTTCGACTCCGGCACCTTCAAGGAGAAGCGGCGCGTCACCGTGCCGGGCGCGGGACCGACGGGCCTCGCCGTGAACGAGCGGACCGGCTCCGTGTACGCGGCCGACCACACCGGCGACCGGATCATCGAGGTCTCCCTCGACGCAAAGAGCCCGCGCCTCATACCGACCGGCGACGGCCCACTCTCGGTGGCACTGTCCAAGAACGGCCGCACCGCCTACACCGGTGACCAGACCTCGGGCACCGTCTCGGTCGTCGACCTGCGCAAGGGCGCCGTCACCCGGTCCGTGGCGTCGGGCGAGGGCACCAAGTCCGTGGCCGTCGACCACCGTTCGGGACACGTCCTGGCGGTCAACCGGCTCTCCGCCACCGTCACGGTCGTCGACCCGCGCAAGGGAGCCGTCGTGAAGACCGTGGCCACCGCCGCGCTCCCCAACCACGTCCACGTGGCCGACGGGGCCGCGTACGTGGTCGACAAGTCGGGGTCGGGCCCGGCGGGCGAGGATCTGCTGACCCGCCTGCGCGTCCGCCGGTAGGCCAGGGCGAGCACAGGGGGCTAGCCGCCGACGAAGGCCCGGACCCCCTGTGACACCCCGTCGTCTCCCAGCAGATCGTTGTGTTTCAGGCATCCCGCGGCGTGGTTCGTCGCGCCGCCGAGAGGCACGCTGTTGTCCGGGTTGATGACTTCGTCGCAGTTCGACCACCAGGTCGCGTAGGCGACGTCGCCCGGCGTCTCGTCGCCTTCCGCGAGGCCGTCCTGGACGTAGGAACCCGGCGTCATGTCACGGCAGGCCTGGGACCATGCCGCGCAGGCCCAGGCCGTGGCGGTGCCGTGGTTGGGGCCGGCCAGGGAGGCCCAGTGGGCGACCTTGCCGGTGCCGCCGCCGTGCTTGACGTACCAGCGGGTGACGAGGCTCCCGAAGGAGTGGGCGACGATGTCCACCTTGGCGGCGCCCGACCGCGCGCGCACTTCCTCGACGTACGCGGCGAACCGGCCGGACAGCACCTCGTTCACCGACTGGCTGGTGTCGTAACCCCAGGAGTACAGCTCCGCGTCCGCGTAACCGGACGCCTTGAAGTCGTCGCGCAGGGAGCCCCACACACCCGGGTCGGCGTTGTAGCCATGGACGAAGATCACCGGCGTACGGGCGGCCTCGCGGGGCCCGTCCGCCTGGGCGGACGTCTGCGGCGTCAGCAGAGCGGCGACGGCCGCGATGGTCAGCGGGACGGAGATTCGGCGCAGCACGGGTTCCCCCTCGGTCGGGCGGACGTCTCCACGTTCACCGCGGCAGGGCGCGGGACACGTGTCACCTGAGCGGTGCCGAGAATGGTGGGGTCTGCGGAGGCGAATGAACAGACCTGTGCACCAGGGAAGTTACCGCGGGTATTACGCCTCGGGGTGGTCCGGGGCGTTCGCCTCGTCGTCCGGGTTCCAGTCGAGGAGCCGCACCTTCGCCACCGTCCGCACATGCCGGCGCATCGCGGCGGCCGCCGCGCGGCCGCGGCCTGCCTCGATCGCGTCGAGGATCGCGTAGTGCTGGGCGAGGGAACGGGCGGGGCGCCGCACCTGGCGCAGCGACTCGTTGCGGCTCTCGGTGATCTGCTCGGCGATGGAGCGCATGAACTCGGCGAGGAGCGCACTGTGGGCGGCCGCGGTCACGGCGGCGTGGAAGAGCCGGTCACCCTCGACTCCGCGCTCGCCCTCCTCGATCTCCCGCGCCATCGTGCCGAGAGCGTCCCGCATCGCCCCCAGATCCTCGTCCGTGCGGCGCTCCGCGGCCAGTTCGGCGAGCTTGGTCTCCAGGGCCTCGCGCGCCTCCAGGACGTCGGGCAGCCGCCGCTTGCGCTCCACGAGCCGCTCCACGGGCTCGGCGTCCAGGCTGTCCTTGACCAGATAGGTGCCGCCGCCGTGCCGCACCTCGACGAGCCCCTGCACTTCGAGTACGACGATCGCCTGCTTGACGGAAGCGCGGGAGACGCCCAGGCGCTGAGCCAGTTCGCGCTCGGTCGGCAGCCGGTCGCCGGAGCGAAGACCGCCCTCGCCGACGTAGGCACGGAGCCGGTCGAGGACCTGCTCGTACAGCCTCGTCCTGCCCATGGGGCGCAGCGCGTCAGACATCCCAACCCCCCATGTCGGTCCCCGTGCCGATGGGTGCGCAGCCTAACAGCGGCCGATCCGGTGGACGAGTGGGCAAGTCAGCCAGTGGGCAAGTGGGCAAGTGGCTGAGCCAATTCGCGTCCGAACCCTTGACGGCCGAAACCGATACCCCGACGCTGAGTTCCGCCAACGGCCACATTGGCTCAGCCACTTGGCCACTGAGGGACGGCCCCAGGGACGGGAGCCCACGTTGTCCGCCGAACTCATCTCCATCCTCGTACTCGTGGTGGTCTTCGTGATCGCCACCACACGCTCCATCAACATGGGCGCGCTCGCCTTCGCCGCGGCCTTCGCGGTCGGCGAGCTGGCCGCAGACCTCGACGCGGACGGCATCTTCGCCGGCTTCCCCGGCGACCTGTTCGTCGTCCTGGTCGGCGTGACCTATCTGTTCGCGATAGCCCGCGCCAACGGCACCACGGACTGGCTGGTGCACGCCTCGATCCGGCTGGTGCGCGGGCGGATCGCGCTGATCCCCTGGGTGATGTTCGTGATCACCGGGGCGCTCACCGCGATCGGCGCGGTGAGTCCCGCCGCCGTGGCGATCGTCGCGCCGATCGCCCTGAGCTTCGCCGCCCAGTACGGAATCAGCCCGCTCCTGATGGGCGCCATGGTCGTTCACGGGGCCCAGGGCGGCGGCTTCTCGCCCATCAGCATCTACGGCTCGATCGTCAACGGCATCGTGGAGCGCGAGAAGCTCCCGGGCAACGAGGTCGCGCTCTTCCTCGCCTCTCTCGTCGTGAACCTCCTGATCGCCGGGATCGTCTTCGTCCTCTTCGGAGGGCTGAAGCTGGGCGGGCGCCACGAGAGTGACGAGTCCGCGAAGACCCGGTCGGCGGAGAACGGGACCGCCGAGCCCAAGTCGGCGCAGGACGCGGCAGATTCGCGGCTCGATCCGGCCAAGATCGCCACGCTCGCCGCGCTGGTCGCCCTCGTCGTCGCCGTCCTCGGCTTCGATCTCGACGCGGGACTGAGCGCCATCACCCTGGCCGTGATCCTGAGCGCGTTCTGGCCCGATTCCAGCCGCAAGGCCGTCGGTGAGATCGCCTGGCCGTCCGTCCTTCTCATCTGCGGTGTGCTGACCTACGTCGGCGTGCTCGAGGAGATGGGCACCATCGACTGGGCCGGTAAGGGCGTCTCCGACATCGGCGTCCCGCTCCTCGCCGCCCTGCTGCTCTGCTACATCGGCGCGCTCATCTCCGCGTTCGCCTCCTCCGTCGGCATCATGGGCGCGCTCATCCCGCTGGCGGTGCCGTTCCTGGCCCAGGGCGAGATCGGTGCGGTCGGCATGATCGCGGCGCTCGCCGTCTCCGCCACCGTCGTGGACGTCAGTCCCTTCTCGACCAACGGCGCGCTGGTGCTCGCCGCCGCTCCTGACGTCGACCGCGAGCGCTTCTTCCGGCAGCTGATGGTGTATGGCGGGATCGTGGTGGCCGTGGTGCCCGCAGCGGTGTGGCTCGTCCTCGTGGTGCCAGGATTCGGGTAGGACGAACCAGCGCAAGGGGACCAGCACAAGAGAACCAGCGCAGGACAACGGTCCGTGACGCCTACCAAGGAGATACTCACCGTGAGCTCCCCCCATCCGCCCCTCTTCCCGGCCCTCGTCGCAGCCCCCGACCTTCCCGCCCTGCGCTTCGGCGAGCGCTCACTGACGTACGCCGAACTCGCCGCCGCCGCAGGGTCCCTGGCCGCCTCGATCGGCTCGGCGCGCCGGGTCGCGCTGTGGGCGACACCGACCCTGGAGACCGCCGTCGGCGCGGTGGCCGCGCTGCTCGCCGGCGTACCCGTCGTGCCGCTGAACCCGAAGACCGGGGAGCGGGAGCTGGGTCACATCGTGACGGACAGCGCGCCGTCGGTGGTGCTCGCGGCGCCGGGAGACGAACTGCCCGCAGCGCTGGCGGCATTGGAGCGTCAGGACGTCACCCTCACCGGCACCAACGGGACCGCGGAGGGACCGTGGGCCGAGCCCGACCCCGAGTCGCCCGCCCTGATCGTCTACACCTCGGGCACCACCGGGCCGCCCAAGGGTGCGGTGCTGCCCCGCCGGGCCCTCGCCACCACCCTGGACGCCCTGGAGGACGCCTGGCAGTGGACGTCCGACGACGTGCTGGTGCACGGGCTTCCGCTGTTCCATGTGCACGGGCTGATCCTCGGCATCCTCGGCCCGCTGCGCCGGGGCGGTTCGGTACGGCATCTTGGCCGGTTCTCCATCGAGGGCGTGCAGCACGAACTGGCCCACGGAGCAACGATGTTGTTCGGCGTGCCCACCATGTACCACCGCATCGCGGAGGCGCTGCCCGACGACCCGGGCCTCGCCAAGGCCCTGTCCGGCGCCCGGATCCTGGTCTCCGGGTCCGCCGCGCTGCCCGTCCACGACCACGAGCGGATCGCGTCGGCCACCGGGCGCCGGGTGATCGAGCGGTACGGCATGACGGAGACCCTCATGAACACGAGCGTGCGGGCCGACGGCGAACCGCGCGCGGGAACGGTCGGGGTGCCGCTGAGCGGCGTGGAGCTGCGCCTCGTGGACGAGGCGGGCGCCGAGACCGCCGACCCGCGAGAGGTCGGCGAGATCGAGGTGCGCGGCCCGAATCTGTTCACCGAATATCTGAACCGCCCAGACGCCACGGCCGCCGCCTTCACCGCCGACGGCTGGTTCCGCACCGGGGACATGGCGGTGCGCGACGACGACGGTTATGTGCGCATCGTCGGCCGCAAGGCCACCGACCTCATCAAGAGCGGCGGCTACAAGATCGGTGCGGGCGAGATCGAGAACGCCCTCCTTGAGCACCCGGGCGTACGGGAGGCCGCCGTGACCGGGGAGCCCGACGACGACCTGGGTGAGCGCATCGTCGCCTGGATCGTGCCGACGAACCCCGAACAGCCGCCGCTGCAAAGTGACTTGGCGGACCATGTGGCCGCCCAGCTCGCCCCGCACAAGCGGCCTCGGACCGTCCGCTATCTGGCGGAGCTCCCCCGCAACGACATGGGGAAGATCATGAAGCGGTCGCTGCATGCTTGAGCCGGCGCCTGAGCCGGTGCGTGAGCCGATGCCTGACGGCAGGGCTCGGCGCCTGAGCGCTCGCGCGGCCATCACCGCCGTGGCCGACCAGGACAGTTTCCGTGAATTCGACGTACGCGAGGACGAGTTCACGGTCGCGGCCCCCCGTCCGGACGGTCCGCTCGCCTGGCCTGGGTACGCGGAATCCCGTGCACGCGCCGAAGAACGTACCGGCGAACGGGAGTCGGTGGTCTGCGGCACCGCCACCCTCGGCGGCACCGGGGCGGTGGTCATCTCCTTCGAGTTCGGCTTTCTGGGCGGCTCCCTCGGCGAGCGCACGGGTGACCGCCTGGAAGCCGCGCACCACTACGCCCGGGGCCACCGGCTGCCCGTCGTCTCGTTGATCGCCACGGGGGGCAGCCGCATGCAGGAGGGTATGCGCGCCCTGGTCCAACTCCAGCGCGTGGCACGGCAGTCCGAGCTCACCGGCGCGGCGGGCCTGGCCCGCATCGCCGTCCTGCGCGATCCGACCACGGGCGGCGGCTGGGCCACTCTGGGCGCGGGCGCCGACCTCATCCTCGCCCTGCCGGGCAGCCAGGTCGGCTTCGCCGGGTCCCGGGTGCGCCCGGCGGACACCGACCCGGCCGCGTACACCGCCGAGGGGCAACTGGCGGCGGGTGCGATCGATGACGTCGTACGCCATGAGGAGCTGCGCGAGGCGCTCGCGTTGCGCCTCGGCCTGCTGTCCGCTCCCGGCGGCGGCCACGCTCCCGCGGGGGCGTTCGCGCCGACCGCCGCCGCCGAACCTCCCGGTGCGCTCGGCCGCTCCAACCTGCCGGCCACCGGATGGGAAGCCGTGAGCCGTGCCCGCGACCCGGACCGCCCTCGCGCCACCGCCTACCTGGACGCCTACTTCGCCGAGCGGGCCCCGCTGCGCGGCGACCGATGCGGGGGCGCGGACCCGGGGATGCTGTGCGGGTTCGGGCGGCGTGCGGGGCGGACGGTTGCCTACGCGGCGCAGTGCGGGACGGCGACGACGCCCGCGGGGTACCGCACCGCGGCGCGGCTCGTCCGGCTCGCGGGGCGGCTCGGCATCCCCGTCCTCACGCTCATCGACACCCCGGGTGCCGCGAACGACGCGGAGGCCGAACGTGCGGGGGCGGGCGCGGCGATCGCCGATCTGTTCGCCGCCGTCGCCGGCGCGCAGGTGCCGGTCACATCGCTGGTCATCGGCGAGGGCGGCTCCGGCGGCGCGCTCGCGCTCGCGTCACCGGACAACCTCTGGGCCACGCCCGACAGTTACTTCTCGGTGATCGCCCCGGAGTCGGCCGCCGCGATCCTCAAGCGAGGCAACGAGGAGACCCGGACGACGGCGGAGCAGCTGCGCCTGCGCCCGCAGGATCTGGTGGAGCTGGGTGTGGCGCGTGGAGTTGTGACGGCATGGAGCGGTGACCTTGCGGGCCGGTGACCTGACCGACCCGTGGCCTGACGGGCCCGTGATCTTACGGACCCGTGACGAAGCCCCGTCGTTGGCCGTCACGGCTGCTCGGCGCGCCTAGCGTGGCCGTATGCGCGTACTTGTCACCGGCGGCGCCGGGTTCATCGGATCGCACGTGGTCGAAGCCCTCACCGGACGCGGGCACGAAGTGGTGGTGTACGACGCCCTGCTGCCCTCCGCCCACGCCGATCCGCCGCGCCCGCCCGAGGGACAGCGGTGGACCGTCGCCGATGTACGGGACCGGGACGCGGTGCGGGACGCGCTGCGCGGGGTGGACGCGGTCTGCCATCAGGCGGCGATGGTGGGGCTCGGCAAGGAGTTCGCCGACGCGCCCGAGTACGTCGGCTGCAACGACCTGGACACGGCCGTCCTGCTCGCCGCGATGGCCGAGGCGGGGGTGCGTGACCTGGTGCTCGCCGGGTCGATGGTGGTGTACGGGGAGGGGCGGTACGAGTGCGCACGGCACGGGGTGGTCCGGCCCGGTCCGCGCGCGGCGGCGGATCTGGACGCCGGGCGCTTCGAACCGCTCTGCCCGGACTGCGGGGCGGAGTTGAGGGCTGGGCTGGTGGGTGAGGACGCTCCGACCGATCCGCGCAACGTGTACGCGGCGACCAAGCTGGCGCAGGAGCATCTGGCCGCCGCGTGGGCGCGGGCGACCGGTGGCCGCGCGGTGTCCTTGCGCTACCACAACGTGTACGGCCCCGGCATGCCTCGCGACACCCCGTACGCCGGTGTGGCCTCGTTCTTCCGTTCCTCGCTGGAGCGGGGAGCGGCACCTCAGATCTTCGAGGACGGCCGCCAGCGGCGGGACTTCGTCCACGTACGGGATGTGGCGGCGGCGAATGCGATGGCTCTGGAGGCGGTGCGTGAGCGGGACGCGGGGGCGTTCACGGCGTACAACACCGGCAGCGGGGAGCCGCACACGGTCGGGGAGATGGCCCGCGAACTGGCGCGGGCGTTCGGTGGCCCGGCTCCGGAGGTGACGGGCGAGTACCGCCTCGGGGACGTCCGCCACGTCACGGCGGACTCGGGACGGCTGCGGTCGGACCTGGGGTGGCGGCCGGAGGTCACCTTCACGGAGGGAATGACGAGCTTCGCGAAGGCACCGCTGCGGGGGTAGCGGCACGGCGGTGGCGGTTGTCGCCGTTGCGGGGTAGCGGCACGGCGGTGACGGTTGTCGCCGTCGCGGAGTGGCGCGGTGGTTGCCGCGCGCTCGGCGGCCGTCGTGAAGTCGGTGCGGTGGTTACGCCGGTGTCGTTGGGAGTGTCACCTCGAAGCGGCAGCCGCCTGCCACGTTGCGTACGGCCGCGCGGCCCTGGTAGGCCTCGACGATTGCCGCCGCTGCGGAGTGGGGCGGTGGTTGCCGCGCGCTCGGCGGCCGTCGTGAAGTCGGTGCGGTGGTTACGCCGGTGTCGTGGGGAGTGTCACCTCGAAGCGGCAGCCGCCTGCCACGTTGCGTACGGCCGCGCGGCCCTGGTGGGCCTCGACGATGCCGCGCACGATCGCGAGGCCGAGCCCCGCGCCCGCCGGAGGTGTACGGGACTGGCTGCCCCGCCAGCCGGTGTCGAAGACGCGGGACAGATCCTCCTCCGGGATGCCGCCGCAGCCGTCGGTCACGGACAGGACCACGCCGTCCGGCGAACGCTCAGCGGCCACCGCCACGGTCCCGTCGGCCGGCGTACGGCGGATCGCGTTGATCAGGAGATTGCCCAGGACCCGGCTCATCTCCTTGCTGTCGACCTCCACCGGCACGGCCTCGACACTGTCACCGACGAGACGCACCCGGTGCTCGCGGGCGAGCGGGTCGACGCCCGCGAGCGCGTCGCCCACGAGGTCGTAGACCGAGATGCGGGAGGGCGAGAGCGCCAGCGCGCCCGCGTGGATGCGGGAGAGCTCGAAGAGGTCCCCGACCATGGAGTTGAGACGTTCGACCTCGGTACGGATCTGGCGCAGATAGCGGTCCGGTTCCGCGGCCACGCCGTCCTCCAGCGCCTCGGACATGGCCCGCAGGCCGGCCAGCGGGGTGCGCAGGTCGTGCGAGATCCAGGCGACCAGTTCGCGCCGGGAGCGTTCCAGGGCCTGCTCGCGCTCCCTGGACTCCGCGAGTTTCGCGCTGGTCGACTCCAACTCCCTTGTGAGCGCGGCAAGTTCAGCGCTCACGGGTTCGGGCGGCGCCGCGAAGCTGCCGCCGTCACCGAAGGAACGGGCCGCCAGGGTCAGCGCCTTGCTGCGGGCGACCACCCAGCGGCCGAGGAGCAGCGCGGTGGCGAGCGAGACCACGGCGGCCATCGCCACGACGATGGTGACCACGGTCAGGTCGTGCGGCGACAGGAACATCTCCCAGGCCACGGCGAGCGTCCCGGCCAGCATCGCGAGCACCGCGACGCCCGCCACGACGGTCATCGCCACCACGAGGGAGCGGTGCCGCAGCAGGCGCAGGGTCACGGCTCCCAGCAGCCCGGCACTCGCGGCGCCCAGGAAGGCGAACAGGGCGATGAGGAGGATGTCCCGCATGAGGTTCAGCCTTTGGCTCGGGGCGGTACGCGGTTGCTGTGGGAGTCACGGACGTCGCGGGGCTCGTGAGGTGCGGGTCGGTCGTGAGCGGCGGTGGGTCCGGCGGCGCCGTGCGTGCCGTGCGTGCCGTGTGGAGCCTCCGTGTCCGGCACGTCCAGCCGGTATCCCATGCCCCACACCGTCTGGATGAGCCGAGGCCTCGCCGGGTCGTCCTCGACCTTGCCGCGCAGCCTGCGGACATGGACCGTGACCGTGGAGAGGTCACCGAACTCCCAGCCCCACACCTCCCTCATCAGCTCCTCGCGTGCGAACGCCTGCCCGGGGTGGCGCAGAAGGAAGGTGAGGAGGTCGAACTCCCGCAGGGTGAGGGCGAGTTCGACCCCGCCCTTGGTCGCGCGACGTGCCGCAGGGTCCACCCACAGACCTGCGGCCTCCAGCGTAGGAACACCCTCGGGAGCACGCGGGGCACGGCTGCGCCGCAGCACCGACTCCACCCTCAGGACCAGCTCGCGCGGGCTGAACGGCTTGGTGACGTAGTCGTCGGCCCCGACCTCCAGGCCCAGGATCCGGTCGTCCTCATCGCCACGGGCGGTGAGCATGATGACGGGCACCGGGCCGTTGGCGCGCAGGCGGCGGCAGACCTCCAGGCCGTCCATTCCGGGCAGCATCAGATCGAGGACGACGAGGTCGGGCCGGAACACCCCGGCTCGCTCCAGCGCGCCGGGGCCGTCCTCGGCGCGGTCGACCGTGTAGCCACCGCGTTCCAGGTAGCCCGCGACGACTTCGGCGACGGTCGGGTCGTCATCCACGACGAGCACCCGGAGCGGGCCGGGCGCGGGGGGCCCGGGGGGCCCGGGGGGCCCGGCCGCCGGCGGGTGGTCCTGCTGTGGTGGCCGCATACGGCAAGCCTCGCACCTGCCGCGCGGAGTTCCGCCGGTCAGAGCTGCTTCCGGTGGCCGACGTCCCTGTTTCGTAAGGACCTCAAGTCCAATATGTCCGGTTCGGATCCATAGGGTGAGCCACATGACCCCCTCCCCTTCGCCGGACCCAGCTGGACCCGACGTACCCATCACGCCCACACCCGTGACACCCGTGCCCGACCCGCCCGCCCCCCTCACAGTCCGGGTCGACGTGGTGCTGCCCTGCCTCGACGAGGCCGCGGCGCTTCCGTGGGTCCTGGAACGTGTTCCCGAGGGCTGGCAAGCCATCGTCGTCGACAACGGCTCCTCCGACGGTTCGCCGGACATCGCCCACGCGCTGGGGGCAACCGTCGTGCGGGAGAACCAGCGCGGCTTCGGGGCCGCCTGCCACGCGGGGCTCATGGCGTCCGACGCGGAGATCGTGTGCTTCTGCGACTGCGACGCCTCCCTCGATCCGGGGCTGCTGCGGCCTTTTGTACGCAGGGTGCTGGACGGGGGAGCCGATCTGGTCGTCGGACGGCGGCGCCCGCAGGGACGCGGGGCCTGGCCGCCGCATGCGCGCGCGGGCAATCTCGCGCTCGCGAGGATGCTGCGGCGGCGCACCGGCGTACGTCTGCATGACCTGGGCCCGATGCGGGCGGCGCGGCGCGAGGATTTGCTCGGGCTCGGCCTGACCGACCGGCGCAGCGGTTATCCGCTGCAGATGGTCGTACGGGCGGCCGATGCCGGCTGGCGGATCGAGGAGCGGGACGTGCCGTATCTGCCACGCACCGGGAAGTCGAAGGTCACGGGAACGTGGCTGGGCACGTGGCACGCGGTGCGGGACATGCGAGCGGTCCTGGCAGAGACCCCCCGCCCCCGAGCCCGCCAAACGCCGGGCACCACCCCATGACCCCCAACAGCCCACGCCTCCCGTGCCACGCCACCGCGCACAACCGCAGGTCCCGCGAGGCCACGGACAGACGGCCCCCCTCCCGCCTTCGCCACTGCGAGCGTCCCCGCCGCCCCTACGCAGCCAGCATCGGACGGTGCCGCGTGACCACCAACACCGCACGCCCCCTGCCTACGCCACCGCAAGCCACCCCCGCCGTCCACCGCGCACGGCAACGACGAGCGGTGCCCGTGACCACCGATCGCCCACCCCGGCCCACTCGCGCCACTACAAGCGACTGGCATCGCCGCGCGACCCCAACAACGTGCCTCTGCCTGCCTACGCCACAGCGAGCGAACGCCGCCGCCCGTGCACTCGAGTGGCAGGCGGTGTCACGTGACCACCGACAGGGCACTGCTCCCCGCCCACGCCACCGCCTCCCACCGACCGCGCCCGGCAATCGACGAACGGCCCCACTCGACCCCCACCAGCACACCCCTCCCACCCCTCACCGCGGCCCACACTCAGCCAGCATCGGACGGCACCCCGCGCCCCGCACCAGCACACCCCTCCCGGGCCACGCAAGAACACGCAGCGCCCCGCCCGCCCCCTCCGCACCCACGCGACCACCGCGTACAACCCCACCGCCCTCATCCAGCAAGCAGCCAGCATCGGACGGTGCCGCGTGACCCCCCACGGAACAACCCTGCTCGTCATCGCCAAGGAACCGCTCCCCGGGCGCGTCAAGACCCGCCTCTCCCCGCCCTACTCCCCCGCGGAGGCCGCCGAGTTGGCCGAGGCTTCCCTTGCCGACACGCTTCACGCAGTGCTCGCGGCGCCCGTACGGCGGCGTGTGCTCGTGCTCGATGGGCGGTCGGGGCCCTGGCTTCCCGCCGGGATCGAGGTGGTCCCCCAGTGCGCGGGCGGTCTGGACGAGCGGCTGGGCGCGGCCTTCGGCGGGTGCACCGGGCCCGCTCTCCTGGTTGGTATGGACACCCCACAGGTCACCCCCGGCCTCCTCGCCCCCGCCCTCGGCCCCGACGCCTGGCAGGACTGTGACGCCTGGTTCGGGCCCGCCGTGGACGGCGGATTCTGGGCGCTCGGCCTGGCCGAGCCCGATCCGCGACTGCTGCGTGGCGTCCCCATGTCGAGGCCCGACACCGGCGCCCTGCAACGGGCCCGGCTCACCGACGCGGGACTGAGGGTGCGCGAACTCCCCCTGTTGCGCGACGTCGACACGGCCGAAGACGCCGGGAAGGTCGCCGAAGCCGCGCCGAACAGCCGGTTCGCCGCCGCGCTCGCCCGCCTCGCGACGGCGGCCGGGCACGCGGGTAGGGACGGCGCCCGATGAGCACAGCACCGCCGGACACCCGCCTCCGCGGAGCGGCCTCCGCTGCCGCGCCCTGGCACGCGGACCCGTACACCAACGCCCTGCGCAACGGCCACGGCCCCTTGTTCCTGCGCCGCAGCGACGGCTGGCTGCTGCCGCTCGACGTCGAACGCTGGTGTGCGAGCGCCGACGCGGCGGACCTCTCCGCGTTGCGCCGCTGCGAGGGCAGTGTCCTCGACATCGGCTGCGGCCCCGGCCGCCTGGTGGCCGCAGCGGCGGCCCGCGGCCATCGTGTCCTGGGGGTCGACGTCAGCCAGGCGGCCGTCGACCACACGCTACGGCTCGGCGGCACCGCCCTGCTCCGCTCCGTCTTCGACACGCTGCCGGGCGAGGGGCGTTGGAGTACGGCCCTGCTCATGGACGGCAACGTGGGCATCGGCGGTGACCCCACCGCACTCCTCAAACGCGTGGCTCAACTCCTCGTGCCCTCAGGCCTTTTGCTCGCCGAGACCGCGCCGATGGACGTGGACGAGCGGGTGGAGGTGCACGTCGACGACGGCCACGGTCGACCGGGCGCCCCGTTCCCCTGGGCCCGCCTCGGCACCCCCGCCCTCCTGCGCCACGCCCACCCCCTCGGCTGGACCCCGGCCGATCAATGGGCCACGGAAGGCCGTTCCTTCTTGGCCCTGCGCCGCGCACACCACACTTGAATCACCCACCACACGCCCGCCCCCACGAACAGCAGCACCGTCACCGCCAACCAGCGCCCGAGGAAGACGCCGGCCGGCAGCCCAGTGGCGGACTCATACCGCTCCACCCGCCCGGCGATCAGCGGGAACCACACCAGCAACAGCAGCCCGGACAGGAAAGCCGGAACCCGCACAAAATTGACCCACCCCCCACCGGCCCGCCTCCCACCGGCCCGCTCCCCACCGGCCCGCCCCGCGGCAGCCCGCAGTGCCCGGTCCACGAGTGCGTACGCGGGCACGAACAGCAGATCGTGCACCAGCGCCGCACCGACGAACCAGACCGCGATCAGCAACCCCTCACCTTCGCCGTCGAACAGGCGCACCCCCGCATACCCCGCGAGCGCGAACGAGGCGAGCAGCACGAGGAGTTGGAGCGGGCCCTCGCCGTACCACCGCCGGAGTCGACGCGTGAGAACGCTCATCACAGCTCCCCGAAGGTCAGACGGGACACCCACTTGGTGTTCAGGACGCCGGGCGCGGCCGGCACGATGATCCGCGCCGGATAGCCGTGGTCCGGCGACAGATCCGCCCCGTTGACGTGCAGGGCGAGCAGCGACCGCGGATCGCGGACCTGGTTGTCGCGCAACGCGGCCTTACGGAAGGCCCCGTGCCGTTGCAGGGACTCCACGAGCACGCCCGGCGGCTCCTCGTCGAACCCGGCGAGCGCCGCGAGATCGCGCAGCCGCACGCCACGCCACCACTGATCCGACGTCGACCACCCCTCCACACAGGCGATGGGCAACGCGGCGCCATGCTGCGGCAGTTGGAGCAGGTCCTCGCGAGACAGCCTCACCGCCGCGCCCCGTGGCCCGTCGACGACGAGGCGCCACGACGCACCCGTGTCCCGCTCCTCCACCCCCACTCTCGCCGCTGTCTTGTTGATCTGAAAGCCGTTCGGCCCGCTTCCCGGATCGCCGCCGCCGTGCGGAGCGAACAGCGCGGTCCGCCGCAGCGGCCCGTCGAAGCTCTGCCCCGCCGTCGTCACGAACAGCAGGGCGGACCCCGCGCCGACCATGCCGAGCGCTCCCCGCCGCGACACGGTCGGCGCCGCGGCCCGGGTCGCCACCAGACCGCCTTCGTCCGGCGGCTCGGGCCGCGTGTCCCGCAGCTGTTCGCGCCACCCCCGCTCCCGCAGCACGCGTACGACCTGGGGCAGCCGCAGCGCGACATGCGCAGCGAACGCACCGAAGAACACCCAGGCGCCGTAGAAGTGCAGCGGATAGAACGAGCCGGGGAAGAGGTACTCCAGCTGGACGTTGAGCACGCCGGTGACGAACTCGAACAGCGCGCCACCGACCAGCAGGAGCAGCGAAACCCGCTCAAGGGCGTGCCCCACCGACCGCGCCGGCGGCAGCGCGAAGAGCTTCGGGATCACCGACCACAGCTTCGCGAGCAGCACGGGGATCAGCGTGATGCCGACCGTGACGTGCAGGCCCTGGTTGAGGCGGTAGAGCCAGGGTGGGTCGGTCGGCCAGTCGAAGAGGTAGAAGCCGAGGAGGCCCTTGTCCGGCGTCTTGTCGTTGACGGGTGACAGATTCGGGTTGTACGCCGCGTACGACAGCAGGCCGGTCACGAACAGCACGGTGATCCCGGCCAGCAGGACGACGCCGAGAACCGACGTGAGCCAGCGCCCGCGCAGCGGACTGCGCCAGAAACCGGGGTCGGTGGGCGGGGTGACGCGTGGTGCGGAGGGCATGAAATGACCGTATGCCGGGCCCTGTCCTCCAGCGGGCCCGCGACTCATGACGAAACGCTGACGTCGTCCCTCGCGGCACGTTCACACGCGCCACCTGCGCCTACGGTGCAGACGTGAGCACCACAGAGCGCACCGGACCCCCTCGTGACGCGGCCTCCGAACGCACCGGACACCGTCGCGACCTGGCCGCGGCCGGAGTCGCGGCGCTACTCGTCGCGGCGGCCGTCGTCATCGGCACCGCCATCGAGCACGCGGACGGCACTCTGCACCTCAACTGGCCACCCCTGTACGCCCGGTGGGACCCACACATCGGGCCGGGCACACCCGCCGCGCTCGCGGTCGCCGTCGCCGTGATCGCGTACGCCCCCACCCTCGCCGCCAGCCTCTCCTGGCGGGCCCTTCTCCTCACCGCGTGGACCGCTTCGACGGCCTGGATCTGGTCGCTCGCGCTGATCGACGGCTGGCAGCGGGGCGTGGCGCGGCGGCTCACCACCAAGTACGAGTACCTCCAGGTCATCGACCGCTTCGACGACATCCCGGCGACCCTGCGCGACTTCACCCGGCACATCCTCATCGACTCGCCCGATCACTGGCCGGCCCACACCGCGGGCCACCCGCCGGGCGCCACGCTCACCTTCGTCCTCCTCGACCGCGTCGGCCTCGGGGGCGGCGCATGGGCAGGCGCCTTCTGCATCACGGTCGGCAGCACCGCCGTCGTGGCCGTCCTGATCACCCTGCGTGCGCTGGCCGACGAGGCGACCGCGCGCCGGGCTGCGCCCTTCCTCGTCCTGGCCCCGGCCGCGATCTGGTTCGGCGCCTCCGCGGACGGCTACTTCGCGGCCGTCACGGCCTGGATGATCGCCCTGCTCGCCCTCGCGGCGACACGCAAGGTCCGCTCCCCCGCCGCGGCGGCACTCGGCTCCGGCCTGCTGTTCGGCCTCACCTGCTATCTCTCGTACGGCCTGACGCTGTTCGCACTCGTCGCCGCCGCCGTCCTGCTGATCACCCGCACACTGCGCCCGCTCCCCCTGTTCCTGGCGGGCACAGCGGTGGCCCCGCTCGTCTTCACCCTGGCGGGCTTCGACTGGTGGGAGGCGTACCACCTCCTCGTCGAGCGGTACTACCAGGGGGCGGGCGGCATCAGACCGTACGCCTACTTCGTCTGGGCCAACCTCGCCTGCACGGTACTGGTCGTCGGCCTGGCAACGGTCGCGGGCCTTCGCCGGACGGTGGGCGCGTCGCCCGGCGCGCTCAACCGCCTGCGCTCCGGCCGCACCACGCCCACCGACCGCCTGATCACCCTCGTCCTGGCGGCTCTCGTCACGCTCATCGCCGCCGACCTCTCCGGCATGAGCAAGGCGGAAACGGAACGCATCTGGCTGCCGTTCGCCACACTCCTGCTCCCGGCGACGGCACTCCTGCCGCAGGCGAGCCGACGCTACTGGCTCACCGCCCAGGCCGCACTCGCCCTCACCCTGAACCACTTGCTGTTCACGGGCTGGTGAGGACTGGGAAGGGCTGGTGAGGACTGTCGAGCGCTGGGTTTCCTAAGGTGCGGGTATGCACAGAACCACCGCCCCCGCCGCTCCCCCCTCCCCCGGCAGCCGCCTCCCGGCATCCCCCCGGAAGGGAGGTGCTGCATGACTCTCAATCAGCTGCGGGCCTTCGTCGAAGCCGAGCGGCTCGGGTCCTTCACCGCTGCCGCGCAGGCCATGGACATCGCCCAGGCGTCCGCGTCCGAGCTGGTCCGGCGGCTGGAGACGGAGCTGGAGGCCGAGCTGTTCCTGCGCGGCAGCCGCACTCTGACCCTCACATCCGCCGGGCGAGAACTGCTGCCGTACGCCCAGGAGGCGCTGGCGGCGGCGGACAGCGGGACTCGGGCCGTGCACTCCCTCGGGTCGCTGGGCGGCGGCACCGCCACCTTCGGGGTGCTGCGCAACGCGGACTACTACCTGCTCTCCAACCTCGTGCAGATGTTCCACGCCCGGTATCCGGCGGTCCGCGTACGCCTCGTGGGCCAGAACTCCGCCGAGACCGCCCTTGCCGTCGCGGCGGGGCAGATCGAGGCGGGACTGGTCATTCTGCCCATCGACGACGACGGGCTGGCCATCACTCCCCTCATGCGGGACGAGGTGTTCTACGTCAGCGCGAGCGCCGAACGCACCCGCGACCCCGTGACCATCGAAGCGTTCGCCGGGGCACCCCTCGTGCTGTACGACGCGCACTACGGCTGGGCGGACCCGACCCGGCGCCAGCTCGCGGAGCGTGCCCAGCTCGCCGGAGCCCGTATCGATCCCCTCATCGAGCTCGAACACGTGGAAGCGGCACTGAAGTTGGCGGCGGCCGGAGTCGGCGACACGATCGCGAGCCGGGCGGTGATCGCCAGCCCTTCGTTCCCCGCCGGGCTGCATACGGCGCCCTTCGCCGAGCCCCTCTACGACACCATCGCGCTCGTCAGGCGCCGCGGCCACCCCCTGTCCCGCGCCACCCGGGAACTCGCCCGGCTCGCCGAGGACACCATCCGCGAGATCGGCAACGGTCTGTTGACCTGAGGTGACCGGAAGTCGAGCCGGACCTGTCCCACAGGGAAACCCTGTGGGAAGTGCAGGAATCGCCCCTCTAGTCCTGTGGAACAGCCGCGTCTACCGTCCCGGACATGCAGATCACGCACGACGAACAGAAGACCCTCGCTCCCTTCCAGTGGCTCAAGAAGCCGGAGGTCGACGGTCCCCCCGCCCAGCGCGACCCCAAGGTGGTCGAGCGTGTCTCCCAGATGCTGAAGGAGATCGAGAGCAAGGGCATGGACGCGGTCCGCGCCTACGGAAAGGAGCTCGACGGCTGGTCCGGCGACCTGGAGATCAGCGCCACCGAGCTCAAGAAGTCGGGCGACGCTCTGCCCGCCGACGTCCGTACCGCCCTCGAAATGGGCTACGAGCGCACGAACCGCTTCGCCTCCGCACAGCGCGAGCACCTCACCGACTTCGAGATCGAGCTCGCCCCCGGAGTGGCCGGCGGCCAGCGCTACGTCCCGGTGTCCCGCGTCGGCGCCTACCTCCCCGCAGGCCGCTTCCCGCTCCTCGCCAGCGCCTTCATGACCGTGGGCGTCGCCAAGGCCGCCGGTGTCCCCACCGTGGTGGCGTGCACCCCGCCGTCGGGTGAGCACGGCGCCCACCCCGCCGTGCTCTACGGCGCCTACCTGTCCAAGGCCGACCGCGTCTTCGCCGTCGGTGGCGTCCAGGCCCTCGGCGCGATGGCGTTCGGGCTGCTCGGCGAGGCCCCCGTCGACATGCTGGTCGGTGCCGGAAACGCCTTCGTCACGGAGGCCAAGCGGCAGCTCTTCGGGCAGGTCGGGATCGACCTCCTCGCGGGCCCCTCCGAGGTGGCCGTCCTCGCCGACGACACCGCCGACCCGGTCTGGGTCGCCGCGGACCTGCTCGGCCAGGCCGAGCACGGCCCGAACTCCCCCGCCGCGCTGATCACCACCTCGGAGAAGCTGGGCCGTGCGGTCGTCGCCGAGATGGACCGCCAACTGGAGACCCTCGCCACCCGTGACATCGCCGGACCCGCCTGGCGGGACTTCGGTTCCGTCATCGTCGTGCGCGACCGGGACCAGGCCGTCGCCGTGTCGGACATCCTCGGCCCCGAGCACCTGGAGATCCAGACGGAGGACGACGACTTCTACCTCCAGAACCTCACCAACTACGGCTCGGTCTTCCTGGGCCCCTGGTCCACCGTCGCCTACTCCGACAAGGGCATCGCCGGCACGAACCACGTGCTGCCGACCGGCAAGACGTCCCGTTACAACGCGGGCCTGTCCGTCTCCCGCTTCCTCAAGCCCCTCACCTACCAGCGGGCCGTCAAGGAGGGCACCGCTTCCCTGGCGCCCGCCGTCGAACGCATCTCCGCATTCGAGGGCCTCGCCGCCCACGGTGCGACCGCCACGATCCGGATCGACCGGATCGGCCGCACGTCCGGCGCCTTCGACGCGGTCCCCGAAGCGCTGCGCGAGCAGCTCTGATCCAGTACCGCGCCTCGCCTCCGTGCCGGCTCCGGCCGGAGGCGAGGGGTTCCGGCGCCCGGAGCGCCACGCTCCGGCTGCGACCGGTCCCCGGGCCGCCGCCGGCGTAGACCGCCCGGGACGAGTGAGTACCGTCCTGTACCAAGGGCACCCGCGCTCCCACTCCCCGAGGATCTCCCCATGCACCACCCCTCCTCCGACCCAGCCCCCACGGGCGCGGGCTCCGACCTGCAACAGGGCCTCAAGGGCCGCCAGATCACCATGATCTCCATCGGTGGCGTGATCGGGGCCGGGCTCTTCGTCGGCTCGTCCACCGCCGTCGCGGCCGCGGGACCGGCCGTCCTGATCTCCTTCCTGCTGGCCGCCGTCCTGGTGGTGCTCGTCATGCAGATGCTCGGGGAGATGGCCGTCGCCCACCCCGACACCGGCTCGTTCTCGACGTACGCCGACCGCGCCCTCGGCCGCTGGGCCGGTTTCTCCATCGGCTGGCTGTACTGGTGGTTCTACATCCTCGTGATTCCCATCGAGGCCATCGCCGCCGGCGAGGTCATCGCGGGGCTCACCTCCGCGCCGAGCTGGATTCCGGCGCTGGCCATGATCGCCCTGCTCGCGGGCAGCAACCTCCTCGCCGTGCGCAACTACGGCGAGTTCGAGTACTGGTTCGCCCTCCTGAAGGTCGTCGCGATCGTCGCCTTCCTCGTGCTCGGCGCGCTCGCGATCTTCGGGGTCCTGCCCGGGTCGGACGCCCACGGTGTCTCGCATCTGTGGAGCGACGGAGGGTTCGCCCCCAAGGGCGGGGTGGCCGTGCTCGCCGGTCTGCTCACGGCGATGTTCAGTTTCCAGGGCAGCGAGATCGTGACGATCGCCGCCGCCGAGTCCGAGGAACCGAAGAAGAACATCAAGAAGGCCGTCCGTGCCGTCGTGTGGCGTCTGGGGCTCTTCTACGTCGGCTCGATCTTCGTCGTGGTCAGCCTGGTGCCGTGGAACTCCGACGCCCTCGCCGACGGCTCCTATCAGGCGGTCCTCGACCGCATGAACATCCCGGGCGCCGGACGGATCATGGACGTGGTGCTCGTCGTGGCGGTGAGCAGCTGCCTCAACTCGGCCATCTACACCGCGTCGCGTATGGCCTTCTCCCTCGCCCGCCGCCAGGACGCCCCAGCCGCGCTCGCCGCCACATCGGCGGCGGGTGTGCCCCGTAACGCGGTCGTCGCCTCGACCTTCATCGGCGTCGCGGCCGTCATCGCCAACTACCTTCTGCCGAGCGTCTTCACGTACCTCATCGCGTCCAGCGGCGCGATCGCCCTGATGATGTACATGGTCATCGCCATCACCCAGTACGCCACCCGGCGCAAGGGACCGCGGCCGAGCGAGGTGCGGATGTGGGCGTTCCCCTATCTGACCCTCGCCACGATCGCCTTCATCGCCGCCGTCCTCGTCCTGATGGCGGTGCTGCCCGGCCACCGTCTCGAACTCTGGCTCTCCCTCGCCCTGGCCGCGGTCCTCGTCACCGTGGGGGTCCTGCGACAGCGGCGGCACGGCGCCCGGCCCCTCGCGGCGGCCGGGCGAGGGTGAGGCGTCAGGGGTGCCGGGCGTGCGTTGCCCGCGGCACGAACTCGGTCGGCAGGACGAGGCGTTCGCCCTTGGGGTCGGCGTCGCCGTCGATGCGCCGTACGAGCAGACGAGCGGCCTGCCGCGACAGCTCCCGCAGGTCGTGCCGGACCGTGGTCAGCCGGAACACCTCCCAGGCCGCCATGGGGAGGTCGTCGAAACCGATCACCGTCAGGTCGTCGGGGACCCGGAGCCCGGCCGCGAGCGCCGCGTTCAGGACGCCGATGGCGACCACGTCGTTGCCGCAGAAGACCGCGGTGGGCGTCTGTGCCGCGTCGAGCAGTCGCGGCAGCGCCTGATACCCCGTCTCGTACTCGAAGGCGCCGCGCGCCACCCGGTCCTCGGGCAGTCCGATGCCCGCGTCGGCCAGCGCGAGGCGGAAGCCGAGCTCGCGTTCGCGGCCCGTCGTCGTGTTGGCCGCGCCGAAGATGCCGGCGATGCGGCGGTGCCCGAGCTCGGCGAGCGTGTGCGCGACCAGGCGTCCCCCGCCTTCGTTGTCGACGACCGAGGCGTAGTCCCCGCGGCCGCCCGTGTCCCGGTTGAGGAAGACGTACGGCATGCCGCGGCGGTCGAGCTGCGCGGGGAGAGCGGAGTCGGTGGTGGCCGTCGCGAGCACCACACCGTCCAGGGACTGGTCCAGGAGCTTCTCCTCGGCCAGCGCCTCGTCGGAGCGTTCGGTGAGGAGCATCATGCGGTAGCCGAGGAGCTGGAGCTCGTCGTGCAGGGGCGCGATGACGTGCGGGTAGAACGGGTTCGTCAGGTCGGTGACGATCACCCCGATACGCCGGGTGGACCGGGTCGACAGGGTGCGGCCCGCCTCGCTGGGCACGTAGTTGAGGGCCTGCGCCGCCTGCCGGACCTTCTCGCGGGTCGCCGCGGACACCCGGCTGTCGTCCCGCAGGGCGCGGGAGACCGTCGGCTGCGAGACACCGGCCAGCCTCGCCACGTCGTGACTCGTGATCGCCATCGGCCCTCTCCTCGTCGCCCGGCGCACCCCTGCGGCCACCGGCTTCTCAGTATACGTATGCCGTACCCCTTGACATTGGACAGCACAGAACCTGTCATGGAATGCATACGTATTCCATACGTCTTGCCGTCCCGTTGTCTTCTCTAGGAGCAGCCATGAACGATGTCGTCGTGTCCACCGCCGAGCTGGGACGTCGCACGGTGCGCCGCAGCGACTTCGTCTCCTGCAACCAGGCCTTCATCGACTGCCGTACACCGGGCTCGGACCGGAAGGAGAACTACGCGATGATCGGGCCCGGCGTCTCGCAGGCCGCCGGTCAGCACGTCAATCTCCGCCTTCCGCACGGCTACAACATCGGTGCGGCGGCCATGCCCCACGGCATCACCAACAATCTCCACCTCCACTACACGGCCGAGGTGTTCGTCTGCACCGAGGGCGAGTACCTGCTGCGCTGGGGCGCCGACGGCACGGAGGGCGAACTCCAGCTCAAGGCCGGGGACATCGCCTCCATCCCCACCTGGATCTTCCGCGGCTTCACCAACACCGGGCCCGACGACGGCTGGATGTTCACCGTGCTCGGCATGGACCACACCGGCGGCATCATCTGGGGCCCGTCGGTCCTGCGTGAGGCCGAGGGCCACGGCCTGTACCTGACCGCCGACAACAAGCTGATCGACACGGTCGCCGGCGACGAGATCCCGCCCGGCACCGAGCTGACCGAGCCGATGACCCAGGAGTACATCGACCGCCTGCGCCACTACGGCGTCGACGAGATGAAGCGCCGGGTGGCGGCGGCCGACGAACTGGTCTGGTCCGAGCGGCCGTTCCTCGACAGCACCCTGCCGGGCGGCGGCGTACGCATGAGCTGCGTCATCGGATTCGGCATGACCGAGGACCTGCACCAGGAGCCCCGGATCTTCAACCCGCACGGCCACAACGTCGCCTGGCTGCGTGCCGATCCCGGCCAGGGCGTCTCCCTGCACCGGCAGCACGAGACGCAGACGCTGATCGTCAAGGACGGGGAGTGGGAGATCACCCTCAACCGCACCGACCCCGTCTCCGTACGCCTCGGCCCGCGCGACATGCTCTCCGTACCGCAGGACGCCTGGCGCACCCTGCGCAACGTCGGCGACGAGCAGGGCGACCTCATGGTCGTCAACTCCGGTGACGGCCGCGTCCGCCTGGAGTGGGACGAGGAAGTTTCCAAGGCCGCCGCCGACGCGGGACTCGGCATCGACCACAACGGCTACGTGGCGCCGTACGCCCTCCTCCCCCGCTCCGCGCGCCGCTGGTGACCGCCGTGCCCCGCACCGTTCCCGGCGCCGAACCGGCCCGCCCGCTGCCGCTGGTGGTGGTCCCCGGCATGCTGTGCGACCCGGACCTGTGGTCGGAGGTGGACTTCCCCGAGGGCCATCCGGTCCGCCACCTCGAACTGGGGAAGCCGGACATCGGAGCCCTGGCCGATGACCTGCTGGCGTCGGTGTCCGGACCGTTCGTGGTGGTCGGGCTCAGCCTCGGGGCCATCGTCGCCTTCGAGGCGCTGCGCCGCTCCCCGGAGCGGATCGCCGGACTCTGCGTCATGTCGACGAACGCGGGAGCACCACGCCCCGAGCAGTACGCGGCCTGGCGCGCGATGGACGGCCTGATCGCTGACGGCGGATTCGCCGACGTCGTCGAGCAGACGCTGCCCGGCATGTTCCCCACCCCACGGCCGCCGAGCCGGTCGGCGCAGCGCTACCGGCGGATGGCGCACACCGTGGGCCCCGATGCCGCGCGCGCCCAGCTGGCATCCCAGGCGACCCGCCGGGACGCGGTCGGCGCGCTGCGCGGTGCCCGATGCCCGGCCGTGGTCCTGTCGGGCACGCGGGACGCGCTGTGCCCGCCGGACTTCCACCGGACGACCGCGGACGCCTTGCCCGATGCCGAACTGCGGGAGGTCCCGGGGGCGGGGCACCTGCTGCCGTGGCAGCGCCCTGACGCCGTCTCCGCCGCGCTGCGGGACCTGCTCGCCCGGGTGCGGGCGGCGCGCCCGCCGGCGGAAAGGGCGCGCTGAACGCCCGCCACGACCCGCCTCCGTGACACCGCTCCGACGCACACCCCTCAACAGCTCAAGAACCCCCGGAACCCCCAGAACCCCGAGAAGAGAGCCGTCATGCCTCGTTTCCTCAAGTCCCCCGTTCCCGCAGGCGCGGTGAGCGCCGCCCGCGCGGATGTCGCGGACCGCGTCAGCGCCATCCTCGACGACATCCGCGACCGGGGTGACGAAGCGGTCCGGCAGTACTCCGAGAAGTTCGACGACTGGAGCCCCGAGTCCTTCCGCCTGTCCCCGGACGAGATCAAGAAGATCGTCGCCGGTGTGCCGGAGACGGTCCTGGAGGACATCCGTTTCGTCCAGCGGCAGGTGCGTACGTTCGCCCAGGCACAGCGCGACTCCCTGCACGACGTGGAGATCGAGACCCTGCCCGGCGTCCGCCTCGGCCACCGGCATGTCCCGGTCGCCGGCGCCGGAGCCTACGTACCCGGCGGGCGCTACCCGCTGACCGCATCCGCGCACATGACGATCGTGACGGCGAAGGTGGCGGGGGTGGAGCGGGTCGCCGCCTGCACCCCGCCGATCCGGGGTGAGATACCCGCCGCGACGGTCGCGGCCATGCATCTGGCCGGGGCCGACGAGATCTACCTGCTCGGCGGCGTCCAGGCCGTGGCAGCCCTGGCCATCGGCACCGAGTCGGTCGGCCGGGTGCCGCTCATCGCGGGGCCCGGAAACGCGTATGTCGCCGAGGCCAAGCGGCAGTTGTTCGGCGAGGTCGGCATCGACCTCTTCGCGGGCCCGACGGAGATCCTGGTGATCGCCGACGAGCACGCCGACCCGTTCGTGGTGGCCGTCGACCTCCTCTCGCAGGCCGAGCACGGCCCGGACTCCCCGGCCGTACTCGTCACCACGTCCGAGGAGCTGGGCCGCGCGGTCGAGGCGCACGTGGAGCGGCTGCTGCCCGGTATGCCGACCAAGGACTTCGCCGGGCCCGCCTGGCGCGACCACGGCGAGATCGTCGTGGCGGACTCGCTGGACGAGGCCTTCGAGATCGCGGATTCCTACGCCAGCGAGCATGTCGAGGTCCTGACGGAGAACCCGCGCCAGGCGCTGGACAAGATGCGGGACTACGGCGCGCTCTTCCTCGGGGAAGGCACCTGCGTCTCGTACGGGGACAAGGTCATCGGCACCAACCACGTCCTGCCGACCCGGGGCGCCGCGCGCTACACGGGCGGGCTGTGGGTGGGGAAGTACCTCAAGACCGTCACCTACCAAGAGGTCACGGACACCGCGTCGTCGGCGCTGCTCGGCGAGGTGTGCGGACGCGCCGCGCGTGTCGAGCTGTTCGAGGGACACGCCCGCTCCGGAGACGTCAGGGCCGCCAAGTACGGCGACGGCACGCTGCCGTGGAACGAAGAGGCGAGCGCGTGAGCGGCGCGACGGGCCCGCTGACCGGGCGCACCGCGCTGGTCAGCGGCGGCGGCAGTGGACTCGGCGCCGCGATCACGCGCGCGCTCCTCGCGGACGGGGCCCGGGTGGTGATCACCGGCCGCAACGAGCAGGCCCTGAAGGAAACCGCTGAGCGACTGGGCCCCGGCGTCGTCCACCGGGTGTGCGACGTGTCCAGGCCCGGCGATGTCGATGCCCTCGCGGAGAGTCTCGCGGACGAGGAGATCTCCGTACTCGTCAACAACGCCGGCATCGCGGGGCCGGTGGCGCCGCTGACCGAGATCTCTCCCGAGGACTGGGACGAGGTTTTCGACGTGAACGTCCGCGGGGTGTTCCTGATGTGCCGCGCGTTTCTCCCCGCCATGACGGCGCGGGGCGCGGGGGACGTCGTGAACATCGCCTCGGTGTCGGGCAAGCGGCCCCTGCTGCGGCGCACGCCGTACTGCGCGTCGAAGATGGCGGTCATCGGTCTGACCACCACCCTGGCGGGCGAGGTGGGGCCCGCGGGGGTCACGGTCAACTCCCTCTCACCCGGGCCGGTTTCGGGTCCGCGGATGGAACGGAACTTCCGCCTGGAGGCGGAACGCACCGGCGGCAGCTACGCGCAGGCCGAGGAGGCGTTCGTGTCGCGCTCGGCCCTGGGGCGGATGGTCACCGAGGAGGAGGTCGGCGCGGCGGTCAGCGCGATGCTCCGGATGCCGGGGCTGTGCGGCGCCGACATCGACCTCTCGGCGGGGATGGTCGCGCGGTGAGGGGCCCGGAGACAGGCCCCCGGGGGCGGAACCCCGTCCCGCCCCCGGGGCGCCGCCCCCTCAAGGAACGGCTGGCGGCCGGTGAGCGGCTGTACGGGGCGCTGCTGCGGCTCCCCTCGGAGACCCTGGTGGAGATGGCGGGGGTGGCGGGCCTCGACTACGTGGTCATCGACTGCGAGCACGGCCCCGCCGACACCGCGCTCCTCCAGCACCATCTGACGGCCGCGGCGGCACAGGGCATCGACGTCCTCGTGCGCGTGGGTACGTCCGAGCCCGCTCTCGCCCTGCGCTGCCTGGACCTGGGGGCAGCGGGAATCATCCATCCGCACGTCGACGACGCGCTGGACGCACGGCGGGCGGTGGCCTCGGTCCACTACCCGCCCCTGGGGAGCCGGGGGTTCGCGACCTACAGCAGAGCGGGCCTCTTCGGCACGGTGACGGCGGCCGAGCACGTGGCCGCGTCGCGCAACGCCCTGGTGGTGGTGATGATCGAGACGGAACAGGCCTGCGCCGCCGCTCCCAAGATCGCCGCGACCCAGGGTGTGGACGCGGTCCTCGTGGGCCCCGCCGATCTGGCGGCGGACTGCGGCTTCCCGGGTCAGGACACGGTCGACGCGCTGGTCGCGACGGCCCACCGGGCCGCTCGCGATGCGGGCAGGGCGGTGATGACCATCGTGCCGGACGCCGAGGGCGCGAGGGCCGCCGAGCGTGCGGGGGCACAGCTGGTGCTCTTCAACATGGCGCAGGTCCTGATGGACACCTTCCGGTCCCTCGCGACGCCCGGCACGCGTCATGAGAAGTCTCCGGAAGCCTCCCCTCCACCTCTTGACGACCCCCGTCACGCTCCTTAGTGTTCGGCGGAAGTTCATACGTATGCATAGCTCGTAAGCACAGTCATGAAACCGCGCGATCGGAGAAGTCATGTCCGCTGTAGCGCCGCCCACCACCGCAGCCGGCCCCAAAGGAGCCGAGGCGGAGAAGCGGAGTGCGATACGCCGTGCCATCGGCGCGGGAAGCATCGGAAACTTCGTCGAACAGTTCGACTACGGCCTCTACGGCTACATGGCGCCGGTCCTCGCCCCCGCCTTCTTCCCGCAGAGCAACCAGGCCGTGGCCGTGCTCAGCACGTACGCGATCATCGCCATCGCCTGTCTGTTCCGCCCTCTCGGCGGCACCCTCGTCGGCCGCTGGGGCGACCGCGTGGGCCGCAAGAAGACCCTGCTGTGGACCATCGTGTTCATGGGCGTCACCACGGCCCTCATCGGCGCCCTGCCGACGTATCAGCAGATCGGGGTCCTCTCGCCCCTGCTTCTCCTGCTCCTGCGCGTCGTCCAGGGCATGGTCTCGGGCGGTGAGTACGTCGGCGCGGTCGCCTTCATCGTGGAGTGGGCGGAGCCCAACCGGCGTGCCTACTACGCCTCGTACGCCTCCAACAGCTGTTTCGCGGGCATCCTCGCCGGCGCCGGCACCGCCGCGCTCACCAGCTGGCTCATCCAGGGCCCGGCCCTCGACTCCTGGGGATGGCGCATCCCGTTCCTGCTCGCGCTGCCGCTGAGCGCGGTGGGGATCTGGCTGCGACGCCACATCTCGGAGTCGCCGGAGTTCGTCCGCGCCACGGAAGGCGGCCTCGACGTCGTCAAGGCCCCGATCCGGGAGGCGCTGCGCACGCAATGGCGGCCGATCCTCACGCTGTGCGGCGTCTCCATCATGCTCGCGATCCTGTCCTACAGCTGGGTCACGTTCTATCCCGAGTACCTGACCGGCACGCTGGGCCTGCCGCGCTGGATGGCCCTCGCGTCCAACGCGATATCGGTCGCCGTGCTCATGCCGCTGCTGCCCCTCGCGGGCATCCTTTCGGACCGGATCGGCCGCAAGCCGATGCTCATCAGCGGCGCCATCGCCTGCATCGTCCTGGTCCCGCTGGCCTTCCGGGTCGGCGAGGGCGGCACGTTCGGCGCGGCCGTGGCCAGCCAACTCATCTACATCATCCCCGAGTTCTTCCTGACCGGCATCGTCACCGTCCTCACGGCCGAACTCTTCGCGACGCGCACCCGGTTCAGCGCGAGCGCCATCGCGTACAACAGCTCGTTCTCCATCTTCATGGGGATCACCCCGTTCGTCGCCGCCCTGCTCGTCAGCAGCTTCGACTCCATCTACGCCGTGTGGGTCTACCTCGCGGCCGCCGCGATCCTGGCTCTCGTGGTCGTCAGCGCCTTCATGACGGAGACGTACCGGAGCCACCTGGGAGCGGACAAGTTCGCCTCGGCCCGAGCCACTTCCGCCTGAGCCACTCCCCCTGCTCGTACATACGCATTCGCACCCCGTTGCGCCTACCGGCGTTGCCGCAGCATCAGATCGAAAGGTACCCATCATGTCGCTCGACCCCGTCGCCTACCTCCCCTACCAGGACCCCGACGACTTCATCCGCGAGGTCACCGACCGTATCTGGGTCGGCCGTGACATCTCGTACATCGTCGACAACTACGAGCCGGACTCGATCGTCCACACGAGCCTTGGCACCGTCGTCGGCCGTGACGGCGTGATCGAGGGCACGACGATGCGCATGGGCAGCACGCCGGGCCACATCGGCCAGGCCGAGGACGTGGTGTGGGAGGCGCGCGGGAACGACGCCTTCCTCAGCTCGCACCTCGTCTTCTCCAACGACGAGCACCTGGTCGACGGCCGCAACATCCGTATCCGTAAGCGCACGGTCGCCAACTGCCTCTACCGCCGCGGCCGGATGGTCGAGGAGTGGGTGGTCCGCGACGAGCTGGCCACCTGTCTGCAGCGCGGCGACGACCCGGACGAGGCGGCCCGCGCCCTGCAGTTCCAGGGCTACAGCGGGTCGATGACCGAGGAGGCGCCGAAGGACGTCCTGCTGACCGGTGTCAGCGGACCGCGGCCCGACGAGTTCCGGCCCGAGTGCGAGATGGTCCTGGAGTTCATCGACGAGGTGTGGACCCAGCGCCGGCTGCAGAAGGTCAACGACTTCATGACGCGTGACCTCTTCCTGCACACGATCGGCGACCGCACCGTCATCCGCCCGGAGCGGTACCAGAGCGACCTGATGGCCATGGTCGCCGCCTTCCCCGACGCCCGGTTCGAGGTACGGGACGTGCAGACCAACTACTCGCCCCGGTACGCCGGTCTGCGGGTGGCCGTCACCTGGACCATGCACGGCACCTACCGCGGCACGCCGGACTTCGGCCCGCTGACGGACCAGCCGGTGACGATGCTCGGTGTCTCGCAGTTCCTGATCCAGGACGGCCGGATCGTACGGGAGTTCCGTGTGTACGACGAGATCTCGCTGCGGGCGCAGATCAACAGCACGCGGGGCGACGGGCCCGCGGTGGAGGCCAACATCTACTGAGCCGCGACGGCGGGGATCGGGGGGCTCCGGATCAGCCGGAGCCCCTCCCCGCAGCATCTGGAACGGCAGGCTCTGGAACGGCGGACTCTGGAACGGCCGGTTCGGGCAGGGTGCGGAACAGCAGCCAGCTCAGTACGGGCATCAGGGCGAGAGGCGCCAAGGCGGTCTGCAGGGACGTCGCGTCGGCGAGGCTGCCGATGAACGGACTCACCAGCCCGCCGATGCTGACGGTCAGACCCAGCGTGATCCCGCTCGCGGTCCCGATGCGGGAAGGCAAGTAGTCCTGCCCGAGCGTGACTTGCAGCGAGAACGGGACGTAGAGCCCGGCCGAGGTCAGCGCCACGCACACGTACATCGCCGGGCCGGGCACGAACACCACGCCCGCGACACATCCGGCCGTGAGCAGGTACGACCAGCGCGCCACGGTGACGCGATCCCAGCGATCGGCCAGCGTGCCGCCGAGCACGGAGCCCACCGCGCCGCCGAGGTAGAGCACGAACAGCGCCGCGGTGCCCGCCGCCGTACTGCCCCCCATGCGCTCCTTGGCGAACAAGGCGAGGAACGTGCTCAGTCCGATGAAGGCGATCGACCGGCACACCACGGCCAGCGACAGCTTCACGAACGACGCCCGGTCGTCTTCCCCGGCGGTCACCGCGGCACTGCCCCCGGCTGCCTGCCGCTGCTTCTCCAGCGCGCGCAGCACGGGCAGACACAGGACGGAGCCGACGAGCGCGGGCAGCGCCATAAGGGGCGTCAGGCGCAGGCCTCCCGTCGCCACGACCGCGGTGACCAGGAGCGGAGCCACCGCGAAGCCGAGGTTGCCGCCGAGCGAGAACCACGCCATCCCGCGGTGGCTGCCCCGACTCGCGAGCCGGGCGACGCGAGCGGACCCGGGGTGATAGGCGGCGACGCCCACCCCGGACAGCGCCACGAACGCGAGGGTGAGCGCGTACGAGCCGCTCACTCCGCTCAGCGCGATGCCCACACCGCCCAGCAGCGTGCTGACCGGCAGCAACCACGGCATCGCCCAGCGGTCGGTGAGTAGCCCGAAGACCGGTTGCGCCACTGAGGACAGCAGGGAAGCAGCCAGCACGATGCCGGACACGGCGGCGTAGCTGTAGGCGCGCTCGGCGACGAAGAACGGCACCAGGGACGCGACGGCGCCCTGGTAGAGATCGACGCACGCGTGCCCGGCGGACAGGAGAGTGATGGAGGCGTTTCTTCGCACCCCGTCATCGTCGACGCCGGGGACCGTGTCGCACTTCCGTTAATCTGCCAGAAGATGCCGATGTTCCGCCAGCGGTGCCGTCCTCTTAGAAACTTCTTACGCCCACCCCCGACGCTCTCCCCGTGAACTACGCGAAGAGCAACAGCAGTCAGACCCGGCCGCGGGAGGCCCGGCACAGTGACGTCGCGGGCGCGCGGCGTCGGCGCCGCTTCCGTACGTACGGCATCGCCGCGGCCCTCGTGCTCGCCGCCACCACCGCGTCGGCCGGTTACCTCGCCGTGGCCGAGCCGCCGTCGGACGGTGGTACGCCGGACGCGCCGCCCCAAGTACACGGCAATTCGGTCGACTTCACCGTGCGCGGCGGCACCGCGCGCGTGGACACCGGGTCGCTGCGCGTCACCGGGCAGGCCGACGACGGGGCATCGCTCCCGATGTCCGGCGCGGCGGCACAGCGGCTCGGCAAGCCCGGCGCGGTCAGCGTGGACGGCGGCACGGCCCGCTGGTCGTACCCCGACAAGAAGCTCACCGTCTCGGCGAAGAGCGAGCACGGCCGGCTGCGCATGACGGTGCACTCCGACGCCGACCAGCAGCTGTCCTGGCCCAGTACCGCGCCCGGTGCCGACGGAACCCTGCAGATTCCGCGCGGCGAGGGCCTGCGCGTCCCGGTGAGCGACACGTTCTGGAACTCCGGCGATGCGGGTCTCAAGGACTCGGAGGCCGAACTTTCGGGCGGCCTCACCCTTCCCGCCTGGGGCTACACCCAGGGCAAGCACGGCGTCAGGTACATCGTGCCCGAGGAGGTCGGCACCTCGCTCGGCTTCGCCTCGAAGGGCGACCGGCTCAACTCCACGGCCCGGCACGAGTTCTCGCGGCGCGAGCAGACCCGCGACTACACGGTGCACTTCTCCCTCACCGGCGCCTCCTCGGTCTCCTCCGCCGCCGACTACCGCTCCTACCTCGACGAACACGGCAAGCTGCGCTCCTTGGCACGGAAGATCAAGGAGAACCCCGAGATCGGGCGGCTGCTCGGCGCGGTGCACGCCTACGCCTGGGGCAGCGCCCGTACCGCAAAGGGTGTGGAGGAGCTGCACGAGCTCGGCGTCTCCCGACTCTGGCTCGGTTACGACGCCGACGACCAGCCGATGGACAAGGCAGCCGTGCGAGCCGCGCAGCGACACGGCTACCTGGTCGGCCCGTACGACTCCTACGCCAACGGTCAGCCGTCCCGGAGCGCCGACAACCCGTCCTCGAAGTGGCCCGGATCGGTCTACCCGGACTTCTGCGTACGCGACTGGAAGGGAGTGATCAAGGAAGGCTTCGGCGGCCGCGGCTGCTATGTGAGCTCGCAGGCGTTCAAGCAGGCCGAGCCCGGCAAGCACTACCTGGCCGACCGGGCGAAGAAGATCACGGCCAACGGCGCCGACAGCTACTTCCTCGATGTCGACGCGGCGGGCGAGCTGTTCACCGACAGCAGCGAGGGCCACCGCATGAACAAGAAGCAGGACCGCGCCAACCGCCTCGAGCGCATGCGCAAGCTCGCCTCCGACGACAAGTACGTCCTCGGCTCCGAGTCCGCCGGCGCCTGGGCCTCCCCCGTGCTCGCCTTCAACCACGGTGGGCAGACGCCGGTCGCCGACGGGCTGTGGAAGGTGGAGAAGGACAAGGAGAAGTGGGGCGGTTACGCACCTCAGGGCGAGCCGGCGTTCTTCTTCAAGGAGGCCGAGCTGCCGCCCGCCCTGGCCAAGGCGATGTACGACCCGCGCTACCGCGTCCCCCTGTACGAGACCGCGCTCCACGGCTCCGTCATCAACACCGACCGCTGGGAGATGCCGTACAACAAACTCCCGGCACAGAAGACCGACCGAGCGCTGATGTCCGCCCTCTACAACACCCCGCTCAACTTCACGCTCGGGGACAAGAACCTGAAGTCCACGGGCAAGGAAATGGCAAGGCTCCAGCGCTATTTCGAGCCCCTGCACAAGGCCGCGGGCACCGAGCGGATGACCGGCTTTGGGCGGCTCACCGCTGACGGGACGGTGCAGCGCTCGGAGTTCGGCAACGGCGAGCTGACCGTGACCGCCAACTTCGGTAAGAAGGCGTACGGTTCACTGCCGGGCGGCTGCGTGGACGCACGGCTCAAGAACGAGCCGAAGCCCCACCGACTCTGCCCCGCGCAGCAGTCCTGAGCCCCGCGGCGGGGCACATGGCCTCGCCGTACAGCTCAGACCGTCTCGCTCGCGGGGTGGATGGTGAAGATCTGGTCCAGGCCGACGATCCGCAGGATGCGCAACGTGTCGGCGGGGATGCCGACCAGGATCAGCTCGGCCTCCGCCGCCTGCGCGCGGTGGCGGGCGGCGAGCAGGACGCTGATGCCGGTGGAGTCGCAGAACTCCAGGCGGGACAGGTCGATGGTCAGGTTCTGGCCCCGGGCCAGGGCGAGGCAGTCGACCTGTTCGCGCAGGTCGCCGGCCCGCTCGTAGTCGAGTTCGCCGGCCACATGCAGAACGGGTCCGGCGGCAGTGCTGCGGTAGGTGATGTTCAGAGCGCTCATTGTGCGTGATCCGTTGCCGGGTGGGCGGCGGGGACGCCCAGTGCGAGCAGTGCGGTGTCGTCGTCCAGGCCGTCGCCGAAGCTCTCCAGGAGCCCGGTCAGAGCGGCGATCATCTCGTGGGGAGTGGTGGGGGCGTGGTCGGCGGCGAAGGCCTGAAGGGCCTCGTCGCCGAAGAGGCTCTCGCGGGTGGAGCCGGTACGGGCCTCGGTGAGCCCGTCGGTGTACAGCAACAGCGAGTCACCGGCGGCGAGAGCGGTCTCCGCGGTGGCGAACCGAGCAGCGGGCAGGACGCCGACGAGCAGCCCGCCGGGAGTGGTGAGGTAGTCGGCGGTCCCGTCGGCCCGCAGGACCAGCGCCGGGGGGTGACCACCGGACGCAAGGCGCACGGTGATGTCTCCGTCCTCGGCGCCGGGCTGGATGACACCGAAGATGACCGTGCAGTAGCGGGGGTCGCCACTGGCGCCGTAGCGCTCGTGGAGGACGGCGTTCAGGGTGGCGAGGGCCGCGGCGGGCTCGGGGTCGTGCAGTGCCGCGGCCCGCAGGGTGTAGCGCGTCAGTGAGGTGAGTGAGGCCGCCTGTGGGCCCTTGCCGCACACGTCCCCGAGGAAGAAGGCCCACCGGCCGTCGCCCAGGGCGAACAGGTCGTAGAAGTCGCCGCCGAGGCGGTCCGGAGAGGCCGTGTGGTAGTAGACGGCGGCCTCGAGGCCCGGCACTGCGGGCAGCGAGGAGGGCACGAGGGACTGCTGCAGCACGGCGAGCGAGTCCGCGAGCCGCTGCCGGTCGGCCTCGGCCTGCCGACGGGCCTCCTCCGCCTCCGCACGCGCCCGCTCGGCCTCGGCCCGCGCCCGCTCCGCCTCCTGGCGGCGGTGCAGGAGTTCCTGCTCGTAGGCCCGCCGGTCGGAGGCGTCGAAGACCGTCGTGCGGATCAGCAGCGGGTCGCCCTCACTGCCGTGCTTGATCACGGAGGAGACCAGCACCGGCAGCCGGCTCCCGTCGGCACCCTTGAGTTCGAGCGCGATGCCGCGCAGCTCACCCTGCATGCGCAGCAGTGGTGCGAAGTGCGTCTCGTGGTAGAGCTTCCCGCCGACGGTGAGGAGATCGGCGAAACGGATCTGCCCCACCACTGCCTGGCGCTTCATGCCGAGCCAGTCGAGCAGCGTGGTGTTGACCTTGGCGATGGTGCCGTCCATCAGCGTCGACAGATAGCCGCAGGGAGCCATCTCGTACAGGTCGTCGGCGCTGTCCTCCAGGAGCGCGGTGAAAGCGGCGTCCGTTCCCGCGGCGTCCCCGATCTCCGCCGGCTCCGGCTCGTCGCCGCCCAGGCTCATCAAATCCGGGCCCCGAGAAATTCGAGAATGGCTTCGTTGGTGGCCTCCGGCGCGCTCAGCTGTGGGCAGTGCCCGGTGGCGTCCAGGGTGACCAGGCTGGACGACGGGATCGCGGCGTGCACGTACGCGCCGACCTCGCGCGGCGCGATCACGTCCTGCGCGCACTCGAGCACCAGGGTCGGCACCGTGACGCTCTTCAGGTCCTCGCGGCTGTCGGACAGGAACGTCGTGCGGGCGAAGACCCGGGCGATGTCCGGGTCGGTGGCGCAGAAGCTGTTGGTCAGTTCTTGACCCAGTTCCGGCCGCTCCGGATTGCCCATGATCACCGGTGCCATCTGGGACGACCAGCCCAGATAGTTCGATTCGAGCGAGGCAAGGAGTTCGTCGATGTCCTCCGCGGAGAACCCGCCTCGGTAGCCGTCGCCGTCGATGTAGCAGGGCGAGGGCGCCACCATCACCAACGACCCGATCCGCTCCGGTGCCATCCGCGCGGCGAGGACCCCGACCATGGCGCTGACCGAATGCCCGACAAAGGCCGCCTGCTCCAGGCCGAGATCCGCGCAGACGTCCACCACGTCCTGGGCGTAGCCGTCGAGTGACGCGTACCGCTCCTGGTTCCAGGCCGACAGATCCGAACCGCCGCAGCCGACGTAGTCGAAGAGGACCACTCGGTAGCGCTCCGCCAGCGCCGGCACGGCGAGCCGCCACATGTTCTGGTCACAGCCGAAGCCGTGCGCCAGGACCACCGCGGGCCCTTCCGCCGGCCCCGTGACCGTCACATTGTTCCTGGCTTGTATATCCATGCGGCCCATACTCGCACCTGCACTCCCCATTGCCCCATGGGCCTCAGCAGAGAGCTCGGCCGCGGAGTCCATCACCACGGCCGCCACCGGGGGGCTAAGAACGCCGTGACCCGGTCCCGCGCCCACGTGCCGCAAACAATCTTGAGGCGGGAACGGCACTGGCCAAGGCGGCCATAGCGGCCAACTCCCGCGCCGTATACGAAGGTTGGAGGCATCAGACCCCTCAGTCTTGGATAGCAATCCGCTCACACCACGCGGCACCCCGGGCCTGCGGCACGCGCCGGCCGGGCTGCCGCGCCAGGGCAGGATTCCTCAAGGCTGAAGGGTCCCCATCATCGTGCAACCGGCTCAAGAGTTCGGCGACAACCCTGTCGAAGTACGCGAAACCGGGCACTACACAGAGGAGTACGTCCCCAGCTTCGTCGAGAAGTGGGACTCCCTCATCGATTGGGAGAAGAGGGAGGAGAGCGAAGGGAACTTCTTCATCGACCTGCTGCGCAAGTGGGGGGTGAGGAGCGTGCTCGACGTCGCGACGGGCACGGGATTTCATTCCGTACGGCTGCTGGCTGCCGGATTCGAGACCGTGAGCGCGGACGGCAGCGCGGAGATGCTGGCGAGGGCGTTCGAGAACGGCACCAAGCAGGGAGGGCACATCCTGCGAGTCGTCCAGGCGGACTGGCGCTGGCTCAACAGAGACGTCCACGGCGAGTACGACGCCATCGTCTGCCTCGGCAACTCCTTCACGCATCTCTTCTCGGAACGAGACCGGCGCAAAGCACTGGCCGAGTTCTACGCGATGCTCAAGCACGACGGAATTCTCGTCCTCGACCAGCGCAACTACGACGCGGTCCTGGACGACGGCTACACCGCCAGCAAGCACAGGTACTACTACTGCGGTGAGGACGTCATCGTGGAGCCGGAGTATGTCGACGAGGGCCTGTGCCGCATGCGGTACAGCTTCCCGGACAACTCCATCTACCACCTCAACATGTTCCCGCTGCGCAAGGACTACACGCGGCGGCTGATGTCCGAGGTGGGTTTCCAGCACATCGAGACCTACGGCGACTTCCAGCACACCTACCGGGGTGAACAGCCGGACTTCTTCGTGCATGTGGCGGAGAAGGAGTACCGGACGGAGAACGAGGGCCGGCACAAGGAGAGTAAGTACAAGGGCGCGGTCGGCACAGCCCGCAGCTACTACAACTCGCCCGACGCCGACACCTTCTACGCGACGGTGTGGGGCGGCGAGGACATCCATATCGGCCTGTACGAAAGCCCGGTGGAACCCATCGCTGCCGCGAGCCGGCGGACGGTCGAGCGGATGGCGTCGAAGCTGGAGCTGACCCGGGATTCCGTGGTGCTCGACCTCGGTTCCGGGTTCGGCGGCTCGGCGCGCTATCTGGCACAGACGTACGGCTGCCGGGTCCTCGCCCTCAACCTCAGTGAGGTGGAGAACCAGCGCCACAAGGAGCTGAACTCGGCCCGCTCGCTCACCGACAGGATCGAGGTCGTGGACGGGTCCTTCGAGGACATCCCGTACCCGGACGGCCAGGTCGACGTCATCTGGTCCCAGGACGCCTTCCTGCACAGCGGGAACCGGGTCCAGGTCCTCGAGGAGATCGCCCGAGTGCTGCGGCCCGGCGGCCATCTCATCTTCACCGACCCGATGGCGGCGGTGGACGGTGGCCGCACGGACGTGCTGCAGCCGATCCTCGACCGGATCCATCTGGACGACATGGGCTCACCCGGCTTCTACACGCGCGAGCTCGACCGGCTCGGCTTCACCGCCGTAGACGGCGGCTTCGAGGAGCACCGCGAGCAGTTGGTGAACCACTACACGCGGGTCCTGGAGGAGACCGAGCGCGAAGAGGGCCAGGGGCTGGCCGACAAGATCAGCCACGACTACCTCACCCAGATGAAGAAGGGTCTCGGCCACTGGATCACCGGCGGCCGTGACGCGCACCTGACCTGGGGGATCTTCCACTTCAGGCTCGGCGCGGGGACCTGACCCAACCCTCACCTGCCCGTCCGACACGCGAAAATCTATGTCGGCCGTAGTAGACATTGGGTGGTGGTGTGGTTATGGTTTCTCTCGTAGCCGCGATCGAGCAAGGCCCGGCAGACAAGAACTGCCGGGCAGCAGTACAGGAAGTTGTACAAGCAGTTCGCAGGGCGGTGCGGTGGTGGAGTTCCGAAGCCAGAGCAGTTGCAGGACGGCGACGGGACTGACGACCGGACCGGGCGGCCCGCGGTGATCAGGGGCCGCCGTCAGTAGTACGCAATACCGGCAGTACTCGCAGTACCGCAGTACCCGCAGTTCCCGCTCAGCAAGATCAGAGGGAAAGAACGCCAGAGGGAAAGAACGGAGGAGCAAAGACGCCATCAGGATCGCCCGGACGGAAGTCCTGAGTCCGGGTACCGCAGGACATCGATAGCGAGGTGGTCTTCGGTCAAGCAACCGCGATCCCCGTACGCCCGGCGGCATCCCAGCCGGGTTCACGGAAACAGAAGGCCGACGCAGCCCTAAGGTCGGCAGATGGTGTAGCAGTTCCTTCGGGGCCCGGGTGCCATAAGGCACCCGGGCCCCTCAACGTGTACAGGATCAGTGGTCGGAGTAGCCGGGGTCCCGGATCAGTGGTCGGAGTAGCTGAAGTCGCCGATGGTCCAGGCGCTGACATCCTCGATCGCCACGCGGTACATCCCACCGGTCTCCGGGATCCCCACCGTGCCCTGCAGAATCCGGGCCACGTGGAAATGCAGGTACCTCGGCGGCCCCTCGCCATGCGCCGCGGCGGTGAACATGGCGGAGAAATCGCTCAGGCGGGCCGAATCCGCCAGAACCTCCGACACCCGCTGCCTCCAGACCGATTCTGGAGCCAGCCGGCCCGTGATGACGGCGCCACAGGCGACCACGGTCAGGGACATCTGATTGCTCTGCCCGGACTCCACCAGAGCGGCGATGTCAACGAGCAGTTCGTCAGGCTTCGACATGAGAGAAGATTCTAATCACCAGCCGCCCCGTCAGCTGCCGCGGTGGTGCGCTGTGGACATCGGAAGGCACCAACCGCTGGGGCCGAACCGCCGGGCCGCGAGTAAGAGCAAGTTCCGCCCGCATAGGGTCATTTCATGCGCAAAGGTCACACTCTCCCTCTGTCCGCCGCAGTTCTGGCCGTCGTACTGATGTCCGGCTGCGCGGATGAGCAGGGCGGGAACGGCGAGAAGGAGTGGGAACCGGACGACGCGTTGCGCCGTGCCGAGCAGGCGCTCAAGGCCGCCGCTGACGACGACACGGAGGCGGACCTCGTCGATTCCGGCACCGCGTACGTGGGGTCGGGCCTGAAGAAGTCGTTCCGCGCGAGCGGCGACAAGCCGTACCGCTTCGAGCTCACCTGCGACACGGACGACTCCGGGGACCTCACCCTCACCCTGTCCCGGGGTACGGACGAGCAGGCCTACGGGATCGGCTGCGGGGACCGAAAGGCGGACCACTTCAACCTCCCGCCGGACAAGCCCTTCACGACGCACGTCAAAGCCGATCCGGACGGCACGGGCCTCATCGCCTGGCGCCTGACCACGATCGCTCCCGGCGATGTGGACGGATGCGAGGACGACGTCGACGGCTGCGAGGGCTGACCGCCTCTTCGCGCCGGCTCCTCGATCAAGAGGAGCCATAGCGGAACCCACGGCCTCCCGCCCCCGCCCGCCGAACGGGCCCTGCAACTTTCCCTGTTGATTCGGCATGATGAGACGGTGCTTCACGGCTGCCGGCGGCAACCCGGATTTCCGAGGTCTCCGCCGGAGCCTCGAAGGTGTGACGTTGCGCGGACTCGCGGGGGCCTGGTGGACGCAAGTTGGTCGGGGTTGTGGATAGCCGTGGTGGGCGTGGCGGGAACGCTGAGCGCCGCGCTGTGGACCCAGAGCCGCGCGGACCGTGCGAGGCTCATGGAGAGTCAGAACCAGAGCCTTGAGCGGCGGCGCACCTGCTACATCACCTTGAACACCGCCGCGCGCCAGTACCTCACGGGGATGGGCAACTACCTTCGCGCGCTGCAACATGACGAGGGTGTCTCCGCGACGCTGGAGAATTTGGAGGCAGCCAGGCTTGTCTATCGGGACAGCTACGCGGAATCCCAGATGATCGTTCCCAACGCGGTGCTGGACGCCTCCCGCACGGCAAAGAAACGGTTGAATCACGCGTACGGCGACCTCAAGAGATACGGGGCCGCTCCTTCCCAGCACATGGAGGAACTGGCGAACCTGGAGCAGCATCTCCACCGCGAGGTCTGGCCTTCCGTGGGAGCGTTACGCAAGGCCATGCGCGCTGACCTTGGCGTCGACAATCAGTGAATGCTGGCGCGAACCCGGCTTGAGTATCGGCCGAGGTCGCTGAGGGTGCCATCGTGGTCGGCGGCCGCTACGGCACCCGACGCCACCCCATCGCATTGGTGACGTACCGTGCCCGGGCCAGGCCGCCCCCTTGCATGGTTCAGCTCACGGGATTCCTAGGACATGGCGGCAACAGCCCGTCCATCATCGGAGCATGCGACAACTCGAGGCGCAGGAAGTGTCCCTGCACAAGGTTTTCAGCAGTGACTACGACTTCAGGATTCCGGACTACCAGCGGCCGTACGCCTGGGACGTCGAGCAGGCAGTCCAACTGCTGACAGATTTGGAGGAGTCCCTGGACAGGGGCACGGATGAGCCGTACTTCCTTGGCTCCATCGTGCTCGTCAAGGCCAGGGACAACGCACCCGCCGAGGTCATCGACGGCCAACAGCGCCTCACCACCCTGACCATCCTGCTCGCTCTCCTCCGCGACCTTGCGGAGGACCCCGAGCTGCGCAACGATCTTGACAGGCTGGTTACAGAGCCTGGCAACAAGGTGCGCCGGCTTGACCCCAAGCCGAGGCTCACCCTGCGATCCCGCGACACCAGCTTCTTCCAGCAGTACGTCCAGGCAAAGGGCGCCACCGAGGCACTGCGATTGCTGAAGGAGGAGACGCTGCTGACGGACGCGCAGATGGCCGTCCTGCGCAACGCGAAGGCGCTGCACGCGATACTCGCTGAATGGTCGGAAGAGCGCCGCCTGGACCTTGTGCAGATGCTGGGCGAACGCACCTTCCTGGTCGTCGTGAGGACCCCCGATCTGGACAGCGCGCACCGCATCTTCAGCGTGATGAACTCCCGGGGCATGGACCTTTCGCCCACCGACATTTTCAAGTCGCTCATCATCGGGGCTCTGAGCGAGAAGGCCTCAGAAGAGTGCGCCCGCAAGTGGGAAGACGCTGAAGAGGCTCTTGGGCGAGACGACTTCGCCGACCTCTTCCTTCACCTGCGCATGGTGTTCGCCATGAAGCGGGCGGAGCGAGAACTACTCAAAGAGTTTCCCCAACAGGTACTCAACCACTATCTCCCCGGCAAGGCCGAGTCGTTCGTCAACGACGTCGTCGTGCCGTACGCGGACGCCTACGTTCAGATCCGTAGTGCCAGGTACTCGGCGGCCTCAGGAGCGGAGCAGGTCAATGCCTGGTTCAAACGCCTGCAGCAGATCGACAACAACGACTGGCGACCCGCGGCCCTCTGGGCTCTGCGTAATCACGGTGACGACCCCGCCTGGCTCGATGACTTCTTCGGCGCGCTGGAGCGATTGGCTGCCAGCATGTTCATCCGCCGCGTCTACACCACTCCTCGCGTCACCCGTTACGCGGACCTCCTGCGTGAACTCAACGCCGGCAAGGGCCTGGACGCGGTGTCCTTCGTGCTGACGGAAACGGAGAAGGCCGAAACTATCGCGCGCCTGGACGGCGACATCTACCTCGTCACCAAGACCCGTAAGTACGTCCTGCTGCGCCTGGACGAGATGCTGGCGGGAAAGCCCGGTGTCTCGTACGATCACGCCCTGATCACCGTCGAGCACGTGCTGCCGCAGAACCCCAAACAGGGGTCGCAGTGGCTGCGGCACTTCACCGATGAGCAGCGGGTTCAGTGGACGCACCGGCTGGGCAACCTTGTCCTGCTCAACCGGACGAAAAATGCCTACGCACAGAACTACGACTTCAGCGAGAAGCAAACCAAATACTTCACCGGCAGGCACGGTGTGTCCACGTTCGCCCTGACCAGCCAGGTCTTGCAGCATCAGAATTGGGCGCCCACACTGCTGCAGAAGCGGCAGCGGCGGCTTGTGGGGTTGCTGGTCGATGAGTGGAATCTTTGAGGAGTCAGGGACAACAGGGCTGGGTGTGCCGAGAAATACTTCCGAGCAAAGCGCGTCAGTCATGGCGTCGATCCATGCAGCGGAGGCCTTCCCGCACTGCCAGGAGCTCCCTACAGGCGAGTGTGATGAATAGGCGCTGAGTCTCGTCGTAGGGGCAGAGGGACCGAGTCGGCCGCTTACCGGAAACGGACCGGCACCCTCTGCGCGGTGCAGTCGCACGCTGGCTCGAAAGCCTGCTGGAGTGGTCGCCGTTTCGCCCGATGTCAATGCTCCACCCCAACGCCCCGCGCAGCAAGGGGACATGCGGCTAGAGTCTCGTGCAGTGAACAAGGACGATTCCGAACTGACCCCGGCGGTTGCTGACGCATTGGGCGCTCAGCGCACTGCTGCCCTTGCCGAACTCACCAACCGCGTCACTGCACTGCACGGTTTGAGCGAGGACGCGGGAACCAACGATGTACTACTCACCCCGCTGACCGGCCGAGCCGCGCAAAGGTGGGAACAACTAGCGCTGCGGGAGACCGAGGACTGGGTCTACGTCCGTTTCGACGACGACACAACCGTTCTTGCTACGGACCAGGCATCCGAAGCCGGCATCCGAGATCCCGCAGCCGCTGTCATCTACCCAGAACTGCACACACGACTGGTCAGCTGGTGGCTCGTCCACGCCTGGCGCAGCACCGACCTCCTCACAGACACTCTGGAGAACCTGGCCCGGTGGCGAATCACCTCCGGTGCCGTGACTGCGCGCGCTGTCATCGAAGAAGCAGGATCACTCGTAGATGAGCAAAACGCCATCGCCCAGGCATGGCGAACCGGCAAAGCTACCCCCGCAAGTGCGATGGAACGTCCCACAGCGATCCGGGAGGCGCTCGCTCCCGTCATGCTGAAAGCCGCGTTCGGCTCCAGGATGAAGAACAGTCACGAAAAGCTTCAGGCCACCAATGTCCTGACCCTCGTCAAGAAGCTGACCAAAGCAACCGGCGAGGACAGGCTCCCGCAGTGGTACGACCTGCTCTCCGACGCCGCGCATCCCGCCTTCGGAGCCAGGATCGCCTTCGCCACTCCCCCGCTTCTACACCCCTCCCGCGCCGTCATGGTCCGCAGCTACGCCCGCTCTCCCATGTCGCTGTCGGACGGAGAGAACGCCCAAGCCCTGGAACCGACCGTAGCCTTTGCCGTTGCCGACTCTCTGATCGCCGCAGGCACTCACATGCTGAACCTCCTCGAAGACGGCCTGGCCGTCGTGGACGACTTCGGCCTGACGACAGCAGCGGCCACACTCACCCGTCGTACGTACTGGCGCGACTTCCATCCCACACGCGGCAGCCGCGCCTGCCCTTGCGGCCGCGGAAAATGGTCCACTTGCGGCCACCACTGGGGGAAACGGATACCCACACCCCGCGGCCCTTGACCTTCACATCCACACGGGACTATCCGACCCGATTCTTGGAAGCCCGCTGACCAGGTCGACGGTATGGGTGCGCCCATACCGTCGACCTGGTCAGTCGCGAGTCGTGTAGGTCCACCGTGATCACTGTGCTGCAGCCCGCCAAGCTTGGTCGCCCTGAACGCCCCTAAGGGTTGTCCCGTAAATGATCTCCGGGATGGCTCGGGTGCGGACGGCCGCAGACCGGGCTGGTCTCCTATCCGGCTAGGGCGAGGTTGTGCAG
>NZ_JBITEU010000015.1:0-195033 GCF_044455475.1 Streptomyces sp. NPDC051218 | reverse complement strand
GGGCTTTCCTCCGGGCGCTTCCCTTCGGTGTTTCATTTTGTCTTGCTGTCTTGCGTTTCCGACTCTATCAGACTCTTTCGTGTCCGATTTCCTCGGTGCCTTTCCGGTTCCCGCTCCGGCCTTTCGGCTTTCGCGTTTCCCTTTCCGACGAGTCCGACTCTACCAGATCCTTTCGGGCCTGATTCCCAGTCAGCGGGGTTTGTCTTTGCGGCTGTTGGGCCGTTCCGACGAGTGAGACTTTAGCGGAATCCTGGCTCCCGACCTAATCGGGGGCGTCCTTTCGAACGCGGATTCCTCATTTCGCAAAAGCGCATGAAAACGAGCAGACGACGGGGCATCGAAGATGACACGGCATCGATCGTTTGAATGGTTGTGCGGAATGGTTGTTCGGGGACCGACCAGGGGTCGGCGCTCACGCCGGACAACTCGGAGAACACTACGTACGCGGTCTAGGCGTGTCAACCCTGGTACGCGGCCCCCTGCGAGGGCTACCGTTGGGGCCGTGACTACACATGCGCATACCCAGCTGTGGTGGGCCGCCTGACGGCGGCCGTACATGCGCATGTACTCAACGGCTGCCGACCTGGCGGCCGTTTCTTGTTTCTCCCCCTGGAGGACCCGGAGCCCGGTCGTCGGGCCGGCGGGCCTGACCAGGAGGCGGAGAGATGACGAGGATCTTCAGCGGGATCAAGCCGACGGGGCACCTGACCCTGGGGAACTACCTGGGCGCCGTGCGCCAGTGGGCAGAAGTTGATCAGCACCGTGCCGAGTCGCTGTTCAGCGTCGTCGACCTGCACGCCCTGACCGTGGACCACGATCCCGGCCGGGTGCGCAGGCTCAGTCGGCAGGCCGCGACGCTGTTGCTCGCGTCGGGGATCGATCCCGGGCGAGCCACCGTGTTCGTACAGAGTCATGTGGACGAGCACGCCAGGCTGTCGTATCTGCTCGAGTGCGTCGCCACGGACGGCGAGATGCGGCGGATGATCCAGTACAAGGAGAAATCCGTCCTTGAGCGGGCGCGGGGCGGGAGTGTGCGGCTGTCGTTGCTCACCTATCCCGTGCTGATGGCGGCGGACATCCTGGCGTACGGGGCGGACGAGGTGCCGGTCGGGGACGACCAGGTGCAGCACGTCGAGCTCACCCGGGATCTGGCGGTGCGGTTCAACCAGCGGTACGGACACACGTTCGTGGTGCCGCGGGCCACGTATCCCAAGGTGGGGGCGAGGGTCATGGATCTGCAGGACCCGGCGTCGAAGATGGGGAAGTCCGGCGATGCGGGGGCCGGGATCGTCTATCTCCTGGACGAGCCGGACGTCGTGCGGAAGAAGATCATGCGCGCTGTCACGGACAGCGGGAGCGAGGTCGAGTACGACCGCGAGGCCAAGCCCGGGATCGCGAACCTGCTGGAGATCCTTGCGGCCTGTGAGGGTGGGAACCCGGAGGGCTTGAGCGGTGTATATGAAACGTACGGGGCTTTGAAGAAGGACACCGCTGACGCCGTGGTGGAGCTCTTGAGGCCCCTGCAGGAGAAGCACAAGGAGCTGGTTGCGGATCCCGCGTATGTGGAGGAGGTGTTGCGACGGGGGGCCGAGCGGGCGAGGGCGATGGCCAGGCCGACGGTGGACACCGCCTATCGCGCGATCGGGCTGCTGCCGCCGGTGGGCGTAGCGCTGTAGGGGCGTGCAGCGCTCGGGGTGTGCGGGGCCGCGTCCGGGCGCGGCCCCGGGCCCCTGTGCTCGGCGGTCAGTTGGTGTTGCCGGAGGCCAGTGCGCGGCTGCGGTCGCGGGCGGCTTCGAGGGCGGCGATGAGGGCTGCTCGTACGCCGTGGTTCTCCAGTTCGCGGATGGCACTGATGGTGGTGCCGGCAGGGGAGGTGACGTTCTCGCGGAGCTTGACCGGGTGTTCGCCGCTGTCGCGGAGCATCACGGCGGCGCCGATCGCGGCCTGGACGATGAGGTCGTGGGCCTTGTCGCGGGGCAGGCCGAGGAGGATGCCGGCGTCGGTCATGGCTTCGACCAAGTAGAAGAAGTACGCCGGGCCCGAGCCGGAGAGGGCCGTGCAGGCGTCCTGCTGGGTCTCGGGGACGCGCAGGGTCTTGCCGACGGCGCCGAAGATCTCCTCGGCGTGGGCGAGGTGGGCGGCGGTGGCCCGGCTGCCCGCGGAGATGACGGACATGCCTTCGTCCACGAGGACCGGGGTGTTGGGCATGACGCGGACGACGGGGGTGCCTTCGGCGAGGTGCTCCTCGATGAAGGAGGTGGTGATGCCGGCGGCGGCGCTGATGACCAGGCGATCGGGGGTGATGTGCGGTGCGAGTTCTTCGAGGAGGCGGCCCATGTCCTGCGGCTTGACGGCGAGGATGAGGGTGTCGGCCTGCTTGGCGGCCTCGGCGTTGCTCACGGGGTCGACGCCGTAGCGGGTGCGGAGTTCGGCGGCGCGTTCGGAGCGGCGGGTGGTGACCAGGAGGTCGGCGGGGGCCCAGCCGGCCCTGATCATTCCGCTGAGGAGGGCTTCGCCGATCTTGCCGGTGCCGAGGACTGCGACGGGCTGGGGCATGTGTGGGTCACCCTCCGGGTGCGGGTCAGCGGGTCGTTCTCTCCCGGTCATCCTCGCACTGGTGGGTCAGGCCGTGCGGCGACGGAGGGTGGCGGCGCCCAGGGCGAGGACGAGCATGGCGCAGCCCGCGACGACGACGGCGTCGCGCACGAAGTCGCCGGTGACGGAGGAGTGGCGGAGGACTTCGTTCATGCCGTCCACGGCGTACGACATGGGGAGGACGTTCGAGATCGCTTCGAGGACCGGCTGCATCGTGTCGCGCGGGGTGAACAGGCCGCAGAGGAGGAGCTGGGGGAAGATCACGGCCGGCATGAACTGGACGGCCTGGAACTCGGATGCCGCGAAGGCGGAGACGAAGAGGCCGAGTGCCGTGCCGAGCAGGGCGTCGAGGAGGGCGACGAGGAGCAGCAGCCAGGCGGAGCCGGTGACGTCGAGGCCGAGGGCCCACAGGGCGAGGCCGGTGGCGAGGAGGGACTGGATGGCGGCGAGGAATCCGAAAGCGAGGGCGTAGCCCGCGATGAGGTCGCCCTTGGCCAGGGGCATGGCGAGGAGGCGTTCCAGGGTGCCTGATGTCCGTTCGCGGAGGGTGGCGATGGAGGTCACCAGGAACATCGTGATGAGGGGGAAGATGCCGAGGAGTGAGGCGCCGATGGAGTCGAAGGTCTGCGGGTTGCCGTCGAACACGTAGCGCAGGAGGAGCAGCATCACGCAGGGGACGATCAGCATCATTGCGATGGAGCGGGGGTCGTGGCGGAGCTGTCGCAGGACACGGGCCGCGGTGGCGAGGGTGCGGTAGGTGTTCATCGGCTGCTCCTGGTGGGGGCGGTGCTCTCGGTGGGGGTGATGGTGTCGGGGGTTTTCTGGGTGCCTGCTGCCTCGTCGACCAGGTGGAGGAAGGCGGCTTCGACGGTGTCGGTGGCGGTGCGGGTGCGCAGGGCCTGAGGGGTCTCGTCGGCGAGAAGTTCGCCTTCGCGCATCAGGAGGAGGCGGTGGCAGCGTTCGGCCTCGTCCATGACGTGTGAGGAGACGAGGATCGTGGTGCCTCGGTCGGTGGCGATGGCGTGGAAGAGGTTCCACAGGTCGCGGCGGAGTACGGGGTCGAGGCCGACGGTGGGTTCGTCGAGCACGAGGAGTTCCGGGGCGCCGAGGAGGGCCACCGCCAGGGAGACGCGGCTGCGCTGGCCGCCGGAGAGGTTGCCCGCGAGGGCGTCGGCGTGGGTTGTCAGGTCGACGTCCTCGATGGCCTGGGTGACGTGCTCGTGCCGGCGGTGGGCGGCGGGGCCTCGGCCGGGGTCGAGGACGGCGGCGAAGTAGTCCAGGTTCTGGCGGACGGTGAGGTCGTCGTAGACGGAGGGGTTCTGGGTGACGTAGCCGATGCGGGAGCGGAGGGCGGGGGCGCCGGCCGGCTGGTCGAGGACCTTCAGGGTGCCGGTGACTTTGGCCTGGGTGCCGACTGTCGCGCGCATCAGGGTGGATTTGCCGCAGCCCGAGGGGCCCAGGAGGCCGGTGATCTGCCCTTTCGGGACGGTGAAGTCCAGGCCTCGGAGGACTGTGCGGGGGCCTCGAACGACGGTCAGATCCCTCGCCTCGATGGCGGGCGACTCCTCGTTATTCATCATGTGATGATTATTGCGCCTCGGAAGCCCGGGGCGTCAAGGTCGAGGGTGGGCCGCGCCTCCCCGGCCGGGGCCGCTGCTACCGCGAGGGGCGCAGGTTGCGTACGGCCGTGAGGTCCACGGCGTATGCCTCCTCCACCGTCCCGTCCGGGAAGAGGTCGAGCAGATGCGCGCGCTCGGCCGCGAGGATCGGCGCGGACTCGTCCGGGCCGAGGGCGGGGCGGGAGGGTGCCGGGGTGTGGATCCGGGTGGGCGTTTGCGGCCGGGCCTGGAGCCGCGTTTGTGGCCTGCGGCTGCGCAATGACCGACCGCGCATGATCCGCTTGTGCTCGGGCGGCTCCTGGAAGTCCCCCGTGTGCGTCGCACGGGTGCGCGCTGGCCGGGAGCGCGTCGGGCTGACGGGGGTCAGCGGGTCTTCTTTTTGCGGGAAGGGTTACCCGTGCGGCGGGATGTGCGGTTTTTGTACTGTTCGCGGGACGTCTCGTACTCCTCGCGGTGGAGTTGTTCGCCGGGGGCCTCGGTGAGGCTGCGGAAGAAGTACGCCAGGAAGACGCCCACGAAGCCGATCGTCATGAGGCCGCGCATCGACGACTGGGATGCCGGGTCGTGGCGGCGGGTGAAGCCCTCCCATGTGCGACGGAAGGCGATCGCGCTGCAGATCGAGAACATGATGAGGACGAGGAAGTTCACGAACGACCCCACGTCCGCGATCGCCATGCCCTCGTACGCGAAACGCAGTACGAAGCAGCCGGCCGCCGCGGCGAGCAGCGATCCCACCGCGACACCCGCGCGGCGCGCGCCGTAGCCGTTGTCGTGGGCGACCCAGGTCGTGCCGAAGAAGCGGAGGGGCTCGGGCTGCGGGCCGGGGGCCGTCGCCGCGGACGGGGAGGTCGCGGGGGTCGCGGGGGTGCTGGAATCTGCGCTCACCCTTCGAGTATCGCCCGGGACGGCCGCGGCGCGGCGACGCAGGGCGGGCACACAGGGCGGGCGAGCCCTATTCGTCCCCCGCCTTGCCCTGCCGTACCACTCGGCGGCTAGTTTGTGGGGCAGGACAAGTGAACGGGCCCATGCGAGAACCGGTGCACGCGGGACGGGAGGTCGGGGAGAGTGTCGCTCCGCGGAGGTGATCCAGCCGAGATCGGCGGCTACCCGCTAGAGGCACGCCTCGGCTCGGGCGGCATGGGCACGGTCTATCTGGCGCGTACGGCGTCGGGGCGGCCCGTGGCGATCAAGCTGATCCACCAGCAGTTCGCGGGGGACGAGGAGTTCCGTATCCGCTTCCGGCAGGAGGTGGCGGCGGCGCGGCGGGTGAGCGGCGCGTTCACCGCTGCCGTGGTCGACGCCGATCCGGAGGCCGAGCACCCGTGGATGGCGACGGCCTATATAGAGGGGCACACGCTCGCCCAGCAGATCGCCAAGACGGGCCCGCTGGCGGGCGCGGAGCTGCGCACGCTGGCCATCGGTCTGACGGAGGCGCTGCGTGACATCCACCGCGTGGGCGTCGTGCACCGTGATCTGAAGCCCTCGAACGTGGTGCTCTCGCCCGAGGGGCCGCGCGTCATCGACTTCGGCATCTCGCGCGCCGCGGACCAGCAGACGCTGACGATGACGGGGCGGGTCATCGGTACGCCGCCGTTCATGTCGCCGGAGCAGTTGCAGGCGCCGCGCGGCGTCGGGCCGCGGTCCGACGTCTTCTCGCTGGGCACGCTGCTGGTGTACGCGGCGACGGGGCAGGGGCCGTTCGACGCGGACAGCCCGTATATGACGGCCTATCAAGTGGTCCATGAAGCGCCGGAATTGGACGCCGTCCCCGCCGCCCTGCGTGCCGTGGTCGAACCCTGCCTCGACAAGGACCCCGACGCGCGCCCTTCGGCCGACCAGCTTCTTGAGCGGCTGCGGGACCTGCCGAACGAGATGGGGGACGCGGCGGGGCTGCGGGGCAGTCGCACTCGGGACGTCGATACGCAGCATCATCAGGGGTCGTCGCTCGGGGGCGGGGCCGCGGACGGCCCCGCCAACAGCCCGCGACCGCACCGCCGTTGGCGTCCCGCGCTCGCCGCCGCCGTCGCCGTCGCCGCCCTCGGCGGTGGGATCGCGGCCCTCCAGCTCGGCTCATCCGACTCATCCGCCGGAGACAGCGGCGAGGACGGCAAGGACCGCACGGCCGCCGCCGCCGAGGCGCCCCTGCCCGACGGCTTCCGGCCCTGGCGCACCACCGTGCCCAACGACAAGGGCATCCCGGACGAGGTGCGTTGCGTGCCGCGCGGGGACGCGTTGTTCTGCGGGGGCGGCGGAGTCGTCGCGACCCGGCTGCGGATCTCCGACGGCAAGGAGATCTGGAAGGTGAAGAGCCCCGGCGTGCCCATGCAGGGCATGCACATCGCGGGGGTCACGGACGACACCGTCCTCGGCTACCGCATCCCGGACGACGTGGCGTCATCCGGGAAGCCGGTCCAGCTGGTGGCCCTGGACGCACGGACCAGCAAGGAACTGTGGTCGCGGCCGATCAGCGGGCAGTCCCAGATCTACACCGGGCGGTCGCAGGACGCGGTCGTCTCCGGCTCCACGGTCCTGTCGGTCGAGCCGGGCCGTAAGCGGGTCGAGGCCAGGGACGCGCACAGCGGGCGCATGCTCTGGTCGACGCCGGTGCCCGCGGGCTCGGAGTGCACGCCGGTCCCGGCGGGGCAGCGGATGTACGCGATGTGCGCGCCGGTCGCCCAGGTCGCGAACATCGAGGTGCGCAATCCTGTGCTCCACACCCTCGATCTCAAGTCGGGGACGTTGGGCAAGGGCATCCCCGTCGCGGGGCCCGTGCATCCGGTGGGTGGTGGGACCGGGGGTGGGCTCGTCCTTCTTCACCAGCGGCTGAAGGGGCCCGAGTTCCTCGGGTACGACAAGGCGCTGCGGGTCGATCCGGGCAGCGGGCGGGTCTCGACCCGGCCGTTGCGGACGACGTACAACGCCACGCCCGGCACCGCCGACGGCACGGTCTACTTCGCGGAGCCGACCGGGCGGATCAGTGCGGTGGATCCCGCCACCGGGCGGCAGAAGTGGTCACGGCAGACGGGCGTCGAAGGGGCCTCGGGGCCGACGGCGAGCGGCGGTGTCCTCTACTTCAGCTCGCCCAGCGGGCGCGTGGTCGCCCTCTCGCCGCGGGGCAAGGTCCTGTGGAGCACGAATCCTCGGGCCGAGGGGCTTGGCGGTGAGGTGAACGCGAGTCCGCGGGTCGCTGTCTCGGGGCAGGTGATCTTCGTGGCGGCGGCGAAGAACACGGTGTTCTCGTTCGATGCGGGGAAGCCGCCGAAGTCCGGGTGAACTGCGGCGGCTTCGGCTTCCTCTCGTCGCGTGCGGTGGATCAGCAGCGCGGGGCCACGTAGCCGTCGCTGCCTGTGCGGACGTACGTGTCGGAGACGTAGCGGCCGCTGCCGATGCGGTCCCAGAGCTTTGATGTGCCGGTCGGGCCCGTGACCTTCTCGCCCGGCTTCTGGCACTGGATCGTCACTCGGGTTCCTGCCGAGAGGCGGCCTACCTTGCCGTACGAAGTGCCTGGGCCCGAGCGGACGTTGACGTCTGCTGCGAGGGCGTACGTTCTTGCCGCCGTGGCTTCGATTGCCTCTGCGGATTCCGGCGCGATGACGTTCTCGCTCATGCTTCTCTCCCCCGTGGAGCGGCGGGCTGGGCCGCCTGCCGCGTTTGCTTACAGGGGTGGACGCGTGGGGGTGGCGGGGCGGTTGCGGGGTGTGGGGGTTGGGGACTTTTCCTTCCCCAACCCCGCCCCTTCCCGAAAACCCGCTCTGGCGCGGGGGCCTTGGCCGCCGCGATGCACCGGCTCCGCCGAGTTCGTCCTCAAACGCCGGACGGGCTGAGATACCCCCTCGGCAGGCAAGTGCCTAGCCCAGCTTCGACACGTCCCGGACCGCGCCGCGGTCCGCGCTGGTGGCCATGGCTGCGTAGGCCCGCAGCGCTGCCGAGACCTTGCGTTCCCGGGACTTGGGGGCGTAGACGCCGCCCAGGGCCTCGCGGCGGGCCGTCAGTTCCGCTTCCGGGACCAGGAGTTCGATGCCGCGGTTCGGGATGTCGATGCGGATGCGGTCGCCGTCCTCGACCAGGGCGATCGTGCCGCCGGACGCCGCCTCGGGCGACGCGTGGCCGATCGACAGGCCCGAAGTGCCGCCGGAGAAGCGGCCGTCCGTGACCAGGGCGCAGGACTTGCCGAGGCCGCGGCCCTTCAGGAAGGACGTGGGGTAGAGCATCTCCTGCATGCCGGGGCCGCCCTTGGGGCCCTCGTAGCGGATGACGACCACGTCACCCGGCTTCACCTGCTTCTTGAGGATCTTGTCGACCGCTTCTTCCTGCGACTCGCAGACCACCGCCGGGCCCTCGAACGTCCAGATCGACTCGTCGACGCCCGCCGTCTTCACGACGCAGCCGTCCTCCGCGAGGTTGCCCTTGAGGACCGCGAGGCCGCCGTCCTTCGAGTACGCGTGGGCCGCGTCCCTGATGCAGCCGCCCGCGGCGTCCGTGTCCAGGGTGTCCCAGCGCTTCGACTGGGAGAAGGCCGTGGCCGAGCGCTCGCAGCCCGGAGCCGCGTACCAGAGGTCGACCGCCTCGTCCGACGGCGAACCGCCGCGGACGTCCCAGGTGCCCAGCCACTCCTTGATGGACTTGGAGTGGACCGTGTGCACGTCCTCGTTCAGGAGGCCCGCGCGGTACAGCTCGCCGAGCAGCGCGGGGATGCCGCCCGCGCGGTGCACGTCCTCCATGTAGTACGTGCCGCCGGGCGCCACGTTCGGGGCGACCTTGGCCAGGCAGGGCACGCGGCGCGAGACCTCGTCCATGTCGGCGAGGCCGTAGTCGAGCTCGGCCTCCTGCGCGGCGGCCAGCAGGTGCAGGATCGTGTTCGTGGAGCCGCCCATGGAGATGTCCAGGGCCATGGCGTTGTCGAAGGCCGCGCGCGTGGCGATGTTGCGCGGCAGGACCGACTCGTCGTCACCGTCGTAGTACCGCTTGGCGATCTCGACGACCGTCGCGCCCGCCCGCTCGTACAGCGCCTTGCGGCCGGTGTGGGTGGCGAGCATCGAGCCGTTGCCGGGCAGGGAGAGGCCGATGGCCTCGGTCAGGCAGTTCATGGAGTTGGCGGTGAACATGCCGGAACAGCTGCCGCAGGTCGGGCAGGCGTTCTCCTCGATACGGAGGATGTCCTCGTCCGAGACGCTCTCGTCGACCGCGTCGCTGATCGCGTTGACCAGGTCGAGTTTTCGGACCGTTCCGTCGACCAGGGTGGCCTTGCCGGCCTCCATCGGGCCGCCGGAGACGAAGACCGTCGGGATGTTGAGGCGCAGGGCCGCGTTCAGCATGCCGGGGGTGATCTTGTCGCAGTTGGAGATGCAGATCAGCGCGTCCGCGCAGTGCGCCTCCACCATGTACTCCACCGAGTCCGCGATCAGGTCGCGGGAGGGCAGGGAGTACAGCATGCCGCCGTGGCCCATCGCGATGCCGTCGTCGACCGCGATGGTGTTGAACTCGCGCGGGATGGCGCCCGCGGCGACGATCGCCTCGGAGACGATCCGGCCGACCGGCTGCAGGTGGGTGTGGCCCGGCACGAACTCGGTGAACGAGTTGGCGACGGCGATGATCGGCTTACGCCCGATGTCCGCGCCGGGTACACCGGAGGCGCGCATAAGGGCGCGTGCGCCCGCCATGTTGCGGCCGTGGGTGACTGTGCGGGACCTGAGCTCGGGCATCGTCGCTCGCTCCTTCAGAGATCGGGAGAGACATAAGGATCGACTGTTCTCGAGCGTACGCCGCCACTCCACGATCTGGACAGGCTGTCCGAATAGCGGGACAGCTGTCTCGGTGAGCGGGCCCGTGGAGAAGCGTGCTCAGGGGCCCGTCAGGTGCCCCTGCACCACCGGCGCGATCCGCGCGATGATCGCCTCCGGGTCCGCCGACGCGAGCGGCTCGACCTGGATGACGTAGCGCAGCATCGCCGTTCCCACCAGCTGCGCGGCCGCCAGTTCCGCCCGCAGCTCCGCGTCCGGTCCGCCGATACGGCTCGCCATCCTGCCCAGCAGCTGCGTCGCGATGAGGCGGCGGAAGACGGCCGCCGCCGTGTCGTTGTTCACCGCCGAGCGGACGATCGCGAGGAGCGGTACACGGGTCGCGGGGTTCTCCCAGACGCCGAAGATGAAGCGGGTCAGGCGCTCTCCGACGCCGTCGAGCGGGCCTTCCTCGATCGCGGCGGGCGCTTCGAGCGCGGGCGCGAAGGCCTCCTCGATCGCCGAGGCGAAGACCTGCTCCTTCGTGCCGAAGTAGTGGTGCACGAGTGCCGGGTCCACCCCGGCGGCCTTGGCGATCCCGCGCACGGACGTCTTCTCATACCCCCGTGCGGAGAACTCGGTGCGGGCCGCCTCCAGGATGCGGTCCCGCGTCGCGGGGCCCTTCGCCGACTGCGTACGGGAGGGACGCCCCCTGCGGCGCGGAGCCGCGCCGTCCGCTGCCGGAGCCGTCACGAGCGGGGCACCTGCACCGCGGACGCCAGATGCAGCCGCGTGAAGGCGAGGGCCTCGGCCAGGTCGGCCTCCCGCTCGGCGCTTGACATCGCGCGGCGGGTGTTGACCTCGATGACGACGTGCCCGTCGTACCCGCTCGTCGCGAGGCGCTCCAGGAGTTCGGCGCACGGCTGCGTGCCGCGGCCCGGCACCAGGTGCTCGTCCTTGGCGGAGCCCTTGCCGTCGGCGAGGTGTACGTGGCCGAGGCGGTCGCCCATGCGGTCGATCATCTGCATCGCGTCCGCGCGGGCGGTCGCGGTGTGGCTGAGGTCGACCGTGAAGTGGCGGTAGTCGTCCTTGGTGACGTCCCAGTCGGGGGCGTAGGCGAGCATTTCGCGGTCGCGGTAGCGCCAGGGGTACATGTTTTCGACGGCGAACCGGACGTCGGTCTCGTCCGCCATCCGCCAGATTCCGTCGACGAAGGCGTTCGCGTACCCACGCTGCCAGCGGAAGGGCGGGTGCACGACGACGGTCGACGCGCCCAGCTTCTCGGCTGCCGACTGCGCGCGCTGGAGCTTGACCCAGGGGTCCGTGGACCACACGCGCTGTGTGATCAGGAGACATGGCGCGTGCACGGCGAGGATCGGGATCTGGTGGTAGTCGCTGAGTCTGCGCAGGGCTTCGATGTCCTGACTGACGGGATCCGTCCAGACCATGACCTCGACACCGTCGTAGCCGAGGCGCGCGGCGATCTCGAAGGCCGTCGCCGTCGACTCCGGATAGACCGAGGCCGTCGACAGGGCGACCTTCGCATCCGGGATGCGCACCACTGGTTCTGCCACGAGGGACAGCGTACGGGCCGCGCCCGCACGCGGGGGAGGTGGTCCGGGTGGTCTCCCGCACACTCTCCCGCGCACCCGGGCCGTGTGTGACGTACGTCTACGCCCCGGTCGACGGCAGGTGGTCGAGCCTGCGCAGGATCACGCCCTCGCGCAGCGCCCACGGGCAGATCTCCAGCGTCTCGACCCCGAAGAGGTCCATCGCGCCCTCGGCGACGAGCGCCCCGGCGAGCAGCTGTCCGGCCCGCCCCTCGGAGACTCCGGGCAGCTCGGAGCGCTCGGCCGCCGTCATCGCGGCCAGCTGCGGGACCCAGTCCTCCAGGGATTTGCGCTTCAGCTCGCGCTGGACGTAGAGGCCATCGGCGGAGCGTGCGGCGCCCGCGAGCCTGGCCAGCTGCTTGAACGTCTTCGACGTCGCGACGACGTGGTCCGGGGCGCCGAAGCGGGTGAACTCCCCGACCGTGCGGGCGATCTGGGCGCGCGCGTGCCGCCGCAGCGCCTTCACGTCGGCGGGGTCCGGCGGGTCGTGGCGGAACCAGGCGGAGGTCAGCCGGCCGGCGCCGAGCGGCAGGCTGACGGCCGCGTCCGGCTCCTCGTCGATTCCGTACGCGATCTCGAGCGAGCCCCCGCCGATGTCGATGACCAGGAGCTTTCCCGCCGACCAGCCGAACCAGCGGCGGGCCGCGAGGAAGGTGAGGCGGGCTTCCTCGGCGCCGGTGAGGACCTGGAGGTCGACGCCGGTCTCCTCCCTGACGCGGGCGAGGACCTGATCGGCGTTGCTCGCCTCGCGTACGGCGGAGGTCGCGAACGGCAGCAGATCCTCCACGCCCTTGTCCTCCGCGGCCTCCATCGCGTCGCGGACGGTGCCGACCAGGCGGTCGACGCCCTCGGGGCCGATCGCCCCGGCCTCGTCGAGGAGTTGGGCCAGGCGCAGGTCCGCCTTGTGCGAGTACGCGGGCAGCGGGCGCGCGCCGGGGTGGGCGTCCACCACCAGCAGGTGCACCGTGTTCGAACCAACGTCGAGGACACCGAGTCTCATATACGGAACGCTACTGCGCGTCCGGCGCTCACTGGTGCTCGGACCGGGTACAGCGCGCATACCCTGGAGACGTGCCAAAGACGAAAAAGGCGAAGACCGACAAAACGAATTCGAAGAAGAAGTCAGGGAAGCCGGCGAAGGTGCTGACGTCGCCGCCGGACGAGAAGGGGCTCGACTTCGCCCGCGCCTGGGTGGAGTTCCCTGATCCCGCGGACGACGAGCAGGTCTTCCGCTGCGATCTGACATGGCTGACCTCTCGGTGGAGCTGCATCTTCGGCAGTGGCTGCCAGGGCATCCAGGCGGGCCGGGCGGACGACGGCTGCTGCACGCTGGGCGCGCACTTCTCGGACGAGGACGACGAGAAGCGGGTCGCCGAGTCCGTGGCGCGGCTCACACCGGACATCTGGCAGCACCACGACATCGGCACGGTGAGCGGGTGGGTGTCGACGGACGACGACGGCGAGCGCCAGACCCGGCCGTACAACGGCTCGTGCATCTTCCAGAACCGCCCCGGTTTCGCCGGGGGCATGGGGTGCTCGCTGCACATCCTGGCGCTGAAGGAGGGGCGTGAGCCGCTTGAGACGAAGCCGGACGTCTGCTGGCAGTTGCCGGTCCGCCGGACGTACGAGTGGATCGACCGGCCCGATGACACGCGCATCCTCCAGGTGTCGATCGGGGAGTACGACCGGCGGGGCTGGGGCCCCGGCGGCCACGACCTGCACTGGTGGTGCACGTCGGCGACGTCGGCGCACGGCGCCGGTGACCCGGTGTACGTCTCCTACCGCCCCGAGCTGACGGAGCTGATGGGCAAGGAGGGCTACGACCGGCTCGCGGAGCTGTGCGAGGAGCGACTTGCGTCGCAGCTGCCTTTGTTTGCGCCGCATCCGGCGGATCCTTCGCGGTAGACAGGATTTGTCCCCAACCCCGCCCCTTCCCGAAAACCCGCTGCGCGGGGGCGTCCTCAAACGCCGGACGGCTGAAGATTCAGCCCGTCCGGCGTTTGAGGACGAACTTGGCGGAGCCGGTGGTGACGGCATCCAAGGCCCCCGCGCCGAGCGGGTTTTCGGGAAGGGGCGGGGTTGGGGAGAATCAGCCCTCGCTCGGGCTCGGGTCGCCGCTGTCGCTCGGCGGGGGCGATGACTCCTCCGGTTCCGACGGCGTGGGCGTCGGGGTAGGGGTCGGATCCGACGGCGTCGGCGTGGGTGTCGGGTCCGGGGTCGTCGGGGTCGGTTTTGGCTTGGGGGGGATCGGGGTCGGGCGGGGGCCCGGATGGGTCGGGCGGCCCGAACCGCTGCCGTAACCGCCGATCGAGATGATCGCCCCCGCGGGCGCGACGGAGACCCGGGCGCTCCAGTGGCCCGCCGGCTCCCGCTCGTGGTCGACGTACACCCGGATCGTGAACGTCTCCCCCGGCGCGAGCGTCCCGGACGACCGGCTCAGGTAGAGCCAGGAGGCCCCGGTGCTCGCCGACCAGTGGACCGGCTCGCCCCCTGACGCGGTGAGCGTGATCAGCGTCGTGCCACCGCTCGGCTGCGCCGCGACGGTGAGGCGGCCGGCGCCGGTTCCCGAGCGTGACGGGGACGAACCGGCGCTGATGACCTCCACGGAGACGTCCGGTGAGCGGCTGCCCGCGGTGAAGCGGGGGTCGGGCGGCGTGTGGGCATTGCCCGCGTTCTCGTAGTCCTCGCGCCTGCGGTCGCCGTTCAGCCCGTCGGCCCCGGCCTCGCTCGCGCTGACCGAGCGGCCGTCCTGGCCCTCGCCGGTGAGCGGCGCCCCTCGATACGCCGCCCAGAGCGCGAGCACGGGCGCGGCCACCACGGTGGCGACGACCGTCGTCGTGACGGCACGCGCGCGCATGCGGTCGCGGCGGGCCGCGTGGTCCTTGGGGTCCATCGGAAATCCGTGCCGGTCGAAGCGCGGACCGCCGGCCCGCGCGCGCGGGACGTGCGCCATCGCCACGTGCACGGCGGCCCGCGGGGCCTCGATGACCGGGAGCGCGGCCGGGGAGGCGGCCGTGCCCGGCCAGGCCCCCGACCCGGCGCGCTCGGCGGTGCGGCGGCAGCGCGGGCAGTCGTCGACGTGCCGGACGAGTTCGCGGCGCAGGGCCGTGCCGAGGAGGAGTTGGTTGTCGCCGGTGAGGCGGGCGACGATCGGGCAGGTGCCGGTCTCCACGACGGCGAGCGCGGCCCGGGTGCGTTCCACCTCGCAGGCGGCGGTGGCGAGGAGGTCGCGGGTCTTCACGAGGTCCATGCCGATGACCGCGGCGACTTCCTTGGGGGTGAGCTGGTGGCGTACGGCGAGCTCCAGGGCCTCGCGCTGTTCGGGCGTCGTCCCCGCGGCCTCCGGCCAGGCCAGCTGGGCGAGTTCGCGGCGCCGCTGCCGCTCCGCCTCGTCCGGAAGCGTGTCCGAATCGTCCGCCTTCGGGGTGCGAGGAGCCGCTCCGGAGGCGTGTGCGCCGCCGCCCTGCCGCTTGCGCTTGGCGTCGGCGAGGGCGCGCAGGCAGACCCAGCGGGCGAGTGCGTAGAGCCAGGACTTCAGTTCGGCCTCGGTTTCGGGGCCGCGGGAGCCGCGGCGCTCGGCGATGGCGAGGACGTCGCCCAGGGCTGCGGTCGCGGCGTCGTGATCGCAGAGCACGGACAGGCAGTACGTGAACAGGCCGTCCAGGCAAGGCTCATAGCGTGCGGGGGGCGCCTGCGGCACCGAGCGGGGCACTACGCGCTGGCGCGCGTCACGATGCGCCCGGTGTGCGCCGGTTGCTTGGGTGGGGGTCTCCGGGCTGCTGCTCATCACCCGTGCGAAGTTAGGCGGATGATGCCGGGTCCCTCTTCCCCCTTGAGCACATTTAATCCTTACGGGTGAACAGATCCCTCAAAAGGGGACAGGAACCCATGATTACGTGACGCACGCCCGGAGCGATCCGGATCGCGTGCGCCGCTGTCAGTGCCGCCCGCTACGGTTCGGTTCATGGCCACCCGTACGAAGTCCGGCAAAGACCGGCCGTCCTATCGCTGCACCGAGTGCGGCTGGCAGACGGCCAAGTGGCTCGGCCGCTGCCCCGAGTGCCAGGCCTGGGGGACGGTCGAGGAGTACGGCGCGCCCGCCGTCCGCACCACCGCCCCCGGCCGCGTCACCTCATCCGCCCTGCCCATCGGCGAGGTCGACGGCCGCCAGGCCACCGCTCGCACCACCGGAGTCGCCGAGTTCGACCGCGTCCTCGGCGGCGGCCTCGTCCCCGGCGCCGTGGCGCTGCTCGCGGGCGAGCCGGGCGTCGGCAAGTCGACGCTGCTCCTGGACGTCGCGGCGAAGTCGGCGAGCGAGGAACACCGCACGCTCTATGTCACCGGCGAGGAGTCCGCGAGCCAGGTCCGGCTGCGCGCCGACCGCATCAAGGCGATCCACGACCACCTCTATCTGGCGGCGGAGACCGATCTCGCCGCCGTTCTGGGCCACTTGGACGCGGTGAAGCCGTCCCTCCTGATCCTCGACTCGGTCCAGACGATCGCCTCCCCGGAGATCGACGGGGCGCCGGGCGGCGTGGCGCAGGTCCGCGAGGTGGCGGGCGCGCTGATCCGCGCCTCCAAGGAGCGCGGTATGGCCACGCTCCTGGTCGGCCATGTCACCAAGGACGGCGCCATCGCGGGCCCCCGCCTCCTCGAGCACCTCGTGGACGTCGTCCTGTCCTTCGAGGGCGACCGGCACGCGCGCCTGCGCCTCGTCCGCGGCGTCAAGAACCGGTACGGGACGACGGACGAGGTCGGCTGCTTCGAGCTGCACGACGAGGGCATCACCGGCCTCACCGACCCCAGCGGTCTCTTCCTCACCCGCCGCACGGAGCCCGTCCCCGGCACCTGTCTGACGGTCACACTCGAAGGCCGCCGCCCCCTGGTGGCCGAGGTCCAGGCGCTCACCGTCGACTCCCAGATCCCCTCCCCGCGGCGTACGACATCCGGGCTCGAAACCTCCCGCGTCTCGATGATGCTGGCGGTCCTCGAGCAGCGGGGCCGCATCACCGCGCTCGGCAAGCGCGACATCTACAGCGCGACGGTCGGCGGCGTGAAGCTCTCCGAGCCGGCCGCCGACCTCGCGATCGCCCTCGCCCTGGCCAGCGCGGCGAGCGACACCCCGCTGCCGAAAAATCTCGTCGCGATCGGCGAAGTGGGCCTCGCGGGCGAGGTCAGACGGGTCACGGGAGTCCAGCGCAGGCTGGCCGAAGCACACCGTCTGGGCTTCACGCACGCCCTCGTCCCGGCCGACCCCGGCAAGGTCCCGCCCGGTATGAAGGTCACCGAAGTCGCCGACATGGGGGACGCGCTGCGAGTCCTTCCGAGGTCGCGTCGCAGAGAGGCCCCACGGGAGGACGAAGAGCGCCGGTAGACTTTGCCCTGGTCTCGCCCGTCCGTACGAAGCAGTCGTACGGACCGGGGCTTGGACAAACCCGCGACCCGAGGAGTGCAGTGGCAGCCAACGACCGGGCGTCAGCTCCCGGCAAGCCCGGCGGAAGCTCCGGTGCCGAAGGGCTGATGCGCGCCTCTCTGAGCGCGGTCGCGCCCGGCACCGGCCTGCGCGACGGACTGGAGCGCATCCTCCGCGGCAACACCGGAGGGCTCATCGTCCTCGGCTGGGACAAGACCGTCGAATCGATGTGTACGGGCGGATTCATCCTGGATGTCGAGTTCACGGCGACACGGCTGCGCGAGCTGTGCAAGCTCGACGGCGGCATCGTCGTCGACAAGGACATCACCAAGATTCTGCGCGCGGGCGTGCAGCTCGTCCCCGACCCGACGATCCCCACGGAGGAGACGGGCACCCGGCACCGCACCGCGGACCGCGTGTCCAAGCAGGTGGGCTTCCCCATCGTCTCGGTCTCCCAGTCGATGCGCCTCATCGCGCTCTACGTGGACGGACAGCGCAAGGTCCTCGAGGACTCGGCGGCGATCCTGTCCCGCGCGAACCAGGCCCTCGCGACCCTGGAGCGGTACAAGCTGCGCCTGGACGAGGTGGCGGGCACGCTCTCCGCCCTGGAGATCGAGGACTTGGTGACGGTCCGCGATGTCACGGCGGTCGCCCAGCGCCTGGAGATGGTGCGGCGCATCGCCACGGAAATCGCCGAGTACGTGGTGGAGCTGGGCACGGACGGCCGGCTTCTCGCCCTCCAGCTGGACGAGTTGATCGCGGGCGTCGAGCCCGAACGCGAACTGGTCGTCAGGGACTACGTTCCCGAGCCGACGGCCAAGCGCTCCCGCACGGTCGAGGAGGCGCTCTTCGAGCTGGACGCGCTGAGCCATGCGGAGCTGCTCGAACTGCCCACCGTGGCACGGGCGTTGGGTTACACCGGCTCTCCGGAAGCGCTGGACTCCGCCGTCTCGCCGCGGGGCTTCCGGCTGCTCGCCAAGGTGCCGCGTCTTCCCGGCGCGATCATCGACCGGCTCGTGGAGCACTTCGGGGGGCTGCAGAAGCTTCTCGCTGCGAGCGTCGACGACTTGCAGACCGTGGACGGGGTCGGGGAAGCGCGGGCCCGGAGTGTGCGCGAGGGGCTCTCACGGCTTGCCGAGTCTTCGATTCTGGAGCGGTACGTCTAGCGAGTGCTGCTGAGTGGGTGGGGGTTTCTTGCCCACCCACCGGCACTCAGCCGTCAGCTGTCCTCCAGGACGAACGACGTCTTCACCGACCCGAGGCCGGGAGACTTGGCCTCGACGAGATACGTACCGGGGGACGCGCTTCCCGCCGAAGGCGTCGCGCAGTTCGGCTCGCTCCCCCGGCGGTCCCACTCCACGGTGTGCGTGACGCGCCCGTCGCCCGGCACCCGCAGCAACAGGCTCCCGCCACCGGCGGGGCAGTCCGCGGAGGACCAGATCTCCTTGTCGCCGTCGGCCTGAGTGATCGTCAACACCGTCTTCTTGGCGCCGAGATCGACCTTGCAGGCCTTGCCTGCGCTGTTCTGGGCGACGAGTTCGAACTTCGGCTTCTCGCCGATCTCGTACCGGTTATGGACGCTGCGCAGCTTCAACTTCACGTCTCCGCTCACGCAGTTGGGCAGGCTCGACCCGGCGGGCAGTTGTCCGCCCGATCCGCCGCCGCCCTTGGCGCCGTCGTCCGAGCCGCTGCCGTCACCGCCACCGGAGTCGCCCGAGCCGTCGGCCCCCTCGGAATCACCGGAGCCACCCCCGGAGCCTCCCGAGCCGGAGTCGCCGTCGCCGTCGTCGCCCGACTCGTCGCGCCCGCCCGGGTTTTCACTGATGGCGGGCCCCGAACTGGAAGGTCCGGGAGTGATGGACGTGGCGGGGCCGGAGCCCGAAGGGCCGTCGGCGCCGTCGTTCGTGCCCCCACCGCCCATGGTGAGCACCCACACGACCAGGAGCGCCATCAGCCCGATCAAGGACAGCAGAACGGCCCTCCGACGCCAGTAGATGGTGGAGGGAAGCGGCCCGACAGGATTGCGCAGAGATCCCACGGCCCAAACCTTACGAGACATCCGCGCCTTGTCCTGCCCCACCCGCCGCCCGGAGTCACAAAGTTTACGGATCATCATCACGGAACGATTGATTCCGCTTTCCGCACCCCTGTCTTTCGTCAGGGGGTGTGACGGGACGATCGCCGGGTGTGACGATTCGGACCCACTCCGTACCGTCCGTAATCATGGACACCATGGACGACGATCTCTATCGCGATGTCACCGACTTCGCCCACGACACCCCTACCTGGTTCCAGCATCTCGCCGAGGTGTGGACGGAACTCGGACTGCTGCTCTTCGGCGTGCTCTTCATCGTCGCCTGGTGGCGGGCACGGCGCGGCGACCCGCGCGCCCTCGCGATAGCTGTTCTCGCGCCCCTGGCCACGGCGGTCGCCTACGTCTGCAGCGAGATGCTCAAGTCCGCGGTCGACGAGGAGCGTCCCTGCCGGGCCGTCGCCGGCGCGGTCACCTCCATCGTCGAGTGCCCGGCGTACGGCGACTGGTCCTTCCCCAGCAACCACTCGACGATCGCGGGCGCCGCCGCCGTCGGCCTCGCGCTCGCCTGGCCGCGGATCGCGGCCCTGACGCTGCCGATGGCCGTACTCATGGCGTTCTCACGGGTGTTCGTGGGCGTGCACTACCCGCACGACGTGGCGGTGGGCCTGCTCCTCGGCGCCGCGCTCGCCTTCCTCCTCGTACGTATGGCAACGCGCCCTGTCGGGCGGGTGGTCGAGGCGATGCGCGGGTCGTCGACGGGCGTCGTCAGGTGGTTCGCGGGGCCGGGAAGCCCGACGCCGGAGCACTCGACATCGCACCGGCGGCCCGCGACACATCGCCGCTGAGTCTCAGAGCCGCACAAGTCCCGCCTCGTAGGCGACGATCGCCGCCTGAACGCGGTTCTTGACCCCGAGCCGGTCGAGAACCGCGCTGACGTACGCCTTGACCGTGCCTTCGACCAGGTGGAGCCGGGCGGCGATCTCCGGGTTGGAGAGCCCCAGCCCGACAAGCCCGAGCACTTCGCGCTCGCGCGGGGTGAGGACCGCGGTCCTCGCGCGGGCGTCGGCGCCGCGGACCGTGCGCTGCGCGCCATAGCCGTCGATGACGTGACGGGCCACCTTGGGCGAGAGGAAGGCGGCGCCGCTCGCCACCGCGCGTACGCCCGCGATGAGTTCGTGGGGGTCACCGGACTTCAGGAGGAAGCCGGTGGCTCCGCCGCTCAGCGCTCGCGCGACGTACGCGTCCTCGGAGAACGTCGTCAGCATCGCGACGGCGGTGCCGGGCAGCGTCCGTACGATCTCCTCGCCCGCCGCAAGGCCGTCGAGGCGCGGCATGCGGATGTCGAGCAGAGCGACGTCCGGCCGGTGGGCCTGGGCGAGCGACACGGCTTCTCTCCCGTCGCCCGCCTCGGCGACGACCTCGACGTCGTCGCCCGCGGCGAGGATCGCGCGGACGCCCGCACGGATCATGGCCTCGTCGTCGGCCAGCAGTACGCGGATCACCGCACCCTCTCCTTCTCGCGCAGGGCCCCCGCTGTGGGGATCACACTCTTCTCCACGAGGGCCCCGTCCCTGAAGCAGACCCTGAAGTGCCGGACGGTGACGAAGAGTTCACCGCTGGCGCGGTAGTAGCGGCAGTCGGCGCCCGGGGGTGGCGGGGTCGGTGCGCGCTCCTCGGGCGGGTCGGTCGCGACTCTGCCGGGCAGCAGCCGTTCGGCGTCGGTCTGCGCCTGGCCTTCCTTCAGGCGGGCGAAGTCGGCCGGTTCGAGGACCGCGTTCGACCGTGAGTACGCGTACCAGGCGAAGGCGCCGCCGACCAGCAGGGCCCCGGTGGCCAGGGCGGCGCCGAAGGCCAGCAGGGTCCGCCTGCGGGCGTACGCGGGGCCGGGCGCGGGGTGCCGTGGCGGCGGGTCCGGGGTGGCGACAGCCGCGGGGAGCCGTGCGAGGACCCGGAAGCCGTCGCCGTGAGGCTCCGCTTCGAGGGTGCCGCCGAGGTCCTCGACCCTGGCCCGCAGGCCTACGAGGCCGGAGCCTGCGCCGGGGCCCGAACCCGGCCGCCGGGCGGGCCCGTTGGTGACGACGACAGCCGCTTTCCCCATCTCCACGGTGATGGGTGCGCCGGGGGCGTGTCTGGCGGCGTTGGTCAGGGCTTCCTGGACGATGCGGTAGACGGTGCGGCCGTTCTCCCCTTCTGCTTCGGGTTCGGGTTCCGCTTCGGGTTCTGCTTCGGACCCGGTCAATTCCGTACGCGGGCCCTCACCCCCCGCGATGTACCGGACCGGCAGCCCCGAGTCGGCGGCCCGCTCCACGAGGGCGCGCACGCTTTCGCCCGCCGGGGCGAGGGGCGCGGCCTCGTCGCCCTCTTCCCTGAGCAGCCCGATGATCTCGTGCAGCCGGTCCGTGGCGTCCGACGCGGCGACGCGCAGGTCGGTCACGGCGCCGCGGTGCCGTTCCGGCAGATCGGCGGCCACTTGGAGGGCGCCTGCCCGCAGCGCGATGAGGCTCAGCTCGTGTCCGAGGGAGTCGTGCATGTCCTGGGCGATCCTGGCGCGTTCGCGCAGCCTGGCCCGGTCGGCGACGATGCGCTGCTCGCGCTCCAGTTGGGCGGCGCGGGTCCATCCCGCGGCGGCCAGTTCGCGGCCCTGGCGGAGGTACCGGCCGGCGAGCCAGGGGAAGACGGCGCCGAAGAGGAGGGTGCCCGTCAGGACGAGCCACTCCACCACGGGGTCGACGTCGCGTACGGCGATTTTGGCGGTGCCGATGAGGGCGGTCGCGCCGAAGGCGAGGAGGGCGGGCTTCACGCGGGGGGCTTTGCGCCCCATGAGCAGGGCGAAGGTTGCCAGGGCGGGGCCGTACGTGAGGGTGAAGAGGGAGGGGGCCGCGGTGAGCCCCAGGGCTGCGGCCGCCGCGAAGGCTGCCGGGGGCCATCTGCGCCAGGTGGCTGCGGCCAGCCCCAGGACGACGATCCCGGCGGCCCTTTGCCACGCTGCCCGCGGCTCGTCCAGCCCCAGCTGGTCCACGCTCAACGCGGGTATGACCAGGGCTCCCCAAAGCAGGCCATCCCGCCTCCATGCACTCTCCACCCCCTGGACGCTACTGCCCCTCCCCCGGAAGGCACCCCTGCCGATCGTCATGCCTTGCCCCCCAACTTCGGCCCCCGCAAAGCTCTCCCACCCACCCGCCCGATTGCCCCGGGTCAGAGGGGGATGGGCCGGGGTGGGTGGGCAGTCCGCGGGCCCGGGGTGGGTGGGCCACCCGCCCCCATCCCGCAGTCGGCAGCGGACGCGAGGGGACGTGCCGGTATGTCTGCCCGGAGCACGGCTCGCGGCACTCCGGAGCCGAAGCAACCCCGCGGCCACCGGACGATAGCGAGGACGGACATACCGGCGCGGCCCCGCACCCACAGACGGGCAAGATCCGCAGCCCCCGAAGGGAAACGGAGTTGAGAAGGCCCCGCCTGGCCCGTCGGTCGGTGGGCCCGTGGCAGGATCGTCTTGCCATGACTGCGCCCACGAAGCCCATGCCAATGTCAGACAGCCCCGAGCCCGCCGGCGAGGCCCTGCACGGTCCCGTCATCGCCTGGTTCGACGCCCACGCCCGTGATCTGCCGTGGCGGCGGCCCGACGCCGGGTCCTGGGGCGTGATGGTCAGTGAGTTCATGCTGCAGCAGACGCCCGTAAGCCGCGTCCTGCCCGTGTACGAGCAGTGGATCGCCCGCTGGCCCCGCCCCGCCGACCTCGCCAAGGAAGCCCCTGGAGAAGCCGTGCGCGCCTGGGGGCGCCTCGGCTACCCCCGCCGGGCGCTCCGCCTGCACGGCGCCGCCGTCGCCATAACGGAACGGCACGGCGGCGACGTACCGACCAAGCACGCGCAGCTGCTCGCGCTGCCCGGCATCGGCGAGTACACCGCCGCGGCCGTGGCGTCGTTCGCGTACGGGCAGCGGCACGCCGTCCTCGACACGAACGTGCGCCGGGTCTTCGCGCGTGCCGTGACCGGCGTCCAGTACCCCCCGAACGCCACCACCGCCGCCGAGCGCAAGCTCGCCCGCGCCCTCCTGCCCGAGGACGAGCGCACGGCGTCCCGCTGGGCCGCCGCCTCCATGGAGCTCGGCGCCCTCGTCTGCACCGCCAAGAACGAGAGCTGTGGACGATGCCCCATCGCGCAGCAGTGCGCGTGGCAGACGGCCGGGAAACCCGCGCACGTAGGTCCGGCCCGCCGGGGCCAGACCTACGCGGGAACGGACCGCCAGGTCCGCGGCAAGCTGCTCGCGGTGCTTCGTGAGGCCGTCGCTCCCGTGCCGCAGTCGGCCCTGGACCGCGTGTGGGACGAGCCCGTGCAGCGGGCCCGCGCGCTGGACGGGCTCGTCGCCGACGGGCTCGTCGAACCGCTCCCCGATGGGCTCTACCGCCTGCCTCTCACCTGAGAGAAGGCGGTAGACCACCACGAAACGCCCCCCGCTTTACGCCCCGCCTACTTCTGTTACACAACCGACGGAAGGCCGTGCGCCCCCCGGCGGCTGCTCCGCACAGCCTCGTGACAACGCCTCCGTAACTTCATAGCCGTACCGCACAAGCAGCGGTGGTCGGTGAACGGAGGCGGTTGGGTATGGCGCACGGCGAGGTGCTCGAGTTCGAAGAGTACGTCCGCACTCGGCAGGACGCCCTGCTGCGCAGTGCCCGGCGCCTGGTCCCCGACCCCGTCGACGCCCAGGACCTGCTGCAGACCGCGCTCGTGCGGACGTACGGCCGCTGGGACGGCATAGCCGACAAGCGGCTCGCGGACGCCTATCTGCGCCGCGTCATGATCAACACGCGTACGGAGTGGTGGCGGGCCCGCAAACTCGAAGAGGTCCCCACCGAGCAGATGCCCGACGCCCGCGTGGAGGACTCCACGGAACAGCACGCCGACCGCGCCCTCCTGATGGACATCATGAAGGTGCTCGCCCCCAAGCAGCGCAGCGTCGTCGTGCTGCGACACTGGGAGCAGATGTCCACGGAGGAGACGGCCGCGGCACTCGGCATGTCCGCGGGGACGGTCAAGAGCACCCTGCACCGCGCGCTCGCGCGGCTCCGCCAGGAGCTGGAGAGCCGGGACCGCGAGGGCCAGGGCCGCGAGATCCGGGACCGCGAGGAGCCCGCCATCGGCGCGCTCGAACGTGAGGAGCGGGAGCGTTGCGCGGCCTAAGCACCCAGGCTGGCAGGACGATCAGGGCGGGGAGTGCGGCGGTGGTCGCGCTCGCCGCCATCGCCCTTTTCCTCACCGCCTGCTCGACCGGCGGTTCCGGCGCCCGCGACGAGGGCCCCGGCAACCGGGGCGAGACGGTGATGACTCCCTCGCCCTCCCCGACGCCGTCGACGACGTCCGCGCCCCCGCCGCCCTCCACCGGCGAGGCCGTGCGGCTCGTCAAGGACGACCCGAAGGTGAGCCGGACGGTCAAACGCGACCTGAAGCCCTGCGTCGGCGACGACTACCCCGTCGACGTCAGTTACGGCAACCTGACCGGAGGAGCCGGTTCCGATGTCGTGGTGAACATCATGACCTGCAGCGATGCCGTCGGGACCAGCAGTTACGTGTATCGCGCCGAAGGCAAGAAGTACGAGAATGTCTTCCAGGACGAGGAGCCACCCGTCTACGCGGAGATCGACCGGGGCGACCTGGTGGTGACCAAGCAGGTGTACGAGAAGGGTGACCCGGTGTCGTATCCGTCCGGCGAGGAAGTCATCACGTACCGCTGGTCCTCGAACCACTTCACCGAGACGGACCGCACCCGCAGTCACTACAGCAGCGCGGCCGGCGGCGACGCACCCGCTCCGACGGAGAACTGAGAGCACCCGATGGCAGAGCACACCCATGTCCTGTTCGTCGAGGACGACGACGTCATCCGCGAGGCGACGCAGCTCGCCCTCGAACGGGACGGCTTCGTCGTCACCGCGATGCCCGACGGTCTGCAGGGCCTTGAGGCCTTCCGCGCCGACCGTCCCGACATCGCGTTGCTCGACGTGATGGTGCCGGGCCTGGACGGCGTCTCGCTGTGCCGCCGCATCCGCGACGAGTCGACGGTCCCGGTGATCATGCTCTCGGCGCGTGCCGACTCCATCGACGTCGTGCTCGGCCTGGAGGCCGGGGCCGACGACTACGTGACCAAGCCCTTCGACGGCGCCGTCCTGGTGGCCAGGATCCGCGCCGTCCTTCGCCGCTTCGGGCACGCGAGCGGCCCCGAGTCGGGGGCGCCCGCCTCCGCCGACGGCGGTTCGCCGGACGGCGGTGTGCTGCACTTCGGCGACCTGGAGATCGACACGGAGGGCATGGAGGTCCGCAAGGACGGCGTCCCGGTGGCCCTGACGCCGACCGAGATGCGCCTGCTCCTCGAGTTCTCCTCCGCGCCCGGCACGGTCCTCTCCCGCGACAAGCTCCTGGAGCGCGTGTGGGACTACGGCTGGGGCGGTGACACCCGCGTCGTCGACGTCCATGTGCAGCGGCTGCGCACGAAGGTCGGCCAGGACCGGATCGAGACGGTCCGCGGCTTCGGCTACAAGCTCAAGGCGTGAGCCCACGACATGGCTGAAGCACCGGTTGAAGTACCGGCTGAAGCAACGAACGGTCCGGCGCGTCTCGGGGGACACATATGAGCAGGGGGACCATGGCCTCGCTGCGCGCGAAGCTGGCCTCCGGCCTGCGCACCGGCGTGCGCTGGAAGATCAGCGCGGCGATCGCGCTGGTCGGCGCGCTCGTCGCGGTGGCGCTGAGCCTGGTCGTGCACAACGCGGCGCGCGTCTCGATGCTCGACAACGCGCGCGACGTGCAGGACGAGCGGATTCTGTACGCCCAGCGGATCTACGAGACGTCCGGGCGCACGGGCCAGTTCGGCATGAAGATCGACGACCCGGAGATGCCCAAGGACCTCCTGGCGAAGGTGCTCACCGGGCGCCGCGCGACCTACGTGGAGGACCACGACGGCGGTGTGCCGGACATCTGGGCGGCGGTCCCGCTCAGCGACGGCCACATCCTGTCGCTGCACACCCGCTTCACCGACCGCAGCGCCACCGTCATGAAGGACCTCGACCAGGCCCTGGTCATCGGCTCCATCTCCGTGGTCTTCGGCGGCTGCGCGCTCGGCGTGCTCATCGGCGGCCAGCTCTCGCGACGCCTGCGCAAGGCGGCGACGGCGGCGCAGGAGGTCGCGCAGGGGCAGACGGACGTGAGCGTACGAGATGCCATCGGCGGCGTCGTACGCGATGAGACCGATGACCTCGCGCGGTCGGTGGACGCGATGGCGGACGCGCTCAAGCAGCGCCTCGAAGCCGAGCGCCGCGTGACGGCGGACATCGCGCACGAGCTGCGTACGCCGGTGACCGGCCTGCTCACGGCGGCCGAACTGCTTCCCCCCGGCCGCCCGACCGAGCTGGTCAGGGACCGGGCGCAGGCGATGCGCACGCTCGTCGAGGACGTGCTCGAAGTGGCCCGTCTGGACAGCGCTGCCGAGCGGGCCGAGTTGCAGGACCTGATGCTCGGCGAGTTCGTGACGCGGCGCATCGCGGTCCTCGACTCGGACGTGAGCGTGACGGTGGTGCACGAATCGGAGGTGACCACCGATCCGCGCCGCCTCGAGCGCATCCTGGGCAACCTCCTCGCCAACGCGGCCAAGCACGGGAAGCCGCCGGTCGAGGTCAGCGTCGAGGGCCGCGTGGTGCGGGTCCGCGACCACGGCCCCGGTTTCCCCGCGGGGCTCCTGGACGAGGGGCCGAGCCGCTTCCGCACCGGCAGCACGGACCGCGCGGGCGTCGGCCACGGCCTGGGCCTGACGATCGCCGCGGGGCAGGCGCGGGTGCTCGGCGCGAGGCTCACCTTCCGCAACGTAACTCCTGCGGGCGCGGGCCCGGAGGACCCGGCGGAGGGCGCGGTGGCAGTCCTCTGGCTGCCGGAACACGCCCCGACGAGCACGGGCAGCTTCCCGATCCTGCGGCTGCCGGACAAGTACAAGTAGCGGCGCCGAGCAGCACCGAGCGGCACCGAGCGGCACGGCAAGCGACGGGCCCCCGGCACCATCTGGTGCCGGGGGCCCGTTCAGCCGAGGGAGTGGGACCGCAGGTCAGACGGCCTCTGCAACCGCGTCCCGCGGTCCGTGCGCGGCGTCCCCAGCCGCGTCCTCGGCCGGCTTCTTGGCTTCGGCACTCCCGGAATCCCCGGAGTCCTTGGGCCCGGCGTCCTTCGGGCCGGCCCCCCGCAGGGGGACTTCCTTCACGAACACCGCAGCGACGAGCGCGACGACCCCGATGACCGCGCCCAGCAGGAACGCCGAGTGCGTACCGGCCGACACCGCGTGCTGATAGGCGTCCCGCACCGGAGCCGCCAACTGCCGCAGGCTGTCCGCGTCCAGCTGCGCCGACTGCTCGGTGACCTTGCCGCCGAGCTCCCCGGCCCGCGAGGCCATCGTGTCCTCGACCCGGCTGTTGAACAGCGCGCCCATGATCGCGACGCCGAACGAGGAGCCGAGCGTACGGAAGAGCGTGGCCGAGGACGACGCGACGCCCATGTCCTTCATCTCGACGCTGTTCTGGGCGACCAGCATGGTGATCTGCATCAGGCAGCCCATGCCCGCGCCGAGCACCGCCATGTAGAGGCCCGACGTGAACCGCGTGGTGTCGGTGTCCATCTGCGCCAGCAGGAAGAGGCCGAGGACCATCAGGATGGTGCCGGCGATCGGGAAGATCTTGTACTTGCCGGTGGAGGTGGTGAACCGCCCAGAGAAGAACGAGACGACCATCATCGAGAGCAGCATCGGAAGCAGCAGCAGCCCGGAGTTGGTGGCCGAGGCCCCCTGCACGGCCTGCTGGTACAGCGGCAGGAACAGTATCGCGCCGAACATCACGAAGCCGGTGATGAAGCCGATCACCGACATGAGCGTGAAGTTGAGGCTGCGGAAGATGTGCAGCGGCAGGATCGGCTCGGCGGCCTTCTTCTGGACGATGACGAAGCTGATGAGCGCGACCACGCCGATCGCGATGAGCTCCATGATCACGGTGGAGGTCCAGGCGTACTCCGTGCCGCCCCATGTGGTGACGAGCACGAGCGCGCTGATGCCCACGGTCAGGAGCGCCGCACCGAGGTAGTCGATGCGCCCCTTCGCCTTCTTCTTCGGCAGGTGCAGCACGGCGGTGACCATGGCGAGCGCGATCGCGCCGAGGGGCAGGTTGATGTAGAAGGCCCAGCGCCAGCCGAGGTGATCGGTGATGGTGCCGCCGACGAGAGGTCCGCCGATCATGGCGACCGCCATGACGCCGGTCATCATGCCCATGTACTTGCCGCGCTCCCGCGGCGTGACGAGCTCACCGATGATCGCCATGACGCCGACCATCAGACCGCCCGCGCCGAGCCCCTGCACGGCACGGAAGCCGATCAGCTGGCCCATGTCCTGCGCCATTCCGCTGAGCACGGAACCGAGCAGGAAGATCACTATGGAGGTGAGGAAGACGCCCTTGCGCCCGTACATGTCGCCGAGCTTGCCCCAGATGGGGGTCGAGGCCGCGGTCGCGAGCATGTACGCCGTGACGACCCACGACAGGTGCTCCATGCCGCCGAGGTCACCGACGATCGTCGGCATCGCGGGGCTGACGATCATGTTGTCCAGCATCGCGAGCAGGATGGTGACCATCAGCGCCATCATCACGACGCGCACGCTGCGCGGCTGTGGCGCTTCCTTCGCCTTCTCCCCCGGCTTGTCCTTGGTGTTCGCCATGTTCCCCACTCCCCAGATTCCCCGACTACGTGCCACTGCTTGCCGCCACTACTTACTGGCCCTACTTGTGTGGCCCTACTTACTTGCCGACCGGCAAGCTGACTACACTGAGGGAAACTAGACCCCTAACTAGCCGGGCGTCAAGTAAGTAAAATCGGGTCCAAGGATTCGAGTCGAGGGAGCCGAGGAGCAAAGCAATGGTCACGGGCAAGCAGCAGCGCCGCGGGGACACCCGCCAGCGCATCCAGGACGTGGCCCTCGAACTCTTCGCCGAGCAGGGGTACGAGAAGACGTCACTGCGCGAGATCGCGGAGCGCCTGGACGTCACGAAGGCAGCGCTCTACTACCACTTCAAGACCAAGGAAGACATCCTCACCAGCATCTCCAACGACATGACCCGGCCCATGGACGAGCTGGTGGAGTGGGGCAAGGGGCAGCCGCGCACGCTGGACGTCAAGCGGACGATCCTGACCCGCTACAGCGAGATCCTCACGGACGCGTCCCCGCTCTTCCGCTTCATGCAGGAGAACCAGGCGACGATGCGGGACCTGAAGACGGGTGAGACCTTCAAGGACCGCATGCTGAGCCTGCTCGACATCCTCAGGGAGCCGGACGCGCCCATGACGACCCAGGTGCGCTGCTTCAGCGCGCTGTTCACGATGCACGGCGGGATGTTCGTGCTCAAGGACGCCGAAGGCGACCCCGAGGAGAAGCGCAAGGCCATCCTCGAGGTCGCCATCGATCTGGTGACCCAGGCGCACGAAGGCGCCTAGTTACGCACTGCTCAGACGCTGACGCCGTTGGAGCGCAGGAACGCGACCGGGTCGACCGCCGAGCCGTAGTTCGGGGTCGTACGGATCTCGAAGTGCAGGTGCGGGCCGCTGGAGTTGCCGGTGTTGCCGGACGCGGCGATGTGCTGGCCGGTGCCGACACTCTGGCCGACGCGGACGTCGATCTTCGACAGGTGCGCGTACTGCGAGAACGTGCCGTTGTCGTGCTTGATCACGATGGCGTTGCCGTACGCGGGACCGTCACCGGCGCCGTTGCCGCCGGCCTTGACGACGGTGCCGTTGTGCACGGCCTCGACCGAGGTGCCGATCGACACGGCGAAGTCCTGGCCGGAGTGCTTGCTGGACCACATGTTGCCGCCGAGCCCGAAGGACGCGGAGAGCGTGTACTTGTCGACCGGGTCCTGCCAGGACGCGGCCTTCTTGGCGGCGGCCTGCTTGGCCTGCTGGGCCTTCTTGGTGGCGGCCTGCTTGGCCTTGGCCGCGGCCTTGGCCTGCGCGTCGGCCTGGGCCGATATCGAGTTGGCTGAGACGCCGGGCAGTGCGCTGTTCTTGGCGTCCGCGGCGGAGGCGACGCCGGAACCGAGAACGGCCGACGCTCCGAGCCCGAGGCCCGCGACGGTGATGACGGCCGTCCGCGCACGGAGCAGGGACAGGCCGGACTGGTGGGACGTGGCGCGCTTCGACAAGGCGGATTACCTCCGGGATGGGGAGCGTGTACGTGACACCGCCGCATGTCGCTGCGAGGCACGTGAGACACATAGGGACCCGGCCACACGCTTCGCTGCGTTCCGCCGGGGCCTCACCTTGGTAACCCGCACCCCGCCCGGTGCTCAAACCCCCCATCTACTACCTAAAGCCGTAGCGAACCGCCCACCTTTCGACCCCTTGACACCGACAAATCCCGACAATTACTCCTTCAACCACTTGCCGGAATCGACGGCCCGAGACAGGTTTAACCACACTTCGACAGGGCATCTCGGGCCCGCACCGACGGGTCCCGGGGATGGACTCCCCCGACGCGGCCAACGTCCCGCGGGTTGCGTGCCGAAGGTCCCGACACCCCCTCCGGGCGCCACCACTATTCCATCTAGTACCGGACAAATCGCCTGTGCGTCATGTCACCGGCCCCCGAGATCCACAACCTCCGAAATGTGACCGGGGCTACGCTGCGGCGCATGGATCCCACGGCCTTGGGCGCCCGTCTCGCCTCCGGCGTCATAGCCCCGCTGATCAAGAAACTGTTCGTACGGGAGGGGGTCGGGGCGGGCCTGGTGGAGCGCCCCGTCCGGCTGTCGGGGCTGGTCTCCTTCCGGGGCGAGAAGCGGAGGCTGACCGACGAGGACCTGGCGAAGCTGGCCGGGGAGCTGGTGCACCAGGCGGTACGGGCCTCCGGCGAGCGGGCGGTCCCCGCCGACGAGGAGCAGCCCGTCGTCGACGCCCTGACGCGCACCCTGCACGCCCTCGGTGACCTCACGCTCACGGACGTCCAGGCGGTCGAGCTCGGCCACGACGCGCTCGCGCTGCGGCTGCGCCGGGCGAGCGGGAACCCGGACCGTGACCTGTCGGCGGACGCGTCGTACTTCTACGAGCGCCTGCTCGACACGACGTGCCTGCACATCCTGAACTTCTTCACGCAGCGCTCGGCCTTCGTGGCCCGGACACTGGTGGAACAGAGCCGCCGCCAGTCCGAACTGATCGCCAGGCTCGACGAGTTGATCGCCCGCAATCCCCTGCCCGGGGCGGAGGACGTGGCGTTCGAGCGGCGGTATCTGGCGTACGTGGCGAAGAAGCACGGGAAGCTGACGATCTTCGGGATCGATCTGGCGAACTCGCCGGGGCGGTGGCCGTTGGATGCGGCGTACATGTCGCTTGAGGCGACGGAGCGGCCCGGGAGGTTCCAGCTCTCGCCGCATGAGGTGGCCGGCGCCCTGACCGAGACGGACCCCGCATACGCGCGGTGGGCGGACCAGGTCGAGGAGCCGGCCCCGAGACCCTGCCCCGCCGACCAGGCACTGGCCGACCACGACCGCGTACTCCTGCGAGGGGAAGCGGGTTCGGGCAAGACGACCCTCGTCCAGTGGCTGGCGGTGAGTGCCGCACGCCGCACCGTGGACGACGCCCGCATGACCTACCTCCAGGACCGCATCCCCTTCGTACTCCCCCTTCGCAGCCTCACCCGCCACGGCGAGCGCCTCCCGGCCCCGGCGCATTTCCTCTCGGCGGTCGGCTCCCCGCTGGCGGGGACGCAGCCCGAGGGATGGGAGTCGCGCGTACTGACCGCGGGCCGTGCGCTGATCCTGCTGGACGGCATCGACGAGATCCCGGAGTCGGAGCGCACGCGCACGCGGGAGTGGCTCGGGGACCTGATCGACGCGTATCCCGGAAACCGGTGGCTCGTGACCTCGCGTCCGTCGGCGGTGGGCGAGGAATGGCTCGCCGAAGCGGACTTCACGGAGCTGACCCTCTCCCCGATGAGCCGCGGCGAAGCGGCGGCATTCATCGGGCGCTGGCACGCGGCCGCGCGCACGGGCGCGGCGGAGGAGGACGGAGCCCTCGCCTCGTACGAGAACCAGCTCCTGGAAGCGGTGCGGGCGAAGCCGGATCTCGGCCGGCTGGCCACCAACCCGCTCATGTGCGGCCTGATCTGCGCACTGCACAGGGACCGCAGGGGGTTCCTCCCCTTGGGGCGCAAGGACCTCTACGCCGCGGCGCTCTCCATGCTCCTGGTCCGCCGGGACCGCGAGCGCCACATGGGCGTACCCGAACTGCGGGAGGAGCCGCAGATCCAGCTGCTTCAGCGACTCGCCTACTGGCTGATCCGCAACAGCCGTACGCAGATGGACCGTTCACGGGCGGAGGCCATCATCGGCGCCGCACTGCCCGCGGTGCCGGAGGTCGCCACTCTCGGTGACGCGAAGGCGGTGTACGGCCACTTCTTGCTCCGCAGCGGACTCCTCCGCGAACCGGGCCCCGACACAGTCGAGTTCGTCCACCGCACGTTCCAGGACTTCCTCGGGGCCCGGGCGGTGGTGGACGAGGGCGACTTCGGGCTGCTCGCCCAGCACGCGGCGGACGACCAGTGGGAAGACGTCGTCCGCATGGCGGTGGCACAGGCTCGTCCCCGTGAACGGGTGGAAATCATCGGGGGGTTGCTCTCCGCAGGCGACGAACACCCGGAGCAGGGCGCCCGGAAGCGGATCCATCTCCTGGCGGCGGCATGCCTGGAGCACGCGGCGGAACTGGCGCCCGAGGTGCGGGTAGCGGTCGGGCAGCGCATGAAGGCACTGATCCCGCCCCACAGCAGCCAGGACGCCCGCGAGCTCGGCGCTGTCGGAGCCATGGTGCTCGACCTGCTGCCCGGGCCGCAGGACCTGAGCGACAAGGACGCCAAGCACGTGGTGACCGCCGCGACGCACGTCCGATCGGACGCCGCGATCCCCTTCCTGGCGCGCTTCGCCCGGCATACCGCTCTCGGCGTACGCAGCCAGCTCATGTGGGCGTGGGGCCGCTACGACTGCCGTGCCTACGCGGAGCAGGTCATCGCCCATCTGGACGACGGGCAGGTCCACTTCACCCTCCGCAGCGACGAACAGGCCGCCGAGCTCGAACGTCTGCGGCTGCACCCACGGCAGCTGGACATCCGCGAGACCGTTTCGCCGGCCGCCGCGTCCCATCTGCTCGCCACCGCTCCACCCACGTATCTCTCTCTGGGGATCTCCCCCGCCCGCCTCACCGGCGAGGCGCACGACGCGCTGCTCGGCCTGGAGGACCTGCGCCTGTGGGAGATCGCCGAGCCGCACCGTCTGACGTCGATCCCGGCAGGGGCTGCCCTGCGCAGCATCGGGTTCCTCGGCGCGGACCGTCCGGAGGATCTGCACCACATCGACAGTTGGCCGGGACTGCAGTGGGTGGTCTTCGGCAGAGGCATGGGTCCCAGCTCCGCCGAGCACTGGCAGGCCTTGGCCCGTCTGCCCCGCCTCACCCAGCTGACCCTTCCCTCCGAGGCGCTCGCCTCCGCGCCCCCCGGTCTTGTCCTGCCCGGCGTGACGGACCTGCTCCTGAACCGGGCGGACGACTGGGATGTAGCGAAGACGCACATAGGAAGGCTGCTGCCACGCCTCACGCATCTACGGCTGCCGCTGCTGCCCGACGAGGACCCGGTGGACATCTCCTGCCTCCCGACGCTGCTGCCCGCCTTGACCTACGTGCGAGCACCGCAACAGGTACGGGGGGCTGCCGAGCTGCCCGCCCACATCGAGGTGGACACGTACATCCACGTCACCGATTGAAGTCACCGGTTGAACGGAGCGCACTCGCGCTGCCCGCGACTGTTCGAGACCTACTGGGCGCCGCCCTGACCCGCGCTGCCGATCGGGCCGACCTTGACCGAGGAGCCGGAGCCGTCGCTCACGGGCAGCGTGGCGGCGCCCGGCCACTCCAGGGAGTACGACTTCGTCTCACCGGGAGGGGTCACCACGAGGCCCGTGATACGGACCCCGGAGCCGCCCGTGTCGTTCATCGGGTAGCTGACGTAGAAGGACACCGACTCCCCGCCCGTGAGCACCATCTGCTCGGCCGGCTTCCCCTCGCGCGTGGCGGACAGGTCCCCCGCGTTGGTCTTCAGGTCGATGCCGGCGAACCCGGAGAGCAGGCAGCCCCGGTCACCGGGGTTCTTGAACGTCACCGCGACCGAACCCTTGTCGTCGCCGTCGATGGTGCTGTCCGTCGCCGAGATGTCGAGATCATCCGTACGGCACTTCTCGGCCCGCTCGACGTTGCCCGCACCGCTCCCGGCCGCAGCACCCTGCCCGCCCGAGCTCTTCCCGGCCGAGTCCTTGCCGCCGCCCTGCTCCGAACCGCCGCCCTGCTCCGAGCCACCGCCCTGCTCCGAGCCGCCGTCCGAGCCGGAGCCGCCGCCCGACGAGGAAGCGCTGGACGCCGCCGACGGGTCGCCCTGGCCCGTCACGTCATCGCCGTTGCAGGCCGTGAGCGAGAGGCTCGCGGCGACGGTCAGGGCGGCGGCGGCGAAGCGCAGGTTGCGGCGACGAGTGGCGGTGGCGTTGGTGTTGGTGTTGGTGCGCATGGTGGGTCCCCCGTAAGGAGTGGGTGGGTGTTCCCTCTTCGGAACAACACCGACTCTGATCGAGGCCACTAATGCCGAGCTCCCATCCGACTAACATCCGCCTAACGCGCGCGGAAGCAGCCGCCGGGGCCTGCCCGGCACGACGCCGGGCAGGCCCCTGACCTGGAGAGTTTCCCCGATACGCGGGGCTCAGCGCTTGAGCATGAAGGTGAAGTCACCGGAGAGCTTGCCGCTCAGCCGGACCGCGGAGACCAGCTTTCCCTCCGCGATCAGCCTCTCGGCCTCGGCCCGCGAAAGCCCGCAGCCGTCGGCGATCAGCCGCGCGGGCCGGACGGGTATCCGCGCCGCGAAGCGAACCGATACGTCGATCACCTCGTGGCCCAGGTGGTCCGATCCGCCGGTGTCGAGACGCCAGGCACCGTCCCAGTCGAGGGCGATGCGATTACGCCGCCGCAGGGTCGGATCCTGGAGCAACTCAGCAGCCAGAGCAGGGTCGTTGCCGTGCATGCGGTCGAGTAGTTCCACACGTACGGAGCGCACGTTCGCCCGCTCCAGAACCGTGAGCTTCGCCGTTTCCCCGCAAGCGGTGCAGAGCACGAGGAGCCAGGCGTCGAGGAGCTTGTGGTGGGCGTTGACGCGGAACTTGCCGTCCGGCCGGAAGCGCTCGGACGCGCAGGCGTGGCAACGGCGGAGGACGGTAGGCAGGCAGGTGGGCATGACCACCCAGCGATTGAGCACAGAAGTACACCGGTTTCAGTGAGAAGTCCGCAGCAAGAAGCAGCACGACGCGCAGGCGAGGCGCGACGCGCGACGAAATCAGCGCTCGGGAAAACTCACAGGGTGTACAACGGCACGTCCTTGCCTAGACGACTCGGTTCGCAGGCACGGTAGTGGCACGCAGCACGGCCACTCCACCGCTTTTCCGAGCGGCTGCGGCACCGTGGGCGCGGAATACCCCACCCCAGAACCCCGGTTGGCCCCCACATGACGACTGACGCGCACTTCGACCCCCACGCCCTGCTCGCCCGGAGCGACCTCGGCGTGCTGGCCACGATCAAGGCCGACGGGCGGCCCCAGCTCTCGCCCGTCATGCCCTCGTACGACCGCTCCGCGGGCCTCATCCGCGTATCGACGACCGCGCGGACGGCGAAGATCGCGAACCTGCGGCGCGACCCCCGCGCCGCGCTGGAGGTGACGAGCCCGGACGGCCGCGCCTGGGCCACCGCCGAGGGCACGGCCACCCTCATCGGGCCCGGGAACGACCCGCAAGGGCCCGAGGTCCAGGCCCTGGTGGACTACTACCGCGCCGCGGCCGGCGAGCACCCGAACTGGGACGAGTACCGCAAGGTCATGGTGTCCGACCACCGGGTGCTGATCACCATGACGGTCGAGAACGTCTACGGCGCCAAGCTCTCGTAGCGGCGCCCTCACGGCCTGGATGGGGCTCATCTCCACACCCGCGGGGCGGGGTTGACCTACGCTTGGCCCTTTACGACGCACAACCGGCAGACCGACACTTCACGACACACGAAATCCCACCCGCAGGGACCCTCTATGTCCATGGAGCCCGTTGTCCGCATCCCCTCGACGCTCGCCGCACCCCTCGTACAACGGCTCATCCGGCTGCCTCCCGCGCAGCCGCCCGCCGCGCCCGACCTGATCGCGGCCCTCGCCACCTGGCGCGGCGCGGACGCCCCCGCGACCCCGGACGACGTGCACCGCGCCGCCGCTGACTTCGTCCACCTCGCCGCCGAGGCGCACTCCGCCCCGGTCACCGAACTCAACGCCGTCGTCGCGGTGTTGACCCGCACACTGCTCGCCATCGGTGAACTGGACCTCACGGACGTGGACGCCGTACGCCTGGGTCCGCAGGACTACGCACGGCGGCTGCGAGGGGCCGTGCAGGGCGCGGACCGGGCGCTCTCACCCGCCGCCGCGTGGTTCCACGACGAGCTGCTCGTCGCCGTGTGTCTGCACGTCCTGTACCACTTCGTCCGGCGCTCCCCGCACATTCAGCGGCACATGGCCGAGCGTGCCAGCCGTATACGCCAGCTCATCGACCTGAACGACGCGGAGGCCTCGGCCCGGCAGCCCGAACGCTCCCAGGAGGACCGAGACTTCGAGGCCGCGTACGCCGAAGAGGTCGTACGTCAGCACGGCTGGCTCACCATCGTCGGCGTGGACCTCGCCAACGCGCCGGACCGCTGGCCCCTGGAGGACACCTACCTCAGCCTCGAGGCCGAGGAGAGCAGCGGCAGCGGCGTACCGGGCGAGCCGCGCACCGTGCTGCTCGCCGACCGGGCCCTTGAGGGGCACGAGCGGGTGCTCCTTCGCGGCGACGCGGGCTCGGGCAAGACGACCCTCGTCCAGTGGCTCGCCGTGGCCGCGGCCCGCGAGGGCGCCCGCGTGCCCTTCGTCCTGCCCGTACGCCGCTTCGCCCGCGAGGGTTTCCCGGCCCCGGACGACTTCCTGCACGCCATCCGCCACCCACTGGCCGACCAGGCACCCGAAGGCTGGGTCGTACGCACCCTCCTCGCGGGCCGCGCCATGCTCCTGGTGGACGGCATCGACGAGGCCCCGGAGGCGACCCGCGGCGAACTGCGCAACCAGCTGCGCCGCCTCCTTCGCATCTTCTCCGGCAACGGCTGCCTGGTGACATCACGCCCCTCCGCCGTCGAGGACGGCTGGCTCGCCCAGGAGCGCCTAGCCGAGGAGGGCTTCAAGGAACTCTCCCTCGCGCCGATGTCACGCGACCAGGTCACCCGCTTCGTCCACGACTGGCACGCGGCCGCGCTGAGCGACGAGCAGTGCAAGGAACAGGCGGAGCGCGACAAGCTGCGGGAGTACGAGCAGCGCCTCCTGCACTCCGTGCGCATCTACCGCGAGCTGCGCCAGCTCGCCACCAACCCCCTGATGTGCGGCCTGATCTGCGCCCTCAACCGCGACCGCTCCGGCTCCCTGCCCAAAGGCCGCAAGGAGCTGTACGACGCCGCCCTGGAGATGCTCCTCCAGCGCCGCGACCCCGAGCGCGACGTGCTGTACGCCGATGACGTACGGCTCCAGCAAGGGCCCCGGGAGCTGCTCCTGCGCAAACTGGCCCACGCGATGGTCGGTGACGGCGTCTCGGAGCTGCCGCGCGAGCGCGTGGTCGCCATCCTGGACGGCGCGCTGCCCGCCATCCCCTCCGCGCGCGCCGAGGGCGACGGCGAGAAGATCTTCCGTCATCTGCTGCACCGCACGGGCCTGTTGCGCGAACAGGCGGGCCTCTCGGTGGACTTCATCCACCGCACCTTCCAGGACTATCTGGCCGCCAAGGAAATAGTGGCCCGCGGCGAGTTCCGCACCCTGGTGGAGCACGCGCACCGCGCCGACTGGGAGGAGGTCATCCGCATGGCCGCCGCCCACGCACGCCCCGAGGAGTGCGCCGACTTCCTTGAACGGCTCCTGGCAGCCGCCCCGAACCTGCGCCGCCCGCACGTGAACCACCGGCGTCTGATGGCCGCGGCCTGCCTGGAACACGTCACCGAGCTCGACCCCGCGGTGCAGCAGCTCGTCCACGACCGTACGAAGAACCTCGTGCGCCCCACGACGGAGCTGGCCGCCCGCAGCCTCGGCTGGGTCGGCCCCATCGTCCTCGAGCAGCTGCCGGACCCCGAGCAGGTGCCGAGCGACCAGCAGGCGCTCCTCCTGGCGATCACGGCCACCCGCGTCCAGGACGACGCCGCCATCGACTACCTCGCCCGCCTGCGCCACCGCTCGGCCCTGGCCATCCGGATGGAACTGGCCCGCCCCTGGCGGCACTTCGACACCGAGCGGTACGCGCGCGAGATCATCGCCCACCTCGACCCGGTCGGCCTGTACTACCCGGTGTCCGACACGGCCGAGCTGGCGGCGCTCAGGCACCTGGGCGGGCGGCCGTGGATCCAGGTCGTGGGCGTCATCCGCACCGAGGAGCTCCTCGACGGCCTCGATCACGACCAGCTCACCCACCTGTGGATCACCGCCGAGCTGGCCGACACGGACGTCTCATGGCTCTCCCGCTTCCCGAACCTGACCGTGCTACGAGTGAACCCCCGCCTCCCCCGCATGCAAAACGTCCCGGAGGGCGTCACGATCACGTCTTAGCGCCCCGTAGGGGCGCGGGGAACTGCGCGCCCAGCCACGAGGCACCCGCAGCCGAAGACCAAAGCAAAAGGGGCTGCCCCGGACCGTAAGTACGATCCGGGGCAGCCCCCGCACTGCTCAGCGGGCCGGAGGCCTACGCCTCCTTGCTCAGGTTAGGCCCGGCGCCACCAGCCGCCTGCTCGATCGGCGGGACATCCGGAAGCGCCGCCTTCTCCTCGCCGCGGAAGGTGAACTTGGCTTCCTCGCCCTCACCCTCCGTGCCGACGACCACGATGTGGCCGGGGCGGAGCTCGCCGAAGAGGATCTTCTCCGACAGGATGTCCTCGACCTCGCGCTGGATCGTCCGGCGCAGCGGCCGGGCGCCCATGACCGGGTCGTAACCCTTCTTGGCCAGGAGCTTCTTCGCGTCACCGCTGAGCTCGATGCCCATGTCGCGGTCCTTCAGACGCTCGTCGACCTTGGCGATCATGAGGTCGACGATCTGGATGATGTCTTCCTCGGTGAGCTGGTGGAAGACCACCGTGTCGTCGACACGGTTCAGGAACTCCGGGCGGAAGTGCTGCTTCAGCTCGTCGTTGACCTTGGTCTTCATACGCTCGTAGTTCGTCTTGACGTCACCCGCGGCGGCAAATCCGAGGTTGAAGCCCTTGGAGATGTCACGCGTGCCGAGGTTGGTCGTCATGATGATGACCGTGTTCTTGAAGTCCACGACCCGGCCCTGGGAGTCGGTCAGGCGACCGTCCTCCAGGATCTGGAGAAGCGAGTTGAAGATATCCGGGTGGGCCTTCTCGACCTCGTCGAAGAGAACCACCGAGAACGGCTTGCGACGCACCTTCTCCGTCAGCTGACCGCCCTCTTCGTAACCGACATATCCGGGCGGCGAACCGAAGAGACGCGAGACCGTGTGCTTCTCGCTGAACTCCGACATGTCGAGGGAGATCAGCGCGTCCTCGTCGCCGAAGAGGAATTCGGCGAGCGTCTTGGAAAGCTCCGTCTTACCGACACCGGACGGGCCGGCGAAGATGAACGAGCCACCGGGACGCTTCGGGTCCTTCAGACCGGCGCGCGTACGACGAATCGCCTGCGAAAGCGCCTTGATGGCGTCCTTCTGGCCGATGACGCGCTTGTGGAGCTCATCCTCCATGCGCAGCAGACGCGAGGACTCCTCCTCGGTCAGCTTGAAGACCGGAATGCCCGTCGCCGTGGCGAGGACCTCGGCGATGAGCTCGCCGTCGACCTCGGCGACGACGTCCATGTCGCCGGCCTTCCACTCCTTCTCGCGCTTGGCCTTCGCCGCGAGCAGCTGCTTCTCCTTGTCACGCAGAGAGGCGGCCTTCTCGAAGTCCTGCGAGTCGATCGCGGACTCCTTGTCGCGGCGGACACCCGCGATCTTCTCGTCGAACTCGCGGAGGTCCGGCGGCGCGGTCATCCGGCGGATGCGCATGCGCGAGCCGGCCTCGTCGATGAGGTCGATCGCCTTGTCCGGCAGGAAGCGGTCCGAGATGTACCGGTCGGCCAGGGTGGCGGCCTGCACCAGCGCCTCGTCCGTGATGGAGACCCTGTGGTGGGCCTCGTAACGGTCGCGCAGACCCTTGAGGATCTCGATGGTGTGCGGCAGGGACGGCTCCGCGACCTGGATGGGCTGGAAGCGGCGCTCGAGGGCCGCGTCCTTCTCCAGGTGCTTGCGGTACTCGTCCAGCGTCGTGGCACCGATGGTCTGCAGCTCGCCTCGCGCCAGCATGGGCTTGAGGATGCTCGCGGCGTCGATCGCGCCCTCGGCGGCGCCCGCACCCACCAGGGTGTGGAGCTCGTCGATGAACAGGATGATGTCGCCGCGGGTGCGGATCTCCTTGAGGACCTTCTTCAGGCGCTCCTCGAAGTCACCGCGGTAGCGCGAACCGGCGACCAGCGCGCCGAGGTCAAGCGTGTAGAGGTGCTTGTCCTTCAGCGTCTCGGGCACCTCGCCCTTGACGATGGCCTGCGCGAGGCCCTCGACGACGGCGGTCTTGCCGACGCCGGGCTCGCCGATGAGCACGGGGTTGTTCTTCGTACGGCGGGACAGCACCTGCATGACCCGCTCGATCTCCTTCTCGCGCCCGATGACCGGGTCGAGCTTGGACTCACGAGCGGCCTGGGTGAGATTCCGGCCGAACTGGTCGAGCACCAGGGACGTGGAAGGCGTGCCCTCCGCAGGACCGCCTGCGGTGGCGGTCTCCTTGCCTTGGTATCCGGAAAGCAGCTGGATGACCTGCTGCCGCACCCGGTTGAGATCGGCGCCCAGCTTCACGAGGACCTGGGCTGCGACGCCCTCGCCCTCGCGGATCAGGCCGAGCAGGATGTGCTCCGTGCCGATGTAGTTGTGGCCCAGCTGAAGGGCCTCGCGGAGCGAAAGCTCCAGGACCTTCTTGGCACGGGGGGTGAAGGGGATGTGCCCGGACGGGGCCTGCTGGCCCTGACCGATGATCTCCTCCACCTGCTGGCGGACCGCCTCGAGCGAAATCCCGAGGCTCTCCAGGGCCTTAGCGGCGACACCCTCGCCCTCGTGGATCAAGCCCAGGAGGATGTGCTCGGTGCCGATGTAGTTGTGGTTGAGCATCCGGGCTTCTTCCTGAGCCAGGACGACAACCCGCCGCGCGCGGTCGGTGAACCTCTCGAACATCGTTAATCGCTCCTCAGAGCGGTCAGGCAGTAAGGGGGCTGTCCCCTCCCTGTCCTTCCGCAGCTTAGTCCCGCAAGCGGGGACCGCTCATTCCAACTGCCGACACCCGGCCGAGAACAAGAGGTGCCTCCTGACCCCGAACGCCGACAACTGCTCCAACCCGATGGTGCGAGACGATGTTCCCGCAGGCCAAGCACTTACCCTCACCACCACTACGCCGATGGCGAACGTGAGACGGCCTGACGCGTGTGTCGCCCCTCCCCACTAGGGATGTCTTACCCGCAACGACTGACACTCCATGCGGCGCGCGCCGGTTCCCTCCGCTACGGGCGAACACCCTTGCGCCGCCGAACACGCTTTTGCGCCCTCTTTCCGGCCACTGAGCGCAATCGCAGCGCCACTCTGCGTAACCCGAGACCCTTCCGGCCGGTTGCTCCATGCATGGCCTTCACCGTTCCCAAGCCCCGCGATCCGGTCGAGCAGAGCGACCCGGTGCGGCAGTGGTACGAGAACGAACTCGGCTGGGCGACGGATGACCGCCGTCCGGGCCTGCCGGTGCGGCTCCTGACGGGGCTCCGCTTCGACGTACTGCAGCTGCCCGCCGAGGCCGGTTTCGCCGCCCTGCGTCATCTCGGGCCCAAGGCTCCGGTGGCACTGCGGGGAGACTCGATGCGGCTCTTCGTGGCCGCGGGGAGCGCCGACGAACTGCCGGGGCTCCTGGAGTGGCTGGAGTGGGGCGGCATCCCCCTGGACCTCACGGCCATCGGTGCGGGCGGACGGATCGACGCGCCCACGCCTCCGGGGTGGTCCGGCACGCAGGGGGCCGCCGTATGGCTGCGACCCCCAGAGCCCGGGTGCGAGGTGGAGCCGACGCTGCCGGCACTGCCGTCCCTGTCGTGCGTGGGGGGTGGCTCCGTGCCCCACAGCGACCCCGCCGTGGGCTCCGGTCTCGTACGACTTGTGGACACGGCGGCAACGCAGTGCCACCGGGTCCGGTTGCGACGGACCCGGCGTCAGCCGTTGGCCTTCTCGTAGGCCTCGCGAATGGAGGCGGGGACGCGGCCGCGGTCGTTGACCTCGAAACCGTTGTCCTTCGCCCAGGCGCGGATCGCCGCGGTGTCCTGACCGCCGCTCGTGGCGGAGGCACGGGCTTTGGCGCGCCCGGCCGAACCACGGCCACCGGTACGACGACCACCCTTGAGGTACGGCTCAAGGAGACCGCGGAGCTTGTCCGCGTTCGACGTGGTGAGGTCGATCTCGTACGACTTGCCGTCCAGCGCAAACGTCACGGTCTCGTCTGCCTCGCCGCCGTCGAGGTCATCGACAAGAAGGACCTGAACCTTCTGTGCCACCGGATTTCCTTTCATCGATAACTTAGGGCTGGATCGCACGGCACGAGCCGTGGAATCGGCGCCCCCTGTTATATGCAGTACTGCAGTACGTCGGAAAGCAAACCGCTTTTGCTGGAAAAACACAAACCCCCGGGAGAGACTCGGCACCCCGAGAACCCAGGAAACATGCGCGTTTCGGACATAGGGAACCGGGGCAGCCGCCGACCCGGAATACCGGCGACGATCACAGATGCAGAAGCATCCGGCTGTTGCCCAAGGTGTTCGGTTTCACTCGTTCGAGGCCCAGGAACTCCGCGACACCCTCGTCTTTGGAACGCAGCAGCTCGCTGTAGACATCTCCGTCGACAGGCGTCTCACCGATCTCCACGAAGCCGTGCTTCGCGAAGAAGTCGACTTCGAAGGTGAGACAGAAAACCCGCCGGACACCGAGCCAGCGAGCGGTCTGCAGCAACTTGCCCAACACCTGATGACCTACTCCGCCGCCCTTGACGTCGGGGTTCACCGCGAGAGTGCGGACTTCCGCCAGGTCTTCCCACATCACGTGCAGGGCCCCGCAGCCGACGACCTCGGCGTTGTCGTCGCGTTCCGCGACCCAGAACTCCTGGAGGGACTCGTAAAGGGCGACCGTTGCTTTGTCGAGCAGGATCCCCTGACGGGCGTAGGAGTCGAGGAGGTTGCGTACGACCGGCACATCGGCTGTGCGCGCCCGGCGTACGGAGACTGCTTTAGCGCTGAGTTCAGGGGGTTCCGCTGGCATGAGCGGACGCTATCGCTCTGCTTCGGGCTCCGCATCGCCGGGGTTCTCCGGGACTGGGGTTTGAGACACCGGGCCCACGATCCGCATCGCGTCACTGAGGGCTTCGCGCTGTTCCGCCGACATCATCCCGAAGAACGCGACGAGAGCGGCGGCCGGGTTGTCGCTCTGCGACCATGCTTCGTTCATCAGTGCGGCGGCGTAGGCGGCCCGAGTGGAGACCGCCTCATATCGATAGGCGCGGCCTTCCGCTTCGCGGCGCACCCAGCCCTTCTGATGAAGATTGTCCAAAACGGTCATGACGGTGGTGTACGCGATGGACCGTTCCTGCTGAAGGTCTTCCAGGACTTCTCGAACGGTCACGGGGCGGTTCCACTTCCACACCCGTGTCATGACTGAGTCTTCGAGTTCTCCCAAGGGGCGAGGCACACCAGAACAATAGTGGGAGATGTCACTAATGGCGTGACGGACGTGGCGGAGGCGCCATTTCCCCAACAAAAAGGGCGTACGACTCGGAATGTGAGCGAGTCGTACGCCGGTCGACCCCCCGGTCGGTCCTGGGTGGGGGGTCAGGTCTCGGGGTCAGGCCTTGGGGTCAGGCCTTGGGGTCAGGCCTTGGGGGTCTGCCGGGCGCCTTCGGCGCGGGCGATCACGGCGTCGACGGCCGCGTCCTCCTTGGCCTTGTTGGCACCGCCCTGGGTCTTCACGATCGTCACGATGAGACCGCCGAAGAACACGGCCATCACTACGGGGGGCAGGAGCGCGGAGACGTATTCCATGCCCCCAGAGTAGCTAGCCCGCGGCGCGCTGGTGCGGCGGGTCCGCCGGGCGGCGCTTGGGAGGGAAGACCTCGGCCGGGGTCGGCACGGGGCGGGGCGGCTCCGGAGCGGCGGGCTTCACCGGAGGGGACTTCGGCGTCTTGGGCTTGGGCGCGGCCTGGTCGTCCGCGTCGCTCCGGCCGCCGGGGAGGGCGAGCAGGCGTGTGCGCGATGCGGGGACGAGGGGGCGGGGCGCCGGGACGGTCGCCTGCGTCCGGCCCGAGAGGCGGGCGCGTACGGCCTGCTCGGCGACGGTCCGGCAGCGGGCGAGGAGGGCGGCGGCGACCGGGTTGCCGCGCAGGGCACGCAGCGCGGCGAGATCGTCGGCGCCCGGCTGGTAGCCGGAGCCGAGGACGTCCTCGAGGAGCGCGAGGTAGCCGGTTGCGGTGCCGGGCAGGGCCGCCCGGTAGCGGGCGAGGTCGGCCAGCAGGAAGGCGCGGAGCCTGGCGCCCTCGTTCACCGCGTCGTCGACGGCGACGGCGAGGCGTAGGCAGTCCTGGACGTCCGCGTCGGAGACGGGGCTGGGATGCAGGGCGAGGGCCAGAGCGCGGCGGAGCACACGCAGTTCCTCCGCACCGAAGGCCATGCCGCCGCGAGATCCGTATGGCGTGGGCATGGACTGACGATAAGTGCAAAGTGGACAAAATCCGCTTAACGCACATGTGTGGCGTGGTTTTTTACGCGCTCACTCCGAGCGGCGGCGGATCATCGCGAAGACGACCGCGCCGACTCCGAGGGCGCCTGCCGCGGCGGCGGCGATCCAGGGGAGCACGCCCGCGCCGGTGTCCGCCATGGTGTCGTCCGGCTCGCGCCGGGGGTCGCGCTCCGCCCCGCCCGGTGAGGTGCTGGAGGCGGGGGTCGTGCTTGCGGTGGGGGACGACGTGGGCGTCGTGGGGGTCGTGCTCGAGGTGGTGGACGGGGCGGGCGTCGCGGCGGGGACGCTCACCGCGTACACGGCGTGGCCACCGCCGGGCCCGGCGTCCGTACGCGCCGTCGCGGCAGGTCCCGCGAGGCCGGCCAGCACCCCGGCGGCCACGGCCGCGACCAGTCTTCCCCTACGCCCCATTTGCTCCACGCCCGCTCGAACCTTCTCAAGTCCCGTCCCTGCGCAGACTCTTGTATGGGGCGCAGGGTTGTGTGCGCAAGCCCCGGTTATGAGCCGCCGGTTATGAGCCGGTGCTCCGGCCGCGGGTCTCGGCCGGAGCGTTCGGCTCTCAGCTCCGGGAGACGTTCCGCTCGTATACGAGACGCAGGCCGATGAGGGTCAGCCACGGCTCGTGCTCGTCGATGACCGTGGCCTCGCCGAGCACCATGGGCGCGAGGCCGCCGGTCGCGATGACCGTGACGTCGTCGGGGTCGCCGCCCTGGCCCGCGAGCTCGCGGGCCATGCGCTGCACCACGCCGTCCACTTGGCCCGCGAAGCCGTACAGGATGCCCGACTGCATGGCCTCCACGGTGTTCTTGCCGATGACGCTGCGCGGCCTTGCCAGCTCGATCTTGCGGAGCTGGGCGCCCCGCACGCCGAGCGCCTCGACGGAGATCTCGATGCCGGGGGCGATGACGCCTCCGGTGTACTCCCCGCGCGCGGAGACCGCGTCGAACGTCGTCGCCGTACCGAAGTCGACGACGATGGCGGGGCCTCCGTAGAGCTCGACCGCCGCGACCGCGTTGATGATGCGGTCGGCGCCGACCTCCTTGGGGTTGTCCATGAGGATCGGGACGCCGGTCTTGATGCCGGGCTCCACGAGGACGGCGGGCACGTCTCCGTAGTAGCGACGGGTGACTTCGCGCAGTTCGTGCAGGACGGAGGGGACCGTCGAGCAGATGGCGATGCCGTCGATGCCGTCGCCCAGTTCGTCGCCGAGCAGCGGATGCATGCCCATCAAGCCGTTGAGGAGCACGGCGAGTTCGTCGGCGGTGCGGCGGGCTTCGGTGGAGATGCGCCAGTGCTCGACGATCTCCTCTCCGTCGAAGAGGCCGAGGACGGTGTGGGTGTTTCCGACGTCGATGGTCAGCAGCATGTCGTCGTCACTCCGCCGCGCGCAGGTCGAGGCCGATGTCCAGGATCGGCGAGGAGTGGGTGAGGGCGCCCACCGCGAGGAAGTCGACGCCTGTGCGCGCGTACGCACGGGCGTTCTCCAGGGTGAGGCGGCCCGAGGACTCCAGGATCGCGCGGCCGTCGACGATGGCCACGGCCTCCTCCGTCTCGTCCGGCGTGAAGTTGTCCAGGAGGATCAGGTCGGCGCCCGCGTCCACGACCTCGCGCAGCTGGTGGAGGGTGTCGACCTCGACCTCCACCGCCAGGTCCGGGAAGGCCTCGCGCACGGCCTTGAAGGCCTGCTCCACGCCTCCGGCCGCCACCACGTGGTTGTCCTTCACCAGGGCCGCGTCGGAGAGCGACATGCGGTGGTTCACGCCGCCGCCCATCCGCACCGCGTACTTCTCCAGGGCACGGAGCCCGGCCGTCGTCTTGCGGGTGTCACGGACCTTGGCCTTGGTGCCCTCCAGTGCGTCGGCCCACGCGCGCGTGGCCGTCGCCACGCCGGAGAGGCGGCACAGGAGGTTCAGCGCGCTGCGCTCGGCGGTGAGCAGGTCGCGGGTGCGGGTGGTGACGCTGAGCAGCTTGGCGCCCGCCGCCACCTGCTCCCCGTCCTCGACGTGCCGCTCGACCTCGAAGGTGTCGGTGCAGACGAGGGAGATGACGGCTTCGGCGATGCGCAGGCCCGCGACGGTGCCGGCCTCGCGCGCGGTGAAGTCACCGGTGGCGACGGCCTCTTCGGGGATCGTGGCGACCGAGGTGACGTCGACGCCGCCGTCCAGGTCCTCCTCGATCGCCATGTGCGCGATGTCCTCGACCTGCACGGGGTCGAGCCCCGCGTCGGTCAGGAGCTGCGCGAGAGCGGGGTCGAGACCGCACTCCAGGGGGTCGTACGCGTCGTCTGTGCCGCAGCCGCAGGCGTCGCCGCAGCCGCCGCCCGTGGGGGCGAGAGGGAGGTCGTCGGGGGTGCTCACGGTCACTTCTCCTGAAGGCTGGTCGTCGGAGGGAAGTCTGCGGTCTCGGTGGTCTGCACGGCCAGGGTCCGGTCCGCGTTGAGGCGTACGACGATGTGGCGGCGCCAGGTCTCGTCATCGCGGTCGGGGCGGTCCTCGCGCCAGTGGCAGCCGCGGGTCTCCTCGCGGCGCTGGGCCGCCGCCACCAGAACGCGGGCGACGCACAGGAGGTTGGTGGTCTCCCACGTGTCGACGCCGGGCTCGGCGGTCTTGCCGTCCTCGGCGAGCGCGCCCGCGGCCTCGGCGTGGATGCGGGCGAGCCTGGCGGCGGCCTCGGAGAGGGAGTCGGCGGACCTGAGCACTCCGGCGCCCTCGGTCATCACGCGCTGGATGGCGAAGCGGGCCTCGGGGGGCAGCAGGGGGTGCGCGGGGGTGTCGGGGTGGGAGGCCGGTGCGGGTGCGGGCACCGGGACGGGCACGGCGGCGTAGAGGGCGGGGAGGGCCTTCTCCGCGTGCTGTGCCGCGATGTCCGCGGCGATGCGCTCGGCGTAGACCAGGCCTTCCAGGAGGGAGTTGGAGGCGAGGCGGTTCGCTCCGTGCACTCCGGTGCAGGCGACCTCGCCGCATGCGTACAGGCCGGGGACCGTGGTGCGGCCGTGCGCGTCGGTGCGGACGCCGCCGGAGGCGTAGTGCGCGGCCGGGGCGACGGGGATCGGCTCGGTCACGGGGTCGATGCCGTGGGCGCGGCAGGCGGCGAGGATCGTCGGGAAGCGGTTCTCCCACATGTCGGCGCCGAAGTGCCGGCCGTCCAAGTACATGTGCTCGGCGCCCTGTTCCTGCATGCGCCGCGTGATGCCCTTGGCGACGATGTCCCGGGGGGCGAGCTCCGCGAGCTCGTGCTGGCCGACCATGAAGCGCACGCCGTGCGCGTCCACGAGGTGGGCTCCCTCGCCGCGCACCGCCTCGGAGACCAGCGGCTGCTGGCCCTCCGCGTCGGCGCCCAGGAAGAGCACGGTGGGGTGGAACTGCACGAACTCCAGGTCGCTCACCTCGGCGCCCGCGCGCAGGGCGAGCGCGACGCCGTCGCCCGTCGAGACGGACGGGTTCGTGGTCGCCGAGAAGACCTGGCCCATGCCGCCGGTGGCGAGGACGACCGCGGGGGCGTGGACCGCGCCCACGCCGTCGTGCTGGCCCTCTCCCATGACGTGCAGGGAGACACCGGCGGTGCGGCCGTCCACGTCGGTCAGCAGGTCGAGTACGAGGGCGTTCTCCACGGTCGGTATGGACTGCGCGCGGACCGCTTCGACCAGGGCGCGGGAGATTTCCAGGCCGGTCGCGTCGCCGCCCGCGTGCGCGATGCGGCGGCGGTGGTGGCCGCCCTCGCGGGTCAGCTCGATGGCGCCCTCGGGGCCGGTGTCGAAGTGGGCGCCGGTCTCGATGAGGCGGCGTACGGCGTCGGGGCCCTCGGTGACCAGGGTGCGCACGGCCTCCTCGTCGCACAGGCCCGCGCCCGCCACGAGGGTGTCGTCCAGATGCTGCTCGGGGGTGTCGCCCTCGCCGAGCGCCGCGGCGATGCCGCCCTGGGCCCAGCGCGTGGAGCCGTCGTCCAGGCGGGCCTTGGTGACCACGACGGTCTTCAGACCCGCCGCCGAGCAGCGCAGCGCCGTGGTCAGTCCGGCCACTCCGGAGCCGACGACGACGATGTCGGCTTCCAGGGACCAGCCGGGCGCGGGGGCGTGCAGCCGTATTCCGGTGGCACTCATGGGGTGGCTCCGAACGTGAGCGGGATGTTGTCGATCAGCCGGGTCGCGCCGACCTTGGCCGCGACGGCCAGGATCGCCTCACCGGTATGGCCGGGCTGTACGTCCCTGAAGTCGGCCGGGTCGACCAGCGCCAAGTAGTCGAGTTCGAGCGGGGGCCGGCTGCGGGCCGCCTGGTCGAGGACGTGGCGGGCGGCGGCGCGGACGGCCGCCGGGCCGCCGGGCACGGCGGGCGTGACGGACTGGGCGACCGCGTGGGTGTCGGCGGCGGCGCGGGACTCCCCCAGTGCGTTCAGGGCGTCGGCGCGCGCGTGCGTGACGGGGGCGAGCGCCGCGCGCGCGTGGAGGGCCTCCTGCGCGGCGTGCCGGTCGCGGCCCGCGAAGAGGGCCTGGGAGAGCGCGAGTGCGGTGCGCCGCTCGGCCGGGGAGAGGTAGCGGTTGCGGCTGGAGAGGGCCAGGCCGTCGTCCTCGCGCACGGTGGGTACGCCGACTATGTCGACGCCGAAGTTCAGGTCACGCACCATGCGGCGGATGAGGGCGAGCTGCTGGGCGTCCTTCTGGCCGTACAGCGCGACGTCGGGGCGGGTGAGGTGAAGGAGCTTGGCGACGACCGTGAGCATGCCGTCGAAGTGGCCGGGGCGGGTGGCCCCTTCGAGGAGGGTGCCCATGGGTCCCGCGCTGATCCGGACCTGCGGTTCGCCGCCCGGATAGACCTCGTCGACGGACGGGGCGAACACGAAGTCCGCGCCTTCCTGTTCGGCGATCTTGACGTCGGCGTCCAGGGTGCGGGGGTAGCGGTCGAGGTCCTCGCCCGCGCCGAACTGGAGGGGGTTCACGAAGACCGTGACCACGACTTCGCCGTCGGCTCCCGCCATGTCGCGTGCGGTGCGGATGAGGGTGGCGTGGCCCTGGTGCAGGGCGCCCATGGTCATGACGACGACCCGGCGTCCGGCACGCGTGCGCGTGCGCAGCGGTTCGGCGGTGTGCACGAGGCGGGTCATCGGGCTCCTCCCTCCGCGTCGCCGGACCCGCTCCCGCCGTTGGCCAGGACTCCCAGGAGGTCCTCGGCGAGCTCGGGCTTGAGCAGTCCATGGGCGAGCGCGCGGTCGGCGGTCGCGCGGGCCATCGCCAGATAGCCGGCGACGGTCTGCGGGGCGTGCTTGCGCAACTCGGTGACGTGCGCGGCGACGGTGCCCGCGTCCCCGCGCGCGACGGGGCCGGTGAGGGCCGCGTCGCCGGACCGCAGGGCGTTGTCCAGGGCGGCGCCGAGCAGCGGGCCGAGCATCCGGTCGGGGGCGGAGACGCCCGCCTCCTTGAGCAGGTCCATGGACTCGGCGACCAGTGTGACCAGGTGGTTCGCGCCGAGGGCGAGCGCCGCGTGGTAGAGCGGGCGGGACTCCTCGGCGATCCACTCGGGTTCGCCGCCCATCTCGATGACCAGCGCCTCCGCAGCGAGACGCAGCTCATCGGGGGCCGTCACGCCGAAGGAGCAGCCCGCGAGGCGCTGCACGTCCACGGGGGTACCGGTGAACGTCATGGCGGGGTGCAGGGCCAGCGGCAGGGCTCCGGCCCGCAGGGCGGGTTCGAGCACCTGCGTGCCGTACCGCCCGGAGGTGTGCACCAGGAGCTGGCCGGGGCGGATGGCGCCGGTCTCGACGAGGCCCTCGACCAGGCCGGGCAGGGCGTCGTCCGGAACGGTCAGGAGGACCAGGTCGGCGCGCTCGAGGACCTCGGCCGGGGGGACGAGGGGGACGTCGGGCAGCAAGGCCGCCGCGCGCCGTACGGACGCGTCGGAGACCCCGGACGCGGCGACCGGGCGGTGCCCGGCGAGCTGGAGTGCCGCGGCGAGCGCGGGGCCGACACGGCCCGCTCCCACGACACCCACCGTGAGCCTCGCGGGGCGGTCCCGCGGGTCTGGCTGATGAGGTGCGTTCACGCGATGACGCCTTCCCGTTCCAGTCCGCTCGGGGTACCGGACGATTTCTCGTCATGCTAACGCGATTGGTCCGCGCCGCGTCCTCGGCTGTCCACAGGCTGTGGGTATTGGTATGACCGGCGGCCGACGGCACGCCATGCTCGGGGGATGACTTCTGGGACGAGTGCTGGAATGACTTCTGGGATGACTTCACACGACGGAGAATCCGAGGTGAGCGAGCCGGACCTGTTCGCCGCCCGCCCCCGGGCAGCCGCACTCGGCGCCACCCGCATCCTGCACCGCTGGTCGGGGCACCTCCCGCTCGCCGCACGGCTCTCGGCACTCGCGGAGGCGGCCTCGGAGGTCGTGGACCCGGACGAGCCCGCCGACATCTACGGCAACGGGGTCGTCGCCCGCCTGGAGGGCGAGGTCGCGCGGCTGCTCGGCAAGGAAGCGGCGGCCTTCTTCCCGACCGGAACGATGGCCCAGCAGGTCGCCCTGCGCTGCTGGGCGGGCCGCACCGGCAACGCGACCGTCGCCCTGCATCCGAAGGCCCATCCCGAGGTCCACGAAGGGGGTGCGCTGTCCGCGCTGAGCGGACTGCGCACCGTACATCCGACGCGGGAGCCGCGGCTGCCCACGGCCGACGAGGTGCGGGACTTCGAGGAGCCCTTCGGGACGCTGATGCTCGAACTGCCGCTCCGGGACGCCGGTTTCGTGCTGCCCTCCTGGGAGGAGCTCCACGAGGTCGTGGAGGCGGCCAGGGAACGTGACGCGGTCGTGCACTTCGACGGTGCGCGCCTGTGGGAGTGCACACCGCACTTCGACCGCTCCCTCGCGGAGATCGCCGGGCTCGCGGACACCGTGTACGTGTCGTTCTACAAGTCCCTCGACGGCCTGAGCGGCGCGGTGCTCGCGGGCCCGCACACCCTGGTGGACGAGGCGCGGACCTGGCGCCACCGGTACGGCGGCCAGGTCTTCCAGCAGTTCCCGGCCGCCGTCGCCGCCTTGCTCGGCCTGCGGAACACGCTCCCGCGGCTGCCGGACTTCGTCGCCCACGCGCGCGTGGTCGCCGACGCCCTGCGCGAAGGGTTCACGGCCGCCGGAGTGCCCTGGTCACGCGTACACCCGGAGCGGCCGCACACCCACCAGTTCCAGGTCTGGCTGCCGTACGACGCCGAAGTGCTGACCGAGGCGGCGCTGGGGCAGGCCGAGGAGACCAGGACCCAGCTGTTCGGACGCTGGTTCCCGGACGGGCCGCCCGGCCTTTCGGTCACGGAGGTCACCGTGACCGAGGCGGGCCTGGAGTGGACACCCGGCGACGTCAATGATGCGGTCGCGGAGTTCGTACGGCGGCTCCCCGGATGAGCCGGGCCACGGCGGCGCGGAACCTTCCGTGGGCGGGGCGTTCGTCGACGACGGCGCGGAAGCGGCCGTAGTCGCGCACCTCTCGGATGACCTGCCAGTCCTGCTGACCGGGGGCGGGCGGGGTGCGCTCGTCGTGCTGGGCGGCGCGGTAGCTGTCGAGCAGGAACTGCTGCGTGATGCTCATGACGGGTTCGCCTCTCAGGACAATTGTCACTTATCGGGCACCCTTGGGTCGACGGGAAGCAGAGTCGGCACAAGGGGGTGGATCTCCGGGTCCGGTCGGTTCGTCGTCCGGCCCTGTCACCACAGAATGCTCCCGCCTGCACGCCGCCGTCGCGTCGATTGACGCCGGGCGTCAATCGGCCGCCGGGTTGTCGGTGGCACGGTGCACGATGGGTCCATGAGCGTGCACATCGACATCGCGGGCCTGCCGCAGGAGCGCATCTTCTTCGACCCATCGCCCCTTGCGGAGCTGGGCGTTGCCCTGCACGCGCTGTCCGAACCCGGACACCACCCGGGGCTGCACGGCTGGGCGACGGCGACCAGCGCCTGCCTCAAGCCGGACCTCGCCGACCGGCTGTGCGAGGCCGACTTCCTGTGGCGGAACACGTTCTCGGACGTCTTCATGCCGTTCGCCGGGCTCGTCGGCGGCGACGGCAGACCGGGCGCCACGCTCACCGAGGAGCTGGACCTCCTCGACCGCCTGGACGACGACCGCTTCGTCATGGCGGCCATGGAGTTCACCTGCGGCACGACCTACAACGTGGGCGGTCCCTCGCCGCTCAGCGACCCCGTCCGGCGCGCCAGGTCCCTGGAGCTGGCCGCCACCCGCGGCACGAGGCAGCTGGACTTCGCCGAGCGCCTGCTGTCCGACCCGCACACCGTCCGGGCCTGGCTGCGCCGCCTCCTCGAGGACTGCGACGAGGCGTTCTTCGCCGACACCTGGCAGCGGGTGCGGGTCCAACTGGCCGCCGACGCGCGGCACAAGACGGAGATACTGCGGCACAAGGGCCTCGCCGAGGTGCTGACCTCGGTGTCGGCGGCGCTCTCGGTGGACGCCGACGGCCGCCGCATCACCGCGGACAAGCTGGTGCCGGGCGACACGACGGCCCTGGACCACACCCTGGGCGCGGGGCTCACGTTCGTGCCCTCGCACTTCTCCTGGCCGCACCTGATGGTCCTGCACGCCCCTGGCTGGCGCCCGGTCATCCACTACCCCGTGTCCGCCCCCGAGCTGGCCAGGCCCACCTCCGTGGAGACCCTGGAGCGGCGGCTCACGGCCCTCGCGCACCCCATGCGCCTGCGGCTCTGCCGCGACCTGGCCCGCGCGCCCTTCAGCACCGGCGAACTGGCCCACGCGATGGGCATCACGGCACCGGAGGTCTCACGGCACCTCACGCTCCTGAAGAAGGCGGGCCTGGTCACCACGACCCGGCGCGGCAGGTACGTGCTGCACCAGCTCGACGTCACCGTGGTGGCCCGCCTGGGCAGCGACTTCCTGGAGGGCATCCTGCGCTGACCCGCCCTCCCCGTAGAGCCGCGTAGAGCCCCGTAGAGCCCCGTAGAGCCGCGTCAGGCCGCCCCGCCGCCCGCCCGCACCAACCCCGTCTCGTACGCGAGGACCACGACCTGCACCCGGTCCCGCAGCCCGAGCTTGGTCAGGATGCGGCCCACGTGGGTCTTCACCGTGGCCTCGGACAGGACGAGCCGCGCCGCGATCTCCCCGTTCGAAAGCCCCTGGGCGACCAGGATCATGACCTCGCGCTCGCGGTCGGTGAGCCGCTCCAGCTCCTTGTGCTGCGGCGGCCCGCCCGCGTTCGGCAGCATCGGTGCGAAGCGGTCCAGAAGGCGCCGCGTCGTGGACGGCGCGACCACCGCGTCACCGCTGTGCACGGAGCGGATCGCGGCGAGCAGCTCCCCCGGAGGCACGTCCTTCAGCATGAAGCCGGACGCGCCCGCCTTCAGCCCCGAGAAGGCGTACTCGTCGAGGTCGAAGGTCGTCAGGATCAGCACCTTCGGAGGGTTCTCGTCCTGGCAGATGCGCCGGGTCGTCTCCACGCCGTCCAGTTTCGGCATGCGTACGTCCATGAGCACCACGTCGACCTCGGTCGTCCGCAGCGCCTGAAGGGCCTCGACCCCGTCGCCCGCCTCGGCGACGACCTCCATGTCCGGCTGTGCGGCGAGCACCATCCGGAACCCCGTGCGCAGCAGCGCCTGGTCGTCGACGAGCATGACGCGGATCGACATCAAAGGCCCTTTCGTTTCGGTGACAGGTGTCAGTTTGCGGGCTTGAGCGGGAGAAGCGCACTGATGCGGAAGCCGCCGCCGGGCCGCGGTCCCGCGTCCAGGGTGCCCCCGACCATGCCGACGCGCTCCCGCATGCCGATCAGACCGTGCCCGCTGCCGTCGGCGCCGCCGTCCTCGTACAGCTCGTGGGGTGCGCCCTTGCCGTCGTCCTCGACGAGCAGCCCCAGGCCGTCGTCGAAGTAGACGAGGCGCACGCTCGCGCCGGTGTTCTCGCCGCCGTGCTTGCGGGTGTTGGTGAGCGCCTCCTGCACGATGCGGTACGCGGTGAGCTCGACGCCGCTGGGCAGCGGACGCGGGGTTCCCTCGACCTTGAAGTCGACCGGGAGGCCGGCCGTGCGCACCTGCTCGATGAGCTCGTCGAGCTGCTCGACGTCCGGCTGCGGGACGTACTCGCCGCTCTCCTGGTGTTCGCCGGTGCGCAGCACGCCGAGCAGCCTGCGCATCTCGGCGAGCGCCTGCCGCCCGGTGCCCGAGATGGTCTCCAGGGCCTGCTTGGCCTGCTCGGGGGCCGTGTCGAGTACGTAGGCTGCGCCGTCGGCCTGGACGACCATCACCGAGACGTTGTGCGCGACGACGTCGTGCAGCTCGCGCGCGATCCGGGCCCGCTCGGCCGCCACAGCGACCTTGGACTGCGCGGCCCGCTCCTTCTCCAGGCGGTCGGCTCGCTCCTCCAGCTGCGCGAAGTAGGCGCGGCGGGTGCGGATGGAGTCGCCGAGCACCCAGGCGAGGGCGAAGGGCACCATCTGGAAGACCGTGAAGAGGATGCTGCTGAAGGTGCCTATGCTCTCCTCCGGCCAGCGCAGCGACGACAGCGGTGCCGCGCACAGGCCGCCGATGAGGGCGAACCGCGAGGCCCACTTCGTGCCCTCGACCGAGGCCGTGTAGATGATCACCAGCATCGCGAAGTCGGCCGGCATCGTCTGGATGTCGAAGATCAGCTGGGCCACACCGAGCACGGCGGCGAGGACCAGCATCTTCTCGACGTACTTGCGGCGCAGCGCCACCACGACGGACATGCCGAGGATGACGACCACGGACGAGACGGGTTCCCGGCCTTCCGCAGCGGCCATGGAGACAAGACCGATGCCGGAGACCCCGAGCAGGACGAGGGCCCAGAAGCCATCGACCCCGGTCGGGTGTCTGCGGAAGAAGTCATAGACGCGCTGCACGTAACCCAGCGTAGGCAGCGGGACGGCCCTCCGGGGTCAACCGGAGGTCCGATCCGTATCGCTCGCGTGTACTCCCCAAGGTGGAGGCCCGCTTAGCCTTCTCGCGTGACGAACGAGGTCCCAGGTGAGCGGAAAGACGCGCGGCGTGGCTGGCGGGAGGCCATGGAGGCCGCTCTCTACGGGCCTGACGGCTTCTATCTGCGCCCCGAGGGGCCCGCGGGACACTTCCGGACGTCGGTGCACGCATCGCCCCTCTTCGCGGACGCCGTGGCCCGGCTGCTGTGCCGCGTGGACGAGGCGCTCGACCACCCGGACGAGTTGGCCTTCGTCGATCTTGGCGCGGGCCGGGGCGAGTTGACCGCGGCCGTCCTCACCGCGCTGCCCGCCGACGTGGCGGCACGCACGCGTGCCTGTGCGGTCGAGCGCGCGGGGCGCCCGGCGGACCTCGACCCGCGCATCGAGTGGCGCGACGTGGCGCCCGCCGGCGTCACCGGCCTGCTCTTCGCCAACGAGTGGCTGGACAACGTCCCCCTGGACGTCGTCGAGGTGGACCCCGACGGACTGGTGCGGCACGTGCTCGTGAGCGCCGACGGCACCGAATCCCTGGGCGACCCGGTGGCGGGCGCCGACGCCTCCTGGCTGGCGCGCTGGTGGCCGCTCGCCCCGGAGCCCGGCCTGCGCGCGGAGACCGGCCGGCCCAGGGACGAGGCGTGGGCGAAGGCCGCGGCGACGCTCACGCGCGGCCTCGCGGTCGCGGTGGACTACGCGCACGACCGCGCCGGACGGCCGCCCTTCGGCACGCTGACCGGCTTCCGCGCGGGCCGCGAGGCGGCGCCGGTGCCGGACGGCACGTGCGACATCACGGCCCATGTGGCCCTCGACGCGTGCGCGCTGCCCGGAGCCCGGCTGCTCACCCAGCGCGCGGCCCTGCACGCCCTGGGCGTCAGCGGTGACCGCCCGCCGCTCTCCTTGGCCTCCAGCGATCCGGCGGCGTACGTCCGCGCCCTCACGCGCGCGGGAGAGGCGGCCGAACTGACTGCCGACGGCGGGCTCGGCGACTTCGGGTGGCTGGTCCAGCCGGTGGGGATTCCGGACCCGCTGGAGATCTGAACCGGCCTGCTACTTGCCGGGGTCGGCCCCTACCTGCCGGGGTCGGCCCCTACTTGCCGGGGACGGCCCCTACTTGTCGATGTCGCCGACCACGAAGAACAGCGACCCCAGGATCGCCACCATGTCGGCGACCAGCTGCCCCGGAAGCAGTTCGGCGAGGGCCTGGATGTTGTTGAACGACGCCGAGCGGAGCTTCAGGCGGTACGGGGTCTTCTCACCCTTGGAGACCAGGTAGTAGCCGTTGATGCCCAGGGGGTTCTCGGTCCACGCGTACGTGTGGCCCTCGGGGGCCTTGAGCACCTTCGGGAGGCGCTGGTTGACCGGTCCCTGCGGCAGCTCGGCGAGCCGCTCCAGGCAGGCGTCGGCGAGGTCGAGCGCGTTGTGGGTCTGCTCGAGGAGGCACTCGAAGCGGGCCAGGCAGTCGCCCTCCTGACGCGTGACGACCTTCAGGGTGTCCTGGAGCTCCCCGTAGGCGAGGTACGGCTCGTCACGGCGCAGGTCGAAGTCGACTCCGGAGGCGCGGGCGATGGGACCACTCACTCCGTAGGCGTGCACCGCCTGAGGGGACAGCACGCCGACGCCGCGCGTACGGCCCCGGAAGATCTCGTTGCCGAGCACCAGCTTGTCGTACACGTCCATGCGGGAGCGGACCGAGGCGACGGCCGCACGCGCGCGCGTGGACCAGCCCGCGGGGAGGTCCTCCTTGAGGCCGCCGACGCGGTTGAACATGTAGTGCATGCGGCCGCCGGAGATCTCCTCCATCACGTTCTGGAGCTCCTCGCGCTCCCGGAAAGCGTGGAACACCGGGGTGATCCCGCCCAGTTCGAGCGGGTACGAGCCGAGGAACATCAGGTGGTTGAGCACGCGGTTCAGCTCGGCGAGGAGCGTGCGCATCCAGACGGCGCGCTCGGGCACCTCCATGCCGAGCATCCGCTCCACGGCAAGCACGACCCCGAGCTCGTTCGAGAACGCGGACAGCCAGTCGTGCCGGTTGGCGAGCACCACGATCTGCCGGTAGTCGCGCGCCTCGAAGAGCTTCTCCGCGCCGCGGTGCATATAGCCGATCACCGGCTCCGCCTGCTGGATCCGCTCGCCGTCGAGGACGAGGCGCAGCCGCAGCACGCCGTGCGTGGAGGGGTGCTGCGGGCCGATGTTGAGCACCATGTCGGTGCTCTCCGCGGCGCCGCCGATGCCGAGCGTGGTCTCCGTCGTGGGGCTCATGCGCGCATTCTCTCGTACGCGCGCTCCTACGCGACTGTCACATCGGCTACGTACGCTTGAGGCATGGAAACGGGGACGGCGGGACCGGCGCGGCCTGCGCAGCCAGGAGAATCGGACGCGGAGCCGGTGTGGACCGGGCTGCCACGGGGGCTGCTGCGGATGCGGCGACTGCTGCTCGTGGTGTGGCTCGTGCCGCTCGCGGCGGCGGTCGGAGTGCTCCTGTGGCTCTTCGCCGGGCCCGCGTGGTCCGCCTTCGCGGCCGTCCCGCTGGCCTTCGTGGCGTGGGGCTGGCCGATGCTGGGGCGCAACTGGCGCTCCTGGCGGTACGCGGAGCGGGCCGACGACCTGCTGATCAGCCGGGGCGTGCTCTGGCGCGAGGAGACCGTCGTCCCGTACGGCAGGATGCAGCTCGTCGAGGTGACATCGGGGCCCGTGGAGCGGCACTTCGGCCTGGCGAGCGTGCAGCTGCACACGGCGGCGGCCGCCACGGACGCCCGGATTCCCGGCCTCATCCCCGAGGAGGCCGAGCGGCTGCGCGACCGGCTCACCGAGCTGGGCGAGGCCCGCTCGGCGGGGCTGTGAGCGGCGTACGGCAGGTGACGGGGGAAGAACACGCCCCTGGCACCGAGAACGTACGAGAACGGCGTCTGCACCCCGTCACGCCCCTGCGCCGGGCCTGGGCGCCGGTCGCGGTCCTCGTGGGCTTCGCGGTGCACGACCCGAACGGCACGCAACGGCGGCTCTCCGAGCTGGCCGTGACCCACCTGCTCGCCGGAATCGCCGTCGTCCTGCTGGGCGGCGCCCTGTACGGCTTCATGAGCTGGTGGTTCACGCACTTCTCCGTCACGGACACCGAACTGCGCATCCGCACCGGACTGATCTTCCGGCGCACCGCCCACATCCGGCTCGACCGCATCCAGGCGGTGGACGTGACGCAGCCGCTCGCGGCCCGCATCGTGGGCGTCGCCAAGCTCAAGCTGGACGTCGTCGGGACGGAGAAGAAGGACGAACTGGCCTATCTGGGCCAGGAGGAGGCCTCCGTCCTGCGGGCCGAACTCCTCGCGCGTGCGGCCGGTTTCGCCCCCGAGACGGCCGGCGAGGTCGGTGAGGCGCCGGTCAACAACCTGGTGCACGTACAGCCGCGCATGCTCGCGATCTCCCTGCTCCTGACGGGCACGACGTGGGGCATGCTCGTCGCCACGCTCATCGTGCCGCCCTTCCTGTGGTTCGCCACCCACAACCTGTGGACGGTGCTCGCGACCGGACTGCCCATGCTGGGCGGCGCGTTCGCCAGCAGCGTGGGGCGGTTCATCGGGGAGTACGACTGGAAGGTGGGCGAGTCCCCCGACGGCCTGCGCATCGACCACGGGCTGCTCGACAAGGCGCACGAGACGGTGCCTCCGGGCCGGGTGCAGACCGTGCGCGTCGTCGAGCCGTGGCTGTGGCGGCGGCGCGGCTGGGTGCGGGTGGAGCTGGACGTCGCGGGCTCGTCGAACGGCGTCCTGCTCCCCGTGGCGCCGCGGGACATCGCGGAGGCCGTGATCGCGCGGATCCTGCCGGGTGTGCTGGTACCGGCAGCGGCCGAGCTGGTGCGCCCTCCCGCGCGGGCCGCCTGGTGCCTTCCGGTGTGGTGGAAGGGGTACGGCCTGACGGTGACGGACACGGTGTTCGCGGCGCGGCACGGCCTGCTGCGCCGCCGCCTGTCGCTCGTCCCGCACGCGAAGGTGCAGAGCGTACGGCTCACGCAGGGGCCCTGGGAGCGCTTCAAGGGGGTGGCGGACGTCCAGGTCGACACGGGGGCGAACAAGACGGTGACGGCGCGGCTGCGTCCCGCCGGGGAGGCGGCTGCTCTGCTTCAGTCGCAGGCCGACCGGTCACGTACGGGGCGCAGGACCGCGCGGCCCGACCGGTGGATGGCGTGAGGGGGCCGGAGACCCGGCCCGTCCGGCGTTCCAGGACCGGAGCCGGTGATGACACCAGCCAAGGCCCAGGGGCCCGCCTACGCCCGCAGCTCCGCCACGTCGATCTGCTCGGTCTCGACGTACGGGGCGCAGGACTGCGCGTCCTGACCGGTGAATGGCGTGACGGGACGGAAATCCAGCCCGTTCGGCGTTCCAGGACGAACTCGGCGGAGCCGGTGATGACGACGACCAGGGCCCAGGGGCCCGCCTACGCCCGCAGCGCCGTCCGCAGCTCCGCCACGTCGATCTGCTCGGTCTCGTCATGCTCCGTCAGGTCGATGACCTGACCCACGGCGCGGTCCGCGCCCTCGGCGGGAGCCTTGAACTCCGCCTCGGACTCCGCCTTGTGCACGGCGAGTGCCTCTTCGCCCACCACATCCGCGAGGTCCACGTTCTGTACGGACTCCAGGGCCCCGGTGCTCGCCTCGCTCTTCGTGCCGAAGAAGTCGAAGCCGCCCTGGGCGCTCTGGCGTCGCCTCTGCGCGGGCGGCGCGACGGCGACCGCGCGCTCATGCCCGCCGTACCCCTCGGCCGCCCCGGGCTTCCCCCGCGCTTCGTCTCCGTCCGCGCGCTGCCGGGAAGCCCCGCCCTCGGGGGAAGGCTTCGGAGTCAGCCGGTCGAGCGCCATGTTCGCCCGGTCGTACAGCGACGGAGGCGCGATCGACCCCGGACGCACGACGGGAGCCGGCGCCTCCGTACGGACCGGGGCCTGCTCGCGCACGGGGGCGGGCGGCAGGGCACGGGCCGGGGCCGACGCCTCGATGGCGAGCAGCCGCCGCCCCTCCAGCGCGCTCGCCCGCTCGGTCTCCGCCGTCGCGTACCGCCGCAGCAGCGCCGCGTGTTCGTTCCGCAGGGCGGCGAGCTCGGCCCGCTTGGACCGCAGCTTCGTCTCCAGTCGGCCCCGGATCTCCCGGGACTCGTCCAGGTCGGACTCGCACTCGGCTATGCGTTCCTCGTAGCGCCACTCGTCGCTCTTGCGGGCGCGGCCCAGCTCGGCGACCTGCTTTCCGGCCGCCAGGTCCCAGCGGCGCATGACGACCGAGCCCACGACGGCGGCGGCAGCCGCGGCCGCGGCCAGGCCGCGGAGCACGACGGGTTCCGCGAACAGCCAGGCGCCGCCGGCGCAGACAAGGGAGAGACCTGCGACCGTCGAGGGAGGCAGCAGCCTGTGCAGGGGTGGGGAATGGCGGTGACGTCCACGTGGCATGGCCAGAAACTTACCGCGCGTAGGCGAACTCTGGTGCCCCGCCCGCCAAAATGACAGCGCCATAGTGCCGACTCCCCACCCTTCTCGCTCCTCTTCGGTCACTCAACTCCAGTTTCGGCCGAGTGACTTCGAGTGTGCCCGCTCCTGCCGTCGTTACTTCTTGATCAATCCCTTCGACTCCAGATACTCCTTGGCGACATCGGCTTCCTTCTGCCGCTCCACATCGACCTTCCGGTCGAGTTCCGCGAGATCTTCCGTCGTGAGGGCCTTGGTCAGCTTCCCGAGGGCGGCGGCTATCTCCTTGTCGCCCGCTTCCTTCGCGTTCACAACCGGAAGGATGTTGTCCGCGTTCTGCAGCTTCTTGTCGTCCTCAAGGGCCACAAGACCGAAGCTGTCGAGCGTCGCGTCGGTGGTCGTGGTCAGCACCACCTGGTCCGTGCCGTTCTTCACGGCCTGCTTGGACTGCGTGGTGCCGACGCCCTTGGGGTCGATTCCCGCGACATCGATGCCGTACGTCTTCTTCAGTCCCGGAGCGCAGAACGGCCGCGACTCGCATTCGTCACTCGCGGCGATCTTGACCTTCTCGCCGGACTTACCGAGATCCGAAAGCGTCTTGAGCTTGTGCTCCTTGGCGTATTCCTTGCTCACCGCGAACGCGTTCTGGTCGACCGCCTCACCGACGGGAAGCACCTTCAGGCCACGCGGTTCGGCCAGCTTCTTCAGCGCGGCCACCGTGTCGTCCACGTCATTCGAGGCGACCGGCTTCGCCTTCGGGCCGTTCTTGCCGAGGTTGAGGAACTCCGCGAGCGTCGCCGCGTATTCGGGAGCGACGTCGATCGAGCCCTTCTTGAGCTCGGGCTCGTACACCTCGCGGTTCTGGACGGTCTTGACCTCGGCGTCGTATCCGGCGTCCTCCAGGACGCCCGCATAGAGCTCGGCGAGCACCTTCTGCTCGGTGAAACGGGCGGAGCCGACGACGATCTTGCCCTTGCCGCCCGCCTTGTCGCCGTCGCCCTTGCCGTCCTTCTCCAGGCTGTCCCCGCCGCACGCGGTGAGCCCCGCGGTCAGCGCCACGACGGCCACGGCCGCCCCTGCCATCCGTCGCGCGCGACGCGTTGTGCTGTTCATCGGTGAACCACCATTCGAAAGCTGCTGGGACCACTGGCCCTTGGAAACACTGGAAACTACTGCCCGGAGATCACTGCGCGACCCCCGAGCGTGCCCGCATGGGGCTGAAGACCTTCCCCACCACGACGAGCACCAACTCCACGCAGAGCGCAAGCAGCGCCACGAGAAGCGCTCCCGCCACCACCTGCGGCGTGTTCTGCAGGTTGAACCCGGCGGTGATGATCCGCCCGAGGCCCCCCTCGCCCGCCATCGCGGCCAGCGTCGCCGTCGCCACGACCTGTACGCCCGCGGAACGCACCCCGGTCATGATCAGCGGGTACGCGAGGGGCAGTTCGACCCGTGCGAACAGCTGGCGGCCGCTCATGCCCATCCCCCGGGCGGCCTCCACCACCGCCCGGTCGACCTCGCGCATCCCGATGTACGCGTTGGTCAGCAGCGGCGGCACCGCGAACAGGACGAGCGCGATGAGCGTCGGCACGTCACCGTGCTCGCCCAGCGGGGTCAGCGTCAGCAGCACGAGCACCGCGAGCGTCGGCACCGCACGCCCGATGTTCGAGATGTTCACCGCGAGGGCGCCGCCCTTGCCGATGTGGCCGAGGTACAGGGCGATCGGCAGCGCGATCAGGCACGCGACGGCGAGACACACACCGCTGAAGTAGAGGTGCTCGGCGAGGCGGTGCCACACCCCCTTCTCGCCCTGCCAGTTGGCACCCGTGGTCAGCCAGTCGTACGCGCCGGTTATCGCGTTCATGCAGGTTCAGCCACCTTGGCCGTGCGCTCCGCGGGGGCGGTGCGCTTCGTACGTATGCGGTGCACGCGCGTCCATGGCGTCAGCCACCGCTGGAGGGCGAGGAGAAGCAGGTCGGCGACCACGGCGAGGACCACACAGAGCGCGGATGCCGTGAGCACCTGCGCCTTGAACGTCGTGTCCAGGCCGTCGAGGATCAGCGATCCGAGGCCTCCGTAGTCCACGATCGCCCCTACCGTCGTCAGGGCCACCGTCGAGACCGTGGTGATGCGGACGCCGGCGAGCAGCGCGGGAAGCGCGAGCGGCAGTTCCACCTCCCACAGCAGCCGCAGCGGGCCGTACCCCATCCCCTTGGCCGCGTCGCGTGCCTCCTGAGGCACGGCTTCGAGCCCCGCCAGGATGTTCCGCACCAGGATCGTCAGGGAGTACAGCACGAGGCCCGTGACGACCAGCGAGGCCGAGAGCCCGAAGAACGGCAGCAGGAGCGAGAACATCGCGAGCGAGGGCACCGTGTAGAGCACGGTCGTCACGCCGAGGATCGGGCCCGCGAGGAAGCGCCACCGCCGGGCGAGCAGCGCGAGCGGCAACGAGACGGCGACGCCGATGGCGACCGACGCCGCGGTGATGCCCACGTGCTGGACGGTGGCGTCGATCAACTCCTGGCTGCGGGAGCTCACGTACTCCCCGCAGATCCAGTCGTTCGTCACCAGACAGTTCTGCTCGCTCATCCCGCCCCACTCCCCCCGAGTACCGATTCCTGAGGCGCTCTGGCGACCCTAACGCGGAGCACCGACAATCGCCGAGACTCGTCGTACTGGCGCAACATGGGCTTTACACAACGCCCGCAACAATGGGGAATCATGATCCGGTTCGAGCACGTCACCAAGCGGTACGAGGGCGGCACCACGGCCGTCGACGACCTGTCCTTCGAGGTCGCCGAGGGTGAACTGGTCACGCTCGTCGGCCCGTCGGGCTGCGGCAAGACGACGACGATGAAGATGGTGAACCGTCTCATCGAGCCGACCGAGGGCCGGATATACGTCGAAGGTGATGACATATCCGCCATCGACCCGGTCCAACTCCGGCGCCGTATCGGCTATGTCATCCAGCAGGTCGGCCTCTTCCCGCACAAGACGGTCCTGGAGAACACCGCGACCGTCCCGCATCTGCTCGGCGTGAAGCGCGGCAAGGCCCGCGAGCGCGCCGCCGAACTCCTCGACCTGGTCGGCCTCGACCCCGCCACCTTCGGTGACCGCTACCCCGAGCAGCTCTCCGGGGGACAGCGCCAGCGAGTGGGCGTGGCCCGCGCGCTGGCGGCCGATCCGCCGGTGCTCCTGATGGACGAGCCGTTCGGCGCGGTCGACCCCGTGGTGCGCGAGCACCTCCAGAACGAGTTCCTCCGCCTCCAGCAGGCCGTCCGCAAGACCGTCCTCTTCGTCACGCACGACATCGAGGAGGCGGTCCGCCTCGGCGACCGGATGGCCGTCTACGGAGAGGGCCGCATCGAGCAGTTCGACACCCCCTCGACGATCCTGGGCGCACCGGCCAACGACTACGTGGCCGACTTCGTCGGCGCTGACCGCGGCCTCAAGCGCCTCTCCGTGACGCCCATCGAGGAGGGCGACCTGGAGCAGCCGCCCGTCCTGCACCTGGACGACCCGCTGCCCGCGCGGCTCGACGCCCGGTGGGCCGTGGTCCTGGACGGCGAGAACAACCTGCACGGCTGGATCTCCGCCGAGCACGCGCACGGCGGCAAGGGGACGGTCCGCGACCACGCCCGCCGCATGGAGGCGTGGCTCCCGGTGGGCGCCACCCTGAAGCAGGCGTTCGCGACGATGCTCCAGCACGACGCGGGCTGGATCGCGGTCATCGACAAGGACAGCGAGGGCCGCTTCCTGGGCGTCCTCACCCCGGCCCGGCTGCACGAGGCGCTGCGCAGGTCGACGGCGGCGGACGCGCGTGACATCGCGCGCGGGGAGGTCGAGTTGGAGACCATCACGGCCATCGGCGGGAACTGAAGCCCTACTTGCCGCCCTGAAGCCTGAAAGCCCTACTTGCCGTCTGAAGCCCTACTTGCCGTTCAACCGGCCGCTGATCCACTCCAGGGTCGCCGGGATCTCCCTGCGCCACGTGTTGAAGTTGTGCCCGCCGCTGTCGAGGGTGATCGACGAGACCCTGGTGGGCGACTTCACCTTGTCGATGAATTTCTCGGTGTCCGCGAAGTTGTCCTCTCCTTGTTTGCTGGTGGTGACAAGGAGGGACGTCTTGGGCGCGGGCATGTGGTCGAGGTACCACATGAGGTCGGCACGCTCCTCCAACTCCTTGTCGCCGTGGAAGAGATCGCCCGTGGTGACGTCGATGGGCGCCTTGTAGTACGCGGAGAGGCCCGCCCCCGCGGCGTACACATCGGGGTGGTGCATGGCGAGCTTCAGGGCGCAGTAGCCCCCCGTGGAGTCACCGATGACGCCCCAACTGCTCGCGTTCCGGCCCGCCCTGTAGTGCTCGGAGATCGCACCGGGCAGGTCCTTGGCGAAGAACGTCTCGGCCTGCGGGCCCCCGGGGACGTCCACGCACTCGGTGTCCCGCGGCGGCGCCACGGTGGGCCGCATCATGACCAGGATCATCGGCTGCATCTTGTCCCGCCTGGCCAGGCCGTGGGCGGTCTGCGGGTAGTGCAGGCCCTTGATCAGCGCCTCGGCGGTGCCGGGGTAGCCGGTGAGCACCACGGACACGGGGAACGTGCGCTTCTTGTACCGCGGCTGGAAGTACTCGGGCGGCAGGTAGACGTAGGCGGGGCTGGCTATGTCCGCCTCCTTCCCGCTGACGACCACCTTCTGGATCTGGCCGCCGGTCGACGGTCTGCCACCGCCGGGCACGTTCACCGGCCGGGTGCTGCGTACGTCGACCGGCGTCCCGCCCGTGGCGGGATCGTGGTCGACGACGACACCGGGGCTCGTCTCCTGGCCGAAGAGGTCCGCCCAGGTGGCGTAGAAGCCGAACGCCTGGTTGGCGGCTAGGCCGACCGCGGAGAAGACCGCCAACTGGGTGGCGATGAGCAGCCCGACACGGCCGGTGACGGCCCGCCAGGACTGGCGGGCGAGGCGCGGCCAGAACCACACCGTGCCGATGAACAGCACGACGGCGAGGAGCACCGCCAACGCGAGGACCTTGTTGCTCGTCAGACCCATGGGGTGTTCCGCCTGCGCTTTCTGCCTGTTCCGTCGTTCTTTTCCAGCGGTTTTCCGGTCGGGAGTGAACCCGAGCCCCAGAAGGACCGTCCTAGAGGGCGCAATGTCGCCGGATGCCGTTTTGGTGCCGGAATCAAGCTCTCTCGCAGAACCACGGGATGCGATGTCTGTCAGGATAGATGCGGAATTGTCAGGTGCGGTTCCGGACGGTGAGGGCAGCCGCCCCCAGGGACGGCGCCGTACCGACGGGCCCCGTGACGGCATCCGCAGCGGATTCAGCCGACTGCTCCGCGGGCCGCGCCCCGAAGCCGTACCGGCCCTCGTCGCCCGCGCCTGCGCCCTCGTCGGCCTCCTGAACGTGGCCGCCGGTGTCTTCCCACGCTTCCGGCACAGCCGGATGCACGCGCTCGCCGAGGTCCTGCCCGGCGCGCTCGGCCCCTTCGCCGCCGCCCTCGCGCTCAGCTCAGGTGTCCTGTTGCTGCTGCTCGCGCACGGCCTGCGCCGCCACAAGCGGCGGGCCTGGCGGGCCGCCGCGGTGCTGCTCCCGGCCGGCGCCGTCGCGCAGTTCGCCTACCGGCACTCCGTCATCGGCGTACTGATCTCGCTCGCCCTCCTGGCGCTGCTGCTCCGCCACCGGGGTGAGTTCGCCGCGCTGCCCGACCCGCGCAGCCGCTGGCGGGCGCTCGCCAACTTCGTGCTCCTCGGGGCGGGTTCCATCGCCCTCGGCCTGGTCATCGTCAGTGCGCACCCGGGCAAGGTCATCGGGGACCCGAGCATCACGGAGCGCCTCACCCACGTCCTCTACGGCCTGGTCGGCTTCGAGGGGCCGGTCGACTACTACGGGACCACGTCCTGGACGGTCGGCTACTCGCTCGGCGCGCTCGGCATGCTCACCGCCCTCACCACCATCTACCTGGCCTTCCGCCCCGAGCACCCCGCGGCGCGCCTCACCGAGGACGACGAGGCGAAGCTGCGCGCCCTGCTCGACAAGCACGGCGCCCGCGACTCGCTCGGCCACTTCGCGCTGCGCCGCGACAAGGGCGCCGTCTTCTCCCCCAGCGGCAAGGCGGCGGTCACCTATCGCGTCGTCTCCGGCGTGATGCTCGCCAGCGGTGACCCGATCGGGGACGTGGAGGCCTGGCCGGGCGCCATCGAGCGCTTCATGGACGAGGCGAAGGCCCACTCCTGGACGCCCGCCGTCATGGGCTGCTCCGAGACGGGCGGCGAGGTCTGGACCCGCGAGACCGGCCTGGACGCCCTCGAACTGGGCGACGAGGCGGTGGTGGACGTCGTGGATTTCTCCCTGTCCGGGCGTGCGATGCGCAACGTACGCCAGATGGTCAAGCGCATCGAGCGAAATGGCTACGAGACCCGCGTACGGCGCGTGCGTGACCTCGGGGAACGCGAACTGGAGCGGATACAGCGCGCCGCCGACGACTGGCGCGGCACCGACACCGAGCGCGGCTTCTCCATGGCGCTCGGCCGCATCGGGGACCCGGACGACGGCGACTGTCTGATCGCCACCGCCCACAAGGCCGACGACGAACCGGGCGACTACGGAAACCTCAAGGCCGTCCTCCACTTCGTCCCCTGGGGCAAGGACGGCGTCTCCCTGGACCTCATGCGCCGCGACCGCGCGGCCGACCCCGGCATGAACGAGCTGCTCATCGTGGCCGCCCTGCAGGCCGCCCCGAAGCTCGGCATCGCGCGCGTGTCCCTCAACTTCGCGATGTTCCGCGCGGCCCTCGCCCGCGGCGAGAAGATCGGCGCGGGGCCCGTCCTGCGCGCCTGGAGGGGCCTGCTCGTCTTCCTCTCCCGCTGGCTCCAGATCGAGTCCCTGTACAAGTTCAACGCGAAGTTCCGCCCCCGCTGGGAGCCCCGCTTCGTCGTCTACCGCTCCTCCAAGGACCTCCCCCGCATCGGCTTCGCCGCCATGCAGGCCGAGGGCTTCGTGACCCTCGCCATGCCCCGCTTCCTGCGCCGGGCGGGCGCTCAGCGCCGTCCCTGCCCGCACCGGACCACAGAGCGTGAGGTCCGGGCGGCGTAGCGCCCGCCCGCTCGGGCCTAGGCTGGAGGTATGAGTACGTTGCGCGGGCGGGGATCGGTCGAGGGGCTGCCGGAGTGGGGCCGCTGTGCGGTCATGGGGGTCGTGAACGTGACCCCGGACTCCTTCTCCGACGGGGGCCGCTGGTTCGACACCACGGCCGCCGTCAAGCACGGCATCGACCTGGTCGCCCAGGGCGCCGACCTGGTCGACGTGGGCGGCGAGTCGACCCGCCCCGGCGCCCCGCGCGTGGACGAGGACGAGGAGCTGCGGCGCGTCGTCCCCGTCGTACGGGGCCTCGCCGCCGAGGGCGTCACGGTCTCCGTGGACACCATGCGCGCCACCGTCGCCGAGCAGGCGCTCTCCGCGGGCGCCGTCCTGGTGAACGACGTCAGCGGCGGCCTCGCCGACGAGCGCATGGTCCCCGCGGTCGCCGCCGCCGGTGCGCCCTTCGTGGTGATGCACTGGCGCGGCTTCCTCACCGACATCCACGCCAAGCCCGTCTACGAAGACGTGGTCTCCGAAGTCGTCGACGAGCTCCACGCGCGCGTGCGGGCCGCCATCGAGGGCGGCATCGCCCCCGAGCGCATCGTCATCGACCCCGGTCTCGGCTTCTCCAAGGACGCCGAGCACGACCTCGCGCTCCTGGCCCGCGTCGACCGCCTGCGTGAGATCGGCCACCCGATCCTGGTCGCCGCCTCCCGCAAGCGCTTCCTCGGCCGCGTCCTCGCCGGCCCGGAGGGTGCGCCGCCGCCCGCCCGCGAGCGTGACGCGGCCACCGCCGCGGTCTCCGCCATCGCCGCCCACCAGGGCGCGTGGGCGGTCCGCGTGCACGAGGTGCGGGCCACCGCCGACGCCGTCCGCGTCGCACACGCCGTGACCAGCGCGGCGGGCGGTCCTCGGTGACCGGGGCCAGGACCGACGTCGAACAGGTCGAGCAGGCCAACACGGCCTTCTACGAAGCACTGGAGCGCGGCGACTTCGACGAGCTCTCCGACCTCTGGCTGGACGCGGAAGCGGCCCCGGAAACGGAACCCGACCCCGACGCCCGGGACGACGAGGACGCCGCGGAGGACGGCGACGAAGCCAAGATCTCCTGCGTCCACCCGGGCTGGCCGGTCCTCACGGGCCGCGGCGAGGTCCTCAGGTCGTACGCACTGATCATGGCGAACACCGAGTACATCCAGTTCTTCCTCACCGACGTGCACGTCGGGGTGGCCGGCGACACCGCCCTGGTGACCTGCACGGAGAACATCCTCAGCGGCGGCCCGCCCCCCGAGGGCGGCGGTGAACTCGGCCCGCTCGTCGGGCAGCTCGTCGTCGCCACCAATGTGTTCCGCCGCACGGTCGACGGCTGGAAGCTCTGGTCGCACCACGCCTCTCCCGTACTGGCCGAAACCGATGACGAAGAGGGCGAGGAGTCCCCCTCCTAAGTGGGTAGGTGCGGTTCCGGAAGCCCCCGCGGGCAAGAGCTGTCAGTGCGCGCAGGTAGATTCGATCGAGGCTGGTGTGCCGACCGCACTCGGTGCAGGCCTGCCGATAACGACGATTGCAGGAGTGATTCGCGTGGATCGTGTCGCGCTGCGCGGCCTCAAGGCCCGCGGGCACCACGGTGTCTTTCCGCGGGAACGCGAAGAGGGCCAGACCTTCATCGTGGACCTGGTCCTTGGCCTGGACACCCGTGCGGCCGCCGCCGACGACGACCTGGCGAAGACCGTGCACTACGGCGTCGTGGCCGAGGAGGTCGTGGCCGCCGTGGAAGGTGATCCGGTGGACCTCATCGAGACTCTCGCCGAGCGCATCGCCCAGACGTGTCTGAAGCACGAGGGAGTCCTGGAGGTCGAGGTGTGCGTCCACAAACCGGACGCCCCGATCACCGTCCCCTTCGACGATGTGACCGTCACCATCACCCGGAGCCGAGTATGACCGCGTTTTCCACGCAAGGGCAGAGCGACCCGACCGTCCAGCCGGTGCCCACCGCCGTGGTCGAGCAGGTCGACGCCGCCGACACCACCCTCTCCAACCCCAAACGCGCCGTGATCTCCCTCGGCAGCAATCTCGGCAACCGCCTGGAGACGCTGCAGGGCGCCGTCGACGCCCTGGAGGACACCCCCGGCCTGCGCGTCAAGGCTGTCTCCCCGGTGTACGAGACGGAGCCCTGGGGCGTGGATCCCGGCAGCCAGCCGTCGTACTTCAACGCGGTGGCCGTGGTGAAGACGACGCTGCCGCCGTCCTCGCTCCTGGAGCGGGCCCAGGCCATCGAGGAAGCCTTCCACCGCGTACGGGACGAGCGCTGGGCCGCCCGCACGATCGACGTCGACATCGTGGCGTACGCGGACATCGTCTCGGACGACCCCGACCTCACGCTCCCCCACCCGCGTGCGCACGAACGTGCCTTCGTCCTCGCCCCCTGGCACGACGTGGAGCCCGAGGCACAGCTCGCGGGCCACGGCCAGGTCGCCGAGCTGCTCACCAAGGTCACCCGCGAGGGCGTCGCGCCCCGTGTCGACCTGGAACTCCGTCTGCCCGAGTAATCGTTAGGGTCTATCGGACCCGCACGATCGAGATCGACGAGAAGCTCGACGAGAAGCGGGTCCGTACGACGATGAAGGGTCATCCGTGAAGCAGCTGCGCATCAGGACACTGGCCGGCCTCTTCCTGGTGGCCGGGGTGCTGTCCTGGGCGGGCGCCCGGCTGTGGGACTCCGTGGGCACGCTCCCCCGGGTCCCGCTGGCCGCGCCCATCGTGCTCGCGGTGATCGCCGCGGTGCTGCTCGCCACGGCGCTCTCCCTGCGCTCCCGGCTGCGCGCCCAGCGCGAGCGGCGCCCCGGAGCGAAGGGCGTCGAGCCGATGATGGCCGCGCGCGCGGTCGTCTTCGGCCAGGCGAGCGCCCTGGTCGCCGCCCTGGTCGCCGGGATGTACGGCGGCACGGGCGCCTTCCTGCTGGAGTATCTGGACGTCCCGGCCCGCCGCGACCAGGCCATCTACGCAGGGCTCTCCCTGGTGGCAGGCATCGCGGTGATAGCGGCCGCCTTCTTCCTGGAGCGAGTCTGCAGGCTCCCGGAGGACGACGACGAGAACGGCGGAACGGCCGCGGCCGCCTGAGCGGCCGGCGCGCGGGGCTTCGCTAGCGCGCCATGATGAGGCTCATCGCCTCGTTGCGCGTCGCGGGGTCACGGAGCTGTCCCCGCACCGCCGAGGTGATCGTCTTGGCGCCCGGCTTGCGCACCCCGCGCATGGTCATGCACATGTGCTCGCACTCGACGACGACGATGACACCGCGCGGCTCCAGGATCTCCATCAGGGAGTCCGCCACCTGCGTCGTCAGCCGCTCCTGGACCTGCGGCCGGCGTGCGTACACGTCCACGAGGCGGGCGAGCTTGGACAGGCCGGTGATCTTGCCGTCGGACGACGGGATGTAACCGACGTGCGCGACGCCGTGGAAGGGGACCAGGTGGTGCTCACAGGAGCTCTGCACCTCGATGTCCTTCACCAGGACCATCTCGTCGTGGCCGAGATCGAACGTCGTCGTCAGGACATCCTCGGCCTTGAGCCACAGACCGCCGAATATCTCCCTGTACGCCCGTGCCACGCGACCGGGCGTCTCCCGCAAGCCCTCGCGGTCCGGGTCCTCCCCGACCGCGATCAGCAGCTCGCGCACGGCGTTCTCGGCTCGCTTCTCGTCGAACTCGCCGATCGTGCCCTCGCCGTCCAGCGTCACGGGGTCGGTCATGTGTGCCTCGTTCCTAGCGTTCCACGCACCGGTTGCGTCCGTGCGTACGAAAAACTGCGCCCCCCAGGCTAGAACCTGGGGGGCGCAGCATCCATTCCGGGCCTGCTGAGGCGCTCGGGGTCAGCTCTCGGGGCGGTCCTCCGGGGCCACCTCGATGCCGGTCGCGGGCGGGGCCTCCGTGCCCGCGGTCACCGCGGGCGTGGTGCCGTTCGCACCGTTCGTCAGTGACAGCTCCCGGGGGGAGAGCACCGGCGGACGGGTCGAGGGCGTGCGCCGCGAGGAACCGGTCCACGCCGGGCGGGCCGGACGCTTCACGATGCCTGCGAAGACCTCGGCGATCTGTTCCTTGTTGAGCGTCTCCTTCTCGAGGAGCTGCAGAACGAGGTTGTCGAGAACGTCGCGATTCTCGACGAGGATCTCCCACGCTTCGTTGTGCGCGGTCTCGATGAGCTTCTTGACCTCTTCGTCGACCAGCGCCGCGACCTCTTCCGAGTAATCGCGCGGGTGGCCCATCTCGCGGCCCAGGAACGGCTCGGTGTTGTCACCGCCGAACTTGATCGCGCCGAGCCGCTCGGTCATGCCGTACTGCGTGACCATGGCACGTGCGGTCGCGGTGGCCTTCTCGATGTCGTTCGCCGCGCCCGTCGTCGGGTCGTGGAAGACGAGCTCCTCGGCCGCGCGCCCGCCCAGCATGTACGCGAGCTGGTCGAGCATTTCGTTGCGCGTGGTCGAGTACTTGTCCTCTTCGGGCAGGACCATGGTGTAACCCAGGGCCCGGCCGCGCGACAGGATCGTGATCTTGTGGACCGGGTCCGAGTTCGGAGACGCCGCCGCGACCAGGGCGTGTCCGCCCTCGTGGTACGCGGTGATCTTCTTCTCCTTGTCGGACATGATCCGCGTCCGCTTCTGCGGACCCGCCACGACGCGGTCGATCGCCTCGTCCAGTGCGTGATTGTCGATCAGCTTCTTGTCGCCGCGCGCCGTGAGGAGCGCCGCTTCGTTCAGCACGTTCGACAGGTCGGCGCCCGTGAACCCGGGCGTACGCCGCGAGACCGCGCCCAGGTCGACGTCCGGGGCGACCGGCTTGCCCTTCTGGTGAACCTTGAGGATCTCCAGACGGCCCTGCATGTCCGGGCGGTCGACCGCGATCTGACGGTCGAAACGACCGGGGCGAAGCAGCGCCGGGTCGAGGATGTCGGGGCGGTTCGTGGCGGCGATCAGGATGACGCCGCCCTTCACGTCGAAGCCGTCCATCTCGACGAGCAGCTGGTTCAGCGTCTGCTCGCGCTCGTCGTGACCGCCGCCCATACCGGCACCGCGGTGCCGGCCGACGGCGTCGATCTCGTCGACGAAGACGATCGCCGGGGCGTTCGCCTTGGCCTGCTCGAAGAGGTCACGCACTCGCGAGGCACCGACACCGACGAACATCTCGACGAAGTCGGAACCGGAGATCGAGTAGAAGGGGACGCCGGCCTCACCCGCGACAGCGCGCGCGAGGAGCGTCTTACCCGTGCCGGGCGGCCCGTACAGGAGCACGCCCTTGGGGATCTTGGCCCCGACGGCCTGGAACTTGGCGGGCTCCTGGAGGAACTCCTTGATCTCGTGGAGTTCTTCGACTGCCTCGTCCGATCCGGCCACATCGGAGAACGTCGTCTTCGGGGTGTCCTTGGTGATCAGCTTGGCCTTGGACTTCCCGAACTGCATGACCCGGGAGCCGCCGCCCTGCATCTGATTCATCAGGAACAGGAAGACAACGACGATGAGTACGAAGGGGAGCAGGGAAAGAAGGATGCCGACGAACGGGTTCTGCTTCGACGGCGAGACGGTGTAACCGTCCGGGATCTTCTTGTCCTGGTACTTGTCCTGCAAGGTCTTGGCGATGTCGACACCTTGGTTGCCGATGTAACTCGCCTGGATCTTGCTGCTGTCCTTGACCTTCTGGCCGTCCTTGAGCTCGACCTTGATGGTCGACTCGTCACCGGTGGTGAGCTTGGCGGATTCGACCTTGTCGTCGTTGATCGCCTGCACAACCTGGCCGGTGTCCACCGTCTTGTAGCCGCCGGACGAACCGACGACCTGCATCAACACGACCACGGCAAGGACGGCCAGCACGATCCACATGACTGGCCCACGGAAGTATCGCTTCACGTCCATCCATACGGAGCGATGACGCCCCGTCCCTCCTGCCATAGTGAGTTTGATAAAGACTGTTCTTCGGACGGTACCCCAGCATTGTCACCCGAAGCCGCACGGGACGGCTGACAAACCCGTCTTCGCATGCTTCAACGCCGGGAAACGGGTGAGGGTTCCCGGCCGCCCCCGCCGAGTTGGCCGTGAGGGGGCCGAGGCTCCCGGTGATCAGCCGCCGTAGACGTGCGGTGCGAGGGTGCCGACGAACGGCAGGTTGCGGTACTTCTCCGCGTAGTCCAGGCCGTACCCGATGACGAACTCGTTCGGGATGTCGAAGCCGACCCACTCCACGTCGATCGCGACCTTGGCGGCCTCGGGCTTGCGCAGCAGCGTGCACACCTTCAGCGACGCCGGCTCGCGCGAGCCGAGGTTGGAGAGCAGCCAGGACAGCGTCAGACCGGAGTCGATGATGTCCTCGACGATCAGGACGTGCTTGCCCTTGATGTCGGTGTCCAGGTCCTTGAGGATCCGCACGACACCGGAGGACTGGGTGCCCGCGCCGTACGACGACACGGCCATCCAGTCCATGGTGAGCGGGGTGGACAGCGCACGCGCGAGGTCCGCCATGACCATCACCGCGCCCTTGAGCACACCGACGATCAGCAGGTCCTTGCCCGCGTACTCCGCGTCGATCTTCGCGGCCAGCTCGGCCAGCTTCGCGTCGATCTCTTCCTTGGTGATGAGCACCGACTGAAGGTCGGTGCCCATGTCTTTCGCGTCCACCCGCATCACTTTCGGTCGTCCGTCACACCGGCTGCGTGGGACCCGGGGGTCCCTCGGTCAACAGCCTTGCCGGATCACCAGTCTGCCACCCTGGCGCTGGGCGACGACTTTGCCCGGGAGATTGATGGCTCCCTGGCCGCGCCAGCCCGTGATCAGCCGGTCGACTTCTTCGAGATGCCGGGCGAACAGCGCCCCGGCCGGGGCGCCCGCCTCGATGGCCGCGCGGCGGACGATGCGGCGGCGCACGGCGGGCGGCAGGGCGTAGAGCTTCGCGCACTCCAGGAGTCCCGCGGCGTCGCGCACGGAGGCTTCCGCCTGCGCGGCCCAGTGGTCCAGGGCGTCGGCGTCATCCCGGGACAACTGGGCCGTACGGGCGAGTGCTTCCACGACGCCCTTGCCGAGCGCCTTCTCCAGGGCGGGCAGGCCTTCGTGCCGCAGCCGCGAGCGGGTGTAGGCGGGGTCGGTGTTGTGCGGGTCGTCCCAGACGGGCAGCGACTGGACCATGCAGGCCTTGCGGGCCGTCTGCCGGTCGATGTGCAGGAAGGGGCGGCGGTAGCGCCGGTCGGCGCCCGGACCGCCGGACACGGCCGCCATCCCGGACAGGGAGCGGATGCCGGAGCCGCGGGCGAGCCCCAGCAGGACGGTCTCCGCCTGGTCGTCGCGGGTGTGGCCGAGCAGGATCGCGGCGGCGCCATGGCGCTCCGCCACGGCGTCGAGCGCGCCGTACCTCGCGTCGCGGGCAGCGGCCTCGGGGCCGCCGTCCCTGCCGACGTCGACGGCGACGGACTCGATCGGGTCCAGGCCGAGTGCGGTGAGCCGCGAGACGACCTCGGCGGCGCGCAGGTCGGACCCGTCCTGCAGTCCGTGGTCGACGGTCACGCCGCCGGCGCGGATGCCGAGCTTGGGGGCCTCGAAGGCGAGCGCGGAGGCGAGCGCCATGGAGTCGGCGCCGCCGGAGCAGGCGACCAGCACGAGTGGCGGCGTGGCCTGCTCGCGTGGAGGCTGGGCGTGAGCGGAACCTGAGGGGACGTGCTCGGGGCTGCGCTGTGCGTCGGGGCGCCGTGGAGCGGCGCGGTGGGCGTCGTCGGTGCGCTGTACGTCGGTCAGTACGTCGTGGAGTACGCGGCGGACCGCCAGGCGTATCGCCGCGACCGCAGGATGGGGACCCATGTCCGGTTCCCTTCATGAAGTTCGGGGGTGAGCCTCGGACCTGTCACTCAGGACCGCTCTCGGGGGATCGGCCCTCAGACAGATCCCACGAGGTTAGTCACTCAGAGTGTGTCGATGGTGACAGAGCCGAGCCGTTCCCCGAGCATTGCACGCCTACCCATGGCTCACGGTCCCTCGGACGGGTGATTGCGGGGGCGTACGCCTGCCATCGGCCGCAACTCGCTCCCCTGCCGGCCTCACTCTCCCTTACGGTGCACCCGCGCGACCCAGTCCGCCGGTTTGGAGATCTCCGACTTGGTGGGCAGCGTGTTCGGCGAAGTCCACACCCGGTTGAAGCCGTCCATTCCGACCTCCTCCACCACCGCGCGCACAAAACGCTCACCGTCGCGGTATTGGCGCAATTTCGCGTCGAGGCCGAGCAGCTTGCGCAGCGCCTGGTCAAGGCGGCTCGCCCCGCGGGCCCTGCGCTGCTGGAACTTCTCCCGGATCTCGCCGACGGAGGGCACCACGTCGGGGCCGACTCCGTCCATCACGAAGTCGGCGTGCCCCTCGAGGAGTGACATGACGGCCGTGAGGCGGGCGAGGATCTCGCGCTGGGCGGGGGTCTGGACCAGCTCCACGATGGAGCGGCCCCCGTCGTCCTCCTCGCCCTCGGGACGGCCGCCTGCGAGGGACTGGGCGGCTTCCCTGATGCGTTCGAGGACCGTCATCGGGTCGACCTCGGTCTCGGAGAGGAATGACTGGATCTCCCCCTCCAGGTGGTCCCGCAGCCAGGGCACGGCGGAGAACTGGGTGCGGTGCGTCTCCTCGTGCAGGCACACCCAGAGCCTGAAGTCATGGGGGTCCACGTCGAGTTCGCGCTCGACGTGCACGATGTTCGGCGCCACCAGGAGGAGCCTGCCGCCGCCGTGCTGGCCCGCGGGGAGGTCGCGGGTGGCCGGGGCGAAGGTCTCGTACTGCCCGAGGACGCGTGAGGCGAGGAAGGAGAGCAGCATCCCCAGCTCCACGCCGGTGACCTTGCCGCCGACCGCGCCGAGCACGGCACCGCCGGGGCCGCCGGAGCGCCGGTCCTGCATCTTGTCCAGGAGGGGCTTGAGGATCTCCCGGAAACCGGCGACGTTCGCCTTGATCCACCCGGCACGGTCGACGACGAGCACCGGGGTGTCGTGAATGTCCTCCGTGCCCATCCGGGTGAAGGAACGGACGTGCTCCTCCGAAGACTTCGCATGCTTCCGGAGCTCGGCGACGATGGCACGCGCCTCGTCCCGGCTCACTTCTGGACCCGGCCGCACGAGCCGGGTCGCGGTCGCCACCGCGAGATTCCAGTCGACCATCTCCACACCACCGATGCTCGTCATGCGTCAACGGTACGTGCTCGGCCCCTCCTGCGGAGGTGGTTGACCCCCGAGATTGCCCTACCCAGGGCCCGTAGGGGTCAACGGGAAGCGATTGAAATCAGACCGTCCATCGCCTGCGACTCCGAGGCCCGCTACCGGCAACCGCACTTCGCCACCGCCGACGCCATCTCGTCCAGGGCCGCCTGGGCCGCCTTGGGGTCGCTTGTGCCCGTGGTCATGAAGGCGAAGACCAGGAGGCGGCCTTCCGTGTCCACGACCGTGCCCGCCAAGGTGTTCACGCCGGTCAGGGTGCCGGTCTTGGCGCGTACGACGCCGGTGCCCGGGGAGTCCTCGGGGTAGCGGTCGACCAGGGTGCCCGTGAAGCCCGCCACGGGCAGGCCCGTCACCACCGAGCGCAGTTCCGGGTGGGCGGGGTCGGCGGCGCGGGCCAGGAGCGCGGCGAGGAGCTCCGCCGAGCTGCGGTCCGCGCGGTCCAGACCGCTGCCGTCCGCGAACTTCGTTCCGGAGAGAGGGAGTTGCGACTTCTTGAGCTGGGCCGCGATCGCCCTGCCCGCGCCGTCGAAGCTCACCGGCTCCTTGGCGGCGAGCGCCGTCTGGCGGGCCAGCGCCTCGGCGATGTCGTTGTCGCTGTGCGTCAGCATCCGCTCCACGAGCGCCGAGAGCGGCGGGGACTCGACCTTGGCGAGGGAATCGGCGCGCTCGGAAGCCTTGGAGGGACCCGGCTCCTTCTTCTCCTTGGCGCCCGCACCCGTCTGGATGCCCTCCTTCTCCAGGAGGCCCGCGAACTTCTTCGCGGCGTCCCCCGCCGGGTCGCCCGAGCGCGGGGCGGGGCCGCTGGACGAGTCGTCGAGGCGGCCCTCGTCGGCCATCAGGGCGCTGACCAGCGTGAGGTTCTCGTTCGGGCCGATGGGGTGCTGCTGCTCCCCCGAGTAGAGCGAGGTGTCGTACGTGAGGGTCACCTTGTCGACGCCGCGGTCCTTCAGGGCGCGCGCGGTGCCCTTCGCCAGTTTCCGCAGGCTCGCGGCGCTCTTCGCGTACGGGCCGTCCTTGCGGGCCGTGAGCGTCGGGTCGCCGCCTCCGACGAGGATGACCTCCTTGGAGTCCGGCTCGATGACCGTCTTCGTGGTGATGCGGTGGTCCGCCCCCGCCGAGGTCAGCGCCGCGACCGCCGTGGCGATCTTGGTGGTGGACGCCGGCGTGAGGGCGTCGCCGCCGCCCTTGCCGTAGACCCGCCGCCCGGAGCCCGCGTCGATGACGACCGCCGAGCGCTCGGGACCGAGCGCCGTGGCCTTGAGGAGCGGATCGAGGACGCCCGCGAGCGCCTTGCCGTCCGGAGCGGGCGCGGAGCCGCCGTGCGCGGAGCCCGCGCGCACGCCGAGCCCCTTGAGCACGGAAGGGGCGCTCGGCGGCGCCGCGGGCGCCCGTCCGGACGTACGACCGCCGTGATCTGTGCCACCCCCGGCCTCCTGGGAGGCCGCCCAGTCCCGCTCGGCCGTACGCTGACCGGAGGAGTCCCAGGGCCCGGCCGCGGCCACGGCACCAGCCGCGATCGCGAGTCCGACGGTTGCCGCACCCGCTGTGAGCTGCAGGGTCTTGCGCTTCGCAGGAGTCCTGAGAGCGGCGGAGATCTTGGGAGCCGACGGCTTGGGAAGCTGCCTCAGGAGCTTGCCGACCTGCTGCCGGGTCTGCTGCCAAGGCTTGAGCTCGGGCACGACGACCAGCCCCTTTCGCGATCACACATCTGCGTGAGGGACACTTAACCACCCGAAGTATGTGCTGATCATGGAGGAGCCACCCGTGGAGTTCGACGTCACCATCGAGATTCCGAAGGGTTCGCGGAACAAGTACGAGGTGGACCACGAGACCGGCCGGATCCGCTTGGACCGTCGCCTCTTCACGTCGACCAGCTACCCCGCGGACTACGGATTCGTCGAGAACACCCTCGGCGAGGACGGTGACCCGCTGGACGCCCTCGTCATCCTGGACGAGCCGACCTTCCCGGGCTGCCTCATCAAGTGCCGCGCGATCGGCATGTTCCGGATGACCGACGAGGCGGGCGGCGACGACAAGCTGCTCTGCGTCCCGGCGTCGGACCCCCGTGTGGAGCACCTGCGCGACATCCACCACGTCTCCGAGTTCGACCGCCTGGAGATCCAGCACTTCTTCGAGGTCTACAAGGACCTGGAGCCCGGCAAGTCCGTCGAGGGCGCCGACTGGGTCGGCCGCGCGGACGCCGAGGCCGAGATCGAGAAGTCGTACAAGCGTGCGGAGGCCCAGGGTCACTGAGTGCCCCTGCGAAGCCCCTGACGGGCCGCGTGATCTTCACGAAGACCACGCGGCCCGTTCGCGTATCTGTGCGCATACTGTTCGTACTGGAGGTGCGCAAGGTTCGTATGTGGGAGCGAGGCAGTGAAAGTGGCTGATCAGGAGGCCGAAGACCGTAAGCCACAGTCGGATGAGGCCCGGAGTGCGTTCACTCAGCCCACCGGTGTGATGCCGCAGCCACCGGCACCCGAGGACGAGTCGCAGACCACCTCCGAGTTTGCGCTCCCGAACGGTATGGCGAATCCCTCGTCGACCACGCAGGAGACCGAGAAGTCGGCGTTCACCACGCCGAACACCTACAGCTCCCGCAACGCGCCACCCGCGTTCACGCCCCCGCACGGCATCCCCCTGGTGAAGCTCACCAAGGAGACGCCCTGGCAGGACCAGATGCGCACGATGCTGCGCATGCCGGTCGCCGAGCGGCCCACTCCGGAAGCCACGCAGAAGCACGAGGACGAGACCGGGCCCGCGGTGCCGCGCGTGCTCGACCTGACGCTGCGTATCGGCGAGCTGCTGCTCGCGGGCGGTGAGGGCGCCGAGGACGTCGAGGCGGCGATGTTCGCCGTCTGCCGCAGTTACGGCCTCGACCGCTGCGAGCCGACCGTCACGTTCACGCTGCTCTCGATCTCGCACCAGCCGTCCCTGGTCGACGACCCGATCACGGCCTCCAGGACGGTGCGCCGAAGGGGCACCGACTACACCCGTCTCGCGGCCGTCTTCCAGCTGGTGGACGACATCAGCGACACGGACATCGAGATCACCCTGGAGGAGGCCTACCGCCGCCTCGCGGCGATACGCCGTAACCGCCACCCCTACCCCGGCTGGGCGCTCACCGCGGCCAGCGGGCTGCTCGCGGGCTCGGCATCCGTGCTCGTCGGCGGTGGCGCCCTGGTCTTCCTGATCGCGGCGGTCGGCGCGATGCTCGGCGACCGTCTCGCGTGGCTCTGCGCGGGCCGCGGGCTTCCGGAGTTCTACCAGTTCGTGGGGGCCGCGATGCCGCCCGCCGCGATGGGCGTCACGCTGAGTGTCCTGCACTCCCAGGAGGTCAACGCGTCCGCGGTGATCACCGGTGGCCTCTTCGCGCTGATCCCGGGAAGAGCCCTGGTCGCAGGCGTACAGGACGGCCTGACCGGCTACTACATCACGGCGGCCGCGCGCCTGCTGGAGGTCTGCTATCTCGTCGTGGGCATCGTCTGCGGCGTGCTGCTCGTGCTGTCGCTCGGCGTGATGCTGGACGCGACGAGCCTGCAGGCGGAGACGGCGTTCGTGGCGACCGACTCGCGCCCGGTGATCCAGATCCTGGCGTCGATGGCGCTGAGCCTCGCCTTCGCGATACTGCTCCAGCAGGAACGTCACACCGTGCTCATCGTGACCCTGAACGGCGGTATCGCCTGGGTCATGTTCGGCGCCCTCGCGCAGACGTCCCTTGAGCTGTCGCCGGTCGCCGCGACGGCCGTCGCGGCCGGCCTCGTGGGTCTGTTCGGCCAGCTCTTCTCGCGCTACCGCTTCGCCTCTTCACTGCCGTACGTCACCGCGGCGATCGGCCCGCTGCTGCCCGGCAGCGCGACGTACTTCGGCCTGCTCGCCCTGGCCCAGAACGACATGAACACGGGCATCAACTCGCTCACCAAGGCGGCGGCGACGGCCCTTGCCATCGCGATCGGCGTGAACCTCGGAAGCGAGGTCTCGCGGATGATCCTCAAGATCCCGGGGGCCACCACGGCGGCGAACCGCCGGGCGGCGAAGCGGACCCGAGGCTTCTGACCCCGGGTCCCACCGGTGACCGGCTAGCGCTTCGCGTGCCGGCCGCGGGACGCCGGGGCGGCTCCGGGGGCCTCGCCCTCGGCCGCTGCCGCCTTCTTGGACTTGCTGCGCGCCCGCAGGAACTCGATCGCGATCGGCACCACCGAGATCAGAACGATCAGGATGAGGATCGCCTCGATGTTCTTGTGCACGAAGTCGATCTTGCCGAGCCAGGCGCCGAGCATCGTGACACCGGCACCCCAGAGGATGCCGCCGATGATGTTGAACGTGATGAACGAGCGGTACCGCATGCCGCTGACGCCGGCGATGATCGGCGTGAACGTCCGCACGATGGGCACGAAGCGGGCCAGGACCAGCGACTTCGGGCCGTACTTCTCGAAGAACTCGTGCGCCTTGACCACGTTCTCCTGCTTGAACAGCTTGGAGTCCGGGCGGTTGAAGAGCGCGGGGCCGACCTTCTTGCCGAAGAGATAGCCCGCCTGGTCGCCGAGGATCGCGGCGATGCAGATGAGGACGATGCAGAGCCAGAGCGGGAAGTCGAGCTGCTTCGTCGTGATCAGCAGGCCCGTCGTGAACAGCAGCGAGTCACCCGGCAGGAAGAAGCCGATGAGCAGGCCCGACTCGGCGAAGACGATCGCGAGCAGGCCCCAGACCCCGAACGTGTTCAGGAGGTAATCCGGATCCAGCCAGCTTGGTCCGAGCGCAAGCGTCGTCACGGTTCGGGGCTCCTGTGGGTGAGAGGGCGATGCGGCGGGGGGATGGCCGCCCAAAGCTATCAACGCGGGGTGTCGTGCCCTGGTTCCACTGTTCTCCCCAGGGTGCACTGTGCGTGTTCTGGGGCAAAGCTGTGTGCCATGGGTATCGAAGACTTCGGCGGTGGCACCGATCCGCGCTCCGACGTACTGGTCGTGACGACGAACGACGTACCGGGCTACCGCGTACAACAGGTTATCGGTGAGGTCTTCGGCCTCACCGTGCGCTCCCGGCACTTGGGCAGCCAGATCGGCGCCGGCCTCAAGTCCATGATCGGCGGCGAGCTGAAGGGACTGACGAAAACGCTGGTGGAGACCCGCAACCAAGCGATGGAGCGGCTCATCGAGCAGGCACGCGCGCGGGGCGCCAACGCGGTCCTGATGATGCGCTTCGACGTCGCCGAGGCCGCGGATGTCGGCACCGAGGTGTGCGCGTACGGCACGGCGGCCGTGATCGTCCAGGAGTCATGACAGTAAGGGGCACCCGCCCATGGCGGGTGCCCCTTACTGATCCCCCTGCTCAGCCGTTCCGCGCCGCGTTCGCCACGATCGCGTCCCGCATATAGACCGCGAGCCCCGGCCGGATCGCCTCGTAGACGGCCGTGAACCGCTCGTCCGCCACGTACATCTCGCCGAGGCAGGTGTGCAGCTCGTGCGAGCAGGTGTAGTGGAAGCGCCCGATGAAGCGGCGGTGCTCCTCCGCCACGTCCATCGCCTCCACCGAGTCCGCCGGCAGATCCCGGGTGAGCAGCTCCGCCATGCGCGCGTGCACCGCGGAGAACTCGTCGTTGATCCGCTGCCAGTCCTCCTTGGTGTACGAGGCGGCCTTGCGCTGCGACTCCTTGTAGGCCTCGGTGTGGCCCCAGCGGCGTTCGACCTCGTCCGCGTACTGCTCGGGGTCGTGGTCCCCGAAGACCTCGAACTTCTCCTCGGGCGTGAGGTTGATGCCCATCTTCTTCGCCTCCATGGCGGTCTCGACGGCGGCGGCCATCTCCTGGAGCTTGGTGATCCTCGCGGTCAGCAGTTCGTGCTGACGGCGCAGGTGCACCCGTAGGTCCGTCTCCGGGTCGTCCAGGAGGGCCGCCACCTCGTCGAGGGGGAAGCCGAGCTCCCGGTAGAAGAGGATCTGCTGCAGCCGGTCCAGGTCGCCGTCGGTGTAGCGCCGGTGGCCCGTACGGCTGCGCTCGCTGGGCACGAACAGGCCGATCTCGTCGTAGTGGTGCAGCGTGCGCACCGTCACCCCGGCGAAACCGGCGACCCGCCCCACGGAGTAGCTCATGGCTTCCGCCTCTCTCTCGGTACGCACCTCAGCCTGAGTCCTCACGTCGCGTGAGGTGCAAGTGCGGACCCCGGCAGCCGCCCATATCCTCACCAACGGGGGCATGAAAGGAGACCGACCATGCCGCTCCACCGCAGCGAGGACCAGGAAGCCGACTCCAAGGGGCGCAGCCTCGCGGTGAACCCCTTCTACGGAGCAGCCGACCCGGTCAGCGGCATGACCGAGGCCCCGCCCAAGCACCGCCTGCCCGACGGGCCGGTGCCGCCCACGACGGCGTACCAGCTGGTGCACGACGAGCTGATGCTGGACGGCAACTCACGGCTCAACCTCGCCACCTTCGTCACCACCTGGATGGAACCGCAGGCCGGCGTCCTCATGGCGGAGTGCCGGGACAAGAACATGATCGACAAGGACGAGTACCCGCACACCGCCGAGCTGGAGCGGCGCTGCGTGGCCATGCTCGCCGACCTGTGGCACGCGCCGGACCCGGCGGCCGCCGTCGGCTGTTCGACGACCGGGTCGAGCGAGGCGTGCATGCTCGCCGCCATGGCGCTCAAGCGCCGCTGGGCCAAGGACGAACGCAACCGCGACCGCTATCCGTCGCCCTCCGCCCGCCCGAACCTCGTCATGGGCGTCAACGTCCAGGTCTGCTGGGACAAGTTCTGCAACTTCTGGGAGGTCGAGCCGCGCCTGGTCCCCATGGAGGGCGACCGGTTCCACCTCGACCCGGCGGCCGCCGCCGAGCTCTGCGACGAGAACACGATCGGCGTCGTGGCCGTGCTCGGCTCCACCTTCGACGGGTCGTACGAGCCCGTGGCCGAGCTCTGCGCGGCCCTGGACGCCCTCCAGGAGCGCACGGGGCTCGACATCCCCGTGCACGTCGACGGCGCGTCCGGGGCGATGGTGGCGCCCTTCCTCGACGAGGACCTGGAGTGGGACTTCCGGCTGCCGAGGGTCGCCTCGATCAACACCTCGGGCCACAAGTACGGCCTCGTCTACCCGGGCGTCGGCTGGGCGCTGTGGCGGGACGCGGACGCGCTGCCGGAGGAGCTGGTCTTCCGGGTGAACTACCTCGGCGGTGACATGCCGACGTTCGCGCTGAACTTCTCCCGGCCGGGCGCGCAGGTCGCCGCGCAGTACTACACGTTCCTGCGCCTGGGCCGCGAGGGCTACCGCGCCGTCCAGCAGACGGCCAGGGACGTCGCCCGTGGCCTCGCGGACCGCATCGAGGCGCTCGGCGACTTCCGGCTGATCACCCGCGGGGACCAGCTGCCGGTCTTCGCCTTCACGACACGGGACGACGTGACGGCGTACGACGTCTTCGACGTGTCCCGGCGGCTCCGCGAGCGCGGCTGGCTGGTCCCCGCGTACACCTTCCCGGCCAACCGCGAGGATCTGGCGGTCCTCCGCGTGGTCTGCCGCAACGGGTTCACGGCCGACCTCGCGGAGCTCTTCATGGCGGATCTGAGCAGCCTGGTGCCCGAACTGCGGGAGCAGCCCCGCCCGTTCACCCGGGACCGGGACGCGGCGACGAGCTTCCACCACTAGGCGGCACACCGCGCCCCGGAGGGGCTACTTGCTGAGCCCGCCGAACCTCCGTACCGCCAGCGGCATGAACACCCCCACGAGCACCACGGGCCACACCACGGCGAGCAGCCCCGCGTGCTCGGCGGCCCAGGAAGTACCCACCACCCCGGGGTCGTTGCCGAACAGATCACGCACGGCCGTGGCCGTCGCCGACATCGGGTTCCACTCGACCGTCGCGCCGAGCCAGCCCGGCATGTTCTGCGGGACCGTGAAGGCGTTGGAGAGGAACCCCACCGGCCAGACCAGGATCTGCACGGCTACGACCAGCTCCGGTCTGCCCGCGACCATCGCCAGGTGGATGCCGATCCACAGCATCGCGAACCGCAGCAGGAGCAGCAGGCCCACCGCGCCTAGCGCAGCGCCGAAGGAGCCGTGCCAGCGCCAGCCGATCGCGAGTCCGACGCCGATCATGACGAGCAGCGAGGCGAGCGACTGGAGCATGTCGGCGGCCGAACGGCCCACCAGGACCGCGCCGTTGGTCATCGGCATGGACCGGAAGCGGTCGATCACACCCTTGTTGAGGTCCTGGGTGACGGCGACCATCGTCGCGTCCAGGCCGAAGGCCATGGTCAGCGCGAACATGCCGGGCACCAGGAACTCGGCGTAGTCGCCCGCGATGCCCTTTCCGCCGCCGATCAGGTAGTTGAACATCAGCAGCAGCATCACCGGGAAGACCAGGCCGACCAGGACCTGCACGGGCTGCCGTGCCCAGTGCGCGAGTTCGCGCCGCGTCATGGTCCAGGAGTCGATCACGGCCCACCGTGCGGGCGCGCCGCTCGCCACCGGCATCCGGCTGCGCGTCGGTGTACCGCTCGCCATCGTCGTACTCACACGGCCTCCTTCGTACGTTCCTGGTGATCCGCCGTACGTTCCTGGTCATCCGCGCGGCCCGTCAGGCGCAGGAACACCTCGTCCAGGGTCGGCCTGCGCACCGCGATGTCCTCGGCCTCGACCCCGGCCTCCCGCAGGGCCTGTACGACCCCGGTGAGCGCCTCCATGCGGTCGACCACCGGAGCGCTCGCCAGGCGCCGGTCCACGTCCACGGTGGCGTCGCCCGGCAAGAGGCGTGCGGCAAGGTCCAGTTGAGCCGCGTCCCGAACCACCACGTCGATCCGGTCACCGCCCGTCCTCGACTTCAGCTCGTCCGCCGTGCCGTCCGCGATGACCCGGCCCCGGTCGATCACCGAGATGCGGTGGGCGAGCTGGTCCGCCTCTTCGAGGTACTGCGTGGTGAGCAGCACCGTCGTCCCGCCGTCGACCAGGGAGCGCACCGCCACCCAGACCTCCGTGCGGCCCCGGGGGTCGAGCCCGGTCGTCGGCTCGTCCAGGAACAGCACGTCCGGCTCCGTGACGAGCGAGGCCGCGAGGTCCAGGCGGCGCCGCATACCGCCGCTGTACTGCTTGACCGCCTTGCGCCCCGTATCCCCGAGACCGAACCGCTCCAGGAGCTCGTCGGCCCGCACGCGCGCGTGGCGTGCGCCCAGGTGGTGGAGCCGCCCGAACATGTCCAGGTTCTGGCGGCCGCTCAACTCCTCGTCCAGCGCGGCGTGCTGACCGAGCAGCCCGATGCGCCTGCGCACCTCGTCGGGACTGCGCCGCACGTCGTACCCGGCGACCTCCACCCGGCCCTCGTCCGCCCGCAGCAGCGTGGCGAGCACCCGCACCGCGGTGGTCTTGCCGGCGCCGTTCGGGCCGAGCACGCCGTGCACCGTGCCGCGCCCGACCGTCAGGTCGAGGCCGTCGAGCGCCCACTTGTCCCCGTACCGCTTCCGTGCGCCCTCGACGACGATCGCGTCCGTCATCCGTCTCCCTTCAAGCCCCTGCCCCACCCCCGTAGTCAAACTTGACTACGGGCCAACGCGAAGGAAGGTATCCCCGGACCGCGGATTAGTCAAACTTGATCAGCAGTACTTCTTCGCCGCCCGACACGGGCACCCCGCCGCCGGTCAGTACTCGTCCCCCGCGTGCGGCTCCCCGGTCCCGAACGGGTTCTCCTCACCCTCGGCGAGGACGCCGACGAACGGCTCACCCTCCCCCGCGAATGTGTACGCGCCGCCCTCGATCCGCGCGATCAGGCCGCGGGTCCACTCCACACCCCCGTCGGCCGTGTGCACCCAGAGGTTCATGATCTCGCCGATGTGCCCGAGCTGCTCAGGCCCTTCCTCCGGGGTGTAGTACTCCGTGACGGACCTGCGCCATTCCTCGATGCCCCGCACCCGCTGCTTCAGGAGCTCGACCGCCTCGTCGCGGGGCAGGTCGACGATGAAGCCGAGAGCCGCCGAGAGCATGTCGGGCCGCTGGTCGTACGAGACCAGGTTGGACCGGAGCAGGTTCAGGTACTCCTCGGTGCCCGCGTCCGTCATCTCGTACTCCGTGCGCGGCGGGCCGCCCGCGGTCGACGGGGCGATCTCGTGCGCGAGCAGCAGGCCTTGCTTGGCCATCTGCTTCAACGCGTGGTAGATCGAGCCGGGCTTGGCGTTGGACCACTCATGGGCGCCCCAGTACTCCAGGTCGTTGCGGACCTGATAGCCGTGGGCCCGCCCGTGCTGACGGACGGCGCCGAGGACAAGGAGTCGGATCGCCGACATCAAAGCCACCTCCTTCTAATCAATTTTGATTAGACTAGCGGAATGGCCGAGACAATGATCCCCTTGTTCCCCTGCCACGAGCTCGACGAGACCCTCGACTTCTACAAAGCCATCGGCTTCGAGGTGACCTTCCACCAGAAGAGCCCCTATCAGTACGGCGTCGTGGAGCGCGGCGACATGCAGTTCCAGTTCTTCCGCATGAAGGGCTACGACCCCAAGGCGTCCATCAGCGCCTGCTACGTCATCACCGACGACGTGGACGCCCTCCACGCCTCGTTCCGCGCCGGCCTCAAGCAGACCCTCGGCCGGATACCGACCCGCGGCCTGCCTCGCATCGGCGCCCTGAAGGACATGAGCTACGGGGTGCGGCAGTTCCTGATGACGGACCCCGCGGGCAACAACGTCCGCGTCGGGCAGCCCATCGCCGACTCCTTCGCACACTCGGCGGTACCGAAGGAGAGGTACGCGCGCGCCCTGCACCAGGCCGTACTCCTCGGCGAGTCCAAGGAGGACCCCTCGGCCGCGGCCCGCATCATCGACCACGCGCTCGCGGCGGACGGCACCCCCACCCCCGTACAGCTCGTGAAGCTGTACGTCGTGCGGGCCGAGATGGCCGAGCAGCTCGGCGAGCCGGAGCGTCCTGCCGAGTGGCTCGACCGGGCCGCGGCGGTCCGGCTGACCGAGGAGGAGCGGCAGGCGGCCGCCGACGAGCTGCTGCGGGCCGAGGATCTGCGCGGGTCCCTCTAGCCCTCGGCCACGGGAGTAAGGGGAAACCCTCAGAAGGGGAAACGGGAGCGGCCGTGCTGCACCGAGATCCACTTCTGCGTCGTGAACGCGTCCACCGTCGACTCGCCGTTCAGGCGCCCGACGCCCGAGCTCTTCTCGCCGCCGAACGGCACGATCGGCTCGTCGTGCACGGTGCCGTCGTTCACGTGGAACATGCCGCTGCGGATCCGCCGCGCGAACCGCACACCGCGCTCGACGTCGGCGGTGTGGACGGCGCCGCTGAGCCCGTACGGGGTGTCGTTGGCGATGCGTACGGCTTCTTCCTCGCCGTCGAAGGGGACGAGCAGCGCCACCGGGCCGAAGATCTCCTGCTGGAGGGTCGGCGAGTCGGCGGGCAGGTCCGTCAGGACGGAGGGGGCCACCAGATTGCCGTCGGTGCGGCCGTGCAGGAGGACCTTCGCGCCCGCGGCCACCGTCTGGTCGACGGTCTTCGCCACCGCGTCCGCCTGCGAGGAGTTGATCAGCGGGCCGATGTGGGTCGCCGGGTCCGCCGGGTCGCCGACCTTCAGGGACGCGACCTTGGCGACGAACTTGTCGGTGAACTCCGCCTGCAGCGACCGGTCCACGAGGATGCGGTTGGCGGCCATGCAGACCTGCCCCTGGTGCACGAAGCGGCTGAAGACCGCCGCGTCCACGGCGTAGTCGACGTCCGCGTCGTCCAGGACGACCAGAGCGCTGTTGCCGCCGAGCTCCAGGATCGACCGCTTGAAGTTGGCGGCGCAGACCGTGCCGACATGGCGGCCCACGCGATCCGAGCCGGTGAAGGAGATGACACTGGGCACCGGGTGCTCGATGAACGCGTCACCGATCTCGGCTATGTCGGTGATGACCACGTTCAGAACACCGGCCGGGAGGCCCGCGTCCTCGAAGAGCTTCGCGAGGAAACTGCCGCCCATCACCGGCGTGTTCTGATGCGGCTTGAGCACCACCGCGTTGCCGAGCGCGAGCGCCGGGGCGACCGTCTTCAGGGAGAGCAGGAGCGGGAAGTTGAAGGGGCTGATGACCCCGACCACGCCCACCGGTTCGCGGTAGACGCGGTTCTCCTTGCCGTCGACGGGCGACGGCAGGATGCGGCCCTCGGGCTGCAGCGCGACATGGACGGCCTCGCGCAGGAACTCCTTGGTGAGGTGGATCTCGAAGGCGGCCTTGAGCCGGGTGCCGCCCAGCTCGGCGACGATCGCCTCGGATATCTCTTCCTCGCGGTCCTCGACTATGCGCAGGGCCCGCTCGAAGACCGCGCGCCTGACGTAGGGGCTGGTGGTCCCCCAGTCCCGCTGCGCGCGATCGGCCGCTCGGTAGGCCTGGTCCACCTCGTCGGCCGTCGCCACGGTGATCGACGCCAGCTTCTCACCGTCGTACGGATTGAAGTCGATGATGTCCCAGGAGCCGGAACCGGCCTTCCACTCACCGTCTATGTATTGGTGAGCCAGGTCAGTGAAGAAGGACATGAGACCCCTTGCCGCAGACTGTGCAGACATCTGATTTGGCGTCATCCTACTGACCGGTCACGTCAGTTGGAGCAGACCTCGCAGAAGGTCTCGACTATCGGCCGGATTCGGGCTGTCGCGGCGCAGCTCGCTCACCACCCGCTCGTACTGGCCGACTTCCTCCGGCTTGTCGAGGTACAGGGCTCCGGTCAGCTGTTCCACGTACACGACGTCCGACAGGTCCGATTCCGGGAAGCGCAGCATGGTGAACGCTCCGCTCTCGCCCGAGTGCCCACCGAAACCGAACGGCATGACCTGAAGAGTGACATTCGGCCGTTCGGAGATCTCGATCAGATGCTGGAGCTGACCCCGCATCACTTCCCGGTCCCCGTACGGGCGTCGGAGCGCCGCCTCGTCGAGAACGCAGTGGAAGCCCGGGGCGCGCTCGGAGATGAGCAGCTTCTGGCGTTCGAGGCGCAGGGCCACGCGGCGTTCGATGTCCGCCTTGCTCGCGCCCTTCATGCCGCGCGCGACGACCGCGTGGGCGTACGCCTCGGTCTGCAACAGGCCGTTGACGAACTGGACTTCGTAGACGCGGATGAGCGATGCGGCGCCTTCGAGACCGACGTACGTCTGGAACCAGCCCGGCAGGACGTCGGAGTAACTGTGCCACCAGCCCGCGAGGTTGGCCTCCTTGGCGAGGGAGAGCAACGCGACCCGTTCGCCCTCGTCGGAGACGCCGTACAGCGTCAACAGGTCCTCGACGTCCCTGGACTTGAAGCTCACCCGTCCCAACTCCATGCGGCTGATCTTCGATTCGGAGGCTCGGATCGAGTAGCCGGCCGCTTCACGGGTGATGCCGCGCGATTCCCTCAGGCGCCTTAGTTGCGAGCCAAGGAGCATGCGCCGTACGACCGAGCCGCTCGACTCCCCTGCGGTCACTTCGCTCAATCCTCCCCATCACTTGGAAGCCAGCAGTCTGCCATTAAACGCTTCAGGCGGTACTCGTTCGGTTACAGAAACGGAAAGCCTTCGGAAGTCCTCCACAAGAAGTCATAGGAAGAAATGGGCCAGAAATAGCACGGGAACGACCAAGTCCGGCGCGTGCACGTGCATCTGCCCTTGCATCTGCTGTACGCATTCGGAACCATGGTCCGCGCGCCACCGCTGTATGACCGTCGCAGCGCCGCTGTACCGACCGCACCACCGCTCCATCGCTATGTACCGCGAAACCGGGGAGTGCCTCGCATGGGGACGAATGGATCGACCATGCTCGAGCCGTTACGGCAGGGGCTTCCCCCACTCGACCCCTCAGCCGTCTCCAGCGCCGCGTCCTGCTCCTTGCCCGCCCGCTATGAAGCGGTGGGCAGCGCACGGCAGTTCACCCGTAAGACGCTGGGTCAGTGGGAACTGGAAGAGCGCTTCGACGACATCGCCCTCGTCGTCTCCGAACTGGTCACCAACGCCCTCAGACATGCCCTGCCGTCGGACACCCCGCGCGACCACGGCCCGCCGGTGCGGCTGCACTTGATGCGCTGGACCTCACGCCTGGTGTGCGCGGTGCGCGACCCCAGCGACGACAGTCCGGTCGCGCGCGAGACCGACGACGACTTTTCGGCCGAATCGGGCCGCGGCCTGTTCCTGGTGGACTCGTTCAGCGACAGCTGGGGCTGGCACCCGCTCGCGGGCGCGCTGCGGGGCAAGGTCGTATGGGCGCTGTTCCAGCTGGCGTAGCTGATGTAGCCGGTGTGGCTGACGTTGCTGGCGGGTTGTGGGTCAGCCACCTATGAGGTGGTCGAACTCCCCGTCCTTCATGCCGAGCAGCATGGCCTCTATCTCGGCGCGCGTGTAGACGAGCGCCGGCCCGTCGGGGAACCGCGAGTTCCGTACGGCGACGTCGCCGCCCGGCAGTTTCGCGAACTCCACGCAGGCCCCCTGCGAGTTGCTGTGCCTGCTCTTCTGCCAGACCACCCCGTGCAGCTCCTTGGCAGCCATGCCGTTGAACACGTGATGCACAGTCGCTCCCCGGTGGTGGTGCAGTGCCTGATGTGGCTCCAGAACGCTGTGGAACGTTCTAGATGCAGTAGTCAACTGTCCCGGATCATAGCTGTGTTCACATGCCGATGCATGGGCAGATGCACGTGCACGCGCGGTGCTCCCTTGGTTACAGCTCCGTCAGCACCTGCCCCAGCCCCCGCATGACATGCGAACGCCATCCCCCGCCCATGATCTTCCTTGCCATCATCTGCGCCGGATCGTCCGGGTCGAAGCCTTCATGTACTAGGAAGAGACGCGTACCGCGCCCTTCCTGTTCCAACGTTCACGTATTGGTCCGGTCCGACGGGTTCGCGGGGTCCGCGTCGGACCACTGGACGCTGAGCATCCGCTCCACCTCGTACGCGAGAACCCGCACGTCAACGGTGCCGGAGAAGCGGTCAGCGCGCGCCAGGCCTTGGCAGGGGGTGCGGAAAGAACTGGTCCACGTGGAGGGTGGATGGTCGTGAGGTCATCGGCGCTCAGGCCTCCAGGAGGGTGTCGAAGGCGGGGGGCAGGTGTTTCCAGGCCTCGCGCCCGGCGGCGTACTCCTCGTCCGTCAACAGGCAGGACTCCAGGACCTGTTCGAGCCCTTCGCGGTCGAGGCCGGGCGAGACGAAGACCAGGTGCTGGCAGCAGTCGCCGTGCTCGGGATGCCAGTCGAGCGCGGCGGCGGCCCGCCGCACCGGCGGCACCATCTCCCACGCGGCGTCCGGCAGGGACGCGAGCCAGGGCCCCGCGCTCTCCACGCACAGCGCGCCGCCCGCCGCGTCCCAGCCGAGCAGTGTGTCCGGATGGTCGGCGAGCCAGAACCGCCCCCGGCTGCGGGCCGCCGCGCAGGTCAGGTCCTCAAGGGCCTGGTAGAGCCGCTCCGGGTGGAAGGGCCGGTCCCGGTGCCATACGAGGGTGGCGACCCCTGCCTCATCGGCGTCGGTCGGCAGCAGCGCACAGGACGGATGCTGGGCCGCGGCGGCAGCCTCGACGTCGAATCCGGCGAGCGCGGCGCCCGCCAGGTCCCCATGACCGCTGCCCGCCACATTCCCATGGCCGCCGATCGGGACCTGCCGGGCGGTCGGGTGGAGCTGGGCGAGGAGCGCGCGGTCCTCGTCGTCGGCGTCGGGCGAGTCCGCGACGGCCAGGACGGGGGCGTACTCCAGCTGGCGGGCCCAGGTGTCGGCGACCGTGCGCTGATCCGTGGCGGCCGCGGCGAGCCCGGCCTCCATGAGGTCGTCGCCGTTCCCGAGGTAGGGCAGCAGGAGCGCGGGGTCGACGGCCGTGATCACCCCGCTCAGCCGCAGCGCCTCGTGCCCCTGCGCCGTGATGATCTCCGCCATGGCCTTTGGCTCCACGGAGTCCCACAGTTCGACGACCGCGAGCCGCGTGAGACCGGAGTCCGCGAGCCGTTCGAGTTCGGGCACCAGATCCTCGCGCAGGGCGCAGCACGCACAGTCGTTGACCAGCGGGGCATCGCCGGTGGAGAGCACTCCGGTGGCGTCGCGCACCGTACGCACGACGGTGCCGTGCACGGCCGTCGCGAGGTCGTGGTGCAGCGCCACGCTTCCGGGGACGGCGGCGAGGAGCCGTTCGACGGCTTCCTTGCGGGCGTCGGAATGGAGCCCGCCGACGATGGCGATGTCCATTCGGCCTGTTTGGTGGCGGGGGCTCATGGGGTTCTCGGGGTTTTCGGGGTTTTCGGAGTTCATGGGGTTTTCGGGGTCCATGGGGTTCACCGGGTGCCGTATCGGCGTTCGAAGCGGTCCACGCGGCCCGCGGTGTCCAGGACCTTGGCCGTGCCTGTGTAGAAGGGGTGGCTCGCGGAGGAGACCTCGACGTCGATGACGGGATACGTGCGCCCGTCCTCCCAGTCGACCGTCTTGTCGCTGGTCGCCGTGGACCGGGTGAGGAAGGCGTAGCCGGCGGACTTGTCACGGAAGACGACGGGACCGTACGGCGGGTGGATGTCCTTGCGCATGAGGGTTCAGCGCTCCTCTCGGAAATCGACGTGCCGCCCGACGACCGGGTCGTACTTGCGCAGCGTCATGCGGTCGGGGTCGTTACGGCGGTTCTTGCGGGTCACGTACGTGTAGCCGGTGCCGGCTGTGGACCGGAGCTTGATGACGGGGCGGAGTTCGTTGCGAGCCATGCCGGTAGTGTATGAAAATGAATCCCGTTTTCAAAACGGTCTCCTCGGGGATTCCCTTCCCCGGGGATCCCCTTCCCCACGACCGAGAGGTGCGTCACCATGTCCGCCCACTGCCAGCTGACCGGCGCCACGCCGGGCTTCGGCAACCAGATCTCGCATTCGCACCGGCGTACGTCACGCCGGTTCGACGTCAACGTCCAGCGCAAGCGGTACTGGCTGCCCAGCGAGGGCCGCCATGTGCGGCTGCGGCTCAGCGTCAAGGGCATCAAGACCGTCGACTCCATCGGCGTCGAAGCCGCCGTCGCCAGGATCCGTGCGCGTGGGGTGAGGGTCTGATGGCCAAGAAGAGCAAGATCGCGAAGAACGAGAAGCGGCGCGAGATCGTCGCGCGGTACGCCGTGCGGCGGGCCGAGTTGAAGGAGATCCTCCGCCACCCCGGGGCCGGCGAGGCCGAACGCCGCACCGCACAGGCGGAGTTGGCGCGCCAGCCGCGGGACGCGAGTGCGACGCGCGTACGCAACAGGGACAGCGTCGACGGGCGCCCGCGCGGTTACGTGGGGAAGTTCGGCCTCTCCCGGGTCAAGCTGCGTGACCAAGCGCACGCGGGATTCCTGCCCGGGGTGCGCAAGTCGTCCTGGTAGCTTGGCGCGCGATTCATCGGCCGAGCAGATCGACTCAGTAGTTCTACTGAGTAGATCGACTGAGCAGTTCGACTGAGTAGTGACTAGGGGGACTTCAGTGCGCACGCAGGTCCGGAACGTACGTATCGGTGCCGCGGCGGCGGGTCTTGTCGCCGCTCTTGCCCTGACCGGTTGCAGCAGTGACGGCGGCGACGGGGACGAGGGCAAGGGCAAGGGCACGGACAAGGGGTCGGCGGAGTCGTCCGCTGGGGCCGGTACGCCGGATGAGGGTGCGGATTCCGGTGCGGATTCCGGTGCGGATTCAGGTGCGGATTCAGGTGCGGATTCAGGTGGCGAGGACGGCAGCTCCGAGGGCAGCTGGGTGGCCACCGCCGACGGGAATCCGCTCGCGCTGGTCATCGACGGGAAGCAGGCGACGCTGCTCGGGGAGAACGTCCTGTGCAGTGGGACCGCCGGCGCCGAGACGATCAGTCTCAAGTGCGTCAAGGGCAACTCCGACCGCACCAAGGGCACGGTCGAGTCGGTCAACGGCACGTCGATGACGGTCGCTTGGCAGGGTGCGGGCAAGGATCAGTTCACCCGGACCAAGGGCGGAAAGCTGCCGGAGGGGCTGCCTACGGCGGGGCTTCCGGAGTCTTCTTCCTGAGGCTCCGTTGCGTGTGTGACGCGGTCAGCGGGCCGTGGGACCTTGATCGGGGTCCTGCGGCCCGTTTTCCGTTCGCGTTGGTCGTGACTTCTGCGTTGTTCGTGACTTCTGTGTCGTCTGTGTGGTCTGTCTCGTCTGCGTCGTTGTTTCTGAGCCGTCCACCAGCATGGGCGGCGGTGCTGTGTCCAAGGCGTCCGACAGTTCCTCGAGGGTGGTGAGCAGGAGGCCCGCTCCTCTGCGTACGACCCGGTCGGGGACGCCCTCGCCGTCCCACTCGTCGAGAGCCTTGCGCACGGCCTCCCACTTCGGGACGCGACGCTCGCGTACGGCCTTCGCGCCGTCCTCGGTCGATTTGCGCAGGGCCTTGGCTAGGCGGTCGGCCGCGGGGACGGGGGTGGCGTCGCGGTCCGGGAGGTGCGCCTCCATCAGCATGGCCACGCGGCCCAGTTGGGCGAGGGTGTCCTCGGCGTCGGCGGCAGCGGCTCGGGAGAGGCCGCGGTGGCGTACCGGTTCGTTCTTGGCGCGGGCGGCGGCTTCCTGCCAGGCGATGCGGGCGTCACGGGCGGCGAGCAGCGCCTCGCGGACGTTCGGGCAGGAGCTGCCCTGGGGGTCGGCGTAGCGGCTGACGACGGCAGCGGCGTAGCGGCCGTCCGCGATCAGCCAGTCGGCGAGGCGGTTGCGCAGGCGCGGGGTCTCCCACGCCGGGTACACGGCGTACGCGATCATCGCGAGGACGCCGCCGAGGAGGGTGAGGACGACGCGCTCCGGCACGGTCTGCGTCCACTGCTCGCCGCCCATGCCGAGCAGGAACACGACGTACGCGGCGACGCAGGCCTGGGCGGCGACCTGGCCCGTGCGCATCAGCAGGTACATCATCCCGGCGCAGAGAACGGCGAGTGCGGCTGAGAGCTCTGTGTCGGGATGAGCGAGTTGCACCAGGCCCGTGGCCAGGGCGACGCCCACGAGCGTGCCGCCGAAGCGGGCCACCGCGCGGGAGTACGTCTGCGAGAAGTCCGGGCGCATCACCATCACGGAGGCCATGGGGGCCCAGTAGCCGTGGCCGAGGGGGAGCCAGGTGCCCAGGAGGTAGCCGGCGGCGGCCACGGCGGTGACGCGGATCGCGTGGCGGGTGACGGGGGATTCGTGACGGCGGCGGAGCTCGCCTCTGATGGCGCGGAGGGCGGCGGGGAGGAGGGCGGGGAGGGTGGGGCGGAGGAGGGGGGTGGGGGTCTCGGGGGTGTCGGGGGTGTTGGGGGTGTTGGGGGACTCGGGGGTGTCGGGGGTGTCGGGGGTGTCGGGGGTGTTGGGGGTGTTGGGGGACTCGGGGGTGTCGGGGGTGTCGGGGGTGTCGGGGGTGTCGGGGGTGTCGGGGGTGTTGGGGGTGTTGGGGGACTCGGGGGTGTCGGGGGTCTCTGGGCCGGGGGGCTTGGTGGGTCGGCCTTCGGGGGGCCTGCCTGCCGTTTCGACTACGTCGCGGAGCAGGGCCGACAGGCGTTTCGCCGCTCTCTGTGCCGGGCCCGTGAGGATCGCGCCGGTGTCCGCGCTCCGGAGTGTGGCCACGCCCGCGGGCGGGATCTTCACCGGTTCGCCGTGCCGGATGGCTCTGGCCGCCGCGTCGAGGATCGCGGCCGCCGCGGCCAGGATCTCGCGTACGCGGTCGCGTTCGGGGCCCTCTTCCGGTGCACCCACCGCGGGGTCGGCCAGGGAGGCGAGTACCGGACGGATCCGTTCCGCCACGCCGCGGGCGCCGTGGAGTTCGGCGGGGCGGGTGCGGGCCTGGCGCGGGGTGATGGTCGCCGCGTCGCGGGCGGCCATCAGGGGTTCCGGGTCGAAGTCGGCGTGGGGGTCGTGGCGGAGGCGGCGGGCGTAGTCGGCCTCGGCGGCGAGGGCGTCGGCGAGGGCGTCTCGGTGGGCGCCCCATCTGCGTACGGGGAACAGGACCACGAGGGCGGCCTGGACGGCGCCGCCCACCACCATCATCGCGGCGTGGCCCGCGGCGGCGGCCAGGGAGCCGGGGAGGGTGACCGTGACCAGCATGATCGCGACGTTGGAGGAGGCGATGATGCCGATGGTCGGGCCCGCGGCCCAGCTGAGGCCCGAGAGGAAGGTCCAGAGGGCGAGCAGGGCGAGGAAGAGGAGGGTGTGGGAGCCGGTGAGGTAGCCGAGGAAGGTGGAGATGGCGAGGCTCGTGCCGGAGGCCAGGGCGAGTTCCGGGCGGGGGCGCCAGCTGCGTTGGAACGTGGCGATGGCGGCCTGGTAGGCGCCGAAGGCCGAGCTGGCGGCTACGGCCGGGCCGAAGAGGGTGAGGCTCACGCCGATGACGAGGGCGAGGCCGGCTGCGCCGCGCAGCGCGATGAGCGGCTCGAGCCGCTTCCGCTCGACGGTCAGCCCCGAGCGAGCGGTCTCTTTCAGCGCTCGAAGCCAGGTCACTCTGTGATGATACGGGGCATATGGGGCGGAGCTGGGCCGGTATGTCTCGCTAACGTCCGGTGACCGCGGGGCTGCTGCTGCCTCGGCCCCCGAGTCCGCGAACCCTGCTCCGGGCAGCCAAGCGGAGCCGGCCCACCTTCGGGTGCGGGGCCGTGCCGGTATGTCCGTCCTCGCTATCGTCCGGTGACCGCGGGGCCACTTCGGCTCCGGAGCCTGCGGGAACCGTGCTCCGGGCAGACATACCGGCACGTCCCCTCGCGAGCGCTGCCGACTGCTGGAGCGCGCGGCTGCGGAGCTGGTCCGTCTCCGGGTGCGGGGCCGCGCCGGTATGTCCGTCCTCGCTATCGTCCGGTGACCGCAGGGCTACTTCGGCTCCGGAGCCTGCGGGAACCGTGCTCCGGGCAGACATACCGGCACGTCCCCTTGCGTGCGTTGCCGACTGCGGGTGCGTGCGGGCGGGCGCGCGGAAGCCAGGGTTTCTGTGACAGGTCACCCCGCGCCTCACCGCAATGCGCCGGCCCAACCCCGAGCCTGACGGAAGCCAGGGTGTCTGTGACTGGGCACGCCCGGCCTTACCTCAATCCATTGGCCCACCCCCGGGCATGAACGTCCCCCACCCACACCCCCTGACACCGCGGGGCAATCGGGCGGGTGGGCGGGAAAGGCCTGTTCGGGCACTGGTGGATGCGGGGTGATCGGGCGGGTGGGTGGGAGAGGCCTGTTCGGCAGGGAAGGCTGCGGGGATCGGCCGGGGGGAGGTCCGTGCGGGGAGTGGTTGATGCGGGCGGGGCCTTGCGAGGAGAGGCGTGGCTTCCGCGCCGGGGGAGCTAGGGCGCACCCGGGGGTGTCATTCTTGCCCTGTCCGCTGCCGCCGCGCCCTCCGTCCACCCCTCCGCATCCACCACCCCCCGCACCCTGGTGGTAGTCGTCGCGGGAAACATCTGCTCGGCACGGGACGTGACGGCCACATCCCGGGCCGCGAGGACGGGCAGCAACTCCCCCGCATCCGGGGACTCGATCGCCACGCTCTCCGCCGCCGCGGCAAGCCGCCCCCCGAGCCGATCCGCGTACGCCAGCAGGAAAGCCTGACGGAACGTCTTCGTACGCTTCCGGCCGCCCGCCCGCTGCCCCGCCTCCGCCTTCGTCATCGCCGCCGTCCCCTGCACGAGGAGGGAGGTGTGGAGGAGTTCGACCACTTCCAGGTCGGATTCGAAGCCGACGACGGTCGAGAAGCCGTACGCCTCGTTCCACACCGCCCGGCAACGATTGGCGGTGGCCACCGCGTCCAGGAGAATCGCCTTCGCCGTCTCGTACGGGGCGTCCACGCCGATACGGCAGGCACCGGGAGTGTCCTTGGCGTGGGTGCGGGACGCGAGCAGGGCCTCGTCGATGGTGTGCCTGGCCATCAGCTCCTGCGCCTTGGCGGTGAGCGCCTCGGCCTCCTCGGGGAACCCGGTGGCCTCGGCCTTCGCGAGCAGAGCGCGGATACGGGTGAGGATGCGGGGCTCCTCATGCCCAGGAGGCGGCGCCGCGTGCAGCGGGGAGCCGGGGGCCGGGCCGACGGGCTCGATCGCGGGGAGCCGCAGGAGAAGTCGGTAGAGGCCGAGGGTGACGGTCGCCCGGGAGAAACGGTCGAGCCTCGGGGCGTCCGGGAGGGCGAGTTCGGCAAGCTGCGCGTTCCAGCGGGGCGGGAGCGTGTCGCCGTACCGCCTGGTCTCCGTGGTGATCAGCTCGGCGGCCAGCCGCGTCAGGTGGGTACGGTCGGCGGCGGCGCCGGTGCCGGTGCCGTGCGCGAAGGCGCCCTCACCCTGCGCGCGCCCGACCATGCGTATGACGTCCGCCGGCTGCCACCCCCGCTCCCACGCCCTGCGCACCAGCTCCTCGCCCCTGCGCCACAGCTCCGCGTCGGCGTCGGGCGTGGCCGCGAGGAGGGACGCGCCGGTGTCGAGGCCCTCGTCGCCGTCCGCGTAGAGCGCCGCCGCGAACGCCTTGTCGATCACCTCTGTCGCCTCTGTCCCCGCTGTCGCCTCGGTCACCGGATCGTCCATACGACAAGGGTATGGCTGGCCATACCCCCAGGACGCCCCCCAGTGGTCGTGCCCGGCGAGGGCGCGGACGGTTGAGTTGAGGCATGACCTCAACTGCCGTACGGCTCACCGCCGTCCGCCGCCTCTACCGTGACGTGACCGCCCTCGACGGCGTCGACCTCGCGATACGTGCCGGCACCTTCACCGCGATCATGGGGCCCTCCGGCTCCGGCAAGTCGACACTGCTGCAGTGCGCTGCGGGGCTCGACCGCCCGACATCCGGCACGGTCGAGGTGGGCGGCACGGAGCTGACGGGACTGAGCGAGCGGCGGCTGACCCTGCTGCGGCGGGACCGCATCGGCTTCGTCTTCCAGTCGTTCAACCTCCTTCCGTCACTGACCGCCGCCCAGAACGTCGCCCTGCCGCTGCGGCTCGCGGGCCGCAGACCCTCGCGTACGGAGGTGGGGGGTGCGCTGGACCGCGTAGGCCTCGCCGACCGTGCCCGGCACCGGCCGGGAGAACTCTCGGGCGGTCAGCAGCAGCGGGTGGCGCTGGCGCGGGCACTCGTCACGCGGCCCGCGGTCCTGTTCGGCGACGAGCCGACCGGCGCACTGGACACGACCACCAGCCGTGAAGTGCTCGCGCTTCTGCGGGAGTTGGTGGACGGGGAAGGCCAGACGACGGTGATGGTCACACACGATCCCGTGGCGGCGTCGTACGCGGACCGGGTGGTGTTTCTGGTGGACGGCCAGGTGACGGACGAGGTGCTCGCGCCGGACGCGGGTGAGGTGGCGCGAAGGATGGCAGGGCTCGAGGCGGGCCGCCGGAGGGCGGGTGGATCTGGGCCGGGTGGATCCGGGCTGGGTGCATCTGGGCTGGGTGGGCTGGCGCCTGGTGGGCTTGAGCCGGGTGGGCTGGCGCCTGGTGGGCTTGAGCCGGGTGGGCTGGTGTCTGGTGGGCTGGTGTCTGGTGGGTTGGTCCCGGGTGGGTTGGCCTCGGAAGCCGCGGCCTTGGGCGGGCCGGCCTCAGGTGACCCCGGCTTGGGTGGGCCGGTCTCGGGCAGACCGGTCTCGGGTGCGCCAGCCTTGAGCAGGCCGGACTCGGGCGGACCGGGCTCGGGTGGCACGGGCTCGGGTGGGCCGGGCTCGGGTGGGCCGGGCTCGCGTGGGCCGGGCTCGCGTGGGCCGGTAAGGGGAGCGTCGGGCTCCGGAGCGTTGGTATCCGGAGCGTTGGTATCCGGAGCGTTGGTATCCGGAGCCTTGGGCTCCGCTTGTGGAGAGGTGGCCGGGCGATGATGTTTCTTGCTTCCCTTCGTACCCGCTGGGCCGGGCTTCTCGGCGCGTTCGTCGCCGTCGCGCTCGGCGTTGCGCTCACCGCCGCGATGGGGCTCGGGCTCGCCTCGACGTTCAGCGCGCCGGAGCGGGAGCCCGTGCGGTTCGCCGGGTCTCCCGTGGTCGTCATGGGGCAGAACACCCTGACGGTCCCGGTGAAGCGTGGACCGAACACCGCCCACGTATCGAAGCCGCTCGCTCATCCACACCCTGTGGATATCGAACTTCTGCGCGAGCTTCGACGCCTCGGTCCCGTGCGGGTGGACGGGGCGAAGAGGGACGCGGTGGGGGTGAATGCCCCGGTTGGGGAAGTGCGGGAAGTCGTCGGGTCCCGGGCGCGTGTCCTGACCGGAGCTGACCGTCGGCTCGCCGATCCGGAGCCGCCGGCGCGGGACGCGGAAGCGCTCGTGGCGGTGAACTCGTTCCTGGGGACGGCGGGCGGGGTGTCCGCGTTCGTGTCCGTTTTCGTCACCGCGTCCACCTTCGCCTTCGTCGTGGCGCTACGGCGGCGGGAGTTCGGGCTGCTGCGGATGGCCGGAGCCACGCCGGGGCAGGTGCGCAGGATGCTGCTCGCGGAGTCGCTCGCGGTGGGTGTCGCGGCCTCCGGGGTGGGATGCGTGCTGGGCGCCCAGGGTGCGCCGGTGCTCGCCGAGGCCTTGGTGGAGGCCGGGATCGCTCCCGAGTGGTTCGGGATCGGCGGGGCGGTCTGGCCGTACCATCTCGCGTTCTGGGTCGGGGTGTCGGTGGCCTTCTCGGGGGCGTGGATCGCCTCGCGGCGGGCGGGGCGCGTGGGTCCCGTCGAGGCGCTGCGGGACGCGTCCGTCGATACGGGCGTCATGCCGTGGAGCCGACGGATCGTGGGAGGTGCCCTGCTTGCGGCGGGGGTCGGGCTGCTGGCGTGGACGCTGTGGAGCGATCCGTCGGCGCTGATGAAGCGGAAGACGTACACGACGCAGCCGATGATCCTGATCACCGCGTTCGCCGCGCTCACTCCTCTTCTCGTACGTCCCGTCCTGCGCGCCGTCCGGCTGCCCGGCGCGATCGGGCTGCTGGTCCGTGAGAACTCCGCCGCGTCCGTGCGGCGCACCGCGGCCGTCGCCGCGCCGGTCCTGGTGACGGTGGCTCTCGCGGGATCGCTGCTGGGCTCTGCGGAGACGACGGGCGAGGCGAGGGCGGCGGAGGCCCGGGAGCGTACGGGTGCCGAACTGGTGGTGACCGGGCGGGAGTTGGGCTCGCTTTCGCTCGAGACAGCGAAGGTGGACGGGGTGAAGGTGGCAGCGGCGTCGGCGGCCACGGCCGTGTTCGTACGGGAGGAAGGCACGGCGCTGGTCCGTTCGGAGGCGCGGGCGGTGAGCGATCCGGCGGCGTTCGCCGCGGTGACACGGCTTCCGGTGGTGGCGGGGGACGTACGCGATCTCGACGACGGGTCGATCGTCGTCAACGAGGAGTGGGAGCGGCGGCGGGTCGGCGAGCGGGTGGACGTCTGGCTCGGGGACGGCAGGCCCGCGCGGCTGCGGATCGTCGCGGTGCTCGCGCGGGGGACGGGGGATGCCGGGGCGTACGTCACGTCGGCTACCGCCGGTTCTGCCGCCGCGGTGGACCGCGTTGACGTGGGGCTGCGGGACGGGGCGGACCGGGGTGAGGTGGCGGAGGCGCTGCGGGCGGCTCCTGGCGCGGGCGAGGGCGGCCGGAGCGGTGACGGGGGCTTGCGGGTGAGGTCGGCGGAGGAGTGGCTCGCGGACACGCATCCGGCGACGAAGCCGCAGACGCGGCTGGGGCTGTTGATGCTGCTGGGTATCGCGTTGATCTACACGACGATCTCCCTCGCGGGAACGCTGCTGATGGCGACTTCCATACGGGGCCCTGAGCTGCGCTCGCTGCGGATGGCCGGGGCTACCGGGGGCCAGGTCAGGCTGGTGGTGGCCGGGGAGGCGTTGCTGGCGGTGGGGGTCGGCGCGGTACTGGGCCTGGCAGTGACCGCACTGAACCTGGGCACACTGAGCGCGGGCCTGACGCGTCTGTCGGTGCCGGCGGGGGTGGCTGTGCCTTGGGAGATGGTGGGGGCGGCTGCGGGGGTCTGTGCGGTTGTGGGGGTGGGGGCGGGAGTTCTGGGGGTGCGGCGGCGGGGGTGATATGTCTCGCTGTGTCTCACTGCGTCTCGCTGCGTCTCGCTGCCGGCTGCGGGTTCGTGGGGTCCGCGGGGTTGGTCCGTGGGTGGGAGCGGGGCCGCGCCGGTATGTCCGTCCTCGCTATCGTCCGGTGACCGCGGGGCTACTTCGGCCCCGAAGCCTGCGGGAACCGTGCTCCGGGCAGACATACCGGCACGTCCCCTCCCGTCTCACTGCCGACTGCGGACGCGACGGGGCTTGGGTCTCGTGGCTGAGGCCCGTCGCGTCTCACCGCCGCAATGCAATGCGCTGACCGCGGGGCAATCGGGCGGGTGGGCGGGAAAGGCCCGTTCGGGCAGGAAAGGCTGCGGGGTGAGCGGGCCGCCGAGAGGGGAACCGTTACCCCACCGGCGGCTGCCGGGTAACGGAGAGGCCCCGCCGCCGCGCCCAGCGGCGGCACAAGAAACCGCCCGGCCCGCCGCAAGGCGCAGGCGTTAGCTGTCACCGCCCTCATCGATGAGCCGACGTACCTCCCGGTCGACCAGGCCCAGCCGCGCCTCAGCGACCAGCGGCACCGCCCGCCGATGCCGCCGCGCCTCATGGACGTCGATGTCCACCGTCACCAGCCCCGGCTCCCACTTCGGCGCCTGCGCCACCACCGTCCCCCGCGGGTCCACCACCCTCGAACCGCCCCAGAACGACGCCCCGTTCTCGTTGCCGACCCGGTTCACGAACACCACCCAGCACTGCAGCATGCGGGCCGTGTAGGAGAGCAGCGTGTCCCAGTACAGGCCCGTGTCCATCGCCTCGGGATCCAGGCTCGCCGCGCTGTTCGTGGGGACGATGATGACCTCGGCACCGTCCTGCACGGCCAGCCACGGCAGCACCGGCTGCCACGCGTCGTTGCAGACGAGGGTCGCGGCACGGCCCTGCCCGCCCGGCAGGTCGTACGCCCGCAGGTGCTGGCCGGGACTGACGTGCTTGCGCTCCTCCCAGGCCAGGTAGTTCGGCAGGTACAACTTGCGGTGCGCATGGAGGAGTTGGCCACCCGCGTAGTACGCGGCCGTGTTGTACGCCCGCAGGCTCGTGTGCTCGTGCAGGCCGACGATGACATCGGGCCCCGTGGTGGAAAGCTCCCGGAGGCGATGGTCCGTCGCCTCCAGCGACGTGTCACGCTCCAGGCCGCCCAGGTGGTACCCGTGCAGACTCAGCTCGGGGAAGACGACGAGGTCGGCGCCCTGCGCCGCCGCCTGACCGATCTGGTCCCGAGCCTCCGCCAGGTTCTCCTCCACCTCTCCGAGGACACAGTCGGTCTGCGCAAGGGCCACTCTCATGGCTCCGAGCCTCGCAGCGCCCGTCACCCCCCGCATGTCGGGACACCCGGACGAGCACCCACGCCGTAGAACGAGCAAGGGCCGCCCCGGCGGCAAAAGCCATCCGCCTCATTGTCAGTGCCTGCTGACACACTCAATCGCATGACCGAAAGGTGGGCCATCGCCGCCACCGAGGCCGGCGGCGCCACCCTCGCCCCCCTCGGGGAAGACGGCCTGCCCGCAGGGCCGGTGCGGCACGAGCGGGACCTCGCCGCGGCCGTCCGGGCCAGACCCGACGTCAGCCGCTGGGTCTGGCGCTCCACCGCCGCGATCTATCCGGCGCTGCTCGCGGCAGGCGTCCGCGTGGTGCGGTGTTACGACGTCGAGGACGCCGAGCTGCTCCTGCTCGGTCACGAGGGCCGCCTCGGCGAGCCCCGCTCCGCAGCTGCCGCCTGGGCGCGCCTGCACAACGCCCCGGTGCCGACCGACCCTCCCCCCAGAGCTGCCTCCCCCGGCGCCCAGGACTCCCTCTTCGAGCCGTCCCCCGTGACCTCCCTCCCCTTCGACGCCCTCCTGGAGGTCTATGCCGCGCAGCAGCGAAGACATGAGGCCGCCGAGCACCCCGGCAGGATGCGGCTGCTCACGGCGGCCGAGTCGGCGGGCATGCTGGTGGCCGCCGAGATGAACGTGACGGGCCTGCCCTGGCGCGCCGACGTCCACCACGCCCTGCTCACCGAACTCCTCGGCGAGCGGTATGCGGGCGGCGGGAGGAACGCGGGCGCGGCCGAACCGCGCCGCCTCGCCGAGCTCGCCGACGAGATCTCCGCCGCGTTCGGCCGCCGCGTCCGCCCCGACCTGCCGAACGACGTCATCAAGGCCTTCGCCCAGGCCGGCATCCGGATCAAGTCCACCCGCCGCTGGGAGCTCGAGGAACTCGACCACCCGGCCGTGCGGCCCCTCGTCGAGTACAAGAAGTTGTATCGGATCTGGACGGCGCACGGCTGGAGCTGGCTGCAGGACTGGGTGCGCGACGGCCGCTTCCGGCCGGAGTACACCCCGGGCGGCACCGTCAGCGGGCGCTGGACCACGAACGGCGGCGGCGCGCTGCAGATCCCCAAGATCATCCGGCGGGCGGTCGTCGCCGACCCGGGCTGGCGGCTCGTCGTGGCCGACGCCGACCAGATGGAGCCGCGCGTCCTCGCCGCGATCTCCCGTGACCGGGGCCTGATGGAGGTGGCCGGGAGCCACGAGGATCTGTACACGCGCCTCTCGGACCGCGCGTTCTCCGGCGACCGCGACCACGCCAAGATCGCGCTCCTCGGCGCCGTGTACGGGCAGACGTCGGGCGACGGCCTGAAGAACCTGGCGGCACTGCGCCGCAGATTCCCCGCCGCGGTCGCGTACGTGGACGATGCGGCGAAGGCGGGTGAGGAGGGCAGACTCGTACGGACCTGGCTGGGTCGTACGAGCCCGCCGGCGGCCGGTGCGGGAGACTTCGACGAGGCGGGCATCCCGCAGGAGGACCCCGCTGAACCGCCTTCCCAGGAGGGCGAGTTCACTCCTGGCTACGCCTCCAGCAACACCCGTGCCCGTGGCCGCTTCACCCGCAACTTCGTCGTCCAGGGCAGCGCGGCCGACTGGGCCCTGCTGATGCTGGCCGCGCTGCGTCAGTCCATCGCCGCGGCCGGACTCCGCGCCGAGCTGGTCTTCTTCCAGCACGACGAGGTCATCGTGCACTGCCCGCAGGAGGAGGCCGAGACGGTCACGGCGGCGATCCGCGCGGCGGGGGACCTGGCGGGACGCATCGCCTTCGGCGAGACGCCGGTACGTTTCCCGTTCAGCGTGGCGGTGGTGGAGTGCTACGCGGAAGCGAAGTAGGCGTCGGAGACGGAAGCTTCGGGCCGCGAACGAACACCCGGAGCGGCCCTGCGGGAGGCGGAATCAGCCTGGCGCGGAGCCGAGGGCTGGGGCTGTCGGTGAGCCCGTAGAAGAGGTTGCCGACGAGACCGTGGGTAAGGCGGTCGGTGAGCCCGACGCCGAGACCGTGGGCTAGCCCGTCGGCGAGACTGAGGGTGAGCCCGTGGGTGAGCCAGACGGCGAAACCATGGGCGAGCCAGTGGGCGAGGCTGTCGGCGAGTCCGCAAGTGAGCCCGACGCCGAGACTGCGGGTAGCCGGCCGTTGAGCGCGCCGTTCAGCCCGCCGTTGAGACCGCCGTCACGCCCGCGAGCAGGCTCTTCAGTTCTCCCACCACCTCGCTGCTGTCCGTGCCGTCCAGTGATTCGAGCGCCGACTTCCATTGCGCGTACGCCTCTTCGGCGCGCCCCTCGCCGTACAGCAGGAGCCCTCGCTGGTGGCGGGCGAGACCCGCCATGTGGGCGTCGGCCCGCTGCTCCGCGCGCTCCAGGAGGTCGGCGCACTCGCGCGCTGCGTCCTGCGTGCGGGACGTCTCGCGCAGGGCGCGGACCATGCCGAGGCGCACCTTGGACTCGTTGTGCCAGTCCTCGGCCTCGCCGTGAATACGCAGGCTCTCCTCGAAGTGCCGGAGCGCCACGTCCGGTTCGCCGAGGACGAGGTAGGCCTTGCCCATGTCGCAGTGGATCTCCTGGCGCAGGCCGATGTGCCCGAGCGTCTCGCCGATCGCCAGGCTCCGCTCGTAGTAGGAGATGGCGGCGCGCGCGTCGGTGTGCTCGTAGACGTTGCCCAGAGTGCTGAGCGCGAACGCCTCGCTCAGCGGGTCGTCCATGGCCGTGGCGAGATCCAGGCTCTGGCGCAGCGCGTCGGCGGACTCCTCGTAGCGGCCGAGCGCTTCGAGGAGGAGGCCGCGGTTGATGACGCCGCGGTGGACGCACGACATGCGGTCGAGCCTCCGCCACAGGTCGAGGGCCTCGTCGATCAGGCTGAGCGCCGTACCGCTGCGGCCCGACACGTAGTTGAGGCCCGCGAGATCGGTGAGGGCCTGGGCCTCGGCCGCGGTGTCCTTCCAGCGACGGGCCGCGGTCACCGCGAGGCGGTTGAGGAGGTCCGCCTCGGCGAGGCGGCCACGGCGCTTGAGGTACGAGAAGAAGCAGCGGACCAGCAGGGGCAGGAGGGGGGACTCGCGGCCGTGGCGGTCGGCGAGTGCGATGACGTTGGCGAGTTCGGTGTCGCCCCAGGCGAAGGCGTCGTCGGTGGACATCGGTGGCACGGCCGGAACGGGACAGCAGTCCGCGTCGTCCCTGGCGTCCGCGCCGCCGTCGGGCGCGTGCCGGGGCAGCAGCGTCTCGGGTACGTCCCCGAGACGGTCGTCGCGGTCCAGCCCCTCCGGCATGATCGCCAGCAGGCTCTGCCGCGCCGACTCCGCGTACCACCGCAGCGCCGACTCCACGACGTCCTTCGCCCCCGCCCCGTCCTGGTGGGCCGCTTCGCGGGCGAAGTCGCGTACGAGGTCGTGCGGGGCATAGCGGCCGTAGGCCGTCTCGTCGAGGAGCGCGACGTCGACGAGACGGTCGAGTGCGGCCCCCGCGCGCCATTCCGCCACGCCCAACAGGCGGGCGACGAGCGGGACTCCGTACGCCGGGAGGTCCAGCGCACCGATCGCGGCGAGGGCGGCGGCCGCGTCCCGGTCGGACTCGCGCTCCGAGGTGCGCAGGGCGTCCAGCGCCACGGCAAGCGAGCGCCGGACGCTGAGGTCGTCGTGCTCCAGGTGGTGCAGGCGGCCGCCGCTGACGGTGAGGAGTTCGGCGAGGGCGTCAGGGGTGAGCGCGCGGCGGGCGGCGAGGCGGGCGGCGATGATCCGCAGGGCGAGGGGCAGCCGGCCGGCGAGTTCGACCAGGGGGTGCCCCGCGTCGAGCGCCGCGCGGCCGGAGACCGCGCGCAGCAGGGCGGCGCTGTCTCCCTCGGAGAGCGGGTCCAGCGGGAATCGGCCCGCGCCGTCGAGCGCGGTGAGCGGTGAACGACTGGTGACGATGACCGCGCAGCCGGGGCCCGCGGGCAGCAGCGGACGCACCTGCGCGGCGGTGGCGGCGTCGTCCAAGACCACCAGGGTGCGGGTGGGCGCGAGCAGGGAACGGAGCAACGCGGCTGCGGCGTCCGGGTGTTCGGGGCTGTGACTCGACTCGATGCCGAGGTCCCGGAGCAGGGCGGCGAGCGCCTGGCTCGGCGTGAGGGGCGTCATGCCGGGGGTGGCGCCGCGCAGATTGACGTAGAGCTGCCCGTCGGGGAAGTGCTCGCGCAGCCGGTGCGCGACATGCAGAGCGAGCGCGCTCTTCCCCACACCTGCCATGCCGGACAGAACAGCAAGGGCAGAAGTACCCCTACGGGCCCCCTGCCCGCCGGGTCCAGCACTCTCACCCCCCGCAAGAAGCCGCCCCAGGGAACGCACCACGTCCTCGCGCCCGGTGAAGTGGGGTGGCGAGGGGGGAAGTTGGGCGGGGCGGGTGGATATGCGTGGGGGGCTTGGGAGGGGAGGTGGGGTGGGGGTCGGAGTTGAGGTTGGGGTGGGGGCTTGGGCCTGCGAGGCGGAGGAGGAGTTTTGGGCCTCCGACCGGGCCGAGGCCCCGGACGCTGGATCGGCGAGGGTTGGGGCTTCCGGGCCTGCGGGGGCTGGGGTCTCCGGCCGGGCGAGGGCTGGGGCCTCCGGCCCGGCGGAGGACGGGGACTCCGGTCCGGCGGAGGACGCGGACTCCGGTCCGGCGGAAGCCGCGGACTCCGGTCCGGCGGAAGCCGCGGACTCCGGTCCGGCGGAAGCCGCGGTCTGCCACCCAGCGGACGCTCGGGATGGCGGTTCGGCAAAGGCCGAGGACTGCCGATCAGCAGAAGCCGAAGCCTCCGGCCCAGTGAAATCCGGAGACTGCCGACCGGCGGACGCCCGGGACTCCGCCCCATCGAAATCCGAGGACGGCCGACCACCGGAAGCCGAAGCCTCCCGCCCGCCAGAAGCCCCGGACGCCGGCCCACCAGAAGCCGAAACCCGCCGCCCAGCGGGCGCCCAGGACGAACGCCCAGGATCCACCATGCCGGAAGCCGAAGCGCCCGCAGGCTCCTGCAATACCTCCCGATGCGCTTCCCGTACCGAGGCGCCCGGTTCCACGCCCAGTTCGTCCACCAGCCTGCGCCGCAACTCCCGGTGGACCGCGAGTGCTTCCGCCTGGCGGCCCGTGCGGTGCAGTACCAGCATCAGCTGCCGGTGGAAGGCCTCCCGCAGCGGATACTCGGCGACCAGCTCCGCCAGCTCCGGCACGAGGCCCCCGCCACCGGTCCCGGCCGCGATCTCGGCGTCGTAGCGCAGTTCGAGGGCGAGGAGCCGCGCCTCCTCCAGGCGCGGTACGAGCGCGTGGCCCGCCGCGTCCGCGGGCAGTCCGCCCAGCGGGGCTCCGCGCCACAGGGCGAGCGCACCGGACGCGGCCGACACACAGCCCGCCCAGTCACGTTCCGCGTGCGCGGCCCTGGCCCGCGCGACCAGCTGCTCGAAGACCCGTACGTCCAACTCGCCCTCGGACACCCGCAGCCGGTACCCCGGAGGCACCGCCCGCAGCCGGTCCGGGTCGTCAAGGAGCCGGCGCAATCGCGTGACGTGGTTCTGCAGCGAGGCGCGCGCGGAAGCGGGCGGAGCGCCACCCCACAGCGCGTCCTCGATGGCCCCGACGGAGACCACCCTGCCCGGTTCGAGCAGCAAGGCGGCCAGCAGCGCACGCCCCTTGGCGCTCTGCACGGGCTGCGGCTCACCCTCGGCGTCGTACACGGCCGGCGCGCCCAGGAGCCCGAACCGCAACCCGTCGCACCGCACGTCCACGCCATCTCCCGCCAACCGTTGGCCTCATGTTAGCGATCGGTTGGCGGGCCCTGATGGGATCAGAACATCGGGCCCGGCCCCGCCGGTACTCGCGCCAAGCGCGTAACTCGGGGGAGTGTCACCGTTGTGGCCGGGCCCGCTCAGTTTCTGCGAGGCACCCTTAACTTCCTTACGGGGTGGGGAAGTTAAGGTGCTCGCGGAACGAGAGCAGCCCCGCGCCCGACTCAGTATCCGCGCGGGCGGCGCCGTATCGACGCGGGAAGCTCCGCCTCACACACCTCGGGCCCACGCTCCGGACTCCGGATTCCGGCACCAAGTGCTCACGGATTTCCCACCATTCGCCCACCCCACGCGCACGCGGTCGGGCCGCGCACCAAAACCCCCGGCACGGTATCCCCAGGTAACACCAGCCACCCCCGCTCCCACACCCACGCCCCCACCCACCTCTGCACCCATCACTCCGCCGGCACCCGCACCGTGAACACCGCCCCCTCCCCCGGCGCACTCCGCGCCGTCACCGTCCCGCCGTGACCCTCCACCAACTGCCGGACGATCGCGAGGCCGAGCCCGCTGCCACCCGTCGCCCGCGTACGCGACTTGTCCGCGCGCCAGAACCGGTCGAAGACGTACGGCAGGTCATCGGCATCGATACCGCTCCCGGTGTCAGCGACTTCCACCACCACCGCGTCGAGCGTGGCCCGGCAGCTGATCGTGACGCTGCCGCCGTCGGGGGTGTGCCGGATCGCGTTGGAGACCAGGTTGCCGATGGCCTGGCGTAGCCGGAGCGGATCGGCCGTGAAACACGGATCGCCGAGCGTCGACGCGCTCAGCCGTACGCCCGCCGCTTCGGCACCCGCCTGGTGCGCCGCCGCTACCTGGTCCACGACGTCGGACGCGTGTACGGGCTCGCGGTGCAGCCGGAGCGTACCGGCGTCGGCGGCGGCGAGGTCCTGCAAGTCGTTGACGATGTGCTGGAGGAGCACGGCCTCTTCGAGGAGCGATGAGACCAGTTCCGGATCGGTGGCGACCACACCGTCCTCAGCCGCCTCCAGCCAGCCCCGGATGTTCGAAAGCGGCGTACGCAACTCGTGCGCGACGTCACTCACCATGGCCTGGCGCTGATCCTCAAGAGCCTTGCGGTGCGCGGCCATGTCGTTGAAGGCGTCGGCGAGTTGGCGGATCTCGCCCGCCGACCCGGCCGAGCGCGCCGTGACGGGTTCGGCCGCCTCGCCCGTCTTCATCCGCTGCGTCGCGGCGGTCAGCGCCCGCAGCGGGCGCGTCAGCCGTGACGCGGCGAAGGCGGTGACGGCGACGGTCACCGCGAGGATGCCCGCCGAAAGTCCCGCGAGACGTGCGGTGTTGGCGCCGGAGAGACTGAACCCGGCGTTCTCTCCCGCGCGGGCGGCCGCGGTGCGCGAACCGTCGGAGGCGGTGACGAAGAGAAGCACGGGCGCGGAGACGTACGGACCGAGCTGCTCGCGCCGGGCACTGCCCACGCAGGCGGCGGTCTTGGTGTCGAACTCGCTGTCGACGCGACTGACACCGCCCGACGGCTCGACGGAGTACGACGATTCCGCGGGCGTACTCGTGGGCGTACCCCGCCCCTTGCGCGGAGCGCTCGGCACCGGGGCGGCACCCTGTTCGGCCCGGTCACCCGGCTTGGCGGGCGGGGTCGTGTCGGTGGGCGATTCCGTGCCGGTGGGCGGGTTCGCGTCGGTGGGCGGGTTCGCGTCGGCAGGCGGGACTGTTCCCGTAGGCGCCTCCGTATCCGCAGACGGTTCGCTTGGAGAGACGTAGCCCTCGGTTCGCCGGTCGAACTCCCCCACAGACTGCCACCACGTCAGATCGAGTCCGACCTTGACGGGCGGGGCGTCCCCGCGTCGCAGGCACGCGTTGGTGAGGTCGTTGAGCCGGTCGAGCGCCTTGCTCTCGGTACGGGTGGGCATGTCGAGCCGGTAGTCGCGGCAGCTGGAGTCGAGGAAGTCGGAAGGGTCGTTGGGAGCCTCGACGCGCGGACGCCCACTGGGCCCCTGCACTGCATGGGCGGAAACCCCGAGGTCACGCATACAGCCAACGACGCCGGCAGCCACCTTCGCCAGCTCTTCGCGCTCCGCCCCCGGCAGCCGGAAGGGCCCGACCGCGCGCGGATCGATGCGGTCCTGTCCCCCGCCCCCGGCCGCCGCGTCCGCACGCCCCGCACCGGCGGTCAACGCCCCGTCGACGGCGAGCGGATCGACGCCGGCGGACGCCTTGGACGGCAACCCGACCCCGGCGGCCCCCTTGCCGTCCTCCCCGGCCACGGCCCCCTTGCCGCCGCTGTCGCCGCTACCGCCCCGCGAGTCGGCGATGACCACACGGTCCTGCGTGGTCAGGGCGATACGCCGCCCGGTCTTCCGGGCCAGTTCCCGTACCGACTTCTCGGCGTCCCGCCACCCCGGCGCACCGGCCGCGAGACCGAGCAACTCGTCGTAGACACGGGCGTCGTCGGCAAGCACCTGCCCCTGCTCCTGCCGGATCGCGCCGGACGTGGTCTGCGCGGCGAGCCAGGCGGTGGCCGCGATCGAGACCAGGGAGACGAGCACGGAGACGGCGAGCAGCCGGGGCAGCAGACTCTTCCGGAACGGTATGTCACGCACCTCGACGCGCCGCCGCCCCGAGGGCCGCGTCAAGGCCGGCGCCGAGGCCCGCGTCGAAAGCCGCACCGGACGCCGCACTAGCCACCTCACCGGACACCGCACCGGACACCGCACCGGACACCGCACCCGTGAGCTTGTATCCGACGCCGAAGACCGTCACCAGATGTCGCGGCCGGCGCGGATCGATCTCGATCTTCTTACGCAGATTCAGTACGTGTACGTCGACCGTGCGCACCGATATGTACCCGGACGACCCATGAATACGATCAAGCAGCTGGGGCCGCGTGAACACCCTCTCAGGCTCCGCCGCAAGCGCCGCGAGCAGCTCGAACTCCCCCGGAGTGCACTCGACGAGCCGCCCGTCCACGGTCACCTCGTGCCGTACCGGGTCTACGGAGAGCCCGCCCACCCGCAGCACACGCGGCGCGGCCTCGGCACCGTCGACCAGGGGATGGTGCGTGCCCTGGGAGCGCCGCAGCAGCGTACGGACGCGGGCCATCAACTCGCGGGGGCTGTAGGGCTTCGTCAGATAGTCATCGGCGCCGAGATCGAGCCCGAGCAGCAGATCGTCCTCGGTCGTCCGGGCGGTCAGCATCAGAATCGGAATGCCGGGCACAGGCCCGCCCGCGTTCCCGCCCCGCAGGACGCGCGTGACGCCGAGTCCGTCGACCCGCGGCATCATCACGTCGAGCACGAGCAGATCCGGCGGCCTGCGCCGCACCTCGTCGATCGCGGCGCGCCCGTCGTGGACGACGGCGACCGTGTGGCCCTCACGCTCCAGATAGCGGCGGACCAGCTCGGCCTGTTTCTCGTCATCCTCCGCGACCAGGACAAAAGCGCACATGGCGTCGAGCATAAGCGGGGCGGTACGGGCCTGACCGGATACGGACAGCGGCCTGACAGGATCCTCATAACTCCCGGCAGGCTGCCTACGCCTCGTACGGCACGACCACGACCTGGACGTCGTCCTCGTAGACGACCCGCCCCGGATCCGAGGACCGCACCGCCCGGCACTCGATGCCGTGCGCTTCCAGAATCTCCAGATAGCCGGGTACGCGCTCGATGAGATGGGTGGCGGTGACCTTGAACCAGGCCACGGCGCCGGGCGTGTGATCGTCGTCGTAGACGGTGGGGTCCACCTTCGACGGGGTGGGGTAAGCGGCGTCGTACCAGTCGTTGTTGGCCCGCCGGAACCGCTCCTGCTCCGGCGTCAACTTCCCTTCCCGAGCAAGCCCGTTGACGAGGACGAAGACCCCGGGGAAATGCCCGCGCGGGTGGCGCGAGGGCGACTCGTACCGTACGTAGGCGGCAGCACCGTCATCACTCATCGCGGCATCCTCCCACCCTGCGGGGGGCTCGTGAACACCGTCTCTCCCACGCGCTGCCCGATTGCCCCGCAGCCTCACCTGACCGAACAGGCCTTTCCCACCCACCCGCCCGATCACCCCGCATCCACCCTGAACGAACAAGCTCTCCCGCCCACCCGCCCGATTGCCCCGCAGTGCCACGACCCCAACAACCGTCCCCCCGCAGTCGGCAGTGAGACGGGAGGGGACGTGCCGGTATGTCTGCCCGGAGCACGGTTCGCGGCGCTCCGGAGCCGAAGCAGCCCAACGGCCACCGGACGATAGCGAGGACGGACATACCGGCGCGGCCCCGCACCCACACACGGACGAGACCCGCAGCCGCCCCAGCCCCGCAGGGACCCCGCACCCATACGGCCCGCCCCACCTCGCGCCCACCCCCCCACCACCCCGAAGGTGGTCCGCATGACCCGCACCCGCACCCGCACCCGCCGCGCACCCCGCATCGCCACGGAAGCCGCCGCGTCCAAGATGGCCGACGTGAAGGACGGCGTGGACGCGAAGGGTGACGTCAGGGTCGACGGCTCCACCAAGTCCGACGGCGACCGGACAACGGCCGAGATCACGGCCACCAACAAAACAACCAAGAAGGCGGACTACACCATCTCCGTCAACTTCCGAGACGGCGACGGCAACCTCCTGGACACGGCCGTCCTCAACATCACCGACATCGACCCCAACCAGTCGAAGTCGGCAACGGCCCGCAGCAACCGTTCCCTCTCCGGCACCCCGAAGGCAGAAATCAGCAGGGCCCTACGCCACTGACACCACGCCAAGAACGACCTCAAGCCACGATCGACCGAAAGATCCGCTCCGGCAGAACCCCCGCAGCCTCATCAAGATCGACGTCATCGAACCCGGCCAACCAACGCCGCGCGGTCGCGACGACGGGCCCCAGGACCAGCCCCTCGATCAAGGGCATGGGAAGCGGAGCAACCTCACCCGAGTCGACGTGCTGCTGCATCCAGGCGGTCAGCGGAGAGAGCCTGGCCTCCTGCGCATCACGGAGCTGCCGGGCCTGAGCCATCCCGAGCCGGTCGGCGTACGAGGAGTGCAAGAGGCGGGCGCCGTCAGGGTTCTCCCGGATGAAATCCAGGTAGGCCCGCACGAGAGAACGGACACCGGTACGGGCCGTACGAGACCGCTCCACGGAAGCGGCGAGCTCGGCAAGGAGCCGCCCGAGCCAGCGCAGCAACAACGCGTTCATGAGGCCGTCGACGCTGCCGAAGTGGTGGTAGAGGCTACCGAGACTGACACCACTCGCCTTGGTGAGCGCACCGACAGTCACGCCCTGCTCGCCGGATTCGGCGTACACCCGGAGCGCGGCATCCAGGAGTCGACCGGCGGTCTCTTCACCGCGCTGCTGCTTGGGGCTCATGGTCCGCCCAGCCTAGAGCAACCTGGAGGCCCTCATTCCTAAAACCCGTTTCTAGAAAACCCTTCCACTAGAGCACCCACCAGAGCACCCCGGAAGCCACAACGCACACCCACCTGACTCACCCACCCGAAACCCAATGACCGCCAAGCGGCCCCCAGACAAAGCAAAAGCCCCAGGTCACGGCGAGTGAGTCCTGGGGCTTCCACAGAGCCGCCTTCGGGATTCGAACCCGAGACCTACGCATTACGAGTGCGTTGCTCTGGCCATCTGAGCTAAGGCGGCACGCGTCCCGCACCTATGGTGCGATCAGCAGCGACGCCAAGTCTACACAGTTTCCGGGGGTGCTCCGTCCACCCCCGGCGGGCGGCACCTCCGGGCCCGCGTCACCCCTGCGAGCAGCGCTTTCCGTCGTCCGGGGCCTTGCCCTCCAGCAAGTACGCGTTGATCGCGGAGTCCACGCACTTGCTGCCGCGTCCGTACGCCGTGTGGCCGTCGCCCTCGTAGGTGAGCAGCTTGCCGGAGGAGAGCTGAGCGGCCAGGGCCTCGGCCCAGCGGTAGGGGGTCGCCGGGTCGCGCGTGGTGCCGACCACGACGATCGGGGCCGCGCCTTCCGCCTTGATGCGCTGCGGCTCGCCCGTCGCCTTCACCGGCCAGTACGCGCAGTTCAGCGAGGCCCAGGCCAGACCTTCGCCGAAGACCGGGGAGGCCTTCTCGAAGTCCGGGAGTGACTTCTTCACATCGGCGGCCGAGTCGAAGGCCGGGGGCAGGTCAAGGCAGTTCACGGCGGCGTTGGCGAACATCAGGTTCGCGTACGTCCCGTCGCCGTCACGCTCGTAGTAACTGTCCGAGAGGGAGAGGAGGCCCGCGCCGTCCTTGTCCCTCATCGCGGTGGCCAGCGCCGTGCGCAGCTGGGGCCAGGCCCCCTCGTCGTACATCGCGGCGATCACGCCCGTCGTGGCGAGTGCCTCGCCGAGCTTGCGGCCGTCGGTGTCACCGGTCGGGATCGGCGCGCGGTCCAGCTCGTCGAAGAAGAACTTGAGGCGCTTGCCCGCGTCCGTCTCGCTCCCCGTGCCGAGCGGGCAGTCCGGCTGGCCCACGCAGTCCTTCGCGAACGACCGGAACGCCGTCTCGAAGCCCGCCGTCTGGTCACGGTTCATGCGGCGCGCCGGCAGCGACGGGTCCATCGCGCCGTCCAGGACGAGGCGGCCGACGCGGTCGGGGTAGAGCCCTGCGTAGGTCGCGCCCAGGAACGTGCCGTACGAAGCGCCCACGTAGCTCAGCTTCTCGTCGCCGAGCGCCGCGCGCAGGATGTCCATGTCGCGGGCCGCCTCGACCGTGGAGACATGCGGCAGCACCTCGCCGGACCGCCTCTCGCAGCCCGCCGCGAACTTCCTGAAGGAGAGCGACAGTTGGCCGGCCTCGCGCTCGTCGTCCGGGGTGACGTCCGTCTGCGTGTACGCGTCCATCTGCTTGCCGTCGAGGCAGGTGACGGGCTCGCTGCGGGCCACGCCGCGCGGGTCGACCGCCGCCATGTCGTACTGGGCACGGACCTCTTCGGGGTAGCCGAGGGCCGCGTACGACTGGAGGTAGCCGATCGCCGAGCCGCCGGGGCCGCCCGGGTTGACCAGGAGCGAGCCGAGGCGCTTGCCGGGTCCCGTGGCCTTCTTCCGGGAGACGGCGAGCTTGATCGCCGGGCCGTCCGGCTTCGCGTAGTCCAGCGGCGCCCGCATCGTGGAGCACTCGAAGCCGACGACGCCGCACTCGCGCCAGCTCAACTGCTGCTCGTAGTACGGCGACAGCTCCTGCGGGGTGGCGCGGGGCAGCGCGGCCATGGACACGTCCGCCGTCGTGCTCCCGGCCGAGCAGCCGGAGATGAGCAGTCCGGCGGCCAGGAACGCGGTCGCGGGGGTGCGGAGTCCTCTGATGCGCATCACGTGAGCGTAACGCCATGCGTTGGATCGGTGACGCAAGGTGCCCGTACGGGTGACTCCGTCAACCGGTCGGCACGGTCGGCGGCGGCGGCTCGGGCGGCGCGGTCACCTCAGGCGGCCCAACCAGCTCGATCGGCTCAGGCGGCTCACTCGGCCGCCGACGTGCACCCCCGCTAACCCGCCCGCAGCGCCACCGTCATGGCCTCCACCGCGAGCAGCGGCGCCACATTGCGGTCCAGTGCCGTGCGGCAGGCGCCGATCGCCTCGATGCGGCGCAGGGTGGACTCGGGCGATGTGCCGCGCGCGAGGCGCTCCAGCATGTCGAGCACCTCCGTATTGGCGAGCGCCACGCGCGAGCCGAGCTGGAGGGTGAGCACGTCTCGGTAGACACCGGTCAGCTCGATGAGCGCGAGGTCGAGACTGTCGCGCTGGGTGCGGGTCTTGCGGCGCTTCTGCCGGTCCTCGAGTTCCTTCATGACGCCCGCCGTGCCGCGCGGCATCCGGCCGCCCTTCTCCGCGCCGAGCGCCGCCCTCAGGTCGTCGGTCTCCTTGACGTCGACCTCCTCGGCGACCTGCTTCGCGTCGTCGCCCGCGGTGTCGATCAGCTCCTGCGCGGCCCTGAGGCAGCCGCCGATGTCCTCCACCCGCAGGGGCAGCTTGAGCACGGCGGCCCGGCGCTCGCGTGCCCGCGGGTCGGTCGCGAGCCGGCGGGCGCGGCCGATGTGTCCCTGGGTGGCACGCGCGGCGGCTGCGGCGACATCGGGCTCGATGCCGTCACGCCGGATGAGCACGTCCGCCACGGCCTCCACCGGAGGCGTACGCAGCGTCAGATGGCGGCAGCGCGAGCGGATGGTGGGCAGCACGTCCTCCAGGGAGGGCGCGCAGAGCAGCCATACGGTGCGAGGGGCGGGCTCTTCCACGGCCTTCAGGAGGACGTTGCCCGCGCCCTCGGTGAGACGGTCGGCGTCCTCCAGGACGATGACCTGCCAGCGGCCGCCGGCGGGCGACAGCTGGGCCCGCCTGACCAGCTCGCGGGTCTCCTTGACGCCGATGGACAGCAGATCCGTACGCACCACTTCGACGTCGGCGTGCGTGCCGACCAGGCTGGTGTGGCAGCCGTCGCAGAAGCCGCAGCCGGGGGCACCGCCGAGCGCGCGGTCCGGGCTGGTGCACTGGAGCGCGGCCCCGAAGGCGCGGGCGGCGGTGGACCGCCCGGAGCCGGGCGGTCCGGTGAATAGCCAGGCGTGCGTCATCTTCGACGCCTCGGGCACGGGGGTGCCTGCGGCCACGGCGGTGACCAGCGTGTCGGCGTCCCGGGCGGCGGCACCGAGCTGCTCACTCACCCGCTCCTGGCCCACCAGGTCGTCCCACACGGTCATCGGTCACCGCCTCCGCCCTGCTCTGTACTTCCCGCGTCGCACGTCGCGGGCCTTCGGAACTCATTGTGGAGCACGCCACTGACAACGCGAACTCGGCAGAGGCTCAGCGGTTCAGCGCTTCGGCACTTCAGCGCCTCAGCACCTCAACGCCTGTTCCGCCCCCGGCCGCCGCCCCGGCCGTCCTCGTCCTCGTCCCGCTCCCCCAGCAACTCGTCCGCCAGCGAAGGCAGATCGTCCAGCGGAGTCTCCTCCGCCCAGTCCGAGCGAGACCGCTGACGCGGCTCTCCGTGCTCATCGACCTGGGGCAGTTCACGGGTGCGGTCGTTCCCGCCGTCGGGCGAAGGCGCGGGGCGCTCGTCGCGGAAGTAACCCGGCGGCACCTTGTCCTCCCGTACGGAAGGCAGCACGGCCGTCTCGTCGGCGGCACCCGGAACGGGCGGCTGCGGCAGCACCTCGGTCTCCTCCGCAGCGGAGGTTTCCCGCACCTGCGGAAGCACCGCGGTCTCGTCGGCCGCACCCGGCTGCACGATAGGCGTGGGCACAGTCGTCTCGTTGTCCGGAACGGCGTCCGAAGGCGCCGCGGACGGAGCCGACGGAGCCGCAGGCTTCGCAGCCGGAGCAGGAGCCGGAGCCGACGCAGCCTTCGGAGCAGGCGCAGGAGCAGGAGCAGGAGCAGGCGCAGGCGCCGCAGCCGCCGCGCTCGAAGCAGCTGCCGCCGCGGCCGCGGAAGCCGCCGCCAGGCGTCGCGCCTCCTCGGCCCGCAGCAGCGCCTCTTCGGCCTTGCGCTGCTTCTCGACGCGGCGCGCCTCGGCCTCGGCACGCAGCCGCGCCTCTTCCTCCGCCTCCTGGCGGCGCCGCTCCTCCTCGGCAGCCCGCACCTTCTCCCCGGCGAGCAGTCGCGCCTGCTCCTCCTCGGCACGGCGCTTCGCCTCCTCGGCGCGCTGCCTTGCCTCCTCCGCCTGCCGTTCGGCCTCGCGGCGCTGCGCCTCCTCCAGCTCGCGGCGCTTGCGCTCCTCCTCCTCGGCGCGGAGCTTGGCGAGCTGCGCCTGGCGCTCGCGCTCGACCCGCTCCTCCTCGGCCTTGCGCGCGGCTTCTTCCTCGGCCTTGCGGCGCGCCTCTTCCTCGGCGGCCTTGCGGGCCTCTTCCTGTGCCTTCACCTCGGCCTCGGAGAGCGGCAGCATCAGGTCGAGCCGGTGCCGGGCGACGGTCGTGACCGCCTCCGGCTCCTGCGCGGCGTCGATCACCAGATAGCGCCCCGGGTCGGCGGCGGCGAGCGTCAGGAAACCGGAGCGCACGCGCGCGTGGAACTCCGCGGGCTCCGACTCGAGTCGGTCGGGCGCCTCGGTGAAGCGCTCGCGTGCCGCCTCCGGGGAGACGTCGAGCAGCACCGTCAGGTGCGGCACGAGCCCTGCCGTCGCCCACCGGGAGATGCGGGCGATCTCGGTCGGGGACAGATCGCGTCCCGCGCCTTGGTAGGCGACGGACGAGTCGATGTACCGGTCGGAGATGACGACCGCGCCCCGCTCGAGGGCGGGTCGTACGACCGTGTCGACGTGCTCGGCGCGGTCGGCGGCGTACAGAAGTGCCTCGGCGCGGTGCGAGAGGCCGGCCGACGAGACGTCGAGCAGGATCGAGCGCAGCCGCTTGCCGACCGGGGTCGCCCCCGGCTCGCGCGTCACGACGACCTCGTGGCCCTTGGCCCGGATCCACTCGGCGAGCGCCTCGGCCTGCGTGGACTTGCCGGCGCCGTCGCCGCCCTCGAGGGCGATGAAGAAGCCCGTGGCCGCTATCCCCTGCTCGGGGTCGTCGCCGCCGCGCAGCGCGTCCCGCAGGTCGTGGCGCAACGGCACACCCTGCCGGTCGTCGATCTTGGCGAGGACCAGCGCGGCCACCGGCAGGAGCAGCGCGCCCACCAGCATCAGCGTGAAGGCGGCGCCTCCGTGGTCGAAGACGAACTTGCCGTTGACGAAGCGGTGCGGCCCGATCGCCGCCGCGACCACCGGGGCGATGAGCGCGCCGAGCGCGATGAAGAGGCGTACGACCGCCTGGAGATGTTCCGTCGTGCGCGCCCTGCGGTAGTCCTCGACCTCTTGGTCGAGCAGCGCGTGCCCGGTGTGCGCGGCGATGCCCGCGGCCACCCCGGCCAGCGCGAGGAGCAGCAGCACGGTCGTCACGTCGGGCACGAGGCCCGCGGCGAGCAGCGCGACACCGGTGAGGGCGATCGCGAGCGCGAGCAGCCTGCGGCGCGAGAGCGAGGGCAGCAGCGACGGCGAGGTGCGGATCCCGACGGCCGTGCCGCCGGTCAGCGCGAGGACGATCAGGCCGTACGTCACGGGCCCGCCGTTCAGGTCCTTGGCGTGCAGCACGGCGACCGCGACGGAGGCCGCGACGGCCCCGGCGATCGCGGCGCAGGCGGCGACGAGCAGCGGGATCGCGCCGGTGCGGCCCCTGTCGGTGCCGCTGCCGGTGCGCGGCCTGCGCAGCCCTTCGAGCGGGCTACGCGCGCGTGGCGTCTGTGTGGCGGGAAGTTCGAGGAAGTAGACGATCGACAGCGAGGCCGCGAAGAGCCCGGCGGCCACGAACGAGGCGAGCCCCGCCTGGTGCACCTCGAACCAGTCGATCCCGGCGCCCAGCAGATTCCCCACCAGGGTGATGGCGACGAGCGCGGCGGCCGCGATCGGCAGCGCGATGAATCCCGTACGCAACGACAGGCGCCGTAGCGCGTCCATGTGGTCCGGCAGCGGCCGCACCGTCGCGCCCTCCAGGGGCGGGGCGGGCAGCAGCGCGGGCGCCGCGCTCTCGCGGCAGACCGTCCAGAAGCGCTCGGCGACGCCGATCACGAAGGCGGTCACGAGCAGCATCGCGAGCGCGTTGTCCGGGGTCCAGACGATCCACAGCGGCGCGACGATCAGGAGCCCGGCCCGCAGGCCGTCCGACACGACCATCGTCCAGCGCCGGTCCAGTGGCCCGTCCGGTGAGGTGATCGAACTCAGCGGCCCGAGAAGCACCGCCCCGAAGAGCAGCGTCGCGAGAACGCGTGCTCCGAAGACGGCGGTGACCGCGAACGCGACCCCTCGATAACCGCCCCCGAACGCCGCCTCGGCGATGGCCGCTTGAAGGGCGAGCACCACCAGGACAAGCAGGGCGAGGGCATCGCCGACATTGCCGACGAGCTGGGCGCTCCAGAGCCTCTTCAGCTGCGGCACGCGCAGCAAGGCGCGGACAGCACGCTCTCGGGAATCTGCGACCAGGGCGTCGTCGGGGGCCGGGTTTCCGGCCGTTGGCTGCTCTGCACGCGTCATCCGTCCAGCCTATCCGCACGGTGTGACACTCCGAAGGGGCGCCCGAACAAACGGGCGCCCCTTCGGTTCACACATTCACAGCGCCGTCACCAGGTGACGTACGCGGCTGCCTACTCGGCGTCGGACGCCTTGGTGGCCGAAGCCGCTGTCTTCTTGGCGGCGGCCGTCTTCGTAGTGGTCTTCTTCGCGGCCGTCGTCTTCTTGGCAGCCGTTTTCTTGGCGGCGGTCTTCTTGGCAGCGGTCTTCTTCGCGGGAGCCTTCTTGGCCGCCTTCTTGGCGGTCTTCTTGGCCGGACCCTTCGCCCGCTTCTCGGCGAGCAGTTCGTAGCCCCGCTCGGCGGTGATGTCCTCGACGCTGTCGGCGGCCCGCAGGGTCGCGTTCGTCTCGCCGTCCGTGACGTACGCCCCGAAGCGGCCGTCCTTGACGACGACGGGCTTCCCGCTGACCGGGTCCTCGCCGAGCTCCTTCAGCGGCGGCTTGGCGGCGGCCCGCCCGCGCTGCTTGGGCTGGGCGTAGATCGCGAGGGCCTCTTCCAACGTGATGTTGAAGAGCTGCTCCTCGGTCTCGATGGACCGCGAGTCCGTGCCCTTCTTCAGATACGGGCCGTAGCGGCCGTTCTGCGCGGTGATCTCCACGCCCTCGGCGTCCGCCCCGACCACACGCGGCAGGGACATCAGCTTCAGGGCATCCGCGAGCGTCACCGTGTCGAGCGACATGGACTTGAAGAGCGAGGCCGTGCGCGGCTTGACCGCCTTCTTGCCGGTCTTCGGGGTGCCCTCGGGGAGCACCTCGGTGACGTAGGGGCCGTAACGGCCGTCCCTGGCGATGATCTCGTGGCCCGACGTGGGGTCGGTGCCGAGCGCGAAGTCACCGCTCGGCTTGGCGAGCAGCTCCTCGGCGTACTCGACGGTCAGCTCGTCGGGCGGCAGGTCGTCGGGCACGTCGGCGCGCTGGTGGCCCTCCGCGTCCTTCTCGCCGCGCTCGATGTAGGGGCCGTAGCGGCCGACGCGGAGCACGATGCCGTCGCCAACGGGGAAGGAGGAGATCTCCCGGGCATCGATCGCGCCCAGGTCGGTCACCAGCTCCTTGAGCCCGCCGAGGTGGTCGCCGTCGCCGTTGCCCGCGCTGGAGGCGACACCAGAGTCGTCACCCTCGCCGAAGTAGAACCGCTTCAGCCACGGCACGGCCTGCGCCTCGCCCCGCGCGATGCGGTCGAGGTCGTCCTCCATGCGTGCGGTGAAGTCGTAGTCGACGAGCCGCCCGAAGTGCGTCTCCAGGAGGTTGACGACAGCGAAGGACAAGAAGGACGGCACAAGAGCCGTGCCCTTCTTGAAGACGTAACCGCGGTCGAGGATCGTGCCGAGGATCGACGCGTACGTCGACGGGCGGCCGATCTCGCGCTCTTCGAGCTCCTTGACCAGCGAGGCCTCGGTGTAGCGGGCCGGCGGCTTGGTCGCGTGGCCGTCGACGGTGATCTCGTCGGCGGACAGCGCGTCGCCCTCGCTGACCTGCGGGAGCCTGCGCTCTCGGTCGTCGAGCTCGGCGTTCGGGTCGTCCGCGCCCTCGACGTAGGCCTTCATGAAGCCGTGGAAGGTGATGGTCTTGCCGGACGCGCTGAACTCGGCGTCGCGGCCGTCGGAGGCCGTGCCACCGATCTTGACCGTGACGGAGTTTCCGACCGCGTCCTTCATCTGGGAGGCGACGGTCCGCTTCCAGATCAGCTCGTAGAGCCGGAACTGGTCGCCGGTCAGGCCGGTCTCGGCGGGCGTGCGGAAACGATCGCCCGAGGGGCGGATCGCCTCGTGCGCCTCCTGCGCGTTCTTGACCTTCCCGGCGTACGTACGGGGCTTGTCCGGCAGGTAGTCGCCGCCGTACAGCTGCGTGACCTGCGCGCGAGCGGCGGTGACCGCCGTGTCGGACAGCGTCGTGGAGTCCGTACGCATATAGGTGATGAAGCCGTTCTCGTACAGCTTCTGCGCCACCTGCATGGTCGCCTTCGCGCCGAAGCCGAGCTTGCGGCTGGCCTCCTGCTGCAGCGTCGTCGTACGGAACGGCGCGTACGGAGAGCGGCGGTAGGGCTTGGACTCGACGGAGCGGACCGCGAAGCGGGTGTTCTCCAGGGCCGCGGCGAGCGCGCGGGCGTTGCTCTCGTCCAGGTGCAGCGTGTCGGACTTGAGCTGTCCGACCGAGTTGAAGTCGCGGCCCTGCGCGATGCGCTTGCCGTCGACCGTGGTGAGGCGCGCCACCAGCTGCGAGGGGTCGGAGGCGTCCCCGGCGCGGCCGGTGCCGAAGGTGCCCGTCAGGTCCCAGTACTCGGCGGAGCGGAAGGCGATGCGCTCGCGCTCACGCTCGACGACGAGACGGGTCGCCACGGACTGGACACGGCCGGCCGACAGGCGCGGCATGACCTTCTTCCACAGGACCGGCGAGACCTCGTAGCCGTACAGACGGTCGAGGATGCGGCGGGTCTCCTGGGCGTCGACCATGCGCTTGTTGAGCTCGCGCGGGTTGGCGACGGCGCCCTGGATCGCGGCCTTGGTGATCTCGTGGAACACCATGCGCTTGACCGGGACCTTGGGCTTCAGGACCTCGAGGAGGTGCCACGCGATGGCTTCGCCCTCGCGGTCCTCATCGGTGGCGAGGAAGAGTTCGTCGGAGTCCTTCAGGAGGTCCTTGAGCTTCTTGACCTGTGCCTTCTTGTCGGAGTTCACGACATAGATGGGCTCGAAGTCGTTCTCGACGTCCACGCCGAGACGGCGCACCTCGCCGGTGTACTTGTCGGGGACCTCCGCGGCGCCGTTCGGAAGGTCGCGGATGTGCCCGACGCTTGCCTCGACTACGTAGCCGGGGCCGAGGTAACCCTTGATCGTCTTCGCCTTGGCAGGCGACTCGACGATGACGAGTCGGCGGCCGCCCTTTGCGGTCTCGCTGGTCGGGGACAACTTCGCTCTTCTCTCCGGTCGGTACTCGGGGCCGTGCTCTGTGGCCTCGCTCGGTGCGCTTGAGTTGCGCTGACGCTGCGGAGTGTGACGGTACATCCCGCCCCCGTGTCAAACGGGAAAAGCCCGCAACGGCCACTCGAACGGTAACCCGACTACCGCCATTCCTGCCGCCCGGAGTGGCGACCTGCCCTGTGACCACCGGCTTCACCACCGGCCCGGGGGCCGGCGCCGGGCCTACGGCCCGTACGCGCCCCGCGGCCACCGACCGTATCCGGTCAGAGGCGAGTGAAACACCACACTCCGAGCACCAGTGCGCCCGATCCCGCGAGCGCGGCGAGTGTCGCCGATGCGACGGGGTTCACACCGTCGGCGACGGGCGCGCGGTGCGCCACGCGCGCGCCGGTCCACAGCAGCAGTCCCGCTCCGAACAGCGCGAACACCGTGCCCGCGAAGATCGCTGGTCCACTCTCCATGTCATTGCCTCCCCGTGCTGAGTTCCCGGATCGGCAAACTGACACGCCCGGGAAACCGCGGCACGAACCCCGGGTGAACGGAGGGCTCCCGGCTCGCCGACTCCTCGAATATCGGGGGGCCGACTCCTCGAAACGTACGAGACACGCCGTACGCGTACCGCCAACGGACCGTCGCCCGCGGCTCCGGGTGAGCGCCTTACGCGTCGGCCGGCACCAGGAAGCCCTGCTCGACGAGGAGCCGGATCTGCGCGGGCGTGCGGTCCCGCAGCAATACGGGGTCCTCCCCGACCAGTTGCGCGATCGCGTCGAGAATCCGCCCCGCGCTCAGCGTGCCGTCGCACACCCCGGCGAAACCCGCGCCCACCGTGTCCACCTTGGTGGCCCGTCGCATCCCGCGGTGCTGGCGCAGCACGACATGCTCCGGGTCCTCGGCGCCGGGCAGTCCGACCTGCTCCTGGACGACCTCGTCCGCGAGCTTGAAGTGCCCCGCGAGCAGCGCGGCGTCGTCGTGCGTCCGCAGGAAGTCCTGGCGCGCGAAGAACTCCCGCACCGTCTCGCCCAGCGGCTGCTCGACCGGATGCGGCCACTCCTCCACCGTCACCGACGGCTCGGCCGCACCGGACTTGCGCAGGGTGATCCACCCGAACCCGACCGCGCGCGTCTTGCGGGCCTCGAACTCGTCGAGCCACGCGTCGTACCGCGCCGCGTACTCCTCCGGGTCCGTGCGGTGGTCCCCGGCGTCCCGCAGCCACAGCTCGGCGTACTGCGTGATGTCCTGCACCTCGCGCTGCACGATCCACGCGTCGCACCCGCGCGGCACCCAGGAACGGAGCCGCTCGGTCCACTCCTCGCCGTCCACGTGCTGCCAGTTGGCGAGGAAGTGCGCATACCCCCCTTCGTTCAACCTCTCCCCCGCCTGCTGAACGAGCGACCGGCACAGATCGTCCCCGCCCATCCCGCCGTCGCGGTAGGTGAGCCGCGCTCCGGGCGAGATCACGAAGGGCGGATTGGACACGATCAGGTCGTACGTCTCCTCGCCCACGGGCTCGAAGAGGGAGCCCTCCCGCAGGTCCGCCTCCGGAGCGCCGGACAGCGCCAGGGTGAGCCGTGTGACGTGCAGCGCCCGGGGGTTGAGGTCGGTGGCGGTCACCCGGGTCGCGTACTGCGCGGCGTGCAACGCCTGGATCCCGGAGCCGGTACCTAGGTCAAGAGCGCTGGCCACAGGTGTACGCACCGTGAGTCCGGCGAGCGTCGTCGATGCCCCGCCGACGCCGAGTACGACGCCTTCGTCATGGCTGCCGATGCCTCCGGCTCCGCCGACCGCGCACCCCAGGTCCGAGACGATGAACCAGTCCTCGCCGCTCGGCCCGCCGTAGGGCCGCACGTCCACCGTCGCCCGCAGCGCGCCCTCACCGTCCGCGGCGGTCAGCCAACCGCCCTCCAGTAGCGGGCCGACCGGCAGAACGGCCGCCACGCGCGCGTGCGGCACGGAACGCTGCAGCAGGAAGAGCCGTACGAGCGTCTCCAGCGGCCCGTCGCCGCGGGTGGCCCGCAGCGCGGGCACGGTCTCGCTGCGGGCGAGCGCCGTGTAGGCGGGCGCCCCGAGCAGCTCGAGCAGCCCGTCAGCGGTGAAGTCGGCCGCCAGCAGGGCTTCCCGCAACTGGGCGGAGACGTCGGCACGATCGGACGAGGGCAGGGGGGCGCTAGCGATACTCACCCCTTCATTGTGACCCGCATACGCTCGTATACGCCGCTGCCCCGACGCCGGGGGATCTCTCCCAGGGCTCCGGGGCAGCGGGCAAGAAGGGGGGCAACCCCTAGGCGGCGGAAGGCGTAGCGCTGGCCGACTTGCAGCTGTCCTGCTTGCCCATCGCCTTGCCCACCTCACCCTCCTGCAACTTCTCCAGTGCCTCGTTGCCGCTCTTGCTGAGCTTGTCCAGCTCTCCCGCGACCGTCTTCAGCCCGTCCGCGAAGTCCGCCTGGTTCTTGGTGTCCAGGCCGTCGACCTTCTTCTTCAGGTCGCCGTACGACTTGGAGATGGCGTTCAGTTCCTTGACCGCGTCGTCGGTCTTCTTCTGGCCACCGTCGACCGGCGGGGCGCCCGCGTCCTTCACGGCGGTACCCATCGCCTTGTAGGCGTCGGACATGTCCTGGAACGCCTTGGAGTCGGTCTTCTGGACGTCCTCCGGCGAGCTGTTGTCCGACGTCTCCTTCTGGATGGCCGCGTTGGCGGAAGCGATCTTCTTCGACTGCGGCTGAACCGAGTCACAGACGTCCTTGGCCCAGGAGTCCAGCTTCTCGTTGCCGTCGTCGCTGCAGCCCGACAGCGCCAGTACCAGTACCGCACCGCCGGACAGTGCGGCTGCAAGCTTCTTGTTCACCGGATTGGTCCCTTCCATGGCTCTCGGCCCCGGAACTTACACGCCAACTGGGCTACAACCGCATGCCGGGGGTCCGGTACCACCCCTATTAAAGCCATTTGCACCAAGCAGATGGCGCATGAGAAGGCTCACCAGACAGCTCACGGCACACACGAAGGGCGGACGCCGCGTCAAAACGCGCCGCCCGCCCCTGTGTTGGGCAGAGTCTGACCCGGTGTTACGAAACCACGGCCGGGTCAGGCGAGTTGCCTACTCGCTCCGCACCACCTGCCTCCTCGTCACCCACGGCGATGCCTCGCCTCTTGGACACGTACACCGCGCCGACGATGACCAGGATCGAGAGCACCGCGATCACCGCCCGCACTCCCGCGCTCGCGTCGTCCCCGTAGCTGAACTGGACGACCGCGGGCGCGATGAGCAGCGCCACCAGGTTCATCACCTTCAGGAGCGGGTTGATCGCCGGACCCGCGGTGTCCTTGAACGGGTCACCGACGGTGTCACCGATCACCACCGCGGCATGGGCTTCACTGCCCTTGCCGCCGTGGTGGCCGTCCTCGACGAGCTTCTTCGCGTTGTCCCAGGCGCCACCGGAGTTGGCGAGGAAGACCGCCATCAGCGTGCCGGTGCCGATCGCGCCCGCCAGGAACGAGCCGAGCGCGCCGACGCCGAGCGAGAAGCCGACCGCGATCGGCGTGAGCACGGCGAGCAGACCTGGCGTGGCCAGCTCGCGCAGCGCGTCCTTGGTGCAGATGTCGACGACGCGCCCGTACTCCGGTTCCTCGGAGTAGTCCATGATCCCGGGGTGCTCGCGGAACTGCCGCCGCACCTCGTAGACCACCGCTCCCGCAGACCTCGACACCGCGTTGATCGCGAGCCCCGAGAAGAGGAACACGACCGCGGCGCCCAGGATCAGGCCGACCAGGTTGTTGGGCTGCGAGATGTCCATGACCAGGTTCATGGGAGCGCCGTCGCCCATTTTCTCGCCGACGTCCTTGGCCGCGGTCGCGATGGCGTCGCGATACGAGCCGAAGAGCGCGGCGGCCGCGAGGACGGCCGTGGCGATGGCGATGCCCTTGGTGATGGCCTTGGTGGTGTTGCCGACGGCGTCCAGGTCGGTGAGCACCTGCGCGCCGGCGCCCTCGACGTCGCCGGACATCTCGGCGATGCCCTGCGCGTTGTCGGAGACCGGACCGAAGGTGTCCATGGCGACGATCACACCGACCGTGGTGAGCAGGCCGGTTCCGGCGAGCGCCACCGCGAACAGGGCGAGCATGATCGACGTACCGCCGAGCAGGAACGCCCCGTACACGCCGAGCCCGATCAGGAGCGCGGTGTAGACGGCCGATTCGAGGCCGATGGAGATGCCGGCCAGGACGACGGTGGCCGGGCCGGTGAGCGACGTCTTGCCGATGTCCTTGACCGGGCGCCGGGTGGTCTCCGTGAAGTACCCGGTGAGCTGCTGGATCAGCGCGGCCATGACGATGCCGATCGCGACGGCGATGACCGCGAGAACCCGCGGGTCTCCGTCGTGTCCGGCGATCGCCGCGTCCGTGACGCCGTCCAGGTCGGCGTACGAGCCCGGCAGGTAGACGTAGACCGCCGCGGCCACGAGGGCCAGCGAGATGAACGCGGAGATGAAGAACCCGCGGTTGATGGCGGTCATGCCGCTGCGGTCGGAGCGCCTGGGCGCCACCGCGAAGATCCCGATCATCGCCGTCACGACGCCGATCGCCGGAACGATCAGCGGGAAGGCGAGTCCGGAGTCGCCGAAGGCGACCTTGCCGAGGATCAGCGCGGCGACCAGGGTCACGGCGTACGACTCGAAGAGGTCGGCAGCCATGCCCGCGCAGTCGCCGACGTTGTCGCCCACGTTGTCGGCGATGGTCGCGGCATTCCTCGGGTCGTCCTCCGGAATGCCCTGTTCGACCTTGCCGACCAGGTCGGCGCCGACGTCGGCGGCCTTGGTGAAGATGCCGCCGCCGACACGCATGAACATCGCGATCAGCGCCGCCCCGAGGCCGAAACCTTCGAGGACCTTCGGCGCGTCGGCCGCGTAGACGAGCACCACACAGGAGGCGCCCAGCAGGCCGAGCCCCACCGTGAACATGCCGACAACGCCGCCGGTGCGGAAAGCGATCTTCATGGCCTTGTGCGAAACGGCGGTGAGATCCTTTTCGGGTTCACCTTCCGCGGGCGTGGCCTCTCGCGCGGCTGCCGCCACGCGGACATTGCTGCGTACGGCGAGCCACATGCCGATATAGCCGGTGGTCGCCGAGAACACCGCACCGATCAAGAAGAAGATCGATCGGCCGGCACGCTGATTCCAGTCGTCTGCGGGCAGCAGCATGAGCAGGAAGAACACCACGACGGCGAAAACACCGAGAGTGCGCAACTGCCTGCCCAGATAGGCATTGGCGCCCTCCTGGATCGCCTTCGCGATCTTCTTCATGCTGTCGGTGCCCTCGTCGGCAGCGAGCACCTGGCGTACCAGCACCCAGGCGACCGCGAGGGCAGCGACCGCGACGGCCGCGATCACCATCACGATGAGGCGGTTGTCGTCGGTCAGTACTGCAGCTGCGAAGGTTGAGGGGTGGTCAAACTGATGAGGGGTAGAAAGCCCCGCCATTCGTCCTCCTTGACGCCTGGGGTGAGCTCAAGATGTGGACGGATTGTAGGGAGCGGAACCTGATCAAAACAGAGTGCCGCAAACGGAATTGGCGCGAGTTTGCTCCCCAGCAAATGATCGCGAGCACAGATTGACCCCGAAAGCGGTAATGCCCCAAAACCGTTGACGCCGGTCGGCAGTCCCGAGGCAATTGACTGGGGCAATGATCCATAAATGAAAAAAGGCCCTGCTCCCGGGGTGGGAGCAAGACCTTGGTGTGGCTGTTGCGTCGGGGCAGGGGGCCCACAGGATCAGAGAAGCGGCGCCGGGGTCGTGGGCCACGTCATCCGGATGAGACCGCCGCCCTCGCCCGCGGTCACCTCCACGTCGTCCACGAGCCCGCTGATGACGGCGAGACCCATCTCGTCCTCACCCTCGGCCTCCAGATCGTCGACCGCGCCGGACCCCGAGCCGGAAGCCCGGTCCCCGGGAGTCGCGTGGGGGGCCTCGTCGCCGACCTCGATGGAGAACTGCTTCTCGTCCTCGATCAGGGCCACGCGCACCGGCGCCGATACGCCGTTGCTCTGGTGCAGCCCGACCGCACGCGTGCAGGCCTCACCGACAGCGAGCCTGACCTCGTCGAGGACGGCCTCGTCCACTCCGGCCCTGCGCGCGACCGCCGCCGCCACGAGCCGAGCGGTCCTGACGTGCTCGGGCAGCGCGCTGAAGCGGAGTTCAACGGTGGCCATGTATCCCCCTCGGACGTACGCGCGTGCTGTCAGGGGGCCGGGCCGAGGGCCCGGTCCCCTGCTGTTCTGCCACACCCGGGCCGAACGAGCGGCCGACCCGGGACATCCGGCTCTCAGTCGGTGGCCGCGACCGCTTCCTCGACCGAGGTGTGAATGGGGAACACCTTGGTCAGGCCGGTGATGCGGAAGATCTTCAAAATACGTTCCTGGTTGCAGACCAGGCGCAGCGAGCCCTCATGGGCACGCACCCGCTTCAGGCCGCCGACCAGAACGCCGAGCCCGGTGGAGTCGAGGAAGTCCACGCCCTCCATGTCGACGACCAGATGGAAACTGCCGTCGTTCACCAACTCGACCAACTGTTCGCGCAACTTTGGCGCGGTATAAACATCGATTTCGCCACCGACCTCGACGACCGTACGATCGCCGACGGTACGGGTCGACAGGGACAGGTCCACGGATCCTCCAGCACCTTGCTATCGAGCGGTCATCCCTCGGGACACCTCGGCAGAGCCCCCAGGACGGATCGCCAGCCGCGATGGCATTCAATCACTTACCGGCAGGCGTGCACGACGCCTTGGGACCATTGTCCATCCCGCCAGTGACACACTCGGTGCCGATGGCCAACTTTTCTCCGCCGGGAGGACCCTCCACGGGCGCCCCGGTACGCACGTCTCCACGGACGGTCCTGGACCGGCTCACCGCGGGGCCGAGCCGTGCTTCGCGCGTCACTCATACGGAGCACTTGCCCCCGCGCGAGGCTCGATATGCAGTCTGGCCTGATCGCATCCGTTCGGAAGTGGTCGCCGCGGTCCAGTCGGCCGGGATCGAGCACCCCTGGGCCCACCAGGCACTCGCCGCCGAGCACGCCCTGGACGGCGAGTCGGTCATCGTCGCCACCGGAACAGCTTCGGGAAAGTCGCTGGCCTACCTCACGCCCGTGCTGTCGGCCCTCCTGGACGGCTCCGAGGCCCCGAACGGACGCGGCGCGACCGCGCTCTACCTGGCCCCCACAAAGGCCCTGGCCGCCGACCAGCGCCGGGCCGTACGTGAGCTCGCCGCGCCGCTGGGCAACGCGATCCGCCCCGCCGTGTACGACGGCGACACCCCCGTCGAAGAACGCGAATGGGTGCGTCAGTACGCCAACTACGTCCTGACCAACCCCGACATGCTGCACCGCGGGATACTCCCGTCCCACCCCCGCTGGTCCTCCTTCCTGCGCTCCCTGCGCTATGTCGTCATCGACGAATGCCACACCTACCGCGGCGTCTTCGGCTCCCACGTCGCCCAGGTCCTGCGCCGCCTGCGCCGCCTCTGCGCCCGCTACGGCTCCGACCCCGTCTTCCTCCTCGCCTCCGCCACCTCCGCCGACCCCGCCATCGCCGCGGAACGCCTCACCGGGCTCCCGGTGAAGGAGGTCTCCGACGACGCCTCACCCCGCGGCGACCTCGTCTTCGCCCTCTGGGAACCCCCGCTCACCGAGCTCCACGGCGAGAAGGGCGCACCCGTCCGCCGCACCGCCACCGCCGAGACGGCCGACCTCCTGACGGACCTGGCCGTCCAGGGCGTCCGCTCCGTCGCCTTCGTACGGTCCCGGCGCGGCGCCGAGCTGATCTCGGTGATCGCCCAGGAACGCCTCGCGGAGGTCGACCGCTCCCTCGCCCGCCGCGTGGCCGCCTACCGGGGCGGATATCTCCCCGAGGAACGCCGCGCCCTGGAGCGAGCGCTGCACTCCGGGGAACTTCTCGGCCTCGCCGCCACCACCGCCCTCGAACTCGGCGTGGACGTCTCCGGCCTCGACGCCGTGATCATCTCCGGCTACCCGGGGACCCGTGCCTCGCTCTGGCAGCAGGCGGGCCGCGCCGGCCGCTCCGGGCAGGGCGCGCTGGCCGTCCTCGTCGCCCGCGACGACCCGCTGGACACGTATCTCGTCCATCACCCCGAAGCGCTGTTCCGGCAGCCGGTGGAGTCGACGGTCCTCGACCCCGACAATCCGTACGTCCTCGCGCCCCACCTCTGCGCGGCGGCCGCGGAACTCCCGCTCACGGACGACGACCTGGCCCTCTTCGGCCCGGCCACCGAGGACCTGCTCCCGCAGCTGGAGGCCGCGAAGCTGCTGCGCCGCCGCACGAAGGCCTGGCACTGGACCCGCAGGGAGCGGGCCGCCGACCTCACCGACATCCGCGGCGGGGGCGGGAAGCCCATCCAGATCGTCGAGGAGGGCACGGGCCGGCTGCTCGGCACCGTCGACGCTTCCGCCGCGCACACCGCCGTCCACGAGGGCGCGGTCCACCTCCACCAGGGCCGTACGTATCTCGTGCGCCGCCTGGACCTGGAGGACTCGGCGGCCCTGGTCGAGGAGGCTCAGCCGCCGTACTCCACGACCGCCCGCGACACCACGGCCATCTCCATCCTGGAGACGGACACCGAGATCCCCTGGGGCTCCGGCCGCCTCTGCTACGGGTCCGTCGAGGTCACCAACCAGGTCGTCTCCTTCCTGCGCCGCAGGCTGATCACCGGCGAGGTGCTCGGCGAGACCAAGCTGGACCTGCCGCCCCGCACGCTGCGTACCCGCGCGGTCTGGTGGACGGTCACCGAGGACCAGCTCGACGCCGCCCGCGTCAATCCGGAGATCCTCGGCGGCGCGTTGCACGCCGCCGAGCACGCCTCCATCGGCATGCTGCCGCTCTTCGCGACCTGCGACCGGTGGGACATCGGCGGCGTCTCCGTGCCGCTGCATCCGGACACGCTCCTGCCGACGGTCTTCGTGTACGACGGCCATCCCGGCGGTGCGGGCTTCGCCGAGCGGGCCTTCCACACGGCCCGCGAGTGGCTGACGGCCACCCGGCAGGCCATCGCCTCCTGCGAGTGCGAGGCCGGCTGCCCCTCCTGCATCCAGTCCCCGAAATGCGGCAACGGCAACGACCCCCTGCACAAGCGCGGCGCGGTCCGCCTCCTCACCACCCTCCTCGCCGACGCCCCCACCTCCTGAGAGACGTCGACCGCCCACTGCGGCGCTACCACCTGTCGGCGGCGCTAGCCCCGGGGGCGGGGCTGGAGGACTGATGCCTGCCCCCTGCGGGGCGGGCTCCGGTCGGCCTGGCCCCCGCAGGGCACGCTCCGGCCGGCCTGTCCCGCGCGGGGCAAGCTCCGGCCCACCTGTCCCCCGCGGGGCAGGCTCCGGCCCGCCTGTCCCCCGCGGGACAGCAGGCCCCGCCACCGCGAGGGCCGCACGTGCCGCCTGCGGGGCAGCAAGCCCCGCGACCGCATGTGCCGCACCGCCTGCCCCTGACTCCGAAGCGAGGCCCGGACGCGCCACAAGGGGGCCTGGCGGGCCTGCGGCGTGTCGCGACAACCCCACGTCCGGGCGCCACCCGGCATGCGCCGCAGCACCTGCCCCTGGCTCGGGAGGCCATCCCGGACGCGACCCACCAGGGCCCGGCGGGCCTCCGACAGCTCGCGCCAACCGCACCTCCGGGCGCCACCCGGCGTGCGCCGCGCTGCCTGCCTCCGGAGCCGGGCCCGGCGTGATCGGGCCCGCCGGGCCCGCCGGGCCAGCGCGGGATCTGACCTTCGTTTCGAACGGGCCTGAGCCCGCCGCCGCGGTGACGTCCGCGATCTCGCCCCGTAGCGCGCAGCGCACGAGGCGCGTTCCCTGTGCCTCCGCCACCCGTCCGGCTTTGGCGCACGCCCCGGAGCCGCCCTCCGTCCAGTGATCCGCGGCAGCAAGCGCCGCCAAGTCGGCTGCTCCGCCTGCCCGGTGGCGGGCGACGATCACCTGGCCCATCGCGAGGACGGCGCCGCAGATCACGCACAGCACAGCCATCACGACCACCACCCAGACCGTGGCCGCACCCCGGTCCGCCCCGCCCCCGGCAACAGCCCGCCCCCTCACGCGCCCACCCCCACCGTCTCCTCCGCCGACGCCACCGCCTCCGACCGCAGCCGCAGCCCGAGCCCCAGTGCTCCAGGACCCGGCGAGTCCGCCACGACCTCCACCCGCACCAGGTCGCCGTCACGCCGCACGGCCACCGCCGCACCACGCGGCGCCGCCTGTCGAGCCGCTGCCACCGCCGCGCTCTCGGGGTCCTGCCTGGCCATCGCGCGCGCCCCGGCCCGCGCCGCGTCCACGCACTGGATCTGCGCGGACGCGGTCAGCAACGCCCAGACCAGCGCCATCGTGAACAGCACCAGCGTGGGCAGCACCACGGCCGCCTCGGCCGTCACGAAGCCTCGGTCCCCGCGACGGCTCCGGCCGCCCCACCCCCGCTCAGAACTGGACATCGAGCGCCTTCTCCACGACCGCCTGCAACGCCGCCCTGACCTGCCCGCTCGTCACCACCTTGTAGAGCAGGCCGGCGAACCCCACCGCTGCGATGAGCCCCATCGCGTACTCCGAAGTGACCATCCCCGCGTCCTCCCGCATCGCACGCGCCCTGAGCCGCAGCGCCCGTGCACACAGCTGTCCCCACATATCAACCCCCGTGAAATTTCCGTATGTTCATGTCTCAGCAGCTCTTCTTCACGAAGCCGCCGTTCAACTACCAAGCCGTCGAGCCGTTCAGATGTCGCTCAGACGCCGCTCAACAACCCACCCGCCAGGCCGATCACCACAGGCAGCACCCCCACCGCGATGAACGCGGGCAAGAAGCACAACCCCACCGGCGCCGTCATCAGCACCCCGGCCCTGCGTGCCGCCGCCGTCGCCGCACGGCCCCGTTCCGCCCTGCAGTCCGCTGCCAGCCGGGCCACCGGCTCCGCCGCCGGAGCCCCCGACTCCCCCGCCCGCTCCAGCAGGCGGGCCAGCCCTCCCGCGCCCGGTATCGCACCCAACCTCCGCCACGCGTCGACTGGTTCACCACCGAGCCGCACCTCCGCGGCCCCCTGCGCCAAGCGATCCCCGACGGGCCCCTTCAGCGCCTCACCAACAGCCTGAGCCGCCACGACAGGCCCCGCGCCCGCAGCGACACAAGCCGCCAACAAATCGGCTGCCAAGGGCAGTTGACGCGCCGCCTCCACCGCGTCGAAGTCAGAGACCTGTACGCCCCGCCCCCGCCACCAACGCCACGCCCCGTACCCGGCACCCACCCCCACCAGGCACCCCGAAACCCCGCCCACCAGCACCCACCCGGCGCTCACCGCCCCGGCCACCACCAGCCACCCCCGCACCGCACCCGGCCACCGCAGCCACTGCCTCCGCGAACCCCCCGGCCGCCGGTCCACCACGCCCAGTACGACCCCTGCACGCCCCCGCACCGCCCCTTCACGCCGCGCCGCAAGGGCGGCCGACATCAACCACAACACGGCCGCCCCACCCCACACGGCCACCCCCAGTTCGTGGACAACAAGGCTCATCGCTCCTCCGCCCCTCGCACGATCCGCAACGCCCACCACACGCCGACCCCCTCCAACGCCCCGCCCACCGCCAGGCACCCGAGCCCCGCCCCCGTATGCAGCAACACCCGCAGGGGCGACGCACCCAGCGCGCTCCCCATGAGCAGCCCGAGGACCGGTAACCCCGCGAGCATCACCGCCGTCGATCTCGCTCCCGCCAACTGGGCCCGCAGATCGGCGCGTTGATCCCGCTCCGCCCGCAACGCGCCCTCCAGCCGCTCAAGCCCCGCCGCGAGTCCGGCGCCACGGTCCACCGCCACCCGCCAGCACGCCGCGAGCCCCACCAGGCCCCGCGCCCCCGGTGCCCGCGCCGCCTCCTCCAGCGCTCCCGGCACATCCCCGCCGAACCGCGCCGCCGCCAGCACCCCGGCGCGCGCCTCCCCAAGCCCGTTTCCAGCTCCAGTTCCGGCGAGCCCGGGACCATCCCCGCCCGCTGCGGCCCGCAACGCCTCCCCCGGTTGCCGTCCGGCCCGCACCTCACCCGCGAGCTCCCCGCACAACGCGATCACCGCCGTGGCCACGCGCTCCTTCTCGAGCCGCGCGTCCCTGCGCCGCCGTACGCGCCGCATCAACGGCACCCCGGCAGCCCCCAGGAGCAGCGGCAGCACGGACTCCCCGAGCAGCGCGACCGCCGCCCCGGCCGCCAGGACCCACCACTCGTGCCGCACCCGGCCGCCGACCAAGCCCACCGCCCGCTGCCACGCCGAAGTCTCCGAACGGGGCGTGGCGCCGCCCGCGAGCACCGCGCTCGCCCGCCATCGCCCTCGGTCCCGTCCGACCACCAGCCAGGCCGCGCCTCCCGCGCACACAGCCGCCGCCACCCCCACCACGCTCATCCCTCATCACTCCAACCACCGTTCAGCAGCAGCGATTTCAGCCGCTCCCAGCCCTGCTCGCGGACAAATTCCTTCTCGCCCCACCGCAGGGCCGGCACCGTCACCACCAGTCCGGACGGATCGCGTTCCAGGACGTGCACCTCGGCGATGCGCCGCCGCCCGGCCCGGTCCCGTACGAGATGGAGCACCACGGACAGCGCTGCCGCCAACTGGCTGTGCAGGGCGGCCCGGTCGAGGCCCGCAGCCGTCCCCAGCGCCTCCAGGCGCGCGGGCACGTCCCCCGCGGCGTTGGCGTGGACCGTGCCGCAGCCGCCCTCATGGCCGGTGTTCAAGGCGGCAAGGAGGTGAACCACCTCCGCGCCCCGCACCTCACCCACGACCAGCCGGTCCGGGCGCATCCGCAGCGCCTGCCGCACCAGATCGTCGAGTCCGACCTGCCCGGCCCCCTCCTGGTTGGCCGGTCTGGCCTCCAGGCGCACCACGTGCGGGTGGTCGGGGCGCAGCTCCGCCGAGTCCTCGGCGAGCACGATCCGCTCCCCCGGCCCGACGAGACCGAGGAGCGCGCTCAACAGCGTCGTCTTGCCCGAACCCGTCCCGCCGCTGATCAAGTAGGAGAGCCGGGCGTCGAGCAGCGCCCGCAGGACCCGGTGCCCGCCCGGCGGCACCGTGCCCGCCGCGGTCAGTTCCGCGAGGGTGAAGGCCCGGGGCCGTACGACGCGCAAGGAGAGGCAGGTCGACCCGACGGCGATCGGGGGCAGCACCGCGTGCAGACGGGTGCCGTCCGGGAGCCGTGCGTCCACCCAGGGCCTGGCGTCGTCGAGTCTGCGCCCTGCCACGGCCGCGAGCCGCTGTGCGAGCCGCCGCACCGCCGCCGCGTCCTCGAAGGACACCCCGGTCAGCTCCAGGCCGCCGCCGCGGTCCACCCACACCCGGTCGGGTGCCGACACCAGCACATCGGTGACCGAGTCGTCCGCGAGCAAGGTCTCCAGAGGGCCCGCGCCCACCAGCTCCGATCGCAACCGCGCCGCCGCGCCCAGGACTTCCGCGTCGCCGAGCACCCTGCCCTGGGCCCGCAACGCCTCGGCCACGCGGGCCGGGGTCGGCTCCGTCCCGTTCTCCGCGAGCCACTGGCGCACCCCGTCCAGCATCCTGGCCCCGACGACGGCGCTCATGAGCCGCCTCCGGTGGCGTCGACCGGAACCCGGTCCCAGAAGGCCGTGCAGAAGCGCGCCAGCGGGCCCCGCGCGACACCTCCGGGCGGCATCCCCCCTGCCTGGGCCGCCAAGAGCCCTGCTTCCCGCGGCAGTTCGCCGACGAGCGGCAGCCCGAGCAGTCGCGCCACCTCCTCCGCGTCGAACGCGCCGAGGCCGTCGAGTCCGCCCCCGGTGCGGCCCGCGCCGGCCCTGCCGACCACCACGCGCAGGTCCCGCAGCACCATCCCCACCGCCGAGGCGACCCGTCGGGATCCGGCCACCGCGCGCAGCTCCGGAGGCACCACGAGGAGCCCCAGATCCACTTGGGCCAGCGCCTCGGCCACTCCTTCGTCCACGCGCCGCGGCAGGTCCACGACGACCACCCCGCCCCGCCTGCGGGCCGCTGCGATTACCGCCCGCATGGCATCGGGCGCAATGACCACCGCGTCGCCCCGGTCCCAGCTCAGGACCCGCAGGGAGTGCAGCTCAGGCAGCGACTCCTCCAGCGCGCCTCCGCCGACCCGGCCCCTGGACTGCGCGAAGGCGGGCCATCGCAGTCCGTCGGCCGCCTCGCCGCCGAGCAGCACGTCGAGCCCGCCGCCGAGCGGATCGGCGTCCACGAGCATCGTGCGCCGGCCCGCGCGGGCGGCGGTGACGGCCAGCGCGCACGCCAGCGTCGAGGCCCCGGCTCCCCCGCTCCCGCCGATGACCCCCACCGTGAGAGCGGGCCGCCCCACGCCCTCGGCGACATCGGCGATGCGGTCCACGAGCCATCGCTCGCCGTCGGGCAGCACCAGGACATGGTCGGCCCCGATCTCCACCGCGCGTTGCCAGACCCCCGAGTCGTCCTGATCGCGCCCCACCAGCACGACCCCGCGCCTGCGCCCGGCTCCCCGCACCCGATCCACCGCGTCGTCCCCGACCAGGATCAGCGGCGCCGCGTCCCAGCCGCCTCTGCGCTCCGGCACGCCGTGCTGCACCTCGGGCCGTGCCCCCGCCGCGGCGCACAGCCGAAGCAGGTCGTCCAGCAGGTCCACATCTTCCGTGACGATCAGCGGTCCGCCTTGCCGTCCGTCGGACGACGGCGGCCCGTCACGTGTAATCACTCCAGCCACGATCTCCAGCCCCCTCTCACTGCAAGCCCGTTGAATGCCGCGTTCCACATGAGCGATGAGCCGGCCAAAGCAATCCGGCCATGAACTTCGCGTGCAGAACGAGCGGAATCAGCGTGCAGCGATCCGGGATAACGTGTGGATCTTGGTCAATAACTGTGGACAAGGCGGGGACTGTGAATATCCCCATCACCCATACCGGTGACATCTCAAGGACTTCCACAGAGCAGCACAACGACTACACACAGTGACGGATCTTGGGCATGAAAAAAGATCGCCACAACGGCGGCCGGATGGCGCCTGGCGATCGAATGAGGGTCGTAAGAGGCCCGGAAAACCCATCCGGACATGCGACGACCCCCGCCGGGGGGGAGAGCGGGGGTCGTCCCCACGGTCCGACTCGGGGGGGGAGGAGCCAGACCGGGTTAGCACGGTCGCGAACGATCCGTGACTTCCATGGTGTACCCGAGAGCCTTCTCAGGCAAACCCACGCGCCTCACCTTACGCCGAATGGTGGGCGCCTATGCTCGACCTCGTGGAAAACCACTCCTTGCCTCGCACAGCTGCCTTCTTTGACCTGGACAAGACGGTCATTGCGAAGTCGAGCACACTCACCTTCAGCAAGTCGTTCTACCAAGGCGGCCTGATCAACCGCAGGGCAGTACTGCGTACCGCATATGTGCAGTTCATCTTCCTCGCCGGCGGAGCCGATCACGATCAGATGGAGCGGATGCGCGAGTACCTGTCCGCGCTCTGCCGCGGATGGAACGTGCAGCAGGTCAAGGAGATCGTCGCCGAGACGCTGCACGACCTGATCGACCCGATCATCTACGACGAGGCCGCGTCCCTCATCGAGGAGCACCACACCGCGGGCCGGGACGTCGTCATCGTCTCCACGTCTGGCGCGGAGGTCGTCGAGCCGATCGGCGAAATGCTCGGCGCGGATCGGGTGGTGGCGACCCGGATGGTGGTCGGCGACGACGGCTGCTTCACCGGAGAGGTGGAGTACTACGCCTACGGCCCCACCAAGGCGACCGCGATCAAGGAGCTCGCCGAGTCCGAGGGATACGACCTCGGCCGATGCCACGCCTACAGCGACTCGGCGACCGATCTCCCCATGCTCGAGTCCGTGGGCCATCCGCACGCGGTGAACCCCGATCGCGCTCTGCGCCGCGAGGCTCTCGCGCGCGGGTGGCCGATTCTCGACTTCCACCGCCCGGTCCGACTCAAGGAGCGGCGCCGGAAGCCGTCGCGGCCCGCAGTCGTCGCGGCGGCGGCCGTGGGCGCCGCCGCGGCCACGGCGGGCCTGGTGTGGTTCGTGAGCCGTCGCCGGACCACGCGTGACCGATTCGCCCTTATTTGAACCCAAAAGTAAAGAAGTACTGCCAGGGCTTCCGCTTGCCCCAGGACAGGAGTACAAAGGAGTCAACGGCCCGCGAGACCAAGGACATCCGAGAGGATTACCTTTAAACGCAATCACGGCCCCACGGACCGGAGCATGAACACCGAGCACCCACGCGACGTCGACCCGTCGATTACGGGCCAGCCGCACCAGGTGACGGGCTAAGTTCCCGACCTGATGGGCATCTCTCGAGGACGCTTGGTAACACGGTGAACATGCCAGCGGCGGTGCGAGACGTTTCGTACCGCCGCATCTCTGCGCAGGCTCCGTGCAGGCCTTCAGGGTGCAGGCCCTCAGGCCGCGCCGCGCTGCATCGCCTCACAGACCGCCGTCGACTCCCTGGCCCCCAGTTCGACCGCGCGCCCGCAATGGGCGATCCAGGCGGCCATCCCCTCCGGCGTCCCGGACGCGTAGCCGTCGAGCGCCCCCACGTAAGCCGCCCGGCCCTGTTCCGCGTGCCCGGCCTCCGCCGGGCAGACGGACTTCGGGTCGAGCCCGCTGCCCACCAGGACGATGCGCTCGGCCGCCCGCGCGACCAGGCCGTTGTGCGAGCCGAAGGGGCGCAGGCTGAGGAGCTCGCCGTGCACCACGGCCGCCGTCACGAGGGCCGGCGCGGAGCCTCCCGCGATGATGAGCCGCGAAAGGCCCTCCAGGCGGCCGGCCACCTCGTCGGAGTCCGGCACGTCCAGTTCGACGAGCGGCTCGTCGACCGGTTCGCCCGCCAGGCGTGGCCGCCCCGCCGCCTCGTCGCTCTCCGCGGCGGCCACCAGATGGAGGCGCGCGAGGACCCGGAGCGGTGACTGCCGCCAGATGGACAGGAGTTGGCCGGCCTCCGCGGTCAGCCGCAGGGCCGCGCCGATCGTGCGGGCCTCGCCCTCACCACTGAAGTCGCTGCGTCGGCGTACTTCTTCGAGCGCCCAGTCGGCACCGGAGAGCGCCGCCGAGCCGCGAGCGCCGCGCAGCGCCGCCTCGGAGGTGATCTCGTTGCTGCGGCGCCGCATGATCCGGTGGCCGTAGACGCGGTCCACGGCCTTGCGCACGGAGTCCACGGAGTCGGCCACGCCGGGCAGTGCGCCCAGGGCCGCGAGCGGATCGGCTGTCGTACTCATGAGTACGACCCTACGCACCCCTGGCGGCCACCCCACGAAGGAGTGGTCTTCTTCACGCCGCATCGATACGGCAGGTGATCGTCCCACTACTCTTGGTGAACATGAAGATCGCTTTCGTAGGGAAGGGCGGCAGCGGCAAGACCACGCTGTCCTCGCTCTTCGTCCGCCACCTCGCCGCCACCGGAGCGCCGGTCCTCGCGGTGGACGCCGACATCAACCAGCACCTGGGCCCCGCGCTCGGCCTAGACGAGGCGGACGCCGCCGCGCTGCCTGCCATGGGTGCGCACCTCCCCCTGATCAAGGAGTACCTGCGGGGCTCCAATCCGCGGATCGCCTCCGCCGACACGATGATCAAGACGACACCGCCCGGCGTGGGATCGCGCATCCTGCGGGTGCGCGAGGACAACCCCGTGTACGACGCGTGTGCGCGGCCGGTGGAACTCGACGACGCGGCCGTCCGTTTGATGGTCACAGGGCCGTTCACCGAAGCCGACCTCGGTGTCGCCTGCTACCACTCCAAGACGGGGGCGGTGGAGCTGTTCCTGAACCATCTGGTCGACGGACGCGACGAGTACGCGGTCGTCGACATGACCGCGGGTTCGGACTCCTTCGCGTCCGGCATGTTCACCCGCTTCGACATGACGTTCCTGGTGGCCGAGCCGACCCGGAAGGGGGTCTCCGTCTATCGCCAGTACAAGGAATACGCACGGGACTTCGGCGTCGACCTCAAGGTCGTCGGCAACAAGGTGCAGGGCCAGGACGACGTCGACTTCCTGCGCGAGCAGGTCGGTGACGACCTCTTGGTGACGGTCGGGCACTCGGACTGGGTGCGCGCCATGGAAAAGGGCCGCCCGCCCCGGTTCGAGTTCCTCGAGGACGACAACCGCCGTGCCCTGCAAGCACTTCAGAGCGCCGTCGACACCTCGTACGACCGCAGGGACTGGGACCGCTATACCCGTCAGATGGTCCACTTCCACCTGAAGAACGCACAGAGCTGGGGCAATGAGAGGACGGGTGCCGACCTGGCTTCCCAGGTCGACCCCGCCTTCGTTCTGCGTGAGCAGGCCGTCGCAACGGCCTGAGCTCTACGACCTGAACTCTGCGAAGGGAGTCAGGACTTGGACGCCGGGGCTCCCGGTACGCCCTTCGGGGCCGGAGCGGGCTGGGCGGAGAGGAAGGACGTCCAGCCCTCCTTCGGCGCCTTGCCGACCGGGAGCTTGGTGAGGCGCTCCACGGTCTGCGGGTCCTGGGCGTCGAGCCAGTCGGCGAGTTGACGGAAGGAGACGCAGCGCACGTCCCGCTTGGTGCAGACCGACTCGATCGTCTCCTCGATGGCGCGCATGTACGTGCCGCCGTTCCAGGACTCGAAGTGGTTGCCGATGATCAGCGGGGCACGGTTGCCCTTGTAGGCGCGGTCGAAGCCCTCGAGCAGGCCGTCGCGCATCTGGTCACCCCAGTACTCGTGCTTGCTGGGGTCGCCCTGTGATGTCGTGCCCGACTGGTTGACCATGAAGTTGTAGTCCATGGTCAGCGTCTCGAACTTGCGGCCGGGCACGGGGACCAGCTGCATCGACAGGTCCCAGAGGCCTTCCTTCTTCTTCGGCCAGACCTGGTTGTTGACGCCGCTGGTGTCGTAGCGGAAGCCCAGTTCGCGGGCCGCCCGCATGAAGTTCTTCTGCCCTTCGAGGCAGGGCGTGCGGGCGCCGATGAGTTCCTTGTCGTAGTCGAAGGGCAGCGGCTGCGCCTTCTTCATGCCCGTGTTCGTCTTCCAGGACTTCACGAAGGACTTGGCCTGCTTGATCTCGCTCTTCCAGTCGTCGACCGACCACTCGCCCACACCCCGGCCGGCGCCGCAGAAGTGGCCGTTGAAGTGGGTGCCGACTTCATTGCCCTCCATCCAGGCTCCGCGGAGCTGCTCCACGGTGTCCTTGATTCCCTCGCGGTCGTTGAAGCCGATGTCCGAGCTGCCGGACTGGTGTTGCGGCGGGTCGTAGAGCTTCCGTTTCGCCTCGGGGAGCATGTACACGCCGCTGAGGAAGTACGTCATCGTGGCGTCGTTCCGCTTGGCCACCTTGCGGAAGTGCGAGAAGAGCTTCTGGCTGTCCTCGCCTGCGCCGTCCCAGGAGAAGACGACGAACTGGGGCGGCTTCTGGCCGGGTCTCAGGCGGGTGGGCTCGGGCAGGTTCGGCTGCCGGCCGGTGAAAGCGGTGGAGCCGTCACCGATCATGCGGACGGCGCTCTTGGGGGCCGGGGCCGGGGATGCCTTCTTGGCGCCCGGCGCGCCTTCCTTGCTGCCGGTGTCGCCGCTCGAGCAGCCGGCCAGTACCGCGACGCATGCCACGAGGGCGGTGGTGCCCGCGGCGATCCGCTGGATCCTCTGGGTGGCGGCCATCTTCCGCCCACCTTCTTCCTTCAGTCGGCTTCGAACCGGGGCACGGCTGCAGGCGAGCTGCAGGGGAGCCCACGGGGGCACGCCAGAGGTCACCACCGGGAGGGGTTTGGGCAGCAATTGCCCGGAAATGACCCATGGCGACGCCAACGTCGCACGAAGGCATTAGGCAGATGTTCCGACAAGCCGATGAATAGTTTTAATCACCCTCCGGGGTGATCTAGTGCCCCATTTGCCCCGCTTGTCTATCCAATGTCTTTACTCTGCATTACGATTCGTTTACCGAGAGTGGAGATATCCCGCCGCTGCAACGCCGTGACCCACGGCCGCGACCCGCCCTCCGGAAACCTCCGGAGGACCCCTTGTCCCGCGACCGCGCTGCCCCGGAGGAGACGGGAAACCATGTCTGCCTGCGTCCCCACCCATGCCGCCGAATCGGCACACGCCTCACGCGACCACGAGCCCCACGCTCCGCCGCCCGGCAAGTTCCGCAAGTTCCGTAAGTTCCGCATCGCCGGCGCCGACGTCTCCGCGTCGATCGCCGTCTTCCTGATCGCCCTGCCGCTCTCCCTCGGCATCGCGCTCGCCACCGGAGCACCGCTCCAGGCGGGCCTCGTCGCCGCCGCCGTCGGCGGTCTGGTCGCCGGATGGGTCGGCGGATCGCCGCTGCAGGTCAGCGGCCCCGCCGCAGGGCTCACGGTCGTCACCGCCGACCTCATCCACCAGTACGGCTGGCGGACCACCTGCGCCATCACCGTTCTCGCCGGATTCGCCCAACTCGGCCTCGGCTGCCTGCGCGTGGCACGCTCGGCGCTCGCCGTCAGCCCGGCCGTCGTGCACGGCATGCTGGCCGGCATCGGCGTCGCCATCGCCGTCGCCCAGCTGCACATCGTGCTCGGCGGCACCCCGCAGAGCGCCGTGCTCGACAACCTCCGCGCACTGCCCGCCCAGTTGGCCGATCTGCACCCGGCCGCGCTCTCGATCAGCGTGCTGACCCTGGCGGTGCTGCTGCTCTGGCCGCGGATTCCCGGCCCGGCGGGCAAAGCCCTCCGTGTCGTCCCGGCCCCCCTCGTCTCCGTAGCCGTGGCGACGGCCGTCGCCCTGTTCGCCGGGCTGAGCGTGGCCAGGGTCGACCTGCCGTCCTGGCGCAGTCACGCACTGGTCGGCCTGCCCGAAGGGCCCGCGCTCGGGCTCGTCGCCGCCGTCCTCACGGTCACGCTGGTCTGCAGCGTGCAGTCACTGCTCGGCGCCGTCGCCGTGGACAAGCTCGCCTCCGGGCGACGCGACCCGAGCGCCGGCGGCATCCGCTCCGACCTCAACCGCGAACTGCTCGGCCAGGGCGCCGCCAACGCCGTGTCCGGGGCGCTCGGCGGGCTCCCCGTCGCCGGTGTCGCGGTGCGCAGCACGGCGAATGTGCGGGCCGGCGCCGTCAGCCGGAACTCCACGATGCTGCACGGCGTTTGGGTAGTAGTGGCCGCCCTGCTCCTGGTCCCCCTCCTGGAGCTGATCCCGCTCGCCGCGCTCGCCGCCCTGGTGATGGCGGTCGGCATCCAGATGGTGAGCCTGAACCACATCCGGGTCATCACCCGCCACCGCGAGATCCTCGTGTACACCACCACGACCCTCGGCGTCGTCTTCGTCGGTGTGCTCGAAGGTGTGGCCATCGGCGTCGCCGTCGCCGTGGCCGTCGCGCTGCACCGCCTCGCCCGCACCCGCATCACCCACACCGAGGAGGGCGGGGTCCACCACGTGCGCGTCCGCGGGCAGTTGACCTTCCTCGCCGTGCCGCGCCTGAGCAGGGCTCTGCATCTCGTGCCCCAGGGCGCGTCGACCATCGTCGAGTTGGACGGCTCGTTCATGGACCACGCGGCGTACGAAGCGCTGCAGTGCTGGCAGGACGCGCACACCGCGCAGGGCGGCACCGTGGAGGTGACCGGGCGGGCCGGGACGCGGATCACCGAGCCCGCCAGCTCGTCGCACTCCTGCTGCCGGCCCTGGACGGCCTGGCGCAACCACCACTGCGACCGGCCCCAGGAAGCACCCCGGGGCGAGGGACGGCCCAGCGGGCATCAACTGGAAAGCGGCATCAGCGCCTTCCAGCGGAACACCGCCCCGCACGTGCGAAGCGAGCTCGCCCGGCTCGCACGCGAGGGCCAACAGCCCTCACAGCTCTTCCTGACCTGCGCCGACTCCCGTCTCGTCACCTCGATGATCACGTCGAGCGGCCCCGGCGACCTCTTCGTCGTCCGGAACGTCGGCAACCTGGTTCCACTGCCGGGTGCCGAGAGCGGCGACGACTCGGTGGCCGCAGCAATCGAGTACGCCGTCGACGTACTGAAGGTGCGGTCCATCACCGTGTGCGGACACTCCGGGTGCGGGGCGATGCAGGCGCTGCTCACCACCCCGCCCGGGGGCGCCCAGACGCCCCTGAAGAGGTGGCTGCGGCACGGGGCGCCGAGCCTGGAGCGCATGGCGGCCCACAAGAAGGAGGGCTGGGCGCGGCTCGCCGGGCGGGCACCGGCCGACGCGGTCGAGCAGCTCTGCCTGACCAACGTGGTCCAGCAGTTGGAGCACCTGCGCGGCCACGAGGCCGTGGCGCGCCGCATGGCCGAGGGCGCCCTCGAACTGCATGGCATGTACTTCCATGTCGGCGAGGCCCAGGCCTACTTGCTCACCGGTAGCCCGGAGGCCGTATTCGACCAGGTGACGCCGTCACCGCACCAGGGAACACCACGTGAGGAGCCGCCCTCCCGAGTAAAGGTCTAAACCAATTTTCGGCAGGCTCTTGTCACCAGGGGTTCGCGTCTGATGAGCTCCCATACGGCCACGGGGACCGCGTACGGGGCGATGTCCTCGCCGTCGGCGACCTTCACCTTCGGGTACACCCACACGCCGCGAGACAGCGTGCGCAGCATGGTCCGTGAGCCGGTCGCGCTCACGCGTGTAACTGTCCTCGGGGATGATGCCCCGTGAGAACAGGCTCGTTTGCGTGTCGAGTTCGGTCTCGATTTGGCCGCCTCCTGGTCCGCGAGCTTGGCGGCCTCGGCCTCGATCTCGGCGGGCCCACTCTGCGAGGCGTTCGAACACTTTGGCTTCTATGGCGGTGCGGAGGATGTAAACGCCGTCACAGGTGGCGTTGTCCTTGTGCGCGCTGCATCGGAAGACGTATCCATTCTTCCGGATGAGCACCTTGCCCGCGCCGTAGGGGGATCCTCCCAACCGGGCCCGCGGTTCGTGCGCGGCGCGGCCGAGACCATGCTCATCAAGGGCGAAGCCGGGCAGACCCTCGCCGGATACACGGGCCACGGCAACGTCACGATCGAGGGGGGCGTCTGGGACTGTCAGGGGACCGCGCCGGGCCTGACCGCCGCGGCCATGTGCATCAGTATCGGGCACGCCCGAGACGTCACCATTCGGGACCACGGGAGTGTTCGGCGGATTCGGTCCCTACGGCCACACTGCGTGCGAAGACGTCTTGATCAGCGGCTGCTACTTCGGAGCATCCGGCACGAACCTGACCACGGCGTGGCCGCGCGGGGTCGGCAGTCACTCGGCCATCATCACCAAGTACCACCGGCGCGTACGCGTATCCGACTGCACGTTCGAGGGGGTCACGCAGTACGCCGTATCGGCCTACAAACCGTGTCGATGGAGAACGCGGACAACGGCGCGGTGACCGGGAACCAGATCTACACCCCCGGCGCGCACGGCCTCACCGCCGTCACCTGCACCCACACGTCGTTGACCGGGAATCAGGTCCTCTAGCCGGGTGGAAACGGCGTCCTGGTGCAGGACGGCAACAACATCCACATCCGCGACAGCTACCTCAAGAGCCCCGGACGCTCGGCCAATGCGACGTACTACGGCATCCGCCTGAGTAGTACCGCATCGTCCATCTTCCTGTCCGGGAACAAGGCCCGCCCCAACGGGTCGGGTGCCGAGGCGATCAACGGTTTCTCCGTGACGAACACGTGCAGCCTCATTGCCCGCTACGGCAACGACTGGCGCGGTACGGAGTTCACCGGCGGCGCCCTCGACGACAAGTCACCGGCCCCGCAGACCCTCGCGACCGACCTCGCCTGAACACAACGGCGGAGGCCGCGATCAACGACGCGGCCAGGTCACACGTACGGACGGCCCAGCACCCGCAAACGGCCCATGATCGTTTTATCTGCATGCCGAAACGGCGATACCTGGCACCGGACAGGCCCGATCCCCCACCGGGAGGTACCCCATGCGGATTCGCACGATCCTCGCCACCGCCGCCCTCGCTACCGCCACCGTCGTCTGCGGCGCCGGCACCGCCACCGCAGACGACGGCCCCGGTGCCGACGCCATCGGCGCGGCATTCAACTCACCCGGCGTCGTCAGCGGCAACCCGGTTCAGGCTGCGATCGACGTTCCCGTCAATGCGACCGGCAACACAGTCACCGCCATTGGGGCCCTCAACCCCACGTTCGCCAACGATGCCGAGGATGGCGAGGACAGATGACCCGCGCCGAGTTCGCTACCACGCCCCACGAACAGGCCGTATCGACTCACTACTGAACGGCTCACCGCCCCGTCGCGTGCACGTGCGACGGGGCTTCCTCAGGTCTGGAGTCTTCCCCTTGGCACGCATGCCCGGCGCCATATGGCTCCCCAGCAGGATCAACTTCACCAACGACGGACAGGCCCAGGTGCGCGGCGTCGTCGTACACATCATGGCCGGGACGCTCGCCGGCACGGATTCCTGGGATGGGGCGTGTCCATAGACCTGTGGGCGCCGCCCTCGGACGAGATGCTCGTGTCTGTGGCCGCGAATTGTCAGCACGCTCCGGAATGCACGATCCGTCCCATGCCGACACCGCAACCCCCCGTGACCTGACGGTGGAGGTGTCGCATGGCCGACGAGTGGATCAACCCTCGTTACGCGGAACTGGTCGCAGCGTGGAAGCGCGCGCAGCAACCGGCATCGCGTGACCCTGAGCCCAAGCCGGTTCGAGGATTCATCGTTCCGTCCAAGGGCTGAGTAGAACGAGCGACCCCGGCACCATGACCACGGTGCCGGGGTCGTCTGCGTTTCCCCCACCGCGCAATTCCGCAGGCCACGCCGCACGTACCGCGTAGCGGCGGAGCCGTAGGGCAGTTGGACGACACGTGTCGCGAGGGCTTTACCCCCCTGTACCCCGAGCCGTCGCGAGTGCCAGGATCGACAGGGGTTGACCAGCACTCACAACCGCAGAAGAATCCAAGCGGTTGCGAGATTGGTCTAAACCACGAGCCGGAATTGTCTGCATGTTGTTGGGAGCCCACCAGTGAACGAGCGTCCGTCCATCGCCAACATGCTTAAAGAAGAGCGAAGGTTCGCGCCGCCGGCCGACCTGGCGGCCAACGCCAACGTCACCGCGGAGGCGTACGAACAGGCCAAGGCTGACCGGCTCGGCTTCTGGGCCGAGCAGGCCCGCCGGCTGACCTGGGCCACCGAACCGACCGAGACGCTCGACTGGTCGAACCCGCCATTCGCGAAGTGGTTCGCCGACGGCAAGCTGAACGTCGCCTACAACTGCGTCGACCGCCACGTCGAGGCGGGCCACGGCGACCGTGTGGCGATCCACTTCGAGGGTGAGCCCGGCGACAGCCGGGCCATCACCTATGCCGAGCTCAAGGACGAGGTCAGCCGGGCGGCCAACGCGCTGACCGAGCTGGGCGTCGGACAGGGTGACCGCGTCGCCGTCTATCTGCCGATGATCCCCGAGGCCGTCGTGTCGATGCTGGCCTGCGCCCGCATCGGCGCCGCGCACTCCGTGGTCTTCGGCGGCTTCTCCGCCGACGCCATCGCCGCGCGCGTGAAGGACGCCGACGCCAAGGTCGTCATCACCTCCGACGGCGGCTACCGCAGGGGCAAGCCCGCCGCCCTGAAGCCCGCGGTCGACGACGCCGTCTCGCGCGAGGGCAGCTCCATCGAGCACGTCCTCGTCGTGCGCCGCACCGGCCAGGACGTGGCGTGGACCGAGGGCCGCGACGTCTGGTGGCACGAGCTCACCGAGCGCCAGTCCGCCGAGCACACACCGCAGGCGTTCGACGCCGAGAACCCGCTCTTCATCCTCTACACGTCGGGTACGACGGGTAAGCCGAAGGGCATCCTCCACACCTCCGGCGGCTATCTCACCCAGGCCGCGTACACCCACCAGGCCGTCTTCGACCTCAAGCCGGAGACCGACGTCTACTGGTGCACGGCCGACATCGGCTGGGTCACCGGGCACTCGTACATCACGTACGGCCCGCTGGCGAACGGCGCGACGCAGGTCATGTACGAGGGCACGCCCGACACCCCCCACCAGGGACGCTTCTGGGAGATCGTCCAGAAGTACGGCGTGACCATCCTCTACACCGCGCCGACGGCGATTCGTACGTTCATGAAGTGGGGCGACGACATCCCCGCGAAGTTCGACCTCTCCAGCCTGCGGGTCCTCGGGTCGGTCGGTGAGCCGATCAACCCCGAGGCCTGGATGTGGTACCGCAAGAACATCGGCGCCGACAAGTGCCCCATCGTGGACACCTGGTGGCAGACCGAGACCGGCGCCATGATGATCTCGCCGCTGCCGGGCGTGACCGAGACCAAGCCGGGCAGCGCCCAGCGCGCCCTGCCGGGCATCGCCGCGACCGTCGTCGACGACGAGGCGCGCGAGGTGCCGGACGGCGGTGGCGGCTACCTCGTCCTGACCGAGCCGTGGCCCTCGATGCTGCGGACCATCTGGGGCGACGACCAGCGGTTCATCGACACCTACTGGTCGCGCTTCGAAGGCAAGTACTTCGCCGGGGACGGCGCCAAGAAGGACGACGACGGCGACATCTGGCTGCTCGGCCGCGTGGACGACGTGATGCTCGTGTCCGGGCACAACATCTCCACCACCGAGGTCGAGTCCGCGCTCGTCTCGCACCCGTCGGTCGCCGAGGCGGCGGTCGTGGGCGCGGCGGACGAGACCACCGGCCAGGCCATCGTCGCGTTCGTGATCCTGCGGGGCACGGCGAACGCCGACGACGAGGGGCTCGTGGCGAACCTGCGGAGCCACGTGGGCACGGCCCTCGGCCCGATCGCCAAGCCGAAGCGCATCCTTCCGGTGGCCGAGCTGCCGAAGACGCGGTCCGGGAAGATCATGCGGCGCCTCCTGCGGGACGTCGCCGAGAACCGCGAGCTGGGTGACGTCACCACGCTCACGGACTCCTCCGTGATGGACCTGATCCAGACGAAGCTGCCGGCCGCGCCGAGCGAGGACTAGTCAGACCCGAGGCATCGAAGGGCACCCGGCACCGCGCCGGGTGCCCTTCTTGCGCATAAAGTGACGATCACCGGATACGTCCGGACGCACGTTAGGTACGCTAAGGACCGCGTCAACAACGCAACAAGAAGACACCACAACGAGACGCGACAAGAAGTACTGGGTGCGCCGGGAAGTCTGGTCGGCAAGCGATTCGTCCTGCCCACCGACCGGAGGTCGACCCCCGTGGCCGCGCCCGCACCCAGCAACGCACCCCGCAACAACCGCAAGGTCCTCGGACGGCTCTCGCTGCCCGAGCGGAACTTCGTCGCGAACGCGCTGCGCACCGAGACCGTCGGCGGTGTCCTCCTCCTCGTCGCCGCCGTCACCGCGCTGATCTGGGCGAACACCGCCAACGGCTCGTACGAGTCCGTGAGCGGCTTCCATCTGGGGCCCGGCGCCCTCGGCCTCGACCTCTCCATCCAGCACTGGGCGGCCGACGGACTGCTCGCCGTCTTCTTCTTCGTCGCCGGCATCGAGCTCAAGCGTGAACTCGTCGCGGGCGACCTGCGCGACCCGAAGGCCGCCGCGCTGCCCGTCGTCGCCGCGCTCTGCGGCATGGCCGTACCCGCTCTGGTGTACGTCCTGGTCAACACCGTCGGCGGCGGTTCGCTCGACGGCTGGGCGGTGCCGACCGCCACGGACATCGCCTTCGCGCTCGCCGTCCTCGCGGTCATCGGCACGTCGCTGCCCTCCGCGCTGCGCGCCTTCCTGCTCACGCTCGCCGTCGTCGACGACCTCTTCGCCATCCTGATCATCGCGGTGTTCTTCACCAGCGACCTCGACTTCGCGGCCCTCGGCGGCGCGGTCATCGGCCTCGCGGTCTTCTGGCTGCTGCTCCGCAAGGGCGTACGCGGCTGGTACGTCTACGTTCCGCTGGCCCTCGTCATCTGGGGGCTGATGTACAACAGCGGCATCCACGCCACGATCGCCGGTGTCGCGATGGGCCTGATGCTGCGCTGCACCCGCCGCGACGGCGAGGAGCACTCACCGGGCGAGCACATCGAACACCTGGTGCGCCCCCTTTCCGCCGGACTCGCCGTGCCGCTGTTCGCGTTGTTCAGCGCGGGTGTCGCGGTATCGGGCGGCGCACTGGGGGACGTGTTCACCCAGCCGGAGACACTCGGGGTCGTACTCGGTCTCGTGATCGGCAAGGCGGTCGGCATCTTCGGCGGCACCTGGCTCGCGGCCCGCTTCACCAAGGCCGAGCTCAACGACGAACTCGCCTGGCCGGACGTCTTCGCGGTCGCCTCGCTGGCCGGTATCGGCTTCACCGTCTCGCTCCTGATCGGTGAACTCGCCTTCACCGAGGACCCGCTGCTCACCGACGAGATCAAGGCAGCGGTCCTGATGGGCTCTCTCATCGCGGCCGTGCTCGCCGGGATCCTGCTCAAGGTGCGCAACGCCCGCTACCGCGCCCTTTACGACGAGGAGGAGCGCGACGACGACCTCGACGGCATCCCGGACGTGTACGAACAGGACAAGCCGGAGTACCACCTGCGGATGGCCGAGATCTACGAAAAGAAGGCGGCCGAGCACCGCAGGCTTGCCGAAGTGTCGGCCGGGGCACGCACCGATGACGACGGTCCGGCATGATCTGAGCAGACTTGACTGCTCGGCATGGGCTGGGCGGTCGTATCTGGACAGACGTAGGCGAGCACGCCCGCGCAGACGTACGCAGACACACGCAGTCTTACGGAGAAGGGGAGAAGCGATGAGCACACCCGACGGGCCCGTCGGCACCGAACGCAGCCTCGGCCAGCTGGTCTCCACGGCGACCAGCGAGATGTCCGCGCTGATGCACGACGAGATCGCGCTGGCCAAGGCCCAGCTGCGCCAGGACGTCAAGCGGGGTGCGGTCGGCGGCGGCGCGTTCGCCGCGGCGGGGGCGGTGCTGCTCTTCTCGCTGCCGATGCTGAGCTTCGCCCTCGCGTACGGCATCCGCACCTGGAGCGGGTGGAACATGGCGATCTGCTTCGTGCTCTCCTTCGCGGCGAACGTGCTGGTCGCCGGGGTGCTCGCGCTGATCGGCGTCGTCTTCGCGAAGAAGGCCAAGAAGGGCAAGGGTCCGCAGAAGGCCGCCGCCTCGGCCAAGGAGACGGCTGCCGTACTGCAGAACGTCAAGCCGCACCCGCGTTCGATCGGCCCCGCGCCCATCACCGGTGCCACCCTCGACCGTGGCAGTGAGAAGGCTGCGGCTGTGGCACGCTCGTCTTCATGACGGACCCCGCCACGCCCGCCCCCCATCCGGCCCAACCGACGTCACTCGTACGCATCGAAGGACCGTGGACGCACCGGGACGTCGCCGCCAACGGCGCCCGCTTCCACATCGCCGAGATGGGCGACGGGCCGCTCGTGCTGCTCCTGCACGGCTTTCCGCAGTTCTGGTGGACCTGGCGGCACCAGATGGTGGCACTCGCCGACGCCGGCTTCCGTGCGGTCGCGATGGACCTGCGGGGCGTGGGCGGCAGCGACCGTACGCCGCGCGGCTACGACCCGGCGAACCTCGCGCTCGACATCACGGGCGTCGTGCGGTCGCTCGGCGAGCCGGACGCCGCGCTCGTCGGGCACGACCTGGGCGGGTACCTCGCGTGGACGGCGGCCGTGATGCGGCCCAAGCTGGTGCGCCGCCTCGCCGTATCCTCGATGCCGCACCCGCGGCGCTGGCGCTCGGCGATGCTGTCGGACCGCAAGCAGACCTCCGCCGCCTCGTACGTGTGGGGTTTCCAGCGGCCGTGGGTGCCGGAGCGTCAACTCGTCGCGGACGACGCCGCTCTGGTGGGGCGTCTGGTGCGGGACTGGTCGGGGCCGCGGCTCCCGGACGACGAGGCGGTGGACACGTACCGCCGTGCCATGACGATCCCGTCGACGGCGCACTGCTCGGTCGAGCCGTACCGCTGGATGGTGCGGTCAATGGCCCGTCCTGACGGCATCCAGTTCAACCGGCGCATGAAGCGCCCCGTACGGGTCCCAACGCTGCATCTGCACGGCTCGCTCGACCCCGTGATGCGGACGCGCAGCGCGGCGGGCTCGGGCGAATACGTCGAAGCGCCTTACCGGTGGCGGCTGTTCGACGGCCTCGGGCACTTCCCGCAGGAGGAGGACCCCGTCGCCTTCTCCACCGAGCTGGTGAACTGGCTGAAGGATCCCGAGCCGGACCGGTAGGGGAACACCTGTCCTTCGAACGGCCAATTGCCTCCCGCATAGGCCAATTGGGGCCCGTGGGCGCGATTACCGACCTTGGGGCACGGGCAGACGTCCGGGTATGGGCTGGACGCACGACTACAGTGACGCAGCACGCAACCGCCGCTCGGCCACAGCGCTGAACAGCCGTGAGAGGGGCGCTCCGCATGATCAGGGCCATGAGGGCCCCGCTCAAGCCATCGGCATTCCCCGCATCCTGCGCCGCAGGGCCCGCTGGGTCTCGGCGCGGCTGAGGCATACGCGCGCCTGACCCGGCCCGTCCTCCGGCTGCGCGCCGTCTAGAGCGCGCAACCCTCGCTGTCGACCTCTTGGTTGGCGGTGCGGCCTGCCTTGATGTCCTCGCGGACCTCGTCGGCGGTGAGGGCGTATCCGGTGTCCGGGTCGTCGAGCGACTTCGCGAACACCACGCCGTAGACCTTGCCTTCGGGCGTGAGCAGCGGGCCGCCGGAGTTGCCCTGGCGGACGGTCGCGTAGAGCGAGTACACATCGCGGCGAACGGTGCCGCGGTGGTAGATGTCCGGGCCGTTGGCCGTGATGCGCCCCCGCACGCGCGCGGGCCGGACGTCGTACGGGCCGTTCTCCGGGAAGCCCGCGACGATCGCGTTGTCACCGCTGGTCGCGTCCTTCGACGTGAACTGCAGCGCGGGCGCGTCGAGCGTCGGCACGTCCAGTACGGCGATGTCGCGCTCCCAGTCGTAGAGCACGACCTTGGCGTCGTACGTCCTGCCGTCCCCGCCTATCTGCACCGTCGGCTCGTCCACGCCGCCGACCACGTGCGCGTTGGTCATCACGCGACGCTCGGAGAAGACGAAGCCGGTGCCTTCGAGGACCTTGCCGCAGCCGCGGGCCTCGCCCTGCACCTTCACGATGGAGCGCCTGGCCTTCGTGGCGACCTCGCTCTTGGCGAGCTTGGGGTCGGGGGCCTGGACCTCGGTGATGGGCTCGTTCGAGAACGGGCTGAAGACCTGCGGGAAGCCGTTGCGCGCGAGGACCGACGAGAAGTCCGCGAACCAGGTGTCGGCCTGGTCGGGCAGGGTGCGCGAGACGCCGAGCAGAATCTTCGAGTTGCGTACTTCCTTGCCGACCGTCGGCAGCGTCGTACCCGCGAGGGCGGATCCGATCAGCCAGGCGACGAGGAGCATCGCCAGTACGTTGACCAGCGCGCCGCCCGTGGCGTCCAGGGCGCGGGCGGGCTGCCAAGTGATGTATCTGCGGAGCTTGTTGCCCAAGTGCGTGGTGAAGGCCTGGCCGATGGAGGCACAGACGATCACGATGACGACGGCGACGACGGCGGCCGTCGTGCTCACCGCTCCCTCGTCGTCCGTGAGGGCGCCCCAGATGACGGGCAGCAGGTACACCGCGACGAGTCCGCCGCCCAGGAAACCGATCACCGACAGGATGCCGACGACGAATCCCTGGCGATAGCCGACGACCGCGAACCATACGGCGGCGACCACCAAAAGGATGTCCAGCACGTTCACCGATTCAATCCTCGCCTCGCATCGCGGTCGCCACGTCCCCGCAACCTTGTCATGCGCGCCAGTCGAGCGGCACCTGCTTGGTGCGGTCCCAGGGGCGCTCCCAGCCTGCGAAGTGCAGGATTCTGTCGATCACACCGGCCGTAAAACCCCAGACCAGAGCGGATTCGACGAGGAAGGCCGGGCCTTGGTGGCCGCTCGGGTGCACCGTCGTCGCGCGGTTCCCGGGATCCGTGAGATCGGACACGGGGACCGTGAAGACGCGGGCCGTCTCGGCCGGATCGACGACGCCGACGGGGGTGGGCGTGCGCCACCAGCCGAGCACCGGGGTCACCACGAAGTCGCTCACCGGGATGAAGAGCTTGGGCAGCACGCCGAAGAGCTGGACGCCTCGGGGGTCGAGGCCGGTCTCCTCCTCGGCCTCGCGCAGGGCGGCGCGCAGGGGGCCGTCGGTCAGCGGGTCGCCGTCCTCGGGGTCGAGGGAGCCGCCGGGGAAGGAGGGCTGGCCCGCGTGCGAGCGCAGGCTTCCGGAACGCTCCATCAGGAGCAGCTCGGGGCCGTGTGTGCCCTCTCCGAAGAGGATCAGTACGGCGGACTGGCGTCCGGCGCCGCTCGCCGGGGGCAGGAAGCGGCTGAGTTGGGTCGGCTGGACCGAGTCGGCGGCGCGGGCGACGGGGTCGAGCCAGGCGGGGAGTCCTTCGGTGCTGAGGCGCACGGGGCTGAGGCGCTCGTGTCCGTTGGGGCTGAGGCGCGTGTGTCCGTCGGGGCTGCCTGGTCGCCCGGGTTTTTGTCCGGGCCTCTGGCCGTGGCCCTCGAAGCCGTTCCCGTCGCTCATGTGCGTATCGCTCGTGTCCGTCGTCTGGCTCGTGTCGCTCGCGTGCGTCATCGGCACCCCCGTCCAACTGTGGACAACGCCTGTGGGCCCTCGGTTGGTTCCTCGCTCATGCGGCGCCCAGCGGGGGCGCGGGCTTCCCGGGATAGTCCGGCGGGGGCTTGAGGCGCTGGCCCGGCAGGCCGCCCATCTCGTACTTCAGGAGCTTCTTCGCCTTCTCCGGGTCGGTCTCGCCCTCTCCGTACGACGGACAGAGATCGGCGATCGGGCAGGCGCCGCAGGCGGGCTTGCGGGAGTGGCAGATGCGGCGGCCGTGGAAGATCACTCGGTGCGAGAGCATCGTCCACTCGCTCTTCGGGAAGAGGTCGGCGACGGCGGCCTCGACCTTCACCGGGTCGGTCTCCTCGGTCCACTTCCAGCGCCGGACGAGCCGCCCGAAGTGGGTGTCCACCGTCAGGCCGGGGACACCGAAAGCGTTCCCGAGCACGACGAACGCGGTCTTGCGTCCTACGCCGGGCAGCTTGACCAGGTCCTCTATGCGGCCGGGGACCTCGCCGCCGTGGTTGTCCCTGAGGGCCGTGGCGAGCCCCATGATCGACTTCGTCTTCGCCCGGAAGAACCCGGTCGGCCGGATCAACTCCTCGACCTCGTCGGGGTTGGCGGCAGCGAGGTCCTCCGGGGTCGGGTACGCGGCGAAGAGGCGCGGAGTCGTTTGGTTCACCCGCAGGTCGGTGGTCTGCGCGGAGAGGACCGTGGCGATGAGCAGCTCGAAGGGGTTCTCGAAGTCCAGCTCGGGGTGGGCGTACGAGTACACCTCGGCGAGCTCGCGGTTGATGCGGCGGGCTCGGCGGACGAGGGCGGCGTGGGACTCGGGTTTGGCGCCGGCCTTGGCTTTGGGCGTGGGCGCGGGCGCGGACTTCTTCGCGGGGGCGGTCTTCTTGCTCGCGGGGGCGGCCTTCTTGGCCGCGGCGCTCTTCTTGGCGGGGGTGGATTTCGCCGCGGCCGGGGTGGCCTGTTTCTTCTCCGAAGGCTTCCTCACCGGTGGCACTTTTGTCCCTTTTGTCGCATTCTCTGGTTCAGCGGAAGCCTGTTCGCCCACAGCGGAATCCGGGCGGGCTTTCACCTTCCCAGCGCTCCTGGCCTGTGTGCTCACCGGCTTTTTGGACACCCGGCCAGCCTAGAGCCCGACACTGACATCCGCCCTGGACCCTATGGATCGGCCCCCAATTGGCCCCCTCCCGCACAGCTTGCGACGCCGGTGCGGCAGACTTGTGACTGATCACACTGTTTGGACCGTCCGGCAAAATGGGGGGTCACAGACCCCTGATGCAGGCCGACAAGGAGAGAACTCGTGGACGACGTTCTGCGGCGCGCCCCGCTCTTCGCGGCGCTCGATGACGAGCAGGCCGCGGAGCTCCGCGCCTCCATGAGTGAGGTGACGCTCGCGCGCGGGGATGCGCTTTTCCATGAGGGTGACCCCGGAGACCGCCTTTATGTGGTCACCGAGGGCAAGGTGAAGCTTCACCGCACCTCACCCGACGGCCGCGAGAACATGCTCGCGGTGCTCGGCCCCGGCGAGCTCATCGGTGAGCTCTCGCTGTTCGACCCGGGTCCGCGTACGGCGACCGCTTCCGCGCTGACCGAGGTCAAGCTGCTCGGCCTGGGCCACGGCGACCTTCAGCCGTGGCTGAACGCGCGGCCCGAGGTGGCCGCGGCGCTGCTGCGTGCCGTTGCCCGGCGCCTGCGCAAGACGAATGACCAGATGTCCGATCTGGTCTTCTCCGACGTGCCCGGGCGTGTGGCCCGCGCTCTCCTCGACCTGTCGCGCCGCTTCGGTGTGCAGTCCGAAGAGGGCATCCACGTCGTGCACGACCTCACGCAGGAAGAGCTGGCCCAGCTGGTCGGCGCGTCCCGCGAGACGGTCAACAAGGCTCTGGCGGACTTCGCGGGGCGCGGCTGGCTTCGGCTTGAGGCGCGTGCGGTGATCTTGCTGGATGTGGAGCGGTTGGCCAAGCGGTCACGCTGACGCGGTTTCGTTGACGCGGTTTCGCTGACGCTGTTTCGTACGCGGATGGGTCCCGCCTCGTTTGGGGCGGGGCCCATCCGTGCTTCCGCACAAACTTTCCCGCCCACCCACCCGATTGCCCCGCGGTCGAGGGCCTCGTCGGCGGCTAGATCAAGCCGTGTTCTCGCAAGTAGTCCAGCTGCGCCCTCACCGACAGTTCCGCTGCCGGCCACAAGGAGCGGTCCACGTCCGCGTAGACGTGGGCGACCACGTCCGACGGGGCCGCGTGGCCGTTCTCCACGGCTGTCTCGACCTGGGCCAGGCGGTTCGCGCGGTGGGCGAGGTAGAACTCGACGGCACCCTGGGCGTCCTCCAGGACCGGGCCGTGGCCCGGCAGAACCGTGTGCACGCCGTCGTCGACCGTCAGGGACCTCAGGCGTCGCAGGGAGTCCAGATAGTCCCCCAGACGCCCGTCAGGGTGCGCCACGACCGTCGTACCGCGGCCAAGGACCGTATCCCCCGTCAGGACCGCCTGATCGGCCGGGAGATGGAAGCAGAGGGAATCCGCGGTGTGGCCCGGCGTCGGGACCACCCGGAGCTCCAGGCCGCCCGTCGTGATCGCGTCACCCGCGCCCAGACCCTCGTCACCGAGGCGCAGCGCGGGGTCGAGGGCCCGCACCTTGGTGCCGGTCAGCTCGGCGAAGCGGGCCGCGCCCTCCGCGTGGTCGGGGTGGCCGTGCGTGAGGAGGGTCAGCGCGACCCGCTGCCCGGCCTTCTCGGCCGTGGCGATGACGTTCCGGAGGTGTACGTCGTCCAGGGGCCCCGGGTCGATGACGACCGCGAGCCCGGAGTCCGGCTCGGACACGATCCAGGTGTTGGTCCCGTCCAGCGTCATCGCGGACGCGTTGGGTGCCAGGACGTTGACCGCGCGGGCGGTGGCGGGACCACTGAGCACTCCGCCCCGGGGCTGGCCGGGAAGAGCGGCGGCTTCGGTCATGCGGAACCCCTCGTAGGGATGTGCTTGGTGAACTCCTCGTGGCCCGGCCACGTCAGTACCAACTCGCCCTCCTCCAGGCGTGCCTGGGCCAGGACCGGGGTGAGGTCCGGGGCGGCAGCGAGGGCGTCCGCGGCCGAGCCGTAGGGGGTCAGTTGGCGCAGGGTCGCGATGGTGGGCGGCATCATCAGGAGGTCGCCCTTGTCGTACCCCGCCGTGGCCTCCCCCGGAGCGATCCACACCGTACGGTCGGCCTCCGTGGAGGCGTTGCGCGTGCGCTGCCCCTCCGGGAGAGCCGCCACGAAGAAGAACGTGTCGTAGCGCTTCGGCTCGAACTCCGGGGTGATCCACCGGGCCCAGGCGGCGAGCAGGTCACTGCGGAGGATCAGGTCCCGCCGGTCGAGGAATTCCGCGAAGGAGAACGCGCGGGCCACCAGCGCCTCGCGGTCCGCCTCCCAGTCCTCGCCCGTGGTGTCGCCGACCACGGTCGACGGGGTGGGCCCGGCGAGCAGCACGCCCGCCTCCTCGTACGTCTCGCGGACAGCGGCACAGACGATCGCCTGGGCGCCCGGCTCGTCCACCCCGAGACGCGCCGCCCACGTAGCGCGCGAAGGGCCCGCCCAGCGCACGAGGTGGTCGTCGTCCCGCGGGTCCACACCGCCACCCGGATACGCGTACGCGCCTCCGGCGAAAGCCATGGAGGCGCGTCTGCGCAGCATGTGTACGGCGGGGCCCGTCACGGAGTCCCGCAGGAGCATGACCGTGGCCGCCCGGCGCGGAGTCGCGGGTGTCAGTTCACCGCTGCTCAGCGCACGGATGCGGTCGGGCCACTCCGGGGGGTACCACTGCCCATTAGCCATGGGCGGAGGCTATCCCCTAGTGGGCGGATGTTCGAGAGGCAACTATCGGGTGCCAGAAGGCAGCCGACAGGGCGCCGGTCACGCCTCGGTCAGCTCCACCTGGATCTCGACCTCGACCGGCGCGTCCAGCGGCAGGACCGCCACGCCCACGGCGCTGCGGGCGTGCACGCCCTTGTCGCCGAGGACCTCACCGAGCAGCTCGCTCGTGCCGTTGATCACGGCGGGCTGGCCCGTGAAGTCCGGGGCCGACGCCACGAAGCCGACGACCTTCACGACCCGCGCGATCCGGTCGAGGTCACCGGCGACGGACTTCACCGCGGCGAGCGCGTTCAGCGCGCACGTGCGGGCCAGTTCCTTGGCCTCCTCGGGGGTCACCTCCCCGCCGACCTTGCCGGTCATCGGAAGCTTGCCGTCCACCATCGGGAGCTGGCCCGCGGTGTAGACGTACACACCGGACTGGACAGCCGGCTGGTAGGCGGCGAGCGGCGGCACGACCTCGGGCAGCGTCATGCCCAGCTCGGCCAGCTTCGCCTCGACATTGCCGCTCATGCCTGCTTCTCCCGCTTCAGGTAGGCCACGAGCTGCTCAGGGTTGTTCGGCCCGGGGACGACCTGGACGAGCTCCCAGCCGTCCTCGCCCCAGGTGTCCAGAATCTGCTTCGTGGCATGGACGAGCAGCGGCACGGTTGCGTATTCCCACTTGGTCATATGGCCGACTGTAGCCGTTGTGAGGCACTGCTCACGGTGGCCTCCTGCTTAGTCCGTACGGCGACTGGTTAGGCTCGGAAGTGTGAGCAGGCTCCAGGTCGTCAGCGGCAAGGGCGGTACCGGCAAGACCACGGTTGCCGCCGCACTCGCGCTCGCCCTCGCGACGGAGGGCAAGCGCACTCTCCTCGTGGAGGTGGAGGGCAGACAGGGCATCGCGCAGCTCTTCGAGACCGAAGCGCTGCCGTATGAGGAGCGGAAGATCGCCGTCGCTCCCGGGGGCGGGGAGGTGTATGCCCTCGCCATCGATCCCGAACTGGCGCTGCTCGACTACCTCCAGATGTTCTACAAGCTGGGCGGCGCCGGACGGGCGCTCAAGAAACTCGGCGCCATCGACTTCGCCACCACCGTCGCGCCGGGCCTGCGGGACGTCCTGCTGACCGGCAAGGCCTGCGAGGCCGTACGCCGCAAGGACAAGAGCGGGCGTTACGCGTACGACTGCGTGGTGATGGACGCGCCGCCCACCGGCCGCATCACACGCTTCCTGAACGTGAACGACGAGGTGGCCGGGCTCGCCAAGATCGGGCCCATACACAACCAGGCACAGGCCGTGATGCGCGTCCTCAAGTCACCGGAGACAGCGGTCCACTTGGTGACGCTCCTCGAAGAGATGCCCGTCCAGGAGACCGCCGACGGGATCGCCGAGCTGCGCGCCGCGGGGCTCCCCCTGGGGCGCGTCATCGTGAACATGGTGCGGCCCGCGCTGCTCGACGAGGACGCCCTGGAGCACGGGCTCGGGCAGACACCTCGTACCGCCATCGCCAAGTCCCTGTCCGCCGCCGGGCTCGGCGGGGCGCGTCGAGGAGGCGTCGCCGAGCGTCTGGTCGACCCGCTCCTGGAGCAGGCCGCCGAGTACGCCGAGCGGCACGCCCTGGAGGGCTCCCAGCGGGCCGTCCTGGGTGAACTCGGCCTCCCCCTGCACGAACTCCCGCTGCTGGCCGGGGGAATGGACCTGGCGGGGCTCTACGAACTCGCGACGCAACTGCGGAAGCAAGGGATCGCATGACCTCGGACCCGGCACGGAACGCGGAAACGGCACGCCCCCTGGACCCGGCCCGCACGCTCGACGCGGACGCCCTGCTCGACGACCCGAAGACCCGCATCGTGGTGTGCTGCGGCTCCGGAGGCGTCGGCAAGACGACCACGGCGGCGGCACTCGGCCTGCGCGCGGCCGAACGGGGCCGCAAGGTCGTCGTCCTGACCATCGACCCGGCGCGCCGGCTCGCCCAGTCCATGGGGATCGACTCGCTCGACAACGTCCCGCGCCGGGTCAAGGCCATCGAGAGCTCGTCCGGCGACGGCGAGCTGCACGCCATGATGCTCGACATGAAGCGCACCTTCGACGAGATCGTCGAGGCGCACGCGGACAAGGAGCGGGCGAGCGCGATCCTCAACAACCCCTTCTACCAGTCGCTCTCGGCGGGCTTCGCAGGCACGCAGGAGTACATGGCGATGGAGAAGCTGGGGCAACTGCGCTCCCGCGACGAGTGGGACCTGATCGTCGTCGACACGCCGCCGTCACGCTCGGCCCTTGACTTCCTCGACGCGCCGAAGCGCCTCGGCTCCTTCCTGGACGGGAAACTGATCCGGGTGCTCATGGCACCGGCGAAGGTGGGCGGCCGGGCCGGGATGAAGTTCCTGAACGTCGGGATGTCGATGATGACGGGGGCCCTGGGCAAGCTGCTCGGCGGTCAACTGCTGCGGGACGTCCAGACGTTCGTCGCCGCGATGGACACCATGTTCGGCGGGTTCCGCACCCGCGCGGACGCCACGTACCGGCTGCTCCAGGCGCCGGGCACGGCCTTCCTCGTGGTGGCCTCGCCCGAGCGTGACGCGCTGAGGGAGGCGGCGTACTTCGTGGAGCGCCTGGCGGCGGACGACATGCCGCTCGCCGGTCTCGTGCTCAACAGGGTGCACAGCAGCGGCGCCGCTCAGCTCTCGGCCGAGCGGGCGCTTGCCGCCGCGGAAAATCTTGATGAGCGCCGCATTGTGGATCAGGAGGACGGGAAGGTTGCAGTTCGTAGCCCCAGCGAGGCTTCCCCCGAGGCACACGAGGCTCCCGCCGAAGCACCCGAGGCTCCCGCCGAACCCCACGACACTCAGCAGTCCGACCCTCAGCGGCCCGATGCCCAGCAGCCCGATGCCCAGCAGCCCGTGGACCAGCTGACCGCCGGTCTGCTGCGACTGCACGCGGAACGCATGCAGCTGCTCGCACGCGAACAGCGCACGCGCGACCGCTTCACCGCGCTTCACCCCGAGGTGGCCGTGGCCGAAGTGACGGCGCTGCCCGGTGACGTGCACGACCTGGCAGGCCTTCGGGCCATCGGCGACCGACTCGCGGGCGGTACGGACGGCGATCCGGCCGGAGCTGTATGAACGCCGGGGCCGTATGAACGGCGGAGCCCGCAGGAACGCCGGAGCTTTATGAACGCCGCAGCGCATGAACGCCGGTGCTGCCTGCACAGCGAGGCCGGCCCACCGCCAAGCGGCCGATGGGGCCTCCCCCCGAAGGGGTTGTGCCTCCCCCGCGGGGCACCGCCACGCGGCTGACGGGCGCTAACCCACCGCCGCGTAGCTCTCGTACGTCTCGTCGTCCTCCAAGTCCACGGGCAGCAGGCCCGCGCCGCGCTCGTACTCGGAGCGCGCCGTCTCCAGGAGATGGCGCCACGAGGTGACCGTGGGACGCCTGCGCAACAGTGCGCGGCGCTCCCGCTCAGTCATGCCACCCCACACGCCGAACTCGACGCGATTGTCCAGCGCGTCGGCCAGGCACTCCGTGCGCACCGGACAGCCGGTGCACACCGCCTTGGCCCTGTTCTGCGCTGCTCCTTGAACGAACAGTTCATCTGGATCGGTAGTGCGGCAGGCCGCCTGCGCACTCCAGTCGGTTACCCAGCCCATACCGGCGCCGTCCTCTCCCGAATCGAGGCTCCCCCACGGCGGCAGCGGCATATTCACCGCCGCCAGTTGAGGACGTTACGGAAGGTGGGCACAGCGCAACACCCCCTTCGGGCCCAATCTTGAATGGCCCGAACGGACTATGCGTAAGCGGCAGATCACCCGACGGAGTGAGCTGGCGACATGCGTGATTAACCCGTCAAATGCGGGCACTTCAGCTGAGTCACAACGGGCATCGAATGCCGCATGAGGCGAATTCGGACACACTTTCCCTGGCGCTTGGAGAGCATGGGAAGACCCCACTCGGGATTCGGGACCGACGGAGGGGTTGTTGCCAAACCGCAGTGCTGTGACAGTTGAGAGCAGCTTAGGCCAAGGCATTGAGGCCTGTCCGGCGAATCAGAACGTAGGCTGCCCCCATGGGAAAGAAGCGCTCGGGCGGTGGTCTGTCACCAACTCAGCAGGCCGCGAAGTTCCTAGGTGTCAGCGTGCTCGCGGGAGCCGTACTGGCAGGTATCGCCCTGCCCGCGGCCGGCGCGCTCGGCCTCGCGGCGAAGGGCTCGGTGGAGGAGTTCGACGAGATCCCGTCCAACTTGGAGCAGCCGCCGCTGAGTCAGCGCACGACGATCCTCGACAGCGAGGGCGGCTCCATCGCCACGGTCTACTCGCGTGACCGCACGGTGGTCCCCCTCACGGAGATCTCGCCGTACATGCAGAAGGCGATCGTCGCGATCGAGGACTCCCGCTTCTACGAGCACGGCGCGGTCGACGCGAAGGGCATCCTGCGCGCGCTGAACCAGAACGCGCAGAGCGGCGGCGTCTCCCAGGGCGCGTCCACGCTCACCCAGCAGTACGTGAAGAACGTCTTCGTCGAGGAGGCGGGTGACGACCCGACGAAGGTCGCCGAGGCCACGCAGCAGACCCTCGGGCGCAAGATCCGCGAGCTGAAGTACGCGATCCAGGTCGAGGAGAAGCTCGGCAAGAAGCGCATCCTCAGCAACTACCTGAACATCACCTACTTCGGGCAGCAGGCGTACGGAGTCGAGGCCGCGGCCCAGCGTTACTTCTCCAAGCCCGCCAAGGACCTGCAGGTCCAGGAGGCCGCGCTGCTGGCCGGCATCGTGCAGTCCCCCAGCCGTTACGACCCCGTCAACGACACCGAAGAGGCCACCAAGCGCCGCAACGTGGTGCTGCAGCGGATGGCGGAGACGCACGACATCACGCAGGCGGAGGCCGAGGAGGCGAAGGCGAAGCCGCTCGGCCTGAAGGTGAGCAGGCCCAAGAACGGCTGCATCACGGCGGTCAGCGGCGCCGGGTTCTTCTGTGACTACGTACGCGAGGTCTTCCTCTCCGACCCGGTCTTCGGCAAGACCAAGGAGGAGCGGGCCAAGGTCTGGAACCAGGGCGGTCTGCGCGTCAAGACGACTCTCGACCCGAAGGCACAGCAGTCCGTCCAGGCCTCGATAAAGGATCACGTCAACCAGTCCGACGACGTGGCGACGGCCGCCACCATCGTCGAGCCGGGGACCGGCAAGATCCTCGGCATGGGCCAGTCGCGGCCCTACGGCTTCAAGAAGGACGAGACCACGATCAACCTCTCCGTGGACGACTCCATGGGCGGCGGCGCGGGCTACCAGCCGGGATCGACGTTCAAGCCGATCGTGGCCGCGGCCGCCCTGGAGGGCGGGATGCCGCCCACGAAGAGCTACGGCTCCCCGTACGAGATGCCGTATCCGGACAGCGTCGCGGCGTGCGACGGCAAGAAGTGGGCGAACACCGGGAACTGGAAGCTCACCAACGAGAACGAAGCCGAGGTCGGCCCGTACGACATGCGGGAAGCGACCGCGAAGTCGGTCAACACGTACTACGTGGAGATGATCGGCGACATCGGGATCTGCCCGGTGACGCAGATGGCCGAGAAGATGGGCGTCGAGCGGGCGGACGGCCGGAAGATCGACCAGGCGCCGTCGATCGCGCTCGGCACCCAGGAGATGTCGCCGCTGACGATGGCGGGCGCGTACGCCACGTTCGCGGCGCGCGGCAAGCACTGCACGCCCGTCGCCATCGAGTCGATCGCCGGGCCTGGCGGAAAGTCGCTGCCCGTGCCGAAGTCGACGTGCTCGCGCGCCATGACGGCGAAGACCGCGGACACGATCAACACCCTCCTGAAGGGCGTGGTCGAGGACGGAACCGGCAAGCAGGCCGGCCTCGGCTCCCGCGCGAGCGCGGGCAAGACGGGTACGACCGACTTCCGCTACGCCGCCTGGTTCGTGGGCTACACCCCGAACATGTCGGGCGCGGTCTGGGTCGGCGACCCGCAGCACAAGCGGCGGATGGTCGACATCCCCATCGGTGGAGTCCACTACGACAAGGTCTTCGGCGGTGAGGTCCCCGGTCCGATCTGGCGGGACGCGATGAGCGGCGCGCTAGCGGGCAAGCCCGCGCCGGGCTTCAACACGGTCCACATCCCGGACGGCAACAAGGACAAGGACGAGCACCACGACGACAACAAGCCGCCGGGTAACGGCAACGGCGGCGGTGGCGGCGGCAATGGTGGTGGCGGGGGCAACAACGGCGGCGGTGGCGATCCGTGGCCGGACATCTCGCTGCCGCCGGAGGTCATCGGCGGTGGCGGTAACGGCGGGAACGGCATCGGAGGCGGTGACGGTGGCGGGATCGGCGGCTGGGGCCGGTAGGCGGCGGCTGGGCCGGTAGGCGGCTGGGCCGGTAGGGGCCCGGTCACTCCCTGTCTCCGGTACGTGAGTGGGGGGCGCCCCCTGATCATCAGGGGGCGCCCCCCACTCACGTACCTGCGTGTCCGGCTATCCGCCTACCCGCCTACCCGCCTGCTCAGCCCGCGAGCAGCTGCTTCACCACGGCCGCGACGCGGCCGCCCTCCGCGAGGCCGGCGACCTTCGGGTTCACGATCTTCATGACCTGGCCCATGGCACGCGGCCCCTCGGCACCGGCGGCCCTGGCCTCCTCGACGGCCTGGGCGACGATGGCCCGAAGCTCGTCGTCGGAGAGCTGCTTCGGCAGGTACTCGGCGAGGATCTCGCCCTCCGCCTTCTCCTTCTCGGCCTGCTCGGCGCGTCCGCCCTGGGCGAAGGCCTCAGCGGCTTCGCGGCGCTTCTTCGCCTCGCGCGCGATCACCTTCTGCACTTCATCGTCGGAGAGCTCGCGGGCCGTCTTGCCCGCGACCTCCTCCTTCGTGATGGCGGTGAGGGTCAGCCGGAGCGTCGAGGAGCGCAGCTCGTCACGCCCCCTGATCGCGGCGGTGAGGTCATCCTGAAGCTTCGACTTGAGCGTGGTCATGCCGTGATTGTCGCAGGTGCGTACGGCCCGACGCCCGCAGATTTACGGGGCCTTCGGGTCTGACACCATGGGTGGATGCGCGCGCGATACGCAGTACCTCTGGGAATCACGGCGACGGCCGCCGCCGGACTGGCCTACTCGGTGGGCTTCGAAGCCCGCTCCTTCCGACTGCGACGGGTCACGGTGCCCGTCCTTCCGCCGGGGATGCGGCCGCTCAGAGTCCTCCAGGTGTCGGACATCCACATGGTCTCCGGGCAACGCAAGAAGCAGCGCTGGCTGCGCTCGCTCGCGGGCCTGCGCCCCGACTTCGTGATCAACACCGGGGACAACCTCTCCGACCCCGAGGGCGTACCGGAGACGCTGGACGCGCTCGGCCCGCTGATGGAGTTCCCCGGGGCGTACGTCTTCGGCTCGAACGACTACTACGGTCCCAAGCTGCGCAACCCCGCCCTTTACCTCCTGGAAAAGGCGCAGGGCAAGCACGGCCTGAACGGCAACCCACCCGCCGTCGGCGTCATCCACAACCCGTGGGAGGACCTGCGCGACGGGTTCGACGCCGCGGGCTGGGTGAACCTGACGAACACGCGGGGCGCCCTGAAGATCGAGGGCTACGAGATCGGCCTCACCGGTGTGGACGACCCGCACATCAAGCGCGACCGGTACGCGCGCGTGGCGGGCGGTCCCGACGCGGGCGCCGACTTCTCGATGGGCATCGTGCACGCCCCGTACCTGCGCGCCCTTGACGCCTTCACGGCCGATGGCTACCCCTTGATCCTCGCGGGCCACACCCACGGCGGGCAGGTGTGCATCCCCTTCTACGGGGCGCTGGTCACCAACTGCGACCTGGACACGGAGCGCGTGAAGGGGCTGTCGAAGCACGAGGCGGATGGCCGCACGTCCTTCATGCACGTCTCCGCGGGCTGCGGCGCGAACCGCTACACCCCCATGCGCTTCGCGTGCCCCCCGGAGGTGACGCTGCTGACCCTGACGGCAGCATCCCCGGAGGCCACCGAAAACCGGATTTCGTCTCCGGCCGCCGGTCCGCTAAAGTAATCGATGTCGCCACGGCCAGCAGCAATGCGGGCAGGTGGAGCAACGACATCGGGGTGTAGCGCAGCTTGGCAGCGCGCTTCGTTCGGGACGAAGAGGTCGTGGGTTCAAATCCCGCCACCCCGACAGCTAAGCAGCAGGTCAGAGGGCCGGTACTGGATTCAGTACCGGCCCTCTGGCTTTGTGCGTGTTTCTTTGGCTACGGCGCCGTTGCTGAGCCGTCGTAGATGTTCTTGGGGGTGGCGACCGTTGTGATGGCGCGGGCCAGCAGTGTGGAGGGTTCCTGGCCCTGGGTGGTGATGTCTGTGTTCATCATGACGACCAGCGTGGCCTTCTGGGAGGGCAGGTAGACCGTCACCGTCTCGTAGCCCGGGATGGAGCCGTTGTGGCCGATCCAGCCGTTGGTCTTGAAGATGCCGAGACCGTAGGTGGTGCCGGGGATGCCGGTGGGGAGCGTCTTGAGGCGTTGCTTTTGGGTCTTCTCGCTGAGCAGTTGTCCGGTGGCCACGGATTTGGCCCAGTGACGCAGGTCGTGCAGGTTCGAGATCATCGCGCCGGCCGCCCAGCCCCAGCTGGGGTTCCAGTTCGTCGCGTCCGCGACCTCACCGTTCAGGGTCTGGTTGGTGTAGCCGCGCGGGTGCGGGTCGGGGAACTCGTTGCCCCGCGGGAACAGGGTGTGGCGCAGGTTCGCCGGGCGCAGTACGCGGTGGTGGATGACGTCGGCCAGGGGGCGGCCGGTCACCTTCTCGATCACCAGGCCCAGCAGGACGAGGTTGGTGTTGGAGTACTGGAACTTCTTGCCCGGGGCGGAGGTGTTGCGGTGCTTGAAGCCGTACGCGAGGGACTGGCGCGGGGTGAACGTGCGCTGCGGGTCGCTCAGGAGGTCGTGGATGAAGCCGGCGTCCTCGGTGTACGGGAACAGGCCGCTGCGCATCTCCGCGAGCTGGCGCAGCGTGATGTGGCGGCCGTTGGGCACGCCCTTGACGTAGGTGGAGATCGGCTCGTCCAGCTTGACCCGGCCTTCGTCCACGAGCTGGAGCAGCGCGGTGACGGTGAACGTCTTGGTCTCGCTGCCGATCCGGACGAAGGAGTCGGCGGCCATCGGCTTGCCGGTCCTGAGGTCGGCGACGCCCATGGACCGGACGTAGCAGCCCTTGCCCGGCATCCACAGGCCGACCACGGCCCCGGGGATGTCCGCCTTCTTTCCGACGTCGTTCATGGCCTTGTCGAGGCGGGACGTGAGCTTGCGTCCCAGGCTCTTGGGGCAGTCGCCCTTGTCGGGGTGAGCGGCGACGGGCCGCTGGTCCGCCGCGGCGGGTTGGGCCGTCGTCGGCGCCCACAAGGACGCGGCGAGCAGCGCGGCACAGAGGGCACGGCGGGAGGTGGAACGGGAACGTCTCATTCGGAGGCGCCTCTTCCGGGCAGGGGGGCGGACCTCACGAACATCACCACCTCTGCCCGCGCCAAGGGCCCGCCCACCCGGCCCCGCGTGAAGGAGTCCACTCGTTCGGAGCCACCGCACATCGATCACCCGGGCGACCCCGCCCCCGAATCCCGGGCGCACCACGTCGTTTCGGTGCCGGTCCCTCCCCTGTGGGGACCGGTACCGAACGACGCGGGCCGCATCGATCCGCGCCATGTCGGCGTATCAGCGCGGATCGAGGAAAGACGGATCCGTAGTCCGCGTGACAACGGTCCGGAGGTGATCGGCGAAAACCAGCCGTGGCCATGCGGCGTCGCGAGTCTCCTCAGCGGGTCACCCCGAGCCGATGACCTGCCCTGACGCTGCGCGGTTGGTTCGCTACCGGTTTTGGATCCTGCCAGTTAGGGCCACGGAGGGGGAGGTTCCGTCATCATCCGGAGCCCTTAACCGCAGGTCAGCCGTATAGGGTGAGTTTTCCGGACCGGATGCTCAGGCGCGGAGGAAGTAAGGGGTGGAGGCCTTGAGTCCCGACTCAGGGGCACGCACAGCCTTCGCGGAACGTCTCGCGCTGCTGTACAAGGAAGCCGGCAATCCTCCCCTCCAGCGCGTGGCCGAGGCAGTCGTACGGCATCAGCGGGTCGACGAACGTGGGCGGCCCGTGCGGGTGTCCGCCCAGCGCATCAGCGACTGGCGGCGGGCCAAGAACGTGCCCGCACAGTTTGCCGCCCTCTCGGCGGTGCTCCATGTGCTGATACCCGAAGCACGGCGCGAGCAGCCCACGCCCGTGTCCACCGGTCTTTACGACATGGCCCAGTGGCAGCTCCTGTGGGAGCGCGCGGTGGCCGACCCCGCCGGTGGCCGCGCCGCCTCTGCCACGGAGGACGAGGAACGGCTGCAGGGCGAGGCCGCGGCCGCCGTCCAGGGTGTCTGTCCTTACCGAGGCCTGGCTTCGTATCGGCAGCAGGACGCGCGGTGGTTCTTCGGGCGGGAGCGGAGTACCGCCGCCCTCGTCGCTCAGCTCCGCGCGGTGGAGAGGACCGGCGGCCTTGTCATGCTCGTCGGCGCTTCGGGGGCAGGGAAGTCATCTCTGCTGAACGCCGGCCTGGTGCCCACCTTGCAGAACGGCGCCCTGAGCGACGACGGCTCTCCCGCGGGCCCGGTGCTGCAGCTCGTGCCGGGCAGTGATCCCCTCGGCGAGCTGACCCGCCAGATACCCGAGCTCGCGCACGTCATCTCCGCCGACGGTGAGGGGCCCGGGGTGCCTGGGACGCTCGGGGTGCGTGGGGCGGCGCCTGGGGCTCCCGGGGCGCCGGAGGCACCCGCGTCACCCGCAACGCCCGCATCACCCGCCGCCGAAGGCCGTAGGACCCCGCAATTCGCCCACGCCGTGCGGGAGTCCGTCACGGCGTGGGCGCGACGCCAGGCCCCCTCCGCCGCCCACGATCACCCCTCCGCCGGCCGCCCCGTCATCATCGTGGACCAGTTCGAGGAGACGTTCACCCTCTCCTCCGACGACGCGAGCAAGCGCACCTTCATCCAGCTCCTCCAGGCCGCCTGCTCCCCCGGACCCGGGCCCGGCCCCGACGCCGGCCCCGACGGCGCCAGTGATCCCGCCGCCGCGCTCGTGGTCCTCGGCGTACGCGCCGACTTCTACGAGCAGTGCCTCCGGTTCCCCGAACTGGCCGACGCGCTGCAGCACCGGCACATGGTCCTCGGGCCGCTGACCACATCGGAGTTGCGCGAGGCCGTGACCAGCCCGGCCAAGGCCGTGGGTCTCGAACTCGAACCGGGGCTCGCCGAGCTGATCGTCCGGGAAGTGAGCACGGACGGGCCCCGCGGGGCGCACGACGCCGGAGTGCTGCCGCTCCTCTCCCATGCGCTGCTCGCCACCTGGCAGCGGCGGAAGACCGGCAGGCTCACGCTGGCCGGCTACCGCGCGGCGGGCGGAATCCAGGGCGCGGTCGCGGCGAGCGCCGAACGCGCCTGGTCCGACCTCGACCCGGCCGCACGCACGGCCGCGCGGCTGCTCCTCCTCAGGCTCGTCAGGCTCGGCGAGGACACCCAGGCCACACGCAGGCGGGGGGCGCGGCGCCAGTTGGCCGAGGAGTCGACGGACCCCGGCAAGACCGAGGAATCGCTCGAAGCCCTCGTACGGGCGCGCTTGGTGACGCTCGACTCGGACACCGTGGAGATCACCCATGAAGCGCTGCTCCACGCCTGGCCCCGGCTGCGCGACTGGATCGACGAGGACAGGAACGACAACCTGCTGCGGCAGCGCCTCGAGGAGGACGGCAGGACCTGGGAGGACTCCGACCGCGACACGTCACTCCTCTACCGGGGCTCCCGCCTCGAACAGGCCCGCGCCTGGCGGAAGACCGCCGGTGGCACGTTCCTGACCAAGGGCGCGGTGGAGTTCCTGGCTGCCTCGGCCAGACTCCGTAAGCGGACGGTCCTGATCACGCGGGGTGCGGTGGCCGCGCTGGTCGTTCTCGCCATGGTGGCCGTCGTCGCGGCCGTGGTCGCATGGCAGCAGCGGGACGACGCGGTGTTCGAGCAGGTGGTGGCCGAGGCTGACCGCGTCCAGGACACGGACCCCTCCCTGTCCGCCCAACTCGACCTGGTCGCACACAACCTGCGACCGGGCGACGAAGGCACGGAGAACCGGCTGCTCTCGATCGTGAACGCCCCGCTGGCCACCCCGCTCCTCGGCCACAAGGGCGCCGTCTACCTCACCTCGTTCAGCCCCAACGGACGGGTCCTCGCCACTGCCAGCTACGACCGGACCGTACGGCTGTGGGATGTGTCGGACCCGTCGCACGCCAAGCCGCTGGGCAAACCCCTCACCGGGCACAAGAGTTGGACGAGCAGCGCCGTCTTCAGTCCGGACGGCGACACACTCGCCACCGCTTCGGACGACGGCACGGTCCGGCTGTGGGACGTGCGGGACCCCGCTCACCCGCGCTCGTTGGGTTCGCCGCTGACCGGGCATGACGGCGCGATCTACCTGGTCGCCTTCAGTCCGGACGGGCGCACTCTGGCCTCCGCGAGCGACGACCACACCGTTCGGCTGTGGGACGTGGACGACCCGGGCGGGGCGAAGGCGCTCGGCACGCTGACCGGCCACACCGCCGCCGTGCGGTCCGTGGCCTTCAGCCCGGACGGCCGGACCGTGGCCGCCGGTGGTGACAACGGCACGGTCAGGATGTGGAACGTGGCCGATCCGCGCCGCCCCAAGCCCATCGACAAGGCACTGACCGGCCATGCGGGGACGGTGCACTCCGTGGCCTTCAGCCCTGATGGCCACACTCTGGCCACCGGCAGCAGCGACAACGCGATCCGGCTCTGGAAGGTGACAGAGCCGCGCCGTGCGAAGCTGCTGGGCGTGCCGCTCACCGGCCACACCGGCCCCGTGTGGTCCGTCGCCTTCAACTCCGCCGGGACGATGCTCGCGGCCGCGAGCGCGGACAGCACGGCGAGCCTGTGGAACGTCCGTGATCCGGCGCACCCCTCGCAGGTCGGTGAGCCCCTCGCGGGCAGCAGCGGGGAGATGTACGCGCTGGGCTTCAGCCCCGACGGAAGCATGCTCGCCACGGGCAGCGGTGACAACAAGGTCCGCCTGTGGTCGATACCGACGTCGGACATGATCGGCCGGATCGGAGCGTTCCGCCCCGATGGGAAGGTGCTCGCCACGGCCGGGCGTGACGAACGGGTCCGGCTGTGGAACGTGGAGCGTCCCAGTCGGCCCGTGGTACTGGGCAGACCCTTCAAGACCGCGGAAGGGGAGGTGCGTTCGCCGGTCTTCTCCCCCGACGGCAAGACCCTCGCGGTCCTGACGGGGAGCCGAGCGGTGCAGCTGTGGAACGTCGCCGACCCGGCTCACCCCGTCCCCCACGGGCCGCCCGTCGCCCTGCGCACACGGTTCGCGGCGGCGCTGGCCTTCAGTCCGGACGGGCGCACCCTGGCGTCCCCGCTCACCGACCGCACCATCCAGCTGTGGGACGTCAGCGACCCGTCGCGTCTCCGTCGGCTCGGCGAGCCCCTCACGGGCCACGAGGGTTACGTCAACTCCCTCGTCTTCAGCAAGGACGGCCGGACTCTCGCCAGTGGCAGCGCGGACGGCACCATCCGGCTCTGGAAGGTCTCCGACCCGCGTCACGCCGCCCGGCTCGGCAGGCCTCTCAAGGGGCACCTCGGCCCCATCAACGAGCTCGCCTACAGCCCGGACAGCGACACGTTGGCCAGTGGCAGCGACGACGGGTCGGTCCGGCTCTGGGACATCAACGACCCCGCTGAGGCGACCCGGTTGGGCTCGCCCCTCACGGGCCACACCGACGCGGTGGTGTCCCTGACGTTCAGCGCGGACGGCCGCACGGTGGCGAGCGGCGGCAACGACAACACCGTGCGGCTCTGGGACGCCTCCGACCCCTCCAGCGCCTCCCCCATCGGGCAGTCGATGAGCCCCAACGCCAAGACCGGCAGCTTCCTGTTGTTCAGCCCCAAGGGAGAGATGCTCGGAGTTTCGAGCGGCACGGATACGGTCCGGCTCTGGAACTTGGACATCGACAAGGCGATTCGCCGCATCTGCTCGACCACTCGGGGCGTCCTTACGCACGAAAAGTGGCAGGAGTATCTGCCCCGCCTCTCGTACGAGCCGCCCTGCGAGGAGTAGCGGTCGCCTGCACTCCCCTATGGATGACGTTGCGTGATTCCGATCACAACTCCACATCTGGACGGAGTAGTTGACTCCCCTTACGGGATCGGCCTTGTTACGGTTGGCCACAGCCCGATCGCTGGTGCATCCCCCGTCGCCAGCGATCGGGCGTTTTCATGCTCCCGTCGGGCGCCGGCTGCCATTAGTCCCTTTTCATTGGAGCGGGGCTCGCATAACGCGGTCCGCATTCCTTGAATCTTCAGCTTGTACGCGGGCCTCTACGCGGGGCGCTCACACGCCGAGGCGATTGCGGACGACGTAAGACCTCCTGAAGAGTCATAGGCTGACCTCCGTCCGGCAGGAGGGTGTGCACCAGTGGCCAAGGCCTACGAGAAGATGCACGGCCGCGGGACCAGTTGGGGCTGCCTCCCGGGACTGCCGTACTCGTCACACGTAAATCCTTGTACGACACGGACAACCGCCTCGTCGAGATGTCCCGCGCCACCCTGCCCGGAGACCGCACGCGAATGCTCTTCACGACTCACCTGGAAAGGTGGTGAGCCGTGAGCCGGCGCATCATCATCGTCACGGCCGTCCACGCACCGTCGGCGCATTTCCTCGCTGACGCGTACAAGTCCCTGTGCGCGCAGGAGTTGCCGGCAGGCTGGCAGTGGCGCTGGCTGATCCAGGAGGACGGGACGACCGACCAGGTCGCGCCGCACGTCCCCGACGACGAGCGGGTCACGTTCAAGCAAGGGCGCCCGGGAGGCCCCGGGGTCGCGCGGACCATGGCCTTGGCGAGTGCGGACGGCGAGTACGTGAAGGTCCTGGACGCGGACGACCAGCTCGCGCCCGGCGCGCTCGCCCGCGACCTCGCGGCTCTCGAAGCTGACCGAAGCATCGGCTGGGCGACGTCACGCGTGCTCGATCTGCTCCCCGACGGGTCCACCGAAGGTTTCCCCGGCGACCCCGGGCACGGGCTGGTCGAGCGCCGGGAAGTGCTCGACTACTGGGCCGGTCACGGTTATCGGCTGCCGATCCATCCGGCCACGCTCTTCGTCCGCCACGAGCTGCTCGTGGCCCTGGGGGGTTGGATGGCTCTGCCGGCGTCGGAGGACACGGGGCTGCTGCTCGCCCTGAACGCGACCTCGCGCGGCTGGTTCTCCGCCGATGTGGGCTTGCTCTACCGCAAGTGGGAGGGGCAGGTGACGGGGCAGGCGGCGCACGTCGACACGGCGGAGCGCGATGCGCGGATGGCGGTCGTCGAGGCCAGGGCGCGAGCGCTTGAGCACTTCCAGTGGCGTTATCCCCTCGGCTCTGGCTGACCGGGGCTTCGTAACGGGGCTTCGCAGTAGGGCCTCATAGTGGGGCCGCGCGTGGCCGGTAGCATCCTGCCGATCTTGCCCCGGCCGCGGCGGACTCGTACGGTCACGGCTATGCCTCCCGCCATCCCCCGCCGCGCGTCGGAGCTGCTGGCCACCCTCGGTCGCGGCTACGTGCGCAACGCTCCCGGTTCGCTGCTCAAGGGCCCGCTCTCGGCCCGGTACCTCAACCCGTACCTGCGCGACCACCCGCGGCAGCGTGTGGTCGAGGCGCGGTTCGACGCCCGCTTCGCCTGTGACTCCCGCGACCTCATCCAGCGGTTCATCAGCCTCTACGGCGTGTGGGAGCCCCACATGACACGGTGGCTGCAGGGTCGCCTCGGCGCCGGAGACACCTTCGTCGACGTGGGAGCCAACGTCGGCTACTTCGCCGTCCTGGGCTCGCGCCTCGTCGGCAGCACCGGCCGGGTGGTCGCGATCGAGGCATCGCCCACGTTCCACGACCGCGTGCTGCAGCACATCGGTCTCAACGACTGTGCCAACGTCCGCGCCGTCAACGCGGCGGTCTCCGACAGCCACAAGACGCTGACCTTCGTGCTCGCCAGCTCGAACAACATGGGCGCCAACTCGATCGTCCCGTACGACGGTCCGGCCGAGTCCAGCTTCGAGATGGCGGCCCGGCCCCTGCCCGAGATCCTGAACGAGGACGAACTCAGCAGGGCCCGTGTGATCAAGATCGATGTGGAGGGCGCGGAAGGCGGCGTCATCCGCGGCCTGGCCCCCGCCCTGGGAGAGCTTCGCCCGGATGTGGAGATCGCCGTGGAGGTCACCCCGGACCGCATGTCCCAACTGGGCGACTGCATCGATGAGTTGATGGAGACCATGGCCCGGCACGGCTTCCACACCTACCGGCTGCCCACCGACTACCGGCCCGAGAACTACCCGCACGCGATCCGTCACCCGGAGCCGCCGGTGCGGTGGCGCGGCCCCATCGTGGGCGAGAGCGAGCTGGTCTTCTCCCGCGTGGACGCCGAGACGCTGCGCTGACCCTGTTCACTCTCAGCCCCCGCTCTCCCGCCTCCCGCTTCCCGCCTCCCGCCCGGTGGTGGAGCCGGATCCTCCCGGCCCACCACGAGTGGACCCTCTCCGAGGTTCAGAGGGCCCGGTCGAACGGCAGGTCCAGCATCCGGATCGCGTTCCCGCGCAGCAGCTTGTACGCCACCTCCTCGGGGAGATGGCCGACGTGGTCCTCGGCCACCGCCTTCGTGTGCGGCCACGTCGAGTCGACGTGCGGGTAATCGGTCTCGAAGGTGGCGTTGTTGACGCCCACGGTCTCGATCGAGGCGACGCCGTGCTTGTCCCGGAAGAAGCAGCAGAAGATCTGCCGGTAGTAGTACGTCGACGGAGGCTCCGGGATCAGGTCCTTGACCCCGCCCCAGGCGCGGTGCTCCTCCCAGACGTCGTCGGCGCGCTCCAGGGCGTACGGGATCCAGCCCATCTGGCCCTCGCTGTAGGCGAGTTTGAGGCGGGGGAACTTCACCAGGACTCCGGAGAAGAGGAAGTCCATCATCGAGGCCATCGCGTTGTTGAAGCTCAGGGAGGCCTGAACGGCCGGGGGCGCGTCGGGAGAAGCCGCCGGCATCTGTGACGACGAGCCGATGTGCATGTTCACGACCGTGCCGGTCTCCTCGCACGCCGCGAAGAACGGGTCCCAGTAGCCGGAGTGGATCGAGGGCAGCCCGAGGTACGTCGGGATCTCGCTGAACGTCACGGCCCGCACGCCGCGGGCGGCGTTGCGCTTGATCTCGGCGACGGCGAGATCCACGTCCCAGAGCGGGATGAGGCACAGCGGGATCAGCCGTCCGCCGCTGTCACCGCACCACTCCTCCACCATCCAGTCGTTGTACGCCCGGACGCAGGCGAGGCCGACCTCCTTGTCCTTGGCCTCGGAGAAAGTCTGGCCGCAGAAGCGGGGGAACGTCGGGAAGCAGAGGGACGCCTCGACGTGGTTGATGTCCATGTCCTTCAGGCGGGCCGCCGGGTCCCAGCAGCCGCGGCGCATCTGCTCGCGCGTGATGCCGTCGAGCGTCATCTCGTCCCGCGAGAAGCCGACGGCGGCGATGATGCGCTTGTACGGGAAGATCTCTCCCTCGTACTCCCACCAGTCGGTGACCTGCCCTTCCGGGTCCGTCGTGAACTTGTACTTGCCGCCGATGTACTCCAGTTCGCCGATACCCGCCGTGAAGGGTTTCGGGCCCCGGTCGCGGTACTTGCTCGGGAGCCACTTCTCGAAGAGGTGCGCGGGTTCGATCACGTGGTCGTCCACGCTGATGACGCGGGGGAGCTCCTTGGCCCCGACCTCGTTGTTGTCCACTGCTGTGCCCCCTACTACCTGCCGGTTTCCCATACACGCATCTGACGGACCATCAGATTGAGGTTATGGGCTCGCACCGATGACGGCAACAGTCCGCTTGAAACTCGACCCCTTGCGCGATCGGGCGCGATCCGCTGAACTGACGCTCCGTCAGGTTGGGGCAGGGCAGGCTGAAGGAGGACGCTCGATGCAGACGATGTGGCTCAGCGGGGCCGAGTGGCTGGCCGTGCTCCGGATCGGGCTCGGCCTGTGGTGGCTGGAGAGCTGGCGTCACAAGGACAAGAAGACGTGGTTCACCGGAGGGGGCATCGGCTGGGCTGTGGGCATCGCCGAGAAGCACCGCTGGCAGTTCGTCCGGTCCGGCTTCGACCTGACGGTGAAGCCCCGGCCCCGGCTCATGGCCTACATCGTGGCCTACGCGGAGCTGGCGCTCGGGCTCGGCCTCATCTTCGGCTTCCTCACGCCGATCGCGCTGATCGGCGGCCTCGTACTCAACCTGATCTATTTCGTGCTGATGATTCACGACTGGGCCGAGCAGGGTCAGAACCTGATGATGGCGCTCATCTCAGTCGTTGTCCTCTTCGCCATGGGCTGGCAAGTCTGGTCGCTGGACGATGTGTTGGGGCTTTTCCAGTAGACCAGAACCAGGACAGTGGTTGGGCGGGGGAAATTGCCCTGTTCGTGCATGGCCCTGGTCTGTTGTGCGGCAACGTGCCACCCTGCCCGGCACATCCGCTGTGCGCACGAAGAGCCGCAGGAGGTGCCGGTGAACGAGCACGAGCACGGCCACGTAGAGCGGGAGCCGCTGGCCGCGTCCCTCAAAGCGCTGCACGCCACCCGGGCCGAGAGTGCGGCCGCGCGGGCGGCAGCTCTCAGCCGCTACGTCGAGCAGCATGCCTCCCAGGACCAGGCGGACGCCGTCTGGAAGGCGGCTCACGCAGCCCGCGTGGCGGCGCAGGCCCTCGCCGTACTCTCCGAGAGCGAGCCTGATCCCGCGGCGGATTCACGTTGCGCCCGTAACGCGGCTTCGTCCGCGGCGCAGGCTTCCCAGATGGCACAACTCGTAGACGGGGCAGTTGCGTTTGCCGCTGCGGCCTGCAAGGCCGCCCTGAAAGCCTCGCTGGCCGCCGGAACAGCGTCCGGGGCGAAGGCCCTGGGCGCCGACGAGGGCCTGAACTCCGAGGCCGACATGGCGGAGAGGGCCGCCGTCACCGCGGCCGAGGACGCGGGGTGGATCCGGCCCGGCGAGGAGGTGCCCGGTGTGGCGACCGGCGTGCGGAGTCCTGAAGTGATGGCCATGATGCATCTCTGACGGCGGCCAACGATTGCCCCGGTTTCCCCGGTTGCCCCGTACTTAGAGACGCCGCTAGATTTATAGCCCTCTCTAAGTTCGGGGAAGGCGTGCGTCATGCAGGCAAGCGAACCGGGTGAACCAAGCGAACCAAGCGAATCAGGCGAATCAGGCAGCGGCGGACTGCGTCAGCGCCGCAAGGCCTTGCGGCGGGCACGGATTCTGGAGGCTGCTCGTGAACTCCTGCGTGACCGGCCGGATTCGGTGGTCAGCACCGAGCGGATCGCCGAGCGGGCGGACGTCGCTCCTGCCACCGTCTACAACCTGATCGGGCCGCGCGACAAGATCTGGGAGGCGCTCGCCGACGGGTTCATGGACGAGCTGGAGCGCCGTCTGATGGCGCCAGATCTGATGGCGCTCGACGGCTGCGGTCCGCGGGAGGTCGTCGAGGCGACCGTCCAGCTGTTCGTGAGCGACCCAGTCGTCTCGCGTCGCATGGTGCGTGAGTGGGCGGAGAGCGGCCTCGTGTTCGGCCGCAGCGCGCTCACCCCGCTCCGCCGGGCGATGGCGGACGCGCAGGCACAAGGCCTGCTGCGCGGTGACATCGACACCGACGCGTTGGCCGCCGTGGTGGGCGCCTCGTGCATGGGCGCGCTCCATCAGTGGGTCGCCGCCCTGATCGACGACGACCGGTTCCTCGCACGTTCCCTGTACGCGCTCGACGTCGCTCTCGCCGCCGCGGCTGCCGACGCCTCCCGAGAGCAGTTGCTCGCACCGCTGCGAACCGGTGGTGCGGTGTGATGGCCGGCGCGCAGCCGCGGACCCGGAGTTTCGTGGGCGGCGGCGGAACCCTCCTCGCGGCGGACGTGTGGGGCGAGGCCTCGTCGCCGCCCCTTGTCCTCCTGCACGGCGGCGGCCAGACGCGGCATGCCTGGAGCCGCACCGGGCCCCGCCTGGCCGCCCTGGGGTGGCAGGTCATCGCCCCGGACCTGCGGGGGCACGGCGCCAGTCAATGGTCAGCCGATGGCGACTACGACCTCGGCCTGTTCGCCCAGGACGTCCGGGCCCTGGCCAGTGAACTCGGCCGCCCGCCCGTACTCATCGGAGCCTCGCTAGGAGGCCTGAGCTCGCTGCTCGCCGCAGGCGAGGCGCCCAGGGCCGCGATCCGTGCCCTGGTCCTCGTCGACATCGCCCATCGTCCCGACCCCCGGGGGTTTCACCGGATCGTCGAGTTCATGCGCCGCCGGCCGGACGGTTTCGCGAGCCTCGCGGAAGCGGGCGCCGCGGTCTCCGCCCATCTGCCGCACCGCCCCCGCCCGGAAGCCCCCGAGGGGATACGGAACAACCTGCGGCGCCACGGCGACCGCTGGGTCTGGCACTGGGATCCCCGGCTCCTGGACAGCTTCGAGGGACGGATGGATCCCCCCGGCATGGCGGAGCGCCTCCTCGACGCCGCGCGCGACACCGAAGCCCCGATTCTGCTCGTACGCGGCGGGATGAGCGACGTGGTGCGCGAGGACGTCGCCGAGCAGTTCTGCGAACGGGTGCCCCACGCGCGGCGCGTCGACGTGGCCGACGCGGGACACATGGTGGTGGGCGACAGGAACGAGCACTTCATCGAAGCCGTCCTCCCGTTTCTGGAAGAGGTCGAGCCTTCGAGGGGCCAGGACTGCGGGCGTTCGTGACGTAGGAGGGCCGTGACTTCGGGCGGTCGTGACACGCCCCGTTCCGCTCTCCGTTCCGTGGTGTCACCATGCGGAGTCCATGGGTGTCGAGGGGAGTCGAGGGGAGTCCTCGACGGGGGCGGGCGGAGGAACGAATGGCAGAGGTGTTCTTGCGAAGGCTGAGCCGGTGGCAGGCGGAGCAGCAGCGCGAAGCGATCGCCGACGTCTACGTCGAGGCCTACGAAGGAGACGCGGGCGCCGAGTACCGGGACCGGCAGGGGTTCCTGCGCCTCTTCGAGAGCACCGTGCAGCGGCCCGACTTCGACATGGTCGTCGCCGACGCCGGAGGTCTGGTCGGCTGTCTCTACGGCTACCGCGCGGCGCGTACCGGCGACTGGTGGGAGGGGTTCCGCGGCGTCCTGCCCCCGGAGGTGGAGGAACGCACGGCATCGGGGCGGGTGTTCGTCCTGGCCGAGCTGATGGTGGTGCCCGCCTACCGTCGCCAGGGCGTCTCGGAGCGCCTGCGCACGCTGCTGCTCGTGCGGCACGCCGCCGATCTGGTCGTCGCGGTCATCAAACGGGACGACGACCTGGGGCGTGAGGTCCTGCGCTCGTGGGGCTGGACCAAGCTCGGTGAGTTCGATCCGGTCGGCCCGGGATCGTCGGCACCGTCCCGCCGGGGAGAGCGCGAGGCGGCGCTGCCCGACGGGCTGGTGTGGGAGGGGTGGATGCGGCCGACGGCGATGTGAGGCGTGCTCAGCGTGGCCTGCTTGCCCGCAGGGAGTACATGAGGGGGATGCGGGGGCGGTTCACCGGGAACCGGTAGACCCCGTCGCGGGATTCGAGGGCGCCGAAGCGTTCGAAGAGCGTGGTGTCGTGTTCGTGGAGGAAGTCGATCCGCAGGCCGGCCGCCGCCAGGGCCGAGACGACCTCGCCCACCGGGTGCTGCCACTCCACGGTGCGGTTGTGGACCGTGGGGGTGGTCGTGTCCGCGTAGCCGCCGGGGGCGTCTTCGATCCAGGCGTCGCGGGCGAAGTAGTCGTGCTCGATCCGTGACCCCGTCGCGTCGTCCAGGATGTCCGCGAGCGGATGGAACTCCGAGAGGTAGAGGAAGCCGCCGGGCGCCACGAGCGCGGCGGCCGTCTCGGCCCACCGCTGGATGTCGGGGAGCCAGCACAGGGCGCCCACTCCGGTGTAGACGATGTCGTACGAGGAGTCCGGCACCGCACTCGCGGCGTCGTACACGTCGGCGGCCACGAAGGACGCCTGGTCGGCGCTGAGGCCGAGCTCGGCTGCGAGGTCGCGCGCCGCTTCCACGGCGGGCTCGGAGAAGTCGAGGCCGACCACGCGGGAGGCCCCGTGCCGGGCCCAGGAGAGGGTGTCGAGGCCGATGTGGCACTGGAGGTGGAGCAGCGAGCGCCCGGTGACGTCACCGACCTCGGCGAGCTCGAAGGGGCGCAGCGGGTCCTTGCCCGAGCGGAAGGCTTCGAGGTCGTAATAGTCGCTGGCGAGGTGGAGGGGGACTCGTTCGTCCCAGCGTTTTCGGTTGGCCTCGCGCCAGTCGGATGGGGTCGGTGAGTACATGTCCAGAAAGTTATCCACAGGCTGGGGACCCTCGCCAGCGGATTGTCGGCGTGGGCGTGCACTATGGGGTCCATGAGCGACTTGGGTGCGGGTGCAGTGGAGACGACCGGCGATGCGGGCGGGGCCGCGGAGATGCCGGACTGGGAGAAGCGGTTCCGTGCGCCGCGGGTGTCCCTCCCCGACTGGGCGGAGGACGCCCCCGACCGTTCGTTGTTCGTGTCGAACGCGACGGGGACGTACGAGCTGTACGCATGGGACCGCGCGACCGGCGAGCAGCGCCAGGTGACGGACCGGCCGAACGGCACGACGGACGGCCTGGTCTCGCCGGACGGCGAGTGGATCTGGTGGTTCAACGACACGGACGGCGACGAATTCGGTGTGTGGATGCGCCAGCCCTTCAAGGGCGGCGCCGCGGACGAGCCCGCGGTGCCGGGCCTTGAGCCGTCGTATCCCGCGGGCCTCGTCCTCGCGCGGGACGGACGCATGTCCGTCATCGGCCGCTCGACGGACGACGAGGGCTCCACGATCCATGTCGTACGGGCCCCGGGCGCGGACCCCGTCGAGATCTACCGCCACCGCGAGTCCGCGGGCGTCGGCGACCTCTCCCACGACGGCACACTGATCGCCGTCGAGCACACGGAGCACGGCGACGCGATGCACTCCACCCTCCGCGTGGTCGAGCCGGACGGTTCCACGGTCGCCGAGCTCGACGACACCAAGGGCGGCACGGTCGAGCTCGGCCTTGAGGTCCTCGGCTTCGCGCCGGTCGACGGGGACGCGCGGCTGCTCGTCGGGCATCAGCGGCGGGGCCGCTGGGAGCCGATGGTGTGGGACGTCGCGTCCGGCGAGGAGACGGACCTGGCGCTCGACCTGCCGGGTGACGTGAGCGCCGAGTGGTATCCCGACGGCTCGGCCCTGCTCATCGCGCACAGCTTCGAGGCCCGCAGCGAGCTGTTCCGGTACGACTTCGCGTCGCGTGAGCTGATCGAGGTCGAGACACCCAAGGGCTCGGTGTCGGGGGCGACGGCGCGGCCGGACGGCAGCGTGGAGTACCTGTGGTCGTCGGCCGCCGAGCCGCCGGTGGTGCGCTCGACGTCGGGTGGTGTGGTCCTCGACCCGCCCGGCATGAAGGCCCCGGCGTCCGTGCCGGTGGAGGACGTGTGGGTGGAGGGTCCCGGCGGCCGGGTGCACGCCCTCGTGCAGAAGCCCGCCGACGCGACCGGCCCCCTCCCCACGGTCTTCGAGATCCACGGCGGCCCGACGTGGCACGACAGCGACGCGTTCGCCGCGGGCCCGGCAGCCTGGGTGGACCACGGGTACGCGGTGGTGCGCGTGAACTACCGCGGCTCGACAGGGTACGGCCGGGAGTGGACGGACGCCCTCAAGCACCGGGTCGGCCTGATCGAGCTGGAGGACATCGCCGCGGTGCGGGAGTGGGCCGTGACGTCCGGCCTCGCGGACCCGGACCGCATCGTCCTGGCCGGCGGCTCCTGGGGCGGGTATCTCACGCTCCTCGGCGTCGGCACCCAGCCCGACGCCTGGGCGGTGGGCCTGGCCGCGGTCCCCGTCGCCGACTACGTGACGGCGTACCACGACGAGATGGAGGCCCTGAAGTCCATGGACCGCACGCTCCTCGGGGGTACGCCGGAGGAGGTCCCGGAGCGCTTCGAGGCCTCGTCCCCGCTGACGTACGTGGACGCGGTGAAGGCCCCGGTCTACATCTCCGCGGGCGTGAACGACCCGCGCTGCCCGATCCGCCAGGTCGAGAACTACGTGGACCGGCTCAAGGCCCGGGAAGCGGTGCACGAGGTGTACCGGTACGACGCGGGGCACGGCTCGCTCGTCGTGGACGAGCGGATCAAGCAGGTGCGGTTGGAACTGGACTTCGCCGAACGCCACCTCCGCTAGCCGGGGCCCGGCCGCGGGGAGGCAGGCCGCGGGGGCGGTGGCTTCGCCAACCCCGCGGCCTGCCTCCAGGGGACGCCCCGTACCGTGGGGGTGTGTACCGGTTCCTGCTGACGCCCCGCTGGTGGGGGATCAACGTCTTCGTACTGCTGGCCATCCCCTTCTGCATCTTCATGGGGTCATGGCAGCTGGGGCGTTTCGAGGACCGCGTCGAGGCGCATGACGCCGCACAGGAGCAGGCGGACCGGCAGGCATCGCCCGCCAGCTCCCAGGAGGAGCCCCGGCCGCTGGACTCGATGCTCCCCGTGGACAAGGAGACGTCCGGGGAGCAGGTGTCGGCCACCGGGCGGTACGGCAGGCAACTGCTGGTGCCCGGCCGGGAGTTGGACGACAAGTCCGGTTACTACGTGCTCACGCTGCTGCACACCGGCAGCGGCAAGGACCTGCCGGTCGTCCGCGGCTGGCTCCCCGGGAAGGCGAGTGCGGCGAAGGCTCCTGCGGCGCCGTCCGGCGAGGTGACCGTGACGGGCGCGCTCCAGGCCTCCGAGAGCCCTGGTTCGAACGGGGTCAGCTCGGCCGGCGGGCTGCCGACCGGGCAGCTCGGCGCCATCAGCGCGGCCTCGCTGGTGAACGTGGTCCGGGGCGATGTGTACGACGCCTGGGTCACGCTGGCCAAGGGTGACTCCGGGATGAAGGCGGTCCCGGCGTCCGAGCCGGCCAACTCCGGGCTCGACCTCAAGGCGTTCCAGAACCTCGGCTACACCGGGGAGTGGTTCGTCTTCGCGGGGTTCGTCGTCTTCATGTGGTTCCGGCTGTTCCGGCGGGAGCGGGAGTTCGCGCGGGACACTCAGCTGGGGCTACTGCCCGAGGGATAGCCCTCGCGACCTCTCACCCTCTGTGAACGCCGGACGGGCTGGACATTCCAGCCCGTCCCGGGGGTCAGCCGCGCGTCGCCTCACGACGCCGACAGCATCCCCGTGTGGTAGACCGTCCCCGCGCACGCGTTGGTGATCGTCGCGCCCGCCGCGGGCGAACCCTCGGTGGCCGTCAGGGACACCGTCACACCGCCGTCAAGGACGCCGCCCTCCTCGCGCACCATCTGCGGCTCCGTGCCGCCCGGCGCGCCGCTGTCCGCGCCGCCGCCCTCCGTGGGGGACGGGTCGGGCGAAGGCTCACCGCTGTCCGTCGGGCACGCCTCCGAAGGCACCCAGGCGAACTTCACCTCGTACGCCGCGCCCGGCTGGAGGACCAGCGAGCTGACCGCCTGTGCCGGGTCCGGAAGGCCCGTCGCCGCGTCGCCCGCCACGTGGCCGGTGACGGCGATCCTCGTGGGGTCGGCCGCCCCCGTCGTCGCCGTGCTCACGCTGCCCGGGGCGCTGACCGTACAGCTGCTGCCGGAGACGTTGGCGATGCGGAAGCTGCCATACACCTTGCCGTCGGCCTCGGGCGCGCCCGCGCTACCGCTCGCGCTGCCGAGCTGGTCCACCGCGCAGGCGGGCGAGCCGGCGGATTCCGTGCCCGCCGGGTCGGGACCACCGGTCGCGCCGCCGCTGGCCTCACCCTTCCCCTTGCCGTCCTTCTTGCCCTTCTTGTCTTTCTTGTCCTTGGACTTGGAGGGGCCGGAGTCGCTGTCCTTGCCCTTCTCCCCACCGTCAGGACCCTTGCCGCCCTGGCTCGAACCGCCCTGCGTCTGCTCGCTGTTGCCCGCTATCGACGGCCGGTCGTCCGAGCCCCCGGCGGAGTTCGTGACGTGCACCAGAGCGGGGATGGCGGTGCCGATGAAGAGCGCGGCGGCCGCCATGCCGACCACGGCCTGGCGCTTGCGCTGGCGGCGCGCCGGCACCGCGTGCCGCAGACGCTCCAGAGCGCGGTCTCCCGGCTCGATCTCCTGGACGGCCGAACGCATCATCCTGCGCAGCGCCAGCTCGTCGGAGCCGTCCTCACCACCGAAGACGGAACCCGGCGCCTCACCGCTCGGACGCTCCGCCGCGGGCGGCTCGTCGGGTTCGGCCGCGGTGGGCTCAGCAGGCTCCGCCGCGGCGGGCTCGTCGGGCTCGGGTGCGGTGGGCTCGGGTGCGGTGGGCTCGTCGCCCTGGCCGTGATTCACAGTTCCGTCCCCAGCGTGCTGCTCAAACTCGGCGCTCTCGTCATGCTCGCGCCCGTACTCGTGCTTGCTCATGCCGGTGCCTCCATGGCGACCCGCAGAGCCGCGATCCCGCGCGAGCCGTACGCCTTCACCGACCCGAGCGATATGCCCAGGGTCTCGGCGACCTGCGCCTCGGTCATGTCCGCGAAGTACCGCAGGACCAGAACCTCTCGCTGGCGGCGCTGGAGGCCACGCATCGCCTTGATCAGCTCGTCACGCTCAAGGAGGTCGTACGCCCCCTCCTCGGCGCTCGCCATGTCGGGCATCGGCTTCGAGAGCAGCTTCAGCCCGAGGATGCGGCGGCGCAGCGCGGAACGCGAGAGGTTCACGACCGTCTGCCGCAGATAGGCGAGTGTCTTCTCCGGGTCCCGCACGCGTTTGCGCGCCGAGTGCACCCGGATGAACGCCTCCTGCACGACGTCCTCGCAAGAGGCCGTGTCATCGAGAAGCAGCGCCGCCAGACCGAGGAGCGACCTGTAGTGGGCGCGGTAGGTCTCGGTCAGGTGGTCGACTGTGGTGCCCGCGCTCATCGCCTCCTCAGCGCCCTCGCGCTGCGTCGGGATGCGGGCCGACCTCGTGGTGGGCATGGGGGCGATCACCGGCATGCCGGCGGGCGCACGGGGACGGCGAGGCGGGCGCAGGGCCGCGCCCCTCGCCTGAACCGCTGTGAAATCGAGAACCTCTGCCACGCCTGTTGGACACGCCTACCCCCTTGAGGGTTGTACGCATCGCGCGGCGCGTTTGCGGCGGGCATCGTCGCCAGTGGTGACGATGCATCAAATGCCCCCATGCGTACCAGCTCTTCCCCTATGCCCAGTTTTCGCAGCGCTCAGGTCACGCCCCCTGGAGGGCGATCGCAAAGACGCGCCCCGCCCTGCTGCCGGTTGCAGTGGACGGGGACGAATATTGCGAATCTTCGAACGCGGCAATGGTCCAGATCAAGCGATTCTGGCCACCAAGTTGGACACAGAACTTACACAGACCCTTCAAAGACTTCCGCCTCGGGGAGCCTTCGGGGCTCGTTCTGCCCGCCCGCATGCACCTTTCTGCGGGTTTTTGTACCTACTGCTGACGCCCGGTGAGCTCCCCGGCCACCAGCTCCGCGATCTGGGCCGTGTTCAGGGCGGCCCCCTTGCGGAGGTTGTCCCCGCACACGAAGAGCTCAAGAGCCGTCGGATCGTCCAGGGCGCGCCGCACCCGGCCGACCCACGTGGGATCGGTCCCCACCACGTCGGCCGGGGTCGGGAACTCACCCGCGGCCGGGTTGTCGAACAGCACGACACCCGGAGCGGTGGCCAGGATCTCGCGCGCGCGGTCCACCGTGACCTCGTCCTCGAAGCGCGCGTGCACGGTCAGGGAGTGGGTGGTCACCACCGGCACACGTACGCAGGTCACCGCGACCTTCAGGTCGGGCAGGCCGAGGATCTTGCGGGACTCGTCCCGCACCTTCATCTCCTCGGACGACCAGCCGTCGTCCCGCAGCGTCCCGGCCCACGGCACGACGTTCAGCGCCACGGGCTCCGGGAAGGGACCGGTGTCGTCGCCGACAGCGCGTCGTACGTCACCGGGGCTCGTGCCGAGATCCGAACCGGCCACCAGCTTCAGCTGGCGGCGCAGAGTCTCCACGCCGTCCCGACCGGCGCCGCTCACGGCCTGATACGAGGAGACGATCAGCTCGCGCAGACCGAACTCGGCATGCAGCGCGCCGATGGCCACGATCATCGAGAGGGTCGTGCAGTTCGGGTTGGCGACGATGCCGCGCGGGCGTACGCGCGCGGCGTGCGGATTGACCTCGGGGACGACCAGCGGCACGTCCGGGTCCATCCGGAAGGCGGCGGAGTTGTCGACCACCACGACGCCCTTGGACGCGGCGATGGGCGCCCACTGCGCGCTGACCTCGTCGGGAACGTCGAACATCGCCACGTCGACGCCGTCGAAGGCGTCCTCGCTCAGCGCGACGACCTCGACCTCCTCACCGCGCACGGCCAGCTTCTTGCCGGCCGAGCGCGGTGAGGCGACGAGTCGGATCTCGCCCCAGATGTCGGCGTGCTGCGACAGAATCTGGAGCATGACCGCGCCGACGGCCCCGGTCGCTCCGACGACCGCGAGCGTCGGCTTTCCGGTCATCGCCCGGTGCCTCCATAGACCACGGCCTCGTCCGTGTCGGAGTCGAGGCCGAAGGCGGTGTGCACGGCGCGCACGGACTCGTTCGCGTCATCGGCGCGGGTCACGACCGAGATGCGGATCTCGGAGGTCGAGATCAGCTCGATGTTCACGCCCGCGTCGCTGAGCGCCTCGAAGAAGGCGGCGGTGACGCCGGGGTTCGTCTTCATGCCCGCGCCGACCAGGGAGATCTTGGCGATCTGGTCGTCGTAGCGCAGGGAGTCGAAGCCGATGGCCGAGCGCGTCTTCTCCAGCGCGTCGATGGCCTTGCGGCCCTCGGCCTTGGGCAGCGTGAACGAGATGTCCGTGAGTCCGGTCGAAGCGGCCGAGACGTTCTGGACGATCATGTCGATGTTGACCCCGGAGTCCGCGATGGCGCGGAAGATCGAGGCGGCCTCGCCCGGCTTGTCCGGCACGCCGACGACCGTGATCTTGGCCTCCGAGGTGTCGTGCGCGACACCGGAGATGATGGCCTGCTCCACCTTGCGGTCCCCTTGCGGTTCGTTGCTGACCCACGTGCCCTGAAGCCCACTGAAGGACGAGCGCACGTGAATCGGGATGTTGTAACGGCGGGCGTACTCCACACAGCGGTGGAGCAGCACCTTGGACCCGGAGCTCGCGAGCTCCAGCATGTCCTCGAACGAGATCCAGTCGATCTTCTGGGCCTTCTTCACCACACGGGGGTCGGCGGTGAAAACGCCGTCCACGTCCGTGTAGATCTCGCAGACCTCCGCGTCGAGCGCGGCCGCGAGGGCGACAGCGGTCGTGTCGGATCCACCACGGCCGAGCGTGGTGATGTTCTTGCCCTCCTGGCTGACGCCCTGGAACCCGGCGACGATGGCGATGTTGCCCTCGTCGACCGACGTCCTGATCCGCCCGGGGGTGACATCGATGATCCGCGCCTTGTTGTGGACGGAGTCGGTGATGACACCGGCCTGGCTGCCCGTGAACGACTGGGCCGCGTGACCCAGGTTTTTGATCGCCATGGCAAGCAGCGCCATGGAGATCCGCTCCCCGGCGGTCAGCAGCATGTCGAATTCACGCCCGGCAGGAATCGGGGATACCTGCCCTGCAAGATCGATCAACTCATCCGTCGTGTCACCCATGGCCGACACCACGACAACGACCTGATGGCCGTTCTTCTTGGCGTCGACAACCCTCTTGGCGACCCGCTTGATGCCCTCGGCATCGGCTACGGAGGAGCCTCCGTACTTCTGCACGACAAGGCTCACGTGCGCTCCTCGCTCAGTCCGTCTTCACCGCACTGCTGCGGTCGGCTCAGTCTAACGAGCGGCCGAAATTCGCCTCACGAATATCACATGGTGAGATGTCCCGCCCACTACGTGATCAACGTCGGCATACGCTCCCGCTGCTCGGGGCGTACGTTCCGACCGCTCGGCTTGGCACATGCCCAGCGGGGAGTCGGACACTCCGGAAAGTGGGGCGGGTCACAACCGCATGTCACAGCCGCGGGGTCACAGCCGCAAGGTTCACGGCCTCCGAGGTCACTGCACGGAGCGCAGGCCCAGGGGCCCGGCGATCTCCTCCGCCATCACCCTGCCCGCGGCCTCCGCGAGCGCGTCCTCGGCGAGGTCCTCGTCCGTGTCCAGGCCGTTGAGGTCCTCGAGAGGCTGGTTCAGGCGGACGTGGGCCACCAGGGACTGGAGGGCGCGGAGGGTGGCCGAGGCCGTGGAGCCCCAGTTGGAGAAGTACGAGAACTGCCACCACCACAGGGCCTCGGTCGTGCGGCCCGCGCGGTAGTGGGCCAGGCCGTGGGAGAGGTCCGCGACCACGTCGGCGAGGTCGTCCGAGATGCGGGCCGCCACCGGGGCCTTGCGGGGCTCGTACGGGTCGAAGACCTCGGAGTAGACGTCGATCGGCTCCAGCATGGCGGCGAGGCGTTCACGCAGGTCGTCGACGTCGCGCTCCGGGCCGAGGTCCGGCTCGTAGCGCTCCTCGGGGAGGATGTCCTCGTGCGCGCCCAGGCGGCCGCCGGCCAGGAGGAGTTGGGAGACCTCCAGGAGGAGGAAGGGGACGGCCGAGTCGGGCTCGTCGCCCTTCGCGACCTCCGTCACCGCGACGATGAAGCTCTCGATCTGGTCCGAGATCTGCACCGCGAAGGAGTCCGGGTCCTGGACGGCCGTGTGCAGGAGAACCGTCGCCTCGGGGGCGATGATCGGCTCGGGGGTGAAGATCGGCTCCGGGGTGACGGTCATCTCCGGGTCGAGCTTCGCTTCCGGCTGCGTGGACTTCTCTTGCTGCTTCTTAGACATCTAGGAGTCGTCTCCCCTCGAAGGCGCGGCCCAGGGTGACCTCGTCCGCGTATTCCAGATCTCCCCCGACAGGGAGCCCGCTGGCCAGGCGGGTGACCTTCAGGCCCATGGGCTTGATCATGCGCGCGAGGTACGTCGCCGTCGCCTCGCCCTCCAGGTTCGGGTCCGTGGCCAGGATCAGCTCGGTGACCGTGCCGTCCGCCAGGCGCGCGAGGAGTTCCCGTATGCGCAGGTCGTCCGGGCCGACCCCTTCGATCGGGCTGATCGCTCCGCCCAGAACGTGGTACTTCCCCCGGAACTCGCGCGTACGCTCGATCGCCACGACATCCTTCGGCTCCTCGACCACGCAGATGACGCTGAGGTCGCGGCGCGGGTCGCGGCAGATGTTGCAGAGCTCTTCCTGCGCGACGTTCCCGCAGGTCGCGCAGAAGCGGACCTTGTCCTTCACCTCGAGGAGGGAGTGCGCGAGGCGCCGCACGTCCGTCGGCTCCGCCTGCAGGATGTGGAAGGCGATCCGCTGCGCGCTCTTGGGACCGACGCCGGGCAGCCTGCCCAACTCGTCGATGAGGTCCTGAACCACGCCTTCGTACACGGGGTGCCTTGCCCTTTCCTGTTCTCGCTCCCGGCCTCGGTCGCTGTCACGTTCACGATCCCTGTCACGGTCTCGATGTCGCTCCGGCCGAGTGTCACGCGTTGGTACGTACGGTAGTTGGCCCGTGGCCCTCTTAGAAGGGAAGGCCCGGGATGCCTCCGCCGCCCAGGCCCTGCGCGAGCGGGCCCAGCTTCTCCTGCTGGAGCGCCTGCGCGTTCTCGTTCGCCGCCTGGACCGCCGCGACCACCAGGTCCGCGAGGGTCTCGGTGTCCTCCGGGTCGACCGCCTTGGGGTCGATCACCAGGCCGCGCAGCTCACCGGATCCGGTGACCGTCGCCTTGACGAGGCCGCCGCCCGCCTGACCTTCGACCTCGGTGCGCGCGAGCTCCTCCTGCGCGGTCGCGAGGTCCTGCTGCATCTTCTGGGCCTGCTGGAGCAGCTGCTGCATGTTGGGCTGGCCACCACCGGGGATCACGATCAGCTCCTGTCTCGGTAGGTCGTCGGTTTTTCCACCTTCAATGAGCCTACGTGGTTGAGGGTGGCCTCGCCCCAGCACTCTTTCGAGTGAGATCGGCCGTCTTCCTATACCTGATCAAGCAGCTCTTCCGGGCGGAAATACCGTGAAAAGGGGCTCATGGCCACCCATTGGGCGGTAGGACTGGGGCTGCGCATGAGCAGATGACATCAGCCGCGTCAGCATCATCAGCACCAGCTGTCACAGCGCGCGCACCGTACGGAATCGCCGCGGGGGAGAGTGCCGCAGGAGCCGTGCCGCAGGAAGTGCCGCAGGAACAGTTCAGGGATCTCGTAGAGGTAGGAGTGCCGGGTGAGCCAGCCGGAGATGCAGCCCGAGGGGGTGCCCCATGAGGAGCAGGGGGCCGGGGCGGGTGCGCAGCAGGGCGTTCCCGGTGGTGATCCTGGTGGTGGTCCCGGTGGTGGCCCTGGTGGGGGTCCTGGTGGTGGGGGCGGGTCTCGGCTCGGGGATCTGACGGGGCGGGCCTTTCCCCTCGGCGACTGGGGTGAGCCGGCGCAGCGGCTCGACGAGTTGTACCGGTGGGTGGAGCGGGGCGCGCTCAACACCGCGGAGTGGTACTTGTCCGACCGGGCGTGGAAACGGCGCGGGGCGCGGGTCTCGCGGGCGGGGGCGGCGGTGGGGGTCGTGGGCGCGGGGGTGTTTCCGCTGCTCGATCTGGCGGGGGCGGTGGGGGGCGTCGCGAACTGGGGGTTCGTCTCGCTGCTCGCGGGGGCGGCGTGCGTGGCGTGCGATCGCTTCTTCGGCCTCACGTCCGGGTGGATGCGGGACGTGGCGACCGCGCAGGCCGTGCAGCGACGGTTGCAGGTGCTGCAGTTCGACTGGGCGTCGGAGAGTGTGCGGGAGGTTCTCGGGCCCACCGAGGGGACTGCCAGTGAGGCTGCCGATCGGTGTCTTGGGGTGCTTCGGCGGTTCTCGGAGGATGTGACGGAGCTTGTGCGGGCCGAGACCGCGGACTGGATGGTGGAGTTTCGGTCGGGGCCGGCGCCGTTGGCCATGCAGGCCATGGTCCCGGCCTCCCGCGGGGAGGCGGCTGTCCCCGTCCGCGCCGCGTTGCCGCCTGGGGCGCGCCCGAACATGCCCCGCCAGCGGCCGCCGGAGCCGCGGTGAGGGGGGTGGGGGGCGCCGGGGGGGACCCTGCGGGGCTCTCCCCAATCCCACCCCTTCCCGAAACTGGGGCTCCGCCCCAGACCCCGCTCCTCAAACGCCGGAGGGGCTGAAAAATCACCCCCGGCTGCCGGGTGCCGGGTGGGTGGGTGGGAAAGGGGCGGGCCAGCCGGGCGGGGCTGGG
>NZ_JBITEU010000014.1:0-198161 GCF_044455475.1 Streptomyces sp. NPDC051218 | reverse complement strand
CCCCCGGCAGTTCATCCCTGCCGGGCCTGCTCGACCTCTTGGCTACGGACAAGACACTAACCCCAGCAACCCCCACATGTCTACCTCCGCCACGATAGATTTCCTGTGTGCACTGACAGTGAAGCCCTGGCATCCACAGGGATTAAAAGTTGCAGCGAAGCGACGCCCCCGAGCGGGTGAGGGCCGCCGAACGGGCAGATGGCGTGTCACGGCACAACCGAGCACAGGCAGGGCCGCGGGGTGCACCCGCGCCGCTGAAAGGCTGCGCGATCGAGAACCTGGACCCGGCGAGATGACGTCTCTTGCCTCTCGCCGCGCAGGCGTGCGGGAGGGCTCAGACCGACCGGCATCAGGCGTCCGAGGGGGTGGGCGGGAACCAGCGGGCCCGGGTCCCCGTGATCATTGAGTTCTCTACGCTCAGTCGTCAACTACGGCCGCGGGCACGCTTCGTACGGGCAGGTCGTCGACGCCTTGTCGCCCTCCTGTAGTTCGTCGGGATGACGGTCCGGTTGGCCCCGTCCGAGTCTCGCCAACGTTGGTCAGGACCTCGCCATGCACAGACTGAGCGAGGGAGCAGGACGGTGAGGGATGGGGGATGCCCCGTATCAGCCCGGGCGTCAGCAGGATGGGCGACTGGCGCGGCGGCCCGGCACGCTGGCGCAGGAACGGCACAGGCAACAGAAGCAGGAGCAGGAGCAATCAGTGAAGGCACCTGCGGGGGCCGCAGCGCTGAGCGCGGGGATTACGCGGTAGCGGTATCAGGGATCTACCTGGCGGCCCCGGCGGAGCGGGCGTCGGCCTCGCCGCCCGTCGGCCTCAAGGAGGCCATCGAGCAGACGGTCGCAGACGGATTCCCGGGTGTCGTGGCGTATGCCAGGCACGGAGAGCGGGAGTCACGGATGGCGGCCGGGCTCGCGGAGACGGCGAGCGGCGAGCGAGCCCGGCCTGCAGCGGTTCCGGATTGCCAGTAACACCAAGTCATTTGTGTCGACGGAGCTTCTTCAGCTGGAGGCCGAAGGTCGGCTTTCGCTCGACGACAGCCTGGAGAAGTGGCTGCCCGGCGTGGTCCAGGGAAACGGCAACGCTGGCAGGGCCATCCCCATCCGGCAACCGCTCAACCACACATCGGGCATCTACGACCCCACCACCGAGCCGGAGTTCTTCGCGCCCAACCTGGAGCGCCACGAATGGGGTTACGTCTACACCCCCGCAGGAGGTGATCGCCCGCACCGTCCGGCACAAGCCGCTCTTCGAGCCCGGCGGCGGCTGAACGTACTCCAATACCAACTACCTGCTTGCCGGTCTGGTGATCGAAGACGTGGCGTGCAGCGCATGGACGTGCCATGCGGCTCGGAGCCGGATACCGAGCCGGTCAGTGCTTGGACGACCGAGGGCGGCGGACCCGGCTTCACCAGCGTGGCCCTCACCACCGCCAACGGTGAGCGACAGCTGGTCCTCGCCGTCAATGTCTACGACCTCGGCGCGGACCTGAAGGGTGAGCCGCCGTCCCGCGAGGCAAGGGACTGATGAAGGCGCAGACGGCAGCCCTGCGCGATTGCGGCGGTGCCTACTTCGCGTCCGCTCCGTCGAGGAGTCGCTGGAGGCAGTGAGTGACCTCCTGGGGTGCTTCGGCGGGGGCATGGTGGGCGACATCCGGAAGCACGACGAAGTCCGAGTCGTCGACCAGGGTGGCGATTTCCTCCGACAGGGCCGGCGGCATGGCGTGGTCTTCCGCACCGGCAAGGACCAGGGTGCGGGCCTGGACGGCGGGCAAGAGATGGCGGACGTCGCGGCGTTCCAGTACGGCCGCCTCCAGGGCATGTCCCATGGCCAGGGGGTCTTGGCTGGTCATGACGTGGAGCTCGTCAGCCGCGGGTGCTGGGTGGTTGGTGCGCCACCGGGCGCTCGTCACGTTCTTCTGGATCTCGCGCATCAGGGCATGCTGCTGTTCACCGGAACCGGTGCTGAGCACCGAGCGGCGCTGGCGCCACAGGTCGTGTCGCTCCTCAGGTTCGGGACGTGCGCTGGAGTTGACCAGGGCCACCTGCTTTACCAGGTCGGGCCGGTGAGCAGCCAGCAACATGGCGACCGTGCCGCCCTGGGAGTGACCTACGACCGCCAGCGGTCCCCAGTTCTTCTCCTCGATCAACAGGGCAAGGTCAGCGGCGATGTCCTCCAAACTCCAACCCTGCGCCGTGACAGCCGAGGCGCCGTGTCCCGGCATGTCCAATACGACGCAGCGGTGCGTGGGCCGCAGCGCCGCCACCTGGTGCTGGAACATGGTTCGGTCGCCGAACAGGCCGTGCAGGAACATGACGGCAGGTCCGTCGCCGGTGTCGTCGTAGCCGTAGACGGTGTCGTTCACCCGGATGCGCTGCGCAGCGGGCTGAAGAGGCTGGGTGGGAAGGACGTCGAAGGCGCTGGCAAGAGCTAGAGAGTCTTCGAACATCTGGTAGCGGGCGATGAGCTGGCCACGGACCGTGAAGCGCATCACGTAGTCGCCCTGGACCACCTTGCCGGTCGGCCGGACCAAGAAGTGGAAGCGGCCGCACACCAGGACGTCGTCGCCTTGGGCCATCGTGGTGAGTACCGACCCGCCGCGCGGCTCGAACGCGCCTGGAAAGACGTCCATCCACTGCCTCACCCGGTGGCGGCCGTGCCGCAGCCCAGTGGGCGGAACCCCAGGATCGCCGTCGACATGCCAGACAGCGTCCTCGGCGACCAAGGCGGCGGCGTCGTCGTATTCGCCGGCCCAGAACGCCTTTAGGAAGGAATCGACGATGTCTTGCGGACGCGAAATGGCTGCGGAGGTATTCAAGAGAGGGGCTCCTGTCGAGCGGGTACATCACGTGCGTGCGCAGGATCCCGCTGCTTCAGCAAGAACCCTGCTACATATCAGGCTACCTGATAGTAGTCAGGAACGTATGATCGGCCGCATGGATCCCGACTTCGCGCCGCAACGCCGCCTGCTCACCGCCGTGAAAAGAGCCGAGCACGCCACCCAGGCAGCCAAGAGTGCGGCAGTACGCGAGGCAGGCATGACGATGGCGCAGTACAACGTGATGATCCTGCTGACCGAGACGCCCGGCATCACCAGCGCCGAGCTGGCACGCCGCTGCTTCGTCAGCTCCCAGTCGATGAACGAAACCGTGACCAAACTTGAGAGGGAGGGCTGGATCGAACGGTCTCGCCACGCCACCCACCGGCATGTGCGCGAAGCACACGTAACCCCTGAGGGGCAGTCCGTCCTCGAGCGAGCCGACCGCCAGGTCATCGCACTGGAACGACGTCTGCGTGAACGCCTCTCCGCTGAGCAACAAGATCAGCTGCGGGACCTGCTGGAGACCGTCGAGCGGATCGCCCGCGATCACGACGTGACCCCGTGACCAGCGCAAGCGCAGGCATCGCGGCGATGTAGCCGAATCCGTCCTAACCGAACCTGCTACACCAATGTCGGCCTCGGCGCTGTTTCCGGCGGCTCCGACCAGTACAGCAAGGGAGATCCACTATGGGCGCCGGCCTCCTCATCCTCTCTATACCCCTGTTCTTCTACGTCGTGCTGGCTTCACTGTTCTGCGTAATGATCGCCTCGAAGACCTCTCCGAAAATGGGATGGCTGGTGGCGGCCGGCCTCGTGGGAATGCCGCTCGCCTTGCTCCTCGGGTGGATCACCGCAGCAGCAGCGTGACAGTGATCCGGTCATGAGGTCCCGATGGGGTGGGACGAGGCAGTGGGCAAGGCCTGTGCTGCGGCCTCCTTCGCGCCGATCAAGGTCGTGGTGAACCGGCCAGCTACCGCAGACGCTCCCCGGGCATCTCGTCCAGTCCCTCGATGGCGACCTCAGCGCGCGCGATGGAGGCCAGGAAATCGAACAGCTCGCCGCCGCCCTTCTCGAGTCGCTCAATCTGCTGCACTACACGCAACCGGGCGTCAGCCTCGGCCGACTGCACCGCGTACGCCTCGATCGCCTCAACCTGGCGCTCGGTGGCGCGAAGCCCGGTGCGCAGCGCGCGCTTCCGGGCCGCTGCCTCGCTGATGTCGGGTGTCTCGTCGGCGAGTCGGCGGTGATGGGGCAACGAGCGGGTAACCCCCACACCTGGGCGGGAAGTTGGATTCGCGCGTGCTGCCAGTCGATCAGACCGCGGGCGTGAACCTCGGAGCGGAGGACCCGACGTACAGCCGTACGCGCGGCGTCCTCCTTCTCAGGTCTCACAAAGATGGGCCTCGCAGGTGGTTTGTGGCAGCGGCTGGAAAGCCTGTGTCGGCTTGACCGAAAGCACGATGGGCCGCTTTTCAGCGTTTGCTCTACGGGTGGGGAGTGCGTCAGAGCGAGCCGGGATCAGTTGCCAGGAGGGCTCAGGGGAAGGAGGGCCTGTACCTGCCAGCCGCCTTCATGGGTGGGGCCGGCGTCCAGACGGCCGTCCATTGCGGCTGCCCTCTCGCGCATGCCTTCCAGCCCGAATCCCCCGCCGCGGGCGCGAGGCGGAAGGCCGGCGGCGCGGTGGCCGTCGTTGATCACTTTCAGTTCGATCCCGGTGGGGAGCTCGTGCAGTGAGATGCGCACGAGGGCGGCGTCGGCCGCGTGTTTGCGGATGTTGGTCAGCGCCTCGCGGACGATGCGGTGGATCCCTGCGCGGACGTCAGCCGGAAGCCGTGCCTCGACACCGGGGGCGATGTCGAGTTTCACCGGTGGCCCGGTGCGGGCGAAATCCCGTGCCATCTGAGGTAGGTCGCCGAGTCCTGTGGGTGCGAGAGGGCCTGACTCTTCGTGGTCGCCGGCCCGGCGCATGACGGCCACAAGCCGTTTCATCGCATTCAGCGCTTCGGCGGCTTCCGTCTCGATGCGTTCCAGAGCGTCATCCGGTATTCGGCCCTGTGGGCCTACGAATCGGATTGCCTTCGCCTGGACGACGATGCCGGTGATGTGATGAGCAACCACATCGTGCAACTCACGGGCCAGGGCCCTGCGTTCGACGGAGCGCGTTTCGGCGAGATCACGGAAACGTCGTTGTCTCTGTGCCCGCAGAAGGAGCGAGAACGTCGCGACGATCAGAGTGATGAGCGAGATGGCAAGGGTCCACTCCTGAGGATTGGCATCACGTGTCGGCACGGCCATGCAGGCGAGCGCTAACGCGGGCGCCAAGATGGTGGCGGTACGGTCCGAGGCCCGCCAGCAGACACTGCACAACAGGAGCAGAAGAGCCGCGATTTCCCCGATCCCCCATACCCCGATCTCATCGGTCCCGGCGAGGAAGTACAACGTGACGCCCCACGAGACGACGACGGCGACCGAGCCGCGCACGGCGAGCGGGACGGGAGTGCCGGGGATGGCACACAGGCTGCACACGATCGATGAGCCGATGGCGATGACGAGTTCCGCCGAGGGCAGCCTCTCGAGGAAGACCGCATCGATGGTGATGAGGCCGAACAAGACGATCCCCGAGGCGATCATCACCCTGGGGTTGCGGGCCGGGAGGCGTGAGAAGCGTTCCACCAGCGTCATGTGCTGCACCAGGCCAAAGCCTTCTGCTCGTTGGGGCGTGTGAAGGCGGGACATGCGGGAGCGCGCGTGGGACCGGGCGGGTGTGTCAATCGGTGCACAGGCCCGCCTCCCATGCCCAGACGGCGATTTCTACGCGGTTGCGTACGTCGAGCTTGGTCTGAATGTGGGCGAGGTGGGCTTTGACGGTGGATACGGACAGGAAGAGGTCCTGGGCTATCTCCGCGTTGGTGCGGCCACGGGCCAAGCGGCGGACGACCTCCATCTCTCGCGGTGTAAGTGGTTCGGCAGGCTGAGACGCCCGGAGTGCACCGGGCTGCTGCGTCATCTGCTCGAGCAGGCGCACGGTGATGGCTGGTGAGATCAGGGAGTCGCCTGCGGCCGCCGCATGGACCGCTTCGACGAGCAGGGCGGGACTGGAGTCTTTGAGGAGGAAACCGGAGACGCCGTCGCGCAGTGCCGTGCGCACATATTCGTCGTCATTGAACGTGGTGATGATGACGACCTTCGGCGACTGACACTCATTGCCCTTGTTCGGGTCTGCCCGGCGCAGGCGCCGATTGACTTCGAGTCCGTCCATTCCCGGCATGCGGATGTCCAGAAGCATGATGTCGGGCGCTAGGACGCGCGCGGCCTCCAGCGCTTCTTGGCCGTCTGCGACATCGGCGAGCACTTCGATTCCGGGGGTCGCCTCCAGGATCATCCGGAATCCTCTGCGGACCATCTCCTGGTCGTCCGCGATGACCACTGTGATCGGCATCCGCTCCCACTTCCGACGGGTGCCCGGCAGCCCGTGAGCGGGTAGCCGGGTGCTACAGCGGCTTCAGCAACTGTTCAGGAGCGATCTCGCCGCCACAGGAGCAGAAGCAGACTCCCCGCCACCGCGACAAGCGCGGAGCCGGCCATGGCCGGACCGTAGGCGCCCGCCAGAGCGACGACCGTGGAGGCAATCACAGCGGGGCCGTAGCGCTCCTGGTCTGGGCCGCCCAGTCCGGCATGTGTGGTGACTGTGGGCATCTGGCGTGTGTGGGGGCAGTGGGCAACCTGAGCGGAAAGGGATGCGGTCTCAGATTTGAGCTGGTCCACGCTGTCACGCTGGGTCCGGTCGGGGTGCCCTCCCCCATCAACGATCGCCCCGACCGCCTTCAGCGACGGCAGGTAGTCACGGTGAGCCTGCTGAGCAGCGGCCTCGGTTTGCCCACAGGCGGAGCTGTCGATGGCCTGCGCCGCCGGAGCGATGCTGCTGAGGATGGCCGCGGCAGCAGCAGCGGTGACGGCGACAGATATGGAACCCATGATGCAGTGACCTCCCGGCAGTACGGGGCGCAGTTCCTGAGCGCCGCCCGGCAACGTGATCTGCACTCGTGCTCTATTGAGAACAGCCTCTGGTGGGTCGTCCTGCACCCTCACTCGCGCTTCCTAACGACGTTTCCTCTAACCCGCCAGGGCAGTCGGGATGACGTTTCAGCAGGTCAAGACCTCCGCCTGCCCGAGCGACGCGATGATGCGGTTTTCGTCCAAACGACTGACGCCCGCGCACCTTCATTCCAGAGGGCTTCGGTATCCGACGTGCTCGACCATCACCTGCGCGGTACCCTCCACGCCCAGCGCCGCCGCTTTGCCAGGCAGTACCCGGCCTTCTCGGGGGCCTTGTGGCCAGAGCGGCAGAGCCGCGATAGACAGTCTCGTCGCCATACAAGTTGGCGCCCCTCCCCCATCATGTCCAGCTGCACGGAGCCGCTCGAGAAGGCCTGGCTGTTGGCGGTGATGGACTCCTTGTCGCTCTTGGGACAGGAGACCGTGCCCTCCACCGTCGCCCCAGGGGCTGCGGTCGAAGGAGGCAAGGCTTCATTTCACGAAGAGTGCGGATCAAGTTCTGCTCGTTCTCCCTGCAAGAGCGAACCCCGCAGCAAGGCTGCGGTAACCAGGGTGTGTTGCGCCTGCAAGCGGCAACACACCCTGGTTCATTCAGGAGAGCAGCTGCACCTTCTCGGTCGGCTCCTTCGTGTTGATGCATTCCGTGTACGGGTTGGGCTCGCCCTGCTTTTGCTGGCACTTCCAGCCCGTGTCGTTCACGGTGATGGTGATTGGCTCGGCCTTCTTGGCTTCTACGGCTTTGCCGTAGGCGGTGGAGACCTTCAGTGCGACAGGACACGCATCCTTGCCGTGCGAGGTGACGGCGCGAACGGACAGATTGTTCCATCCGCTGCCGCAGTCGATCTGCTTGCTGGCGGAGCTTCCGGAACCCGCCTCGACGGTCGCTCCGACGGGCCCCACTGCGTTACCCGGGTGGGTAGCCCCTTCTTGCTTGGTCACCGGCCCCCATTTCCACGACAGGGTGGTGGAGGCTTTGTTGTCGGGCGGCGTCACGACGGCAGCCTCCGGCTTGATGGCCTGCTTCGGCTCATCCTTCTCACTGAGGAAGACGAGCGTGAACGTCGTGCTCTTGCCCGGGGCCAGGGACACTGACTTCGGCTCGGGCTTGCTGGTGTCGCGCAGTGTCTCACTGCTCTTGCCCTGGGTCAGGGAGACGCCAGGGTGCCCCTGGAGCGTGCAAGAGTCATCACTGGAGTTACGAAGCTTCACCACGGCGGTTTCTTGCTTGCCGGTCGGCGTACTTGACCGGGCTGTGCCCGAATCGTCCCAGGACGCCTGAAGCTGGTTGGTACGGCAGGTTGCCGGCGTGGCAAAGGCGGGAGCGGTGGCCACGAAGAGGCCCAGCGGCGCCGCGATTCCCGCGACAGCGGCCAGGGCCGCCGCCCTGACGACGGGGCGAGTACGTGCGTGACACGCGTGACTGCTCATGGAATTACCTCCGGTGCCCGACAGAGAAGGAAATCTCTACGAACGGGTGAGCTGTCGATCTCCCCGCAAGGGCCGCAGAGAGTCACCTGAACGCGATCCATTATCCCGGCACCCTCGAGGGCCGACACTTCAAAGTCATGTGATACCCGGTACGGGTACCCTCGGTCAGCAGTTTGGGTATTCATGCATCGCAAGTAGCCGAAAGTAAGGGGCCGTTGATCGTACTGAAGTTCTCCCCCAGAAAATAGGCGGCCCCCTACCCGGTACGCGTACACACATGTCAGTACAGGTGTAGTGGGAAGGGCGTCGGTGAATGCCAACCCGTCCCATTCGCACGCTAAGACTCCTCGCGTCATCGTGTTTTGCGGAGGAGCGGTGGCCCAGCGCCCGCAGAGGTGCGAGCGGGGGTGTACTTTTGGCCGGCTCTTTTCATGGCCATAGGGCTGAAGCGGCAGGGGTGCCCGGTTTCCTACGTTGGTACATGTCAGTCGGTCCGGAGGCACGGGGGCGGGCCGGCTGACGACCAGACCTACACATCCCTGACTGGTAAGCGGATTACCAGCAGGTCCTGAGGAGAGGAAACATCATGCGTTCCACCCTGACGCGACGCGCTACGCGTGCCGGCATCGTCGTCGCTGCCCTGGGCAGTCTGTCCCTGGTGCCTGCGGTCGAATCCATGGCCGCTCCCGCGCCCTCTTCGGCGTCGAGCACCGTAAGCCAGAAGGCCCCGAGCGCCGATGCTGCCCAGTCGGCTACCGGTGTCGGCAAGAAGAAGGGGCAGGGCAAGAAGAAGCCCCGTCCGGTGCGGGTGGTGAAGGAGTACACCGAATTCGATGGAAAGTTTATGGTCCACACCAAGGTGTACAGCAACGGGAAGGTCGTCAAGTGGCGGACCAAGGCCCACATCATCGACAACCCGACGCCGACGCCCTCTCCGACGCCGGAAGACGACCCGACCCCCGCTCCCGCCTCGGGCGAAGCCGGCTAACTCGGCGAGTCATGTGACCTGGCGGCATGAACGTCCGCAGCGTCCGCAGTGGACCTTCTCCAGTGGGCCCAGCGATCGGACCCAGCCCGCAGCGCAACAGCGCGCTGCGGGCTTTCACATGCTCGGAGCGGCGCAAACACCGGCCCGCACGCTTTCCCACCGCAGGACCCCGCCGATAGGAGGGTGGTCCCGGATGCGACGAGTCCCGCAGAGGGCTGTTCCCACGTCGACTGGCCCAAGAGTCAAAACCTAGCGGCGGAGTGTGGCCCTGAGGGTGAGAGCGGTGGCGCCGGCGGTGTCTTTGTACAGGCTGGAGGGGTGGACCTTTGCCGATGCGGTAAGTGTCGTGGGGCCTTGGGCGGGGGTTCTGGTGCGGATGATGACCCGCTGCTGTTCACGTGACTGGAGGAAGGGAATCATGCAGCGCACCATCTTCGGCGAGCAGAGGTTCTACACCGAGCTCCAGTGGCGGAGACGAACCGCTGCCCCAGCGAGACACACAGTCATCGGTACTTTACTGGGGGGGCAGTTCACCTCGAAAGAGGCCCGTGAAGGTAACGGCGAGAGGCTGTCCTGCTTGCCGCCGTAGGCATGGCAATAGTCGGTGATCAGGCTGGACTCATCCTCCGGGGCGGGGCGAGAGAACCCCACACAGCGATGCATCTCCTCTCCGCTGTACCCGACTTCGCCCGGATAGCCGAGCAGCGTGAACCGGGTGCTGGCCGCGGCCGTTGAGAACCGGCTGGAAACCGTGTGCCACGTCCTGAAGGGTCAAGGCCCGCCCAGGCCCCGCCCCTTCTCGCCCTTCGTCTCCTTCTGGCTCGCGGGTAGCGACCTTCAGGAGTGCAAGGTCGGACTTCTCCTCAGGCAGGAAGTAGGTGTTGGTCACCAGCCAATCACCAAGCGGCACCTTCGGGTTGCCCCACTTGTTGTACGCCGACCTCAAGACGTACCGGAAGGTACTGAGCTTCTTCCCCCGCCCGCAGACAGTGCGCTGCGGTCAAGACCAGCGACTCGTTGGCAGAGCGAATCGCAGACGCGTAGCAGAAAGGCCCGCCCGGAACGACCCTGCCGTCCTCCCTGATCCTGTGCAATCCGCCAGCCGCACGCGACAAGGGATGCCGTGAATGGAGACGTTGTCCCAGCTCGAGCAGACCTACGTCTGCGTGTGGTCGCACGGCGGCGAGACGCGCAAGCACCTTCACATCGCGGTCCAAGCGGTGACCGTTGAGGTGCGGGCCCGCTACGACGGTCTGCGCTCCGAGCAGCTCCAGACCCGGATGCTGGCTGACGGTAGCCGTTCTGCGAGCGGGCTCACGAGCTGTTCCGAGCAATCACCGACGACAGCGCCCAGGACCGCGGCTGATCACCAGTACCGCGCCGACGTCACAACGCAGTCCGGCCTTTGAGTATCTGTCAGCGCGATCTACTCGATCCCTCGTATCGGCACATCGAGCCGTGACCAGGCCCACGAAGGATGACTCGAGGTTGGTCGGGAACCCCAGCCCTTCCCACCATCCGCGGAGATCGTCAATGACTCCGAGCCATGATCACGCCACTCAGCGGCGGCGTAACCTCGAACTCGTTGCAACTCCTTGCATGCTAGCCAGAGTTGCGCTGACCATCATTGGTCCAGCAGTAGTTCGCTCCCGCTCCACGATGCGGCGGCGTAGCTGTCCTGTGCCGGCACCAACCAGGCACCCATCCCGCTGGTCCGCGGCCCCGGCCGTCCGCTCCCGACGGGGTCTTCGACACCGACGGCGCAATCACGGAGAAAAGGCTACGGCTACCGGCGCCTGTGACGACGGCTCGCTTCTCAACCCCCGGAACTGCCTCGCCCCTCCGGGGCAGGGGGGCGAAGACGGAAGTTCAGCTGTCGCACTGGTCACCGCCTGCTCTGTCGTAGCCGCAGTGGGGACAGGTGGCACAGTGCGACGCCCTGCACATCGTTGTGCAGGGCGTCGCACTGTGCTGCGTCTCTCCGAGTCGAGCGAGTATCACTAGGCGGCGGCGCCTGCCTCCGGCAGCGGGGTGGGGGCGGTGTCGTCGTCCGGGGCCGGGATCGGCTTGATCGGCTCGTCCTTCTTGTCGTCCTTCTGCTGCTCGTCCTGTCCCGCGCCGGGCTTCGGCTTGGGGTTGCTGAGCCAGGAGGTGACCTTGCCGTTGGAGGTCATCGTGACGTTCACGACGCCCAGACCGCCGGTCTCACCGAACTTGATCGTGCCGCGGCCGTTGATGACACCCACGGACTTGCCCTTGGAGGTGATCTCCGCGCGGAAGGTCTTGCCGGTCTTGTAGACCTTGGCGACCGAGCCGTCAACCAGGCCCTTGACGGCGACCAGCTTCTTGCCGGCCTTGCCCTGCTGCGCCACGGTGATCACCGAGTGCGGCGCGGCGGTGTGCGAGCTCGCTGTCAGCGCGCTGGGCAGATCGGCCGCCGGGCCCGTGGGGGCAGTCCCGGATACGTCGTCGGGGGTGGGGTTCGGTATCGGGTCAGTGATCCCGTCATCCGGGGTGGGGTTGGGGATCGGGTCGGTGATCCCGTCATCCGGGGTGGGGTTCGGGATCGGGTCAGTGATCCCGTCCCTCTTCTTCTGCTCGTCGCTCTTCGGCTTGGCCTTACCGGCCTTTTCCGCCCACAGCTTGCCCTTGTAAGGATGGAAGCTGTAATTGACGCCGTGGTGCTTGAGGACGGTCTTTCCGGCCTTGAGCGTGCCGATCTTCTTACCCTGGTAGAAGATGTCGGCCTCGAACTTCCCGCCGCCCTTGTAAATCTTGCCAACCGAGCCGTCCGCGAGCTTCTGCGTCTGGACCAGCTTGCGCTGCTGGGCGACGGAGAAGGCGTCGACGCCGTGGCTGCCGGCGTGTGCAACGGAGGTGACGGCCGTCTGGTGGTCCGTGCTGGAGTCCTGCGCGGCGGCGTAAGCGGCGGCCGGCGCCCCGAGCGCGATGGCAGCACCGAGGGTGACGGCGGTAGTACGGATCGTGCGGCGCGAGTACAGGTGACGCATCATGGAATTCCCTCTTTCTAAGTGAGGAAAGGGCCTGATCCTTTCCTCCGACACCCATAACGCTACGGTTTTCGAAGGACACGTCGCGTCAGCAAAAAGGTCAGACGCACCCTGACCGAAAGGCTAATAGACGGACCGCTGGCCCCACAGATTTACAGGTGGGGACTGCCCCGCAGCGCGGGCCTACCTGCCAGGGGGCAGGTCGAGGACGCAAGGTCAAAACCGCTGATCAGGCACGGGAAACGTCCAGCCGGAGGGTGTTGTCGCTCTGCGGGGCGGCGGGTCCTTGCTGGAAACGACGGTGCACTGTCGTCGGAATACACGCGAGCATGTCTTCGTGGCCTTCGTATCGGCGATCACCGGCGCGGTGCCACCGGGCATGAGTATCGGAATGGCACAAAACAGGTTCTTCTTTGCCTCGTCCTTCTAGCAACTCGACGGCCCGGCTTTGAGCCGGCTACATCGGGCCTGGAATCGCCGGGTTGCGGCAGTCTCGGCTCGTTGCCGGCTGAGATGTGGTGGGGGACGGCCGATCATGCGTCCACGTCTATCAGTGAGGACTCGACTCGGCGCCGTATCAGCAGTTGCCGATGCAGTCCTTTTTGAAGACTTGCTGGCCGTCGACGGTGCCGGTGATGTTGGTGCCCTTCACCTGAATCTGGGTTTGTCACCGCTGACGACTTTGGAATCGGTGCCCAGGTCGGCGGTCATCTCGGCAGGCTTCCCGCCGTCAGTGGTGCCCTTGCAAGTGATGACCATGCGGGTGTCGGACGTGTCGTCGCTGGAGCACGACAAGTTCCCGTTGATGGGGGTGTCCGGCGTCCTTGAAGGCGATCTTCCCGGCCTGGGAGGCCCCGGTGCGGGCGACTCCCCCGCCGACGAGGTCTTCCGTCCCGCACCCGGTCAGTGCGGCGGCGGCCACCGCGCTCGTGAGGCACAGCGTGACGCTCGCGCGGCGTGCCGGTGAGGGGAACGGGGCTGCTGCAGCAGGCATGGGCTCACCTTGGCCCGTCTGCCCGTGCAGGCGGCGAGGACGGCGTCCGGATGGATCAGAGTGCGCACCCGAAGGGGTGACCGGCTGGGCCGGGTACGGAGGCTGGACGCATCGTGGACGGGTATCCGCCGCCCGACGTTAGGACGTCTCATGCCGGCCTCGCGCCCCGCCCGCCCTCTGATAGCCCTGGCTCTGCTCGCGGTAGCCGCGACAGGCTGCACCAGGACTCAGGCCGCTACGCGCCCCGACGCGCCCACAAGCCCACCGGCCTCGTTCGACGCGCTGGTGGCCAGCGTGCAGAAGGACATCGCACGTGCGTGGCCGCACACCGGGCAGGCGTGGCCGGGAGCCGACTTCTCCGGCCACAACCTGCTGCTGACCGACGGCAACAAGATCGTCGCGGTGAACAAGGACGGCACCCGGCCGGTGTCGGCCGGCCAGCTGGACAAGGCGAAGATCGATGTGCCTGCCGAGGAATCCTTCGACGTCGTCACCTGGGACAGCAAACCGTCCCTGATCATCCACGTACCCAAGGACCTCGGGGCCGGGCAGAAACCGGATCCGACCGGACTGACCGCGCCCCAGCCCGGCTACGCCTTCGCTCTCGCCAGCCACGAGCAGTTCCACCCCTACGTGCAGAACAAGCCCCAGTGGGCCTCACTCAAAGCCTTCGACGAGCGCAGCGACGGCGACCGGACCGAGCTCTACCCCCTCCAGGCGGGCCCGCGCATCGACCGGGCGATGGTGTACAACACGCTCCTGGACGCCCTGAAGAATCCGGCCAACAGAGCTCAACGCCTCTCCCAGGCAGCGTGGTGGGACGCGAAGTGGCGCAAGGACTACCCCGACGACGCCAAGGGGCAGCAGTCCACGGACCTGCTGGAAGGCACCGCGAAATACTTCGAGCAGTACACCCTCGCCATGGCCCAGGTGGACAAGCCCACCGACGCGCAACAGGTCCGCGCACATCTGGCCGACACACTGAAACCGATGAACGTGGCGTCCAAGGGCGTCGAACCGTACGCCATCGGTACGGTCGCCCTGCTCAACGCGGATGCCGAGGGCAAGGACTTCAAAAAGAAGCTCACCACCGACCCCACGACACCACTGGCCGAACTCCTCAACGGAGTTACCCCCTCCGATGCGCAGAGTGCACCTGATGAGGTCCGCGACGGGATCGATAAGGCCGTACGGACGACGAACCAGGAACTCCGCCCCTCCATCGAGCCGTTCGTCAAAAACGTGCAGGACAGCGGCCACAGCGTCCTGATGCTGCCCGTCGAATCCGTCTCAGGAAGCGTCCAGGGCAAAGGCTTCTACACCACCAAGGAACTGCCCATCACCATCACCCCGGATGCTCGCGTCACCTTCAAGCTCCCCAGCGGACAGGCCCGCGCCGACAAGGTCACCGTCGGCGAGATCGACCAGGACGGAAAGGGCTACTTCGCCATTCCCCTCGTCCCGGGCAAGGACGGCGCCACCCTCGACGGCAACACCCTCACCCTCAACGGCGGCGGGCTGACCGGCAAGGTGACCGTCAAAGCCACCACGGAAGACGGACAGCACTTCCTGTATGCCCAGTAGAAACCTCTCCGGACATCCGGTCCGTGCTTCAGGTGCACTCCTGAAGCAGGGCGCAACCGAGCGGAACAGCTGACTCAGCGGGTGGATTTTCCGCAGGCTGTGGGGGCGGGATCCGCAGCGATTTGCTGCTTGATCCAGCCGGTTAGAGCCGGGGCACTCGTGAAGACGGCGGGAGAACCGGGGCGGGCGGAGCCACGAGCCCAGGAGTACACCCGGGGGGCCAGCAGGCGAGTATTCGACTCGCTCAATCAGCCCCCGGTCTGTTGAAGGAGGAGTCCGGCCGCCGGCGGGCCCTGAGCCGTGACGGTTCAGCGTCGGTAGGCCGGGACAGGATTGACCTGTTCCGGCGTCGGCGGATGAGGGTGACGTGCGCAGATTATGGGTGGCCAACTGCAACAGCGAGTACATGGTCGACCGTCTCGACGAGCTCGATCCCAAGGAGCGGGAGGGGACTCCGGTCGTCGGCGCGCGGATGGTGTGGCTACTGAGGGACGGTGACGTGCTGGTGCTGCCGCAGCCAGTCGATCCGGCGTTCGTCGCCCACGTAGGGGCCCTGATGGGTTTCGATCCTGCACAGGTGAACCTGCTGACCCCGCAGGACGAAACTGTGCGGGTTCTCAGCCAGGATGTCCTGCACCGCTCCGGGCTGCTCGACCGGTTGCAAGCGCTGGTGGACGCGCCCGATGGCTGGGAACTGCGCGCCTATATCTCAGATCGCGGCATCGCGGCTCTGGCCCGGGCGATCGGCCTGGCCCCGGATGCGGTCTCTGCTTTCGACTCGGCCGGCGGGGCCGAACTCTTCAACAGCAAGGCCGTCTTCCGCGCCCTGGCCGCCGGCCTGAACGTCCCCGTCCCTGACGGTGCGGTCTGTGCCACCCGCGATGATCTGGAACGTGTCCTGGAGCGGCTGGCCGTCCCCACGGGAGCGGTGATCGTCAAGGCCGACAAGAACTCCGGCGGGACCGGCAACCTGCTCTGCCTGACAGACCCGCGCATCCCCGCCCTCGGCGCCGGCCGCACCCACACGCTGACCGGAAAAGACGACCGGGAAGCCATCATCGACCACACCGGGCTGGAAGCCACCCACGCTCCCTACGGCCAGGTCATCGCCGAGACCTACCACCCGCACTGCCGCTCGTTCTGCCTGGAAATCCTCTGCCCCGAACCGGCTGCCGACCCCCCGCAGGTGCTGAACATCGGCGAGATGCTGATGGAACCGACATGGAACGGCTTCATCATGCCCGCACCCGACAACCTCCCCGCAGGCGTGCACGAAACCCTGATCGAGTACGCCCTGCGGCTGGCCGCAGGCATCCGCGCCTTCGGCTACCGCGGGCTGGTCAACATCGACGCCATCGTCGCACCCGACGGACAGGTGTGGTTCAACGAAGTCAACGCCCGGCTCGGCGGCTGCACGCACCTGCACCACCTTGCCAGCACACTGCTGGGCCCCAACTGGCAAGCCGACCACGTTCTGACAACCCACAACGACCTGCCCGCCCCCGACCTGCCGCACCTGCTGAAAAAGCTCGAGGACCAGTCCCTGACCTTCACCACCTCCGCCAAACAAGGCGTAGTGATCACCGCCGACGACTCCCGACACTCGGGAACCGTCGAATACGCCGTCCTGGCCCCCGATCTACAAACCGCCCAGGCAACAGAGAGCCGCCTCCGAGCCCTCGCACCGTGACGTCGCAACACCCGCCCCCACACTGCCGCGGCAGAAGCCGGAACAAATGTCGAGGGCACGCCCAACTTCCGCAGGGATGGGGCGACCTGGGCCGCCGGTCCTGGCTGCGCACGACGGTTGGCACTGGTTTGGCTGAACGCGGTCGTCCGGGCTCCCGCCAGGGAGCGGTGCCGCGCTATGTCGGTGTCGGGGCGCTGCGCAGTACGCCGGAGATCCGCAGCAGGTTGCCCTGTCGGTTGCTGACGTAGATCAGGCCGTTGTCGCGGTCCAGCTCGATGCCGCTGACGCTGCCCAGGCCGTCGGCGACCACGCGTTGACGGCCCTTGGCCTCGCCGTCGGCCACGACGACCTCGTGCACCTTGCCGCCGGCCGAGTCGCAGACGTACGCGTGGCCCGCGCCGTCCAGCGCCACGCGGACGCTGTACCCAAGACTCGTGGCCACGGTGCGTGGAGTGGCGTCGTCCGCCGTGAGGTCGATCTCGTACAGCCCGCCGAGGTCGTACTGACCGACGTATGCCCTGCCCTCGGCCAGCGCCACCCCGGCGGCCCTCTGTACGTTCCAGGTGCGCTGCTGCTGCGCCGTGCGACCGTTCAGGCCGTACTCGATCAAGTGATTGTTCTCCACGTCGGTGACGTAGGCCCGACCGCCCGGCAGATCCAGGGCGACGCCGTACGCGTCCATGCCCTCGGCGATCGTGACCGGAGGGGCGGAGCGGTCGGCCAGGTCCACGGTAAAGAGGCGCTTGCCGCTGTAGTCGGCGATGTAGGCCTGGTTGCCCGGCAGATCCAATGCCACGTCGTTGACCTGGCCCGGCGTCGCCAGGACCCATTCGGTGCCGTCGCCGTCATCGGCGAGGTCCACCTTCAGCAGCCTGCCACTGTTGTACCGGTCTGTGACGTACGCCTTCTGGTTCGCCCGGTCCAGCGCGAGGCCGTCGGCTGTGCCGAGCCCGACGGCGAGCGTGGTGGGAGGCTTGTGGGCACTCGCCGGCTGTGCGCCGCCGCTCTTGTGAAGGGGGTGCAGCTTGCCGTCGAACTCGAGCTTCTCCAGCTCGAAGACCTCATGGACCCCGGCGAGAGTGGAGACCACCTCGGCCTCCCCCCTCTGCAGAAACGGCCTGCCCTCGTCGGTCAGGTCGAAGGTGTCCTCGGCCGCGCCGCGCTCGCCGAGCTTCCACGCGATGACCTTGGCGTACTTCGGGTCCTTGGTCTGCGGGCCGTCCGGGTGCGTCTCTTTGACCTCCACCGGCTCGGGGTAATACAGCGCGACCCACCCGCCGAAGGAGATGGGGAATTCGTAGTCGAACCTGCGCACCTGGCGCCGCTGTGTGGCCAGGACGTCCACCCGGCTGCCGACCTCACCGCTCAGCGTGGACGACGTCTTGAACGCGGTGGTCAGCGAGCCGCTGACCGACGCGGTGATCCCCAGCATCAGCTGTGCCGACAGCTCACCGGTGCCGGTGGCGGTGCTCGTGGCCGTGGTCGTACTGGTCGACTGCGACTGCGACTCGGAATCGACGCCCTGGTTGTCCTTGCTGTTCTTCAGGGTGGTCTTCTGCGACTGGTTCGCCGCCAGGCTCTTTTGCAGTTGCTGCTGCAGCGAGGCGGTGACCTTCGCGCCGAAGGTGAGCTGCACCTGACCCTGGAGCGACCAGCTGATCGTGTTCGAGATCGAGAACTCGACCGTGTGCGACCACTTCGTGGGGACGGGGTCCGTCCGGTTGACGTACGTCTGCTTGGAGATCACATCAGCAGGGGGCTGCGCGATGTCGGCCCGCTCTTCGACGAGCGGCACGCCGACCGTCATGTAGGCCGTCCATCCGCGCTCGTGCGCCGCGGCCTCCCGCTCGGGGAATTCCTGGAACCGCCCCTTGTTCAGGGAGAACCCGATGGGGTGGACGTATCGATCCTCACCGTCCGGTGACTTCTTCTCGGCTTTCCTCTTCAATTTTTCCCTGTCCCGCTCCAGGATCGCGGGGGCCTTTGTGGCGACGTCGAGCTCTTTCAGGTTCCGGCCGGTCAGCGGGTGACGCATGTACCGTTCGCCTAGGTGAGCCGTACTCACATTGTTCTTCTTGGCGTCGCCCATTCCTTTGGGCCCTTCCTTTCCCGCGGAACTTACCGATGTGACAGTCACTCACCCTCGGTCGGCGCGCCACCGGTCCTTTCGACTTTCGCGGCCGCTTCGAAGTTCTTCCTTCTCATTTCGTCCATCTCTTCTTCGCTCATCTTCGGCAGGTCCTCACTCTTGACCCCCGGCCGGTCCTCGTCCCTGATCTCCGCCTTCACCTTCTTGAACGTCTCGCCCTCGGCCGAGGACGCCATGCCGGCCGTTGACGCGGGGTCCTCGCAGGTGGCTCGCTGTTCGGCGGCCGCCGACCCGGTCCTCTTGAACAGCGGGGACAGAAAGCCGTTCATGATGCGGAGCGCCTCAGGTGACGTCTCACGGACAATCTTCGGGTCGCGCTCGGCATCCGGAATCCCGTCGTACAGTTCCGGGTCGACCCCTTGGCGTTCGGGCCGGGCGCCCGGGATGTTTTCGTACACCTTTTCAGCGGAATCTTCGGCGGACTTGGCTTCACTCCCGCCGCCCTCGAAGATGTTTTTGAAAGACATGGACTCCCCTTCGATCGCGTCTACTGCCTACCCGTGAGGCAATCCGCCCATCCGGCTCGGCCCCACTCTTCGCGCCCGGCACCTGCCCCCGGGAAAGCCGTAACGTTTATTCGGGCAGCAATATCGGCCGAAACTGACCCTCGGCCGGGGTTTTACCTCGCATGACGCACTGAAGTGGCCCCACCCAGCCGCGGGCTGGCCGTCGGGCGGGCGGCGTCGAGGCGACGTCGAACTGCAGAGCGGGGTGAGTCCTCGCCAATCCGTAGGATTCCGCAACGAGGCGGCGTACGCGGCCCGTTACTCACTCCGTCGTGCAGTAGCAGTGATTCACCGCGAACGCCGCGGCCCACCGCCGACTAGGGTGAGGTCGGCCGGCCCCGTCGCGATGTGCACTCGTGCGCGATGAACAGGGAATGCAGCGTGGTCCCCGCCATCTCCCCCTGCGAGGTAGGCACGCCGCGTCTACGTCGTGCTGCTGGCGGAGGACGGTCCTGACCCTGAATTCCGCACGTACTGCCGCCTCTTCGCCGCCCGCCAGCCCTGGCGGCGTGGCTGCATCGACGAGCTGCTGCGGTAGATCGCCGATGACAAGGTGGCGGGCGTCCTCATCACCGACACCCAGATGCAGCGCGTCCACCACCCCTACGCCGGGGGCTGACGTCTCCCTTACTACGTGCGAGGAACGCGACCGAATGCGCGATCGGCATGCCGAGTGGCTTTCCCGTCATCTGTCGGGTCTCTGGCCGGCTCGGAGCGCCGCCCCGCTCAGAATGGTCTCCACCGCAAGTACCGAGTTGAGAGGCTCCACGAGTTCCTTGGTGGCGACGGCCACGAGGCGCGCGGGTGCCTCACCGTCCAGCAACGCACTCACGTATTCGATGGCCTGCGCCGGCGAGAGCACCGGCAGCCTCTGGCGCAGTGCCCGCACAGCGTGCATGCGTCCGCGCGTAGCGGCGACTCCGCGCAGCGCATCGTGTAGATCGTCTACTGCGGTGCGCACCGGCAGCCCACGTATCCGGGCTCGGTAGTCGTCCTCCCACTCTCCGCTTACCGCAGAGACGACGCCGACCTGGTGCAGGCCGCCGTCGACGCGGTCGACCAGGTACGGCCCATTGCCGGCCAGCATGAACTCCGGGTTCCGGGTGCGTACGAACTCCTCGGAGGTCCAGTAGACAATCCACACCAACTCGTGTTCCTCAACGTCGATCACAGCCATCCGGGGCGAGTCCACACCCGCAGCCCGCCACCTTTGATAGTCGCGCTCCAGCTGCTCTTCGACAGCCCGAACGGCGGCTTCTCGCTCAATCACGCGTGCAGCGTCCCGTACGGGCCCCTCCCTAGACCAGCGAATTCGCACGGCCCGGAGCCACACGCATGCAGCCGCAGGCGGATGACGCCTCCACACCCGAGTCCGCCGAACTGCGCCACGGGTTTGGACACTACGTGGTCGAGCTGCCCTCGCACCTGATCACCGGTGCAATCCGCTCCGCATCTCGGTGCGGGCGGGGAACAGTGGCTGGGGCAGTAGCCCCAGCCACATTGTTTCCGCACCACAGTGATCTTCCGCGGCCTGCCCAACTCCGAGGCGCTCTGGGATGTCTGGGGCCCGGAGTTCTTGGTTGCTCCGCCACCCACACATCCTTGCCTCTACTCACTCGGCCGGTGCCGCGGTGATTCGCGGGAGTCTTCTTTGAACCTAATAAAGAGGAAGGTAAGTGCGGCGGCTCCCCGTGTGTGAGGGACGAACGTCCCCCGCTACGGTTCACGGGTAGCAGAGCGATGGGGGGGGATTGGGTTGGAGCTGTGGGACCACGACATCGCGCCGTACGGAGAGCAGCTGGAGGCGCTGGACAGCAGCACGCTGGCTGACCTTGTGCTGGACGTGATGGCCTCGGCGATTCCGCTATTCGAGCCGCCGTTTGACCGCTTCTTCCCGCAACGGCACCTCGAGCTGGTCAAATCCGTTCTGGCCCTGCGTGCACAAGCTCCAGCGAGCTGGTGGGATGACGCGGCCTTCGCACAAGGCTTCCTGGCTCGCTACGACCTTCTGCCAGATGTCCCCACCAGGCCAGCAGTCGGTCCCTTCCTGATGGTGCTGGTTCGACTCTTCGAAGCACCCGACGAATGCCTGTCGGCCGACCAAGCGCTGGAGTGCCTGTCCAGTTGCTATGAGGCAGTCCTGGTATCCCAGTTGACCGGGCGAGTCACAGTTGCGGACGAAAGACGAAATCCAAAGTGCCAGCAGGCCATCGCGCGCCAGACAGGCCTGGTCCTGCGCGCGCTCGGATGAAGCCTCGACATGGACTGTGTTTCTCGCGGATACCCGACCCGGATCAGCCGACGTCATTCTCTTGACTGATGACCACCAGGCGGTTCGTCAGCCGTTGATGGAGACGACGTCACGCCAAGGACCGCCCCCTTTCATCCGTACGCGGAGCCCGCGGCTACCTGGTCCTGGTGGCACTGACCGGCGGCAGTGAGCCACCCACCCAGCTCGCCCTGGCCAAAGAAGTCAGTCTCGATCGCACCGTGATGACCCACCTCCTCGACGACCTCGAAGCCCACAATCTGGTGACCCGCAAGCCGGACCCACGCGACCGGCGCGCCCGCCAGGTCCTCATCACCGACACCGGGCACACCCGCCTCACGGAAGTACGGCACAGCCTCGGCGCCGCCGAAGCACGCCTCCTGACCGACCTCGGCCCCAAGGACACCGAGCAGCTGCGAATCTGCTCGCGCGCGTCGCACATACCGCGCAGCGCGAAGTCATCGCACCCGACGAAGCAGAGTGCTAGGCGCTGCCATCAAAAGCTCTTGGCAAGTTGGCGCCGAGGTCATGCATGATGCGCGCATGGAGCATCTTTCTGTCGACGTGCGCGCTTCGCTTCGGCTGTTCGCCTTCTACTTGGCAAACGGCACCATCGACGTTGAGTTGCTCGATGGGTTCGACTATCGCTCGACCGTCTTTCACTCCGGCTCGTCGCTGGAGCAGGTCTTCGCGATCTACAGCAACGTGCTGCAAGTCGACGCAGACGGCCTGGTGCTGAACGACGGGGACGCGCAGTACCGGGTCGCGCAGTGGATACGGGCGTGCTGCGACCCGAGCTATCGAGTCGAGCCACCCTTCGAAGCCTGGGAGACCGAACTCCATCTCTGAGGACCAGACGCTGATCGGCCGGGCATCACACCCGCATCAGGAGCGAGGCGGAAGGTGACGGCTGCCTGGTACGACTCGGGGGTCTTGCCGTAGCGGGTAGCTGTAGCCCTTGTCGCCCAGGAGGTGGCCGGGCCGCACCCGGGGGCCGCCCATGGCCGACCCGGGGCGCCCGGATGGTCTCCATCACGGCGGTGAACTGGGTGCAGTCGTTGGTGTTTCCGCCAGTGAGGGCGAAGGTGAGTGGGCGGCCAGCACCGTCGCAGACCAGGTGGATTTTGCTGGTCAGGCCGCCCCGGGAGCGTCCGAGCGCCGGGCTGCGGGAGTCGAGTTCGGCGAGCTCCACGTCGACGGTCCCGTGCGCGCCGCCCTCGTTGATTTACTCGTTCAGGATGAGGGCCTGCAAGATCTCCTGAGCTCGTGCGTCGTCCCCGTGCTCCCCCTGGTCAACGCCGACCTGCCGGACTCTTCGTCATCTGGGCCGACATCGTCGTGTGAACGCGTTGCACACGAGCGGGGGATGCACTTCGGCCGGGGCAACTGCGCGACGTCTCCCAACAGATCGTCACGTGGGGGCGCACCGGCCAGCTCACCGACCTGATCCGCCACGAGCTGGAGCGCCAGCTCGGCGCCGCCACCGAGCCGATGGAATCAACTGACTGCGGATGAGGCTCACCACATGCACTGAAGTCAGCGTTCCCCAGCGCCCTTCCTCCGGCGTTGGAGAACCACCGTCGCCCTCTACAGTCGCTGGCGGCATGATGTCCACCGTGATGAACAGTGCAGATCTGCATCCTGCCCGGATACCGGGTTACGACAGTGGGCCCCTCACGCACCAGACAGACCTCTTGGACGAGCCCCTGTTCTGGCTGGGGCACCTCTCCTCGTGTACCCAAAACGAAGAGGCCGAAAAGCTGCTGTTCGGCGCGGACTACGACGCAGCCGGCGACTTCCACCGGCGCCTGTGGGAACGGGCCCAGTGGCCCACGTTCACGATTCCGCTCGCCCGTGATCACCGCCTGCACGTGGTCTACCGCACCTTCACGGACGACACCGGCACCGACTACCTCCTCCATCACCCCGACTGGGACCACGCCGAGTTCCTCGCCCGCGACGACGGGCACTTCATGGGACCGGGCGTGTCCTGGCCCGAGCTCGTCGCGGCTGCGGATAACGCGCTACTGGGCGGCAGCACCACCGATCCGCACGCCCGCCTGCTGCTCCTCCTGCCGGCGTTCGGGGACGACGACCTACCCGACGAGGCCGTTGACCGCCTGGCGGACGCGCTACGCGCCCGCACCAGCGTGGATGGCCCCGGGCCTCTCGCCGCTGTTCTCCTGGAGGATCAAGGGGCTCCGGGCCCCGCGCACTGGACGACAGCCGGGCACGGCTTCTCCGTCAACGATGGCGAGTACTCCTTCCGCAACCCTGCCAACCGCTTTGCACTGTCGGCCGGTTGCCTGGCCCGGGTGGCCAATGCGCTGGCACCGTGACCCGCACACACCGTTTTCCAACAGCGAGGAGGTGTGTTGGAACGATTTACCCGCGACTGCTGTGATCACGGCTACGCAGCCGGCGTAACAACCCCGTTCACCGGGCTGAGCCCCCGTTGCTTCAACAGGTTGGTACCCGCGGTGCGGCGTGAGGGCACGGACGCGCGGGCCTGGACCGCGAGGCCAACACGCCACGCCTGATCGAGCGGCCCTTCGTCCGCGAGAACCCGTACGGGATCTGGCCGTACAACCTGCACGCCCTGATCCGCTCCACCCTCCGCAGCTCCGATGACCACACCGATGACCGCAGGACTCCAGGCGATTGGCAAATGCTGCCCATCCGTCTGGGAGCAGCTCGTCCCGCCCGACGGGCAGCGAGAGTTGGACACCCCCCCTTGGCTTGGTCGAAGTGCTGATCACGCTGACCCGGCGCCAGCACGAGCGCCGTGAACGCACCGTCGACCGGCTTAAGAAGTGATCTCATCTGGCATGATCGCCACTTGGAAAAACCAAGCGGCGCGGATACGCTGCCGCCCCATGATCGCTAGCGGTAACAACAACGGGTACGAACTCTCTACAGACCCGGATCGCCTCGACGTTGAGTTGGTGCACCGATGGCTGTCGACGGACGCGTTCTGGGCGCTGGGGCGTACGCGGGAGACGGTCGAAGAGTCGATGCGTGGCTCACTGAACTTCGCCATCTACGACGACAGCGGTGACCAGGCTGCCTACGCGCGAGTGGTCACCGACCGTGCCACCTTTGCTTGGCTGTGTGACGTCTACGTCGCGCCTTCCCACCGCGGTAGGGGACTCGGGACCTGGCTTGCGGCAGCGGTACGCGACCACCTTGCCCCCTACCGGCTCAAGCGGGTCCTTCTGTCGACTCTCGACGCGCACGAGGTCTACGCGAAGGCCGGCTTCGTCCCAGTACCAAACCCCGAGAACTTCATGATTTTGAACGCCGAGGTGTGAGCGGAGGGCAGTCCACCGTACGTATGTATGCCAGTGGCGTCGTACAGCCCGGGGAGGGCGCCGACCGCGAAGCCGCGATCGAGCGAGGAGTAGGCAACGAAGCCGATGGCGAGCTGCTTCATTCCACCTGTCGTTCGAGGAGAGCGCGGAATGTGCACGCGGGTCGACCCGTGAGGCGCTGGACGGTGTCGGTGGTGCGGTCCTCCGCTCCCTCGGCGATGGCACGGTCCATGTCGGCCAGCATCGAGGCGAACTCCAGCGGTATCTGGGCCGCGAGGTGGTCACGCATCTGCTCGTAGGACAGGCGGTGGTGCTCGACGGGGCGGCCGGTGACCTGGGTGATGGTGGCGGCGATGTCGTCGTAGCTGAGCGCTTCCGGGCCGGTGAGGACGAGATCGGTGTTGGGGGCGTGTTCGTCGGTCAGAGCATGGACAGCGACCGCTGCGATGTCATCGGCGTCGACGAAGCCGACCCGGCCGCTCCCGGCCGCAGACCAGATGGCGCCTTCTTCACGGATGCTCACGGCGTGCGCGTGTGCGCCGGTGAAGTTCTGCATGAACCACGAGGGCCGCAGCACCGCCCACTGTTCGAACAGATCGGGCAGGGCTTGGTGCACCGTTCCCACCGCCGGGCCGCCCTTGGGGATGGCCGAGGAACTGAGGAGCACCGCGCGGCGCACACCGGCAGTGCGGGCCTGCCGGAGAAAGGGCAGCATGACCGCCGCCGGATCGGCGTCGCCTACGGGCGGGATCAGGTAGACGCGGTCGGCTCCGTCGAGGGCGGTGGCGTGAGTGGCGGGCTCGTACCAGTCGAATGCGACCGGCTCCGCGCCGGGGACGTCGACGGCGCGACGGCTGGCGGCCTTGACGCGGTGACCGGCGGCCGACAACTGCGCTGCGGTGCGGCTGCCGGTGGTGCCGGTTGCGCCGATGACCAAGGTGGTGCCGGTGGCTGTCAACGGTTGCTCCCGGTGAAATCGGCGCCGGGTTCGAGGACGGCGAGGGGGTTCCAGTAGTCGCGGTAGGAGGTGATGTGCCCGTCGCGGACCGTCACGACGGCGATGTAGGTCATGTCGAAGGGACGGTCGGGCTCAACCAGGCGGCCGACGCCGCGCATCTCGACCACGATGGTCTCAGGATCGGTGGTCTGGTGGATCCGCAACTCGGGGAAGTCATGCAGATCGATGTGATCCGGGTAGTGGCGCATGTACGAGGCGATGGCCTCCCTGCCCTCCAGGCGCTTGGGCCAGCCGTCAGGGGCGAACGGGAACTCCATGAGGCCGTCCTCGGCCCACAAGGCGACCCACGCGGGAATGTCCTTGTTCAGCAGCAGCCGCAGGCTGTGGCGGTAGAGGTCCGCCGGGGAAGTCGGTGCAGACATGGGTATCCTCCGTCTCATAGAATACGGACCCTCGGTCCGCTTAACGATACGGACCGATGGTCCGCTTTGCAAGAACGGAGGCGCAGCATGCCTGAGCGCAAACCCCGCAAGGATGCCGCCCGCAACCGGCAGGCCGTCCTCGCGGCCGCCGACGATCTCTTCGCCCGCTCCGAGAGCCTGGATAGCGTCACCTTGGCGGCCGTCGCAGCGGCGGCCGGCGTCGGCAAAGGCACGCTGTTCCGGGCCTTTGGTGACCGTCCCGGACTGCTGCGCGCGCTGTACGAGGCACGGCTTGAACCAGTCAGGGAGGCCGTTGAGGCCGGCCCTCCGCCCCTGGGCCCCGCGACGCCGCCGCGTCAACGCGTACCTGCCCTGCTCGACACCCTCCTGTGCTTCAAACTCGACAACCGCCGCCTCATGCTGGCCCTTGAGGAAAGCGGGAGCAGCAGCCCGTACCAGGCGGATCATTACGAGCGTTGGCACGGCCTGCTGGACACCATGCTGGGGCAGATCCCCGGCCTGACCGACAGCGACTTCACCGCTCACGCCCTGCTCGCAGCCACCCGCGCCGATCTTGTCGAGCACCTGGCCGGGCATGAGTGCGTACCGCGCGAAAATATGCGGGCGCAATTGGCGAACTTCACTGCCCGGGTCCTGGACTCCGGCCCCGCACGGCGCCCGGCGAACGAGGCCTGAGCCTGGGGCGAAACCGACAACCGATTGTTGTTCGCCGAGCTCGCTTCTTGCTGTCCACGCTGATCACCGGGTCATCGGCGTCCCTGCGGTCTCGTGCCTGCTCGATGAGGTAGTGAAATTGGGCGTCCCTGTAGGGCGGGCATGTGCCCCCGCCAGCTCAGGTATTCCGCGGTATTCCGCGCTTCGCCCGGGGCACACCGCCATCGTCCCGGCACGCGCCCACCCCGCTGGAGGGCGGGGCTTCACCCTTCTCGTCCGCAGTACCCGCCGACCCCGCTTCGATCCGGGCCTCACAACGCCCGGAGGAACCATACGCCGCACCACCACGGCCGTACTCGCCGCCGCTGTAGTCGCATTGACTGGCTGTTCGGGCGGCAGCGACGAGTCCGCGAAGCCCAAGACTTCGACCACAACCACCGTCGCCGCCACGCCTTCGCTCAGCCGGGCCGAGACCAAACGTCTGTGCACCGCCGCCGTCGCCGAGGCAGCCCCCGGCTGGGAGGACTGGAACTTCTCGCCCGAGAAGGGGGCCGACGACCCGCGCACGCCCGAGGACTGTCTGCCGCTGAAGGACGATGACGACGCCGCCCAGGGCAACCGGGACTTCATGGGGGCGTTGATCGATGCACTGGACGCGGCGGACGATCCGCGCGCCGAGCATCGGACGGGTCTCGACCCGCTACGCCCGTAGTCGCATTCCCGCCGATCATGTCCCAACTGAACCGCAGACCCGGCACACCCGGAAGTAACAGGCCCGCCACGTGCGGGCCTTACCTATGCGCACGAACACGCCGTCCGCCATCTCAGGTCGGTCGGCCACACGCTCGAACCCGGAACATCGGCGCTCCGTGAGTTCCACCTATTCGTGTCACTCGACCGCCATACCGCCTCCACAGAAGTTGCGCCCGGCACATGATGCTCCCCTCATCGCAGAGCCCCAGGGGGAACCATGAGTCAACCGCAGCAACCGCCCGGATGGGGAGCACAGCCCCAGCAATCGCCCCAGCCACACCCTCCGAAGAAGTCCAAGACCGGGAAGACCCTCGGCTTCGGCTGCCTCGGCGTCGTCGCTCTCATCGTCGTGGTCGCTGTTTTCGGTGCAGCCACCGGAGGCGACTCCACCGACGGGGCCGGCAGCGACCAAGCCGCGACGACCAACGACAAGCCCACGTCCGGTGAAGCGAAGAAGGACCCGCCCTCCGAAGACAAGGCGAGCCAGGCAGATCAGTTCAAGGCATGCGTCGCCAAGGGCGGCAGCGCGAGCGAGAAGGCAGCTGCCAAGCACGTCACCAAGGTCACCGGCGCGGACAAGAACAATGACGTCCTCGACGCGGCCGAAGTGTTCACCGACTTCACCGGCGGAATCATGGGTCCGCACGCGTCGGACGGGAAGCTCATTGCGAGCGCGTTCGGCTCTTGCTACGACTCGGAGAACGGCCTGGTGACCGTCTACGACAAGAGCGGCGAGATGCTGTCGAACGGAAACTACTGACCGAGAGGCGTTGAACCGGCCCGGTCTCTCCCGTGAGAGGCCGGGCTTCACATGCCCGCGGACCTGGCCCGTGACGCGCCCCAAGTTCAGTATGGGCCGCCTCGTCACCGACGACGAGCGGGTCGTGATCATCCGGCTTCACGGCCAAGGAAGGGTCGGAATGAGATCGCCCGCCTCACGCGCCCGCCACCGTGGACCGTGTTTCTGATTCATCCTGAGGAAGGCCTCCAATTCGACGGCACCCTGACCGAGGACGCCACCCGACACCGTGTCGCCCAGCTCGCCCAGCTCGCCGATCGCCGGGCCATGCTCGCCGAGGCCTCCAGGTGACGCCGAGCGACTGACTGAGCAGATGTGGCGGCCCGCGACCGTCTTCAACTTCGGCGGCAAGCCGCCTGGAGACGCTGCACCGCGGCCTGTCAGATCCGAGTTCCACGACGGACGTCCGGCCTCGCGACGCGCGCCAGCCAACATCCTCATGCGCAAGCGGGACCGGAGCCAACTGTGTGACTGAGCACTTCAGTCGGCGAGTGGAGCACCGGTGCGCGCGGGTAAGGTCGCCCATGGACGCTGAGCGGGCACCGGGCTGAGCCTTTACTGATGATGAGGTCGGACATGACGAACGTCGCCGAACGGCGCGCTGGAGAAGACAGGCCCGCGCCGCGAGGGCGTGCTGTGAGGCTCGCGGTTCCGCGACGGTGCGCACAACGGCTGCGTCCTGTACTGCGTTCCGCGTACTGACGGCCCATGAACAGCGCCGACGCGTTTCTGGAGACTCACGCGACAAGCGGCCTGCCGCCCCTGCGCGGCCGTCGACGCGCTGGCGACGACTTCCACGCCGACATCGTCACGCGCGACCTGGGGCCTCTACGGCTGGCCGAACTGGTAACACCTGAGGGCGAGTGCTTCCGGGATTCGCGGTCCGCCCGCGCCACCGACAGCGAACTGTGGCAGATCGAGTTGGTGACGCAAGGACAAGTGCGCGCCCAGCAGGGCCGCAACACCGCTCTGCTCGGGCCCACCGACCTGGTTCTGATCGACCCGGTGCGGCCAGTCCAGTTCGCCAGCACCGCGTCCACGCACGTGACCATGCTGGTACCGCGGCGCTCACTGCGACTCGGATCGGACGAGGCCGCCCGGCTGGCTGGAGTGCGTATCCGGGGCGACCAGGGCCCCGGGGCCCTGGTGTCCTCGCTCGCACGGGGCATGGTGGGGTCCCTGGACGGATTCCGCGCCGACGAGGCGGACAGGTCGGCGGCCGCAGTGATCGAGCTGATCGCGGTGGCGCTCTCGGCTCAACTGGGCCATTCGCAAAGGCCGGTCGCCGACGAGACGTTGCGCACCCGGATCGTCGGCTTCATCAGGGCGAGGTTGTCCGACCGGGATCTCACTCCGGCGAAGGTGGCCGCGGCGCACCACATGTCCGTACGCCGACTACACAAACTCTTCGAGGACCAGCCACTGACGGTGGCGGCCTTGATCCGCCGGCAGCGCCTGGAACGGTGCCACGCGGACCTGGCCGGAACTAACCGAACCGTCGCGGCCGTCGCCGCCAGTTGGGGGTTCACCGATCCTGCGCACTTCAGCCGGCTGTTCAAAGCCACCTATGGGTACAACGCCGCGGCACTCATGTCCAACAACCGTGCGCAGATGATCAATGCGTCCGCTGCCCGGCCCGCCGAGGATGGTGGCTGAGAGTACGGAAAGCGGAAAGGCGATCACATGGAACAGTCGGTCGAAGCAATGAGCGCCATCCCGGCCCGTATGAACGAGAGTTGGAACAGAGGTGACGCCACCGCGTTCGTCGCCGATTTCGCGGATGACGCCGAGCTCGTAGACTTCGAGGGAACCATTCACAAGGGACGCGAAGCGGTGATTGCGTTCAATCAGCCGCTCTTCGACACCGTGCTGAAGGGTTCCCGGATGGTGCGCGGTGAGGTGCCGTTCGCCCGCATCGTCCGCCCGGGTTGGGGCGTGGTCCACCACCGCGTCTCCATGGTGATGCCTGGCGAGGAGGAGCCGCTGTCTAGCCGATCCTTCATGCAACTGCTCGCACTCGTGTGGCAGAACGACCGCTGGGAGGTCGCGACACTGCAGAACGCGCGCTTGATCTCGTTGGAAACCGCGATGGCCCTGGACGCCCAGGCAGCCGCCGGGTAGGGGGACGGCCCCCAGGGTCGCGCACAAGGTCGTTGCCAGATCGTCGAAGGAGTTCCTGGCGTCCCCCGATCAATCGCGGTCGGGCGCCGGGCACCAACCCGGCCGCAGGTACGGGCCGTCGGCCGGCCGCAGCCAAGCCCCCGCGCTCAGTCGGCCAACTAACACGCACACTCGCCGATTGAAGCGCTCAGTCACAAATTGGTCCCGGGCCTGCCTGCGATCGCAGTGTTGCTCGCGACGGTGAAAACGCGGCTGGCGAAGACCCGGGCCACGGCGGTCGTCGTGGCGACCAGGGGTGTCCGCGCAAGGCCCAATGGCCGACGGATGTCCTCGCCGTGGACGACTACTTCGCCCAGCCAGGCCGCAGTATGTTCCGTCGGCCCGGCGGGCCCGGCGACAACTTCGCGAAATCGCCGCAAGGTCTCTTCAGGTGTAGCACTGGTCATCGCCTCCTACACCCCGCTCCGGCTCGCCCGCCCGGTCACCCGTGACCTGCGGCACCCGTGGGAGAAGCCCGCCGCACCACACCGGCTCACACCCGCGCGGGTCCGTCGGACGTTTCGGAACCTCCGCCAGCATCTGCCCTGCCCCGCCAAAGCACCGAAACCCCACCGGCCCGGCCCCGGAAGACTGCCCGGCACCCCGAACAAACACCGGGCACCCGCTAGGACGTGGGCAAACCGTCCACCGCGAGAGGGCCCTCCTCGCCTACAACGGCGAAAGGTAAAGAACAAGTTGTGTGCCTGTTTTTGAACCTCGTTCGCGCAGATCAGAGCAGCTTTCGGCCCATCCGACCGAAGGTGCGCCGTTCGCGAAGCCGTCACCGTGACCGATGCGCAAACGGCTGGCCGAGGCGTCATCGGGTTCGGCGTCGCGCGGCGATCCCATGGCTGACGAAGAGAAGGATGCCGAGGCTACCGAGACCCACCCCGACGTAACCGACGAGTTCGCCCCGGGCTTCGTTCTTCTTCTCCTCGTCGTAGCTGACGCTTCCGCCGCCGCTGAAGCTTGAGCACCACTGACCTGGTCTCATCGCGCTGCCGTCGCACTCGACGGCGCTGCCGTTCAGAACCGCCTCGGCGTTGATGAAGAACATGGCGGCCCCCACGATGACCAGAACGTAGGCCAGGACCGTCAGCCATCGACGAGTCGCCATCCCCCAACCTTTCCGGCGTATAAGAACTGCCACGGACCGCAAGGCTGACGATCGTCATGCATCCGAGGTTCAGAAACAAGCTTTGAGCTTGCCTCTTGTGCTCGGAATCCCTGTGCCAGCGGACTTTGCCGAGGGCAGCGGGCTAGCGGCGGTACCTCCTCCGCACCCAGCCCGCTCCGAGAGCAGCGGCGGCGATCGTGAACAGAAGGATTGTCCCAAGGACCACCGTCGCCGCGGCTGAAATCACGATGATGGCCCACCACGGTGGATCGGCTTCCACAGTGCACCCCTAACGAATCACAAGTACCAGACACGACGGCGGGTGCCGGTGACTGGTTCCGTAGCCCTGACCACTCGACGCTCGAGGGCACCTGATCAGGGCCCTCGCCCGGAGACTCGAGCTCGAACGTCGCGTCGCACAGGTTCACTCACCTGGGCATTCGACTTCACGTCCCACTTTCGGTAGGCCTGCTCTGCGAGGACGGGCCAGAGACCTCGCCGGTGGACCTGACGCTGCTGGCCGAGCCAACCGCCTTGAGGGCATCATCGAAGCATCTACCTCCTCGCACCCCCGGAGCGGGCACACGGCATCGTGCTCCCCCGGGCGGGTCGCATGCCCCGAGAGCCCATCCACCTGCAAGCAGCCGTCCTCAAAGGTGAGTTGAGACGACACCCGCCGCCGGCCGACATCGACTCGGCTGCGGATCTTCGTACGTCGCACGGTGGACGCGAGCACCGACGCCCTCGGATACTGACGATCGTCCAACTCCCGCAGACTCCAACCAAACTGCACAGTCATCAACAAGACCGGAGGCCTTCGCCCATGACAGCAGCGATGCCGGACCGTCGAACAGTGCTGCGAGGGCTGGCCGTCGTGGGCCTCAGTAGCGCGGCGGCCTCGACAGACGGCGCACACGCCGCTGAGACCGCTGAGACCGCTGAGACCGCTGAGACCGCTGCAAGAACCAACGTCGTCGTTGTCCTGATCGACGACCTCGCCCAGCGCGAACTGGGTTGCTACGGCAACAGGTTCAACGAGACGCCGCACATCGACCGTCTCGCCGCGGACGGAACCAGATTCGACGCGGGTTACGCCGCCTCACCGGTGTGCTCGCCGACCCGGGCCAGCATCATGACGGGCCAATACCCCGCCCGCGTAGGCATCACGGAGTTTCTCGGGGCCGCCGGCGACGACTACCTGCCCACCAGCCATCGGACACTGCCGGAAACACTGCGCGACGCCGGATACCGCACCGGGCTTATCGGCAAATGGCACCTGAGCGAGACCTACACCGGAGCGGTACGGGACCGCCCCGGCAATCCGTGGTCGCACGGCTTCACCGAGGTGATCGCCTCGGAGCAGAAGTACATCGCCGACGGCGACTACTTCCACCCCTACTTCATGCTGCCCGACCTGTCCGCTCGCGAGGACCACGAGTACCTCACCAACCGGCTCAGCCGAGAGGCCGTGGACTTCATCACCCGCGCCCGCGACGACGCGCAGCCGTTCTTCCTTTACCTGGCTCACTACGCCACCCACACGAAACTGGCGGCGCCCCAGCATCTGATCGACAAGTACGCCGCGAAACCGGGCGCCGGCCAGCCAGGGAAAAACCCGGTCCTCGCCGGCATGCTGGAGGCCATCGACGACGGCATCGGTTCGATCCGGGAAGCGCTGAGTCGGCTCGGCATCGCCGACAACACCGTGATCCTTCTGCTGTCCGACAACGGCGGGGACAGCGCCGTGGCCACCAGCAGCCCGCTACGCGGCAGCAAGGCGACCCTCTACGAGGGCGGGGTCCGCATCCCGATGATCGCCCATCATCCGGCAGGCCCCAGCGGACGCGTCGTCGAAACGCCCTTCAGCACCATCGACTTCATGCCTACCCTGCTCGACACCGCCCAGGTTGCAAGACCACCCGGGCAGCATCTCGACGGCGTCAGTTTCGCCGGACTGCTGGCCGGGGAGGCTGCGCCGCGGCGTACCGAGTTGTTCTGGGTGTACCCGCACTGGCACGACCCCGGCGCGCCCAGCGCATCGGTCCGGCGCGGCCGTTACAAGCTGCTGCGTTACCTGCACGACGGGCGGAGCGAACTCTACGACCTAGCTGCCGATCCCGGCGAGGCGCATGACCTCGCCGCCCGTCGCCCGGACGTCCGGCGGCGACTGCACGCGGCTCTCGACGCCCACTTGCGTGACGTCGACCTTCTGCCGCCGGAGCCCAGGCCGTCGAACTTTCCGACCCCGGTTCTGGAACGCGAATTCCGCAACGGTCTCACCGGGTTCACGGTGCTGGCGCCGGAGCCGGAGAACCGGCCGGGAACAGTGCGGGCCACCGGAGGCGCACTGGCCGTCGAATCCGGCGGGGCGTCCGCCTTCGCCCTACTGCGCTCCGATCGCATCGCCCGCGAGGCATCAGCCGCGATCACCATCAGCCAGCGCTCGTACGCCGGGACGGATGCCGAGGCACAGGACTCCCTGTTCACTGGACTGATCAAGGATGCACAGAACTACCTGCTGGTCTGGTACAACCACCGTCAGGGGCGCACCGGTTGGGACGCCCGCGTCAACGGCGAACTGGCCGACCAACGCATCGTCCAGCTCGACGGCAAGATCAGTTATCCAGGGCCCAACGCCCGGCTGGCCTGTGTCACCCACCGCGACGAACTCACCGCCTACGCCGCTGCCTCTGATGGCGCATGGCAGTACCTCTTCACCACCGACATCGGCCGTTACGCGCGCCTCGACGACCCGCAGGTCCGCCAGCAGTACCACTACGGTTTCGGGATCCGCATCGATGGAGGCACCCTCACGGCCGAGGAGTTCACGGTCCGTCACCGCTAGAGCCGGATGGAAGGGGCCTGCGGCGGGGCCGCTGCAGATCCTCGGTGGGAATCCTGCAGCGGCGCCGAAGCCTGGCCATGTCACTCGGCGCGAATCGGTCCCCCGGCTCGCTGTTCGGCTACGGGCGCGGCGTGCCGGTAATGCCGTTGAGCAGCATCGCGACGCTCCAGCGGCGGCGCTCGTCCGGCGTGCCCGAAACGAGGTCGGCGGCCTGGGCGTGGATGTGCGGGTGGATGTCGGGCGAGGCGTCAGCCAGTGCTGTGGTCAGCTGGCTCCACTCCTCGTCCGCACGGGCGTTCTCCCGGCGCGCGGAGTGCTCGGCGGCTGAGGTCGTCGCCGTCTGCAGCAAGAGGTCTACACCCCAGGCCGCTTGGCCGGAGGGCACCTGTCCCTCGTCCAGCAGGTTCAGCAGGGTCTCGAGCAGGGCCAGGTAGTGGGGGCCGCTCGGACGGCTGATCAGGGCGGAGTGAGCCAGGGCGGGGTGCGCGAACAGAACGCGTTCGTAACTGGCCAGGACAGCATCGAGACGATGGCGCCAGTCGCCCGTCGCCGCAGCTGCGGCCAGGTCGACCTGGGAGAGCAGCCGGTCGAGGATGGCTGCGTGCAGTTCGGCCGCGTTGGCCACGTACACGTACAGCGAGGCCGGGCCGGTGTCGAGGGCGAGTGCCAGGCGGCGCATGGTGACGCGCTGCAGGCCCTCCTCCTCCATCAGGCGGACGGCAGTGTCGACGATTCCGTCGCGGGTCAGGGCGGGTTTGGCGGGCCGCTCTCGGCGACTCTGCGGGGCAGGCATGCCACGTACTTTAGAGGTGGAACGCGTTCGCGGCGAACACGTTCGCCAGGGAGCCTCTGCGCTCGTTACTGATCTGGCCGCGCACGCCAGTCAATCCCGGACTCCGGGGCTCGGGCGCCCCCTCGATCCCGGCCTGCAGCGCGTCCAAGTGATCGGCGCCGGTGCCGGAGAACAGCTCGCGGCGCAGGGCGTTGATCTTTGGAAAGCGGTCGGCCTCGGCGCCCCCCATGCGGCACGCGGCCAGTTCGGCCAGCCCTTCGTAGCGCAGCAGCGTGGCCACGTAGGAGTCGAGGATGGCCTCCAGCCGTCGCTGTGGCTCGCCGGCCGGATCACCGTGCAGGTCGACCGCCGCGAGGGCGCGGTCCGGCACCAGGGTTTGGCCCGCACGCTACCTGCTCATAAAGGATCAGCGCCTTACGGTCACCGATTGCTGACGAACTTGTTCGTTGCGAACATGTTCGTTACGGTGGTGAGGTGCCCGCCCGGGTGCACGGACATCCCATCCATCACCTGTTTCGCGAAAGGAGTGAGGTGTCATGACGGCCTCTTCCCGACCGGTCGGCGCAGCGAGCGCCGACGGCATCACGATCCCCAAGAACGTCCGCTGGGTTCTGCTCGGCGTGATGCTGGCCCTGCTCCTGTCGATGCTGGACGGCCTGATCGTCGGTACGGCGATGCCGACGGTCGTCGCCGATCTCGGCGGCATCGACCACATGTCGTGGGTGGTGACTGGCTACACCCTGGCGACCGCCTGCTCGACCCCGGTGTGGGGCAAGCTCGGCGACCTGTTCAACCGCAAGACGATGTTCCTCGCCTCGATCGCGCTCTTCCTTGCGGCGTCAGTGCTGTGCGGTACAGCCGACTCGATGAACGCACTGATCGCCTTCCGGGTTCTCCAAGGCCTGGGGGCGGGCGGCATGGGCGCCGGCGCATTCGCGCTGATCGGCGCACTGCTGCCGCCGCGCGAGCGAGGCAGGTACCAGGGCATGGTCGCCGGGGTGATGGCCATCGGCCAGCTCGGCGGGCCGCTGGTCGGCGGGTTCGTCACCAGCCATTGGGGCTGGCGTTGGGCGTTCTACGTCAACGTGCCCCTCGGCATCATGTGCATCGCCTGGTGCTGGATGCTGCTGCGTGTTCCGGCGGTACAGCGGCAGGGCAGGGCCTCCATCGACTGGCTCGGCATCACGTTCCTGACCGGCGCCATCTCCGCGTTCGTCATGGCCGCGACCTGGGCGGGCAGCACCTACGCGTGGGGCTCGTGGCAGATCATCGGCCTGGCCGTGACCGCTGTCGGGCTGCTGGCGGCGTTCATCGCCACCGAGCGGCGGGTCAAGGAGCCGCTGATGCCGCTGCGCATCTACAGCGGGCACCGCAACTTCCCGATGACGGCCGTCCTGCTGACCGTCACCGGCATCGCCCTGTTCGGCGCGACCTTGTACCTGCCGCTGTACCAGCAGGTGGTCCAGGGGGCCTCAGCCGCCAACTCCGGGCTGCTCCTGCTGCCGATGATGATCGCCACGCTGATCACGTCGAACATCGCCGGCAAGGTCATGACCGCTACGGGCCGCTACAAGATCTTCCCGGTGATCGGCGCTGCCTGCCTGATCGTCGGCATGGGCCTGTTGTCCACCATGGGCACCGACACCTCGCGCGTGACGACCTCGGTCTACATGGCGCTCGTGGGCGCCGGGATCGGCTTCTGTCTGCAGATGTCGAGCACCATCGCGCAGAACGCCGTCGAACTGCGCGACATCGGTTCCGCCTCGGCCGCCACCAACCTCTTCCGCAACCTCGGTGGCTCACTGGGCATCGCCGTCTTCGCCTCCCTGTTCACCGGTGCCGTCTCCGGCGCCGGGTCCGGCGCCGGTGAACAGGGACCTGGCGAGGGTGCCGCCGGGCAGGCCACGGAGCAGTTGACCTCCGCCGCCCGCTCGGCGTACATCCACGACGTCGCCCACGCCACCCACCTCATCTTCCTCACCGGCGCGTGCATCGCGGTCCTCGCCCTGATCGCCGCCGTACTGATCGAGGAAGTCGCGCTGCGCGGCAAGCCCGGTGCCACGCCCCCGGCCAAGGCCGAAATCAAAACCGCCTGACCAAGCGTCTCCAAGGCGGCACAAGAGCCCGTTGCCTCCTGCACCTTCAAGTCTCTGCACAGCAAGGAGTACGACCATGACCACCCCCGCCCCTCACCACCCCATCGCCATCATCGGCGCCGGACTCGGCGGCCTCATCCTGGCCCGCGTCCTGCACCACCACGGCATCGAAGCCGCCGTCTTCGACCTCGAACCCTCGCGACACGCCCGCACGCAGGGCGGCATGCTCGACATCCACGAGGAAAACGGGCAGAAAGCACTGCTTGCCGCCGGACTGTACGACGGTTTCCGCAAGCTCATCCATGAGGGCGGCCAGGCCATGCGCCTGCTCGGCCCCGACGGAACCGTCCACGTCGCCGAGGAGGACGAGGGCGACAAAGGCCGTCCCGAGGTGGACCGCGGCGATCTGCGTGACCTGCTGCTGGACTCCCTGCCCGACGGCATCATCCGCTGGGGCAGTAAGGCCGCCGGCGCCCGTCCGCTCGGTGGCGGCCGCCACGAGGTGACCTTCAGCGACGGCTCAACCCTCACCACCGACCTCCTGATCGGCGCCGACGGCGCCTGGTCGAAGATCCGGCCGCTGGTCTCGGACGCCAAACCCACGTACACGGGCATCTCCTTCGTGGAGACAGACCTGCTTGAGGCCGACGCCCGCCACGCGCGCAGCGCCGCCCTGATCGGCGGCGGGTTCTTCATCTGCCTCGGCGAGGGGCGTGGCTTCCTCGCCCACCGGGAGACCGACGGCAGCCTCCACATCTACACCGCGCTCAAGGCGGACGAAGACTGGCTGGACACGATCGACTTCAGTGAGCCGGCAGCTGCCAAAGCGGCCGTGCTCGCGCACTTCGAGGGATGGGACGAGGGCCTGCGAGCACTGGTCGCGGACGCGGACACGATGACTCCGCGTCGCATCCACGCGCTGCCGGTGGGCCACCGCTGGGAACGCGTACCGGGCGTGACGCTGCTGGGCGATGCCGCCCACCTGATGTCCCCCTTCGCCGGCGAGGGCGCGAACCTGGCCATGTTCGACGGCGCCGAACTCGCTGCGGCGATCGCCGCCCACCCCGGCGACACGGAGGCTGCCCTCGCCGCCTACGAGGAGGCGCTCTTCCCACGCAGCGAAACCTCTGCCGCCGACTCCGCCGAGAGCCTGGACACGATGTTCGGTCCGCAGGGTCTGCAGCAGATGGTGGCGTTCTTCACCACCGGGTCGCCAGTCCAGTAACACCTGCTGCCGCAGGGGGCCGAGCACTGCTGGACCGGTGTACGAAGTCCGCGAACCCGCGACGGCCGTACGCCGGCGCTGGACGGGAGGGGCGGGGCGGGGCGACACGTCCCGCTTCCCGCTTCCCGCTTCCCGCACCAGCCCGCCCCGGCGCTAGGCCAGCGGACGTAAGTACGCCCGCGCTCCCTCCCCTCAACACTCCGTCGCGGACCGCCAGTTGTGCGCCGCGGACCCCGGCGCGGGGCGCGCGCCTAGAGCCCTCTTTTGTTTTCGATCACCCAGCCATAGGAGCCACGATGACGAAGATCGCGCTGTCTCGTCAGGCATTGCACACACCGCTTCAACGCGGGAGCTTGACCGCCCTTTCGGGGTGAGGAATCACCTCAAGCACCAGCCCCCCCCCCAGCTGCGCAGCTCTACCGGACCGCGAAAACAGCGCGCTGCCCACCCGCCCCATACGTGGCTATCGGCTCATGTCGGCAAAGACGCTGCCGTCGGCGTACTCGCGAATCTGCAGAGGTAGGTACGGATGAATGCGCCGAGCAAGAAGCCGCTGAACTGCGTCCCTTGCCATGGGAGGTGATGGAGCAATGGATCTCCCTCAACGGCACCGAAACCGAGATCGGCCGTAACTTGTCGTCGCCCCCGAGCGGGGCGCCACACGTCCCATCAGGGATTACGAGGACTTCTCCCACCTTGAGAAGGCCAACCAAGTTGTATCCGCTGTGCCTGGTGGCGGGTGCCTGGTGGCGGGTGGCGGACGGCGGGCGGCGGGCGGCGGGCGGCGGGCGGCGGGCCCAAAGGAACGATGTAGGCCCGGGTACCCCCCGCTCAGTGAACAGGTGCGTTGGACGCTCACGGGCATGAACACCGCGGTCGCCTTCGCCCGCGGTATCAACGGATTCCCGCACTCACGGCACAGCAGCGCGCACATCGCTGTCCTTCACAGACGACGGCACCAGCTGTGCCCGGCCCTCCGTCCCTGCCCACACCGGCACCGTACGACCGGCGCCGACAACTGCCCCGCCTGTCGCGGCGAGCAGCGCGATGGAACCTCACCAGTGGGAACTCGGCTGTGTTTCGGCTACGTCCGAAACACATGGGCATCCGCCCCCTGGCTTCCTACTGTGATCGCAGGAAGTAAACGAGTCACTGCAGTCACTGCGCAGAAGGCTCGTCATCGACACAGCTTCTTACTAAAGGGGGAGTTCCATCATGCGCAGGATCTTGAAGGCTGCGGCGACGCCGCTGGCGGCGCTCGGTGTGGTGTGCGCGCTGGCGATGCCGGTGCTGCCGTGCCCGGCGACGGGCCGGTCGCGATGGGCAGCAACGAGAAGGTCAACGTCTACGACTACTCCAACGGCTACAAGGACTACGCGGGCTACGTGCAGTTCAAGCACAAGGGCGACTGGTTCCACACCTACCGCCAGAAGAGCCCTGGCAACCGCATCTATGTCCAGTACGACAAGGACGGAGTCCCCGACGGGAGGAAAACGATTGAGGGCGGCCTGAACCCGGGCGACCGCACGAAGCGCAACACGAACCTTCCCGAAGGGACGGTCTACAACATCAGGGGTTGCGTGCAGGTGGATGGCGCATCTGACTACTGTTCGGGGTGGCAAAAGTTCACCGCCTGACCCCGAGTGCAGGCGAGGGGGGCCGGGCGGGGGCCCGTCGCCCTCTCGCCGGCTGGAGAAGGCACGGCCGTCCGCCACAGAGTCTGCGTGATCGGCGTCTGCGACAACGCGGAGCAGCGTCCGCAGGCGCGGGTACGGTGCCTGGCGGTCCCGGTAGATGACCTCGGGGGTCCCGTAGCGCGAGGAGCATGAGCGAGGCGAGATTGCTCCCGGCTCGCCGGTGTTCGGCCGCGCGGTGGGAGATGTAGGGCGGGTCGTCGCGGAGGAGCGAGGCGCGCGGCTCGTCGACCACGGTCCAGCCCACACGGCATCGGCAAGCGTTGCAGATCGGTGGCGTTACTCGGCCTGATCGGCTTCGAGTTGTAAGGGCGGGTGAGGTCGAACGCGTCGCGCGTGGGTGCGCCCCACAGGCTCCGTCTCTCGCAGCGAGTCTCGCCATCGGTGGCGGAAGGATGGTCCACGCCCCCGACCTGGCAAGACCCTAGAGACCGTGCCCCTCAGCGACTGGACCCGCCATGACTGCGCGATTCACCGCGTGCCGTAGGGACGTGTGAAGGCTACGGCGCCACGGGAAAGCAGCGCTTCCCGGGAACATGCCTGGTGGATTGCCGGCATCCTGATTCCCGTCGTGGGCATCGTCGTGACGCTGTTCGCCAGCCAACAACGCGGATTCGTCTCCGAAGGGGTCAACTTCAGACCTACCAAATGGCATTGGTAAGCCACCAACGTGAGATTTAGCCCCGGCGACGCCCTCGCCTCGATACGCGACGGCTCATCCAACATTGCTCTGGACTCCACGCCCCGACTAGTGGCGGAATCTGACATCGGTAGGCAAGACCTCGCCATCGGTGTCAGGCGTATGTTCCCGACGGCTGGAAAGCGATCAGCGGTGAGGGTCCCTCACCGGGTATCCCGACGGTCAATTACGCAGGAGACGTGCTGCGACAACAGGTCCGCCAGTCGGAGCCGGACAGCGGGATCGCGGACCCCTCTGTCACGAGCACCGGCTGCGAGAGATCCGTGCACTGCGCCTGACGATCGACGATGTCAGCGGCAAGTTTAGGCACCCAGGGGGACGTGGACGCGGCACACCGGACGGCGGTCGCCAGTGACGTGTTGACGCGCGACGGACCGCGCGCTTCAGCCGCACGGGGACACTTGCTGCGCAGATCGGTCAACTGAGCAGTTGCGCCATCCGCTTCGCCATATCGCGGCGCTGTCGGGGGCGATCTTCAAGCCACCGGTAGATCTCGTGCGTCGCTCCCTCGAGCACCACGTCCTGGGCACCTGGAGGACAGCTGTCAAGGATCCGCTCCGTCACGGCGAGCGGAATCACCTCGTCGACGGGCGGCCGCACCACCATGACGGAACCAGTGAAGGCACTCAACGCGGCAGAAGATCGCACACTGTCTGTCCACTCATACTGAAACCGATCACCAGCACTGGCAGGCGCTGCTCCGCAGTAGCCGCAGCCAGCACGGATTCAGCCTGCAGCCTCCGCTTCGCGAGTGACAAGTCCCTGATACTGCAGAAGTGCATGGCCCCTTGGGTTGGCGGCCGGGAAGGTGACACACGAAATGAGCTCCCCGTCAACCGGGACGACAAAATTTCTGATCTGCACGGAAGAATCCTATCGACGTGAGGTGAAGACGTTAGTGCGGCCGTAGCTGCGGCGCCTACTCCGAACTGCTGTGAAACGCCCCCGCACCCCCACCGTCTGGGAGTTGCGGAAGCGATAGGGCACGACGGCCCAGGTCTCCGTCATACGCAGTGGTGCACGCACAGTCACGGACGACGCCCAAATACCCGCCTGTCAGGCGGAGTTCACGTAGCTGTCTCGTTTGTTGAAGTGCCAACTGTGGGCATGACAAGCCTTGTTGAGACGGAAGCTCCATCCCCCACAGGAGGCCACATGCGCCGTCGACTGACCGCTCTCGCCGTAAGCACCGCTTCCCTCACCCTGGCCGTCGGCGTAGCAGCCGCCCCCGCTTCGGCCGTGCCCGCCGACAAGGCACAGGTCCTCAGCCGGTGGACCCAGACCGACGCAGGCAGCTACAACGCCTGGGTGTCGGCCAACGGCAACCAAGGGGCCTGGAGCGCCTACCAGTTCAATTGGTCCACCGACTACTGCTCCAGCTCCCCCGACAACCCTCTCGGCTTTCCCTTCAAGACGGCCTGCGCGCGCCATGACTTCGGATACCGCAACTACAAGGAAGCGGGCACCTTCAACGCCAACAAAGCCCGCGTCGACAGCGCCTTCTACGAGGACCTGAAGAGAGTGTGCGCCAGCTACAGCGGCGCGACGAAGACCACCTGCAACGGGACGGCCTGGACGTACTACCAGGCCGTCGACAAGCTCGGCTTCACCCGTGTGGTGGGCGACGGGAGCGCCGCCTGACCGGCGGCCGCGGGGTGCGAAGGGCGGTGACGTACGCCTAGCCACCGCCCTTCGTCCAGGTGAGCGGCCCCTCAGGGTCGGGATGACTCGCTGCCCCTGCCCTTGACGATCCGGCGGATGTCACCGGGTGATCATGTGCCCGCCATCCTCGCGGCCTGATCGTCCTGTTTCCGCACTTCCGCATGACGGCGCTGGGCATGCTGGCAACAGGGAGCGCGTTGACGCGATTCTCGTACTCACGGCGGGCCTTGCGCTGGTCCGGACCGCCGTGGCGCCGTCGAGGAGCTGGCAGCGGGCAAGGAGTTGCCGGTGGACCGCGGGCACGGCGGTGACGCGAAAGGTGTAGCCCTGGCCGCGCCGTACGGTCACCCCCTGTTCGAGCGTGACGCGCTCAACGGGCTCCAGTTCGGCAGCGCGGAGGAAGTCGGCGACCGTGCCCGGCATGTCGAGGACGACTGACAGTTCCGGGATCGGGGCGGCCCGGGCGGCGGCCGTGTACTCGGGCAAGAGGTCTGCGACGGCGGTGCGGATGGCGCCGCGGCTGACGTCGTGGTCGCGGGCGGGCGGCGATGGACCGGCCCTCCAGGTACGCGGTGCGCACGGCGTCGGTCTTGTCGGCCGCGACGGCGGGGCGGCGTCCGCCCTTGTTACCCTATGCCTCGGCGGCGCGCAGTCCGTCGTAGGTCAGCTCTCGCTGAAGGTCGCGCTGGAGTTCGCCGGCGGCGGCGAGGGTCTGCACCATGAATTTCACGGTGGACAGCAGCTCGCCGGTACGTGGGTGGCGGGCGGTGAGGTCCATCGCGGAGAACGCGCCGTCGTGGATGCGCAGTGCGAGGCGGTCGCGGTGCAGGACGTCGAGCACGTCGAGGATGTGGCCGGTGCCGCGCACGAGGCGGAACATCTCGGAGATGTCCACGGCATCGCCCGGCCGCGCGTACGTCAGCAGCTCGGCGAACTTCGGCTGCTCCAGCGGGTGAAGGCGGCTGGAGGTCCCGGCCTGCTCCTCGAAGACGACCGGGTCCTCGATCCCAGCCTCGTCCAGGACGAGGATCTGTCGGTCGGTCGACTGCTGTTGGGTGACACCCTCTTGTAGACCAGGTTGGCCATGCCGCTCCCCGTTGCGGAGGTCGCATTCGACCCTAGCTGTCAGCAAACCCTGTCATCATCCTTCATCGGATCTGAATGGATCTGCGCCGCCGTCAGGTCCCTGAACGACCGGGTTCATTGGACGCCCGCCGCACCTGCCGTCATTCGTTCGTTTGACGACAGGGACGACCGTGTACAGGTCCGTGACGTAAGGCGGAACAGGGCTTCTGCGTTGGTTGAGGCGATCTTGGAGCGGTCTGCGGGGTCGGGGATGGCCTCGAAGAACTTCTGGACGGCCGCTGCGTCGGGTCGGTGGAAGGGGTAGTCGGTGGAGAACAGCACCTTGTCGGCGTGGGTGAAGTCGAGGGTGTGGTGCAGGAGCCGTTCCTGGAGCATTCCGCTGCTGGTGATGTGGATGTTGGTGGTGATGTAGTCGGCCACTCGGCGTTCGAGGTGTGTGGCGACGTTCGAGAGGCTGTCGACGCGGTCCAGCCAGAACAGCAGCATCTCGCCCCAGTGCCCGAGGACGAGCTGCAGATCGGGGTGGCGGTCGAAGGTGCCGCTGAGGACGAGGCGCAGGGCGGAGAGGCCGGTGTCCATGTGCCAGCCCCAGCCGAAGCTTGCCAGGCCGAGTTCGATCTGTGGGTCCAGGCCCCGGTAGGAGGCGTCGCGCAGCTCGTTGGAGGTGATCTGCGGGTGGATGAAGACGGGTTGGTGCAGGCGGGCCGCGGTGGCGAACAGGTCCTCGTAGGCCGGATCGTCGAGGGTGCGGCTGCCGCTGCGTCCGTGGATCATCGCGCCGACGTGCCCCAACTCGGTCGCGCAGCGTTCGAGTTCGGCGGCTGCGGCCTGGGGGTCGCTGGTCGGCAGGGTGGCGAATGCGCGGAAGCGGTCGGGGTGGGCGCGGACGGCGTCGGTGGCTTCGTCGTTCGCCTCCCGTGCCAGTGCGACGGCCTCGGCCGGTGGCAGGGGCTGGGTGGCGGGGGTGACGACCGACAGGATGGAGACGTCGATCCCGGCGGCGTCCATCGCCTCGATGCGGCCGGGGCCGATGTCCTCAAGGCGCGCCTGATTGTCGCCCCTCGCGTTGAAGGCGACGCTTTCGTCCCGGGACCCGGACGGCAGGCGTTCCAGTGCTTCCCGGATGCGGGCGCTGTTCCAGTGTTCTTCGACGGCGATGATCTTCATGTGGGCGGCCTCCAGGGCGGTCGGGGGCGGAGCTGGGGTACTACCAGCGGACGGTCTGGCCCTCACGGTCGAGGTAGTGCAGTCCACCCTTGCCTGCGTGGGCCTCGATCGTGTCGACGACGCCGGGGATGCTCTCGTCGATGGTCAGGCGGGCGCTGGGGCCGCCCAGGTCGGTCTTGACCCAGCCCGGGGCCATGAGCAGGAGCGTGCGCGGGTCATCGGCGTGCCGGGCGGCGAAGCTGCGCATGAGCTGGTTCAGCGCGGACTTGCTCGCCCGGTAGACCTCGAAGCCGCCCCTCGTGTTGTCGGCGACGCTGCCCTGTCCCGAGGACATCACGCCGATGGTTCCGCTCGCGGGGACCAGGTCCTTCAGCGTCTCGACGGCGCGCATGGGGCTCAGTGCGTTAGTGACCATGACGCGGGTGAAGTCGTCGGTGGACACATCGGTGAAGGTCGCCGAGGGGTCGGTGGTGTAGTTCGTGCCGGCGTTGACGAACAGCAGGTCGAGCGTGGTGCCGGCCAGACGCTCGCGCAGCGCTGCGACCCGCTCGGGTGCTGTGATGTCGACGTTCTCCACAGTGAGGTGGCCGTTCGCCGACTGGGCCAGGGTGTGCAGGTCGGACTGCTTGCGCTCGGTCGCGGTGACCTGCCAGCCCCGGCTCAGGAGCTCGGCGGTCAGCGCGTAGCCCAGTCCCCGGGAGGCACCGACGATCAGAGCGGTCTTGCTGTCAGTTGCTGTCATGGCTGTTCCTCGTTCCAGAAGGTCGGCCTTGAGCGCCGACCCTGAATCTATGCAATTCGGACACCAGTCACATTACGAGCCGAAGATTTACCTGTCAAATGACAGCTATCTTTCGACAGGGAAGTTAGGGTGGGGCGATGGAAGAGAACCAGACCTCGCAGCTCTTCGAGCTGGCTGACCTGATCCTGGCGGTGGGGCGGCACATCGAGGCGTCAAAGGAAACCGCGGCCGAGTCCGGGACGCCCCTGGAAGGCGCGGTGATGCGCTTCATCGACCGGCATCCCGGCACGACGGCCGGCGAAGCGGCCGAGGCCACCCAGCTGATCTCCAGCAACTTCAGCAGGGCGGTACGCGGCCTGGAGGAGAAGGGCCTGGTGCGCCGCGACGTCGACCGGCGCGACGCCCGCCGGGTACGCCTCTACCCCACCGAAAAGGCACAGGAGAACCTGCAGCGACTGCGTGACGCCTGGAGCCGCCTGCTCGACGGCACGGTCACCGATTCCCACGAGATCGATGCCGTGATCACAACCCTTCAGCACATCGAGACCCGGCTCGTCGCCCAGTCCCCCGGCGGGACCCGGGGCCCGGCAGATCGGTAGCCGGAGCAGTGGACGGCACCAACGGGCTACATCCGAAGGAATCGGCCTGGCTGCACTGCCGTCCGGCCTGGCCCGGTCAGGCTGCGGCCCCGAAGCCCTCGGCGCGTAGGTCCTGATCGCGGAGCTGGGTGAAGTCGACGTCGAGTTTCGGGTCGTACGCCTCGGGCTGGATGCCGAGTTCGTGGGCGGCCTCTTCTTCACCGCGCTCTGCATCCACTGGCTGTACGAAGCCGCTACCGCCGGCACGGCGGCCTGGCCGTATGACGAGGGCTGGGATGTCCTCGCGATGGCGATGAGCGGGCTGATGAACTTGTGGGGTCCACTGCTTCTGGTTCTCACGTACGCGTATTACCGACGCCGACGCCGACGCCGACGCCGACGCCGCCGGACCTGATTCCGGTCTTCGGTGAGAATGCTCGATCTTCGCAGCGAGAGATCATTCATGCCTGATGTGCAGCTTGCCGCCGGTAATGGCTGGCCTGGGCTTGAGCCTGTGGCGGCGTCTCCAGTCGGACCAGCCGAGCCGGTGGGATAGGTCGGTCAGCGGCCGGACGGTGACGGCGAGCAGCAGGTGCCGGATCTCGTTGCAGGTCAGCGGGACCACGTCGTCCGGTCCGGTGCAACGCCTGCGTTCGTCTGCACGGACGATGGCGAGGAAGGCATGAGCGAGGATGGCGAGGGTGACCCAGCGGCTCCAGGACGCGTAGCGGCGGACCCGGCGTTCGTCGAGTCCGGCCAGCCCTTCTCGGTCTGGAAGGTCTCCTCCACCCGCCACCTGGATCCGGCAGTCCGGACCAGGGTACGCAACGGGAACGGGACCGGCACGGTGGAATGGCAGCGGTAGTAGGCGAGTTCGCCGGTGGTGCGGTTGCGTCGGATCGAAGATCACGATTTACAGCTGGAGTACTACTGGAGTGCTAGGCGCGACCGGCACCCAGTACCCTTCCGCCGCTGTTGAGAAATCGGAGGCAACCAGGTCTGCCCCCACGTCTGCACTTTGAACCCGTGGCTTTTCGCGTTCCCTCTGTTTGGGTGATCAGTACAGCGCCGTGCGATGCCAATGGAGGAGCGCAGCATGTACGAGCGGGTGCGTATGCCCCAGGAGAAGGCGGAGGCGCCGAACCGGCAGTCCCCGACAGCTTCCTCCGCACAGCTCAAGTCGTCCGGGGCGTCCGCGAGACCGGTCACCGCCGACGAGATCGCCGCGCTCCAGAGGTCGGCCGGCAACCAGGCGGCCTCGCGGATACTCGCGCAGCGACGCGCCGAACAGCGCGCCGCGGAGGACTCGGAGTACGCCGACCCGAGCGCGCTGGTCGACGAGGCGACCTCTTCGCCCGGTGCGACGCTGGAGGGGGCGTCTTTGCACCGAGCGCAGTCCTTCTACCGGAACGAGAGTCTCTCCGCCGCGCGCTTCTACACCGGGCCCGCCGCACAGCGCGCCGTGGAGGCGTTCGGGGCCGAGGCCATCACCGTGGGGACGCACGTGCTGCTCGGTCGGCGGGCCGAACACGATGAGAGGATCATCGGCCACGAACTCGGGCACGTCGACAAGAACACCCGAGGCGAAATCGAGACGGGCACGGACCACGGCGCCGGGGTGGCCGTGACCGACCCCCGGCAGGCGAGTGAGCGTACGGCGGAGACGGACGGCGCTGCCTACGCCGCCGGGACGAGCACCGCGCCGTCCGTCGCGCAGCGGGCCACAGCGGGGCATCCCCCGGCCACGGACTCGTCGTCCGCTTGCAGCGACGACTCCGTGCAGCGGTACACGACGGTGCATCCGATCGACAGCGAGTACCCGGAGATGGGGCGGCAGAGCCCTGGCGGCACGCGAAGCACCGTGCGGCGGGGGGACTTCTTCGACACGAGCGGCGACGACTTCTTCCCCGGCCAGGACATGCAGCCGCGTACGGTCCGCACGCAGGCCGGCGAGAGCGAACGCGAGAGCTTCGTCGACGACTCCGGGCAGCCGAACATCGTGTACAAAGGCCAGGTCCCGCTGAACATCTCCGACAACCTTGACCTCGCGGTGGAGCACACCTCTGATGGCCGCCAGGCCAAGATGTTCTTCGCCACCGACGAGCAGATCAGCAAGGCCAACACCCTTCTGCAGGGGAAAGTCAAGCTGGAGAAGTCGGGAAGCCACTACCTGGCCATCACCCGGGGATCGGTCTCCACGACTCTGTGGCGCGTCCAGCCCGTAGTGGCACGCGGGCCCTCCGCCCGGCACCCGCAAGGAACGGTCGAGCACGGGCTCGACGTCAACCTGCCGCAGAGGTGCAACGAGATGGCCAAAGCCGTCTCCGGGCAGGAAGGGCTCGCCGACCACGGCACCGACGCCTACTTCGAAGCGCTCGCGAACATCCTGGCCGAGGTCAAGCACAAGAAGGCGCCACGCGCCAAGGACTACGCGAAGGCCAAGAAGGAAGCAGGTCGCGACCCCGCCAAGATCGGGAAGTACAGCCAGGTCATGCAGCAGCTCATCGAGGGCGTCCTGTCCCATCAGGGCGAGGAACCGCTCGAGGCGGCGATCAAGAAGTACCGGCTGAACCAGTACACGCCCCCCGCCGCTGTCGGCGATGTGCTGATGACCAAGACCCAGCGCCCGGTGCGCGAGGCAGGCGACTTCGACTTCCACTTCGCTTCAGTCGTCGCCACGAGTGGCTCGGACTCCGTCACCATGGAGAACTACGCCCGCCACGAAGAGGAGAAGGCGACGAACGACCCGCAGTGGTACTTCGCGATGCACGGCACAGCGCGGAGTCTGCAGTCGTTCCATGAACAATGGGGCCACCTGGACGACGGCGGGCGGGTCCGGTTGACCATTCTGATGCGGCGGTGAGCCCCTGAGGCCGGCCGGCCGACTGTCAGCGATTGGTCATAAGACGCGGTGGTGAGCCGCTTGCCGAGGTGTACATCCACCCCCGGCATCGCCTGGCCCCGGCTCATCTGCGAGGGAGGGGAAGTGGGCGGGCTCGTCTGCTGTGGATCGCTGGCTTGCCTCGCGAGGCCGAGGTTGCGGAGCCGGGGGATGAGGAGCCCAGCCCGGTTGATCTGCTGGCGAGCGATGAGTTTTCCCACCGGCCGCCGTCTTCCCTAGTGAACGTGAGGAAGTGGAGGCTTGGAGTGAGCAGCCCCTATCCGCGTCACACAGGCCGCCACGATCGGGATTGGCGTCATCTCATCCTCATCAACAGTTCTTGAAAGGCGGTATCCGTGATGCACAAGCAGTTCACCGCGGCCCTGCAGAAGAGCCCGAACAAGGGCGGCTGGACCTACGTCGTGTGGCCTGAGTCGGCTGACTATTTCGGCACCCGCGGCCTGGTCAAGGTCCGGGGCACGATCGACGGCCATCCGTTCCAGAGTTCCTTCATGGCCCTGGGCGATGGCACGCACAAGCTGCCCGTGAAATCGGAGGTGCGCAAAGCGATCTGCAAGGAGGAAGGGGACACCGTAACCATCTGCTTGGAAGAGCGGCTGAACGCATAGCGTCCGGAACGTTCGCCGTAGCCCGATGCAATACGTGACGGGTTACCAGCAGCACCTCCCGGCCTCCAGCCGACCCATCTCCCTCTACGCCGACGACGAGAAACGGGGCCTCTGGAATCATCTCGCTCGCCGCGATCTACGTGGACAACACCGACTCGGCAGTGCTGAACAGACGGAGCATGCCTCCACGGTGCCGAGGCATAACCGCAAGCCGTACTGATTGAGCAGACGAGGCTCGACTGGGGCAGGGAGCAGGGCGAGTTTCGAAGGAAAGCCGCTGTCCTGTTGCCGTGGTGCTTCCGTAGGATCACGTCATGACTGCCGATGCCCCGCTCACCCGAGAGTCGTTCCGGCGCCTCCATTCGATCAACACGCCCCGCACGGTGACTCAGTTGCCGGATCGAGTCTGGACTGTCGAGGAATGGGACCGGATCCGGCGCGGATATCGAGCTCAGAGCATGGATGAGAAGTGGAACATCTTCGTTGAAGGCGATGTCCTTTTCCTGCACCGTAGTTGGACCGGCCACGGCATCTATGAGGCGTCCTTTGCCCCAGTGACCGAGGGTGGCAGGAAGATCACCTCTGCTGTCGTGGAGGCCGATCGCCAGCGCTATCGGAGTTCAGGAGACGAGTACGACCGTCTGATGCTGGAGTTGGTCATCAACGCGATCGTCCTTGGAGAGCCCGCCGCCGACCTCAGGGCCGCCCTCGTGGAGTTGACCGCTCGAGCTTCGGGAAGGAGCGACCTTCCCTCCGGTGTAGTGGAGCACAGCGCTCTGGGACTGCGCTCTGGATCGTAACCACGGCAGCCCCGCCGGTTTCCTTACTCGCAGATGTGGGACGCCCTCATGTGCCGGTTGCACCGCCGTTCAGTCGCCGGTTCAGGGCTGCCGTAAGTCCCGACATCGTCACAGCGGCCAGGGCGAAACAGCCACACACAAAGCCCACGGTCTCAACCCATGTGGCAGGCCTGCCGAACAGTGAGACGCAGAACGGGAACCCTGCACCGAAGGCACCCGATCCTGCGGAGAGCAACCACGTGCCAGGGGTGAACGCAGTCCAAACGTCGCCCGCAGCCGCGGACCGCACGACACGCAGGATCACTCGCCCAGCGAGCACTGCGCAGGCGAACGGCGAGATAGCGGCCGCTCCCAACAAGAGCACCACGGGCAGTATCCAGATACCGGCATCTTCGGACGAGAGAATCATGACTGCATGACCGTCCCAGTAGCGGGAAGGTTGTCCTGCCAAGGACGAGGGCCACAGCAACGCTGAGAGGGATCGTGGCAGGTGGCGGACCGGCCTGGTCCTCGTAGCTCCAGACGGAGTCGTGGTTCGGCTGATTTCAGTTCGCCAGGGCGGCGAACATGAGGCCCCGGGCTGTTGATCGAGACGTCGGCCGCCGGAAGGATTTCCGGCGGCCGACGGGTCGTTGAAGGGCTGGGGGACGGTGTCCTCGGCGCGGGTCCCTGTTACTCGCAGGGATAGCTGGTGATGCGGACGGTGTACGCCGAGGAGACCCAGCGGTTGGTGCCCACGTTGCGGAAACCGTTGGTGGTGGACGCCGACGCGAGGATCGTGGAGCCGTTGGCATAGGACCCGACGACCGAGTAGCCGGTGCCGGGCCCGCTGCGGATCAGCAGACCGCCGCTGGCGTTGACCCTGTAGTAGCACTTGGTCGCGAGCACACCGGTCGGCGCGAGCTCCACAGCCGCGCCCGTCGTGCGGGCGGGTGCGGCGGCCTGAGCCGTGAGACCGCCGCCGAGGAGCGCGGCGGCGGACAGGGCCGCCACGGCCGCCGTGCGGGCGGCGAAGCGACGCGGTGACATGGTGCGGCGTGCTGCTGTGACGGTCATGGAATCGATTCCCCTTGCGTCGTCGGCTCTGGGTGCGGAACGCGTACGTAGGAGCAGGCCCGGGCCTGGCCGAGCGGTGTCACCGCTCAAAGACACCGGAGCCGCGCACGACGTTAGCGCCATCGGGGCGAACAGCCGCCTGTCACACGAGAACTCCCCAACCGGAACGGGGGAAGTGGCCCGTTCCGGTTGGGCAGTCCGTAAGACGCTGACCCAACGTAATTGCGACGTCAGGCATTTCGATCAACAGCCCGGGCCTCGCTCGTTTCGCTTCACTGACCGCCACCCGATCGGTGGCCACATCGAAGAAGCACAGTCAGGGAGTTCCACCGGCACGCGGCGACCACAGCCACGCCACGAACCTGTTCAGCGGGCTCGCCCGAACTGCCCTGCGACCGGCGTACGTTGCGCTAGTGCTGTGACCGCATAGGTTCACCGGGTTTGCAGGTCATGCTGCGACGGCGAGGGGGCGTCCTTCTCAGGGCCTGCCCCTCTCGCTACGTATTCGGGCGCGTTCTCGTCGCTGGGCTGTGAGGACGTCGGGGTGGCGGGCGTTGGTGTTGCGCCAGCGTAGATATGCCTGCAGTGCGCGCGTCTGAACCGTGTGGTTCGGGTGGTGGGAGTTGGCCAGGGTGAACTGTCGTAGGGGCCCGAGGTGGGCCTCGATCGGGTTCGCCCAGGAGGCGTTGGTCGGGGTGAAAGACAGCTCAACCCGGTGTTTCTTCGCCCAGGCCCGGATCTTGGCGCCTTTGTGGGCGGACAGGTGGTCCATGATCACGTAGATGGGGGCGCCATCGGGTCGGGCAGCGCGGATCGACTTCAGCGCGGCCAAGGACTGCGTGGCGCCCTTGTGGCGGCGATTGACGCCCCACGGGCTGTCGTCACTGATGGAGTAGCAGCCGTGGAAGTAGGTGACGCCGTGGGTGCGGTGGTAGGTGGCCGGGATCCGCTGGGGTCGGTTTCGTGGCGCCCAGCAGGATCCTGCGGTGGACGGATGCCGAGCAGCCCGAACTCGTCGAACGCGAAAACACGGTCTGGTAAGTGATCCAGAACGTGCTCGATGCGGGACGGCCTCCCGCCCACCGAGGGTCCAGGCAGACCAGGCCGATCTCGTTGAAGCGGTGGATGAGATCACGCACGGTGTCCTCGTCAGCGGCCACGAGCTGGGCGATGACGGGCACCCGGTTCCCGCCGGCCGACGCCAGCAGCAGCATCGCGCGGCGGTAGCGCACCGAGCTGGTGCCGCCCCGACGCACGATCTGCTGCAGTCGGTGCCCCTCCCTGATCGGTCAGTCTGCGTACTCGCACCGGTTCCGCCATCGCTTCTCCCCTGCAGGACGGACCAGTCACGCCCGAACCCGGCGCGCGACTCGCCTAGCATCTCCTGCCATGAGCGATTCGGATCCCCTTCTTGACTGGCTGCAGAACTGGTACACGCAGCAGTGCGACGGCGACTGGGAGCACGAGTGGGGCGTGAAAATTGCCACGCTCGACAACCCCGGCTGGACCATCGAGATCGATTTGGAGGAGACGGACCTGGAAGAACGCGACTACAACCTCCAGGAGGTCAACCGCAGCACGCAGGACTGGGTCCGCACCTGGATAGCTGAGAAGACTTTTCACGCCGCGTGCGGTCCCGGAAACCTCACCGAGGCCCTCACTCTGTTCCGAACCTGGGCAACAACAGCCGCCTCCTGAGCGGGTGCAGGGCCGGAGATGCTCAAACCGGTGAACCTATGCGGTCAGAGCACTAGCTGACCAAGGTCAATTACCTCGACAGCCGCTGAAGCTCTGCTACTCGCGACCGGAGAGGCGCACTGATTCAGGGCAACCGAAGTCTGTGCAGAGGGCACTCACGGGTCGGCCCGTGAGTATCAGCTGGGCGAATCCGTGGGTTCAGCGGGTACCGTGGGGTGCGCTGCGAGGCGGCGGGCTTCGGCCGTAACCTCGGCGTCGACCTGGTCCACGGTCCTGTCGCCGTAATCGAGGATGTCGTACTCGTCGTCGAGTTCAGCGAGGCGCTCGGTCAGGGTCAGCTCATGCCCATGGCGCTCATGAATCCGGAAGGTGAACTCCCGAGGCGTGAGCTCTCCGGCGAGCATGCGGCGTGCGAAAGCTCGGGTGGCGGCTTCCTGACCCGCGCTGCCGACCGGATGGAAAGTGAGGCCGAGTTCGTCGAGTGCTGCGGGAAGCAGGTCGTGGACGTCGTAGTCCGCCTCGGCACGCGTGCAGGCGGCGAGGATTCGAAGACCGGGGGTGTCGAGTCCGGCGACGAGCGCATCACAGGCGACATCCACGACATCGCTGGCGCGAATTTCCCCCATGCTCCAGAGGGCGGCATGGTCTTGTAGAGCGGTCATTGCTGCTTCGGTCGACGTCACTCGTCCATGATTCCCTTCGCGGCGCGTTCGGGCGAGCAGATTTCATCAACCGTGCTGTTCAGGGGCCGGTTCCAAGCTACAGCGGCCTGTTCCAACAGGGCCCGTGCGGAGTCCGCGTAGCGCGTGGCGGTCTTCTCGCACTGATCCAGCGGTTGCTGGCCCTGCCGGTTCTTGTGGGCGGCCTGTTTGTTGATCAGCAGCGCCTCTCCGCAAAGCGGAAGGTCGGGCGCGTGGCCGTAACAACCGCCGGTGCGATCATTTACCCATGGATGCGAGCGCAGGAAAGATGATCGCCATCCCACCAGGGCTGGTAGCACTGTCGGACCGACGGACACAGCGCAGCTGGTCTGTCGAGCTCGCCCCCTACGCACTCGCGGCGTTCCCAGTCACTCAAGCACTGTACGCACAGGTCACCGGCCTGCGGCCGAGCACCGCACACGGGGGCCCCTTGCCCGTTGAGAGCGTCTCTTGGTGGGACGCGGTCCGATTCTGCAATGCCCTGTCCCAACGTGACGGGTTGGCATCCGCCTACCATCTTCACGCCGACGGCGAAGGCATCGAGTGGGACGCGTCCGCCGACGGGTACCGGCTGCCGACCGAAGCCGAGTGGGAGCACGCCTGCCGTGCCGGTACGACCGGACCGCACTACGGGCCGCTCGACGAGATCGCCTGGTACCGCGACAACTCACACGAGCAGATCCACGACGTGGGCTGCAAGCGGCCCAACCCGTGGGGCCTTTACGACATGCTCGGCAACGTCTGGGACTGGTGCTGGGACATCTACGACGCCGAGGTCTACGGCGCCTACCGAGTGCTACGTGGCGGAGGCTGGTTCGACGAGCACTGGAGCTGCAGGGCATCCGCGCGGCGCCGCAGTCACCCGACTTTCCAGGTCGAGGACGTGGGATTCCGCATCGCGCGTTCGCTCGTGTGCTGATCCACGTCTGCGCGATGACGGCCGCCCTCACGCGGCACCAGATCACCCGGGACCAGGAGCGAATCGGACCAGATCACCTGAGACGCAGACCTCAGCCCGGAGTTCGCCGCGGCCGCCGCGGCGCCGACGCGGACCTGGCCTTCACGAAGACGCAGTGTTGATGGAGCCCACCGCGCCAGGACAGGAACAAGACCGTTCCTGCACGCAGGAGCGCGCCAGGCGCCGGCAACCGTCGTTCTCCAGAGCCGGCGATGGCTCATGCGACTTTGCGATCAGGCTGTGGGCCGCCGGACGCACACCCCGTTTTCAGGTGTAGCCGCGCCCCCGACCGGAACTGCTCCACGGACATGTTGAAGGCGCCGCCCGCCCGCTGGCCGTGCGACCGCGTGGCCTTCGGACTCGCCCTCCCCCGGGGCGGGTTCGGCTCACGGTCCGCGCCAGAGGTTGGCGAAGGCAGCGTTCTCGATGGTCCGCCGCTGGCGTACTGCCTCCAACTCCATCACCGCGTCATGGACGACGGCCAGCACGGTGGTCACCGCCTCGTCCTCCAGGCCGGGCTCATCTCCAGAGCGGTCGTCGTCGATGCCCACGACCGAGGCGAGGGCGGCCAGGACGGGTTCCCTCTCTTTCCAGCGGTCGACTGCACGTCGGCGTGCGGGCGTATCGACCGGTTCCACGCGCTGCGAGCCGAAGGGCAGCCGGCCGCTCCGCTGCGGCTTCAGCTCATCGCTCTCCTCCAAGGCCACTTGGTACGCGGCCGCGAGGTCGCGGCCCCGGCGCCACAACCAGTCCTCGATACGCTCATAGGGCGCCCGCCGAGTGAGACCTGCCGCAGCCTCGACCATGAACCGATCATCCAGCGTCGGCTGTCCACCCGGCACGATGCGCTCGCCGTCCACGGCGACCGCCCCCACACCGATGAGATCAATCAGCTCGGCTCCCGCGAGGGCGAGGGACAGATCGCCCTGTCCCACGGAATGCTTCAGGTCACTGGCGATGAGGAACAGGTCTTTCGCCGTGGTCATGAACGGCTCCCCTCGGAGGACATCGATAGAGGTGCGTTGCGCTCCCGGCCCCGCCTCCGAGGCAAGCCCTCGGGGGCGGGACGGGACAACTGCCACCATCAGTATCCCTCCGGCCGCGCGGCTGATGCCTTTCGTAAGGCGGCGGGGGCCACCGACGGCGCCACAACGGCGATGGAGAGGAGAGACGAAACAGCTGGAGGGCGCGGGGATGGTCAGCGTCGGTGCATGGTCGCGAGTGCTTCGACCAGGACCTTGGGGTTGTGCTGGCCCTTGTAGACGGGCGGGGGCTGCTTGTCGAGCTTCAGGAGCTGTGCGACCGCGGTCCAGGCGGTGCGGACGGAGTACTCCACGGTGAAGACCACGTCGTCGGGGACTTCGGCGTACTGGCCGATGAAGGCCAGATTGGTGGAACCGTCAGGGACGACCTGAGGGCGGTCGCCGGCTTTGCGAACCAGGAACTGGCTGGTGATGTACGGCATGAGGGCGGGGATGACCGTCGAGTGCTCGACGATCTGCGGTCCTTCCTCGAAACGCAGGTGCCCCATGACCTCTTGGAGGATTTCTCGGCCGGTGCACTCGCGCATCGGCTTGCGTACGAAGTCGCCCTGCTTGTCGGGGAAGAGGGCGTAGCCCCACCAGACAAAGGTGTCCTCGGGCTGCTCGCGAAAGTGGGGCTGATGGTTGAGGACGATCGTCAGCAGCCAGGGCGAGTCCTTGAAGGTGATCAGGCCGCCCTTGCCCGCCTCACTGCCGGAGAACTTCTCCATCAGCTCGAAGAACTTGGGGTCCTTCGTCGTGACCGTGAACGACTCCCACGTGGAGTCGCTGATGGAGGAGTTGAAGACCCGCGGATTCCCCAGGCCCGGGCGTTTGTCAGCCAGGGTCTGCCACAGGTGCCAGGCTCCAGAGGAGTCGGTGGTGTCCAGCGTGGCGGCAGTTTCGGTGGAGCCGAGCGTCGAACTCGCGGTCATGGAGCCGTTGGTGACCATGACCAGATCTTCCTCGTCCACCGGTACGGTCTCAGTCTGGCCGGCGCGGTCCCAGCTGATCGACTTGACGGTGAGCTTGTCTGCGTCGGTGAGGGCCAGGTCGGTGACCCTGGTGTCGATCTGGATGGTCACGCCCTGGCCGGTCAGCCAGGACACGAGCGGTCGCACGATCGAGTCGTACTGGTTGAAGCGGGTCCGGTAGATGCCCGACATCGAGTCGAACGTCTTGAACAGGTGGACGAACCGGTTCAGGTAGCGGCGGAACTCGATGGCGCTGTGCCACGGCTCGAACGCGAACGTGGTGCACCACATCCACCAGAAGTTGGTGGTGAAGAACTCAGGGCTGAAGCAGTCGGTGATGCGTTTCCCGTCCAGCTGCTTCTCCGGCGTCGCGCAGCATTTGATCAGCTCCAGGCGGTCGCGCTCGGAAAAGCCCATCGCGTGTGAGGGCACCACCTTGCCGTCGGCGTCGACGAGGCGTGCCAGGTCGTCCCAGGCGAAGTCCTCGTGGAAGGCGAAGGTGTCCTCGGTGACCGACTTCGATGGGTCGTCCAGGGACGGGATCGAGTCCAGCAGGTCGTAGGTGCACGCGAAGTGAACCTCGAACATGCGGCCGCCGCGCATGGTGTAGCCGGTCTCCGGCGAGCCCGCCGCGTCCAGGCTGCCGCCCTGACGGTTCTGCTCCTCCAGGATCACGATGTCCGACCCGGCGAAGCCGCCGTCACGGATCAAGAACGCCGCCGCCGACAGCGACGCGATCCCGCTGCCCACCAGATACGCCTTTGCCACGATCTGCCCCTCACGCCGGTGGCCGGGGCCCCTGGGCGGGCGCCACAGGAGTTGGTGCGCCGTCGTCCACCGGATTCCCTCCAGCTTCACCAAGCGGCCGCCGTGTCGCAGCGGTGAAAGGGCCATTCAGACGCAAGGCGCTCCGGCCCGATGCGGGCGACTGAGTGCTCCTGCCCAGCCGCACGGTACTGCGGCCCAGCGGCGGGCGCGGCGCACCGGTTCCTGAGGTTCAGCTGCGGGCGCGGCGCACCGGTTCCTGAGGTTCAGGGGCTTGTCTGCTTCTGAGCACCTCCACAGGGCCCTCGTCGCGCACAGCGCGCCGGCCCAGCCGGGAGCCTTCACCTGCGGCCATAGAAACAGTGCCGTAGAGTAGTCGGGTGCTCCGCCGAGGTGTCGGTGGCAGCGACCGGACTTCCTGTTCCTTCTGTGTCGATCTTGAGGTGACGACTTATTAACCAGGCCATGTAGTCGTCCGCGTTCCCCGCGTGCTGTTTTGTCGCACGTGTTCTGGGGGCGGACGTCGCGCTGGCCTGAGTTGCGTCACCCTCCCTCGCAGTTTTCCGTCCCGGGTGCAGCTCTGCCGTCTGCCCCGGGCTTTGGTGTTTTCCGGTCCCGGTGCGGCTGTCGGCAGGGCTCCTCGATTGCTTTGGATCAGGAGTCTTCCCGTCGTGTCTTCCTCCGCGCTCGGCAACGAGCCGCAGCACAACACCACCACCCCGTCCCCGGACGACCCAGCACCTCACCACCCGAGAATGGCCCTGGCGGCCCGGATCGCCCTCTTGGTGCTCCTGGGTGCCGAGCTGATGAACCTCCTCGACCAGTCGGTTGTCCTGACCGCGCTGCCCGCGATCCAGGAGTCGACCGGCGCGGGGCCGGCCGCGGTGCAGTGGCTGACCACCGGCTATTCATTGCCCGTCGCCGTCGGGTTGATCACCGGCGGGCGCCTCGGCGACCTCTACGGCCGGCGCAGGATCCTCCTCATCGGCACCGCCGTGTTCACCGCGGCCTCGCTGCTGTGCGGGCTCGCCGCGGGGCCGGGCGTACTGATCGGCGCCCGTCTGCTCCAGGGTGTGGGAGTGGCTCTGATGATCCCGCAGGTCCTGGCCACCCTCCATGTCACGTTCGAGGGGCAGAGCCGCAGCAAGGCGTTCGGCCTGTACGGGGCCGTCCTGTCCATCGCGAACGTCCTGGGCCCGGTGATGGGCGGCCTGCTCACCGAGGCCGACCTGTTCGGACTGTCCTGGCGGCCGATCTTCCTGGTCAACGTGCCCGTCGGCCTCGCCATGCTCCTCCTGGGACGCAAGTTCATCCCCGAGTCCACCGCCCGGAAGGCCGACCGGCCCGACCTGGCCGGCATGGCGTTGTCCGCACTGGCCATCGTCCTGATCGTCTTCCCGCTCGCCGAGGGGCACCTGCACCACTGGCCACTGTGGTGCTTCGCCATGCTCGCCACCGGTCTCCTCGTCCTCGGTGTCTTCCTGCGCCACCAGCAGCGAAGGCAGGGCAACGCCCCCCTCGTGCCCCTGTCCCTGTTCCAGGGCAGGCAGTTCTCCGGGGGCACGGCCGCGCAGCTGATGCACGGCCTGCTGTGCGGGCTGTTCTTCATGACCTGGACCCTGTACCTCCAGCGCGGGCTGGGCATGAGCCCCGTCCACGCGGCCCTGGCCTTCGTGCTGCTCTCCCTGGGAGAGCTGGCCGGCGCGACCCTCGCGGCGAAGAGCGCCGGGCGCTTCGCCCGGCGCCTTCCCCAGGCCGGAGCGCTCATCACGATCGCCGCGATGGCCGCCTACGGGCTCCAGGCCGCCGCAACTCAGGCCGACCTGACCCTGCTGGGGATGACCGCGCCGGTGGTACTGATCGGGTTCGGCCTCGGCATGGTCGGCGGCCCGCTCGCCGACCTGTCACTGGCCAAGGTCCCGCACGAGGACGCCGGGGCTGCCTCGGGCCTGTTCAACACCGCGATCCACCTGGGCATCGCGCTAGGCACCGCGCTGACCGCCCTGGTGTTCTTCGCCACCACCGAGGGCTCACCCGACTCCGCACTCAACCGCGACGCGTTCATCCACGTGCTGTGGTGGGTCGGCGGCCTCCTCGCCCTGCTATGGGTCCTGATGTTCTGCCTGCCCAAGCACGCGAACAATCAGGTCGACTGAGCAACTCCCCCGGCGGCGGTACTTGCTCCCCGGTGCCGCCGCCCCACCCCACCGGCCAACAGAACAATCACCATGGCGTGCGTCCGCGCGGCCGGTCAGGCAGGCGCGGCCGCCCGAGCCGCGTAGGCACGGACATCCGCGTCCGGATCAAGGACTGCCGTGGCGAGTGCCGTACGAGCGTCCTCGTGCGCCGGGTGCCGGAGCAGGGCCAGGACTGCGGCCTTGCGGACGTCGGCGTTGGGGTCGCCGAGTGCCTTGGACAGCGCGGGGACGGCGCGGTGCGGGTCGGCTGCGCCCAGGGCCGTGGCCGCACCTGTGCGTACCTGCCAGGACGGGGCGGCCAGCGCGTCCTCGGCCGCGAGGTCGTACGGGGTGGGGCAACCCACGGAGGCCAGGGTGGTGAACGCTGCCGCGCGGACCAGGATGTCCGCGTCGCTTAGCAGTGGGGCTAGCGCCTGCGGGGTGTCCAAGCCGCGGGCCACCGTGACGCGGACCTCGCGGGCCTGGTCTGCTCCTGCGCGGGCGACGGCGTCGAGGGCGCCGACCGAGACCAGGGCGCGCACCGATGCGATGCGGACCTCGATGTCCGGGTCGGCGAGGGCAGGGGCGTAAGCGGCGGCGTCGCCCAGGCGCAGGGCACGCAGGACGTCCAGGGCCGTCGCCCGGACCAGGGCGTCCACATGCGCTAGGGCCGCGTGCAGCCCGCTGCCCAACTCCGGTCCTGGCGGCAGGACTTCGACCAGTTCGCGCAGGGATGCGGCAGCGGCGCCGCGGACTCCCGGATCCGGGTCCGCGAGTGTCTTGGCCAGCGCCGGGCCCGTACCCGCGGGGACGGTTTCGGTGAGCGCGGCCACCGCGGCGCGGCGCACTGCGGGGTCCGGGTCGGTCAAGAAGGGTTGCAGGAGGGGGAGTTCGGGCTCCTCCTCGATGAGGGTGAGCAGCTCCAGGAGGCGTGGTGAGTGGGAGGCGGCGGTGGTCGTGTCCCGCGTTTCCGTGCTGCTCGTTCGGGTGGGCGATCCGACCGGGGCCAGGTCGCGCTGCCCGGCCGTGGCCACCTGCTCCGGGTGCACCTCGCCCAGATGGCGTGACGCGCCGCCGACCGGCGTGAATTCCTCGACCGGGACCAGGTATGGCTCCACCGGACGGGCGGTGAACTCCATCGTTCCGGCTGGGGATTTGTGAAGGTCCAGGTGGTGCAGCCAGACGTCGTCGTCGCGCTTCGGGTGGTCCGTGCGCTCGTGGTAGAGGCCCCAGCGGGACTCCGTCCTGGCCAGGGAGGAGCGGGCCGCCATCTCCGCGCAGTCCCGGATGAAGTGCACCTCGGCGCAGCGCATCAGCTCGTGCGGTGTCTGCGCGCCCATCTCGTCGATTTCGCCGCGCATCCGCTCGAAGTGGTCCACGGCCAGCGACAGCCGCGCGCCCGACTTCGGCGGTGCTACGTAGTCGTTCACGAAGCGGCGCAGTTTGTACTCGACCTGCGGTTGCGGAGGACCGTCCGGGTTGCGCAGCGGGTGGTAGATCAGTTCGTGGGCGTCTTGCACCTGCTCGGTCGGCAACTCGCCCTCGTACGCGCGAAATCGTGCTGCGTCCGCGCCCGCCAGGTCGCCGAAGACGAACGCGCCGATCATGTAGTTGTGCGGCACGCAGGCCAGGTCCCCCGCGGCGTACAGACCGGGCACGGTGGTGCGGGCGTGGTCGTCCACGCGGACCCCTGACGCCGAGTGGCCTCCGCACAGGCCGATCTCGGAGATGTGCATCTCGACGTCGTGGGTGCGGTAGTCGTGACCACGGTTCGCGTGGAAGGTGCCCCGTGTCGGCCGCTCCGTGGAGTGCAGGATGTTCTCGAGGGCGCTGATCGACTCTTCCGGCAGATGACTGAGCTTGAGGTACACCGGCCCACGGTCCGAGGCGAGTTCGGCCGCGAACTCCGACATCATCTGGCCCGACCAGTAGTCGGAGTCGACGAAGCGCTCGCCGTGCCGGTTGACCTGGTAGCCGCCGAAGGGGTTGGCCACGTAGGCGCAGGCGGGGCCGTTGTAGTCCTTCATCAGTGGGTTGATCTGGAAGCACTCGATGCCGGTGAGTTCGGCGCCGGCGTGGTAGGCCATGGAGTAGCCGTCGCCCGCGTTGGTGGGATTCTCGTACGTGCCGTAGAGGTAGCCGCTCGCGGGCAGGCCGAGGCGGCCGCACGGGCCGGTCGCGAGGATCACGGCGCCCGCGCGCACGGTCACGAACTCGCCCGTACGCGTGTTGAATCCGGCCGCTCCGACGGCCCGGCCGTCCGCCGTGAGCACCCGCACCGGCATCACACGGTTCTCGATGCGGATGCGTTCGCGCATCTCGCGGCGGCGCAACTGCCGGTAGAGGACCTTCTTGACGTCCTTGCCCTCGGGCATGGGCAGGACGTACGAGCCGGAGCGGTGCACCTGGCGCACCGCGTACTCGCCGTGTTCGTCCTTCTCGAACTTCACCCCGTACGACTCCAGTCGCTGCACCATCGAGAAACCGCGGGTCGCGGTCTGGCGCACGGTGGACTGGTCGACGATGCCGTCGTTGGCGCGGGTGATCTCGGCTACGTAGTCGTCGGGTTCGGCGCGGCCGGGGATCACGGCGTTGTTGACGCCGTCCATGCCCATGGCGAGGGCGCCGGAATGGCGGACGTGCGCCTTCTCCAGGAGGAGGACGTCACGGCCCTGTTCGGCCGCGGTGAGCGCCGCCATCGTGCCGGCCGTGCCGCCGCCGATGACGAGGACGTCGCAGGAGAGCTCCTGGGCGTCGGTGACTGCGGGGATCTGCATGGAAGGAGGGCCTCTCAGGTGCCGAGGGACGTCAGAACGGTGCGGCGCAGCTCGACGGTGGCGGGGGCGTCGTGGGACGTACGGTCGCGAGGGTGCGGCACGTCGAGGACGGCCAGGGGCCCCGAAGTACGGCCGGTGCCGAGGAGCGCGACGCGGTCGCCGAGGAAGATCGCCTCGTCCACGTCATGAGTGACGAAGACGACGGTCGCGCCCGTGCCGCGCAACACCTCGGCCAGGAGCTGCTGCATCCCGGCCCTGGTCTGGGCGTCGAGCGCGCCGAACGGCTCGTCCATGAGGACGGCCAGCGGCTCTCCCGCGAGGGCGCGAGCGAGCTGGACGCGCTGCCGCTGCCCTCCCGAGGCGCGGTGCGGGAGTTTGAGGCCGTGCCCGCCAAGGCCGACACGCTCCAGCCATTCCTCGGCGTGGGCGCGGCGCCTGGAGCGGCTCAACCCCTGGATGGCCAGCGGCAGTTCGACGTTGGCGCGCAGAGTACGCCACGGCAGCAGCGCGTCGTCCTGAAAGATCAGTGCACGTTCGGCGTGGGGTGCGGTGATGGGGGTCCCGTCCTGGGTGATCTGCCCGCCGAGGGGAGGCAGCAGCCCGGCGAGGGTGCGAAGCAGGGTGGACTTTCCGCATCCGGACGGGCCGACGACGGTGAGGACCTCGCCGGGTGCGATGTCCAGATCGATCCCGTCGAGGACGGCGGCCCCCGCCCGCCCGATCGAGGCGCCGCGCAGGGTGAGCCGGGTTCCTCGGGGCGGGGCGAGGACGGGAGCGAGGATGGTCTCCGGGGGTGTGCTCATGGCTTCACGCCTCCATGCGTCTCCTTGTACGGGCGGCCCGGCACGTGTACGGGGGCAGGCGCCTCAGCACCATCGGCAGTGGTGACGCGGGGTTTTGGTCGCGGAATGCTCGGCCGGGTCCGGTGCCGCAGCACCGGTACCTCAAGGCGGGACTCCGTCCGTGGCAGCCACCGCGTCATCCTTCGGCCCAGCACCTCCAAAGCCGTCGACGTCATCCACCCGAGGGCTCCGATCGTCACCATGCCGACGAAGACGCCGGGGTAGTCGACCACCGTGTAGTCCTGCCACGTGCGGTAGCCCACCCCGTACTCGCCGGAGATCATCTCCGCCGAGATCACACAGATCCACGAGACGCCGATGCCGACGGAGAGCCCGCCGAGAATGCCGGGCAGCGCCCCGGGCAGGACCACCGAGCCGAGGACGCGCCACCGGCCGCCGCCCATCGTGAGCACCGCCTCCTCCCAGACCGGGGTCAGGGCGCGGACAGCGTGCCGGGTGGAGACCATGACGGGGAAGAACGCCGCGGTGAAGGTGATGAACACGATGCCCTGCTCGTTGCTGGGGAAGAGCAGGATCGCCACGGGCACCAGGGCGATCGCCGGTATGGGCCGCAGTACTTCGAGGACGGGACCGAGCAGGTCGGCGGCGAGGCGAGAGCGGGCGATCGCCGTGCCGACGGCCACGCCCGCGACCGCCGCGAGGGCGAAGCCGGTCAGGATGCGGCTGAGGCTGTCGGTGAGGTCCTGCCAGTACTCTTCGCTGCCGATGCGCTGCCCGAACTCCCGCGAGACGTCGATGACCGTGGGGAACTGCTCGAAGCGCAGCCACAGTTCGACGTCGAGAGCGGTCAGGAGCTGCCACAGGCCGAGCGCGGCAGCGAGCGACAGGGCGCGCAGCAGATGATGCCCCGTCATGACGCTTGCCCCTGCGCCGCGTTGTGTGTGAGGGCTTGCTTGTACGAGATGGTGCGCGCCCCCGGATGTGCCTTGGTGTAGGCCGTGGCGGTGGAGGGCGTGACGAAGGGCAGGAGCTTCTCGCCGTCCGCCACCCACACGGCCTTGTCGGCGAACCAGGACGTCCCGGTCGTGGTGTCGGGGACGTACGCGGCACGCACTTTGCCCTGGTGCGCGGCTGCCTGGCGCAGCATGTCGGCCGGTTCGGCGAAGGACCGGGTCTTGTTCTCGCCCTTCAGCCAGAGCTCGCTGCGCGGGGGCTTGGGGGTGGCGGTCAGGGCGGAGGCGTATCCGTCGCCGTACGCCTTCTTCACGTACCGCTCGTCGACGAAGGCGTCGACATCGACATCGCCCACCAGCTTCGCCGACTTCAGGACGGGCACGTCCTTCTTCAACGCGGCCACCAGCGCGGGTTTGATCGTGGGGTCGAAGGTGGCGATGCCGTGCGCGCCGTTGTAGAGGTAGACGACCTCGGACGGAAGACCGGTCGCCTTCGCCACCGTCTCCGCGGCCGCGACGGGCTGCTTGTTGAGGTGGTCGGTCGCCTTGGCCTGGGCGCGCAGAAAGTCTTCCAGGACTCCGGGGCGTTTCTTCGCGAAGTCGTCCCGCGCGGTGACCCCATGGAAAGTCGGCAGGTCGAGTTCCGCACCGTCGTACAGTGCGCGGGCCCGGTCCTGGAAGGCGAGCAGGCCGGGCCATGCCACGAACTGCGAGAGCGCGTCAGCGCTGCCCGCCTGGAGCGCCGAGGCACCCACGGCGGGCTGCTGGTTGAGCTTGCGGATGTCCTTCTCCGGGTCGATGCCGGCCTGCCGCAGCGCCCGTACCAGGGTGCCGTCGGCAGCCGAGCCGACGCTCGTCGAGACTTTCTTGCCGCGCAGGTCCCTCAGTGCCGAGAGCTTCGAATCGGTGCCGGTGACAATGGTGTTGAGCCCTCCGCGGAGGTTGTATCCGGTGACGGAGACGAGCTTCGTCGGCCGGTTCAACTGGGTGCCACGGGCGGCGTTGATCAAGAGGGGGAAGTCGCCCATCGACCCGATGTCGATCTTCCCGGCTGTCATCTGCGCGGTGATCGGGGCGCCGGTGGCGTAGTCCTGCCATTTGACCTTGTACGTGACGCCCTCCCGCTTGCCGCGCGCGGCGAGTTCGCGCTCGAAGTAGCCGAGCGACCGCAACAGCGTTCCTGCGGTGACGGTGTTGATGGTCTTGGACTGGTAGCCGATGGTCACGGTGACGGTTCCGGAGTCGTCCGCGCTCGCGCCGCCGCAGCTCGTTAGGGGCAGGGCCAGCAGGACGGCCGAGGCAGCGGCGAGCGCTGTGCGTTTGGTTGGAGCTGTGCGTTTCATGGGAGCCGTGCGTTTGGTGGCAGCTGTGCGTTTCATGGGAGTGGGAGCCTCTCGACCTTCGTCGCCTTCCTTCGCCGCCATCACCGGAGCAGATAGGGCATGTTGACCGTGACCGCGTCCGTGGGGCAGCGGGCGGCGCACGGCCCGCAGTACCAGCACTCATCGACGTGCATGAAGGCCTTGCCGCTGTCCGGGTTGATCGCGAGGGAATCGAGCGGGCACATGTCGACACAGAGCGTGCAGCCGTCGATGCACTTCGACTCGTCGATGGTCACGGGCACGTCGGCGCGCTGAGGGGCCAGAGGCATGGCTGTCTCCCGGAAAGAGTGGCGGAGTGAGAAATCAGAGGGACCGGCGGGCCGGCGGGCCCGGTGGCCCGGACGGGCCGGTGGTTCAGAGTGCCCGGTGGTTCAGAGCGCCCGGTGGAGCAACCCGCTCATGGCGATGCGGTCGCCGCGGAAGCGGATGAACTCCAGGTCCACGGGACGCCCGTCGGACAGCGAGGTGAGACGTTCGAGCATGAGGACGGCGACGCCGCGCGGAGCCTCGAGAACGGCGGCGGAGTGCACGTCGGCGTTGACGGCCTCCAGGGTGATCTCGGCCGTGCCGAGCGGCTGACCGGTCAGGGTCTCGAGCAGCCGGAACACATCGGTGTTCTCCAGGTCGCAGCCGATGAGACCGGCGCCGATGTCCATCGGGATGTAGGTGAGATCGAGGGAGAGCGGCAGGCCGTTGAGCCGGCGCAGCCGCTCGATGTAGAGCACGTCGGTGTGCTCCACCAGGCCGAGCCGCCGCGCCACGGGTGCGGGCGCGGGGACGGGACCGACCGTACGGACTTCGTTGGTGACGTCGCCGTGTTCGTGCAGGGTCTCGGCGAGGCCCTGCAGCCGGTCCAGGCCGTGCGGATACTTCTCGGACACCACGACGGTGCCGACTCCGGGCTGTCGTTCCAGCAGCCCTTCAGTACGGAGCAGATCCAGCGCCTGCCGGACGGTGTTTCGAGAGACGTGGTAGTCGCTGCCGATCGCACCCTCCAGCGGCAGGACACCGCTGGGAAAGCCTCCCGTGCGCACCTGGTGACGCAGGAGGTCGGCGAGCTGCCGCGCTTGGTCCGCGCGCAGCCGACGCCGTCGTGCGGCGGCGACCGGCACAGTGTGCTCGCGGATACGTTCGGCTGGCATGCGAGGGACCATACCGACGTGGCCGCGGTCGTGGTGTTGCCGCAGTATTGCGCCACTCGCTGCCTCACACGGACCGGTCCTGACCTGCGTGTTCGCGCGGCCGCCGGAGAGATCTGCCAGGGCGGCTGCCTCCGCGCGGGGTGCTGCCACTGGTGCGGTGGCGGAGCAACTGGTCATGGGGGGGTACGTCACCGAGGCCAGTGGCCTGTCCAGCGGAGGGTGCGCGAGCCGCTACCCGTGCGAGGACGTGACGGTCGCCGACGGCTGAGCTGCGGGGTGCGTGTCGCGCGGTCAGAAGGCGTCCTCCGTAGCGGACCTCGACGCGACGGATCCGGCCGACCATGAGTTGGCCGCCGGAGTTCGTCTCGCCTCCGGGGACCGGCTGGAACAGTTCGCACGGGCGGGCTCAGGGGATGCGTTCTGCTTCGTCGGCGAAGGCGGGGAGGAACGTCCGGTGGTGTACGTCAGCCTCGACGGCGAAGCCGGACTGCTGGCTCTCGGACTGCCGGAGTTGGTCAGGCTGTGCCTTGTGGCACCGTGGTGGCGGGATGCTCCCGGACGGACAGCCGAAGAACTCCTGTCGGTCGCTGACGAGTACCGAGAGGATGTGCCGGACCTCGACCGGCGGCGCGACCGTGCAGCCCAGGCGCTTGGCCTCGACCCGGCCGGGCTGCCGTTCGAGGCGGTGGTCCTCGCCCGGCTCGTAGAACTCTCCCGGGGGCCGGTCGCCACCTCCTGCACCGTCGTGGGATTCGAGGGCGATCCGCTCTGCCCCCTGTTCGGCGCGGCCCACAACCGGCCCTGACTGCAAGGCTATCCGGGCACGGGACCAGTGTCGGGGCCCCTGGTCAACCGCCGCACCCGCTGCGCCACTGTTGCGAGGCCACCTTAGAACCCATCGCTGAACCTACGGCCATGTTGCGTGTGGCCTAGGGCGTCATTGTCATGCCTCAAAGAACGATGCCTCTGGGGCAGTTGGCATGCCGGAGCCGCGGATCCGTACTCTGTGTGATCTACAGCCGACTTCCCGTCACGGGAAATACCAGGAGCGTCCACGTGAGCCATCCGCTACCGCAGAGCCACCACCCGGCGTCAGAAGGGCTGCCCAACTACCCGTCACCGCCACACATGGCCGGGGCCCAGTATCCGGCGTACCCACGCCCAGATGCCCCGTACGCCCAGCAGGGCCCTCCATACGCCGGATGGATGCAGCGGGCAGACGCCTTCCTCTTGGACAGTCTGATCAATTTCGGGCCGATGTGGCTCCTGATAGGTATCGGTTACGCCATCGACGAGAAGAGCTCCGGCGACAGTGGCGAGATCCCCGCGGCAATTCTGAGCTGGGTGGGCATCATCGCCATGTTTGCCACGACTGTCGTACAGCTGATTCGCGAGGGCCGAACGGGGCAGACCATCGGCAAGAAGGCCTTCGGTATCCGAGCCGTACGTGACCACGACGGCCTCATGCCCGGCACTGGCCTGGCCCTCAGCCGTCGGCTCTGCCAATTCCTCAACTGGCCCGTTTTCGGACTGGGGTGGTGGTGGGCCATCTGGGACACCAAGAAGCAGACTTTCGCCGACAAAATCACCGGCGTTGTCGTCGTCACTGCTGCCGCCGGACTTACACGACAGCCTGCCGCCAGCGGGCAATGAGCCTGGCGTTGTTCCGTCTGGACGTGCTTCGACACCTGCACCAGGCCCGTCAGCTACATGAGTCCGCACAACCCGCCAGTGGCTGAAGCTGCGGCCCGGTCCGTCTGGCGGGGCGGCCGCACAGATCCGACCGGATGGCCTGCGCCCCATGGGCCCACCGACCACGGCAGGAGCGATGAGGACGGCAGACGCGAATACGCGCGTGGGGAGCCAACGATGCCTGCCCCCTGACCACGGGGGACGACATCGGCGCCTACCACCCGACCCTGCCAGAGGTGGACAGGCACCACGCCGGCTGGGGCTGCCCGAGCGAGAGAGAGGCGTCAGGACTGCGTGCCGCAGCGGCCGCTCAGAGGTGGCCGTCCAGGAACTTCCGTACCTCGGCGATGGTCATGGGTCCCGTGCCGTGCGCCACCGCCTCTCCCTCCTTCAGCAGGACGTAGGACGGAGCTCCGGTGATCCCGTATCGCTCGGTCGCGGCTGGACAACGCGTGATGTCGGCGCGGACGGCCGTCAGGCGGCCCGTGTAGTCGTCGGCGATGTCACCGACGACGAGGTCCATCACCCGGCAGGGCTCGATTGCCTTGGGCCATGTCCCGGTGAAGTAGGCGAGGACCGGTACTCCGCTCATCTCCAGGATGAAGTTGAACTCCGCGTCCTCACGAGGGCGGTGGACCCGCTTCGCCATGCAAGCTCCTGACCTCACATCCGTCATTTCATGCCCATCATCCCTCGCGCGGTGTGCCGGTCCCGCCCGGTCGATCGTCCGGTTGACCTGTCCTGGCGCCCGGCCAGTCACCCAGCTGCCGCCCGCCGTGCGTCGCACGGTTTCCCTGACCGCTCACGGACCCAGTCGTAGACGGTCGAAGTACGCGTCAGCTGCCCCGAAGACCGACCGCCAGCGTCAGTTCAAGGACGCGGTTCGGCGATGCGAGATCCGGAAACAGCTCCCGTAGCTGTGACAACCGGTATCGGACCGTCTGGGGATGGACGAACAACGCCGCCGCCACCTCCTCCCGCCTGCCCTGGTGCAGCAGCCACTCCCGCAATGTCTCCTCCAGCCGCCGTGCTCTCGCGGCAGGCAAGGTCCGCAACGGTGCGAGGGCCCGGGCACGCAGGTCGGCGAGCGCGTCCGCGTCGGCGCTCAGTACCAGCTCGGGCAGGTGGTCCTCGGTGTCGCGAATGTCAGGGGAGAGCGAGCGTGCGCGTACGGCCCGTGCGTACGAGTCGGACGCACGAGTCCACGGACGGGCCGGGCCGACCACGGCGGTGCGGTCGGTCAGCTGCCGCAAGAGATGTGATCGGTCGGCATCGGGGACCAGCAGCAGACCGGTGGCGTCCACAAGGTCGTCGAGGACGAGGGTGCTCGGGTCGAGCGTGCGGTAGGCCGGCCGGGCCTGAGCTGCGGGCAGCAAGACCGCGGTCAGTGAAACGGGAGGCTGCCACCCGGCCCGTTGCACAGAGGCCAGCAGCACGTCCGGGCTCGCACCGGCGAGGAGGTCGCGGGCCAGGTGTTCCAGGTGGAGCTCGTGGGCCCTGCCCCGGGCGGCCAGCTCGTCGGCATGGCCCGCGGCACTCGCGGCGGAGAGCTCGTCGATGTAGGCGAAGGTCAGCTCGGCGAACTTGGCGACCTCGGCGGCGGGCAGACCTGCGGGCACGGCACCCGCCGCCAGGCATCGCCAGGCCACGCGGGCCCCGACGCGGTAGGCGCCGAGCAGCGCGTCCATCGAACGGCCGTCGCGGACCTCGCCGCGGCCCAGCTCGTAGGCTGCGTCACCGGCGTCGCCGCCTGTGGCCTTCCCGCTCGCGAGGTCCAGGTAGTGCCCCAGGGCGGTGCGGACGGCTCGGCGGATGGTGCCGCCCATGCGGCCCGAAAGGGCGTTGGCGTAGGGAGGGACCTCGTCGATGATCGCCTGGACGACCTCGTCGGCGGTGGTCCTCACCGTGGCCCGAAGTGCGGCGACCGTCGTCTCGTCGAGGGCCAATTCGCTGGCCCTTTGGATTGCATGGCTCACGTTTTTGTTCCCTGCGAACAATTCAGTCGACCAGATTTACGTCCTGCGGTCAGGACTTTACGCCTTGAGGCGCAGCAAGCTGAAGTCATGACGAGTACAGCCCTCCGCAGCAGGGCGTGGAAACTGCTGGAGATGGTCACGACGCCGCTGCTGCCGTCGGACTACCTCGACCTGGTCAGCCCGCTGCGTGCGGGCGCTGACCTGCGTGGGCGCATCGAGGCCGTGCACCCCGAGACGGGTGACGCCGCGACCATCGTGATCAGGCCGGGGCGGGGCTGGCGTGGCCACACGGCCGGTCAGTACGTACGGATCGGGATCGACGTCGACGGGGTGCGCCTGTGGCGTGCCTACTCCATCACCTCGCCGACCCACCGCCAGGACGGCCGCGTCACGATCACCGTGAAGGCGATCCCGGACGGCAAGGTCAGCAACCACCTGGTCCGCAGGGCGAGACCGGGCACGCTGATCCAGCTCGACCAGCCGACCGGTGACTTCGTACTGCCACAGGCCAAGCCCGCCAAGGTGCTCTATCTGACGGCCGGCAGCGGCATCACGCCCGTGATGGGCATGCTGCGCGACTCCGAATTCGACGACGTCGCCATGATCCACTGCGCGCCAAAGCCGCACGACGTGATCTTCCGCAATGAACTGCATGACCTGGTCGCGGACAAGAAGCTCCGGCTCACCGAGGTGCACACCGACACCGACGGCATGCTCGACATCGCCCGACTCGACGAACTCGTACCCGACTGGGCCGAGCGCGAGACCTGGGCCTGCGGGCCCTCGGGCCTGCTCGACGCCGCCGAGAAGCACTGGAGCGAGCACGGCGTGCCGGAGCGCCTGCACACCGAACGCTTCCGCCCCAGCATCGTCGTCGCCGGCGACGGCGGCGAGGTCACGTTCAGCGCCACCGGCAAGACCGTCGACGCAGGCGGCGCGACGCCGTTGCTGGACGTCGGCGAGGAAGCCGGCGTGCTCATGCCCTCCGGGTGCCGCATGGGTATCTGCTTCGGCTGCGTCACGCCTCTCAAGGCGGGCGCCGTCCGTGACCTGCGTACCGGCGAGATCACCGAGGCCGAGCCGGGCGTCCTCATCCAGACCTGTGTGTCCGCCGCGGCGGGCCCCTGCGACATCGAACGGTAGGAGTACCTTGACCGCCATCGACCCCACCGCCCACCTGACCACGGAGCAGATCGAGGAGCTGGGCCGCGAGCTGGACGCGATCCGCGACGAGGTGATCGCCGGCCGCGGCGAGAAGGACGCCGCCTACATCCGTAAGGTCATCTCGGCGCAGCGCAAGCTCGAGCTGGCCAGCAGGGGTGTGTTGCTGTTCTCGAGCTTCCCGCCCGCGTGGCTGATCGGCACCGCCGGTCTGTCCGTGGCGAAGATCATGGACAACATGGAGATCGGCCACAACATCCTGCACGGCCAGTGGGACTGGATGCGGGACCCGAAGATCCACTCCACCACCTGGGATTGGGATCACGTCTCGCCGGCCGAGCAGTGGAAGCACTCGCACAACGAGCTGCACCACACGTACACCAACGTGATCGGCAAGGACAACGACCTCGGCTACGGCATCATGCGCGTCGACGAGGACCAGAAGTGGCACCCGCTCCACCTCGGCCAGCCGCTGTGGAACTTCATCAACGCCTGCTTCTTCGAGTACGGCATCGCAGCGTACGACCTGGAGCTGGGCAAGAACCTGCCCAAGCACCGCCGCAAGAGCCCGGAGTTCCGCGCGCGGGCCAAGGCCGTGGGCCGCAAGATTCGCAAGCAGGTGCTCAAGGACTACGTGGTCCACCCGCTGCTTTCGGGCCCCTCGTTCCTCCCCACGCTGGGCGCCACGTTCACCGCGAACCTGGTCCGCAACCTCTGGACCCACTCAGTGATCATGTGCGGGCACTTCCCCGAGGGCGTGCAGGTCTTCGAGCGCCGGTCGATCAAGGGCGAGACGCGCGGCCAGTGGTACCTGCGCCAGATGATGGGCTCGGCGAACATCAGCGGCAGCAAGGCCATGCACTTCATGACCGGCAACCTGTCGCACCAGATCGAGCACCACCTGTTCCCGGACCTGCCGAGCAACCGGTACGCCGAGGTCGCGGTGAAGGTGCGCGCGCTGTTCGAGAAGTACGAGCTCGAGTACGTGACCGGGCCGCTGCCCAAGCAGGTGTTCTCCGCGTGGCACAAGGTCTTCCGGCTCTCGCTGCCGAACAAGAAGGTCAAGGCCAAGGTCAAGACGCCGGACCGCGAGCGGGAGCTTGTCGCGGCCTGATTCGCGGTATGGCTTCAGATCTTTCGACCTAACCCGGCGGCACCGCCGGGTTAGGTGAGGTCCGTTGCGGACGGTAGGCGACCGCGACGCCGGACCCGCCAGTCTGCCGCTGCGGCGAAGCCTTACCCCTGCCAGCCCTCGGCCACCCCTCCCCCAGAGAATTTACGGCGTCGGGTCTCCGCCAGGCCGGCGGCGAACGAGCCGCCCGCCACTGGGTGCGTGGCAGCAGCCACTGGAGGCGTTCGTACGCGACTAAGCGCTCTTGGCGACCGCCGTGCGAAGACGCCCTTGCACTGCACAGAGGTCCAGCGGTACGCGCAGGCGACTTCGACTGGTCTCTGGACCGCGAGCCCGCCGCCAGTCCTCGCCGAGGGCCTGCGCGAGTCCACCGAATCGTGGGCCGGCCTGCTGCGCGACTGCCGACGGCGCGGTATGAAGGACCCTGTGCTGGTGGCCGGGGACGGCGCGATGGGCCTGTGGAACGCGCTCGCCGAGGTCTTCCCCGAAGCCCGCCACCAGCGGTGCTGGGTCCACAAGGTCCGCACCGTCATGAACGCGCTGCCGAAGTCCGCGCAGCCCGGCGCGAAGAGGGCCATGCAGGAGATCTACGACGCTGAGGACCGCGACCACGCCGCCAAGGCCGTGAAGGACTTCGCCGAAGACTACGGGGCGAAGTTGCCCAAGGCGGTGCAGTGGATCCAATGCTCCGCGCCACGAATCCCATCGAGTCGACCCTTCTCCACGGTGAAGCTCCGGACCAGGGTCACCCGCGACGCGGGCAGCACGGCCACCGCCCTCGCGATCGTGTTCAAGCTCGCCGAGCCCGCCCAGGAATGCTGGCGCGCGATCACCGCACCTCACCTCGTCGCCCTCGTCCGGGCCGGCGCCCGGTTCGCAAGCGGCGTCCTCGTCGAACGCGAACCGGCGACCGCAGCCTGACGTGCGGCGCTAATCAGAGACACCGTGAGAGAGGCAGCAATGGACCACGGCACCCGCGGCGAGCTCATCAATCGGCTGGCCGAGGCGATCAAATCCGTCACGACCACGCACCCGCTGCGGGTCGCCATTGACGGGCCGCCCGCCGCCGGCAAGACCACGCTGGCCGACGAGCTCGCCGATGTCCTGCGCGCGCAGGACCGCGACGTCATCCGCGCGACCATCGACGACTACCTCTTCCCCCGTGCACAGCGCTACCGACGCGGCCAGTACTCGGCCGAAGGCTGCTACTTCGACGCCCACGACCACGCCGCGCTGTGCCGGGTCCTGCTCGATCCGCTGGGCCCAGGCGGAGACCGAAGGTTCCAACACGCGGTCTACGACACAGACACCGACACCACAACGTCCCCGCCGGCCACGACCGCCACCGCAGACGCCGTACTGCTCTTCGACGGCGTCTTCCTCCTGCGCCCAGAACTCATCGACCGGTGGGACCTGCGCATCTTCGTCTCCGTCCCCTTCGAGCAGACGGTAGATCGCGCCCGGGAGCGAGGTACAGCGCTGGCCGGATCCACCGCCGACATCGAACAGTCCTGGCGTAACCGCTACATCCCCTCCCAACAGCTCTACTTCGCCACAGCCCGCCCAACCGACCACGCCGACATCATCGTGTACAACGATCAGCTCCAACGGCCGACATGGGAAGTCCGACCACACTCATCGATACACAGGATTTGACACTCGCTCCGATCCGCCGGCCGTGCCGGGCGCGGATGAGGACTTCAACGCCGAGCACTGGCTGACCGAGCACATCAGTTGCAGTTGAGGTTGTGCAAACCGTCCATCACTGGGTTCACCTCGCTGCCACTGACCGTCAGAGTGCCATCGCTTCGGCCCCAGCGCAGTTCGTATGTGCCCTGGGCGATGGGGCGGTAGCCGTCGTCAGCAGTCCAGGAACCAGAGGGCCACCCAACAATGCCCACTGGTCCGGCAGTGCTCACCGTGTACACCTCGCCGCGTCCAGCGGACAGGAACGATGACTCACGCACAATGGCCAGGCAGCCGTCGGGGCCCTCAGGCTGCAGCACGTGGTACTCCGCGGAAACGTCGCCCGCCGCCCCCAACGCACTGCCAATCGCGGCCGCGGCCACCAGCAGGCCGCGCAGCACCTGCATCCACACCCGACGGCGCGGCGCAGCATCCGCACCAGCCGTCGCACGCCGACGTACGGCGGCGACACGCATCGAAACCAATGCGGCGCACAGCAGCGCCGTACTCACGGCCCAGGCGCTGACCACGTACCCAAAGACGACGAGCACCACGTTGATCCAGCACACGACAGCGGAGAGGACCAGGCACCCTACGGTGATGCCGGCGTGCCAGCCCCGATCGGGTCACCTGGCGAGCGCGGCGTGGCTCCGCCGTCATCGATGCATCGGTCATCAATGCACCTTATGGCCACGCATTCCCGGACCGATGAGGAGCGTGGACAAGATCACAGTTCGGTCGATGCAGCCCGCTTGGCTGCCCGCCCTCACGGTCATTCTCCAGTCCCACCAGCCGCCTCCAACTGCGTCCATTGCTCCGGCTGAAGGGCGAGGGCCGGGCCGCGGATGCCGCCGAGCGCTTCACTTCGGGCCCGCAGGCGCGGCGTGAGGGTGATGACGTGATGAACGCCCCTCACCAGCTGGTGAGATCCACAACGTAGGAGCAGTGCGGGTCCGTACTGTCTTCCACCCTGCGCTCTTCCTCAGTGATCAACGTTGGAAGTGCGGCGAGCAGGGCGGTGACGGCCCCGGACGGCCGAACGTCCGCTGCAATGACCCCAGTAGCATCGTGAGTGTCCAGGTAGAGCCGTAGCCGATCCTGGTCCAGGAAGAGGAAGCCGCGCAGCCGCGGGTCCAACAGCTCCTCAGTGAAGGGATCGGCGATGGTGCGCAGGATCGTCAGCGCGTTGTCCTCTCCTGTGAGCGTGGCCACTTCCGCATCGGCGGGGGCCACCTGGACGAGGGTCATGCCCATCACGCTGCTGATGCGATCGCTGGGGTAGAGGTGCGTCCCCGCGGTCCCCGCGGTCCCCGCGGTCAGCGTCCGCAGGATTCCGGTGATGTCATACGCCGTGAGGAGGTGGTCACCCGCCCGCAGCGGCATCTCGTACGCCATCAAACGGCCTGGGGCGGAAATGTTGGCACAGCCTGTGACGACGCGGACGGCCTCGGCGGGAGCCGGGACAGGTAGGACGCCCCGGATGTGCATGTTGCCGGCGTAGGTCGCCTGGACATGGTGGAGCAGCAGTCGCGTGATGTCCGCCTGCTGCTCCGCGATCTCTTCGTCCATGGTGATGACTCGTTCACCCAACTCGGGCACTTGTCCATGCCCTTGCAGTAGGTAGTGACGACGCCGATCTTCCGACCGCTCCCGGGCATCGTAGCGTCGGTCCGCTGTCTTTCGTGCGTACTGCGCGTTGACGATGATCTTCACCTGGCGTGCGGCCTGCGGCGACAGCCGATACGGGACTGGTAGAGCAGGGAGTTGACTTGACGATGTCTCGCATCGCGCGCTGGCACTGATCGCCGAGTCCGGTACGCCATCGAAGGATCGAAGGTGTGTCTCTTTGACGAGGCGGAGAACTCGCCGACGGGCCATCAGCGCCGCTGATGGCCCGTCACAAAGGAACTAGTGGTCGTCAAGGAAGTTGAAGTGGTAGGAGCCCGAATTATCCGAGGGCTCATGCGAGACGATGACGTCGTACTTGCTGTGTTCGGCGAGGTTGTACTTGCCGCCGTCCGAGGCGTCGCGGTAGCTGCACCTACCGTCGTTCGTCTTGTCGGTGAGGCTGTACACGAGATCGCCGCTGTCGTAGTCGAAGACGTTCACCCACGCCTTCTTGCCGTCGCTCTTGGTGTCACAGACCCTGAGGTAGTCGCCGCCCTCCTCGATGTAGGCCGCCGCATGCTTGCCCCTGTCGTACAGCGGTCCGTGGTCCCAGTTCACCGCCTGCGCCGAGCCCGGCACCATGGCCACCGCGACAGCACCCATGGCCAGTGCGGACAATCCGCCCTGAACAATTCGCTTGATACGCAATTCAACCCCCCCCCCTGCTTTACGGTTGAGGCCAGTCAAAGTCGCACGAGGCTAACAGTGGATGTTGGTCAACTCGCCCGCAGGACTACTGAACTTGGACTCGTGATGTCGGTCAGGATCAGGAGGGAGGCTGCAGCCAGTGACGTGAGGCGGACAGTGTCACCTTGATGTCGTCGCTCCATGAACAGACCTCCAGCCATGACAGGTAGCCGCCCTGCGAGAAGACCAGGACCTCACCGGGGCACTCGCCCGTCTCCGTGAACAGCTGCGCTTCGGCCGCCACGACGGTGCCGGGCCCGGTGGGCGCGGGTTTCGCCTCGCTGATGTCGAGTTCGAAATAGGCAGTACCGCACCCGCAAGTGCAGCGCGCTCGCACGCTGAGGTATGGGACCTGCCTTCGGAGCGCGACATGAACCGGATCCTCCGCGTTCAGGACCAGCGCAAGCACGTCGGCTACATCGGCAGGCAGACTCTCGGTCATGCCGTCACCGTATCTGACCAGCAGCTTTGGATGATGACAGTGCCCGGCCCAGCACTGTTCGGTTGGCCAACTAACTGTCCAGGGCGCGGGTGGTGCCAGCGAGGCAGCCGTCGATGTCCTCCGGTCGGTACTGCAGCATCTTGAGCTTGCGCTTCACGGCGCGGGTGATCGGCTGAGGTCAGCTGCGGCGAGGTTGCCGATGTCGTTGTCGTGCTTGACCAGAGATCAGTTACTTCTTGCGGGTGCACGTCGGGGGCATAGGTGGGCAGTTGGAAGACCGGGAGCCAGCCCGCTTTGGTTTCGGAGAACTCCCGCAGGGCTTGGTCAGGTGCGAGCGGACGTTGTCCCAGACAAGGACGTTCGGGCCGCCGAGCTGGAGGCGGGCACGGATCAGCAGGTAGCGGAAGTCGCCCCAGCCGAAGCCCTTGGGCTGGTCCTTGCGTCCGGTACTCGCGAACGGAGTAGATGAGTCGGGACCGCGCACCGGGCTGGTAGCAGGTCATGCCCGCCATCGATACCCCGGCGCTGCTGTGGTTGGCGCCCACCACCCACACCACCTCGCCCAAAATCAGCGACGGTGAGTACATCGCGATAAGTCACGCATGAGCCACGCGTGAACGGGTGTCACCGCGAGGACGCGTCGGGGAGGTTGAGGAGGCGTTGCAGACCGTGGGTGAACCTGTCGTCGAAGGACGGTTGCAGCAGGTGGGGCAGGGTTCGGCTGAGAGCCGGGTAGGCGCCAGAGGCTAGGGCCTCGGTGAGGCGGTCGGGTTCGGCGCTGGTGATTGCTTGTTCTTCCCGACACAGGCCGAGGGTGAAGTAGAGGGCGTTCCAGCATGTCCACACTGCCTCCTGGTCGCGGTAGCCGCCCGCCAGCAGGGCAGCGATCAGTGTCTCCGCGAGAGCGAGGGTGGCGGGCTCGGGTGCATAGGTGCCCGCGACGAGAGCCGCGCCGTCGCGGTGGGCGAGCAGTGCGGTGCGGTAGCGCTGCAGAAGCCCGGCGGCGCGGTGGTCCCACCGGGCGGGCAGGTCGTCCAGCGGGACCTCGGCCGCGATGGCGTCCGCCATGAGTTCGAGGAGACGGCCCTTGGATTTCACGTGCCAGGAGACGGTGTTCATCCGCACGCCCCGCCGCTCGGCGATCGCCCGCAGTGAGACGGCTTCGAGCCCGCCTTCGTCGAGGGCTTGAAGGGCGGTGGCCACTACCTCGCTTTGACTCTTGTTCACTGACCAAGTATATCTGACGGCATCAGCTATTGGTCACTGACCAAGAGGAGGTTGTCGTGGATGACGTAGTGGTGGTGGGCGCGGGTCCCGTCGGGCTGTGGCTGGCAGGGGAGTTGCGGCTGGGCGGGGCGTCGGTCACGGTGATCGAGCCCCGCCCCGTACCGGACCCGCATTCGAAGGCGCTGACGATTCACCCCCGCACCCTGGAGGTGCTGGAGAGCCGCGGCCTCGCCGAGGCGTTCGTGGCCGAAGGTGTGCCGATTCCCGACGGTCACTTCGCAGGGCTTGAGACGCGTCTGGACTTCAGGGTCCTGGATACGCCGTTCCCCTTCACACTGGCGCTGCCCCAGCGGCGTACCGAGGAGTTGTTCGAGTGCCGCGCACGGGAACTGGGCGCGGTCATCCGGCGGGGCCACCGGGTGACTGCCTTGCATGAGCAGGGCGTGGTCATCGACGGCGGCGAGATACTGCGCGCCCGGTACGTGGTGGGCTGCGACGGCGCCGGCAGCACCGTCCGACAGGCTGCCGGTGTCGGCTTTCCGGGCACGGACGCGACCGCATGGGGCTGGCTGGCCGACGTGGTCCTGGACTCGCCGCCCACCGGCGGTTTCGCCGCTGTCACCCATGCCCGGGGCGGCCTGATGGTGGTTCCGATGCCGGGAGGCGTCCACCGCATCGTCGGCAGCGACCGCGACAGCGTCCAGGAGGGACGGCCGGGCGAGCTGACCTTGCCGGAGCTGCGGGCGAGAGTCGCGGCCATCACCGGATCGGACTTCGGGATCCGCGATCCACTGTGGCTCTCCCGCTTCGGCAACGCGTCCCGGCAGGCCTCGGCCTACCGCAGCGGCCGGGTGCTGCTGGCCGGCGATGCGGCGCACATGCACTTCCCGGCCGGTGGCGTAGGGCTCAACGTGGGTGTGCAGGATGCGATGAACCTGGGATGGAAGCTGGCGGCGGTTGCCACCGGCAGGGCGGGCGAGGATCTGCTGGACACCTACGAGACCGAGCGCCACCCGGTGGGAGCTGACCTGCTCGTGCACACGCAGGCCCAGACCGCGCTGATGACGGCGTACTCGGCCGACGGCCAGGCGCTGCGCGGCGTGCTGTCCGCTTTGATCGCCACGGTGCCGGAGCTGTCGCGTCAGCTGGCCGAGCGGCTGTCCGGCCTCGATGTGGACTACGGCACCGGCCGACGCGTCCCGGATCTGCGGTTCGCCGACGGAAGCCGCCTGTTCGAACTACTGCGGGGCGGGCGGCATGTCCTCCTGGATATCGCGGGCGGCGCCGCGGGCCATGACGTGCCGGGCGACGCCGTGCGGGTCACGGCGGAGCTGGCCGGGGCGGAAGATCGCGCCGACTGGAGCACGGTCCGGGCGGCGTTGATCCGCCCGGACAGCCATCTCGCGTGGAGCCATTCCTGAGATCAATGCGACGCCTCCAAGGCGGTCGCGCCAAGTGTCGGCATCCGGTAGACCTTGAGGACCTGAGCGTTGCGGATGCCTGGCTAGCCACCGAGGCTGACTGGCGTCTCCCCCAAGCGTGTGCGCGATCCGCGCCACAACGGACGGGAAGCCACGGGGGACCATGGCACGACGGGCCCGAAACCGGCCGAGCGCGTCGACAACTGGGCTTGGGGCTCGCGCGGTCAGCGCCCGTTCAGGAGCAGGCCGGACAGGTCGGCCAGTTCTTCCCTGAGGCGTGGGCGGGTGCGGAAGCGGGGGATTCTGAGTACGTCATTGATCATGCCGAGCACGCCATGTACGGTCAACTGTGCTTGTTTCTGGTCCAGTTCGGGCCGGACCCGACAGACGAGTTCGACCCTCGGCCAACGAAGTCGTGCTGGATGCGGCGAATGGTGTGGCGCTGGTCGTCTGGCAGGTGGTGCACCTCGGTGACCAGGACGGCGGGCGAGGTGTCACACCTCCGAGAGCGCTGGGCCCGACGTCATTCCATGACCGCGGCTCAGCGCAGTGCATGTGCCTCGCCGAGCACGTTCTCTCGGTAGGTGGAGCACAAGCCTCGTCGCCACGGCCTGAACGGTCAGGTCGTGACCGACCTTGTACCCGTACGCGATCCACAGGCCAACACCCGCCCCGCCGAACGCACCGTACTCTCCTGCGACATCCGTATCGTCGCGTGATCCGTACTGTCGAGCGATGTGATCACTCGATCGTGAGTTCTTCCGCTCTCCGGCCGGGCATGGCGGGATGCTCAATAGGGCGGCGCGTGACCAGCGCCGTCCGGATGTCCACTGGGGCGGGGGCGTGGCATGACACAGCCGACGGAACGGCGCGGGAGCCTGGACGGCCAGATGGTACTGCTGGTGGCCGGAGTGGCCGATCTGGCGGTGAGCACGCTGGGTTCGGCGTTGGGGACGGTTCGCGGGATGCTGCGACGCTCCGATGGCGCCGAGCTGGCGACGGAGGCCGAGCGTGACCTGCTGGCGCGCGGCCGCCTGGTGATCGACCGGTACGCGACCGTGCCCCCCGCTCACCTGGAGGTGCTGGCCCAGCGGGCACTGGCTCGACGGGCCGCCGATGACGTCTGAGGCCTGGGAGCCGGACGCGTTCAAGGCCCGCGTCGACGAGACACTGCGCCGGTTCGTCGCCGAGGAGGCGGACCAATTCGTGGCCATCGATCCGCTCCTGGGCCCGGTGGCCGGGCAATTGGAGGCGGCGGTCGCGGACGGCAAACGGCTGCGGGCGGCGTTCTGCTACTGGGGCTGGCGCGCGGTGGGACAGCCCGACAACGACGCCTTGGTGCGGGCAGCGGCCTCCATGGAACTCGTACACGCCGCGGCTGTCGTGCACGACGATCTCATCGACGACAGCCCGCTGCGCCACGGGCGGCCCACCGCTCACCGTGCCCTGCGCGGTGCCGTGCGCCGTCGCCCGCGCGCCGACGCCGCGGCGAGGTCGTTGGCGATGCTGGTGGGAGACCTGCTGATGGCGCTGGCCGGACACCTCTTCACCACCAGCGGGCTGCCCGCCGCCTACCTGGCCCGAGCCCGCCCGGTGTGGTCAGTGATGGCCCGCGAGCTGATCGCGGGAGAGTGTCTGGAGATCCTGCGCACCGGATCCGGTCCGGACATCACGGCGTCGCTGAAAGTCATCCGCTACAAGACCGCCAAGTACACCGTCGAGCAACCCCTGCTCATCGGCGGGGCCCTGGCCGGCGCCGGACCCCGCCTGCGTAAGGGCTACGAAACGTATGGGCTGCCGCTGGGCGAGGCGTTCCAGCTCCGGGACGACCTGCTCGGTCTCTTCGGAAACCCGGACCTGACCGGTAAGGCCAACGCCGACGATGTGCGTGGCCATCGGCCGACCGCACTGCTCGCGGAGACCTGGCGGCTGGCCGGCGACGACGAACGGGAGCGGCTGCGTGCCCTCCTCGGCAAGCGCGACCTGGGCGCGGAGGGCCTGCAAGAGGTGCGCCAAGTGATGGACAGCCTCGGGGCGCCTGCCCGCATCGAAGCCATGATCACAGCGCGGGTCGAGGAAGCGCTCGACGCCCTGCACGCCCTGGATGTACCGACGCACGCCACAACCGCCCTGACCGTGTTGGCGCGTTCGGCAGCCCTCCGCCTGTCCTGACTCTCGCACCGGGGCCGGGTGAACCTGCGCTTTCCTGGCCCGCCGGTGCCGGCAGGCCCCGCAGCAGACACATGTATAGACGCAGCAGATGCAGAGGACGAGGACCCCGCCATGACGTACACCGAGGCATCAATGGACTCCCTGCGCCACGCGGGGGATGAACTGGCCGACGCCACCGTCGCCGAACTCTTCGAACGCGGGCAGGTCGGCACGTTCAACACCCTGATGCGATACGTCTCCACCGCCGGTTCACCCCTGCCGGACGGGCTTCCGGACGTCGCTCGCGAGTACCTCGAAGCGACCCGCACCCCGCCGGCCTGGGTGGACTGGGGAGAGATGGAGAAGGCGCGGCTGTTCTTCATCGACAACAACGTGCACATCTCCACCGCGCTGTCCTTCGCCTCCATGCCCGCCTGCTACGTCGTCCCGCACGTGGCGAAGCTGCTGTCGACCACCCATGGACTGAAGTACCCGTCCAAACGAATGGCGGAGACCGGGCAGTTCACCGTCTACCTCATGCAGCCCGACGCCTTCGAAAGCGGCAGCCGCTTCATTCCAGCCGCCCAAAAAGTCCGCCTGCTGCACGCCTCCATCCGCCACCACCTCACCCGCGAGAACCGGTGGGAAACCAGCGTGCTCGGAACGCCGATCTGTCAGGAGGACATGATCGGCGGACAGATGTTCTTCTCGATGCTCGTGCTGGACAGCCTGCACCGCCTGGGCATCCACATGTCGACAGAAGGCGCGGAAGCGTACTACTACGCCTGGCGCGTGGTCGGCGCCATGCTCGGCGTCGACCAGGATGCCGTCCCCAAGACCCTGGACGACGCCCGCCGCTTCCTCGACCTGTACATGGTCCGGCACATGGGCCCCTCCGAGGAGGGAGCGCATCTGACCCGGCAACTCATCGACCTCTACGAGGAAGTGGTGCCCGGGACCGTGCTCGACCCGATCGTCTCCGCTCTCATCCGCTTCCTCGTCGGAGACACCTGCGCCGACTGGCTGGCAGTTCCCCGCACCCCCTGGGACACCGTCGTCAAGACCGTGCCCCATCTCCTGGGCGTACTGGAGACGATCGAGGACCGCTCCCCGCTCGGCGCCTGGGCGCTGGACCGCCTCGGCCATCTGACCAGCGTTCTCGAACTGTCCTCCCTCACCCGCGGACGCGTCATGCACTACGCCATCCCCGAGCAACTCAAAAGGGACTTCGGCGTCTCCAACACGGTCCCCCGCACCCACCGCTGGACCCCACCGGCCCCCACGGTCCACTGACCGCCGGGTCTCTCGCTGCCGCTAGAGGACACAGTGGACGGCGCACCGCTGCATGGGACGAGTCACACCGTTCTGGAAGGAGTAGGGCAGCGTGCCGAACGGTGAGACCGGCTGATCATCGAGTTTGCCTGCCACGACCGTGGTGAGGCCCGCCTGTTAACGTATCGCGCCGGTGGGGGGGGCGGGCCAGGGCCGGGGGGGGAGACGCGACAATGACTGATATGGGCCACGCATGGCAGGTTGCAGAGCTGCGCTGGCGGAGTAATACCTTGTCCACATTCGTGGCGGCATGCTCTCAAGACGAGGAACGCGCAAGGTGGGCCCGGGAATTGGCCCAGCAGGCACTCGAGTCCAACCTCGACGACGTTGAGGCGATCCAAGAGATCGTATGGACGCTTGCTGATAGCGCCGAGGGTCTAGCGGATCACCCCCATTGCCCCAGCGAGCCTCGACCTGACGAAGCCGACCGCCTGGTCCGCGACCACCTCAAGGACATCCTGCGCAACCGCCTGCCAACCGAGGCCCGCGATTGGATGTCAGGCACCCAACTCTCCCTGGACGTAGATTTCCGTGCTCTGCGCCAGCTGCCGGCGCTGGACTCACAAGTCCGTGAGGACATCTTCTACACCTACGGCCGCGCCACGATGGCCCTTGACCTCGGAAACCAAGAAGCAGCCGAACGCGAGCTCGACCGCCTCCAGGAGCTGAGGAAGTCGCACGCCAAGAGAACACACTGACGCACCAATTCACCCTGGCCAAGCCAAGTGGGGCCAGCCCAGACCAATCCCCCGGAACCGCTTCGAAGTTCGCGATGCAGGGCACTTACGGGCGGGCATCAAGGAGCCCGAGACGGTGCGCGGCTCAGGCTCCGACGCTCGCCCTGAGCCAGTCGTCGAGCCAGGCAGTCCGTCATGGGCGCAGTCAGTCCGTCGAGGGCACCCACGCGTTCGTCGCAGGCGGCTCCGTGGCAGGAGTCGCCTGGTCCATCTCGGCTACATCCATGTCGACCGCGCAGCCTTCCGGGATCTTCTCGCTGGAAGTCGCGCAGGCCGAGGGATCAACATCGGGGGCGCCCCTGTTCGCCTGCCCCTGGCCCTTCCCCTGATCGTCCGAGGTCGAGGGGACCGAAGCCGGGCCGCCGTCCGAGGACGACGAGCAGGCTGCTGAGCCCATCACAGTGCACAGGATCAGAACGACCGAAGCTGCAGCCATACGAGTACGCACGAAAGTCCCCCCAACCGCGGACGGGGACTGTCCCGCCCATCGAGTCGATCAATCGATCAACCATGCCACCTTGGGTCGTGCAGCTGGCGTGGGAAGTGTGAAGAGATTGCATGCCTGCTTGACGTATACGTGGACAAAACTGACACTCCGCACAAGATCGCGTTCCGAATCTGACGGACACTCATGTGTGCCCGGGCACCACCCTGGCCGGCGGTGTTGGCACGAGACGAGGACCGGGGCAACGACCGTGCAGTGACGGGTGCCCTGGAGTGCTTCGCCCCCTTTCCCGGTGATCACACGTCATCCAGAATGCGTCCATGGCAACCGGCGCTCCGATCAAGTACCTCCAGTTCGCTGCCGAGTTGCGCCGCAGAATCCGGCGCGGCACCTGGCCACCCGGCAGCAAGCTGCCGACCGAGGTGCAGTTGGCTGCGGTCCACGGCCTGTCGGTCAACACCGTGCGGCGTGCTTTGGAGATACTGGCCGACGAGGGCAGCGTCGAGCGGCGCCAGGGTGTGGGCACGTTTGCGCGGTCAGTGCCGCGTCCGCCGAGTGCGCGGCGGCGGATTGCGGTGGTGTTGCCTGAACGCGACTGGTACTTCCCGCCTGTGCTCGCAGGCATCGAGGCGGCCGCAGCCCGTACCCGAACGACGATCGACGTGCACACCACCGGCTACGGCGACCACGGATGGCACCGGCTCAGCCGACTCTCCCACCACCTGGAAGGGGCGGAGGGACTGCTCATCACGCACCCGGGCCCCGCCGACGCCGCTGTTGCCGCACGCACCGGCCTGTTGCGAGAACTCCCGCTGCCGTACGTCCTTTTGGAACGGACGCCGTCTGGCATTGGTGACCCCAGCGAGCACGTGTCCAGCGATCACGCCGGCGGCGTCTATCTCGCCCTCGCGCACCTGGCCGCATTGGGCCACCGCGATGTGGCGCTCGCCTGCCGCCCTGCCTGTGCACCCAGCCGGGGCATATCGACGGGTTTCACAGAGGGGTCCGCTGCACTCGGGCTGCGCGTGACTGCCCGGTTGGACTGGCCGCCGATCACCGACTGCGACAGCTTCGAGAAGGTCCTTGCCGCCCAGCCCCCGCTCGCGGACGCCGTCCTGGGCAGCGTTCTCGACAGCGGCGCGACCGGGCTGATCTGCTTCGGCGATATGGAGGGTTCCGCCTTACTGTCTGCCGCCCGCCGGGCCGGAGTACGCATACCCGGCGACCTCGCCCTGATCTCTTGCGAGGACCGACACGCGGCCACCGAACAGGTGCCGCTCACCTCCGTCGCACCCGAGAAGTTCCGCCTCGGCTCGCTGGCCATGGAAACCCTGCTGCGCCGACTCGACGAACCAGACGCCGAACTGCGCCAGGTCCGGGTGCGGCCCCGGCTGACCGTCCGAGAATCCTGCGGGGCACGAGCCACCGATCCTTCTTGATTCCTTCCGCCGGGCCCCGGAAGTGTTTCATGCATGCCGACACAAACGCATCGCGCGCATAACACCTTCCGCCCCGGCCTGCTGTCCTCACTAACTGCGTGGGCACGCGGCAGGGACCGCTCCCCGCATGTATCTCTGACCGGCACGTTGACCACTGCCGTGCTCGCCTCGGACCCCTCCGCCGCCAGCCTGCTCCGGCAGGGCGAACCGGCCGGCAGAGCACCTGGCAGCGGGCGAAGTACAGGTCGAGGAAGGACGTCAGGCCCTTGAACCGGTAAGCGGAGCGCAGTTGGTCGGCCGTCGCCCAGGGCACGGCGACGTCGTTACGGCGGGCCAGCGTCATCAGGAGCTCAGGTTCGAGGCATCCCTCCGTGGCTGGTTCAAGGTTGGCGCCAACAGGTAACGGTGACCCGTCAGTTGCGGCCGGCCATGACCCCGCCATCCACATCCCAGATGGCTCCGGTGACCCAGTCCGTCTGGTTCGACAACAGGAAGGCGACGGTCGCGGCGACATCGTCGGGGGTGCCGGTCCGGCCCAGGGGGTGGAAGGCGTTGAAGCCGTCGAGTGCCGAGTCGAGGTCCGACTTGGGGATGAACTCCTCGTAGATGGGGGTGCGGACGACGGCGGGGGCCACCGCGTTGACGCGGATGCCGTGTGGAGCCAGTTCCATCGCCAGGTGCTGGGTCAGGGAGTGGATCCCGGCCTTGGCCATCGAATACGCCGCGGACGGGGTGGCGGCAACGGCCTGGTGCGCCCACATGGAGCCGATGTTGACGATCGATCCCTTCACGCCTCGGGCGATCATGTTGGCGGCGACGGTCTGGGTGAGGAAGAAGAACGCCCGGTTGATGGCCTGGTAGCGGTCATAGTCGGTTGCCGTGTTCTCCAGGAAGGGCTTGGGAGCGAAGACGCCGGCTGCGTTGACCAGAAGGGTGGCATCGGAGTGCTGTTCAGTGAGGGTCTCGCGCAGCCGGTCGACGGCCGTCGGGTCGGCCAGATCGGCCGCCAGGCCGACGGTGTGGCCGTGGGCCGACAGGGCGGAAGCGGCTTGGTCGGCGCTCTTCTGCGAGCGGCCGGTAACGACGGCGGTGCCGCCTCCTTCAAGGACGGTGCGGGCGATGGCCTGGCCCATGCCGCTGGTGCCGCCGATGACGATGATCTTCTGGTCGGCGAAGTCGAGGGTGGTGCTGGACATGTGGTGCTCCGTAGGTCGCGGGTCGCGGGCTGGGGGTGTGGGGCGGCGAGTGCCGGTCAGAGGCGAGGAGTGAGGGGGTAAGGGTGAGATAGCCGTTCACGCGGCTGAGCTGGTCCGAAGCGGGGTCGGACGTGAGAGCGATGCCGGGTGCTCGGCACGGGCCTAGCTGATCCACTGGTCGTACTGGTACCCGTGGCTGATGAGCGCGGTCAGCAAGTTGCAGCCCATGACGGTCAGTTGATCAGGAGCACTGACCTGCCCGGCGGCGATGTCCCCGAGCAGGCGCGGACACATTCGACGAGGTGTCGCGGCCCGTGGTGAGCCGGCCAACAGTGGGCAGCGGCGGTTGCCGGTGATCAGGCGGTGACCGTCCGGCAGCCGTCCGCTGCTGGACGGATCAGACGCTGTCGTAGACGCGGGCCTCGGGGGCCGCCTTGAGCAGCGGGGACAGCCCCCCGGTCACATCGCGGGTGAACAGGTCGCTTTCCAGGTACGCCTGGGCGTCGGCCACGGCCCGAAAGCCGTGCAGCACCTGGACGTCCTCGTCACGGACGAGAAGCTCCTTGCTGATAGCGCCCGGGACAGTGTCCAGGAACGGGCTCTTGTACTTGGCGTAGACGGCCGCGGCAGCGGCCCGGTCTGCCGGATCCACCCGAAGCGTGATCTCAAGATATGCCATGGCTATGCCTCTCTCGTGCAGCGGAGACGGTCCCGAAGTCACAGAACCCGTCCTCTGCCTGCAAAGCTAGGCACTGGGCACAAGATCCGGTAGAGGGTCATGCTGAATCAAGACATAGCCTGCGGTTATCGCTAGGGTCGCTAGTCTCGTGGCTGGCGGACAGAGGGCAATCGCCAACTCCCTATCCCCGAACCGCCCCCCGCTCGGCGATGGCGGCTCCGATTCGCAACGAAGGTCTCACATGCTCAACCCCACCGTGCCACCCCGCGACCTGACCTCAGCGGAGACCCGCCTGCTGGAGCGAGCGCTCGAGGTCGCGCCCAGAGCCCTGAACCCCGTGTCGCGCTTCCACGTCGGAGCTGCCATCCAGGCGGCCGACGGGGACATCTACACAGGCACCTTCTTCGAGTCGTCCTCGTTCCCGCTCGGTGTATGTGCTGAGGCTGCGGCGTTGGCCGCTGCTCTCACCGCTGGGGTACGTGACTTCGACACGATCGCCGTGGTGGGCGGCGACCCGAGGAGCCCAGAGCCCGGCCGACCCGTCACCCCGTGTGGCGGATGCCGTCAACGCATCTTCGATGTCACCGGCGCGCCCCACCGGAACGTGAACGTGCTCTGCGCGGATCTCACCGTGTCGCAGGTCTACCGGCTCGGCATCTGCGATCTCCTGCCCCTGCCCTTCAGCGTGGAGGACCTGCCGCCTTCGTCCGCATGATCGTGGCCCTCATACACGCTGCATCACGACGCAACCTGCAGCTGGCAACGCTGACTTGGTCAGTGACGGGCCGCTGCCAGGCCGTCGGCCAGGCGGAGCAGGTCGGCGCCGAGCGGGGATTCGGCGCTCCAGACCGCCTCGAAGGAAATCTGAACCTCGCGCCCCTTGTCCACCAGGGGCCGGTGGGGGACGTCGGGTGAGGTGAGTTTCGAGCGGGGGATCATAGCCGCGCCCAGGCCCAACTGAGTCCAGTCTTCCAGGACCTGGTAGCTGGCGGCTTCTCCCGGATACGTGCGCAGGGGCATCTCATGGGACTGGAAGAGCTGCGCGGTGAATGTGGTCAGGCCACAGGTATCGGGGACGAGGATGAACTGCTCCGCCCCGGCCTCTTCGAGTTCGAGCGGGGCGGTCACGTCGGCGTCAGGTGTGACGACGACGACCGGTTCGACGTCGATGACCCGGTGCTCGAACCGTGGCATCGCGCTCACGGCCGGGATCAGGATGATGTCCAGCTGACCGGCCCGCAGACAGTCGCGTAGCTCTTGCATGTCCGCCTCGCGCAGCACGAGGTCGCGAGGGACCGGCAGGTCGCGGACCATGCTGAATGCTCGGGTCACCAACGCGGAGCTGATCAGCGGCGAGAGCCCCATCCGGATCTTCTGCGCGCCGGGTTCGGTGAGCCGCTTGGCTTCCACGGTGACCGCGTCCAGGGCGGCCAGGGCCTGTTTGATCAGAGGCAGGATCCGGGTGCCGAAGGCGGTCTGGGTGACTCCGCGCGGTGAGCGCTCGAAGAGCTTGTCGCCCAGGCGTTCCTCCAGCTTGGCGATGCCGTTGGACAGGGCGGGCTGGGTGACGCCGTACGCACGGGCGGCGGCGCTGAAGGACTTCGTCTCGGCCACCGCGTGCGCGTACCGGAGCCCTTCGAGGTTCACACGTTCTGCCATAGCCATTCCTTATCGCTACATTCGCCGCTGTCTCCTACCGGGCAGTTTGGTCAGTGCCTACGGTGACAGTCGTACATCTTCAGCATAAGCGCCACCTATAGGCGCGGATCGTGCAGAGAACGGGATGGCAGCGATGACGGAAGCGTCCGTGACCATGATCGTGACCGAGCCCCGAGGCCCTCTGCGCCCATCCTCGGACACGCCCGGACCGCCTCCTGCGGGGTGGGTGCGCGTGTCTGTCGCGGCGAGCGGGGTGTGCAACGCCGACATCGGCACCGCCGATGCGGTCGGCAGCGGCATCACGTTTCCGGTCACCCCCGGACATGAGGTCGCCGGGACGATCGCCGCGGTGGGCGATCAGGTCGAGGGCTGGTCGGTCGGGGTCCGGGTGGCGGTCGGCTGGTTCGGCGGCAGCTGCGGGCACTGCGCCTTCTGCCGGGCGGGAGACGTCGTGCACTGCCCCGAGCGCAAGATTCCCGGCCTGTCCTATCCCGGAGGCTGGGCCCAGAGCATCACGGTGCCCGCCGACGCCCTCGCACGTATCCCCGACGGACTCGACCTGTTCGACGCTGCCCCGTTCGGCTGCGCGGGCGTGACCACCTTCAACGCCGTACGCAAGGCCGCCATCCCCGCGGGCGGACGGATCGCCGTGTTCGGCATCGGCGGACTCGGGCACCTCGCCCTGCAGTTCGCAGCCGGTCTCGGCTATGAGACCGTCGCCATCGCCCGCGGCGAGGAGCGTGAGAAGCTCACCCGCACGCTTGGCGCCGCTCACTACATCGACAGCGACGCACAGGCGCCCGGAGCCGCCCTGAAGGCACTGGGCGGCGCCGACCTCATCGTCTACACCGCCTCCTCCACCGCCCCCGTGGATGAGCTGCTCGCCGGGCTGAACACCCACGGGCAGCTCACTTTGGTCGGGGTCGACGCAGGCTCGGTCACCGTCCCGGCAGCCCAGCTGGTCATGAACGGCCACACGCTCACCGGCCATCTCACCGGCAGTGCACGCGAGACGGAGCAGGCCATGGAGTTCGCCGTCACCAACGACATCCGCCCGATGATCGAACGCATGCCGCTCCAGCAGGCCGACGACGCCGTGACCCGGCTGCGCTCCGGAGCACCGCGCTTCCGCATCGTTCTCGACACCAGCGGCCAGTAACCGCGCAGCCCCTTGCGCGGCGCTGCGCTGACCAGGTGGCCGAGGCCGAGCGGGCCCACGCGCGGTCCAAACAGCCTTGGTTCGGCCGCACAGCCTTGGTTCGGCCGCGCATCAGAGAGGACCTCATATGCCTCACCACGCCAGCCATGACGTGATCGTGATCGGCGCCGGCGCTTCCGGACTGAGCGCGGCCGCCGCGCTGCACGTCGCCGGTCGCGACACGCTCGTCCTGGAGGCCCGCGACCGGATCGGCGGGCGCCTGCTCTCCACTCCCGCATCCGCCTCGCAGCCGGGACTCGACCTGGGGGCCACCTGGTTCTGGGACGGCGAGGAGCGTGTGCGGGCCCTCACCACGCGCGGCAACATCACCACTTTCGACCAGCACCTCACCGGAGACACCGTCGTCCAGGACACCACCGGCACCCTCCGCTTCGCCGGCAATCTCCTCGACGTACCCGCCCGCCGCTTCCATGGCGGAGCCCAGCGCCTGGCCTTCGCTCTCGCCGGGGCGCTGCCTGCCGACCGGCTGCGCCTGGACACACCGGTCATCGCCATCCGCCCGCACCAGCGAGGCGGTCTCCACGTGCACACGGCGGACGCGACGTTGCACGCCGAGCACGTCGTTCTGGCCGTCCCCCCTCCCCTGGCCTTGGAACGCATCGACTTCGCCGAGATCCTCCCTGCTGACCTGGTACGCCTGGCCCGCGCCACTCCCGTGTGGATGGGCGCGGCAGTCAAGATCGTGGCCACCTACGAGTCCGCGTTCTGGCGTCGGCAGGGGCTGGCCGGTGCCGCGGTGAGTCGGACCGGACCACTGCAGGAGATCCACGACATGTCAGGGCCTGATGGGCGGCCCGCCGCACTCTTCGGGTTCGCCCACGCGCGCATGGTCCGCCCGGGGTTCGACCAAGCCGTCCCCGCGCTCTTGGCGCAGCTCTTCGGCCCTGGCGCAGCCGCTCCCGACGCCGTGTACGTACAGAACTGGAGCACCGAACAATGGACCGCACCATCGGCCGTGCAGCGCCTCGTCGACTACACCCTTTTCGGTCACCCCCTCTACCGGCAACCCGCGATCGAGGGCCGACTGCACTGGGCATCGACCGAAACTGCCGACGAGTACGCCGGACACATCGAAGGCGCTCTCGCCGCCGGAGAGCGAGCCGCGCAGGGCGTGCTGGCCAGGACCGTCTCTCCGTACGGCCGTAGCAGTCACGGCGTCCCTTCCGCCGGTCGCTAGGGAGCTGGCAGTTGGGCCGCACCGACCCCTCATAGTCGGCACGCTTCCGTGCTGCCCAGCCGCCTGGCGTCCCTCCAGCGCGGCACAAGCGTCCCCTCCCGGACGAGGGCGTGATTGTCCGGTCGTCAGGTGCTCGGCTTCTTCATCAGCGCGGACGATGAAGAGCGTCCGCAGTACGGAGATGGCCGCGGCCTCCCGCTCGGCGAGCGAGAAGCGGTCGGCGCGTGATTCGTGGCCGAGGCGGACTGGCGGCCCGGCAGTGACGATGGCGGTCGGGACGTCGTACCGGGCAGCAAGCTCAAGGACGGCATCGCGCGTCGCCTCGCAGGGAGGCTCGTCGGCGGGCCGTGCGCGCAGCAGTTGCGCGAGTCGGGGAACGAGGTCGCCTAGCGGACCTGCCGAACAACGAGCGCTTACTTGGCGGGAAGTGGCGGAGAGGATGCGCTCATGCGCTCGCCGACGCCCGCGGCGTGGGCGATGGCAATAGCGCTGACCGGACCGTGGTGCGGCGAAGCCGTGCTCGTCCCCCGAACCGGGCCGCACGGCTGTCGCACCACCCCAGCCTCCGGGCGCCGCGTGACCGGCAGGCGAGAGTCTGCTCCGCTGCCGAGAGCATGGCGGGCGCATGGGCTTAGCCGACGATTTTCATCAGAAGCCATTGACCGTTTGCTATAGCGGAGTCATTCTAGCCACATGAGCACTGACGCCCTCGGTCCCATGGAGACCATGTCGCTGGCCGACCAGGCTTACCAGCGGCTGCGCACCGCGGTCCGTGAGGGCGTTCTGCGACCGGGCGAGAAGATCACCGAACGTGATCTCGCCACCCGGCTCGGAGTGAGTCCCACCCCGATCCGCGAGGCACTGCGTCAGCTGGTACACGAGAAGGTCGTCGAACGGGTCGGCCCACGCTCTCTGCGGATCGCCGACCACTCCGCGGCTGCCCGCTCCGAGATCGTCGAGGCCGAGGTCCGCCTGTCCGCGCTCATGGCCCGCCTCGCAGCCCGCAACGCGACGGCCGAGCAACTCACGGGGCTTGTATCGCTGCTGACGCAGAGCGACCTGATCGTGGCCGGCATCGAGAAGACCGTCGCCGAGCAGGGACCGGAAGCCGACGTCGCCGACCAGCTGAAGGCCGTCTTCCACAAGCTGCGGCTCTTCCACCACCAAGTGGAGGCGTGCGTCGCCAACCCTGTCCTGGAGGGCTTGCTCGCTCAGGCCCGAGCCTTCAGCGACGAGGAGCGGCTCGACCTGACCATGAAGATCGTGCCTGAGCGAGGCGAAGCCTTCCGTGCCCGCTACCGCGAGCACCGCGAACTCCTGGACGCCCTTCTGGAACGGGACGAGGACCGCGCCGAGGAACTCGCCGCGCGGCACCACCGCACCGCACTGGTCCAGCTCTCCAGCCTCTGACTCACCCCCTCCAGCGCCTCCCCCACCGCTCCAGTACACGACCTTCCTCTTCAGTACCTGACCTACCCCTCCCCCTGCCTGCCCGTCACCCGGCGTTGAGACATGCCCGGCGGAATGGCATCCCCCTTGCTATAGCATGTAGCACAGGAGCCGTTATGACACCCGCTTCCCCGCCCGCCACCAGCACGGCCACTCCATCAGAGACCGGCACAGGCGAGCGCATGAACCGCAGCGCCGTGCTGTGGGTGACCCTGGCCGTCTTCGCCCAGGAGGCGGTCTGGAACTTCTACGACGCCCAGGTCCCCGAGCAGCTGCGGCACTACTTCTCCTCCGCGGGCGTCATCGGGCTGATCATGGGCCTGGACCACTCCTGGGGGATTTTCACCCAACCGTCAGTCGGGTTCTATTCGGACAAACTCGCCCGCCGCCGCCAGCGGAAGGTGGCCCATCGTGCTGGTCGGTGCGGTGATCGCAACCGTGCCCTTCGTCCTCATCCCCTGGGCGACGAACCTGCCCGTACTGCTGGCATGCGTGGTGGGGTTCGCAGCGATCGCCAACGCGTTCAAGGGGGTTACTGAAACGCTGGTCTCCGACTACGTGAGACCGGGCAACCGCAGCAAGGCCCAGGGCTTCATCAAGGCCGGCGTCAGCCTGACGATCGTCGTCTCCTCACTGATCAGCCTCCTCGTCGTCGACCGGAGCCTCCACCTCGCCTTCGCCATCCCCCCGTTGCTGATGCTCATCATGCTGGGACTGTCGTGGGTCTTCCTGGGACGCCGCCACTGTGACGCCGTTCTGCCCGAGGAACAGACCGAGGAAGAACGCGAGTTCGTCTCACCCTGGGCCGTCCTGAAGGACGCGCTGCAGTCCCCGTCCAGCCCCACACTGCTGCTGATGATCGGCATCTTCTGCTTCGCCGGCATGTGGTCGGCTCTGCGCTCGCTCACGACGCCCTACGGCACCCAGGTCCTTGGCCTAACCCGCGGCGAGGCCGGCGGACTTGCCCTGCCCGGCGCCATCGCCTTCCTCCTCTGCGTACTGCCGATCGCTTACCTCTCCCATCGGCTCGGGCAACTGCGCACCATGCGCTACGGAGTCGCCCTGTTCATCGCCGGGCTGCTGGTCGGGTTCGCCTGGCCCAGCGTGCCAGGGACCATCGCGTCGATGATCGTTTCCTCCCTCGGATACGCCTCGTTCGCGGTCAACGCCCTCGTCGCCCTGTGGAATCTGGCACCGACCCAGAAAGTGCTGGGGACCTACACCGCCCTCTACACGATCGCTTCGGCCTCCGGCATGGCGCTCGGCCCCGCCATCCTCGGCACCACCATCGACCTCACCAGCTGGCGCTACATGCTCCTGAACGCCGCCGTCTTCGCCGCCGTCACCTTCGCCGTCTTCACCCGCCTCGCCCGCAGCGCCCCCGACCGCACCACCGATCGCGCCCACGGCTGACCTCCGGCCTGCCGACTCCACCGCACACCCCCGAAAGGCACCACCACATGGAACTCCGCATCCTGGCCCCCACCGGCGCACTCGGCGCCGGGTTCGACGCCAACGCGTTCCGGCGCGGCGTCGCCGCCTGCCCGGACGTGATCGCCTGCGACGCCGGATCCACCGACTCCGGCCCCGCCGCCCTGGGCTCCGGCACCCCCAAACTCTCCGCCCAAGCCGTCACCCGCGATCTGCGTCTGCTCCTCAAGGCTCGAGACGAACTCGGCGTGCCACTGATCATCGGGTCCTGCGGCACCTCCGGACGCGACGTAGGAGTCGACTGGGTCGCCGGCATCGCCCGCACCATCGCATCCGAGGAAAACCTGCACTTCAAGCTCGGCCTGATCTACTCCGACCAGTCCCCCACCCGCCTCCAAGACCTCTACGACGCCGAGCGGATACAGCCGCTCGCCAACGCACCGGAAATCGGCCGGGACCTGTTCGAGCGCAGCCACACCGTCGCGATGATGGGGGTCGAACCCATCCAAGAAGCCCTCGATGACGGCTGCGACGTCGTCCTCGCCGGACGGGCCAGCGATACCGCCCTGTTCGCAGCCCTGCCCCATATGAAGGGTGCCGACCCCGGGCTCACCTGGCACATGGCCAAGACCATCGAATGCGGCGCGGCCTGTGCGATCCCGCCGTCCGCCAACGGGCTGCTCGTCACGCTGCGGGACGATCACTTCGACGTCACCACCTTGGCCAACGGCAGCCGCCTGACCCCGCGTTCGGTCGCCGCCCACACGCTGTACGAGAACGCCGACCCCTTCCACATCGCCGAACCCTCCGGCGTCCTGGACTCCACCGACGCCACGTACGAGGCGGTCGACGACCAGACCGTCCGCGTACGCGGCGCCCGATACATCCCCGCCGACATTTACACCAACAAGCTCGAAGGCGCCGAACTCGTCGGCTACCAGACCGTCATCATCGGCGGCGTCCGCGACCGCGTCGTCATCGACACCCTCCCCAAACTCCTGCCCATGGCCAAGCAGTACTTCGACGCCAAGATCCTCGACGTCTTCAACGGCGCCGTCGACCCCGCAGACATCGACATCGACTACCGCCTCTACGGCGCAGGAGCCGTCCTTGCCGGCCACGAGCCCGACGCGCTCACACCCCGCGAACTCGGCGTCCTGATCACCATCACCGCGCCCGACCAGGAAACCGCCCACGCCATCGCCACGTTCGTCGCCCACGTGAGCAGCCACCTGCCCATCCCGGAATACGACGGCCTGGTCTCCACCCTCGCCTACCCCTACTCACCGCCCGAGATGGACCGCGGCGCCCTGTACCGCTTCACCCTCAACCACGTCGCCACCGGGGTCACCCCCACCGAACTCTTCCGCACCACCACCGAGGAACTGTAACCATGGCCACCTTGCTCGACTACTGCTCCCTGGTCCGTTCCAAGAACGCCGGTCCCTTCACCCTCACCTTCGACTTCATGTGCCACGACCAGGGCGCCTACGACGCCCTCACAGCAACCGGATTCCTCAACGCGAACCTCTTCGCCTCCCTCTACGACACCGCCCCGGACAAGATCCTGGTCGTAGCCCACCCCCTGGCCCTCGCAGTCAAGGTGTCCCTGCCACGCCCGGCCGTCCAAGGCGACCCACATGACTCCGACTGCTACGCCGGCCAGCAGTACGCGCCACTCATGGACATGGAAGTCACCCCGGCCTGACGGAAGGACGGGACATCTGGACCAAGCAGCGCCATGAGCCCTATTCCATACGGCTGGTTAGACCTTCGGGTCCCGCGTGCCGTCGAGCTGAACGCCGGCGGCCTCGGCGATCCGGTTACGGGACTCGATCAGGCGCCTGCGAGGAGCGGGCAGGTCCGCGCCCACCAGGGCGCCGTTGCGCTTGATTACGCGTCCGACGACCAGGACGGTGTCGACCGCCGCCGGCACCCCCTCAGCGACCGCGCCCCCGAGGCCGCCCGCCAGCACATGCGCGTACATCTGGACGACGTATGCACCAATCTCCTCGGCCCTACGTAGCCGCAACGACCCTCCCTTGCCGTCACATCCACCTCCGCCGCGGCAACGCCCCGAAGTGCGCATGGGACGCCGCCGGTTCCTGCGTGCGTAGACCCTCACAGTGCACATGAAGCGGAACGGGCGACAGTTCTGGCAGCGACATCCCGCGGGGAGGAACGTCACGAAGCGCGGCAGTCAGCCGCCGGCCGCCTGCTTGATCAGGTCGGTGACAGCGGCCGGTTGGGACAGGTGGACCGAGTGGCTGGCGGCCACTTCGACCGTTTTGGCGCCGATGCGCTCGGCCATCATGCGCTGGGCCGGTGGCGGGATCATGCGGTCATCGGTGGCCACCAGATACCAGGTCGGCTTGGTACGCCATGCGGGCTCTGAGATCGAGCCGGTGAGGGCGTCAATGCCCCAGGGCACCTGCGAGTCGGCCATGAACTGTGCTTCCGCGCCGGGCAGGTCACCGGCGAAGGAACCGGCGAACCTTTCGCGGTCCAGGAACAGGAACCCCTCGTCGGGCGGCAGGATCGGCGGCACGGGGGCTCCCGGCGGCGGGTCGGCGATCAGCGTGCTCACCGACTCGCCCCCGTCCGGGGCGAAGGCCGCGACGTACACCAGTGACCTCACCTGTTCGTGATTTCCCGCTTCGGTGATCACGGCTCCGCCGTAGGAATGGCCGACCAGGGTCACCGGCCCTTCCAGCCCATCGATCACCTGCCGTGTGGCGGCTACGTCGCTTTCCAGCGAGACGGTCGAGTTCTGCACGACGGCCACCCGGTAGCCCTCGTTCCTCAGCGCGTCGTAGACCCTCCGCCAATGCGAACCATCCACGAACCCTCCGTGAACTAGGACGACGTTCCCGCACGGTGCGTTGTCGCTCATCATTCCTCCAGTGATCTTTGGTCCTGAAGGTGCGGTCTGCGCCGGGCACACTATGAAACTGTCGCGGCCTCCGCTTCCCCCCCCCAAGGACGTATTTACAACAGCCCCTCGCAGTGCAGTTGGCGAGAGTCGATCAGGTGTGGTGAAGCAGGACACTCACGGGAACTCTTGGAATCTGCGAGACAGGAGTACGTCCTCACACGGCCTCGGGGAGCCCCCGTAACGCCGCGGCCGCCTGGCCCCAGAGGTGATGTCACAGAGTCCAGACTCTGGGGCACTTACCTACAGGAGCGGTGCACCAGGCGCCGCGCGAAAGGCGAGGACCGGATCGTGAGCGAGAGCGTGATGGCACTGGGGGCCCTGGTGGTCCTGGCCGGTGCGCGGGTGCTGTACCGGTGGATCGGCAGCCGCGCCCGGGTGAAACTGGCCCGCGTGCACCAGCAGGGCACCAGCGAGCGCGTGCGGTTACTGCCGCCCGGCAGCGTGCTGGAGGAAACACGGGCCGATGGGCGGCTGCGCGTCGAAGTCGGCGGGGAAGGCAGGTCAGCCCGTGTTGTCGGCAAGGAAGGCAGGTCAGCCCGTGCACAGTGACCACGGAAACGACGCCTGCTTACCCGACCCGGTCTCTGTCGCCGCGGTCGGGGCGACCAGGGCGGGGCGCTCGGAGGCGATGCCCCTGTCGCCTCAGGCGCTGATGCTGCCGACGAGCCACGCCGAGGAGACCGATGAGGATTTCACCCGTTGTTATCGACAGCAGATGGCGCCGCTGATCCGGCACTTGATGCGCCAGGGCGCGGCTCCGCACGAGGCAGCCGAGGCCGCACAGGCCGCCTTCGCCGCGGGCTACCCCCGGTGGCAGCAGATCGAGCGCCCGTCCGCCTGGCTGCGCACCGTGGCCTACCGCCAATACCTGCACCGCCCGGTGCGCGAAGAGCCCGTCGCCGACCTCCCGGACCTGCCCGGCGGGGTCTGTCCGCTGACCACAGTGGAACTCCGGGAGCAAGAAGCCCAGGTGTACGCGGCACTGAACGCGCTGCCCCCGCTGCAGCGCCGGGTGATGGCCTGGCACCTCGACAAGTTCGAGACGGCCGAGATCAGCCGGACGCTGAACATGACAGAGGCCGCCGTGCGGCAGAACCTCTGCCGGGCCCGAGCCCGGCTCAAGCAACTGCTACTCAACGAGCGCGACGGAGGAGGACAATGACTACCTACGACACCGACACCGCCCTGGACGCCCTGCTCGGCCAGGCCGACGACGCCGTTCTCTCCGCAGTACAGGACGGCCTCGATCTGACCGCCGGCCGCCGCGCTCTGCGCCCCAACTCAGGCGCGCTCGAACGAAGCATGCAGCTGATGACGGATTGGGTGGCCTCGGTCCACAACAACCTCCAGTTCCGGGAACCCGACGGCCCGCCGTGCGAGAACGGCTTGTTGGTCGAACTTTTGGCCGTCCTGAACGAGGCGGGGCGCGCCGCCCGGATCCTCCAAAGCAGCCTGGAATCCCCCGCGTACGGCGAGATGCTGCTGGCCGTGGCCATGCGGCTCCGGATGCTGGCCGACACCGCCAGCCAGCGCAAGGCCGATGGCCCGCCCACGCTCCGGACGCTCGACCAGAGCCGCGAGATCGTGGCCCGGATCCGGGACCGCCTCGCGGACGTTGACGGGCTCGACGGTGCGGAGGTGGACGGTCTGGCCGATCGCTTCGCTGTCCTCGACGACCTGCTGACGCGGGCGCATGCCCTGGTGGTGCGGCTGTTCGCCGACGACGGCGAGCCGTCCTTCCTCCCCGTCCCCGCACGATGACGCCTGCTCCGCCCCTTGGCTCGAGCCCTATCTCTGCCGGGCATCTGACTGCGTGGACCAGCCTCAGCGGCCGTCTGGTCGGCGGGCGTCGGAGGGGATGAACGCAAGGACGTAATCCTCGAACCCTTCGTGCAGGCCCCATTGTTCGCGGGCCATTGCGGCTTCGTACCTGGCCCGGGAGTCGTGTCGGCCTCTGGCATAGACGTGGACGGTGTAGGTCGTGGCTGGGTCGAGCTGCAGGTCTGGGGTGTACCCCGTGGGACCTGGCAGCCAGTCCATGGCTGGTGTGGCGGGGCCTGTCGTGGGTCCGGACATGCTCATCCGGCCTCCGGAGATCGGCAGGTAGGGCCATGTACCGAGTAACTGCCATTGCTCCGGCTGCTGGCCAGGCTCTACTTCGGTGAGCATGAGGGATACCCAGGCGTCGTGGGACTGGACGCAGCTGACGACAGTGAGCTGGCCGGGGGTGACGATCACGGGCTCGTCGGTCCGGAAGTCAGGTGTCCGGTCGTCCCTCTCCGACTCGTTCTCGATGGCCTCGTGGACGTAGAAGTGTGAGTACTCGATGCTGACGACGCCGCTGACTATGTCCATCTCGGGACCGTACGCCGCCGTCGCTTCGCGCCGTCCGGGTCGGCGCGAATGTGCCCCCGTCGTCTCCAGGCCCAGCCATTGGCCGGTGTGCGGTTAGAGGAACGAGCCAGAGCAGCAGCGCGGCCCCCGTAGTTCACCGTCCGCTGACGGCTCCTCCTGCTCCCCGAGCTTCGGCACTTGCATCCAAGACGCGAGCAAGTTCAACCACGCCACCTGCAACTGCCCAGTGCCCGAGTACCTTGGCCAGGAGCTTGCCCCGGCCCTTAAGGGCGGCCGGTAGCCAGGGACCGTCATGGAGTCCTCGTGGCCCCGGTCGGTACATGCTGCTGCGCGGCGTCCTGGGCGGGGCGATGGTGGAGCCGGTCAGGCAACTGGTGTAGCTGTCGGGCCAGTTGACCGATCTCGACTGGTTCAGCGACGAAGTCCGCCGCCCCTACGGCTTTTCCGTCCCCGGCATCGATTACACGGTCCCGGCCAAAACCGGGGTGACCTGGCCCGGCACCCGGATGACGCCCAGGTCGGGTCCTGTCGAGCTGACTGGCTGAGTCAAAAACCGGGTGCGGCCGGTTGCCGGGGTGGTGTGGGATGCGGCTATGACGATCGTTTTGAACGATGCTGGCATCGACGGGCTGACGGAGGCCGTGGACGCGCTCCGCGCGTGGCAGGACGACCGGACGCCGCTGCAACTCCACCCGGGAGACCTCGGCTGGGCCTGGGCGCTGGGCGCGGAGAGGCTTGCCGCTGCCGTCCGCACCTGGAGCGCGGACGGGCGGATCGTTGCCGTCGGTTACCTGGACGACCCCGATGTGCTTCGCCTGACGACCGTGCCGGACCTGCGACAGGACGAGGCTCTGGCGCGTCAGCTGCTGGCGGACCTCACCGATCCGGCGCGCGGGGTCCTGCCGCCCGGCAAGGTCGCTCTCGAGATCCCTGACGGCGCCCTGCTCCGCGAGGTCCTCTTGGAGGCGGGCTGGAGTCTGGATGAACCGTGGACGCCGCTGCGCCACGACCTCTCCGAGCCGGTGAAGGACTCCGGCTTGCGCGTCGAGGTCGCCGGTCCGCAGACGGCCGGAACGCGGACCGCGGTGCACCGCTCGGCGTTCGGCAGCCCGATGTTCACCGAGGAGGTCTGGCATGTCCTGGCAGCCGGGCCGGTCTACGCCGACGCCCGCTGCTTGATCGGCTACGACGACCAGGACAACGCGGTGGCCGCGGCGACGATCTGGTCGGCCGGGCCCGGTAAGCCCGGTCTGCTGGAGCCGGTGGGTGTCCATGCCGACCATCGTGGTCGCGGCTACGGGACGGCGATCAGCATCGCAGCTGCCGCGGCGCTGCGCGAGATGGGTGCGTCAAGTGCACTCGTCTCCACCCCGAGTTCGAATGCCGCTGCCGTCGCTGCCTACAGGGCGGCCGGGTACGAGCCCTCGCCGGAACGGCTGGACGTCAGCCGAGCCGCCTGAAGATGTGCGGGCGGCGGCCCCGACCAGGGGGCGCATCGCTGACCTGGCCGGGGCGGAACGCCCTTCGCCTAGCATCCTTCGGCTACGAAGCTGGGGCGATCCCCCGGTGGGTTGAACACCCAGGCGCATCTGACTGAGGCCGGGCGCAGCCGCTCCTGCTGACGCCCGGGCCGCCGGCATCTCACCCCGACCGCGGTGAGCGGGCCCTCCGCCGTCCATCTCGGCATCACTGCTGTTTGCGCGCCGCGACGATGGTGCGCGGGTCCCAGCCCGGGCCGGGGACGGAGTCCAACAGAAGTTGCGTGTACGGGGTGCTGGGCTGGCCCAGGAGGGTGTCGGTGGCCCCCGATTCAACGATGCGGCCGTGTTGCATCACGATGATGTCGTCGGTCACGCTGCGGACGACTCCCAGGTCGTGGGTGATGAAGAGATAGGTGATGCCGGTCTGTTCGCGGATGTCGGCCAACAGGTTGAGGATCTGCGCCTGGATGGAGACGTCGAGGGCGGCGACCGCTTCGTCCAGGACGAGGATCTTGGGCTGGACGGCAAGGGCGCGGGCGATGGCGACGCGCTGGCGCTGGCCTCCGGACAGGCTGCGAGGCCGGGCGTCGGCGGCGCGCGGGCTGAGCTGCACCTGGTCCAGGAGTTCGCTGATGCGCGGGGGCCGCGGGGTGTCGGGGTAGTGCAGGCGCAGCGTTTCGTTGAGTGTGTCGCGGGCGCTCAGGCGGGGGTCCAGGCTCTGCAGGGGGTCCTGGAAGACGATCTGTACCTGACGGGCGCGGCTCAGGCGGTGGGCTCTGCCACGTGGTGCGGGGCGCGGGTGGCCGTCGATGGTCAGGGTGCCGCTGGTGGGTGTGTCCAGTCCGGTGATGATGCGGGCGGTGGTGGTTTTGCCGGAGCCCGATTCGCCGACGATGCCGAGTGAGCCGCCTGCGGGCACGGAGAAGGTGATGTTGTCGACGGCGGTGTAGTCGCCGAAGCGCTTGGTGAGGTTGCGTACGTCGAGCAGTGGGCGCTGGGGTCGGTCCGTGGTGTCGGGTGCGGTGTGGTTGTCAGGCATGGAGGTCCAATGTGACGCTGTGGTGACAGGCGACCGGGCCGGCGGGCGGGGTCTGCCGGGTGCAGATGTCGGTGCGGTGGGGGCAGCGAAGAGCGAAGGCGCAGCCGGTGAGCGGGGTGTCCGGGTCCGGCGGACTGCCGGGTATGGGGGTGAGGTGTCCGGCTTTGCGGTGCAGGCGTGGGGTGGCCTGTAGGAGAGCTGCGGTGTAGGGGTGTCGGGGGCGGCTGAAGAGCTGGTCGGGGGTGGCGGTCTCGACGATGTGTCCGGCGTACATGACGCAGATGCGGTTGCTGATGGCGGCGGCGAGGTCGAGGTCGTGAGTGATGAACAGCAGGCCGGTATGGAAGCGGTCGCGCAGGTCGGCGAGGAGGGCGATGGTCTCGGCCTGGGTGGTGGCGTCCAGGGCGGTGGTGGGCTCGTCGGCCAGGAGGAGTTGAGGGTCGGGCATCAGGGCTGTGGCGATGGCGACGCGTTGGAGCATGCCTCCGGACAGCTCGTGCGGGCGCTGGCGCAGGACCCTTTCCGGCAGGCGGACGGCTTCGCACAGTTCACGGGCGCGGGCGTGCGGCGCGCTGGTGTAGGCCGGCTGTGCGTGGCGGGCGGCTTCGACGAGGAAGTCGCCGATGCGGTGCAGGGGTTTGATGGCGGCCTTGGGGTCCTGGAAGACCATGGAGGCGGTGTGCGAGCGCAGGGTGCGCAACTCGCCCGGGGTCGCGGTCAGGACCGGCTGCCCGGCCACGGTGATGCTGCCGCTGCTGCGGGCGCCTGCCGGGGTGAGGCCGAGCGCGCTGCGGGCGGTGAGTGACTTGCCCGAGCCTGATTCTCTGACCAGGGACACGGTCTCGCCCGCACCGACCGTGAGGGTCACGCCGGAGAGGACGGGGCGTGCCTGGTGCGGGAGTTGCAGGGTCAGCCGGTCGATCTGCAGGACCCAAGGATGACTCTCTGACCGCAGCGTCCCCTACTGCCTTCGCCACCGGCGCCAACCCGCAGACGTGAGCACCAACACCCACAACGTCCCCAGGAAAATGAGGAACCGCCACCCGGTGTCCGACCATGACTCCCGCCGAATCGCCTGCCCTACGAGCGCGTACAAAGCCGCCCCCGGGAACGTCGCCGCTAACCGGATCGCCAGTGGTCTTGCCCTCAAGTCCATGCATCCCGACTACCCCACGGCACAGCCGTGACCCTCGAGCCTTGCCTTCGACTGCGACCCCGGCGGGCGTCGGGAGCGGCCTGGGCAGCGCTGTGCCGCGAGGGGGGGGAGGGCTGCCACTGGAGAACCGGGTGCTGTTGGCCATCGCCTACTGGCGCACGGACTTGACGATGCGAGAACTCGGCCCACTTATCGCATTCCAGCGTCGGCGCCGGTTCGCCGAAGGCGCCGTGCTGATCGTTGACGGCACCCTGGTGCCTACACCGAACACACCGAACACACCGGCCTCTTCATGCAGCCCGTCTTCGCCCGCATCAAGACCTGGCAGGGCCTTCCGCGACTGCCGCCTCAAGGGCGAGGGCGTCCGCCACGCCATGCTCGGCATCGCCGGACTGAACGACCTCACTGTCACGGGACAACCCCGCCGCAGACGAGGCCGGAGAGGTCCCAGGCGAGACGGCTCCCCACCTTGCCCACTCGGAGTATCCTCAGTCGAGACAGAACTCGTTGCCCTCAATGTCCTGCATCACGATGCAGGACTCGTTCTCGCCGTCGGCACGCATCGTTCGCACATGTACCGCGCCGAGCGCGACCAGCCGTGCACATTCGGCTTCAAGCGCGGCCAAGCGCTCCTCACCCACGAGCCCGGTACCGGCCCGCACGTCAAGATGCAGCCGGTTCTTGACGACCTTCCCTTCGGGAACGCGCTGGAAGAGCAGGCGCGGGCCTACACCCGAGGGATCACTGCACGCGAAGTACACCACCTGATCCTCAGGAGGCAGTGAGCGATGGTAGTCCTCCCAAGTGGCGAACCCCGTCGGGACCTGAGGTACGACGTACCCCAGCACCTCGCACCAGAAGCTGGCGAGACGCGCAGGTTCCGCGCAGTCGAAGGTCACTTGGAACTGCTTGATCGTAGACACCGGCGCACGATAACAGGGGCCTGCTCATCCCCCAGGTGAGTGGGGCCGCACGTTGTCGGGAGGACAGTCCCCGCCATCCGCTCCCCTGTCGTGTGGTCGCGGTGATGAACCGAGGTCGGCGGCTATCAGTCTGGTGGCTGGCTGGCTCATGACTGTTCTCGTGGGAAAGAGGGACTCGCGGACATGGATCGTCTCGGGCGAACTGGGCTCGCTCATCGAGCCGTTGCTGTCCCAGCTGGGTCCGAAACTGGTTGGGGGGCGAACTGCGGGCCCCGAATCGGCAGGCCTTGGGCGGGATCCTGTTCGTGCTGGATACCGGCATCCAGTGGGGTGCGTGCCCCAGGAGTGCCTCGCCACCTGCCTGATCACCCACCGACACGTCCGCCGTCCCCCTTCGGACCTCTTAACCCCGGCTCGGGCCGGTGAACCCAATGCTCTGGCGCCAGCTGAGCTCGTCGACTACACCACCGGCCTCCTTGCGGAAGACGACTCGGTAACCGCTCCAGGAGTATCGCGTCCACTCCCACCCGTCTTCGCCTCTGGTCACGTGCGCGTCCCACTCCGTGAGGTCGCCGTCGCTCACGGCGGCGATCACCGTGTCGTCGGCATCACCCAGGTCGCAGCCCTCGTTGTGATGGGCGATGACCGCGACGGTGTTCTTGTAGGTGCTGAGATCAACTCCGCAGTCGGCGTCCCCCGCCGCGGGGTGGAGTACCCGGGGCTGCGACCAAGAGCCGCCATCGGCGCCTTGATGCCGTTCGGTCAGGCCCTGCTTGGTGAAACGCACCGTGACACGACGGCCGTCTTCCAGCACGACTGGACCCTCCAGGCTGGTCGATTTCACGGAAGGCGTCTTTAGCGGCCACTCGGCGCATCCCACCCACGCTCCCACCACCGCCAGCACGAGTCCCCCGGCCACCACACCACGCCTCCAGCGCATCGCCAATCTTCACCTCTCCCCTTCATCCACTGCCGGGTCCAGGACGACTGATCACCATGGCCCGGTTCCATCTCCACACAAGCGGCGTGGTTACTGCGGCTGCACGGCCGTAAATCCTAGGCGGTGTCGGTCACAGAACTCGTACGGTGCCGAAATGGTGACTGTGCGAGCTATGACCGAAGTCGATGTCCCCGCTGTATCAGCGATACGAGTCTCTGGCTGGCAGACCGCGTATGCCGGGATCGTGCCCCAGTCCTACCTCGATGGACTGACGGCTGAGGCCGATATTAAGCAGCGCCGTCGACACTTCGAAAGGTCGAAGGAAGGCACGAGCAACCTGGTAGCAGTCGACGCTCATGAACGAGTCGTGGGTTGGGCATGCTTCGGGCGCTTTCGTGGCCATGAAACGAGAGCGGCTGCGGCCGAGCTCTACACCCTTGTACGTAAAGCCCTCACGCACCCGGTCCGGAATCGGTCGGATGCTTCTCGAAGCCGTGCACGCTCAGGCTCATGCGGATGGCGTCAGCCTCATGCTGTTGTGGGTCCTCGCCGACAATACTCGGGCACGTCACTTCTACGAGCGAGCGGGCTATATCGCTGACGGTGCTGCTCAGGCTGACGACTACGACGGAGTGTCCGTATCCGACGTTCGCTACCGGCGCACCCTGGAGTAGCGCAGTGAGTGAGGTCCCCACCAGCTGAGCGGGGAGAACCTGTTCCCGCAGTAGAACGAAGCCGGCGCGGCCGAGCATCTTCCGTTTGAACATCTCGATCCGATTGATGTGACCGTCGCAGCGCGGTGGCGCTGAGCAGGATCCTGACCACCACCGCGCCATGACGTACACGGGAGCTAGCACCGGCAGCGGGTACGGAGCCGAGAGTGTCGGCGAGGTAGTGGTACGCCTTTAGTTCCGGGTCATGGAGTTGAGTGCGCCCTCCGGTTCTGGGTTACCGCCCGTATCCATAGCGGCAGTTGACGTGGCGGCGAAGCCGATGTAGCCGACGGCCGGGCACCAACAGCCCGGACCGGGTATCTGCGCGAGGAGACTCCCAGTCTGGAGTGGCCGGAGGCGTCCCCGCCACCATCGCGAGCAACTACGCGGTCGGTGGGCTGGTTACCGCTGGTGCTGTTCCTGGTGCTCGCGCTCATCTGGCTCGTCATCGCAACCAGTTGAAGTGCGAGGCTCTCGAAGTGCAGAGGATCGAGGAGGCGATGAGTGCGGCCGGCTGTCTCAGGGCCGGCCTTTGCGAGGCCACCGACTTGTAGAGCGCACTTGTATTGCGCAATGGAGGGCAACCTCAACCGAACGCACAAGCTCCGAGCCTATGCGGCAAGATCCCACCCATGATGCCCAAGCCCACTCTGACGGAACGCCGCTCTCCATGGGTCGTGTTCACCTCCCATGCCGACCCGTGGCTCGCATCGGAAACCGCCGCGCTCGTGCAGCGAAGCGGTCTGGTCCTGCGGCTGGACGGCCGGGAAATGCGTGATCCTGCGTCCGTATTCCGTACCTTCGCCCGGGAGTTGTCGTTCCTCGGCTGCTTCGGCCACAACTGGGATGCGCTCGTCGACTGCCTCCAAGACTGGCACGGTCCCGGCCACGGGAACCAGGACCTCGCCATTCTGATCGAGCACGCGGACCACCTGCTGAAGTCGGACTTCCTGGGCCCGTTCGTATCGGTTCTCGCCCAGGCAGCGTGGAACTCCAACCTCCGTCTGGACGCCGACGGCGAGCTCGATGAATGGCGGCAACGTATCGCCCAGCACTTCGTCTTCGTCCTGGACCGCACTGCACCCGCTGCCTTCACGGAGACGGCAGCCCGCGGCATGGACGTTGCGGTGGCGCTCGCGGACAGCCGACTACTCCTCACCCTGACCGATGTTGACTGGCCTCGTGGAGATCCCGCCGCCCCCTGGACGGCCGGCCCGCTCTCCTTCGCGGACGAGGAGATCCTCAGCGGCACGACCGTCAAGGCCGTAGAGACCTTCCGACACCACCTCGGCTGCTCAAGCCACGAGGCCCTGTACATCCTCCAGGCCCGCGCTGAGCATCTGCACCGCGAACATCGAACGGCTACATGACTGTCGTCGACCCCGCCGAACTCGGCTGCCCCTACGCCAACTTGGAGGTCTCGCGAGGCCATCTCATTTGGCGACTCTGCGGTCGCAGATGAGGGCGCAGGCGGCGGTCTTCGTCGCCCCCGCTCAGCCGGCCGCAGTGTTCTGTGTCGCCTCGCGTGCCTCGGTGAGGGCCCGCTGTCTGAGGTTGCCGCCGAACAACTGAATCGTGGTGGCGGCCAAGATGTCATCCCTGCCGACGGTCCGCCCATCTCCCCTGCGACGAGTTGGCAGGCACCGAAGGGAATCCTCGAGGGCCGGGGGTGGGGGCGACTCGCCTGACATCGCCAAGGAGACCGAGCCGAATCGTTTGACCCCACCCTCGCGGACGACCATGGCCGCGTCCCGGGCGAGGTCCGTCAGGAACGCGCTCGCGATTCCGTCCAGGTCTCGGACCAACGCTGGGACGGCCGTCACCCCTTGGCTCCGCAGCAGTTCCTTGACCCCAGCTTCGAACCGGTGGGCGCCGACCACCGCGCTCGCCTTGCGCGACCTGCTGCGCCGACGAGGAGGCACGATGCCGCCCTCGGCGTCGTACAGGACACCGGTCAGGCCCTTGAACGTCGGGCTGTGGTCGTACCACTTGGCCCCCACCTCAAGCTCGACGTTCCGGTCGATCGCCGAGAGAAGGTCCCCGGGTATCAGCTTCTTCCGGGCCTCCTCCGCCGCCGCCCTCCTCGCGCCATCGATGATCTCCGTCAGCACTGTCCCCGTCACCGACGCCGCGGCCCACGCAGCCGACCGAGAGACGTGCATCGAAGTCACGTCCCTGAACACCGCTTTGACGAGGGAAGGCTTGAACGGCGAGACATCTACGCCCGAGGCGGTGTCGGGACCGCTTCTGCCAGGGCGCACGTGCTGTGTGGTCATCGGAAGAAACGCTCCCTGCTGTCGAGTTACTCAGAGGACCACACTTCACCACGCAACCCGTTCGGACGCTTAGCCCTGGGTGCCTTCAAGCCCTGGGTGCCCTCAAGCCCTGGGTGCCCTCACCGAGGCGCGCATGAGAGCGTATTAGCTCGTGACGCGCCATGACGCCCCGGTCATGACCGCGTGGTTGCCGCCTGTTCATCGAGCTCTTCGTGAGTCTTCTCCTTGGCCGGCTTCCCGGCTGGCAAAGCAAGAGCAGCCAGCGCAGCCACGAGCATGAGTCCCGCGATCACCAGGAACGCGACGCGGTAGCCCTCGACGAGCGCGTCGGGGTGACCGCTGTCCTTGCTTGCGTGAGAGGTCACGTTGGATGCGATGTTCACCAGCACGGCGAGGCCGACGGCTCCGCCGATCTGGCGGGATGTGTTGAGCAGTCCGGAGGCGGCGCCGGCGTTCTTGGGTTCCACGCCGGTGGTGCCGCTGATGGTGACGGCGAGCAGCATGATGCTGACGCCGAACCCACCGACCATGTTCGGGAGGAGGATGTGCGTCACATAGGCGGCGTGGGAGGTGATGGTGACGAGACAGGCGACGCCCGCCGCAGCGAGGAGGCCGCCGACCACCAGCATGATGCGGGGGCCGACCACGAGGGTGAGGTGGCGGGCGGTGATGCCGCCGATGATGAAGACGACGGTGATGGGCAGCATGGCCATGCCGGTGCGCAGCGCGCTGTAGCCCAGAACCTGTTGGCAGTACAGCGAGAGGAAGAAGAACAGGGCGGTCAGCGTCACCCCAAGGCAGAACATGAGCAGATTCGCGATCCGCAGTGTGCGCGGCCGGACGAGGTCGAATGGGATGAGCGGGTGCGGGCTTCTGCTTTCGGCCACCAGGAAGGCGGCGGTGAGGAGGGCGGCCGCGAGCAGCGGGATCACGACACTCGGTGCACCCCAGCCCTCCGCGGATGCCTCCGAGAGTCCGTAGGTGAGTGCCCCGATCCCCGAGGTGACGCAGAGGGCGCCGGGCAGGTCGAGCTTGATCCGCTCGGTGCTGCGGGAGGGGAGAAGGAACAGGACCCCGGTGACGAACAGTGCGATGCCGGGCGGGATGTTGACGAACAGGACCCAGCGCCAGCTCAGTTCCGCGGTGAGCACTCCGCCCAGGACCACGCCGATCAGGCCCGCGATGCCGCCCATCACGCTCCACAGCGACAGGGCGCGCTCGCGCTCGTGTTCGTCGGTGTGGCTGGCGGTGATCAGGCTGAGGCTGGTGGGAGCCAGCGCGGCGGCGCCGGTGCCCTGGGCGATCCGGGCCGCGATCAGAACGGTCCCGTCGGATGCCAGGCCGCCGATCAGGCTGGCCACGGTGAAGACGACCGCTCCGAACAGGAAGACTCGCTTGTGTCCGTAGAGGTCGCCGGCCCTGGCCGCCAGGGGCAGGAAGCCGCCCAGGGTGATCAAGTAGCCGCTGACGACCCACTGTTGAGCGTCGGTCGACAGGTCCAGCCCTGTCTTCATGTCCGGCAGGGCGACGGTGACGATGGTGGAGTCGAGCACGACCATGAACAGGGCGAGGCAGGACATGGCCACGACGACGCCCAGTGGCAGATTGGGCCGCAGGACAGGGGGTGCGGACGCGCTTCGGATCTCAGGCATGGAGTCTCCTCATCGGCTGAACGACCACGAGCAAGCACCACTGAGTGAACACCGTTCACTGTGAACGGCGTTCACGCTACAATGCCGCAAGTGGGGTGTCAATCAAGGGAGAACCGATGCCACTGAGCAAAGCCAAGGTCGTCGACGAGGCCCTACGCCTGCTGGACACCGAGGGCCTGGATCAGCTCACGATGCGCAAACTCAGTGCAGCACTGAACGTTCAAGGTGGCGCTCTCTACCGGCACTTCCCGAACAAGGAGGCGCTCCTCGACGCGGTGGCCGACAAGATTGTCGAGGGCATCAGCGAACCGCTGCCCGATGTCCCTTGGCCCGAGCAGATCCGGATTCTCGGTAGCCGGCTCCGCGCGGCTCTGCTTACCCATCGCGACGGTGCCCGGGTAGTGGCCGGCACATTCGCTCCCGGAGCCAACACCGTCATCGGCTCGGACGTGTCCGTGCAGGTGCTGTGCCGGGCCGGCCTGCCCCCCGCCCAGGCGGGCTGGGTCACCTTCGCCCTCTTCTACTACGTGCTCGGCCACGCCATCGAGGAAGAGGCCCAGCTCCGCCTGCCGCCCGACCATGACTGGCGGACCCGCACCGATTCGCTCGACGTCAAGGTGTCACCGCAGTACGCGGCGGCACTCGACTCGCTGTCGACCACGAATCCGGCGGAACGGTTCGACTACGGACTGAACGTCTTCATCGAGGGACTCCTCGGCCTACAGACGACCCAGCCGCCGCAGGGAGAGACGGCCTTGTGATGCCCCGCCAGGCGTGAACAAATCCGCGCGCTCGCCAAGCGCCACGAACTCCGCTGCGGCCAGGATCTCTCGACCCTCCAACCCACGGCCAACTCCGTGCATGATCAGCTGTCCGCGTCCGGGGCGCCCCCTCCCGGGGCGATCAGCCCCGTCTCGTAGGCGAAGACGACGGCCTGGACTCGGTCGCGCAGGTCCAACTTGGACAGGATGCGGCCGATGTGGCTCTTGATCGTGGTCGGGCTGAGATGGAGCCGGGAGGCGAGTTCGGCGTTGCTGAGACCCCTGGCGAGCAGGCGCAGTACCTCTAGTTCACGCGGGGTCAGGGTGGCCAGGTCACGGTGCGGGGCGACGGTCTGGGGTTCGTTGTGCTTGGCGAAGCGTTCTATCAGCCGGCGGGTGATCGTGGGTGCGAGGAGGGCATCGCCGGACTGCACCAAGTGCAGGGCGGCCACCAGATGTTCCGGAGAGACGTCCTTGAGCAGGAAGCCGCTGGCGCCGGCCGTGAGTGCGGCGTAGACGTAGTGGTCGAGGTCGTATGTGGTGAGGATGATGACCCGGGTCTTGCGCAGATCGTCACTGCCGAGGATGCGCCGGGTGGCCTCGATACCGTCCATCTCCGGCATCCGGATGTCCATGAGAACGACGTCGGGCCGCGTGAGACGGACCGCTGCGACAGCCTTGGCCCCGTCAGCCGCCTCAGCGGTCACCTCGATGCCGTCCGCGGCCAGAATCATCTTGAAGCCTGTACGTACGAGGGCCTGGTCGTCCGCGATGACCACGCGCAGCGGCGGCCTGTCCGCCGTCATGACGCGCTCCGCGGGATACGGGCCATGACCCGGTAGCCGCCGGCGTGTGTCGGCCCGGCCGTCAACTCGCCTTCATAGACGGCCAGTCGCTCACGCAGCCCCAGGTGTCCACGGCCGTTGCCCTCCACCGTCGAGGAGCCTTTCGTGCCGCCGGTGTCCGTGACCTCGATCTGCAGATTGGTGTCGGTGTAGCCGATGGAGAGGGTCGCCTCGGCGCCGCGTGCGTGTTTCATGGTGTTGGTCAGCGCTTCCTGTATGACGCGGTACGCCGCGAGGTCCACGCCCGGTGGCAGCGGCTGCGACGGCAGCGAAAGCCCGACACTCACGGGCGTCCCGGCAGCGCGGACTCGCGCGACCAGCGCGTCGAGCTGCGCGAGTCCGGGCTGAGGCTCCAGGCCGTCGGGCTTCTCCTGGTCCGTGGCTGCCAACAGGCCCATCACATGGCGCAGTTCTTCCATGGCGGCCCGGCCGCCCGCCTCGACGGCCAGTAGTGCTTCCTTGGATTGCTCCGGCATCACGTCCATCACTTTGCGTGCCGCGCCTGCCTGGATCACCATCACGCTCACATTGTGCGTGACGACGTCATGCAGTTCGGCGGCGATGCGGGCACGCTCCTCCTGAACGGCCCGCCGTGTGGCCTGTTCCTGAGCCTCTTGCAGTTCGGTGACTCGGTCCCTGCTGGAGGCCAGTCGTAGTTGCAGGAAGCGGACGAAGCTGGCCAGCATCCCGGCCACCAGCAGCACGAAACCCGGGCTGGACCATCCTGGGACCACCGGATCCGCATGGCGGAAGGCGATGCCGGACAGTACGGCGGCGGTCACCAGGCCGGCTATCGCCATGATCCGGTATCGGCTGTGCACGACGGCACTGTAGGCAGCGACGACGCAGGCAAGGACGGTGATCCAGGAGGCGGAGCTGCCGATGGCCAGGCTCGCGGCAAGCACTGTCACGAAGACGGCCAGCGGGTAGCGGCGCCGGAACACGAGCGGCAGCGTCGACACGAGGACCAGGGCCCAGGGCACAGGGGGAAGGTCTTCTTCCACGGGTGCTTGATCAGGGCCGGGGGTCGGCGGGGCCGGGATCCCGGTGCCGTCGTCGATCTTGGGTGGGTCGATGGTCACGGGACCGTCGCCGGGGTAGCGCATCGCGACGTACAGAGCGGCGAGGGTCAGGACGATCGCCAGCGCCACATCGGCGCGTACCGCTCGTCCGGGCAGCGGGGCGGCCTTCGCCTCGGGCCGCAGGGCGTCGAGGAGCTGTCGCTGCCTTGCGCGCCAGTCTTCCGTATCCATCCGCATATTGTGCTGGGTTCTGCACCCGGCCCACGTCCGTCTGACTGACCAGGGCACCGTCCTTGGGTCCTCGTCCTCAGGTAGGAGTCTGCGGCCGGTTCGTCCGCGGGAACGGGTTGATGTTGGTTCCTCGGCCGACGCGCCCCGCCGGTAGCCGCCCCTAGGTTCACAGGGCCGGCAACGGCATGCGCCTCTCACGACCGTAAGGACGGGCCTCTCGTATGAACCGTAAGGACGGGCCTCTCGTATGAATCAAGTGATCGAATGAATCAAGTGATCGAGCTGGAGCATGTGGCGAAGTGCTACGACAGCGCCGGCGCGCCCGCGCTCGGACCGCTCACGCTCAGCGTCGCCAGGGGTGAGGCCCTTGCCGTGACAGGTCCTTCCGGCAGCGGCAAGTCCACGCTGCTGAACCTCGTCGCCGGTCTGGACAAGCCGACGGACGGCGCTGTGATCGTGGCCGGGCGGCGGATCGACCAGTGGAGCGAGCACGCCCTCGCCAAGTTCCGTCGCGCGCACATCGGCATGGCCTTCCAGTTCTTCAACCTCCTCGACGACCTCAACGTCACCGACAACATCCAGCTCCCTGCCCAGCTGACCGGGGCCAGCCGGCGCGACGCCGCGTCCCGCGCGGGCGAACTCATGGAGATGCTGGGCATCCAGAAGCACGCACGCGCCTACCCGGGCCGACTGTCCGGGGGTGAACGCCAGCGAGTCGGCGTCGCCAGGGCGTTGGTCAACAAGCCCGAGCTGCTGCTCGCCGACGAACCCACCGGAGCGCTCGACACCGCCTCGGGTCACGACGTGCGCAACCTGCTGATGGATCTGCACCGCGGCGGCCAGACCATCGTGTTGGTGACGCATGACCTGTCACTGGCCGAGACGGTCGCCAGTCGCACGATCCACCTGGTCGACGGTCACCTCGCCCGCGACACGTACGCGCAGGCCGTCCGATGAGCCTGTTCGACGCCTGCCCGCTGAGCCGGGTCGTGCGCTCCGGGGTGAGCCGACGACGGGTGCAGACCGTGGTGATCGCCATCGCCACGATGATGGCCGTGGCTTCGGCCGTGGTCGCCGGGTCGCTGATGGTCGCCGCGGCCGCGCCCTTCGACCGAGCCTTCACGAAGCAGCGGGGCGCGCACATCACCGCCCAGTTCGATCCTGCCGAGGTGAGCACGGCGAAACTGGCGGCGACCGGAAACCTGGACGGCGTCACGGCGAGCGCGGGACCGTACTCCTCCACGGCGTTCCGCCCGGTGGATCAGACAGGATTCCGGCTTCCGACGCTGACCCTGGTCGGGCGGTCCGGTGCGGGCGGTGCCGTGGACCGGGTGGAGTTGAAGTCCGGCCGGTGGGTGCAGAGGCCGGGCGAGATCGTGCTCAGCACGTCGTTCGAGGGGCCGGGCACGGAGATCGGCTCCACCCTCAGGACGTCGGGCACTGCGAACGCCCAAGCCCTCAAGGTCGTCGGCTTCGCCCTGTCGACCAGCAAGACCGCCGACTCCTGGGCCGCCCCGGCGCAGGTCGACGCGGTGGCGTCGCAGGGCCACCCCGTCACGCATCAGATGCTCTACCGCTTCGACTCCTCGGCCACGAAGCAGCAGATCCTCGCCGGCCGGATGAAGCTCGACTCCGCCACGGGCTCCGGAGCACTGCTGGGTACGCAGTCCTGGCTGGACACCAAGCGCGCCGCGGATCAGGGCGCGGCGGCGACCGTCCCGTTCGTGATGGCTTTCGGTGCGCTGGGCATCGTGATGTCGGTGATCATCGTCAGCAGCGTGATCAGCGGGTCGGTCGGCACCGGTCTGCGCAGGATCGGCATCCTCAAGGCCATCGGCTTCACTCCGCGCGAGGTCGTGCGCGCCTACGTGGCCCAGGCGATGGTCCCGGCGGTCGCCGGCATCATCCTGGGGGTCCTGCTGGGCAACCTCTTGGCCGTGCCGATGCTGGCGGACACGGAATCGGTGTACGGCACCGTCTCGCTTTCGGTGGCGTGGTGGGTGGATGTGGCAGTACCGGCCGCAGCCCTGCTCATCGTGGGGCTCGCGGCGCTGATTCCCGCGCGGCGGGCCGGAAAGCTGCACACGGTCGAGGCCATCGCGGTCGGCCGGGCGCCGCGCACGGGGCGCGGGCAGCGGGCGCACCGGGTGCTGGGGCGGCTGCCGCTGCCGCGACCGGTGACCTACGGTCTCGCGACGCCCTTCACACATCCGATCCGCGCCCTCGCGATGGTGCTCGCGGTGGCGTTCGGCACGATCGCCGTGACCTTCGCGGTGGGGCTGACCTCGTCCCTGGGCGCGATCAGCACGTCACAGGATCCAGAGAGCCGTGCCTCGGTCACCGTGACGACGAGCAGGATGAACAACATCGCACCCCCGCCGCCGCCTCCCGACGTGGCCGCCGAGGCGAGCCCGTCTCCCGTGGCCCGCAGCGTGCCGGACCCGACCAAGGCCAAGACCAAGGTCAAGGCCGCCGACCCGGCGAAGGTGCGTTCCGCCATCAACTCCCAGGCCGGCCTGGACTCGTACTACGGCAAGCTCCAGACCGAGGTCGTCGTGGCCGGCACCTCCGGTTCGGTTCAGGCCAGCCTCTACGAAGGCGATTCACAAGACGGCAGCTACGAGATGCTCTCCGGGCGCTGGCTCACTGGTGACGGGCAGGTCGTGGTACCCACCCGCTTCCTGGAGCGGACCGGCACCAGGGTCGGCGACACCGTGCGGGTGACCTACGAGAAGGAGAGCGCCGACCTGACAATCGTGGGCGAGTCCTTCGACACGTCGGGCAACCAGCTGGAGATCCACGCGGACATGGCCGACTTCCCGTCGGCCGAGCCCAGCACGTTCCTCGTCAAGGTGAAGGCCGGCGTCTCGGCGGACGACTACGCCCACAGGCTCGCGTCGGCGGTGCGACCACTGGGCGGCGACGCCACGACCACCCCCCCGGCGGAGCAGAAAGGGGTCATCCTCATCATGCAGGCGATGGCCGGGCTGCTCACTCTCATGCTGGTCGCCGTAGCGAGCCTGGGCGTGCTCAACTCCGTCGTCCTCGACACCCGGGAACGCGTCCACGACCTCGGCGTCTGCAAGGCGATCGGCATGACACCGCGGCAGACCGTGAGCCTCGTGCTCGCCTCGGTGGCCGCGATCGGTGTGGTCGGCGGGCTGCTGGGCGTACCGGTGGGGTACGTGCTGCACGGCCTCGTCATGCCGGTCATGGCACGCGCCGTGGGCACCACCATGCCGTCGACGGTGCTCGATGTGTACGGCCCGACTCAGCTGCTCGCGCTGGGACTTGGTGGTGTGGTGCTCGCCGTACTGGGTGCGCTGGTCCCGGCGGGCTGGGCGGCCAGAACCCGTACGGCGACCGCACTACGCACCGAGTAGCACCATGACCGCTCGGCAGTGTGACGCGTGGCCGAGCTGGCCGGGCTGGCTGATATGAGCGTCCGCACACTGCACCACTACGACGACGAGATCAGCCTCATGAAGCCGCCCTCCGACCGTCCCGCCAGCGGCACTTCGTACGTGAACTGCGGCTGCCCGGCACCGGCCGGGGAAGGACAAGCCCCGCGCCCACGCCGCAGTCTGCGCAAGGTTCACCGAGCGCCGCGCCCGTACGAAGGCCAGGTGCTCGGCGTCGCTGATCGGCGCGACCGTCAGCGTCACGGGCAGGGACATGGGTGCTGGTTCGCGGCAGGCCATGACGCCGGCCAAGTCGGCCGTGTGGTGCCGGCGCGTATCGGCTTTTCGATACGACGACGATATGCGGAGCGACATGACCTGAGCGGGACACGGCATCTGCCGGCACGAGCGGGGTCGGCCCACCCCGCTCGTGCGGCCGTGCACCTGCCGAACGGCCATGGGGCTTCTACTGAGCCGTGAGGTCCGGGGCGACCTCCGCGCCCGGTACAGGTGGCGCCTCGGTGACGTCGAGGAAGACCTGGTCGGCCTGCGGCCAGCGTTCGGCCACGCCGGATTTGATGCGCACCATGACGAGTTCCACCACCTCGCTGTCCCGGCCGGGCGCGAGGTCGATGCGGGCGGCGACGAGCGTCGAGTCCATGCCGAGCCGCATCGTGAGCAGGCTCGCGACACGGTCGATCTCGGGCTGCTCGGCGAGGAAGTGGGCTATCTCCTCGCGCAGTTCGGGGTCGACGGCCTCGCCGATGAGTTGGTCCCTGGCCTCCTTGCCCAGGCGGTAGGCCACCGCGATGAGCAGCAGGCCGATCGCTATGGAGGCAGCCGCTTCGTAGACGACCTCGCCGGTCGCCATGTGCAGGCCCATGCCGATCATCGCGAGGGTCACGCCGAGCACGGCGGTACCGTCCTCGGCGATGACGGTGCGCAGGGCCGGGTCGGCGCCGATGCCGCCCTCCTGTTGCCGCACCTGCCACAGTGCGCGGACCAGGGAACCACCCTCGGCGAGGAACGCGACTCCGAGTACGACGAGACCGATGATGTAGCCGGTCGTGGTTTCGGAGCTTTCGGAGCGCAGGGCCTCGACGCCCTGGAAGATGGAGAAGCAGCCACCGGTGACGAAGATGCCGACGGCGGCGAGCAGCGCCCAGAAGAAGCGTTCCTTGCCGTAGCCGAAGGGGTGCTGGGGGTCTGCCGGTTTACGGCTGCGGCGCAGCGCGGCCAGCAGGAAGACCTCATTCATGCTGTCGGCGACCGAGTGGGCCGCCTCGGAGAGAAGCGCGGGTGAGGCCGCGAACAGTCCGCCCGCCACCTTGGCCACGGCGATGACCAGGTTCGCGGCGAGAGCCACCCACACGGTGGTCTTCGTCTCCTGGTCCTTCGACGACTTGTTCCTCGCGGCCTGCTCGCTTGGCGCTCGCTCGGCCGACGCCGGTCTGCTCGACGGTTGCTCGGTCGACGGCTTGGCGGTCATCAGGCCTCGCAGTTCTGGTAGATCTCGGGAGTGCTTGCTGTGGACAACACGCCGTCGTGTACCCCGGCGGTGTCGCTCCAGACGTACAGGAGCCGTCGTTCACCGTGTGATCCACGCCCAGGTGTCATGCCCCTGCCGTACTCGGATAGGGTCCGCCTGCACCGTGAGCGACTGACACGGGGCGCGCATCGTTCCCTTTCCTCACGTACGGGGTACTTACGGCATGGATTTCGTTTTCCACCTGCTCTTCCCACTGATCATCGTGCTGATGCTCTGGGCTGCCTACGCGATCGTGCGCCGAACGCGGGAACGGCGCACGGCGTGGGAGAGCGGACTCACCGCGTCGGCGCGGGTGGTGCGTGCCTGGGTAACTGTCCAGATGGTCAACAACGTGGCGCGGCGGATCCAGTGGCACGAGTACGACTTCACGACGGCGGATGGTCTGGCTGTCCGGTTCAAGGAATCAGGTGGCCCGACGAGCCGGGAGCCGGGCGACGAGACGCGCGTGTACTACGCGGGCGACGAGCCGGACAAGGCCACAGCCTCCGAGCCCCAGCCAGGTAAGGACATGTTCGGGATGGTTTTCGGTCTCGGCGTCCTTGGGGTGGGCGTCATCATCATTACCAAGGTGATGATCCAGTACTGGTGATCGCGCAGCCTCTGGGAACGAAACTGCTCCCTCAGGCGCGCGGGGTGAGTCGTACGGTCAGGATCTGGAACGGCCGCAGATCGAGCCTCAACCCCGCGGCGTCGCGGGTGAGTTCCGGTGCGCCCGAGAGGGGGCGTTCCAGCAAGTCGGTCAACGTGGCGTCGGACAGTGGGAATCCAGCGCGCAGGGTCGTTGTCGCGCGCCCGCCGAGTGACTCGTAGAGTCGCACGATCACGTCTCCGGAGGAGTCGTCCGCTAGTTTGACCGCCTCGATCACGACACCGTTGTGGTCGACCTCGACGAGCGGTTCGACGGTAGCCGTGCCGGCGACACTGCGTTCGGCGAGGTTGAAGCCGTAGCCCTCGCGGATGGCGTCGCCTATGTCGGCGCCGAGCACCAGGCCGTAGCACAACCGGTGTTCGCCCTGGTCCGCGTCGGGGTCGGGGAAGAGTGGGGCGCGCAGGAGCGAGAGCCTGGCGGTGGTCGTCGTGCCGCCGTCGGGGCGGACGTCGCGGGTGACGTCGTGGCCGTAGGTGGAGTCGTTGACCAGGGCCGCTCCCCACCCCGGCTCGCTGAGGTAGAGGTAGCGGTGGGCGCAGATCTCGAAGCGGGCCGCGTCCCAGCTGGTGTTGGAGTGGGTGGGCCGCTGGACGTGGCCGAAGGGGATCTCGCTGGTGGAGTGGGCGGCACGCACGTCCAGGGGGAACGCGGCCTTGAGGATCTTCTCTCGTTCCCGCCAGTCGACGGTGGTGTCGATGTCGAGGCGGCAGGAGCCTTCGCTCAGTGTCAGGAGCTGGCGGATGCGGGAGTGGTTGACGGTCCGTACGACCTCGATGGCGTCGCCGCGGGCGGTGACCTTGTCTGCCTGGGTGAGGTCCTGCACGGTGTTGCGGTAGAAAGCGTCGACATCCCAGGCGTCCCACTGGTTGGGGAAGTCCTGGTGGAGTTGGAGGAGGTTGCCCACCGTTCCCGGGGCGAGTGCCTCTCGGCGGGCACGGTAGTCGTAGGCGGAGGTGATCAGTCCACGGGCGTCGACCGTGATGCGGATCAGTCCGTTGTCCAGGATGAGGCTGTCGCATCCGTTGTCCAGGACAAGGCTGCCGCCGTGACTCGCTTGTACGGGTACCGTCCGCGGCGATGCGGGGCGGGGTGTGCCGCCGAGGGCGGGCACGCCGTCGCGGTCGTGCGGAGCCGCGTTGAAGACGACCTCGCTGCCGTCAGGGGCAGGTGGGCCGGCCAGTGACCGCTGGGCCGTGTCGATGAGCGTGTTCAGTTCGCGGGCGGCTTCCCCGTGGGCCTGCTCGGTTTCCCGGTGTACCCAGGCGATGGAGGAGCCGGGCAGGATGTCGTGGAACTGTTGCAGCAGGACCGTCTTCCAGATCCGGTCGAGCGCGGCGTACGGGTACGGCTCGCCGGTCCGTACGGCCGCCGTAGCCGCCCACAACTCCGCCTCGCGCAGCAGGTGTTCGCAGCGGCGGTTGCCCTGCTTGGTGGCGAGTTGGCTGGTGAGGGTGCCCCGGTGGAGTTCCAGGTAGAGCTCACCGACCCACACAGGCGCGTCCGGGTATTCCTCGTGGGCTTTGGTGAAGAAGTCGGCTGGGCCCTCCAGTTCAACCTTCGCGGAGCCCTCCAGATTCGCCAGCCGGTCGGCGCGTGCCAGCATCTCGCGAGTGGGGCCGCCTCCGCCATCGCCGTAACCGAAGGGCACCAGCGAGCGGTTGGCGGCCCCCTTGTCGCGGAAGTTGCGTTCGGTGTGGCCGATGTCGGCCCCGGAGAGGTCGCCGTTGTAGGAATCGACGGGCGGGAAGTGGCTGAACACGCGGGAGCCGTCGATGCCCTCCCACCAGAAGGTGTGATGCGGGAACGCGTTGGTCGTGTTCCAGGAGATCTTCTGCGTGAGGAACCAGTCGATGCCGGCGAGCTTCATGAGCTGGGGCAGTGCGGCGTTGTAGCCGAAGGTGTCCGGCAGCCACATGTCCCGCGTCTCGATGCCGAACTCCTCCAAGTAGAAACGCTTTCCGTGGACGAACTGGCGCACCAGGGACTCGCCGCCGGAGAGATTGGTGTCGGGCTCGACCCAGAGACTGCCGGTCGGCAGGAACTGCCCGCTCGCCACCTTCTCCCGCACCCGGGCGTACACCTCCGGGCGCTGCTCCTTGAGCCAGGCCAGTTGCTGGGCCTGCGACATGACGAACTTGAAGTCGGGGTGATCATCCATCAGCGCGGTCACGTTCGAGACCGTGCGGGCCGCCTTGCGGACGGTTTCGCGTACCGGCCACAGCCAGGCCGTGTCGATGTGGGCGTGGCCGACGGCCGAGATCTGATGGGCGCCCGCGTGTGCGGGTGCGGACAGCGCCGGGGCGAGGAGAGTCCTGGCCTGCCCGGCGCAGCCGGCGATGTCCTGGAGGTCGATCGCGTCGAGAGCCCTGCTGACCGTGTGCCGGATCTGGCTGCGGCGGGTGGAGTCCTCGGGCAGTTGGTGCATCAGCCCGGACAGTACGTCGAGGTCCTGGACCAGCTCCCAGACCGTCTCGTCGAAGACGGCAAGGTCCATCCGCGTCAGCCGGTAGAGCGGTTCTCCGGCCGGCTCGGCGGGACCCTCGCCGCGCAGCCAGGGGGCGATGTCGCCTGCCCGCGTGGGCACGTAGGGGTCGCCCGCGGCGTCGAAGTCGAAGATCAGCGGGTTGGCGGCGGCCTCGATGTGAAACTCGAAGTCCTCGCCGCCCTGGGCCTGTTCGGCGACCAGGAGCCAGGTGTTACGCGGGTTGAGCGCCTTCACCGGAGTCCCGTCCGGCCGGTGGACAAGCCCCTCGGCGGAGAAGCCTGGCTGGGTGGCGGCGAAGCCGAGGTCGAGCACGGCTTCGACCCGCTCCCCCGCCCAGTCGTCGGGGACGGTGCCACTGATTTTGATCCAACTCGTGGACCAGGCCGACCCCCAGCGGGTGCCGGTGGCGACCGGCTCGTAGGGCCCGGCGATCCCTTCCTTCACCGGTATGGGTTCACCGAAGGTGTGGTGGGCGCTCACTTCGAGGGGGAGGCTGCGTGCGTGGACTGCGGGCCTGAGGCGTTGGTCGAGTACCCGGGCGAGCCGGCGTTCGGTCAGCGTGCGGTCGTCGTGCATAAGACTCCGTCCAAAGTTCCGCGCAGGGCGGCAGACCTGCCCGCCGAGCCCGTCGTGGGACAGCAGAGCCCCGAAGAAAGAGGGGCGGAAGGCCTAGATGTGGTGGGTCCCGTACCGGATGACTTCGATGGGGACCATGGAACGTCGCACGGGCAGCGAGGCGCCGGGGCCGGCGTTGATGCGGTCGATCAACATCTGGCCGGCCCTGCGTCCGATCTCGTCGGCGTCGTAGGACGCGATCGTCAGCGGGAGCCCGAGGACGTCCGCGAGGTCGAAGTCGTCGAATCCGGCGAGCGACACCGGAACGTCGAGCGTGCGGACGGCTCGGACGGCACCCTGGGTGAGACGGTTGTTGGTGCAGAAGAGGGCAGTAGGCGCATCGGGCTGCTGCAGCAGGGACACGGCGGCGCGTTCGGCTGCGGCCACGTCGGAAGGGCCGCGGCGGATGGTGCGCTCGTCGGGCTCCAGGCCGGCTTCCTCGTGTGCGGCCCAGTAGCCGCGGAACCTTTCGGCGCCGGTGTAGAGCGCCGGCGGGTTGCCGAGGAACCCGATGTGCCGGTGACCGTCCTCGATGAGCCGGCTGGTCGCCGCCTCGGCTCCGCCGAAGTCGTCCACGAGTACGCAGTCGGCTTCCATGCCCGCCGGCGGCCGGGCGGCGAGGACGAGGGGCATGCCGCGCAACGCGGCCGGGGTCAGGTGCCGGTGGCTGCCGCTGGCGGGCACCACGATCATCCCGTCGACCTGGCTGGCGGCGAGATCCTCCACCAACCCCCGCTCCCGGTCGACCTGTTCGGCGGTGTTACCGAGCAGGACCCGCAGGCCGTGGGCGTAGGCGACCTCTTGGACGCCGAGCGCGAGTCGTGAGTAGAAGGGGTTGGCCAGGTTGGTGACGACAAGACCGATCATCCCGCTGCCGCCGACCCGCAGACGGCGGGCGGTTTCGTTGCGCCGGTAGCCGAGCGCGTCGACGGCGCTCAGCACCCGCTGCCTGGTGGCCTCGGTGACCTGGGGGTCGTCCTTGAGGACCCGGGAGACGGTCATCGCGCTGACCTTGGCACGAGCGGCGACATCACGCATCGTCGGCGCGGCGGCGTCGCTCGGTCGGTGCTGCGCCACGGCCGGTCCTTCCTTCGTACCTTCGCGGGGTCATTGCCATCGGCGGGCTGCCGGAGCTGCGGGCGCCGTCATTCTAGAGAAGTTCTCCGCCTCCAATGCCGTCCGCACCGACCGGTGCCGGCCTGTGGCGAGGCGCAGCTGCCTTCTCACGGCGGAGCCACTCGGCAGGAGTCAGGAGGTACGGGGTGGGACGCGCCGGCTGCGGTCTCCCGCTCCTCCCCTGGGGTCCGAGGTTCCAGGGCCCAGTGAGCGGCGCCGATCAAGGGAGCGTCGTGAGGCCTTTGGGCCGAGCGAAGGTCCATGGCGGCGACGGCGGCAGCCGCTTCGTGCCCGGCGTTCTCGGCTCCGGTGGTGAGGCCCTCCCGCAGCGCCGGGCCGATGAGGTCCCAGGACGCGGCCATGGAGCCACCGACCACCATCACGTCCGCCCGGAACGCGCCGCACCACGGGGCCAGGGCACGCCCCAGCGTGCTGAAACATTCGAGGATCACGGCCGTGGCCTGCGGGTCCCCCGTGCGGGCCAGTGCGGCGACGTCGCTGACGTCCGGGCCCTGGGAGCCTTGTGCGAGGCCTGCGGCCCTGGCATACCGCGCGCGGATCGCCCGTCGCGAGATCACCTCCTCCAGGGGCAGCCCGTCGACGGTGATGCGATGGGCCCGTCCGTCGGGCGGCACAGCGAGGCCCTCGGTGACGGGCTGTCCGTCGAGCAGGAACGATGATCCGACGCCGGTGCCGAGCGTGATGCACACGGACCGGCTCCGCCCTTCTGCGGCTCCCCCGCGGTGCTCGCCGATGGCGAAGGCGTCGGCGTCGTTGAGGAAGCGGATGGTGCGCGGATCGGGCAGCCGCTCGCGCAGTTCCGCCCCGACGTCGACGTCGTGCAGCGACTCGAACTTGCCGATGCCGCGGAAGCGTCCGATCCCGGCGGCGTAGTCGAAGGGCCCGGGTACGGCGACGCCCCACTGCGCGTCGGCGGGCGCTGCCGTGTGCCGGGCAGCCGCGGCGAAGGAGTCGAGTATCTCCGCGGCTCCCGCGTCGGCGGACACCGGCCTGCGCACGAGGGAATCGGCGACCGGCACACCGTTGGTCATGTCCACCACGGCGGCGGTGACATGCGTGCCGCCGATCTCCAGCACGGGCACCCGGGTCATGACGGCTTCACCAGGGACTTGACGACCTGTACGGGGCGTGCGCCAACGGGGTGCAGACGGTATCCGCCCACGGCTGCGGGCACGGTGAGGGTTTCGGCGAACGCCAGGTCGTGACGCCGGCCGTCGGCGGTCTCCACCACCACGCCGTCACCGGCGGCGACATTGAGGATGTGGAAACGGCCCTCGGTGTCGTCTTCGGCCGGCCCCGTTCCCTCCAGCACCAGGCGGTGGACCGCGTAGAACATCTCGGGCAGTGCGCCCAGGATCTCCTCACGCCAGCCCGCGCCCTCGCGCCGGACACGCGGCTGCGGGACGAGGTCCTCGACGACCTCGGTACCGCGCCGGTCGGCATCGAGGTTGGCGAAGGCGTGAGCGTGCGACAACGGCCTGGGCACCCCGGAGTTGGAGCGGCGCAGCCAGTCGTAGAAGCGCAGCGAATAGAGGTAAGGCGTGGCGCTGATCTCCAGCACGAGGTTGCCCGCGCCCGATGCGTGCGGGGTGCCGGCCGGGATCATGAACAGTTGGCCGGGGTCGGCGGGGAACGTCTGGACGTGGTCCTCGACGTGCAGCGGCGTGCCGTGCGCCGCCGACGCCTCGACTTCCTTGCGGAGGATGTCCACGTCCGTACTCTGCCGCAGCCCGAGGAAGACCTGGGATCCGGGGTCGCTCGCCGTGACGTAGTAGGTCTCGTGCTGGGTGTAGGACCAGCCGAAGTTCTCCCGCATGTACTGCTCCTGCGGGTGGCAGTGCAGCGAGAGGTTGCCGCCCCCGACCGTGTCGAGGTAGTCGAAACGGATGGGGAACGAGGTGCCGTAGCGTGCGTGCACGTCAGCGCCGAGGAACCGTTCGGGGTGCAGGACGCACAGCAGCTGGAACGGCAGTTCCACCTGTGCCCCGGTGTCCTGGCCGACGAGGACGCCCGCTTCTGGGGCGATCAGCTCGTAGCCCAGTGCGGTGTTGCCGCCCTCGGGCTCGAAGCCGAGCTGCTCGGCGGCCCACTTTCCGCCCCAGGCGGTGGAGTTGAAGTACGGGCGGGTGCGTACCGGCTGCTGGGCGAGAGCGGTCAGGGTGGCGCGGAATGCCTCGCCGTCCAGGGAGGCGGGGGCCTGCGGGTTCTGCACGTCGACCCAGCGGTCGATGGTGGGCGCCAGTGCGTCGCGGTGGCGGTCGGCGACCGGCCAGTCGGTGTAGAAGAGGCGGCGCAGTTCGCCGGGGACGTCGGGGTGCCCTAGGTTGACGCCGACGGGCAGTGTTCCGGAGGCCACGGCGGCCTCGGCGTACCGCTTGGGCAGGTCGGCCCACCAGAGCAGGTCGGGCGAGCACAGGGCGGAGCCGGGGCCGAAGACCAGCAGAACGCCACTCGCGGGCCGATCGACGCTGAGCGGGCCCTCGAAGAGGTCGGCCATGTCGAACTCGGCGAGCGGCAGGAAGAAGACGTCACCGCCGTCACGCGGGGTGCACAGCCGCTCGACGGCTGCCGGTGACCAGCGCTCGCGCACATCCAGGACCGCCACCTCGGTGCCCTGCGCGCGCAGGGCGGCGGCGAGCCCCTGTGCTGCCGCGTTCCAGTCCAGGGCCGCCGGTCCGTCCAGGGCGAGCACGGTCGGCCGGTCGGGCAGGGTCGCCGCGGCTTCGTTCCACCCCGTGACCACGGTGCCGGTGGCCGCCGGGTAGCGGGGGTTGTGTTCGTAGGGGCGGGGCGCTGAGTGCACGGGTACTCCAGGAGAGGTGAGCGGGGGCAGCCGGAATGTTATCGATACCAAACAGAGTGCACGAGAAGAACGCTCAGCGGCAAGTCATAACCGCTGCCAGGGACGGCACACAGACGGATTCCCGAAACAAAGTCTTGTTTCGGCCTCATGGTGTCGTTAACATCCTGGCCATCCGAACCGCCGATGCCGTGCGGTACGGCGAGATCTCGCGGAGGGCGTAACGCCCTCTCACCCACCACACCCCAGAGCCAGGGATCCCCGACGGGATCCGCAGGGAAGGGCACCCATGAGATCAATCGGCGGGGCGACGCAGTGGCCGCCCCACCCGCTCGGCCGACGCAGCGTCCTTGCGGGCATCGGAGCGGGCGCCGCGGTCGCGCTGGCCGGCTGCGCCCGGGGCGACAGCACCGCGGTGAAGCCGGGGACCACCTCGCTCGCCAACGACAACGCCACCTGGGACCAGGGCTATGTCGCGGCCGGGCGAGAGCTCAAGAAGCTCACCGGTTACGCGCTGCGGCCGCTGTCCAACCCGAACCCCACGTCGTACAAGCAGGTCACGCAGATCTCGCTGCAGACGACCAAGGCCACCGACATGATCAAGTGGGCCTCGGGCTACTTCCTCAAGTCGCTGGCCCGCACCGGGGAGCTCAGCGACCTCTCCTCGGTATGGGCCGATTACGAGGACAAGGAGTGGGTCACCCCTCAGGCCCGTGAGTCGATGTCCTACCGCGGCGCCGTCTACGGGATACCCCTCTACGAGTCGTACTACGTCCTGTTCTACAACACGGCCCTCTTCCGCAAGCACGGACTGCGCGCTCCCGACACCTGGGACGAACTGCTGCACAACGCCGAGGTGCTGAAGAAGGCCGGAGTCATCCCGTTCGTCGCCACCCAGACCGGCAACTGGCCCGCCTACGAGTGGTTCCAGGAGCTGGTCAGCAAGGTGGATCCCGACTTCTACGCGGAGCTGATCAGCGGGAAGGCGCACTACACCGACCCGCAGGCGCACAAGGCACTGCAGATCTGGCAGGACTTCATGCGCAAAGGCTGGATGACACCGGCGGACTTCGACCAGAACAACGGCCCCGCCGCACTGAAGTCAGGACGCGTCGGCATGTTCCTGCACGGCTCGTGGCAGTCGCAGGGCATCGCTGCCACGGGCATGAAGCCGGGCACGGACTTCGACGCCTTCGTGCTGCCCCCCGTCGAATCATCCACCCGCCGCTCCGTGATCACCGAGTCCGGCGTGCTCGCCGTCCCGCGCAAGGCCGTTTCACACGACGCGGCGATGGCCAACGCGGCGAACTGGCTCGACCCGAAGGTCCAGCAGGTGTGGACCGGCTTCCTGCAGGACGCCTCGGCCAATCCGCGCTCCCGGCCGGGCAACCCGGTGATGGCGAGCCTCAAAGAGCGTGCACGCAAGGAGCGTTGGGCACAGCTTCCCCGCTACGGCGAGTCCGGCCCGCCCAACCTCATCCAGGGAAACACCGATGACCTGGGCAGTTTCATGACGGGCGCATCCTCCCCGCAGGCCACCTTGCGCAGCATGGCCGGCCGGGCGGCGAAGGAATGGGCCGCGTGGGAGAGGGACGAAGCATGAGTTCTTCCGTCGAACAACGGCAACCGCTGCTTCCCGGACCTGGCTCCTCCCCCGATCCGCACCCCGCAGCCCCCACGCCCGCGCGCCGCCGCCCCCGGCGGCTGACGGGCAAGCTGGCCGCGACCGGATTCCTGGCCCCCGCCGTGCTCTTCGTGAGCGCCCTGCTGCTGCTCCCGTTCGCCACCACCGTCTACCGCAGCTTCTTCGACGACCGGCGCATCTCCGGCTTCGCCGGACTCGACAACTACCTGCTCTTCCTCAACGATCCGACGCTGACCCGGTCGATCCAGAACACCTTGATGTGGGTGGTCGGCTCAGTCGCCCTGCCGATGGTGCTTGGCCTGGCCATCGCGGTGCTGACACACAGCGGCGGATGGTCCCGTGTGGCCCGCCTGCTCGTCGTCCTTCCCTATGCCCTGTCCGGATCAGCCGTCGCGGTGGTGTGGAACTTCGTCCTCACCACCGACGGCGCCGCGAACCAGGTGCTCACGGCGTTCGGCCTCGATGCCTTCGCCCAGGGATGGCTCCTCGAATGGCCCGGCAACACACTGGTCATGATCATCGCCAACACCTGGCAGGCCGCGGGCGTCGCGGTGATCCTCTTCCTGGTCGGCCTGCAGACCATCCCGCCCGAGACCCTGGAGGCCGCCTCCCTGGACGGTGCGGCGGGCTGGCGGAAGTTCTGGTACGTCGTCCTGCCCCAGCTGCGGACCGTTTCGGTGATCGTCGTCGGGACCAGCCTGGTCGGCGGCCTCAAGTCCTTCGACCTGATCTGGGTGCTCACCCAGGGCGGGCCCGGCCGGCAGTCGGAGACGCTCGCGGTCTCGATGTACCAGGAGACCTTCCTCGCCCTGCACCCCGGAGCAGGCGCGGCGGTCGCGGTCGTCCTCACCGCGATCGTGCTCCTCGCGTCGTGGCTGTACCTGCGGCGCCAGCTGACTCCGAAAGGCCACTGATCATGCCTACTCGCACCCCGCGCAGAAGTGCCCCACGGCCGCGGCCCACGGCGGGCCGAATCGTGCGCAACACGACCCTGGTGATCATCTCCCTGGTCTGGGCACTGCCCACCTGGCTGCTGCTCGTCAACGCCTTGGTGCCGGCCGCCGACTACAGCGGCGCGCCCCACTGGTGGCCGCAGGGGTTCGGCCTCTTCGACAACATGTCGCAAGCCTGGACGCAGGCGGAACTGGGCCCCGCCATGGGCAACAGCCTCCTCTACGCCGTCACCAGCGCCGCGGCCGCCATCCTGGTGGCCACCACGGCCGCCTTCGCGACCGTCATCATGCCGGTCAAGCACAAGACCCTGTGGTTCTGGCTCATCTACTCCGGAACCCTGCTGCCGCTCCAGGTCTTCCTGCGCCCCCTCTTCCTGGCCTACGCCGACACCGGCCTCTACGACGCCCAGTTCGGACTGTTCCTGGTGTACGTGGCGATCGCCATCCCGTTCGCGTACTTCATCATGCGCAACTTCGCGCTGACCCTCGCGCCGGAGATCATCGAGGCCGCCCGGATGGACGGTGCCTCCTGGTGGCGGATCTTCTGGCAGATTCACGTGCCGCTGTCCCGGTCCGCCATGGTGGCCGCCTTCGTCTTCCAGTTCGTCGCCGTCTGGAACGACCTCCTGTTCGGCATCACGCTGTCCACCAGCAGCAACATCCGCCCCGTCATGGCCGCGCTGGCCGAACTCCAGGGCAACTACTCCAATGTCGGGCCGCCGGTCGTGCTCGGCGGCGCCCTGTTGGTCTCACTGCCGACCGTCGTCCTGTTCTTCTCCGCGCAGCGCTTCTTCGTCAGCAGCCTCAAGCTGCACGGCTGACCGCATCCCGGCCTGCGCTCACCGTTCCACCTTCCCGAAAGGCAGACCATGGTGAAGACACCCGTACGCGCCGCACTGGCCCTCGCCGTCCTCTCCGGAGCCCTGTGGGCGAGCCCCGCCGCCGCAGCCGGCAACGACAAGAAGACCGCCCCCTCCACCTGGGCCCACCGGGCCGAGGCCAGCTACAACTCCCTGCAGCAGCACCTCTATCAGGGCCCCCAGGAGCACGGCCTGTACCTGGAGAAGACACCGCGTACGGAAGAGGAGAACCCGCACTCGTACATCTGGCCCCTGCGCGAGGCGGCGGCCGCCACCGTCGACATGTCCGAACTGCCGCGTAACGGTGCCCGCTACGACCGGGACGCGGCCGAGCGCTTCGAGACACTGCGGCTCTACTTCAACCCCCGTGACAGCAGGCCCGGATACGACTCCTACCTGCCCGCCCCGCTCGGACAAGGCGGCGATGTCTTCTACGACGACAACGCCGTCGTCGGGCTCAGCTTCCTCGACCAGTACCGGGCCACCGGGAAGAAGCTCTACCTCGAGCGGGCGGCGGAAACCTACCGAGTCGTCACCCGGGCATGGGACACGGACCCGGCCAAGCCGTGCGCGGGCGGCATGCACTGGGTCGACTCCGCGAACAACTACATGCGCGCCGCGAACGTCACAGGCCTCTCCGCCCAACTGGCAGCGGAGCTCTACGCCATCGTGCGCGACGACCGGTACCTCGCGAGCGCCAAGAAGTGGTACGAGTGGAACTGGTCGTGCCTGCGCAGCTCCCCCGGCCTGTACAACAACAGCCGCGACGACGACGGCACCGTCAACAAGACGCTGTGGTCCTACAACTCCGGCGCGATGATCGGGACCGCGACCACGCTCTACCGCGCCACCGGGGAGCGCCGCTACCTCGACCAGGCCGTAGAGGACGCCGACGGCTCGCTCGCGTACTGGAAGAAGGACGACCGGCTGCACGAACAGCCGGCCATCTTCAACGCCTTCTACTTCGACAACCTCCGCATCCTCAACGACGTACGGCCCAACAGCGACTACCGCAAGGTGGCCGCCACCTACGCCGAACAGACCTGGCAGGAGAACCGGACGCCCGCCGACGGCCTCTTCCGCTTCCAGCCCTCCGGCGGCGGAGACCACGCCCCGGACGCACAGGCCGAAACCCTCCACCAGTCCGCGATGATCCAGATCTTCGCCGGGCTCGCCACCGACCGCTCCTGATCCCTCGCCGCCCCCGCCTCGAACAGCACGTCCCGGCACCACACACGAGTGGAGACTTCTTCCATGCCCCGCCCCGCACTTGCCCGTCCCTCCTGGTGGGACTCGAACATGGCCCGAGACATCCTGCGCGAACGCGCGGTGTCCTCCGAGGGGCTCCTCGCAGGACACCGGATCAGGTTCTCCTGCGAACCTCTCCTGCGCCACGACGGCACAGGCGGCTTGCTCCAGTCCGTCCGCGTGACGGCACCCCGGCCGCTCACCCGCGCCCGCGTCACCACCATCGCCGGAAGCGCACTGCGGTGCGACGTCCTCGCCGGGCCGGGTACGGACACGCGCCTGCTGGTTCCGGAAGTCGACGCTCCCACACCCGTCCTGGTCGAGCTGCCCGAGTTGGCCGAGGGGGAGACCATCGAGGTCCTGTTGACCCCCCAGCGCCACTGGACACTCCACCTGGTCCAGCACGCACACCTGGACATCGGCTACACAGACCCCCAGAGCACCGTGCTCGCCGAGGGACGCAAGTACCTCGACTCCCTGCTCGAACTGTGCCGAACCACGGACGACTGGCCGGACGAGTCGAAGTTCCGCTGGGCGGTCGAGGGCTTCTTCAGCTACGAGAACTGGGCACAGAACCGGCCCCCGCGCCTGGTCGCGGAATTCCTGGACCGTGTCCGCGCGGGACGCATCGAACTGGCCGCGATGCCCTTCAACCTCCACACCGAGACATGTTCCACCGACGAGCTCCACGAACTCCTGCGCCCCATACGCGAGTTGCGCGCCCAGCACGGGATCGATATCACCACGGCCATGCAGACGGACGTACCGGGACAGGTCGTCGGCCTGCCCGACGTCCTGACGGACAGCGGGATCCGCTACCTCTCGGTCGCCCACAACTGGGCCGGACGCGCGGTACCGCACCACGTCGGGGGCGAGCAACTGCCGCGCCTGTTCCGTTGGCGGGCACCGAGCGGACGGGAAGTACTGGTGTGGCGCACGGACACCCCGCACGGCCTCGCCTACATGGAGGGGTCCATCCTCGGCTTCGACGAATCCTTCGACCGCGTCGACGACCTGTTGCCCCACTACCTCTCCGCGCTGGCGAACCACCAGTACCCGCACGAAGGCCGGGGAATCCCGGGATTCCCCATCCTGGACGAGGAGTTCAAGAGCGACCCCTACCCGTGGGACATCCTGCACCTGCGGGTCCTGGGCAAGTTCGCCGACAACGGTCCGCCACGCCGCATCATCGCGGACACCGTACGCCGGTGGAACGAGGAATGGGCCTTTCCCGTCCTGCGCACCTCACGCAACGAGGACTTCTTCACGGACGCGGAGGAACGGCTCGGCGACCGGCTCGAGACGTTCGAGGGCGACTGGACGGACTGGTGGGTCGACGGCGTCGGCGCAGGTGCCGTGCCGCTGGCGGCCACCCGCGACGGCCAGGCGGCGCTCGCCGACGCACAGACCCTCGCGGGCCACGCGCAGGTCCTGGGAGCGCCGGGCGGGGCCCGGATCACCGAAGCCGCGCCCGAGGTCTACCGAGCAGCCTCCCTGTTCAACGAGCACACCTGGGGCGCCGGCGACCCGTGGACCCACGGCGACCACGGCCACGCCTCGGGCGAGCGCCAGTGGCACTGGAAATACGCGCAGGCCCTCAACGCCCACGACGGGGCGCAGACACTCCGCGACGCCGCGAGCACAGCACTGGGGGATGTGCTGGCTCCGCGCGAAGGGACACTCGCCGGTTTCTACATCGTCAACACATGCAGCTGGGACCGGTCCGAGGCCGTACGGCTCTTCCTCCCGGAAAGCACCGTCCCCCTCGACGCGCCCGTCCAGGTCGTCGATTCGCGCGACGGCACCTCGCTGGAGGCGACCGAGGAAGCGCAGAGCAACGAACTGCACCGGGCCGCCGGCCGCTTCCTGCTGTTCAGGCTGCCCGACGTACCGGCCCATGGAGCGGTGCGCGTGGACATCGAACCCGCGTCCGCCGGCTCGGTCGAACTGTCCGCCGACTCGGCCGGACGGCCGGCCGAAGGCAACGCTCCCGCAGACACTTCCACGGTTCTGGAGAACGAATACCTGCGCGTCCACGTCGACCTGAAGTCCGCGTGCATCGGCTCGATCCTGGACAAGCGGACCGGAGCCGAGCTGGTCCGCCAGGACGCCACCGTCGGCTTCAACGGCTACCTGTACGACGAGTACGCGACGGCCGGCGGGTTCAATCACCAGTCGAGCAAGACGACAGCGGACGACTCCATGCATCTGCTGGCCACGCGGCAGACGGCACCCCCCACAGCCCTGCTGGAACGCACCACGGACGCGACGGGCGAGACGCTGGTCTACGAATGCGCCCCGGCCGGTGCCCGACGGCTACGGGTCAAGGTCCATCTGCCGCACGCGAGCGCACGAATCGACCTGGAGAACCGCATCGACAAGACCGCGACACTCACCAAGGAAAGTGCCTTCTTCGCCTTCCCGTTCGCGATGCGGTCCCCGGTCGTCCGCATGGAAGCGACCGGCGGAGTCACCGGTACGGGACTGCCCACGGTGCCCGGCTCGGCCCAGCACATGCGAGCGGTACGCCGCTGGGTCAGTCTGCAAGAGGAGGGCGTGAGCGCGACGTTGGCCACACAGGACGCGCCGCTGATCCAGATCGGCGGGATCGCCATCCCCTACGTGCCGTACCCGCAGTCCCTGGCTCAGGAGGAACCAGGGACGGTGTTCTCCTGGGTCCACAACAACATCTGGGACACCAACTTCCCCTCCCAGCAGGCATTTGACCACGTCTTCCGGTACAGCGTCGGATGGCAGGACACACCGGCCATCGGCGGTGCCGTGCTCGGCATGCGCACGGCCGCCGTCAGCAGCCGGCCTCTGGTCGCCGTACGGGCCCTTCGGGCTGCCGAAGCTGACCCCGGCACGTCCTACGCGCTACTGACCCTCGACGACCCCCGCGTACGGATCGTCGGTCTGACCGTGCCGGCGCCGGGACGTCTGCTGGTGCGCCTGCAGTCCTTCGCCGAGGAACCTGTCACCTGCCGACTCACTCCGGCATTCCCCATCCCTGACGGGGCGAAATTGGCCGACTACCTCGGCAGGGAGAGCACCACACTGCATGCCGACGCGGACGGCTCCCTGCCAGTACCTGTGCCTCGACTCGGCACCACAGCCATATCGCTGACGACACCGGACACCCCGTGAGGCCCGCACTGACACAGATCGTCAACTGAACGATTCTCACGGGGCTGTTCGCTGTCCGGGGCCTGCATAGGGTTTTGAGAAGGCGGTGGTGCGGCATGTGCGCACTCGATCCGCCGCCGCGCCGAGTGTTCAGGCGCACCCCCGCGAGAAGGAGACACACCCCCTATGCGCGCCCTTGTGGTCGATCACAGTGAAGCCGGACCCATACGGTTCGCCGATGTCGATGAGCCCGTACCGTCCGCCGGTGAGGCGTTGGTGGAGGTACGGCACATCGGTCTCAACTTCGGAGAGCTGAATTACGTGCGCCAGTGGCCGGCCGGCGCCGTGCACGGTCACGACGCGGCCGGCGTCGTGGTGCGCTCCGCATCCGACGGCTCGGGGCCGCCCGCGGGTACGCGCGTCGCGGTGGGAATGGCTCCGCACGCGTGGGCGGAGCGGGTGGCCGTCAGCCCTGCCTCGCTCGGCACGGTCCCTGAGGGTGTGGACCTGGCCGACGCCGCCGCGCTGGGGATCGCCGGAGTCACCGCACTCCGGGTGCTGCGCAAGCGTTCGCTGCTGGCGCGCGATGTGCTGATCACCGGCGCCAGCGGGGGCGTTGGGCACTTCGCCGTCCAACTGGCGGCGTTGGCGGGCGCCAGGGTGACGGCACTCGTCGGTTCGCCGGAGCGGGCCGCCGGGCTCCGCGAACTCGGGGCCGACAAGGTCCTGACCGAACTGGACGAGACCGGGGCCCGGTTCGACCTCGTCCTGGACACGGTCGGCGGGCCGCTGGTGGCCCAGGCGTGGAATTCCCTCGCTGAGGGCGGCACCATCCACCTGGTCGGTTACTCCTCAGGGCAGGAAACCACCTTCCCGCCAGGGGCCTTGTTCGGCTTCGGCGAACCCCGCAGCATCGCCACCTTCGGCGACATGACGCCGACCAGCGGGGACTTGACGGACCTGCTGGGCCTCATGGCCGCCGGGAGGCTTTCGGCGCCGGTCGGACTGCGAGGCGACTGGCAGGACGTGGACGCCGCCGTCAAGGCGCTGTTCGCGCGGAAGGTGCACGGAAAAGTCATTCTTGACGTGGCCTGAGGCTGGGGAGAGGACCCCGAACCGCCCAACGGCGGGCGAGGCGCCCGGTGGACGAGAATGGACCCATGGATGTGCTGGCGGAGGTCTTGCGTGTTTCGGGTGCGCGTGGGGCGCTCGGGGTCATGCTGAAGGCCGGAGGAATCTGGGGCCTGCGGCTGGACTCCTCGCCAGGAGCGGCACTGCACGTGGTGTCCCGCGGCACCATGTGGCTCCACGTCCCGGGCGAGAAACCTCTTCCGGTGCAGGCCGGAGACGCCGTCCTGGTGTCGCCGGGCACCGCACACGGGATAGCCGGCGGCGCCGGCATGACGTTGGGTTCCTGCGACCGTGCGGCGGCGGCCCGGTCTTTCGGCGATGGCAGGGCCCTGCGCCTGGGCTCGGCGCCGGTGCAGACGGAAGTGATCGTACTGCGCTACGAGCAGGACCCGGAGGTGCGTACACCGGTGCTCACCTCTCTCGCTCGGCCGATGCACGTCACAGCCCGGGAGAACGCGCAGCTCAGAAGGACCGTCGAACTTCTCGCCGCGGAGCTCGCACAGCCGCAGATCGGCACCACCGCCGCCGTGAACAGCATCGTCGACCTTCTGCTCGTCCAGTTCGTACGCGCCTGGCTGGCCCGCCACCCGCAGGAGCAGTCCGGCTCATGGCTGGGAGCGATGCGTGATCCGGTCGTGCGCGAGGCTCTGGCCTGTGTCCACGCCCAGCCGGGGCACCCCTGGACCACGGAGACCCTGGCCGCCGCGACGCGCGTTTCCCGGGCGACGCTGTCGAGGCGCTTCCGGTCCGCCCTCGGACAGACACCGGGCGCGTACGTGACGCAGTGGCGCATCGACCTGGCATCCGTCCGGCTCCGCGACACCGATGAGCCGGTCGAGTCGATCTCCGGCGCGGTCGGATACGCCTCTCCGCACGCCTTCAGCCGCGCCTTCAGACGTGCCCGAGGTACGGCCCCGGGTGAGTATCGCTCTCGACTTCGCGAGTGAGTGTACGTAGGCGACGACCGCCGGCGTCAGGTGGGCGCGACGGCGTCACGTGGGCGCAACGGCGTCACGTGGGCGCAACAGCCGAAGTCCAGCGCCCGCCCCCGCTCTGTCGTGCCGTGCGGAGCCCCGAGTGCGAACTCCCGTTCCCGAGGGAGGTACATTGCGTAGTGACCACCGCGGGAGCTCGGGAGTAGCCGGGCTGAGAGGGCGGACGGGACTTGATCCCCTTTCCGCCGACCGCATGAACCTGGACCGGGTAATGCCGGCGTAGGAAGGGTGTTGACGATGGAGAGTGCCTCCATACCTGCCCAAAACGGCCCTGCCGTCTCCCGTGCTGCCGTAGCGGACGTGATCGCGGCCCTGCGGACCTCCGCACCCCTTGTGCACTGCCTGACCAACGTCGTGGCGTCGCAGTTCACCGCCAACGTGCTGCTCGCGGCAGGAGCGGCCCCCGCGATGGTGCACAGCGCGGAGGAAGCCGGAGCACTGGCCCGAGTGGCCGGAGGTGTCCTGGTCAACCTGGGGACGGTGACTTCCGTGACGGCGGAGGCGATGCGCGTCGCGGTCAAGGAAGCGGCCGGCGCCGGGCGCCCGTGGGTGCTCGACCCGGTGGCGGTCGGCCCGCTGCCCTGGCGCACCGAGCTGGCCCGCGAACTCCTGGAGAGCGCAACCCCGGCGGTCGTTCGCGGCAACCCTTCCGAGATCCTGGCGCTGGACGGCGGCGGCACGGGCGGGCGCGGCGTGGACAGCACGGACACCCCCGAAGCGGCGCTGGCCGCGGCCACCGCGCTGAGCCGACGCTACGGCTGCGCGGTCGCCGTGAGCGGTCCTGAGGACGTCCTCACCGACGGGACGCGAGTGGTGCGGGTGAGCAATGGGCACCCGCTGCTGCCTCTGGTGACGGGAACCGGCTGCTCGCTCGGCGCCCTGGTCGCCGCCTGCACAGCCGTCACCGGAGACGCGCTGCTGGCCGCCACTGCCGCGACCGCCCTGCTCACAGTGGCCGCGGAGAGCGCCGCCACCCGCTCGACAGGTCCCGGCACGTTCGCGGTCGCGCTGATCGACGCGCTGTACGAGCTCAGCCCGGACCGGCTCGCCGGGGCTCTCAACCTGCGTTGAGCTCGCGGGTGTTGGGGATGTTGCGGGGTTTTGCGGTGGGCGGTCGGCCTGGGTGTCAGCGGCTGGTCAGCCGCTAATCAGCCGCTGATCAGCCCCCGCCCGCCCAGGGGGGCGACCCCAACACCAAGTCTGCCAGCCCCCTCGGACACACACCCTCACCCCTGTGGATAACTCAAGGTTCCCGCACGTCAGGGGCCCTCCCCCTTCCCTACACCTCTTTCCCCAGCACCTCTTCCCCAGCACCTCCCGATGCGTCTCCCACGCCGCCGCGCCCTCCCGCGGCCGGTAGACCCCAAGGAGCACCCATGCGACCACCACTCGACCTGTCCCTGTACCTCGTCACCGACACCCGGCTCTGCGGCGAGCGCGGCGTCGCCGTCACCGTGGCAGCCGCCGTCAAGGGTGGTGTCACCGCTGTCCAGTTGCGCGATCCGGAAGCGGACGCCCGCACGCTGTGTGCGCTCGGCCGGTCGATCCAGGCTGAACTCGCGGGCACCGGGGTCCCCTTGATCGTCAATGACCGCCTGGACGTGGCGGTCTGGCTGGGCGCGGACGGCGTCCACCTTGGGCAGCGGGACGGCTCCCCCACGACCGCCCGGCGCCAGCTCGGCCCTCACGCGTACGTCGGCCTGTCCGTCAGCCGCCCCGAACAGCTGACGCACGTACCCGATGCCGTCGACCACCTCGGTGTCGGTCCGGTGTTCCCGCAGTCCACCAAGCCGGACGCGGACACCCCGCTCGGTCTGGACGGCCTGGCCCGCATCGTCCGGGAGAGCCCGCTGCCCTGCGTGGCCATCGGCGGGATCGGCGCGTCCGAGGCCGCCGCCGTCAGGGCAAGTGGCGCGGCCGGGATCGCTGTCGTCAGCGCGGTCTGCGGGCAGCCCGACCCCGAGACCGCGGCCCGTTCCCTTGCCCACACCCTGCGACCGGAGGTCTCCGCGTGACCAGCCCGCCCATCGCCCTCACCATCGCCGCCAGCGACCCCTCCGGCGGCGCCGGGATCCAAGCCGACCTGAAGGCGTTCTCCGCAAACGGCGCGTACGGAACGGCAGTTCTGACCGCCCTGACCGCACAGAACACCCAGGGAGTCACCGGCATCCACGCCGTCCCCCCGGAGTTCGTCACCGAGCAGCTCGACACGCTGTTCGCCGACGTGGCGGTGGACGCCGTCAAGATCGGAATGCTGGCCGACGCCGCCATCGCCGCAGCCGTCGCGGACGCACTGGAACGGCACCGCCCCCGGTACGTCGTCCTTGACCCCGTCATGGTCTCGACCAGCGGTCACCGCCTCCTCGAGGCCGATGCGGTGACGGTGCTCCGCGACCGGCTCCTGCCGCTCGCCGATCTCATCACCCCGAACCTCCCCGAGGCCGGCGACCTCCTCGGCGCCGCCTCCGCGACGAACCGCACCGAAGCCGTCGAGCAGGCCCGCGCACTCCTCAAGACCGGCGCCAGGCGCGTCCTCCTCAAGGGCGGCCACCACACCCACGACGCCGAGTCCGTCGACATCCTCGTCGACTCCACGCACGCCACAGACGCCCATGGCACGGGCGTCACCGAGCTGTCCGCACCTCGCGTGAACACGCGGAACACCCACGGCACCGGCTGCACCCTCTCCGCCGCGATCGCCGCCCTCCGCCCTCGGAGCGACGACTGGCAGACCGCTGTCCGCGCCGCGAAGGACTACCTGACCGGGGCGCTGCGGGCAGCCGACACCCTGCGCGTCGGCCACGGCCACGGCCCCGTCCACCACTTTCACCAGTACTGGAGCTGAGCACCATGACCACGACCTTCTGCGACGAGCTGTGGACGGCCACGGCCGAGATACGTACGGCCATCGACAAGCTGCCGTTCGTCACCGGCCTCGGCGACGGCACCCTGGACCGGGAGAAGTTCGTCTACTACCTGGCCCAGGACGCCCATTACCTGCGCGGCTACGCCCGCGCGCTGGCCGGCGCCGCCGCGAAGGCGGACCGGCCGCAGGACATCGCGTTCTTCGCGAAGTCCGCCCACGACGCCGTCGCCGTCGAAAGCTCCCTGCACGAGACCAACGTCGTCGACGTCGATGCCTGGACCCCCTCCCCCACCTGCACCGGCTACACCTCCTACCTGCTCTCCGTCGCCCACACCCAGGGCTACCCGGAGCTGGCCGCCGCGGTCCTGCCCTGCTTCTGGATCTACGCCGAGGTGGGCCGGGCACTGCTCGAACAGGCCGGTGACCTCGCTGTCCATCCGTACGGCGACTGGATCGGCACGTACGCCGACGACGAGTTCGAGGCCGCCACCGAACACGCCCGACAGATCGTCAACCGGCTCGCCGACCAGGCCGACCCGACCACCCGCGCACGGATGCGTACGGCGTTCACCACCGCGTCCACTTGGGAGTGGATGTTCTGGGACGCCGCCTGGCGCGTGGAGTCCTGGCCGTTCGACGCCGCTCCCGCCCAGGTCTCGGAGCCCGCGAAGTGACGATCACCACCGAACCCGCCACCCCGACACCGGACCCGGCACCGGCGAACGAGGCGCCGCTCACCCTCGACCAGCCCACCCCCAAGGTCCTGACCGGCCTTGACCAAGGCACCTTCTGGGCCAACCTGGGCGTCAGCCTGCTCGGCTTCAGCGGCATGCTGGTCGTCCTCGACCCGCTGGGCACCGGCAGTCCGACCTTGTCGTTCGCCGCCGCCGTCACCGCGTCCGTCGTCGGCACCCTGATCGGCACCGCCGCCCTCGGCCTCGCCGCCATCACCGGGGCGCGTACCGGCGCGCCCTCGATGGTGCTGCTGCGCGGCCTGTTCGGCGCGAAGGCGTCCTACCTGCCCACCGTCCTCAACGTGCTCCAGATGGTCGGCTGGGCCGTCTTCGAGCTGGTGGTCATCTCCACCGGCTTGAAGATCCTGGCCCGCCAGGCCTTCGGCGAACCGGGCCCCGGCTGGCTGTACGTGCTCGTCGCGGGCGCGGTCACCACAGCACTCACACTGCGCCCGCTCGGCGCCCTGCGCATCATCCGTCGCTACGTCACCATCGCCGTCGTCCTGGCCATCGCTTACCTGGGCTGGGACCTGGCCGGCCGCGGTATCCCGATGGAGGGCGGCTCCTGGAAGGACTTCTGGTTCGCCGCCGACAGCGTGATCGCCGTGTCGATCTCCTGGCTGCCGTTGGTCGCCGACTACTCACGCCACTCCCGCAGCGAGAAGGCGGCGTTCGGTGGCCTGGTCATCGGCCAGACCCTCGCGGGCGTCGCGGGCTCGGTCCTCGGCGTGGCCGCCCTCGCGATGATCGCGTTCGACAGCACCGACCCGTACAAGGTCTTCGATCCGTTCACCGCCACGAGCGTCGGCGTGATCTGTTTCGGGGTACTGGTCCTGCGCGAGGTCGACCAGTCCTTCGCCAACGTCTACTCGACCGCCGTGTCCGCCCAGAACCTGCTGCCCCGGGCGGACCGCCGCATCCTGTGCCTGATCAGCGGCACCCTGGCCACCGCCCTGGCGCTTCTGGTGAACATGGACAGCTACGCCAGCTTCCTCTACCTGATCGGTGCTGTCTTCATCCCGATGTTCGCCGTCCTCGTCGTGGACTTCTTCGTACTCGGCGGCCACCGCACCTGGGATGTCTCCGAACAGGCCCCCACCCGCTGGGTCATGCTTCTGCCCTGGACACTCGGCTTCGCCACCTACCAACTGATCGCACCCACGAACATCGCCGGCTGGTCCGACTTCTGGGCCTGGCTGCAGGACACCGTGGGCCTCACCGTCCAGCCATGGATGAGCGCCTCCCTGCTCTCCTTCGCGGTAGCTGCCCTCGCCACCCTCGCTGTGGGCCGCAGGCGTCGGCGCGTTGCGACGTAGCCTTCGAAGTTGAGGTGGAACCGGCTGCGGTCTGCGTCGGTCGTCTCTCAAGTGCTCAGGCTGCTGCGGCGACGCCGATACCGATGGCGATGAACAGCCAGCCGGTGGTCAACTCCCAGCGGTGGCGGATCTTCGGCCGGGCCAGCAAGGTGCGCAACCGCACGGCACCGGCGACCAGGGCGAACCAGTAGCCGACACCGATGAGGACGTCCAGGATCCCCAGGAAGAAGATCTCCTGGGTCCTGGAGCCGCCTCCGTTGACGAACTGCGGCAGGATGCTGAGGAAGAACAGAGCCGCCTTGGGATTGAGTACGTTGGTGAGAAATCCCTGGGTGAAACTGGGGCGCCATCGCGCGGCTCCCGCCTGCGGTTGACCCGGCGCGTCCTGTGCGGCGGCGTACGGGCTGTCGCTCTGTCCGGGACCTGCGGCGGCGTGCTCCCGGGCGCTGCGCCGCGCGGCGAGTACCGCCCGTACGCCCAGGTAGACGAGGTAGGCGCAGCCCAGGAACTTGATGGAGTCGTACACCACGGGTGAGTGCGCAGCGATCACGGACAGGCCGACGGCGGCGGCGAGCATGTGCACGCACAGCCCTGCCTGGGCTCCCAGCGCTGCCGCCCGGCCCTTGGAGGGGTGCTCGGCTGCTGAGCGGAGTACCACCAGAAAGTCGGGCCCTGGGACCACGTAGGCAACCAGCACGACGCCGAGGAAGCCGATCAGGTCGACTGACATCCATTCTCCGTTCGCCGGCCCACAGCCTGGTGGCCGCGGAGGTGGAAGTTTCCAGTCCAGGTTTCAGACCGCTGGGGCGTGCCACGAACTCCGGGTCTCCTGTACCCGCTGACGACGTGGACAGGCACAAGATCTCGGGAACGGACTCTGCCGTCACCAAGGAGTAGCCCGTCGGCACCTCCAACCCCGACGCCTTGACGTATTCCGATATCGGCATATGATTTTGTCCATGGCACGAGCAGCGACGACGTCGGACGTCTTCAACGCGATCGCCGAGCCGCAGCGCCGGGAGATCCTGGTACTGCTGCGGGCGGGTGAGCGGTCGGTGACCGAGTTGGCCCAGGAGTTGGAAATGACCCAGCCGGGGGCGTCCAAGCACCTGCGGGTGCTCCGGGAGGTCGGGCTGGTGCGCGATCGCAAGGCGGGCAAGCAGCGTCTGTACGGCCTTGACGCCGGCGGGCTGCGGTCCGTCCACGAGTGGACCGGCGGTTTCGAGCAGTTCTGGAACGAGAGCTTCGACCGACTGGACGCCTACGTGCAGGACCTGAAGCAGACAAGGGAAGCGGAGTAGCTGATGGGTGCGACAGAACCACGAACGCCGACGCAGTCGGCCACAGCCGACCGGGAGACCGTCATCTCCCGGATCATTGACGCCCCACGAGAGTTGGTGTTCGAGGCATTCACCGAGGTGCGGCACCTGTCGCGCTGGTGGGGACCGGAAGGGTTCACCACCACCACGCGGGCGTTCGAGTTCCGCGTCGGCGGAGAGTGGGACTTCGTGATGCACGGCCCGGACGGGACGGACTACCAAGAGTGGATCACCTGGACCGCGATCGCCGCGCCGGAACGGATCGCGATGCTCCACGGGGAGGCCCGTGACGACCCCAACGCCTTCGAGTCGGTCCTGACGTTCGAGCCCGATGGCGCGGCGACCCGGATCGAGATGCACACGGTGTTCCCCACCAAGGAGCAGCGCGACGAGGCGGTCGAGAAGTACCACGCGATCGAAGCCGGCCGGCAGACCCTGAACAACCTGGCGACGTACGTCACCGAGACGGTTCGGAAGGGAGCTGAGGGCTGATGACCGGGAAGGTCTTCTTCAGTGTGTCGATGTCGCTGGACGGTTTCATCGCGCCCGATTCCCCCGAGGAGTTGATGGGGCAGCAGTGGATGGAACTGCAGCGGTGGGTCTTCCCGCAGCGGTTCTTCCGGGAGAATCTGGGGCTCGGCGCGGGTGGCGAGGAGGGGCGCGACAACGACATCGTGCGGGAGACGTTCGAGCGCACCGGCGCGAGCGTGATGGGTAAGCGCATGTTCGACGCCGGCGAGCAGATGTGGCCGCAGGAAGCGCCGTTCCACACCCCGGTGTTCGTCGTGACGCACGAGAAGCGTGACCCCTGGGAGCGGCCCGGCGGGACTACGTTCCACTTCGTCAACGACGGCGTCGAAGCCGCCCTCGATCAGGCCCGCGAGGCCGCCGGCGACCGCGACGTCCGTATCGCGGGAGGCGGCGCGACGATCCTGCAGTACGTGAACGCGGGTCTGGTCGACGAGTTCTCGATCGCACTGTCACCCGTACTGTTCGGCTCCGGAATCCGCCTGTTCGAGGGCGTGGACGCGGGCCGCGTGGCCCTGAAGCAGGTCCGCGCTGAGCCGTCCCCGAGGGCGACGCACCTGACCTACACCGTCCGGAAACGCTAACGGTCCCGACCCTCAGCGCTCCCCCTCCGAGTCCGACTCAGCAGCGCTCGAAGGAATCGAGGTGGCGTCCCTCTTGCGGCCAATGACCGGGGCTAGTTCACTCCATCGACTCCTGAATGCGATCGAGTGTCCGGCGCCCCATGCTGCTCATCGTCGGGTTACTCCCGACGTAGTACCAGACAAGACCCATCGCCTGTTGGAACGCCCATGCCTTGCCGCGCTCCCACTCCAGATCGTCACTGCCCAGGGTCCGTCGGAGCACTTCCCGTGGGCCGTGCTGCAACAGGTGCCAGGCGCTGACCAGATCCAGCGCGGGGTCGGCCGGGCCGAAGCCACCGGTGTCGAGTACGCCGCTGAGCCGGTCTCCCGCGACCAGTACATTGCCCGGGATCAAGTCACCATGGCTCATAACGTCAGCACCCGTGCGTGGCAACTCCCGAAAGTAGCTCCACATCTGGCGCAGCCGGGGCACGTCGAGCAGCCCCTGACTCTCCTCGAAGCACTTCGCCATCCAAGCGTCGTGGTGAACGAGAACGCCGCCGCGACCTTCACCGCTGAAGAGCCGCCCCCGCGTCTCGGCCTCCCGGAGGGCCGCGATGAACGTCGCAAGGTCCTCGGCAAAGGCGTCCGACCCACTCGGGTCGGCGTCAGCGTCAAAAGCGACCGTGCCGGGCAGCCATGTCTGGACTGACCACGGCATGGGGTAACCCGCTCCAGGCTTTCCCAATGCGACGGGTTCCGGGACGGGGAACCGAGACACCTGCGCCAGCTCCGCGCTCGCCCGAGCTTCCTGTTCCAGAACCGCAAGCGCCTCGGCGGCATCGGCCAGACGCATCGGGAAACGCGCCGAAAGGTCGTTCCCGATGCGGAAGATGGCGTTGACCGTACCGGTCGTCGGCACAAGTCGGATCACTTTGCCGCTCCACTGAGGGAACTGTTCCTGGACCAACGTCGCAACGGTTTCAGGGGTCACGTCCACTTGGTCATCGTGCATGGTCATCTGTCGCACGCTCTTCCCCTAGTTCAACCCGAAACACCGGAAACAGACCAGATCAACTGAGACGACAGCCAGTATTCATACGCCAGGGTCCTGATCAGCGTTCGACCCGGGCAAGGGCCCGAAATGGCCAGTGTCTAGGGTGAGCTTGTGCAGCATTTCGAGATCGTGACAGCCGTCGCCGCACCCCCGGACCAGGTGTTCGCAGTATCCCTGGACGTGGAGTCGCACACCCGCTCGATGGCCGATTCTTCGGAGCGAGCGGTTGGCGGCAAGACCCGGGGCGAGCTGGCGCTCGGTGACACGGTGACCTTCCAGGCTCGCCATTTCGGCCTGACCTGGCGGCTCAAGACCCGCATCACCTCTTACGACTCGCCCCGATTTTTCGTGGACGAGCAGGAGTCCGGACCCTTCAAACGATGGTGTCACGCCCACCACTTCGAGCCGGACGGCACCGGCGGCACCATCATGCGAGACGTCATCGACTTCGCCTCACCGCTGGAGCCTGTCGGACGCATCGTCGACAGACTCCTCCTGCGCCGGTATATGCCCCACCTCATCAGAACCCGCAACGCCTACCTGGCCAGCACCTTCGACTGAATGGCCGGGCCAGGAACCCGTGCTCCACCGCAATCGCCCCGCGCCGCCGGTGGACCGGGGCGGACGCGATGCGTCTCTGCCCAGCAGAGCAACCCGACGGGACAGAGCACCAGGGCCCGAATTAACCAACAGGTTCGCCAGGTCGGCTGCGCTGGCCTCCTCGGGGAGAGTAAACGGGGCCGGGCACTCAGGAAGCCGCCCGCCAGGTTCACTGGATCAGATCGGTGTGTGGGTGCTCCGGGGAGGCCGGGCAGACGTAGATCTGCATGTTGTCCGTGCTGCCTACTTCTACCCCCGTCGGCTGCGAGGGCTTCTGGCCCGGGTAGTTGGAGCCGGCGAGGGCGGCGGCCTGGTCTTCCTGTGGCGCCCAGCTGCGGCCTTCGCCGCCATCCCACTCCCTTGAGGCGATCGTCAGGAGCGGGGCCATCTGCATTTCGCACACAGAGCAGTACCGGCGGTACGGGTCAGTGCGGCCCCACGGGGGCCAGCCGCCGACCTTCCAGCCGGGGGCGTTGCCCAGATGAATGGAATAGAGCTCGCGCGGATACTCCGCGTAGGAGCCATCCACGTCGGCGCCGGCTGCCTGCCACCTGTTCCAGTCCTCCAGCATCCGCTGCAACTCCGGGCTCAGATCCAGGCTGTTGGGATACTCCGTGATCGCTTCCGGCGCCGGCACGCACGGTCCTGGCACGTAACCCGGATAGTCCGCCTCGTACGGCTCTGGTGGTGTGGTGAGGATGTCGACGACCTCCGCGGCTGTCCGCCAGAACAGGGCGGTCGCCGGCTTGTAATACGGTTCGTGCTCGTACGGGCACCAGAGAACCTGAAGCAGATCGGCCTGCCCGGGCGGCCTCAACAGGGGTATGTCACGCAGGAACAGCTGAGCCACGGGCAACAGCGGGACCGGACATTCGGCGGGCCATGGAGGACTCGCCTCGTAACGCTCGGCAAGCCGCTCGGAGTCTCGCTCTCTCAGGGCAGCCTCCTCAGGTGTGAGCGCGGGACGTTGGCCATCAGGACGCCACCTGGACTGCAGGCGTCTCCCAAGTCGCACTTCAGTCGGCGACTCGCGGAATCCCGTGTCGACATGCAGGTGCGCGTCCGCGCAGTGCGGCCACGACTCCCCCGCCGGCCACAGCAACGGCCCGCCGACCGAGCTGTCCCTGACCGAAGGCGATCCCGGACGCGGATGCAGCCGGACGGCAGGTCGCGCCAGCGGAACCAGCTCGGGAAAGACCGCACTCACCTCGACAGGCCGCGGCGGAGTGGTACGTACGAAACTCATACCGGTCATCCTGTCACCACCCACTGACACTCCCCTTGCCGTTCGCTGGGGTCTGCTCCTCGGCGCGGCCGGGCGGCCCGTCGAGGTGCGGAGGATCACGGCGAGAGCGACCAGGACGATGCCGAACCAGACGACGCTCATGACGCCCACGGGGTCGGCGAACAGGCCACTCGCCGTCCCATGAACCCGCCGCTCGGTCCGCGGATGCATCCACGGACCGAGTCGGAGCGGGCGGAGTGGGAGTCGGAGTGGGGCGGAGCGCAGGGGTCAGTGGGTCTTCGGGCGGGCCACTATCAGGTTCCAGGGGAACAAGCCGGGGGCGGAGGCTGTCTCGATCTGTTCCACGGTGAACCCCGCTGCGTCGAGGAGCGTTTCGAATTCGGTGCGGACGCGGAGACGTCCGCCCCAGAGCGTCCAGGCGGAGAAGCTGACGATGGCTTCGTAGCCCTCGACGGCTCGACCCGCGTCCGCCGCGTCCCGGCCGAACCAGTCCACGACCAGCAGCCGGGCCTCCGGCGCCATCGCGCTGTGCAGGTTGCCCAGGAGGCGGGCGACCTTCTCGTCCGGCCAGTCGACCATGATGCTCTTGATCATGTAGAGGTCGGCGCCGGCCGGGACGGACTCCAGGAAGCTGCCTCCGGTGAACTCGATCCGGTTCACCACGTCGGGGTCTGCTTCGTCATGCAGCGAGGACCTGGCCATGTCGATCACATGGGGCATGTCGAACAAGACGCCCTGCGCCTTGGGCGCCGCTTCCAGGACACGGCTCAGGAGGGTGCCCCGGCCGCCGCCGACGTCCATGATGCGCGGGTACACGGTGAAGTCGTGTGCCTCTACTAGTGCGTTGACGCAGTTCGTGGTGGTCTCCGACATCACCCTCTCGAACGCCGCGCCCTCTTCGAGGTGTTCGCCGTAGTAGTCGTAGACGTGCCGCCCTGTGATGTCTCCGCCCGAGCGGCCGGTCAGGACCACCTCGTCCATCTGCTCGTAGGCACGGTTCACTCCGGGGCCCGCCGCGTACAGGACGTGTGCCGCCACCCCCGATCCGGAGCGCAGGAGGCGGCCGCGCTCGGTCAGCGCGTACTGCCCCTCCTCGCTCCGAGTCACTAACGACTGCGCCGTACAGGCGTCGAGGAAGGACGTCAGGGCGCCTGGGTGCGCGCCGAGTGTCCGCGTGAGGTCCGCCGCGTTCCGGGGCCCTTCGGCGAGATGGTCGGCGATGCGCAGCTTCGCGAAGGCGCGCATCATCTGTGCCGCGAAGGGAGCGCTGTACAGCAGGTTCAGCATGGCCGTCTCGGCGGCCGGAGGCGTGGCCGAGGTGCTCTGCGTCATGGGATCCCCGATCGGTCGCTGCCCGACCCACCCTGGGGAATCGGGCATTTCGACGCACGCTACGGGCCCCGCGACAGGGGTGACAAGAGGGGCGAAGGGACCCAGAAAGTGATCTGAGAAGGGGAGTTGAACCTCGGACGCCTTGTGGCTAGCGTATACGCATACATGTAAGCATAGGAGAGTGGCCGTGCCCAACAGGACCATCTACGTGGGTCAGAGCGACATCGCGCTCTTCCAGCGCGCCCAGGAGCTGAGCGGCGGAAACCTCTCGGCCGCGATCACCCGGGCGCTGCAGCGCTTCGTCGAGACCGAGGAGGCCCACCGGGAGGGCTTCGACGAGGTCGAAGTACGCGTGGGCAGCGAGGGCGTCTACCACCGCAAGCGGTTCGTGGCCCGGCGGATCGCGCAGGGCAAACGGCCCGCCTCCGAGGGCCGCCGGGGCGAGTGGATCACCGTCTATCACACGAGAAAAGGCAGGTTCGCCGTGCACCGCAAGCAGTTCGACGAGGCTCCGAAGGCCGAACACTCACCCTGGGGCGACCCTGAGGATCCCCGCTACACGATCGAGTACTGGAACAACCTGACGGAGTTCGACAACGAGCCGGGCTGGGACCTCTCCGGCAGCGCCGAGATGAGCCTCGACGTGTACGAGCACCCCGACGAACTCAAGGCCGCCCTGCCCGACGACCTCGCGCACGCCGTGGAGGTCAACTCCCAGCAGCAGCCCGTGGAAGAGCTCGACATCTGACGCTTCCCCCGCACCCGGGACCCCCAAGGGGTCCCGCACCCGGGACCTCCAGGGAAGGACAGGCGTGGCAGCCATCGAGGCAGAGCGGCTCACCCGGAGCTTCCGGCGCCGGGGCAAGGTAGTTGAGGCGGTGCGGGGCATCGACCTGCACGTGGACGAGGGCGAGATCTTCGGATTTCTCGGCCCCAACGGAGCGGGCAAAACCACGACGGTACGGATGCTCGCGACACTCCTCGCACCCGACTCCGGACGGGTCAGCGTCGCGGGATGTGAACTGCCAAGACGGATGGGGCAGGCGCGCCGGCTGATCGGCTACGTCGGGCAGGCCGGAGGCGCCGACGAGTCAATGCCCGTGCTCGACAACCTGATTCTCCAGGCCCGGCTGCACCGCCTGGACCAGGCCGAGGCGCACGGCGCCGCCGAACGGACTCTGCACGCACTGGGGTTGGCCGACCTGACCGACCGGCTGCCGCGCACCCTGTCCGGCGGGCAGCGCCGCCGCGTCGCCCTGGCACTAGGCCTGGTGCACCAGCCCGCGGTCCTCTTCCTGGACGAGCCGACCCTCGGCCTGGATCCGGCGGCCCGCGCGGCCCTCTGGGAGGAGATCCGCGCACTGCAGGTGGCGGGCACCACGATATTCCTGACCACCCACTATCTGGAGGAAGCCGACGCCCTCTGCGACCGGGTGGGGATCATCGACCGGGGCCGCATCGTCGCCTCGGGGGCCCCGGCGGAACTCAAGCGAAGCATCAGCGGGGACACGGTCACCGTCACCGCCGCCGTCGGTGAGCATGGCGGCGACGGTGACGGCGACCGCGTCAAGAATGCGCTGGAGGGGCTTTCCTTCATTCGGGAGATCCGGGAGACCGCAAGTGCCGTGCGTGTGTACGTCGACAACGGCGCCGATGCGATTCCCGCCGTGGTGCGCGCCTTGGACACACATGGGGTCCGCGCGGTCTCCATCGGTCTGGAGTCGGCGAGCCTCGATGACGTATTCCTCAAGCACACCGGCTCCTCTCTGCGACGTGAACTCTAGGGAGGGACCCCTCGTGCTCCGTGACACCGGACTCGTCTTCGGCTATCAGACCCGGCGGCTGCTGCGCTCGCCCGTCGTCATGGTGGTGGGCATCATGCAGCCGCTGCTATGGCTACTTCTCTTCGGCCCGCTCGTGAAGGGGCTGTCCTCCCCCGGCCTCGGCGGGCCGGGCGGCCCTTCGGAAGCCTTCGACCTGTTCGCCCCCGGCCTGCTGGTGATGCTGGCCCTCTACGGATCGCTCTACACCGGCTTCGAGTTGATATCCGAGTGGAAGGCCGGGGTGGTCGAACGCATGGTGGTGTCACCCATGCGGCCCACCGCGCTCATCCTGGGCAAGGCACTGCGCGACGTCCTGGCGATCGGCGTGCAGGGTGTCGTGCTGATCCTGGTCGCCTTCGCGATGGGGCTCGACGCCGAACTGCCCGGTCTGCTCGCGGTGTTCGGGCTGCTGGCCGTGGTGGTCGTGATGACGTCCACGTTCTCCTACGCGGTCGCGCTCGTCCTGCGCGACGAGAACCTGATGTCCCAGACCATGGGGTTTCTCAGCCTGCCCCTGCTGCTGCTCTCTGGTGTGGTGCTGCCGCTCGCCCTGGCACCTGACTGGCTGCGCCACATCGCCCAGGCCAACCCCTTCTACCACGTGGTCATGGCCTCCCGGTCGGCGATGGCGGGGGACTACAGCGACGCCTCGCTCCCGATCGCACTCCTCACCTGCACCACGCTGACCGTACTGGCGCTTCGCTGGACGGCGGGCTCGCTGCGCCGGCTCTGACAGGCGGTCGCTCAGCGCGCCGTATCGGACGCCACAGCTACCGCGCCGCCTCGTACGACGCCGACTCGTACAGCGCCGCCGCGTCCCGGGCCGTGAGCCCGGTCAGAGCGCGGGGCCACGAGGAGACCACCGCGCGCCCCAGGTCGGCAGGGTCGGCGTCCAACGGTGGAGCCAAGGGGACGCCCCAGCGTCGCAGCAGGCGTGCAGCGGCCTCGCGGTAGTCCGCAGGCCTGTCCCCTGCAGCGGCCGCTTCGGGGAACAGACGCCGTGCCACCTGTCGCGCGCGATCGCCGTCCGCCCAGGCGCTCCGGCCCGGCGTGGTGAGGGAGCGTTCCAGGTAGGCGGGGAAGAGCCGGGCGAGCGCCGTGTTCTTGGCCGTTCCGGTGACTGTGGCGGCGGTGTCGGCGAAGTACCAGAGCAGGAAGGCGAAGGGGGAAACGCCGACGCGCGGCCACACTTGGTGCGAGGCGGCACTGATCGTCGCAAGACGGAGACGGAGACGTAGCGCCGCCCTGCCTTCGTAGGTCTCGGCCGGGTCGTACGCGGCGACGTCGGACGCCGACCGCCCAGCGGCTTCGGACCACCCAGCATCTTCGAACCGCCCAGCATCTTCGGACCACCCAGCGGCTTCCGACCACCCGGCAGCCACGTACTGCCCGGCATCGCCCTGCGACAGCGGCGAAGCGAGCAGCGCTTCCGCCGTGTGCCGTACCAGCGTCGCGGTCTCCAGGAGCCATGCGGACGACGAGGCGCCCATCGGATGCGGGCCCAGCAGCGGGCCGATGAGGCGCAGCAGGATCTCCATCGCGCCGGCCGCCAGCAGTGGTGCGGGCAGTGTTTCCGTCAGGCACGGATCGAGGACCGCACCCTCCGGCCGCAACATCGCCGAGCAGACGAGCCGTGAGCGCCGGCCACCGATGGCCAGGCGCGCGACTCCGCTCGTCTCCGAGCCGGTGCCCAGGGTCGTGGGGAGCGCGATCAGCGCGGGAGCCGGGCGGCACGCACGCGTCAGGAGCGCGAGCCCGGAGGACGGCCCCTCCGCGTAGCGCGGCTCGCTGCCCGCTGCCAGGGCGACGGCGAGCTTCGCGGTGTCCATGGCCGTACCGCCACCGATCACAGCGACCGTGCGGGCACCCAGGCGGGCGATCTCTCGTGCCACGCGCCAAGGCGCCCCCGCACCCTCGTCCGCGGGGAGCGGCAGGGCCGTACGCCCCAGATGCGGGACGGCGGAGCAGGCTGCGGGGTCGTAGAGGACGAGCGCTCCGTCTGCGGCAAGGCGGGCCAGTTCCGCCTGGGCCCGCTCGGCTCCGACGCACAGGCGGCGGGGACCGGCCGACTGCCAGAGCAGGGCCGGTGTGCGGAGCAGGGAGGGGGCGGCAGCGAAGTCAGGCGCGGGCATTGCGCCGCTGCTCGGAAGATCCGTTCTGGGCGAAGAGCGCCGAGCGCTGTTTGACGGAGAGCTTGCGAAGCACCGAGGCCACGTGGTTCTTCACCGTATTGGTACTGATCGAAAGAGTGCGCGCTATTTGGCCGTTGGTACATCGCTCCGACAACAGCCACAGCACTTCCTGCTCGCGCGCGGTCAGCGTGTGCGAATCGGCCCAGGGCATCGACGCTTCCTCCTGCGGGCCGATCAGCCATTCCCTGGAACCGCACAGCGTCGATTGCACCGCCGCGGCTAATCGGCCCGGTAATTCATTGGCATGCACCAGGCTGTCGATTTCGGCGAGATGGGAGAGCAGGACATGGCGCGGTGAGGAAATGTCGCAGAAGGCGAGCACCGGAGGAGCCACGTCACGGCATTTGATCTCCCGGCACAGCGCGAGCCCGGCGTTCAGCGACGGCTGGGTGGGATCGGTGATGACGAGGTCGACATCTCCCTTGCGGACCAGCGCCTGTACTTCCTCCGGATCGTGCGCGTCGGTGAAGTGATCGAATTCGAAGAGGTCGGAAAATTTCAGCAGCGCCGTGATGACACCGAGGCTACTGACCGGAGACAGACCATGGATGACGATACTCATTCACTCCCCCGTTGACGTGCTCCACTGCTCGAACCATCGGATGGCACAACCGCGTTGTGGTGGCGCCAGACGAACGAGGAGTGAAACGGCCGGGACGGGTGACGGTCGTGTTGCCGCCTGTCCCACAACCCGGCCGGATCTCTGCCTCATCGCCGCGGTCGGTCGGCGACGCGTTCGACGGCGCACCGGTTCCCACTCTTCCTGCGGCCACGGCATCCGTGTCGTCGGCAGCGGCAGGGCTGCTGCTCGCAACGGCCACGGACAAACCTCCGGGAAGGTAGAACCCCACTACAGCCACACTACCCACGCAGCGGTGTGGCTTCGACAGCCCTTCTTGCCAATTTATGACACCTGCCATGGGCACTTCTGGATCTCGGACCGCCCTTCCGCCTAGTCCATCGAGAACTACTTGGGACTAGTCCGGCAGGCAGGTGGTTGACCCTTCACGCGTGATGTCATCGTCCCCGTATGTGCCGCAGAGTCGGGCTGTTCCAACCCCAATTATGCGGAAGGGAGGCGCAAAAAATGGAGAAGAGCATCCCGGGTACGCCGGAGCATTCGTCTCTGGACCTGAGTGACCTCGACGTGGAGAGCTTCGAATTCTCCGCGGACTCCGAGGGCGGTCTCGAGTCGCTGCGAATGGGCCACGGCCTGACCGAAGTCGGCGCGTCGTGTTGCTGCTCGACGTCGTCGTGCAGCTGCTCGACCTGACGGAACCACGCGGCCGACCCGCCCCTGTGTGGGTCGGCCGTTTCCGACACGATCCGGCCGGCGTTCGCCCGGCAGCGGCTGAAAGGGAAGCATGCAGAGTCCTACGGCCCCGCGAACCGCGCCTCTTCCGGTGTGGGGAGACAGCTCACGCCCCCGGCTGCGCACCGACGCCCTGTGGGTCCCGCACGAGGACGGCGCGTTCCTGCTGTGCAACGCCTCGTCCCTGACCATCCGGGGCAAGTCGTCGTACGAGCTGGTGAACAGGATCGCCCCGCATCTCGATGGGACCGTGGGGGTGGGCCGCCTCGTCGCAGGGCTGGCGCCGGCCGTCGCCGAGCAGGTCCGGGGTCTGCTGAAGCGCCTGGCCGATGCCGGATTCGTACGCGATGCGGGCCATGACCGTCCACACGGGCTCACGGATCAGGAACTGCGCGACTATGCGGGCGAGTTGGCGTTCATCGAGTACTTCCGCGACTCCCCCGCGGCACGCTACGAGACGTTCCGAGAGACCCCTGTGCTGTGCGTGGGGTCGGGGCTGGTCCTGGAGGGACTGGTGTGCGCCTTGCTCCAGCTCGGCAACCGCCGTCTGACGACGCTCCTTTCGGGCCCCTCGACGTCGACGGTTGAACTCGACGCGGCCCTTGAGCCCGCCCTGGCGACGGCACGAGAGCGGGACCCGGGCATCACCGTCCGCACGGCGCGGCTGCCGGCCGTCGGCGGCGTCGCCACGCAAGACGGCGGCACGGACGCCGAGTTGGCGAGCTTGCTGGGCGCGAGCGAGATCGTGCTGCACTTCGGCGACGACTTCGACCCGCACCTCGCCCACCGGATCGACGCCGCGAGCCGCCGAGCCGGGAAGAGGGTCCTGTACGGGGCCGTTCACGAGGACCACGTCTGGCTCGGGCCGCTGTGCGAGCCGGACGGGGGTGTGCGCGCTCCCGACCTGTGGGCCAGAACGGGCGTGACCGGGGCAGGGCGGCGCAGCGTGTTCCTCGCGGAACCCACCGCCCGGATCGTCGCGGCGCAGCTGGCTTTCGCCGCGTTCAAGGAGATCACCGGGATACCGGCCGACGACTTCAGGGAGCACGCGGTACGCGTCGACCTGGCGACCCTGGTCAGCGACGAGGTGAACCTGCGCGCCCTGGCCTTGCTCCCGACCGATCCGGCTGCCGAGGCGCCCACGACGGCTTCCGGCTGGACCGCCGCGCTGCCGCCGCCGGCGACCGAGAGCGCCTTGGCCTCCCGGGAGTTGAGCCGTCTGGTGGATGCGCGGGACGGGCTGATCAGAGATGTGGACGAGGGGATGCTCACTCAGATCCCGCTGCACCGCTGCCGAGCCACGGTCGCGCTGCCGCACGCTGAGCGAGGCGGCACATCGGACGCCGTACGCCTCGTCGCGGTGGAAGGGGACGGGCCCGACCTGCTGTCCGCACGGGTCGCCGCGGTCCTCGCGGCAGCGGAGAGCGCGGGGTGGGCGGCCCTGGCAGCGCAGGAAAAGGTGCCGGCCACCGACCTCGGCACCGGCGAGGCCGTGCCCCTTCCGGCCGGCCGCCTCGCCTCTTGGCAGGACGACTCCACGCCGATCGCCCTGGCTTCGGCGACGAGCCGCGACGAGGCCGTGGCGTGCGCGCTCGGCCGCCTCGCCGTACGGCTGCTGCGCGCGCCAACACCCGACCCGGTCACTCCGTGTTCCGCGCAGGGGCCCGAGGCGCCGCGCCTGCACAGCATCCTTGAGGCGGCCGGACACCATCCCGAGCTGAGCATCATGTGCGACCTCGGAGGATGGGCGGTCGTGCGAGCCGACTGCGGCGACGGGCCGGTGGGCGTCGGCAGCGCCTCCGACGTGGCTGCCGCCGGTACGGACGCACTGTACGACGCGGTACGAGCACTCCAGGAGGACGTCTTCCGGGAGCCGTTACGGCCCGCGCCCATCGACCTGGCGACTGGCGCCCCGCACTTCACGGCACCCACAGCGCCGACCGGGCCGACAGGGCAGGCGGCGACCGTCGTGTCCCGCGCCGCACAGTGGCTGCGGGCCTGGCTGCCGCCCACGACACGGCTGCTCGCCCTGACCCCGCAGCCGCACCCGGCCCTGCGTGCGGTCGGGCGCACCCACTGCGCCGCGGTCGTCCTGGCACCCGCCCCGGGCGAGGAGACGCGGTGACGGCGACGCGGCAGCCGATGACCCCGGTGATCCATGAGCTGGCCGGTCCGCCCAGTGACCAGGAGGTCCAGCTCATCGAGGCGCGGACGGCGGCGGGCACCACCGTCGTCCCGCTGTGGTGGGAGCCGGGCCGCATCGTGGTGGGCCCCGTCCTGGCGCCGGGCCGGACGGGCTGTCTGCGCTGCTTCGTCACCCGGCGCACGGGCTGCCGGCCCGAGGCGTACCCCCGGATCGCGGACCGTGCGCGCGACGGCTCCGTGCGCTTCGCCGACCGGCACGCACTCCTGCCCGCCCTGAGCCACGCCCTCGTCGAGCAGTGCCTGGCCCTCGACACCCGCGAACTCCCCCCGCACCGGGCGTTCCTCACGCTCGAACTGCGCGATCTCACCGTGACCCCCGGGCGTTTCCTGCCGGACCCGCTGTGCCCCGTCTGCTCGGACCTGCCCGAGGACGCGCCGCTCGTGGCGGACGCATTCGACATGCCGCTGCCCAAGAAGGCTCCCGAGAACTACCGCGGCAGCGACCTGCTTGCGTCATCGGACCGGCTGCGCGCCCTGTACGTGGACGAGAACGCCGGTCTCGTACGCAGGCTGCGGCGCAGCGCCCACGGACTGTTCCCCTCCGCCACCGCGCCGACCGGACTGCGGGTGACCACCTCGCAGGAGATCGGCTTCGGCCGGCAGACCACCTACCTGGCTGCCGAGATGACCGCGCTGACCGAAGGGCTCGAACGGTCGGCGGGCGTGCAGCCGAGCGGCCGCCGCACCGATGTGCACGGCAGCTGGGTCCAGTTGCGCGCGGATGCCGTCGATCCCCGGCGCTTCGGGCTGCACGATCCCGAGCAATATCTGATCGAGGGCTTCCCGTTCCAGGAGTTCGGCGAAGACCTCGAATTGTCCTGGGTCTGGGCCCGTTCTCTCGGCCAGGACCGCGCCGTGCTCGTACCGGAGTGTCTCGCCTACTACGAGCCGCTCTACCGCCCGACACCACGGCCCGCTCTCGCGTACGAGATCTCCAATGGCTGTGCGCTGGGGGCGAGTCTGCCGGAGGCCGCGCTGTACGGGGTCTTCGAGATCGCCGAGCGCGACGCCTTCCTGCTGACGTGGTACAGCCGCATCGCCCCCGTCGAGGTCACCCTCGACCCGCGCAGGGACACCGAGCTGGCGCTGATGGTGGAGCGTATCGAGTGGCTGAGCGGCTACCGCATCAGGCTCTACGACATCACCAACGACCTCGGCATTCCGGCCGTGTGGGTCCTCGCCGTGGACGAGCGGGAGCGGGCGGGCCAGCCGCGGGCCCTGTGTGCGGGCGGCGCACATCTGGACCTGGGCAAGGCGTTCCGCTCCGCACTGCTGGAACTGGCGCCCTTCACCGCGGAGTTCCCGCCCGCGTACCGCTCCCACCGGCACCTCATCGCCGGGATGCTGCAGGACCCGGGCAAGGTGCGGCACATGGAGGACCACCGCATGCTGTACTGCGCGCCGGAAGCCTTCGAACGCCTTGAGTTCCTGCTCAGTCCACGGGCGCGGATGTCCCTCGCCCAGGCGCAGGACTTGCACCTCCCGGCCGACCGGCACACCGATCTGCGCGATGACCTCGCCGATGTCACAGGGCGCGTCACAAAGGCCGGGCTCGACGTGCTGGTGGTCGACCAGACCAATGCCGACCAGCGACTCGGCGGGTTCCGTTGCGCCAAGGTGCTCGTCCCGGGGGCCATCCCGATGACCTTCGGCCACTGGGCACGGCGGCTGAACGGGCTCGACCGGCTGCTGCATGCCCCGGTGGCCCTGGGCCGATCCGCGGCGCCGTTGAGCCGGGCCGACCTCAATCCGCATCCGCATCCGTTCCCGTGAGCACCGAGCCGAGCACAAGCGCCGCCGAGCGGTACGCGGAGCTGACCTTCGACCGCATGCAGTCCGCGGTGCCCCGCGGACTGCCGGCCGAACCGCCGCCGTGGGTCAGGGTGCCCCGCGCCACCGAGTGGGTGCGGCGACTGCCGCCGGTGGCGCGCTCCCCGTTGGTCGACTGGACGCCGTCGCCCGCCGAGGCACGTGATCCGGGGGCAGGTGCGACGCTCGACCTGCCGGCACTCACCGCGCTGCTGTCGCTCGGCGCGGGCGTCTCCTGCGTGGAGTTCGGGCCCCAGTCGTCGTGGCGCCACCACCGCATGGCCCCGTCGGCGCGCTGCGTCTTCCCCTGCTCGGTGTGGGTCGTCGGCCAGGGAGACGATGCAGACGAGCCGGACATCGCCCGCTACCACCCCGAACACCAGCACCTGCGCAGCCGGACCCCGTTCAAGCACAGCCGCTGGACCAGGATCCGGTGCGCGGTGTCCGCCGCGCCCGGCACCACCGGTGCGCACTACGGCGACTACGCCTATCGGCTGGTCTGCCAAGAGGCCGGGCTACTGACCGGCGCGCTGCTCCTGGCCGCCCGCTCCTTGGGGGTGCGGGCGGCGCCGGACCTCGCTCATCACCCGTACGCGATCGAGCAGTTGCTGTCACTCGACGGACAGCACGAGTGCGCGTTCACGCTGATCGAGCTGACCGGAGCGGTGACCGAGGTGATCTTCCGGGCACCGGACCTTCCGGCACCTGCCGTACGGCGCCCCTGCGCGGCGCTCGGCGAGCTGGGTGCCCTCTCCTCAGCGGCGCACCGCGCGTTCGCCGGCGCACCGCCCCGCCGGACGCCGGCAGCCGGCACCTCCACCGAATCCTCGGAGCCCGACTGCACCTCCCCCTCCCCGCCACGGGTCCCCTGGCAACGCTTGCGCGCCGCTCGGGACTCCGGCGACCCGGGGTTCGTCCCCGCCCCCCGCCCCATCGACGCCGGGACCCTGCATCGCCTCTGCATCGTCGCCCTCACCACCGCCTTTCCCGGCCTGTGGCACGGACTGCCACAACCCACGCTGCTCGTCGCACGGCGCGAGGTGACCGGCGCGGAGCTCGGCCTGTTCCGCCACGACCAACCCGACCACCGGCTCCTGCCCCGCACCTCCCTCAACTCCTTTCTCCGGCGCTGCCAGATGGTGGCGTCGACCAACGCACACCAAGCTCCGGCGACCGTGTTCGTCGTGGCCGACCTCGATGACTGGCTCCGGCACGACGCGGCGCGGGCCTACACCGAACTGCATCTGCGCACAGGGGAGGCCGCACTGCGCCTGCTGATGGCCGCGAGCGCGGAGGGCCTGGTGGCACGCGTGCACAACGGGTTCCTCACCGAGCCCGTACGCGACGTGTGCGGCCCCGGCCGCTGGGTCGCCCCGTTCGCCGTACTCCTGAGCGAACGGCGCCCCTCGGCGCGGTACCGCTTCGTCCTGGAAGGAGGAATGTGACGAGCACGGTGAAAGGACCCGCGAACGCGCGGGGCACGTCCCCGTCGGACACACCCAGGTGCATGACGTACGTCGTGCGCGTCCCCGCGTTCCCCACCGAGACGGTGGACGCGCTGCGCTCCCCCCGCGCCGCCACCGGACTGCGGCGGTGCCGGGACGCGGACGACGCAGTACGGCTCCAGGCCGCGCGCTGCTCGGACATCCTGTACGACGCGGTCGCCGACCTGCCTCCGGGCCGCGATCGCAGCGCGCTCCTCGATCTGCGCCGCTCCCTGCACAACGGACGCGCCGCGCGTGCCCGGCGTCTCGCGGAGAAGCTGGCCCCCGTGCTGCCGTCTGCGGCGGAGCGGGCCGTGCGGGAATGGGACCGGCTCCTGGCGGAGGCCGAGCTCGTACGCCGGGCGACCGAGGAGACGTGGAACAGCGAGATGAACCGCACCGGGGCCGCCGCTGTGCGCACCGCGCTCCTGCCCGCGATCGGTCTCGAACTGCGCCGCTCCGACTCACCGTTGACCGCGGCGCTCGAGCGGGCGGAGGCGGACCTTCGGCGGGGAACGGCACCGGACATGGACACAGCTCTGAGCGCGTACGCCTTCGTGATGCGCGCGTGTCTCAAGAGCACACCCCGGGGGAGCCTCAGCGCCTGGGCGCACGGAGTGTTCCTGGACGAACCCGTCGCGGGCCCGACCGGTCCGCCGCAGTCCGCCGATCGCTGGGACGGCGGCCTCCGCCCGCGCGTGCAGCACGCCGAACTCAACGCCTTCATCACCCTGACTCTCCTGCGCCAGCTCTCCCCGGACACCCGTCTGGTGCTCAATCCGAGCCTGGTCGAGTCCGGCGGCGCCCTCTACGCGATCACCCCGAACTGCGATGCCGTACGACGTATCCGCGCCGATCCCGCCCTGCGCGAGCTGATCGCCGCCTGGCCGCCCGAGGGGCGGGGCGCCTCCGACGCAGCCCTAGCTCTGTTGGAGGTGACGGGATCCGGCCCGGCCCACGCCGAGCGGACCCTCACCCGGCTCGTCGACGCGGGCCTGCTCGTCAGCGCCGACTCGACGCCGCTCCACCACCCGGCCCCGCTACGCGCGACGGCGCGGCACGCGGGTGTCTCCGAGGACGCCGCCGCGATCCTCACCGAGGTAGCGGACGCCGCCGACGCCCTGACCGGCCCGGAGGCCGACACAGCCGTCCCTGCGCTTGCCCGTACCCTCAGCTCCCTCAGCCACCGCCTGTCCTGGCCCTCCCACGCCCTGCGCTACGGCGCCCCCGCCTACGCCGACACCGTCCTGACGGCCGGGCGGCTCACCCTCGACGCGGCGACGTGGGCACCCCTGCGCGATTCGCTGCGCACCGTCGCGGGCTGGATAGGCCACGCGGACCCCTGGTCGGCGCCGCGGAGGCGCGCCGAGGCCCATCTGGCCGGGGTGTTCGGCCCCGACCGCCCGGTTCCACTGGCGGTCGCGCTCCATGAGCTGGTACGCGCCGCGGGCAGCGGCGTGCCCGGCATGGAAGAACTGTGGAGCGACGAATTTCGGCTGCCCCCCGCCGACGATCCGGGGCTGGTAGGCCTGCGGAAGCTGCTGTCCTCCTCGCCGGTGACCGACGGAGTGCTGCGGATCGACACCCTCCCCCAGGCGCCCGCCCGGCCCGACAGCCTCACCACCCGGCTCGCGTTCTACGGACACCCCGTACGACAGGAAGGGCGGCCCCGGTTCGTCGTGAATTCCGTGGAGGACGGCTGCGGCCGTGCCGACGCGCACGTCCAGCGGATCCTGGACCGCATCGGCCTGAACACCGAACAGCGCCGCGCCTGGCCGGACGGTCTGCCGACGCCCCTGCGCGACACCGTGGACGTGGAAATCGGCGCGGTCGCGGACAGCAACGTCAACCTGAGAGTGCTCGGCGCGCTGCCGGAGCTGGCGGTCGCTCAAGGGACGTCCGCACAACCCCTCTCCACCGGCCGGGAGCGGATCGACGCACGGGAGTGCCATGTCGTCCTGGGCGAGGGGCGGATGGCCCTCACCCACCAGGGCAGGCGGCTGCGCGTCGTACCTCGCGGACGTATGGCCGACTTCCACTATCCACCCGTACTGCGCCTGCTCCTGCGCCTGTTCGGCCCGTCACCCGAACACCGCGTGCAGCCCGTCATCGCTCCCGAGGGACAGCTCACCGATGCGGGGTGCAGGGTGGTGCCGAGGGTGGAGCTGGGCGGTGTCGTGCTGCTGCGGCGCACCGTCATCGTCGAGTCGGAGCAGGTGCCCCGACGCGCCACGGGAGAGAGCCTGTTCGGCTACGCCGAGCGCATCGACGCCTGGCGTCACCACTGCTCCATTCCCGCCTGGTCATATCTGCGCGCCGTCAGCGGATCAGGCGACGACAAGCATCGCAAGCCCATGCCCGTCGATCTGAACTCGCCACTCGGCATGGTCCAGATCGACCGCATGACGCACCGCCGAGCGCGGCGCCTCCTCTTCCAGGAAGCGCTTCCGGACACGGCGCACGCGCCCATGGCGGACGACGGCAGCCGATGGCTCGCCGAGGTGGTGTGGGAGGTGACCCCGAGAAATGACGGACATGGCTGACGCGGCCGACATCGCTCCCGCAGCCGACGCCACTTCGGCGCGTACAGCGGCCAGTTGGCTGTCCGTGCACGTCTACGCGCACAGTGACCTCGACCGGCACATCGGGCAGCTTGCGGGATTTTTGCGGGACACCGCCGTCGAAGTCGACGCCTCGGCGTGGTTCTTCCTGCGCTACTGGGAAGGCGGGCCCCACCTGCGGCTCCGGGCGCTGTGCCGTACGCCCGGACAGCGCGACCGGGCCGGGAAGCTGCTCTGCACGGCCGCGCGACGGTGGGCCGGGGGCAACCCGGAGCAGCATCCGCTCGACGAGGCCGAGTACGCCGCGTCGTCGGCCTGGATCCGGAGCCGCGAGCAGACCGGCCGTCCCGCGGCGCCGCTGCTGCCCTCCCGTACGGTACGGGTCGAGGAGTTCACCGGCGGCTGGATGCCACGGGCACCCGCGTGCACCGGCCAGCCGCGGACACTGTCCTTCCTCTCCGCGTCCAGCAAGGTCGCGCTCCACCTGCATCTGCGCCACGGCTGGCAGACGCGGACCCGGCACGCCGTCGACACGCTGCGCTCCCTGCTGGCCGCACCGGCCCCCGCTGACTGCCCGCCGCTCCCCGCCGCCTTCGCGGAGTGGGCCGAACTCCTGGCGGGCCAGGAGGCTCCGGACGTGCGCCGCCGCGCCCGCCTCGCGCGGAACTCCGCATGGCCGGAACCGGATCGTGCCGCCACCACCATGGCTCGGTACTGCCTGGCCGTGCCACGCACGGACGGCACCGCACGAGCGCTGCTGCACGCCTGGCACACCCACTGCAACCGCCTGGGACTCAACCTGCTCGAGGAGGCAGCCGCGGCCCTCACGGCGCTGGCCCTGATGGACAAGGAGAACGGATGACCCGGCCGATCGATCCCGTCGTATGGCAGGACCACCGGCTCTACCACCGGACCGACCCGGACGGGCTGCTCACCCACCTCGTCGCGCCCCTGCTGCGGGACGCCGCACCGTACTGCCGTGCGCAGCACTTCTTCCGCGAGTGGCAGGGCGGCCCCAACATCCGCGTCGCCCTCCTGGTCGACAAGGAACACGCGGACCGCGTCGCCGAGCACCTGCGGGCCCACTGCCTCGACCATCTCGCGCGCTCACCACAGCCGGGACGGGACTTCACACCCCACCATGCCCCGCCCGGCGATCTGGGCGCGCGCGAGGGCGTCGTGGACGATCTGCCGCCGCAGCCCGACAACTCACTGCTGGCCGTGGAGCACCGGGACCGCTCCGAGCAGCTCGGCGGCCCGGCCGCCGTCGACCTGTTCGACCGTTTCCACGACCTGTCGACCGGCACCGCCCTGCGCACGCTCCGCCACTGGCAGGCACGGGCGGCCGCCGGGCACGGCAGCGACCGTGCCCGAGCCGCCGTCGTGCTCATGCTCCACGGCGCGATGCGCTTTCCCGGCTCCCTGCGTCTCGGCGCGATGTCGTACCGCTCGCATGTCGAGGGCGCCATCATGGAGTCCCCTCGCCCCGAGCAGCTCCGCCGCGAACTGGCCCGGTTCGCAGAACGCTGGACCCCTGCCCTGCGCCCGCTGGCCGAGCAGCTGCTCAACTCCCGGGATGCGCCCACGGAGGACGACCTGCCGGGAGTACGGACCTTCCTCGACGGCGTGGAGCTACTTGTGCCGCACGTCCGTGCGCTCCTTGCCGCCGACGAACTGCACCTCCCCCTGGCCGGCCGCAACGGCGAGACGACCTGGGACGAGGCGCTGCTGCGCCGCAGCACATTCCACCACTCTCTCCAGCGTGACCCCCGCTGGCTCACGGCGGCGGCCCAGGACCCGGTCCTACGACTGCACCGGGTCCTGATCAACTGGGGCTACCTGCACATGACCCGGCTCGGCGTCCTGCCCGCGCAGCGCCTCACCCTCTGCCACCTCGTCGCGGAACTGGCCGAACAGTACTCACAGATGCGGCCCTATCTCACCGCGGCGGCACGGGACTTGACCACCGGCGGCCCAGGAACGCTCGGGCTGCGTTACATACGGGAGCACCGCACCGGCAGTCACATCCCACAGGACGTCGACTGGTCGCGGCTACCCGCCGAAGGCCCCGACCGGGACGGGCGCGACCTGGTCCCCCTCACGCCACCGACCGCCCCGCTGGGCTCGGTGCTGCGACGCATCGCAGGGGTGTCGCGGTTACGGTGCGAGGCAGGTGCGCGCTCCGGCAGCGGGCACTCGCCCGGCCCCGTACACCGGGTGATCGCATCCGCGGGCCAGCGCTACCCCGCGGAACTGCACGTGCTGCCGGGGCAGTTGCTGCCTGAGGTGCCTACCGGCCGATACGAGCCCGCTCACCACGCCCTGGCGGTTCCGCCCGCCTCTGAGCACCCGCCCACGAGCGCCCCGCAAGCCCAGCTCGTCGTCGCGGTGACTCCCTGGCGGACCCGCTTCAAGTACGGGGAGTTCGCCTACCGGCTCCAGTCCATGGACGCCGGGGTCCTGGTCGGCCAGGCGCTCGCCGTGGCGGAGGCCGACGGGAGGCCGCTGCGGGTCCGCTACTGGTTCTCCGACGACGATCTCGACGAGCGGATCCAGGTGGACGGCACGCAGACGCGCAGCTATGCGAGGCTGACTCCCTGCGCTCCCGCCAGGTCCACAGCCTCGGTCTCGGACGCCACGCTCGCCACGCCCGCCACGCCCGGATTCCCGTACGTTGAGTCCCGGGGCGGGAGCTGGCCCACGGGCGATCGCGTCGAGGACGCCGCGCGCTCGCACCACTCGACGCCCACGACCGCCATCCCACCGCTCCTGCCCCGCCTGGCAGCCGGCGTACGGTCCTGGACCGACGTGCCCGCTCAGCCACGACGTCCCGACGCGTGGACGGCCCGACGCACGTCGATGGGCTTCGCCGCTCCCGGGGCTCTCGACATCGCCGAGTTCGGGCGCCTGTTGCAGCGCGCCTGCGCACCGTACGCATCGGACCTGCCCGGCGAAGTGCCGTTCTCCCAGACGGCGTTCGTCGCCGCGATCGGCGAGGTCGAGGGAATCACCCCCGGTGTGTACCTCGTCTTGGACGCGGGGAGGCGGCTCGGGCTCCTGCGGGCGGGTGATGTCCGCCCAGCTCTCCAGTACACCCTGAACAACGGAGTGTTCGACCTCCTGAACACCCCGCTGGTGCTGACCCTGCTCACCGACTACGAGGCCGCGCTGCCGCACTACGGCGACCGTTGGCTGCGGGTGCAGGGCATGGAGGCGGGCGTGGCGGTGCAGCGCTGCCATCTGTCAGCGGCGGCCGATGGGTTGGCGTGCCAGGCGCACTGCGGCTACGACCCGGACCGGCTGCTCGCCGTGCTGGATCTTGACGACCAACACCTGGATCCGATGATCCAGGTTCTGATCGGACGGTCCCGCCCACCGGGACTGCACCACGAGATCGCCCTGTTCTGAAGCCCGTACCACTCTGAAGCCCGTACCGCCCGAGGGCAACCCGACCGCCGCGCGCGCAACCGAAAGGCAGCCGTCATGGACCCCATAAGCGACAGGACCGAAACCCGAGCAGCCGAGTCGCGGTGCCCCGTGGACCCCGGCGCGCCGTTCGGCGGCGCCTTCCACGAAGCTCCGCAGGCGGTCCTCGCCTGGTTCCGCGAGCACCGGCCGGTGGCCGAGGTGGCACTGCCCAACGGGCTGCGAGCCTGGATGCTCACCCGTGACGAGGACGTGCGTGCCACGCTCGCCGACCCGCGGATGATTCACGACACCCGGCGCTTCCCCGAGACGTGGCAGGGTCTCGACTGGAACTCACCGGCAGGAGACATGATCTCCGCGTACGGGCGGAACCTGTCGAGCGCGGACACACCGGAGCACGACCTCTACCACTCGACCATCGCGGGAACATTCACGGCACGGCGTACGGAAGAGCTGCGGCCTCGCGTCCAGGAGGTCGTGGACACGCTCCTGGACGGGCTGTCCACGGACGAACCCGTCGACCTGCTGGGGCAGTTCGCCGTGCCGCTGTCCGTGGGGGTGATGGGCGAACTCGTCGGCGTGCCCGAGAACGACCGCCCGGACTTCCTGGACTTCGTACGCCGCACCGTGTCGATCGACGACACCCTGGACGTCGCCGGGATCCGGGCATCGGCCATGCGCACCTTCGAGTTGCTGACCGGCTACGTGGCACAACGCGCGAGCGAGCCGCACAAGGACCTGTTGGGAGAGGTCACCACGCAGATGCGGCAGCACGGCAGCTCCCACGAGGACGTGGTGACCGTGCTCTACCATCTGCTGGTCGCCGGCTTCGACACCACAGGGGCGTTCATCGGCAACATGGTGCAGGGCCTGCTCGACCAGCCGCAGCTGCTGGCATCAGTGCGCGAGGACCCGGCCCGACTGGCGTCGGCCGTCGAGGAGTTCCTCCGGTACGACGGTTCGGCACGGATGGGAGTGTGGCGCTTCGCCGCACAGGACGTGGAGGTGGGCGGGCAGCTCATCCCGGCCGGGAGCCTGGTGATGGTGTCGCTCGCCGCTGCCAACAGGGACCCGGCCAGGTTCGCAGACGCCGACCGGCTCGACCTGGAGCGCGACGACATCGGCGGCCACGTGGCCTTCGGTCGCGGTCGCCACCGCTGCACCGGAGCCGCCCTGGCCCGGCTGGAGACGGAGGTGGCGGTGGGCACCCTGGTCCGGCGGCACCCCCGGCTGCGCAGTGCCACCGACGAAACGCTGCGGCGACGGACCGTGGTCACCCTCAACGGCCTGCGCCGCCTGCCCGTGGTGCTGGGCTCACCCGTCGACTACTAATGCCGCTACAGCTTCAGGCAGGCGCGGGGTGGACGAGGTACCGACGCGCGACTCCGGGCTGCCCACCGCGCGGCTGGCGACTCTTCAGCCATTACGGTGCGTTGAGAAGACCGCAGCGAGACCACGGATTGCGTCGAGACCGCGAGGGAGAAGGGATGTCGGGGAGACTGCCCACGGACCGGGCCGAGGCACGTCTTCGGGGTGAGCTGAGCCGTGGGCAACAGCCCCTCGCCGAGGTCGACTTGGACGAGGCATGGCTCAGCTTCGTGCGCTTCGGCTCCCACCGCTTCGACACCGCGGACACGCCCGACGCAGATGGCCTTCTCTTCCAGTACGGGACGCACACCTTCGATGGGCCGCCCGTCTTCACGCTGGACCTTGCCCGCCAGTTCGAGGTCAACGACGCTTCCGGCGAGCACGATCACTACATCCAGCTCCACTGCGAACTTCGATACGAGCCCGTCCCGCAGCTTCGGGCTCTCGGGCACTTCGAGTCCTGGTTCTTCCACGATGCGGACGGCGAACTCAACCGCTGGGCCGACGATCTCGGCCGCCAGGAATTCTGGACGACGGTCCGTCATTTCCACCCCCAGGAAATCAGGGTCTACCAGGAACAAGTGTGATCAAGCCGCGCTGCGGCCTACTCTCCCCAGGGCCCATGTCGCGATATAGCGCTAGTCTTTCCTCTCGCGCCGCTGCCTGCGTCGCGCAAAGACGTTCGACAGGACCAGGACGGAAGTATGTCGGGAGAGATCTCGCCCACCGGCAAGGGCTCCGGCCACGACTCGTCGCCCGAGCTTAGGGCCTCTCATGCGGACCGGGACAAGGCAGTGGACGTGCTGCGCATCGCGGCGGGGGACGGCCTGCTGGCCGCGGACGAGTTGGACGAGCGCCTGGAAGCCGCCCTGTCGGCACGTACCGTCAGGGAGCTCACGGCGCTGACCGCCGACCTGCCGGCCGTGTCCCCTTCGGCCGGCACGGCCGTAGCGGAGGTCAAGGACGTACTCCAGATCAACGCGGTTCACAGTGGTGCGGTCAAACGCGAGGGCCGCTGGGTGGTGCCGCGGAGGCTGGAGCTGGCCACTGCGTGGTGTGAAGTGACGCTCGACTTCACTCAGGCAGTGATCACACAGGACACCTTGCGGATCGACGTGAACACGGCGGGCAAGAGGCTGACGTTGATCACCAAGCCAGGCATGGTGGTCGATACCGGCGCCTTGGCCCTCGTACACAGCAAGATCAAGATTCGTCAGGCTCCGGACGACGGGACTCCGATCACGCTGCGCGTGGAGCTGGTCGGCACGACGATGCACGGCCGCGTCGTGGTTCGGCCCCCGCGGCGGACGTTCGGACAGTGGCTGCTGCGCAAGCGCGCCTCACTGCCTGCGGGCGATTGACTCCAGAGTCCATCATCGGGATCCGTCGGCGACGGTACGGACGGTACGAGCGGTACGAGCGGGGCTCAGCGATCAAACTGCGACGAAGAGCAGGTCCACCACGAAGACGAGTGTCGAGCCCGCCGGGATCAACGGCGAGGGTGACTGGTTGCCGTAGCCGAGGCGCGGGGGAACGATGATCTGGCGCCGGCCGCCGACCTTCATCCCCCTGACCCCGCGGTCCCACCCCTTGATGACCTTGCCACCACCCACGGCGAACTTGAACGGCTGACCCCGGTCCCAAGAGGCGTCGAATTCCTTGCCGGACTCGAAGGTGACCCCGACGTAATGAACCCGGACAACCCTGCCCGGCTTCGCCTCGAGCCCGTCCCCCACGACGAGGTCGCGGACTGTCAGTTCGGTGGGAGCATCACCCGCCGGAAGGTCGATCTCGGGCTTCGTCAGTTCACTCATTGCAGCCTCTTCCTCTCGCCGCCGGAAGCCTCAAACAGACCAACCGGGCACACGGTCACTCTAAGCGGAGATCACCATGCCGTCGTGAACGTTGTTCAGGGGACCAGCGGCATGGTGACGGCCTGCAAGGATCGAAGGTTGGCGGTCAGGAAGTCGTCGAACGTGCGCGGTGGTCCGTCCCCTGGCACCGTATGACCGCCCTGGATCCGACGCCGGCGCCCCGGCCCGTCGCTGAAAGCGACCCCGCCTCCCGCCGCCGGCCCTGAGCCGTCCACCGGGCGTGCCGCATACAGGAGACATCATGACCGTCGACAAACAACTGTCAGAACCCGTCGACGCGAGCCGCACCGACCCAGCGGTGATAGGCGTCTACATCGACGTTGCTGCCGCACACGATGGTGACGACGTGTCGGCCCGCGAAGCGGTCACGGTCTTCGAGGATTGCCGCGATGCCGAGCGCGGCCGATGGTTCGACGACGAGGCCGGCGCGGTCGAGGAGCATCCGCATACCGGCGATGATCGACGCCTCCTCGACCACGACGGCGTCGTCAGCGACCAGCAGGAGGTCGTCCAGGACTGCCGGGATGGGGCGCCGGCCCGCGACGCCGTCAGCAATGGTGTCGATCAAGTCGGTGGTGACGACACGTCGTTGGTGCCACGAGCGCGTCATCGCCGGTGCGCCCAGCGGCTGGACACAGATCACCTCGACTTCGGGTGCGAAGGCCTTCACCACATGACCGATGCCGGTGGCCAGCGCCCCGCCGCCGAGAGCGATCAGGACGGTGTCGAACGACGGCGCGGTGTCGACCAGTTCCAGGCCGATGGTCGCCGCTCCCTCGCAGGTCTCGATGTCCAGGCTGTCTTCGACCAGCCGGATGCCGTCGTACCGCGCGATGGCCGCGGCCCGCTCGCGAGCCAGCTCGTGGTCGCCGTCCACCAGCTCCAACCTTGCGCCCAACGCGCGGATACGGTCGAGCTTGGCCACCGTCGCAAAGCGGGATGCCACGACGGTCACGTCGAGCCCCCGGCCGCGACCGGACCAAGCGAGAGCTTGGCCGAGGTTGCCCGCGCTGGCGCACACCACGGCCCGCGAGGCATTGTCGGCGAGCCGGCTCGCGACTACCTCGGTGCCGCGTGCCTTGAAGCTGCGAACGGGGTTCGCTGTTTCGAGCTTGATGCTCACCGTGCACGCGAGGTCGTGCTCCAGCGCCTCGCAGCGGTACAGCGGAGTGTCGAGAAAAACTGGGTCAATTACCCGGCGAGCCGCCCGGATCCGAGCAGTGTCGAGGCGCGTCTTCTCCTGCACGACACAGCAGCGTAGCGCCACCGGCGTAGGTAATTGTCCATGCTGCGGATCTGTTCAGGTGGCTCAAGCGGCGCTGGCCTCGGGGCGCTCGACGGGCTGAACGCGTTCGAATGCAGTGGTTCTGCACACACGGTCGCCCACTGCAAGGTGCCCGCCCGCCGCGGCGGGCGGGCCCCTCGCGTTGCTGTGTTCGACTGTCAGACGATCGTGATCGTGATCGGCCCTGAGCTGCTCGTCAGGCCTGAAGGGCTCAGGCAGGCGGTGATATCCGTACTCAGCAGGGTGATGGTGGCGACGAGCTTGTGCCCCGCGTAGTCACCGGAGGTCACCGTTCCCGTGAGGAGCAGCACCGTCACGCCGTTGGGGCGCAGGGACAGGCCGCCGGTGAAAGCGAAGTGGGTGGTCGCGGCGCCGGCGTTGGCCCAGTCGATCGCACCGGTGCCTGACGAATTGCCCCCCAGGCAGTTGAGAGGGCCGCTGCCGGTGAACGACACCGCGCCCGAGGTGTGCTTGAGGTCGAGCGACACGCAGGGGCCTACGGCCCCGGTGGCGTTGAACGAGACGTTCGGCGCGGGAGTCGCCGGGTACTTAAGCCCCGGCGAGTACGTGGTGGACTCCGTACCCAGAGGGCACGTGACCAGGTCGACCGCCGCCTGGGCAGGAGCGGCGGCGGAGAGGGAGAGCCCTGCCGTCGCAAGGAGCAGGGCCGAAAGTGCGGCCGTGGCACGTGATTTGAGCGACATCCGTGACCTCCAGGGTCTGGGGAGGCATTCCGCTGCTGACGTGAGAGCCGTCTCCCACCGGTCCGGAGGGGAACGCCGTTGCTGTCAGCGCTGAAAGTAGCGCCGTCGGCAACATGAACACAGCTTGTGCGCAGGCTGTGTTGGTACGTTCCGCTCACACGGGCGCCTGAGGTTCGCACCGGGGCCCACGACCCACCCTCCTCGTGCCGGGACCACCCTCCCTTCGCGGCGCAGGCTCGCAGTGTGGGCCAAGGAGGACTCGGGCCATACTCTGAGTCCCGTCCGCGCTATTTAGGAGAGTCATGACAAGTAGGTTCACTGAGCTGGCCGTTGACTGCCACGATGCGGAGAGACTCGCGGCGTTTTGGTGCGAGGTCCTCGACTTCAAGGTGCTCGACGGGAGCGAGGGCAAGGTCGAGATCGGCTCTTGGGTGCCGACCATCGAGGATGTTCGGGCCCGCCAGATGCCGCCCACTCTGCTGTTCATCCAGGTGCCCGAGGGCAGGTCCGTGAAGAACCGGCTTCACCTCGACGTCAGCCCGATCGACGGCAGCACCGAGGACGAGGTGGCCAGGTTGCTCGACCTCGGTGCCACCAGGACGGATGTGGGCCAAGGCTCAGACCGAAACTGGGTGGTCATGGCTGACCCGGAGGGCAACGAGTTCTGCGTCCTTCGCACCCTGGCACCGCAGAACTAGGCAGTGCACCGGGGGGCGGCAGGGCACCGGTCACGCTCCCTGAGGGGCGGCCATGATGGTGCCAAGTAACAGCATCGACGAAGGCGGCGTGACATGGCCTATGGCTACATCGGTTCGATGAAGACCCAGCCCGGCAAGCGCGACGACGTGGTTGCGATCCTGCTCTCCGGAGCCGACGGTCTCCGCGAGTTCGGCTGCCGAAGCTACGTGGTGGGCCTGGCATCCGACGACCCGGACACGATCGTGGTGACGGAGGTCTGGGAATCTAAAGAGCACCACGACGCGTCCCTGCGGCTGCCCGAGGCAAAGGAAGCCATCGCTTCCGCAATGCCCATGCTCACCGGCGAGTTCACCAGTCGCGAGCTGGTCGTCGCCGGCGGCCTCGGCGTCGACGGCTGATGGATCACGACTTGAGCCCGCGGAAGATACCCCGCGACAGGGAGTGCGGCCCGGTAGTTCGTGGCGCGGCGTTGTCGGCGCGCAGGGCAATGCCACGCCGTTGCTCAAGCCGGTTGCTGCAGCGTTCGACGGCGTTGCGGAAGCGGTAGGCGCCGCGGTCCAGCCCAACCGACCGGCGGCCACGCGGGGCGCGGCGCTTCCGGTTGTGGCCTGCAGGTCGGCGGGTTCAGGGATGCCCGAAGACTTCAGTAGCTCTCCACCACCGCTCCCCCAGGCATGCGCCAGAACCCGTAGCGCGTCGGTAAAGCCACCGTGTGGCCGTGCGCCAGCCGGAAGGCCGGCGAGGATCGGTGCGTCAGAATCCGGTTCGTCGCCAACTCTCCTTGCATTCACGGCAGGTGAAATCCCTAGCGGAGTCGCCTACGCACCCGATACCCAGCATCGAGACGATAAGGAGCAGAGTATGACGTCCCGTCTGGGGTCACTGAACGAGTTCTGCTGGATGGACCTGAAAACCCGTGACAACGTCGATCGTCGTGCCGAAGCGGCGACGGTGAACGGTGCTCGCCTTGTCGTGCCTCCCTTCGACGCGGGCGACCAAGGCCGTGTGGCGGCATTGATCGATCCGGTCGGTGCAGCCTTCTCCCTGTGGCAACCACGCCGCTTCACCGGATGGAAGGTCCCTCGCATTGCGGGTGCTCCGCAGCGCATGATCCTGGCCTGCGATCAGCCTGACAAAGCCCGGCACTTCTACGGGCAGACCAATGGCACTCCCCCGACCAGCGCCGATTTCATCGCCACGCGTGGACCCGGGCCCTCTGCCCCGCAGTGGGAACTTGCGGTCGACGTCGATGATCTGGACAGCGTCGTCACTCGCGCACGCGACCACGGCCACGGCTCGGTCACCTGGTGCGAGGAGACCGATCGTCGCGTCGTGCGGTTGAGCAGCCCAGAAGGACTGACGTTCCAGGTTCGACGTCGAGGGCAGTGACTCAGCCACCCCCCTCACCCGAGCCCGTCACGGTCCTGAAGATCTCTCCGCCCCAGGGAGGGCACCCGCCCATGCAGTGCAACTGGTTGGGCGGGCTTCGCCAAGTACTGGACCGGCCAGGGCGGCCTGGACGTGCCCGAGCTGCCGCCGATTCCCCGGCGCGCCCGAGAACCGCGAGCCATTTGGTCACAGCCCAGGCAAGATGCGCTCTGTGAACCATGTTCTGTGCGGTCTCGCTGCCAATGCCGCCCTGCCGCCCGAGCTCGTCGACCAGCTGGTCGAGGTGGCAGACGCAGAGATTGCCGCGGACCTCGCTCGTCGTACGGACCTCAGCCATGCGCAGGCGGTTGCCCTGGCATCCCGCGTTGAGGAAAGCGCTGCATGGCTTGCGTACGAGGGCCATCTGACCATCGCCGACATCGATCCGGCCGCACAGCCGCACGCCGCCCTCGCCTTGCTCTGCGAGGGTGTTGGCAGCCCGCGATGGGCGCGCCTCTTCGCAGCGGATCCAGTCTTCGAGCGCCGGGAGAAGCTAGCTGCCTGTTCCAGCCTCCCCTCCGATGTGGTGAGGACGCTCGCCGCTGACGCGGACGTGCGGGTCGTCGCGGAGCTCGCCTTGTGGACTACGCCTGGAGTCGCAGCAAGGCTCGCGGGGCATCCGCACGCCGAGGTCCGTCGCGCGGCAGCGGCCAACCAGGCGACGCCCCCATCTCTGCTGGCGGCGCTGCTCACCGGCGAGGGCCTACCCTTGGCGCTGCGCTGCCGGGTCTGTGACCGTGAAGAGACACCGTTCGTGCACGACCCGCATTGCCCGCACAACGATTGCGATCTGCTGCCGGGTGACTCCTGCGACGGCAGTCATGAGTCCACCCTGCACGCAACACGGCGGATGGCACTGCAGAACCCGGCCACACCCACCGAGGCCGTCATCCGCTTCGTCAATCACCCTTCCGTGCTGCTTCGTTGGGCGCTGGCCTCTCGCTCCGATCTACCGTCGGAGGTATACGGACAGCTCGCCATGGACCCCGACCCTGGTGTCCGGGCCGATCTCGCCGAGAACCCCGCGATCGATGAGGCTTTGATGCGAGCCCTTTCCGCCGACCGTGGCCACGACGTGCAGCGTAGGCTCGCCCACAATCCGCGCGTGCCGCTCGACGTGCTCACCCGCCTGGCGAGGACCACCAAGATCGGCACAATCTTGCTGCCGCGGATTGCCGCCGCTTCTTGCGGCGAGGTTGCGGAGCTGGCCGAGTCGCCGGAGCCGGCCGCGCGGCTGCTCGTGGCTCAACGACGCGATCTGCCGACCGCGATCCGCGACGCGCTGGCCACCGACCCCGACGCGAAAGTGGTCAACTCCATCGCTTCGCACCCAGGCCTCTCCGAGGCGCAGTTGCGCGCCATGGTCGCCCGGCACGGAGTGCATGTCATTGCCATGGTGGCGGCCAATCCGGATGCGACTCCGGCTCTGTTGGAGGATCTGACCCGGCACGAACAGCCGCCGAAGAAGATGTTTCGCGCGGTCGCCCGGCACCGCAACGCAACGGGGCCGGCGCTGCAAAACTGCTTGGCAGACAAGCAGGCACGGCCCCTGGCCGCCAACCATCCGGCCCTTCCGCCGCACGTCATAGCGGAGCTGCTCACCTACACAGACTGGCAGGTGGCGGAAGCGGCAGCCGCCAACCCGTCGCTACCGTTCGCTGTGATGTCGGCTCTGGTGCCCCAGCTGTAGTCATCCGGCTCGCCAGACGAAACGCCCAGCCCTCTGCGGCCGGCCATCTTTACGGGCGGCGGGCCGCCGCACCTCCCTTGCGCTGGCGGCGGTGTGCTGCTGCGTCCCTGATCTCCTCAGTGGCCGCCCGGAAGGCAGGGGCGGCGTGAGCGAAGTAGTCGAAGAGAACGGCGCGTTGGTCCGGCGTGTATCGGCCGAGAACCTCGGCGATCTGGCGCCGGGCAGGCACGACCACCTTCTCGATCTGGTCGAGGGAGTCGGCCACCGGCTCGACGATGACCTTGCGTCGATCATCCGGATCGGCAGCCCGGCGGACGAAACCGGCTCGCTCCAGGCGGTCGATCAGGCGAGTGGCCGCCCCGGTGGTGAGACCGGTGCGGGCAGCCAAGTCTCCCGCGGTGAGCGTGCCTTCCAACGCGATCTGGCTGAGCGCATACCACTCGGAGGCGCTGAGCCCCACCGCTTCCGCCCCGGCCATGCCGTGGAGCCCCACAGCGTCGAGGTACTGACGGAAGATCAAGTGCTCATCTGCCAGCGTCAGGTCTGCCATGTCCCGGAGTACCCCTTGCGTAGTTAGCTGCACACATGCAGATAATGCCTATCTGCAATATCTGCATCAGTGTAACTACCTGGAGGACTGCATGTCCGTCACGGACGACCAGAATGCCGTCACCACAGTCATCACCTCGCTCATCGACGCCTGGCGACGCCACGACGCCGACGCGTACGGTGCGCAGTTCACGCAGGACGCCACCTACGTCACGTTCGTCGGCACGTACTACCAGGGGCGCCGCGACATCATCGACAGCCACCGGACGCTGTTCGCCAAGTTCCTCAAGGGCACTCAGCTCGCCGACGAGATCGTGGACATCCGCTTCTACGGCCCCGACACCGCCGTGATCACCGGCCGCGGCGACAGCTACAAGGGCCGCAAGCCCAAGAAGCTGACCAAGGTTCAGACTTACACCCTGGTCCGGGAGCAGGACGGCCAGTGGCGCATCGCCGCCTTTCACAACACCAAGCGCATGCCGCTCATGGAGGCCCTCTCCTTCAAGGCCGCCCCTGCTCTCGTCCCGGCATCCCAGAAGTGACCGAGGTAGCCACAGAAGTCCCGCACGGGCAGGCGCAAGCACACTCACACCGCCGCCGCTGACCGTAAGCTGCCTACCGATGCGATGGGCAAGGTCGCCTTCGAAGTCGTGGACTCCGACGGGGCATTGCGCACCGCGGTGCATGCATGGCCACCGGCCGCGTTCAGGACGCCGAACTCGAACGCCTCCTGAAACTCGGGGCGCACCCCGGATAACATCGGGCGGGCCGGCCGGGAGCAGTGGCCTGGTCGCTTCGCGATCCGCTGCCCGCCTGTGGCATCGCCGGTGTCTACCGCCCCTGCACGACGGGCGCACCCACCCGCGAAGCGAGTGACCCCGGGCCAGTCCACGCCGGCTGCAGCCACAGCCTGAACGGTCGTTGGCCTGTCGAAAGGACCTCATGTCAGCCGTTGTTGTTGTCGGTGCGGGAATCGTCGGCTCCTCGGTGGCCTACCACCTGGCCCGTCGGGGCGTCACGGTTACCCTGCTTGAGCAGGGGCCTGGACCGGCCACGGGGGTTACCGGAGACTCCTTCGCCTGGATCCGCAGCTCGGGAGGCCACTGGCCCGGCGGGGCGCAAGATCTCCGCGAGTACGTCCGGGCGGACTACCGACGCCTGGAGGGCGAACTGCCCGAGGTCTCCGTGCGCTGGACCGGCTCGCTGTCTTGGGCCGACTCACCGGCGCAGGGCCAACGGCCGGGTCCAGGCCAATTCCGTATCGGACGAAGTGACATCGCAGCCCTGGAGCCCAACCTCCGAGACCCACTCACCCCGGCCATCCACACCCCGAGCGACGCAGGCGTCGAACCAACGGCCATGACCCACGCACTCATCACAGCCGCCAAGGCTCACGGAGCAATCGTGCTCCATAACACCGCAGTCACCTCTTTGCAGGTGGCCGGCGGACGCGTGGAGGGAGTGCTGACCTCGACCGGACTCCACGCCGCCGCAACCGTCGTACTTGCTGCCGGAACCAACGTACCCACGCTCTGCGTGCCGCTAGCGGCCGACCTGGCCATTGCCGCTTCCCCGGCCACCCTCGCGCGGGTCACAGCACCGCCTGGCCTGGTCAAGACCATCGTGGCCAGACCGGATTTCGAGGTCCGTGAGGTACGGGACGGTGAGCTCTTGCTGGTCGTGCCGCACGTTGAAGGCTCGGCGGCAGCGCTTGCGCAGGCCGCTCAGGACGCGCTCCAGCAACTGAAGGAGGCTTTCCAGGGGAGCGACCAGTGCAGTCTGCTCGGCTACCGAACCGCCAGACGCCCCATGCCCGCTCACGGTCCCGTCATCGGATACGCGACACACGATCGGTCCGTCTACGTCGCCGTCATGCACTCCGCCATCACATTGGCGCCCACCGTCGGACGGCTCATCGCAGACGAACTCGTAACCGGCAGGCCCGTCCCCGAGCTGAAGCGGTGCCGTCCTCGCGGCCACTGACATCACTTCTCGACGACGTTCGTCGAGGAAATCGGAGCTCAGCCACTCCTCCCTTCATCAGCCGACAGGACCGCGCCTACGGACGGCCGTTGTTGAGCGCGACCGCAGATAGGCGGGGAGGTCTGCCTCCCTCCGCATCGGTGCTGGAGGCCGTGGCCCAAGCCCTGCACCTCGTCGCCGACCAGCGCCGCTACTTGTTCGGCCCGGCAGGCAAGGAGACTGCGAAGCCGCGCCGCCGGGCCCGGCAGACGGTGCAGCCCCAGCTGCGCAGGGTCCAGGACGACAGGGCCGCCACGCCAGCCATCGTGCGGCTTCGTTTCTCCGACCCGGCGATGCGCACCTTGTACGCCGACTGGAAAAGCGTCGCCCGTACTGCGGTCGCGCAATTGCGCATGGAAGCGGCGAAGTACCCGGACGATCCCCGACTGACGGCTTTGGTCGGCGAATTGTGCGTGCAGGACGAGGACTTCCGCCAGTTGTGGGCCGCCCACCATGTCGCCACGCTCAGCGTGGGCACGAAGGTTCTCCACCACCCGGTCGCCGGTGAGCTTTCCCTGGACTGGGACACGCTGACCGCCAGCACCGACCCCGACCAGCAGCTTGTCGTCTGGACCGCCGAAGTCGGCTCCCCTACCCACGACGGACTGCGCATCCTCGCTTCCTGGGCGGCCGACCGGTATCGGACTGCTGAGGCACCCACGGAATGAGGTCTGCACGCGCGCAGCGACAAGGGCGCGGACAATGCCAACCCCCAGGGGACGGCCAAGGGCAGCCAAGGCGGCAGCCCCGACGGAGGGACCTTCACCTTCTCCCGCTCAAGTCCCGCCAGGGCAGCCGTGATTCCGCAGTCCATGGAGTGGGGGTGAGCGTCGGATCTGTGGAAGGTTCAGGCGTCGGCAGGGGCGGTGGCGAAGCCAGCCGGGTCGAAGCCGGCCTCGGCGAGGACGTCGGCGGCGACTCCGCGACCGACTTGGGCGAGGCCGATCAGCAGGTCGTCGCAGTCGATGCGGTCGGAGCCCTTCTGCTCGGATCGCGCCTCCGCGATGTCGATGGCCTTGCGGGAGTACGGAGTCCAGGCGATCCGTTCAGCTGCCTGGGATGCCCCCATGCTCAGCCGCGTCTCGACGGACCGGTGGACCGTGTCCGGCGAGACGTCGGCCGCCTGCAGGAGTCGAGTGGCGCTGTTGTCCTGTCCGGTCAGCCCCCAGAGCAGGTGCTCGGTGCCGATGTAGTTGTTGCGGTGGTGCACTGCCGCCTGCTTGACGTGAACCATCGCCTCGCGGAGGCCGTCGGTCATGACCTCGGGGGTGTAGCGCTTGTGTGGGGCGTGGAAGCGTTGCTGGACCGCTTGCCGGGTCACGCCCAGGGCGGTGCCGATGTCGGTCCATGAGTTGCCGTGCATCCGGCAGTGTTCGACGTAGTCCTCGACCAGGTCGTCTGCCAAGGCCTGCAGCTGGCCTGCGAGTTGGGATGCGACGGTGAGCAAGGCGATCCAGTCGGGCTGCTCTTGTCCGCCGGGGCGGTGTGCGGTGTCGCACCTTCGGTCGACTTCCGCGATGAGATCGTCCAGGTCTGGAAGAGTCATGAGGCAAGTACGCCTTGACATTTCCCAACTGTCAAGACCTACTTGCCTCTTCTGTTCGAATTGCCCGACGGCGCGACCACCGCCACCCCCAAGCGCAGGGTGCACCGGGAGGCGGGCGATCGCTGCCGCGGGGGTGACCGCACGACCGTAAGTAGCTCCAGACTTGGCAGGGTGTCTGTTTCGGCCGCTGCTCCCCGGCTCGCTGCGGCCGCGTACGGCATCCATGCGGGCGCGCAGGGCGGGGCGCACCCGAAGACGGCTGGGCGGATCGTGTCCCCCGCCCAGCCTGTGTGCCATGACTCCCTTTGCTGCAGCCCTAGTTAGGGAGAGAACCTGTCTACAGCCACATGGTCTTGTCACCCTTCTTCGACTCGCAGCCGCGAAGCTCCTTCTGCGTGAACCGTTGCCCGTGGCAGTCGACCTCCTTGGGCTACCGGTGCAGAGCCCTAACGGCGGCAGGCCGCGCGAGGGCCCAGTGGTGCGCGTCGTGCAGGAATGCCTGCAGGCCGTGCTGTGGAACGGCACGGTCGGCCTGGCCCCGCTCGGACACGACCTGCCCACGGAGTTGGCCGTGGTCCCACTGATCGGCATGGTGCCGAGCCGAGTGGTGGCGGTGTGGAACGGAGGTGACACCAACCCGTTGATCCGTTCCTTCGCCGAGATCGCGACGGCCGCGTACCGCCACTGAGCACAGGTGACCGGTGCTTCCCGACCGTGGACGATGCGGACGCCGCGGCCCGCGGTAGCGCCTGCCGACGTGGCGCACATCTGCTGTCCCTGCTCAGGTTACGGCTCAGATCCTGTTGCCCTTTGTCATCCAGGGCGAGGCGCATGGCCATACAGGCCATACAGGCCATACAGGCCATACAGACCCAGCTAGGGCCTTGGCGACGGGCAGTGGGCCCGGCCACTGGTCAGACATGAAGTCCCCTTACGGAGTGAAGCCGCGGAACAACAGCTTCCGCGGCACAGCACGCACCGTTGCCGGAGCGTCCCCCGGGATCGCTACTTCACCGAGTCCCACGCGCCGGGGTTGAAGCTGCGGAGGAGAGCGATCAGCGCTGCCCCGAGCCGCCAGTCCACACCAGGTGCGTGCACGTGCAGCTTGTCGCCCTTGGACCTGAACTCAAGCGGGACCTGCCCGTTCGCGCGCCACCGGATGCGACGGGGTGCACGTGCGAAGCCACCCTCGTTGCCAGCGACGCTGTCGAAGACGCTGATCACCAAGACCACCGTCATCAGTGGGAGCAAGAGCCACCACATCCACCACCACACGATCCTCCCCTTGAAGCCGACTGCTTCGAAGGCGCCGGGCTGGTGCACGGTCCACCGGGTGCGCAGGCTCCAGCCGCGGAGCGCCTTCTCGCGCTTGAGCGTGCCGATGACCTCGCCGCGTGCGCCGAGCACCTGAAATCTCGCGACTCCGCCGCGGGCCGACAGTGTCACCAAGGTGGCCACCCGCTCCCGGCGCTGGTCATCGGACCACAGGGCGAAGGAACGGGCCCCGCCACCGCGGGCCGCAAGGTAAGCGGACGTGCCTCCCGGCGGCAGTTCGCGCTCCACGTACACGGCCGATGGCGCCGCCCCCGACGTGTCGGAGAAGCTGACCATGTTCGCCACCTTCGGCTGACCGTGGCGGTCGACGTGTCTCGGCCCCCCGTACATGGTCAGTACGTTGCTGCTCATCCGACGTGCTCCAAGTGGTAGTCGCGTGCCCGGGCGGGCTCAGTCTGGCTCACTCGCCACCCAGCGGATAGCCCCTGCCTGCGGGAGGGCCGGCTGCCCGGTGGAGTGGAGTGGGTTTAGTCACGCGGGCGTCGAGCCCAGAGGCTCCTCGGTGCCCATCGGCACATCAACTTCTCGTCTCCCATCACAAGTTCGAAAGTCCAGACACGACTGTGACGCCGGACCGCCGCGCATCCCGGTCCACGCCCACCTCTGGTCGGGGAGTCGATGGTGTCAGTCGCCTGTGGTGAGATGGCCAAGCTATGCAGGTCGCCTGGGAGGTCATTCCATGTCTGGTTATCCGTCGCTCACTCGTGCTCTGGCAGAGGCCCTGGTAGATGTCCTGTGGTTCATTGAGGGGTGCGAGGACGAGCAGATGGACCCGGATGACGCGGTGAAGGTTCTCGAGGGCGTCGCCACTGTGGTGTCTCAGCTGTCGAGTGACCAGCGAAGCGAGTTCATGGACTTGCTCGGGTCGATGGCTGCGGAAGAGACCGACCCATCGCGTCGCGAGCTCTTGGAGGGCTTCCCTGAGGGGTTCGGACTCGTTGAGGGTGACTGCTGACCTGGGGCCGTGCCTGGAGCAACACCTGCTTGGGGCGGAGTTCACATTCTGCGCGGCACGAAGCATGCCCCGGCGCAGTGAAGGCGGGCGCCGGGAGCCACATGCTGTGCGACGACCACAGCCTTCCCCTCTGAACTCACCGGCGGCGCTCGCCCCGTTGGCATCGTACGGAGCCTTGTTGGCGAACCGTTGGCGGGCCGGGTGACGATGGCTGTGTGGTCGGTGAGCGTGTCACCCCCCTGGGGTGGAGCCCGCGCCGAGCAACCGCCGATCCACCGAGCCGAACACCTGGTCCGGTGGAGTCACGGGCGTAAGAACTGCATCGGCACGAACCGATGCCAACGAGGGGAAAGCATGAAGCTGAATCTGCGCCGCACACGGCCTGTGCCGCTCTCATCCGCGAGCAAGAAGGCCGTATCGGCCGCGCTGGTCGGCGCAACCATCGTCGGCGCGACGGTGCTTACCGCCGCTCCGGCCTCAGCGCTGAGCTGGAAGTGCAAGACGAGTTCCACGACGATCGACGACGCGGGGTACTCCGGCCCCTGGGGCGACAACTGGGACTTCACGGTCAAGAACTGCGTGGCCCGATCCGGCGGTTACGTCTACGCCAAGGCCACGGTGAGCTGGGACGCTCCGCCGTGGTACTCCGGAACCGACCTGTCGGAAACCTTCGACAGCGCCCACTTCCGGTTGTACATCACCCACCCCGACGCGGGCACGGACACCATCCTGGGCACGAAGACCTTCTACATCCAGGACAACCTGGCGGGCATGAACGGCAGCGGCAACGGTTCGTGGAGCACTTCCACGGCGAAGAAGTACGTGGGCAGCAAGAGTGCGTACGCCGATGGCGCACTGAAGCTCAACTGGGACGAGGACGGCAAGGGGGTACGCCACTACGACTTCAGCGGCACCCGCTCGGTCTGACGAGGGTGTTGCTGTCGCGGGTGTTGCTGACGCGGGCGCACAGCCAACGCTGAACGCCTCGCGCCGTTCCGGCCGCCTAGTCCGCGGCCGGGACGGGCCGGCGCGCGGGCACCGGCGCCGCTGATCGACGTCGACCTCGGCTGTGACCGACCGCCGCCGATCCCGCCGGCCATTGACCGCCCGAAGCGCTCAGCTTCACACTCCAGCCGAGCACGTGAACTACTCACCGTCTCGTTGAACCGGCTCCGTCTGCCGGCCGTCGGGAGATCCCGAGGCCGCGCAACCGTCTTCCGCTCGGCCTGAGTCACCCTTGTCGGCGCGCCAGAACCTCAGGCATGTAGGCGCCAACCTGAGCATATGTGCCGCTCTGGAGGTCTCGCCCACTGCTGGCATAGCTTTGGCCACCACCCCGCCATCTCACAGCCGTAGTAGCTCAGCGATCGGTATCCGAGCTGACCGGGTGGCTCTTCGACGGGTACCCGCGGTCTGGGACAGGTGGTATGTGAGCCGAGGAGTGGAGGAGGCATCAGATGCCCTCCACCGGTAGGCCGCCGATCAGATCCTGCTCTTACCGCAGGATGACAGTGGGCGTGGTGAGCCTGTAGTCCTGTACGGCGTCTGCGTCGTCATTCCGCGTGCCCAAGCAAGCGGCAGGCGGTAGTCGTCAAGTACCGCCCTCACGGCACCGGGTCATCTGCAGGCGTCCGGGAAATGCCGCAAGTTGCTCTCAGTGAACGCTTCGGATGCCGAGCGCCGTTGCACAGAAGAAAGCACTACGGGAGCTTCGCACCTCGGTCGGACTCGGCATCGAGCCGGGCCCCTTCGAGGATGGCGTCGAGCAGGCCCGGATAGCGGGCGTCGAGGTCCTCGCGCCGCAGGGAAAGCAGGTTCTCCCTGCCTGAGGGCCGCTGCCAGATGGCGCCACTGTCGCGCAGGACTCGCCAGTGGTGGGTCATAGTCGACTTCGATACGCCGTCCAGAATGCTGCCGCAGTTGTGTTCCCCTCCGTCGTTCAAGACGCGGACGACGGCCAACCGCATGGGGTGCCCAAGTGCGGAGAGGACGGCCTCAATCCGGATCTGATCGCGATCGGGGTGACGGGAAGTCATTGTCCAACTGTACCGCGACAGTCGCCCTATCTGACCTCTGGTCAAAAGCGGTCGCCCCAAGTGGCAGGTCCGCGAGGGGAGTTCCCACGACTTTGCCACAGACGCGGTGGCAGGGAGAGACCCTGTTGCACAACTAGCCGACTGTACGTAAAGATACGAACAGTCGTACTGAACGGGCTGCCCGCCCATGACACAAGAGGGGCTGACTTCCCATGTCCACTTCACCCACGCTGGCGACAGTCGCACATGTCTCGGGGCCGCAACGTCCGGGCTGGAGCCTGGCGCTACTGGCCCTGGCGCAGCTGATCTTCTCCCTCGACCTCAACATTGTCTTTGTCGCGTTACCCGACATCGGCGCGGACCTCGGGTTCCCGGGCCAGACCCAACAATTGGTGGTCAGCGCCTACGTCGTCCTGGCGGGCGGCTTCCTGCTGCTGGGCGGGCGCGCAGCAGACCTCTTCGGCCGTCGCCGGGTCTTCATCCTCGCCCTGACCATCTACGCCGTCTCATCCCTAGCCGGCGGATTGGCGGAGAGCCCGGCCGTCATCATCGCCGCGCGCGCCGTTCAGGGCATCGGCGGGGCGCTGCTGCTGCCCTCGACGCTCTCTCTGATCAACACGCTGTTCGAGGAAGGCCCCAAGCGCAACAAGGCGCTCGCCGTCTGGGGTGGTGCCGGAGCCAGCGGCTTGACCATCGGCGCACTACTCGGCGGCATCCTCACCGAGAGCTTCGGCTGGCCGGCCGTCTTCTACGTGAACGTGCCGCTCGCCGGCGCCGTAGCCCTGGCCGCACTCGCCGTCATCCCGCGCGATGCGCAGCGCACCGAGAAGCGCAAGTTTGACCTGCCCGGCGCACTGACCGCCACCGGCGGTTCCACCCTCCTGGTCTTCGCTCTGGTCGAAGGCCCGGAGATGGGATGGTCCTCGGCGACGGTAATCGTCGCTTTCGCTGCCGCCGTGGTTCTCCTCGTCGCCTTTGCGGGCATCGAGGCGCGCAGCAAGGACCCGCTCATGCCCTTCCGCCTCTTTCGGAATCGCAACCTGAGCGTCGGCATGACCGTGACCTTCCTCTACATGGCCACCTTCGGCACGCTGCCCTACTTCCTGACAGTCTTGATGCAGAACGTGCACGGCTACAGCGCCCTGCAGACCGGGCTGGCGTTCCTCGTCCCGTCTGTGGCGATCGCCACGGGTACCCAAGTCGGTGAGCGTCTGACCACCCGCCTCGGCACCCGCACCACCCTGATCGCGGGCTTCATCATCGGCGCCGTCGGCACCGCCATCCTTGCTCTCGGCTTCGACGCCGAGGCCAGCTACCTCACGGCACTGCCGGGCCTGATCCTCTCCGGAGTTGGCCAGGGCATCGTCTGGACCGGCATGTGGATCGCTGCCTCTACCGGCGTCGCCCCCAACGAGCAGGGCATCGCCAACGGCATGGCATCCACCACCCTCAACATTGGCAACGCCATCGGGCTGGCCATCCTGACTGTCATCGCCGACGTCGGCACCGGGGGCAAGGCAGGCGATGCCCTTAGGGAGGCCACCGCAGACGGAGAGTTCATCGTCGTCCTGCTCACCGCGGCAGGCATGCTCCTGGGCCTCCTCATCACACTGGGCCTGCCACGCAAGACCTGCACCCCCACCCGGACCTCCGCAGAGGACCCCGTCCTCACGGCGCGGTAAGCAGGCACCCGGTGCGGTTCACTCGGGAATGCGCAGGCCGGGGACGGCGGAATTGCTGCCCGTCGAGCTACCAGCTGACCCTCACCCGCCGCCCCTGGGCCAGAACTCGTGGTGACCGCACCTCATGCGAAATCGCGCTCACACCACGGGCCGGCCGGCATCAGGGCGTCGAGCACAGTCAGCAACTGCGGCGGCTCAACCGGGTCTGGCAGTGAGGCCAGATCCGACCACGCGACCCAAGCGTGCGTGTCCAGGTTGGCCTGCTCGTCAGGGAGCAGGCCAGTTCGCGTCAGGGACGGCTGGTCGTCCGCAAATCGAGCGACGAAGAAGTGTTCCGTCCCGACATACCGCTGCCGTTCCACTGCACATCACGGTCGACGAGCACAGACCGGTCAAGGACAGGTGCCGGGTCGAGGCCAGTCTCTTCGACCAGTTCACGCCGTGCCGCCATCAGTGGTGTCTCGCCAGGCTCTATGCCGCCACCAGGCGGCTCCCAGAGCCATGCCCCGCTGAACGGATCGCGCCAGTGCAGAAGTAGCAGGCGGTAGGCAGCATCCAGGCAGATGACCCGGGCTGCGGGCCGGCTCGTTGTTTCCACCGTCCTGACGCTATGCGGTACCTGGAATGTTGATCAAGACCTTGCCGAAAGGCCCAGAATTCCAACCCAACACCGGCGAGGACGCCCAGAGTTCGAAGATGTTGCCCATCCTCACCCGCCCGTCCAACACGGAGAGGGCGCCGCCCGCCCGGCCATCAGGTCAGGATCGTGCCGCTGCCGCAGCGACCATCCAGTTCCTGAACTCGACGGTGTAGTGCCGCAGGTGGTGATCCAGGACGTCCTTCGGGCAGGACGTGGGGAAGTAGACCGTCAGATTTGCGGTGAAGCCCTCGGCGGTGTCGCCGAACTGGATCAGTGCCCGCCCGACGACGGTGCCGTCCTCCAGGAAGAGATTGGAGGACATCTTGCGCGGAAATTCCGACTCCGGGAGGAGCTCTTCCGCGTTCTCGGCCCAGGCCATCGCGGAAGTGCCCCAGCCACCCATGTAGAAGGAACAGACGTGGGGGCCGATGTTCTCCACTACGCGCGCCCCGATGTCGTCGTGGCCCATCACGTAGTGCTCGGGGTGCGCCGCGAGCAGCGGGTGCGGGTCGTCGCTTGCGAAGGCGCCATTCATCCAGGTCAGGAATTCGGCGGAGGTCAGGCCGTGGGCCTGGAGCACCGTCGTACCCGCGTTGAACTTTCCGTCGGAGGTGCGTGCGCACTCCCGCAGAAAAGCGTTGCCTTCCTCGATGTCCGCGGCCAGCAGATCGAGCAGGCCCTGGCTGCCCAGTCGCGTCCTGAAGCGGTCCAGGGCACGGCGGGCGTAGAACAGCTCGAAGTCATCGATGCTACCGGGGCCGGCGGGCCCCGCTTCGAGCGTCACAGTGACAGCTGCGGGCGTCTGCATGTCAGGCATGGTCGAACCTCCTCTATGATGCGAATGTGAATTCACATTCGCATCACGAGCGTATGTAGAGAGGGCCGCCTCTTGTCAAGAGCCTCGGCCGAGACGGCCGTAGATACGATGCGGGACATGAGCAGTGAGCACGCCCCTCGGGCGCCCTACCGCCAGCCCCAGCAGGCGCGCAGCGCTGCAACACTGGCTCGCGTGCTGCAGGCAGCCGAGGCGGTCGCGTCCGCGGTCGGCCTCGATGAAATGACGATCTCCGGCGTCGCGGAACGTGCCGGCGTTTCGGTGGGCACGATCTACCGGCGCTTCGAGGACAAAGAGCAGCTGATCAACGCGCTGACCGAGCGCATGCTGGACCGCCGCGAAGAGTACGTGGCCGAGCAGCTGAGTCAGGCTGCGCCTTCACTGTCCGGCGTCATGGACGCCTACGCACACGCCCTGCTGCAGTCCTTCGCCGACAGCACCAGCCTCTTTCCCGCGCTGCTGCGCGCGCGAGGGGCCCACCCCACGGACCGCGGGGCCCGCGCCATCACCGCGATCCACCGGCTCCTGCTCGAAGCAGCGGCTCCCTACGCGGGCGAGATCCGCCGCTCCGACCCGCAGGGAGCGTTGGACACCGCTGCCCGCGCTGTCCTCGGCGCCTGTTTCCACAACTCCGTACGGCCCGACCCGGCAACTGGCGAGGCGGCGCAACGCCGTTACGCGAACGAACTCAGCGACATGGCGATCGCCTATCTTCTGACGCCCGACAAGCGGGGCACCTCCCGCACCTGAACCGCCCCGCGACCGCCGCGGGTCTGGCACACTCGCCGTCGGCTCATCACAGCCAGCGGCGCCACCTGAGGACGCACCTCACGCGGTGACGTGGAAACCCAAGCTGTCGTAGCGCACATCGCCGTCCCGCGCGAGGAACTTGGCGGCCTTCAAGGGGCGAACATCTTCTGCCGTCCCTTCTCAGAGGTATTTCGGAGATACCACTGGACCTGGTGGCTCACTTGTTTCGCCCCCGCACTATGGCGAAGACAACGATAGCGACGCCGATCACGAGTACGGCTATCGTCACCGGCGGATTATCAGTGATGGCCGCGCTGATTGAGATCATTCGCCCTTCCCTCCCTCACATCACTTCACCCCTGCCGGCACCTATGCCCCAGTACGAGAAGTTGACGCCGCAGCTCTTCGTCTATCTGGCCTGCCGCGCTCAACTTCGGGGCGACTCTGCGTGTCCGGGGTCTGTCCGGGCTGGCTTCTATGAGCCTTGCTCCCAGCTGGTTCGGGTGAGTTCGTACTCGACTTCTCCGTGCTCGGAGCCTTCGATCGCCTCCGGCCAGTCGCCCGAGAAGGTGCGGAGGTAGGACAGGCCCGCCTTTTCCATCACGCGTCGGGATCCCGCGTTGACCGTCATGGTGTTCGCGGTCACCCGCTCTACCTCGAGGTCCGTGAATCCCTTGCGGATCAGGGCCTGTGCCCCCTCCGTGGCATAACCGCTGCCCCAGGCAGCCTTGTTCAGCCGGTAACCGAGCTCCACCGCAGCGGGGCTGTGATCATCCAGGGGGCGAAATTCGAACCAGCCCAAGAAGGCTCCGGTGTCCTTCTCCTGCGCGGCCCAGTAGCCGCGCGTCCCGAAACACGGGTAGTCGTGGAGGAGCCTGGGCAACGTCCGGGCTTGGATCACCTCGCGGCTCGTGGGTCGGCCACCGTTGATGAAGCGCATGACTTCCGGGTCGTTGTCCAGTGCGAGCAGATGGTCGACGTCGGCCTCGGTGAACGCCCGCAGCACGAGGCGATCGGTCTCCAGAAAGATGTCCATGCCGCGATCCTCACCACGGGAGGCGGCGCCCGCCACCGGATATTGGTGACAGGCCGACGCCCTGATAGTCACTCATGCGTTGCGAGCCGACTCCGTGACGTTCCGTTAGGTGTCCGCGCATGGAGCGGGATCCGGCGCGGGCTCGGGTGACGAGGTGGAGTGCGTTCGCCGCCCGGCGCCTTGTCCCTCCGGACCGCCCGTCCGATCCAGTCGAGCGAACGGGTCTGCACACGGCAGTTCCCCGGTGCCCGGGCCCTGACAGCACGCGGCCGAAGCAGCCGCGGTAACAGAATTCGCCGGAATACTTCTCCTGGTTCATGCGGGGCTGGTGGGCTGACCGCGCTCAACTCACCGATCACAGGAGGCGCGCGTGAATCTCGTCGTCAACGGCGACGCGGAGAGCGGGGCCGGCGGCACCGCCGACCCCGTATCGAAGGTCCACGGCTGGAAAGTCACTCAGGGAGCCCCGGCGCTCATCGCCTACAGTCTCGGCGGCGGTTACCCGACCGCGTCGGACCCCGGCCCGGCCCGCCGCGGCAGCCGCTTCTACTCGGGCGGCAACAGCCCGCGCACCGTCTTGGTGCAGGACATCGACCTGCCCAGGAGCGGCCCCACCGGACGCCGCGCCGTCGACGGGGGCAAGGTCCGCTACACGCTGGCCGGCTGGCTCGGCGGTTTCGCCGGACAGGAGGACGGCGCGCGCCTGTCCGTGGAGTTCCGCGATGCCAAGGGCACGCCTGTCGCCCTCAGTGTCCTTGGACCTGTCGGCGCAGTCGACCGGCAGGGCAAAACCGGGCTCCTTGAACGCACGGCCGAAGCCGCCGTGCCGCCCACAGCCCGCTCGGCGCGGGTCCTGCTCGTCTTCACGCGCAGCGGCAGCGGCACCTCCAACGACGGTTACGCGGACGCCCTTTCCCTCACCCTCACCGCCACCGGAGACCGCCGATGACCGTCAACCGCCGTGACCTGCTCAAGTCCGCCGCGGCCGTCGGCGCGCTCAACCTGGCCTGGCCGCTCGCCCCTGGCCTCACCCCTGCCCAGGCCCGCGAGGCCGCCGAGAACCTGGGAGCCGAGTACGACCGCGCGCCCTTCACGCTCGGCGTCGCCTCCGGTGATCCGCAGCCGCACTCCGTGGTGCTGTGGACCAGACTCGCGCCCGAACCGCTTGCCGCCGAGCAGAAACTTCCCGAGGTCGTAGAGGTCGAATGGGTCCTCGCCAAGGACGCCCGGCTGCGCCACGTCGTCGCCCGGGGCACGGCCCCCGCCTCGGCGACGCTCGGCCACAGCGTGCACGTCCCGGTGAGCGGCCTGACCCCCGGCCGCCACTACTGGTACGCGTTCAAGGCGCTCGGTACGACATCCCGCGTGGGGCGTACGAAGACAGCGCCGCGCGGCCGCGTCTCCAAGGTCACCTTCGCGGCCGCCAACTGCCAGGCGTTCCACGACGGTTTCTACGCCGCGCATCGTGGGATAGCTCGCGAGAACCTGGACTTCGTCGTCCATCTCGGTGACTACATCTACGAGCACGGCCAAGTCGGTGGCGTACCCGAGGAGCACGTACGCGATCACGACGGCCCGGAGATCCTCACCCTCGCCGACTACCGCAAACGTCACGCTCTCTACAAGGGCGACGCATCACTACGTGAGGCGCACGCCGCCCATCCGTGGTTCTTGACCTGGGATGACCACGAGGTCGTCAACGACTACAGCGGTACCGGGGGCGGCGCCCCGTTCATGCGGCGCCGCGCGGCCGCGTACCAGGCGTGGTTCGAGCACATGCCGCACCGTGACTCCTTCGGCGGTTCGGCGCTGCCCGACCCCGAGATCCACCGGGTGCGGCGCTGGGGCGATCTGCTGGAGCTGGCCGTCCTCGACCTGCGCTCGTACCGCTCGGCGCAGAACCTGCCGGACGGCACCATCCTGGGCGCCGAGCAGAAGACGTGGCTGAAGAAGACCGTGGACCGCGCCCCCGACGCCTGGCACGTATGGGCCAACTCGATCATGCTGAGCCAGCTGAGGGGTCGCCCTGGCGGCTCGTACATGTTCACCGACCAGTGGGACGGTTTCCTCGCCGAGCGCAAGGAAGTCCTGGGGCACGTGCATCAGAGTGGTCTTGAGGACCTGGTCGTCATCACCGGTGACTGGCACTCCGCGTTCGTCGACGACATCCGCACCGACTTCGACGAGCCACAATCCCCGCTGATCGGCACGGAGTTCACCGCCCACTCGGTGACCTCAGGCGCGTACTCGGCCGACTGGAACGCCACCAACGGGCCGTTGATGGGCCAGGCCAATCCGCATCTGAAGTACTTCGAGGGCAATCGGTACGGCTACGACGTGTACGAGGTGACGCCGCAGCGGTTCAGCGCACACATGCGCGTCGTCGACGACCGCCGCGACCCGCGTTCTCCCGTCAGCACGCTGACGACATTCCACGTGGACCGGGGCAGGAGCGGGTCCTACGAGGACGATGCCACCAAGGACTCGCCCGCTCAGTACCGACGGGACTGACCCACCACCTGCCGGTGCTCCGGACCCAACAGTCCCGGGCACCGGCGGCCCTCATCTCACACGCGGCGGGCGGCACCTTGCCGAGATCGGTTGCCACTCATACGGCCACGACGATCTTGCCCCGGGGATGGCCCGTCTCCAGGTGCTTGATCGCGGCGACGGTTTCGGCGAGGGGGTAGGTGCGGTCGATGGCCGGTGCGATGGTGCCGGCCTCAGCGAGATTCTTGAGGGTCATCAGGTCCTTGTGGCGTACCCTCGCGACGAGGCTGTGCAGGGTCTGCCCGAGGAACGGTGAGAGCGCGTACCCGCCGAGCTGGCGTCCCATGCCGCCCATCCAGTCACCGCCGCCCTCTCCCCCGGCCATCACCAGAACGCCTGTGGGGGCCAGTGCCCGGCGCAGCAGGGACAGCGGGCGGTTGCCGGCGGCGTCGAGGATGATGTCGAACAGCTGCTTGGCGTCGGTGATTTCCCCGCTGGTGTAGTCGATGACGTCACTGGCGCCCAGGGCTCGCACGAAGTCCGCCCTGCCAGGGCCGCAGACAGCGGTGACGTCGGCCTCGCAGGAGACGGCGAGCTGGATGGCATAGGTCCCGACGCCTCCGGAGGCGCCGATGACAAGGACCTTCTGCCCTGGCTTCGGGCGCGCCTTGCCACTGAGGGCCTGGTAGGCGGTGACGCCTGAGACGGGGAGAGCCGCGGCTTGTTCGAAGGTGAAGTTGGCGGGCTTGGGTGCGAGTTTGTCGGCCTTGGCGCAGGCGTACTGGGCCAAGGAGCCGTCGCCGACTCCGTAGACCTCCTGCCCCGGCTCGAAACGCGTCACCTTCGCACCGACCGACTCGACGGCTCCGGCGAGGTCCCAGCCGCGAACCGGATTCTTGGGCCTGCGCAGCCCCAAGGCCAGGCGGGCGATGTAGGGCTTGCCTGTCATCAGGTGCAGGATGCTCGGGTCCACCCCAGCGGCACGCACCTGGACCAGCACTTCGTCGTCACGGGGAACGGGCCGGTCGATGGCGCGTAGTTCCAGGCCGTCGGCTGTGCCGTAGGAGTCCTGTGCAATGGCCTTCATGGGGGGCCCTCCTGGTGGGGATACTGCTGCCCCCGAGCATCGCGCCGGTTCAACCTACTGACCAGCCTCCGAGCCCCCCATTTGTCCCCCATAAGTCACCACTGACGGCTCACATACGAGCACCGGCCGCCGGCATCCCCTCCATCGGCCGGAACGGCGCGCGCCGCGACGCGCCGCCTGAAACAGCGGCGCGCCGCCCCGCGTCACCGCAGTCCCATCACCCTCAAGACCCCATTACTTCGCCGTACTTGATGGCCCCGTTGGGCAGCGCGAAGCCGAACGGGGTCAGTGACTTGCCCACCGGGTACGTCTCCTCGGTGCTGCTCGGCGCGAACCAGACGCCGCCCGACCTGGGCTCGCCGGCGTTCTCCCCGGGTGCGCTGACCGCGGTGTCCCACAGTCCGTCGCGGTTGTAGTCGCCGACGGCCACCCGGGCGCCGAAGCGGTCGCCCGCCTCGGCCGTGCCGGGCATGTTCGGGGTGCTCTGGCTGCGGGCCAGACCGCCCTGGGGGCCGTGCTCCGTGCCGTTCAAGGTGACGTATCCGCCCGCGTCCTTCACGGCGCCCACGTCCTCGCCGGGCACGCCGACCACCAGCTCCGGACGGCTGTCGCCGTTCAGGTCGCCGGCCGACAGTGCGGCGCCGAAGTCGTCGCCCTCCTCCGCGGAGCCGCCGACGTCCGGGGTGGACTGCGTGACGCACTCGTTCTCGGTGCCGAAGTCTGCGCTCTTCGAACCCTTGAGCAGGAGCACCGCGCCGCCGATGCGGTCCTCGCAGTGGGTGGTCTCCGTCTCGGGGTTGGGCTGTACGAGGCCGACCGCCAGGTCGTCCGTGCCGTCCCGGTCGAAGTCGGCGGCGGCGAGCGCACTGCCGCGGTCGCCGTCGGCCCACCACTGGGCGGGCTCGGCCTGGTCGTCCCAGCGTGTGATGAAGGTGCCGGAGCCCTCCATGGCCTTCCAGGTGGTGGCCAGGTCGTCCCGGCCGTCACCGTCGAAGTCGCCGGTGGCCAGGTCGTGGGTGCGGCCGCCCATGCTGTAACTGCGCAGGGTGGTCGTGGTCACCGGGTCGGCGGTGAGCGGGCCCGGCCTGTACCGGAGCGAACCGTGCTCCTCGCCGTTCTCGCCGTACGCGAGGTCGGTGTCGCCGTCACCGTCGTAGTCGCCCGTCGCGATGGTGTCGCCGATGCTGCTGAACTCGCCCGCGCCTCTGGCCACGGTGGTGCCCTTGACGTTCCCCTCCGAGCCGTCCAGGACGGTGATGGTGCCCTCGTCCCTGAGCTGCTCCGAGGTGAGCGACTCGCCGCTGGCCCCGACGACGAGCTCGAAGACGCCGTCGCCGTTCACGTCGACGGGTGCCACGGAGGAGCCGAAACGGTCGCCTGCCTCGGGTGTGCCGGGGATGCCGGCCTCGGCCTGACTGATGACGCCGGTGGACTGGCTCGGGCTCTGCGGGCCGCCGTAAATCACGCTGACGTAACCGGCCTTGGCCTTGCCGTCCACCGTGGCGTTGGGCATGCCGACGGCGATGTCCGTGTATCCGTCGCCGTTGAAGTCGAACCGCGGAGTTGTCGCAGCCGCGGCGCTTCCGGCGAGCGGCAGGGTCAGACCGGTGGCGGTGAGTGCCGCTACGACAGCGGTGGCGGCCAGGGTTCGTACACGCACGGTGGAACTCCGTTGGTCAGGGAAACGCGAGGAAAGGGCTTTCGGGAATGTGACTCACGAGGCGTACGAAGGGTTGTGCGAAGGTTGCCGCACGGTGAACACGGCTAGCGGGAGCGCGAGTTCCCCCGCTAGGTCCGCCGGGAGGAAGCTCTGCGCAGAAACCACGGGACAGACACCACGGGCTGTGCAACGCCAAGCTTCACTCACCGGGCACCTCACCATCCGCGGCATCCGTCCTATGGTGGACCGATGACCGCACGCCATATCGACCGCCCTGCCGATCTCGACGTCGTCCGTGAGTCCTATGACCAAGTGGCCGACAACTACGCCCATTTGCTGGCCACGACGGGCATGGGCGACATCCGCCGTCATCCCTGGCTCAAGGCATCGATCGACGCCTTCGCCGACACCGTCGGCGACCTCGGGCCCGTCCTGGACGTCGGCTGCGGACCCGGCACGGTGACCGGCTACCTCGCCGAGCGCGGACTCGACGTGTCCGGGGTGGACCTCTCACCCCGCATGGTCAAAAACGCGCGCCGTCTGCACCCGCGGTGCCGCTTCAGTGTCGCCTCCGCCACCGAGCTCGACCTCGATGAAGCGTCCCTCGGCGGGGTGCTCGGGTGGTGGTCACTGTTCAATCTCCCCCGCGATGTCCTGCCGCAGGTCCTGAACCTGTTCGCGCGCGCCCTGAAGCCGGGCGGCCACTTCATCACCGCCACCCACGTCGGCGACCAGGACAAGGTGCGCACCGAGGCGTACGGAGGAGTGCCCGTTCGTTGGACCACACATCAGTGGCGGCCCGAACAGCTCATCGACCTGATCGAGCAGGCCGGCCTTCGCCCCGTGGCCGAACTCCGCCTCCCCGCGAACGAGCAGGCCGGGCCGGGCGTGGTCGTCATGGCCGAGCGCCCTGCCTAGGGACCGCTGAGGTACAGCGGGCGCGCTGTCAGTCCGGTACGAGGCCGCCGGTGAGGTTGAGTTCGGTGGCGGTCATCGTGCGGGCCCAGTCGGAGGCGGCGAAGACCGCGGCGTTGGCCACGTCGTCGTAGCTGGGGCGCTCGGTCAGGAGCGCCCCCTCATCGGCACGGTTCTCCCCGCCGGGCGCGGGAGAACCACGGTGAGAGCAGCCAGGCGACGCGGATGCCTAGCGGACCGAGTTCCGCCGCGAGTTGCCGGCAGACGCCGGTGAGGGCGGACCACGCGATGTGCGATCATGTGACGGGCCGCTGCGGTGGCCGTGGTGATCGTGGTCGTCACCGCCTTCGTGACCGGGCGGATCACATCAGCGACGGCCATGTCTGCCAGCGGGCTGCCCTGCACGTCGTCGTTGGCCGTGGCGTTGAAACAGATGTCGATGCCGTTGCCCGCAGCCGCCGCGTCGGCATGGCGGTCTGCGGCCTCTCGGTCCACCGCGTCCAACTGTGCGACGTGAGCGACCCCGCCATCGCCTCGGATACGCCGTGCTACGTCGTCGAGGGGAGGCACGGTTCGTCCAGCGAGGTGTACGGCAGCGCCTTCACGAGCGAAGGCGCGAGCAACAGCCGCCCCCACCGCTCCGGAACCGCCATGGACGATCGCTGTCTTGTTGGCGAGCAGCACGGGTCCCCCTCTGTACGAGAACTGACGGACTGACAACTGTGCGGTTCAGAAGCGGGGCATCTGCAGACCCCACCTGGATGTCGGGCACGGGGCTGAGAATAGTGGCCAGTCCTTCGCGGACGCGGGACGGACCTACTTCCGTCCTCGGACACCGTGCAGGACAGTGACCACCTCTGCCGAATCAGTGGTGCAGACGTACACAGGATCGGCGTGCCAGGTGGATGTCTTGGTTATCGTCGAGGAACAGTCAAGATTCTGCCTGCCGAGGGATTCCTGCGATGACGCTGATGCCAGAGGAACTCGCGGCCCTGTTCGCCGAGTTGATGGAGCTGGCAGCGACGGACCCACTCGACACGCAAAGGGTGCTGCGCACGTGCACACGCAGCGGTCGGCGCATCTACGGCTCCCACGGAGCACTCGTACGCTATCGACCGTGCGATGGGTCGGCCGGGCAGACGGACGGGACCAGCACCGCCCTGCAGGACCTCGCGGCCGATGCCCTGGCCTGGAACGAGGGGCCCGGTCACGACGCGCAGGCCGCGGGCCGCCCACTGGTCGACGTGGATGTGACCGGACCGGGCGCACAGGCGCTCTGGCCACGCTGGGCGCCGCGTGCCACTGCGCTGCACTACGGCCGGGTGACGGCACTGCCCCTGGCCGGTCACGGCAGCCCGGTCGGCGCACTCGTGCTGCTCGGCGCGCCGGACAGCGCTCCGGCGGACGAACAGTTGCTGGCCTGCGTCCATTCTCTGGCGAGCATCACCGCGCACGCGCTGTCGCTGCAGCAGAAGACCTTGGAGAGCCGCGCCGAGGCAGCCCAGCTGCAGGGCGCGTTGACCAGCCGGGTCCTGATCGAGCAGGCCAAGGGCGCCCTTGCCGCGCGGCACGGTCTCACTACGGAGGAAGCTTTTCGGCTCTTGCGGCAGTACGCCCGCTCTCATCGACGCAAGGCCGCCGAGGTCGCCCGCGACGTCATCGACGGGCGCATCGACCTGTCCGGCCAGGCCGACGCGGAATGGAGCGAGTAGCACCCACACGGAGTATCACGGGCAGACCCACCCGCGATGGGTACCCGATCTTGTATGGGTGACATTCTCGTGGGCACGTGCTCGTGGACCGACCCGGCCTTGGTGCGCAGCGGCTGGTTTCCGTCGGGGCAGCGAGATGCCGAGGGACGGCTGCGTTACTACGCCGGCCGGTTTCCGGTCGTCGAGGCCGACGCGTCGTACTACGCCCTGCCACAAGAGCGCGTCAGCCGTCTGTGGGCGGAGCGGACGCCGGACGGTTTCACATTTGACGTCAAGGCGTTCTCGTTGCTGACCGGGCATCCCACCCGGGAGTCGGTGATGCCCAACGGGCTGCCGGCCGACACCAAGGACCCGGGCGTGCTCGACGAGGTGTGGTCGCTGTTCGCCGCGGGAGTCGAACCGTTGCGGAAGGCCGGGCGGCTCGGGAGCGTGCTGTTCCAGTTTCCGCCGTGGTTGCGACCCGGGGACCGGGCCGAGCGGATCCTGGCGCAGACGGCGCGACGTACGGCCAACTGGCCTGTGTCCGTGGAGTTCCGGCACCCCGACTGGTGGCGCTCCGATCGGGCCGCCGCGTCCACGCGCGCACTGCTCGCGGAGTACGGCATGGCCACCGTGGCCGTGGACATGGCCCAGGGGTTGCCTTCTTCGCTGCCGCCTGTCACACCTGTCAGCACCTCCCGGCTGTCCGTCGTGCGATTCCACGGACGCAGCACGTCGTGGGGCCGGGGGAGCAAGGAGGACCGCTTCCGGTACACGTACTCCGAAGACGAACTCACCGCGTGGCTGCCCCGGTTGCGCGAGCTGGCCGGGCGAGTGGAGCGGGTGCACGTGCTGTTCAACAACTGCTGCGGCCGCGCCTCGGTCGGAGCCGCCGAGCAGATGGACCGTCTGCTGCACGCAGACCGGTCGCGTACGTGACCGGTCGCGTACGTGACCTGTCGCGTACGTGACCGGTGGCAGGCCGGCTCGAAGGACGCACCTCACCGGCACGGTCGGCACCGCCATTGGGCCGACAAATGACGGTCGCCCACGTCCCGTTGACGTGCGCCGTGCCACCCGCCAGGCTCGGAACGCACGTGCGCACCCCCCGCCCCTCCCCCACCCCTCATGGAGTGCCCCGATGCCCAGACGCACCGCACGACTTGTTCTCTCACTTGTCATGCTCATTGCCGCCACCCTGGGCGGTGTCATCGCCACCGCCGGAACCGCTCAGGCCGACAGCTGCTACACATGGTCGCGCACCTTGTCCCAAGGGGCCTCGGGCGCCGATGTGACGCAGTTGCAGATTCGGGTGGCGGGTCACGCCGGCAACGGCGGCGTGCTCTCCATCGACGGCGCCTACGGACCGGCGACGACTGCCGCCGTCAAGCGGTTCCAGTCGGCCTACGGACTGGCTGCCGACGGCGTCGCCGGTCCGGCGACCTTCAGCAAGATCTACGCCCTCCAGGACAACGACTGCACACCGATCCACTTCACCTACGCCGAGCTCAACACCTGCAACTCCACCTGGGCGGGCGGCGCGGTGAGCGCGAGCACCGCGAAGTCCAACGCGTTGCGCACCATGTGGAAACTTGAAGCGTTGCGGCACGCACTGGGCGACCAGCCCATCCGCGTGACCAGCGGCTTCCGCTCACACGCCTGCAACGACGCGGTCGGCGGAGCGGCCGGCAGCCGCCATCTGTACGGCGACGCGGCCGACCTCGGCTCCGGCCCGCACTCACTGTGCCGACTCGCCCAGCAGGCCCGCAACCACGGCTTCAACGGAATCCTCGGCCCCGGCTACCCGGGTCACAGCGACCACACCCACCTCGATCACCGCCCCAGCCGCTTCTGGTCCGCGTCGAGCTGCGGCATCTGAAACACGCCGGCGGGCGCTCCCGGCCTACTCCCCGGTCAGGGAGCGCCTTCCGGCCGACTTCGTCGGCGCCGTGACCTGCAAAGCGGCCGTTTCGACGACGGTCCGAACGAAAGCGCGCAGCCTCGGGGTGTTCGCTGCGGCCGGCCAAAGGAGGCCGTACTCGACCGGCGGCGCATCGCTGAAGGGCACGTAGACGATGTCCGGGCGTGAGTAGTAGTGCGCCGCGCGTGCGCTGGTGGGGGAAACGCCTTTGCCCGCGCCGACCATGGTGAGCACCTCCTGCCAAGCGGTGGTCGACGGGCCACGGGGGATGGGCCGTCCCTGCGGTGTGCGGTGGGGGTAGTGGAGGTCGAGGAAGTACTGGGGCTGGCCGGTGATCGTGATCAGAGGGGCCTCCGCGAGATCCTCCAGAGACACCGTCTCCCGCTCGGCGAAGGGGTGGTCAGCGGGGACGATCAACGCGCGAGGCTCAGTGAAGAGGACTGGACCGTTCACGATGTCGGGCTCGTCGATCGGCAGCTCGATGAGCTGAAGATCGCGGCTGCCGTCGCGCATCGGGCCGAGCGGTTCGAGCAGGGGGGACTCGTAGATGTGAATCCGGCAGTCGGGGTGGCGGGCGCGGAAGGTGTCCGCGGCCGCCACGATGAGATTGCCGCACCATGCGGTCGCATAGCCGATGTGGAGCTCCCCGTTGATCCCCCGTCCGGCAGCGCTCGCGGCGGCCAGCGCCTCCTGGATGTGCTGATAGCCGACGGCGAGACCGTCCCTGAGCTGCGCGCCGATGGGTGTCAGTTGGACATTGCGACTGGTGCGTTTGAACAGTTCGGCGCCGATGACGCGTTCCTGCTTCTTGATTGCCTGGCTGACGCGGGCCGGAGTGACATGCAGTCGGTCAGCCGTGCGGCCGAAATGCAGTTCCTCCGCCAGGGCCAGGAAGATCTCTATCTCCCGCAGCTCCACGCTCCCGCCCCCGCATCATGAACCGCTGTGTTAAGTGACGTTGCAGGATACGACGTTGATCCGCCTTCCCGCGTTGTCGATGCTTGTCCGTGACGACAGACGGCGGCGAAGAAGGAGCTCAGCGCATGAACATCGTTGCGTCGGTCGTGCGACTCACCAGCCGCGACGCCGTGGTGAACCACTTCGTGCAGTGGTGGGTGTCACCGGTCGGCGTCTGACCGCCCCTCAACTTCCGCGCGCGTAGCACCCGCTGCCGGTGCGGCGAGCACGTGCTCAGCAGCTGCACCTGCGAGCACCTTCCTGGCTCACCTCAGCCACGACGTACTCGAACCTTTTTCGTACCTACAGCCTTCAAAACGGGAGGGCCTCATGTCGTATGTCATTTCCACGCAAACCTTCGTGTCCCGACAGGGAGGTGGGCACCTGACTGCCATCTCCGCCACCGGTCTGCACAAGTCCTACGGCGACAAGACCGTGCTCGACGGCATCGATCTCACCGTCCCGGCAGGTTCCGTCTTCGCGCTGCTCGGGCCGAACGGCGCGGGCAAGACCACCGCCGTGAAGATCCTCTCCACCCTCATCACGGCCGACGGCGGGGACCTGCACGTCGGCGGCCACGACCTGGCAGCCGACCCCCAGGCCGTGCGTGCGGCGATCGGTGTCACCGGCCAGTTCTCCGCCGTGGACGGCCTGATCACCGGCGAGGAGAACATGCTCCTCATGGCCGATCTGCACCACCTGCCCAA